>CAWKKN010000001.1:0-475951 GCA_963850315.1 uncultured Actinomycetes bacterium
CTGGTCGAGGAACAGGCGCACAGCGATGGGATCGCCCGGATCGAGCTCAACGTGTACGGGGACAATCGCCGCGCCCGGAGCCTCTACGAGTCGTTGGGGTACACAGAGATGAGCCGGCAGATGTACAAGGTCCTTGGCAACGCGTGAGCCTCACGCGAAACCCAGGACGATCTCCCGAGTCTCGCGCGCCATCTCGCGTGCGATCACCAGCCGTTGGATCTCGTTCGTGCCCTCGTAGATCTGGGTGATCTTCGCGTCGCGCATCATCCGCTCGACCGGGTACTCCTTGATATAGCCGTACCCGCCCAACACCTGGACCGCGTCGGTCGTGACCTCCATCGCGGTGTCGGAGCAGAACACCTTCGCCATCGCCGACGCCTTCGACAGCGCCGGACCGGCGATCCCCGCGTCGATCATGCGGCCCACTTCGTAGAGGAGCCCGCGTGCCGCCTCGGTCTTCGTCTCCATGTCGGCGAGCTTCCCGCCGATCAGCTGATGGCGCACGATCGCCCCACCGAAGGTCTCGCGCGTCTTCGCGTACTCCAGCGCGTAGTCCGTGGCGCCTTGCGCGATCCCCAGAGCCTGCGCTGCGATCCCGGGACGGGAGCGGTCCAGGACCCGCATCGCGATCGTGAACCCTTCCCCTTCGGCCCCGACGAGGTTCTCGGGCGGAACGCGGCATCCATCGAACGCCAGCTCGCCGGTCGTGGAGCCCTTGATGCCCATCTTCGGCTCGATGCGCAGCACCTCGAACCCGGGCGAGTCGGGCTCCACGACGAAGCACGAGATCCCGGCGTGCCCCGCATCCGGATCGGTGCGCGCGAACACGGTGTAGAGACCGGCGACCCCCGCGTTCGTGATGAAGCGCTTCGTGCCGTCCAAGACGTAGGCGTCGCCCTCGCGACGCGCGGTGCTGAGCATGGCGGCGGCGTCGGATCCCGACCCCGACTCGCTGAGCGCGTAGGCGGCAAGGCGCTCCCCGCTCGCCAGGGCGGGCAGGAACCGCTGCTGCTGCTCGGAGGTTCCCGCGAGGCGAAGCGCGAGGCTTCCCAACGCCTGCACCGCGAGGAGCAAACCGCTGGTCGCGCACGCCTTCGAGACCTCTTCGATCGCCACGATCGTCATGAGCTCCCCTGTGCCGGTGCCGCCGAACGCCTCGTCGATCGGCAAACCGAAGATCCCCGCCTCGCGGAAGACCTCCACGATGTCCCACGGGAACTCCCCGGTGGCGTCGATCTCCGCGGCACGCGGCGCCACCTTGTCGCGCACGATCTGCCGGATCAGTGCCAACAGCTCCTGCTGCTCCTCGGTCAACGTTCGGCGCTGCACCCTTCGGCCTCCTGCCTCGATCGTGCCTAGATCCGGATCGTCTCGGGATGCGTGCCGAAGACGGCGCGCAGCGCCCCGACCATCTCTCCTTCGGTGCAGTACGCACGAGCGCAGTCGAGCAACGCAGGCACGATGTTGGTATCGGAGGCGGCGACGCCCTCGAGCTCCGTCAACGAGGCGTCCACCCGGGCCGGATCCCGCCGTCCACGCATCTCCTGCACCGATGTCACCTTCGCGTCCTCCGTCGCCATCGGGATCTGGAGCATCTCGATGTCGTCCTGCGTCGGGTCGACGTAGCGGTTCACGCCGACCCGGATCAGGTCCAGCGCATCGAACCGCGCCTGTTCGCGCGCCGCGGCGTCGGCGATCTCGGCGAGGAAGAAACCGTCGTCGATCCCCTTGAGGACCCCTTCCAGGATCGAGCCACGGCCCATGTCCTCGACCCGTCCGATGTACGCCTCGGCCTCCCGTTGCACGCGATCGGTGAGCGCCTCCACGAAGTAGGAGCCCCCGAGCGGGTCGATGACGTTCGCGGCGCCGGTCTCGTGCGCGATGATCTGCTGGGTGCGGAGCGCGATGGTCACCGCGCGGTCGGTCGGGAGCGCGTAGACCTCGTCCAGGGAATTCGTGTGGAGCGATTGCGTGCCGCCCAAGACGCCCGCGAGGGCTTCGAACGCGGTTCGTACGATGTTGTTCTCGGGTTGCTCGGCGGTGAGCGAGCACCCGGCCGTTTGGGTGTGGAACCGAAGGCGCAGCGACCGGTCGTCCTTCGCCCCGTAGCGGTCGCGCAGGCGCGTCGCCCACATCCGGCGGGCGGCGCGGAACTTCGCGATCTCCTCGAAGAAGTCGATGTGCGCGTTGAAGAAGAACGACAGCCGTGGGGCGAAGGCGTCGACGTCGAGCCCTCGCTCCATCCCAAGCTCGACGTAGGCGAACCCGTCGGCGAGGGTGAACGCCAGTTCCTGCACCGCGGTCGACCCCGCCTCGCGGATGTGGTAGCCGGAGACGCTGATCGGGTGGAAGCGCGGCACCTCCTGCGCGCAGAACGTCATGAGATCGGCGATGAGGCGCAGGTGGGGCCGGGGTGGGAACAGCCATTCGCGCTGGGCGATGTACTCCTTGAAGATGTCGGTCTGCAACGTGCCGCCGAGTGAGGACCACGCCACGCCCTGACGCTCGGCGGCAGCGAGGAACATCGCGAACACGATCACCGCTGGGCCGTTGATCGTCATCGAGGTCGTGATGGCATCCAGCGGGATCCGGTCGAAGAGCAGCTCGAAGTCGGCAAGGGAATCGGTGGCGACCCCGCATCGTCCGACCTCGCCTCGCGAGAACGGATCGTCAGAGTCGCGGCCCATCAGCGTGGGGAGGTCGAACGCAACCGACAAGCCGGTTTGGCCACGCTCCAGCAGGTAGCGGTAGCGAGCGTTCGTCTCTTCGGGCGAGCCGAAGCCCGCGAACTGCCGCATCGTCCACGGGCGGCCGAGGTACATGCTGGGATAGACACCACGCGTCATCGGGAACGAGCCCGGGTAGCCGAGATCGCGCTCGGGGTCGAGCCCTTGAACGGACGCCGGCGTGTACAGCGGATCCAGTGGCATCCCGGAGAACGTCGTCGCGCCGTCGGGGTGACGCGTCGTGGCGTCGTACGCGCGCCTCCAGTCCTCGGCCCGGCTCATCCCGTGGACCGTTCGTTCGCCTCGCCGAGGCGGCCGCGGAGCCACGTCACGATGTCGGGCAACGGGGTACCCGGCGGGAACACGCGCTCGACGCCTGCAGCCGCCAACGGTTCGACGTCACGCTGCGGGATGATCCCGCCTGCGAACACCGGCACGTCGGTTACCCCGCGGGAGCGCAACGCTGCCGTCACCTCGGGGAAGAGCGTCATATGCGCCCCCGAGTGGCAGGAGAGGCCGAGCGCGTCGGCGTCTTCCTGCAGCACCACTTCCGCGATCTGCTCGGGTGTCTGCCACAGACCCGTGTAGATCACCTCGAAGCCGGCGTCGCGGAGCGCCCGGGAGACGACCCTTGCGCCTCGATCATGGCCGTCGAGGCCTGGTTTGGCCACGACCACCCGGAACGGCGCGCTGCGCGCGGCGACGTCGGACACGCCCGCCACTGTAGCTCGCATCGTCCAGCGCCAGGCGCCCGCGTCGGGCCCGCCTCGATGTCGTCCGATATCATCGGGAACGCTCCGGACGGCGACGCGCCTCTTCGAGCACGCGGTCCCATCGTCTAGTGGCCTAGGACACCACCCTCTCAAGGTGGAGACACGGGTTCGAACCCCGTTGGGACTACGAACGAGCTTCCCCCTACGAGCGACGACCACCCGCCTCCCCGAGGCTCCGTTCATGCTCGGTACAGGTGTCGAGACCCCGTTCCCGGGGCCGGCCCGCGGTCGACGGGTGGAGGAACGGGACGAGGGGGTCCCACCCGGCGCGCAGAGCCGCAACGAGAGACGGAGGCGTGATCACGCGGGCCGGTTGGCGTACCGGTCGCGACCTGCGCGCCGCGTAACCGGCAGGCGTCCACCGGAGTAGGTACGGCCCGAGCACGAGATAGGGCTCGTCGTCCCAAAGGACGAACGCGCCGTCCGGGAGTTCGTCCGATCGCGCTTCGTGGCAGCGATGTCTCCGGGTGCGGGGGTCGACCCGCTCCGTGTGGAGCTGCGCGTCCACGGCATCCGCCCCGATCTGGCCGGCGTGCAGATCACGCCAGATCTCCGTCAGGCGCTCGTAGTCCTCGCGGCGGCAGAGCGCACAGGGACGGTGGCCCGCGGCGAACGCAGTCGCGTCGTCCAGGAAGAACAGCTCGGTGAAGCGACCGGACTGCATCAGAGGTCCGCGCTGCCAGCCGCGGAACGTCAGCCGGCAGGCGATCCATCGCTTCCCCGCATAGCGCCTGCGGATGCGGCCCTCGGCATCGTGGAGGCAGCCCCGATTCCCGTACACCAGACCGCGAGCCGGGTCCCCGAGCAACTCGCCGAGCGGCGTGACCCGATTCTGCAGTGACATCTCCCGCACCTTAGGCCGCGTGGGGGAAGACCACCGTCCGGGCGGCGCTCATCGGTGCGGGTTCGTCCCGGCCGTTGGCTCGACTTCGGGGATGTGGACCATGGTGCCGGCCGACTCCACAACGCTGACCGTGACGTCGGCGCGCCCGTTGGACCGTTCGCCGGAAACCTCGGGCATCGCGCGCACGGATACGGGAAGCGCGCCATACCACAGCAGCCCGACGGATCCGGCGACCGCACATCCCACACCGCCGACCAGCAACGTCGCCCGTCCGCCGAACGCTACGACGAGCCATCCGGCGAGCGCCATGGCGCCGATCTGCATGCCGTTCGCGAGCCCCCCGTATGCCGCGAACACGCGGCCTCGGTAGCGGTCCTCGACGCGGTGCACCACGAGGCTCCGCACCGACACACTCTGCACGCCGTTCGCGACGCCTCCCACCACGAACATCGCCAACGCCAGTCCCAGCACTGGGAGCAGCGCCGCGGTGGCCACCGCGAGCCCACCCACGAGCGACGCGACCATCAACGCCGGCAAGAGTTGGTCGTCCGCGAGGCGCCTGGCGATCAGCGACGCGCCGATGACGATGCCCACGATCCACATCGAGGCCAGCAATCCGTATCCCCAACCGTCGGCGTCGAGGGTGTCGCGCGCGAAGAACACCTCGGCCACGTTGTCCATCGCCGCGAACAGGATCACGATCGCGAAGACGGAGAACGTCACCACGAGGAGCCGATCCCTGCGGATCACTCCGATCCCGGCCCGGGCCTCCTCCTGCGCGCCGTCGGTCGCCGACCCCGCGGGATGCCGCCGGGTCGTTAGTGCGAGCGCCGTGATCGTGATCACGACGAACGTTCCCGCGTCGGCGATCAGCGCCACCTTCGCACCCACGCTCCAGTAGAGCGTCCCCGCCAACAGCGGACCTGCGATCATCCCCGCGTACCGCGCGGTCTCGAGGTAGGCGTTGGCGGCGGTGGCCTGCTCGTCGCCGACCACGGCCGGCACCAGCGTGTAGAGGGCGGGCGTCGCCACGGCGGCGCCGGTCCCCAGCAGAAATGCAAGGAACAGGATCGTCGGCAGGCCGGTGACGAACGCGAGCGCGAGCGCGAGCACCGCCTGAACGGCCGTGGCGAGGGCCAACGTGCGTGTCGTCTCGAAGTTGTCCACGATCACCCCGGCCGCCGGGGCGAAGATCACGAGCGGCAACAGCCCGGCGAGCAGGAGGGCGGCCACCTCCCACCCCGAGTTCGCGCGGTTCGCAACCTTGAGCGTGAGGGCGATCAGCGCCAGCTCGTCGCCCAGGGACGACATCGCGGAAGCTGTCACCAACAGCCGGAAATCGCGGCTCTTCAGCGCACCCCCCACGCCCCGGGATAGTAGGCGGCGTAGGGTGGGCGAGGTATCAGCCCGACGGACTACTTGTCGCTTCCTCCATCCGAACCATGGTTGTAGGCGGTTCGGCCCCAAACGAGGGACGGCCGATCAGCAGTGGGGGTTGACCCAGACCGGCGCGGGGCCGATCGGGACGCCGGCGAGCCGCGCGCGCCTCCGCAGGAGCCCCCGGTAGGTGATCATGTCGCGATGCTGCCAGTCCGCGTGCACGTAGCAGCGCCAGGACCGGTACCGCTCGCGGTGATAGGGGCTCATCAACGCCTCGGCGTGACCGATGACGTTGCGCACCTGGATGTGGAACTTGGCAACGAGCCACAGCGTGAGCCGGAGCGAGGCCCGCATCTCCGCGCGATCGTGCAGGACCTGCGCATCGCTCGTGCCGACGTGCTCGATGCCGATCGCCGTGTAGTTCAGGCCTACGGCGTGTCGGCAGCGGATCCACAACGGCGCCTCCTGGTAGATCGTCCCGTTCCGGTCGATCACGAAGTGCGCGCACACTCCCGGCAGCTCCCCCAGGTCGGGGGTATTCGCGCGGTAGTAGTTGAAGACGCTCGTCACCGAGTTGCCGGCCGTGTAGTGCTCCACGATGACCTTGGGCGATCTCAGGCGCCAGGTCCGCACCCCGTAGTGACGCTTCGAGTAGGCGGCCATCTGCGCACGGCGCTTGGGCCCGTAGCCGAACGGATGCCACACGATCGGCGGCCGGAGCGCACCCACGTCGACGCGAGCGTGCCCGGTCTGCGCCGGCATCGCGGTGCCAGGCAGGCTCACCCCCCCCGCGACGACGATCGCCGCCGTGACTGCCATCAAGACCCGGCGCATATCGGTCAGTCTCCCACCGCCCGAAGGCGCGCGATCGTGCGGTCGCGGCCCAGCAACGCCAGCGACTCCGGCAGGGGTGGCGAGATGTTCGAGCCCGTCGCCGCGGCGCGGATCGGTTGCCAGCCCTTCGTCCGATTCAGCCCCATGGATGACGCGAGATCGTCCATCCCGGCGGCGAGCGCGTGCGCGTCCCAGGGCTCCACACGTGCCAGCGTATCCGCCGCGGCGGCGATGTAGCCCGCCGGCGCCTTCGCGATCAGGGCTCGGGCCTTCTCATCGGGAACGACGTCGTCGGTGAACAGGAACCGCAGGAGGCTCACGCTTTCTCTCAGGGTCTTCATGCGCTCCTTCACGAGCGGCATCGCGGCTAGCAGGGTGACGGGGTCGGGCGTGAGACCGGCCTCGTTGAGGAAATGCAGGCATCGCGAGGCGAGATCGTCGTCGTCGAGCCGCTGGACGTAGTGGTTGTTCATCCAGGTCAGCTTCTCGGTGTCGAACGCCGCGGGGTTCGACGACACCCGCGCGAGGTCGAACGCCGCGACCAGCTCTTCCACGGCCATGAACTCTCGCTCGTCGGCGGCCGACCAGCCCAGCAGGGCCAGGTAGTTGACGAGGGCCTCCGGAAGGAAGCCCTGCTCCCGGAACGCTTCCACGCTCGTGGAGCCATGGCGCTTCGACAGGGGTTGACGGTCGGGACCGACCACCTGCGGGACGTGTGCGTACGCGGGCGGTGCGCCCCCCAGCGCTTCGATCACCGCAGCGTTGCGCGGCGCGCTGGCCAGCAGGTCGTCGCCGCGCACCACCGTGGTGACCCCCATCAACAGGTCGTCGACGGCGACCGCCAGCAGGAATACCGGCGAGCCGTCAGAACGCAGGAGCACGAAGTCCCTCACCTGTCCCGGTGCGAATCGCACCTCGCCCTTCACGAGGTCCTGGACGACCCACTCGTGCTCCGGCATCCGGAAGCGAACGACCCACGACCGGCCCTCCGCCTCGAAGGCCGCCCGCTCGCGGTCGGTAAGGTCGCGGCAGCGGCCGTCGTAGCCCGGGGCGTCCCCGCGTCCCTTTGCCGCCACCCGACGTTCCTCCAGCTCCTCGGACGTGCAGTAGCAGCGGTAGGCGTCCCCTTGCGCCAACAGGCGGTCGGCGTGGTCGCGATAGATGTCGAAGCGTTGCGATTGCCGGTAGGGCCCGTACGGGCCCCCGACGTCGGGTCCCTCGTCCCAATCGAGTCCCAGCCAATGCAGATCCTCCAGCACGCCGCGCACGGCTTCCTCCGTGACGCGGCTCGCATCGGTGTCCTCCACACGCAGGATGAACACCCCGGCGTTGCGGCGCGCCCACAGCCACGAGAAGAGCGCGCTGCGAACGTTCCCTACGTGGAGCGAGCCACTCGGCGCCGGCGCGAACCGGCACCGCACCTGGTCGATCACGTGGAGCCCACCACCGGGTTCGACAGGGTGCCGACGCCCTCGACCTCGACCTCGACCACGTCCCCGTCGCTCAGGCGCCCCACGCCCTCGGGCGTCCCGGTGAGCAGGACGTCACCCGGCAAGAGCGTCATGAACGAGGTGATGTATTCGATGAGTGTCGCGACTCCGTACACCATGTCCTGACTCCGCCCCGACTGGACGGTGTCGCCGTTCAACCGCGTCCACAGGCGCACGTCGTTCGGGTCGACGACGGTTTCGATCCAAGGCCCGAGGGGACACGAACCATCGAATCCCTTCGCGCGTGCCCATTGATCGTCGGTCTTCTGCAGGTCGCGGAGCGTCACGTCGTTCGCGCACGTGTAGCCCAAGATCACCCGGTACGCTTCCTCGGCCCTGACGTCGCGCGCGAGGCGCCCGATCACCACCGCCATCTCCCCTTCGTAGTCCACCCGCTTGCTGATCGGGAGGAGGCGGATCGGATCGTGCGGTCCGATGACGGCGGTAGAGGGCTTCAGGAACAGCAGCGGCTCCTCCGGCACCGTCATCCCGAACTCCGCCGCGTGTGCCGCGTAGTTCTTCCCCACGCAGACGAGCTTCGACGGCAGGATCGGCGCCAAGAGGCGGACGTCGTCGATCGGCACCTCCTCCCCCGTGGGGATCGGGTCCTCGAAGAACGTCCCCTGAAGGATCCGGACCACGTCGTCACCGGGTTGCACGGCACCGGTGACGATGCGCTCTCCGTGACGGCATCGAACGAGTCGCATGACGCCCGAGGCTACCGCACGCGTGACTCCGGCCGCGCGGCGATCAGCTCGCCGACACGCGACCGAGGCTGGAGCCGCCCGCGAACGTCGCACCGACCTGCCGCCAGTACCCTGCGATCATCTCGCGCGGGGCGAGCACTGCGAGCTCCTCGCCGGGCGCCTCGTGCAACGCCACCGTCGGCACACCGGTCCATGCGGGTCCCAGTTCGACGTCCTGCGAGCGCATGGTGACGAGCTCGTCGAGGCTCGGCGGCTGCGCGGGATCGATGTTCGGCATCCACCGCGTGTGCAACATCGGCAGCGCGTTCACGAAGCCCCCGTCCTCGCTCTCGCCCGTCAGCGTGAGCGTGACGTCGGCGAGGCGGCGGTCGTTCGCGGCGAGGGTGGCACCCAGTACGCCTCCGGGTTCCAGGCGCGGCCCCGCGCGGCCCACGGTGACGGGACGCGTCATCCAGATCGCGCCGAGCTTCTTCGGGTACCCCTGATACCACCCGCGCGCGAGCGCGAAGTCCTTGTCCACCCAGATGTACACGCAGCGTGAGAACGTGTCATCGCCCCTGCGGCATCGCACGACGACGAAGCACTCCTTGTACTGCGAGCGCACGGGGTCCAGAAGCTCCTCACCCGTGTCGCTGCACGACTGCCAGTCGGCCCAGATCACGGCGACGGCGCCGGGATCGTCGCCCGCCAGACCCACCCCCGTCGGCAGCAACGCCTCGACGTGGCCGGGATCCGTGCGGTACTCGATGGTCAGCACGTCGCCGGAGTAGTGCCAGGGGGGTGTCGGTACGATCGACGCCCGTCCCTGCGGCGAGCGCGGAAGCATGAAGCCCCTCAGCTCCGGCATCCGCCTATCCTACGTCGGGCCCCGACGAGCCCTCGGGAGGAGCGATGGAGACGCGACGGATCCTGCTCGACGGCACGGCGACGACGGTGACGCGAGAGGGCGACGATCTCGTGACGCCCGACGGCCGCCGCCTGCCGGCGGAGGAACCGGTCCATCTCCCGCCGGTCCAGCCCTCGAAGATCGTCTGCGTTCATCTCAACTACGAGAGTCGGCGCGCCGAGTTCGGGGCGAAGCTCGCCGCCGCTCCCACCTACTTCCACAAGCCGACCACGGCCCTCAACGCGCACGGCGGAGAGATCGTGCGGCCCCCTCGGTGTCGCTACCTCAACTACGAGGGCGAGATCGCCATCGTGATAGGTGAGCGCTGCCTGCACGTGGCGCCGGAAGAGGCCGGGGCGTACATCCGCGGATACACGGTGGCGAACGACTACGGGCTGCACGACTTCCGCGACACCGACGCGGGCTCGATGCTGCGGGTCAAGGGCAGCGACACCCTGTGTCCGCTGGGGCCGGGCCTCGTGACCGATTGGGACTTCCACGGCAAGCGCCTGCAGACCCGGGTCAACGGCGACGTCGTCCAGGACGGCAACACCGACGAGATGATCTGGGACATGCACTACCTCGTAGCCGACATCGCGCGCACGATCACGCTGCTCCCCGGCGACGTGATCCTGTCCGGGACGCCCGCGCACTCGCGCTCCGTGCAGCCGGGCGACGTCGTGGAGGTGGAGGTCGACGGACTCGGGACCCTCCGCAACACGATCGTGGAGGGTTCGGTGCCGGTCCGCGAGGACGTCGGCGCGCAACCCAGCGAGAGCGAGGAGGTCGTCTCGACGGCGTTGGGCGGTGATTGGGAATTCAGGGGGATCCGTCCCCCGAAGCGCTCCTGAGGGACGATCGCGCGCTTCACCGGTCGATCGATCCGTTGCCGTGCGGGTCGGTGAAGCGTCAACCCCAGAGCCGGTCGGCGACGCGGCCGACCAACTCGAGCTTGCGCCACTGGCCGCCCTCGTCGATCTCGTTGCCCACCATCACGGAGGCGAACCCGCACTGAGGACTGATCGCCAGACGGTGGATCCCGCCCGCGATCGCTCCGGCCTCCTCCATCCGCCGCACCAGGTCGTCGTCGCGCTCGAGCTCTTGCCTCTTCGTGGAAACGATACCCATCACCATGATCGACCCCTCGCGCAGGAATCGGATCGGCTCGAAACCCCCGTCCCGGCCCCGGTCGTCCCACTCGACGAGGAACACGTCGTAGGGCAGCTCGCCGAAGACCTGTTCTGCCACGGGTTCGACCGAGCCCTCGCATATCCACGACGACCGGTAGTTCCCGCGACAGATGTGGAGTCCGACCGTGACGTCGTCGGGGATGCCCTCCAGCACGGCCGCATCAGCGCCGAGCGCGGCCTCGACGAGGTTCTCGATACGGTATCCCGCCGCCTCGAATCGCGCGATCCACGCGCGGTCGCACAGATACGGGTAGAGGGGGAAATCGAACTGGATGGATCGCGCGCCGGCGGCGATGGCATCGGCCACGAGCGCGCGCTCGATCCGGATCGCGTCGTCCACGAAGTCCTCGAGCCCCTCGTAGCCGCTCTCCTCGGGACCCGCCACGGTCGTGAACGGGTGCGTGAAGATGGAGGCGGCCGGGAACGTCACCTTGAAGGGAACGCCGTCCGCCACTTGGGCGAGGAACGCCGCCTCGCGCGCCGCCGGGGAGTCCACCGCCCTCAGACGGGCCACAACCTCGTGGACGCTGAGCTCCACGTCGTCGTCCCGGTCGTTGCGGAACCGCACGGTCTTGCGCGTCCGCACGCCCGAGACGGCGTCGTAGAACGAGTTCATGAACATCCAGCGACGGAACTCCCCGTCCGTGATCACGTCGAGGCCGCAGTCGATCTGTCGCCGGACGACGTCGCGGATCGCTTCGTCCTCGACGGCGCGCAGGGCGGTGGGGTCCTTCGCACGTTCCTCGTCCAGCTTCGCGGAGTGCCCCTCGGCGTAGTATTCGGCCACCGCCGCCTTGAGCACCGGGGGACGAAGCAGCGAGCCCACGGTCTCCGCGCGCGCGGGTCGACGGATCACGAGGCAGGACCCCAGCGGACCCACAGGGCGTCCGGTGCCCGGAACTCCCAGCCACGCAGCGTCAGCGCCCTGTCGGGATCCAGCCGAAGGACGGGAAGTCGATCGAGCAGGATCTCGAGCGACACGCGAGCGAGGTGCCGCCCGAACCAGGCGCCCAGGCAGAAATGGGTTCCGGCCGCGAACGCGAGGTGGGCGCCCTCCTTGCGGTGCAGGTCGAATCGGTCGGGTTCCGTCCAGCGGCGCGGGTCGCGGTTCGCCGATGCGAGCACGGCGCCGATCAGCGCCCCCTCCTCGAGCTCCACTCCGGCCAGCTCGGTGGATCGGGTGGTCTGTCGCGTGGACGTCCCCACCGGTCCCGCCCATCGCAGCGTCTCCTCGACAGCGGCCTTCACCAAGGTGCGATCGACCCGGACCTCCTCGTATCGCTCGGGCTCCAGGAGCAAGGCCCAGAGCGTGAGCGCGATGAGGTCCCGAGGCTCCTGCAGTCCCCCGGACAGCATCAGCTTCGTGTTCGCGACGATCTGGGCACGAGACATCCGACGCCCGTCCTCCTCGTGGTGCAGCATCCACGAGAGCACCGAACCGTCCGGTGCGTCCTGTAGACGGTCCAGCACCCGCTCGATCGCGGCCCCCAACTCGCCGCTGGCGGCATCGGCCGGGGCCTGTTTCGCCGGATCACCTTCGAAGTTCGCGAGGCCCGGCATGAGGCCCTCGTTCCAGCGGAGGATGTCCTGCCAGGGGACCTCGTCCAGGCCGAGCATGAACCGCAGGGAGCGCACCGACATCGGGTCGGCGTACGTGCGGAACAGATCCACTTCCCCGAGCGTGTCGAACCCGTCGACCAGCTCGTTCGCGAGCTTCGGGATCATCCCCTGCGTGCGTTCCTCGACGTCCTTCGGCCGGAACGGGCTCTCCGTGATCGCCCGGATCCACGATTGCTCGGCGCCTTCCATCCCGAGCATGTTCACGCCCATCGTGCGGTTCAGCGTTGAGGGCTCCGTGGCGGCGGTGAATACCTCGGGGGTGTGGTCCACCGCACGCACGTCGTCGTAGCGGGTCACGAGCCACAGCCCGACGGCCGGCACCCAGCTCACCGGCTCCTCGTCGCGCAGCCGCGCATAGATCGGGTAGGGATCGCGCTCGAGGGCGTCGAGTGTGATCGTCTCGCCGATCGGCACGTGGGCCCTCCCATCCTTCGCGCGGACGCGATATTTTGTGCCCGAACGATTCCGGGCGCAACCGGCATCTCCCGGGCATAAGGTGCCCGCAGAGGCCGAGGGAGGGCGGATGGACACGAAGGGCAAGCGGCTCCGGCTCCTCTACCCCGACATCTTGGGCCTCGAGCGCGGGAAGTACCTGTTCGGCGACGTCGCCGAGGCCGGCCACTCGGCGTTCTGCATCGGCGTGTACCCGCTCACCCACGACCGCGAGATCCTCATGGTGCCCAACACCCAGTTCGACGTGGGTCTGCACGACATCGACGTCGTCCTCGATCGCTCAACGCTTCGCCCCGGATGGGAGGAGAACACGATCGTCGGGGTGGGCGACGCCATGGTTCGCGGCGAGCCGGTGCCCATCGACCCCCGCCAGGTCCTGCGTCGCGCGGTGGAGGCCTGGCGCGCGAAGGGGCTGGAGCCCCAGATCAGCTTCGAGCTGGAGTTCTACCTGATGGAGGAGGACGCGAGCGGCGCCTGGCGTCCCGTGTTGCTGCCGAGCCACCGCGTCTACGGGACGGGCCCTACCGTCGACCCTTCGGGGTGTGTCGATGCCATGGTCGCCGCGCTGCTCACGAGCGAGTTCCCCGTCGAGAGCTGGTCCACGGAGTACGACGAGTCGACCTACGAGGTCAACATCAAGTACAACGACGCGATCGCGGCCGCCGACGAGGCGTTCCTGTTCCGTCTGCTGATCCGCGAGGTGGGCATGCGGCACGGCAAGCTCCCCACCTTCCTCGGCCGGCCGATCAACGACCGGGGCGGCAGCGGGATGCACGTGAATCTCAGCTTCCGTAGGGAGGACGGCTCCAACGCGTTCCACGACCCGAACGACCTCGAGGGCCTGTCGATGCTCGCGCGTCAGAGCGTCGCGGGGTTGTTGGCGCATCACGCCGGTATGGCCGCGATCATGGCCCCGCACGTGAACGCGTACAAGCGACTGCAGCCCGACATGTTGAACGGCTACTGGGCGAACTGGGGTCACGACGACCGCAGCGTCAGCGTGCGGGTCCCCCCCGCGCGCGGCGAGGGGACGCGTCTGGAGCAACGCACGGCTGACGCCGCCGCGAACCCCTACCTCGTGGGTGCCGCTGTGCTGCATGCGGCACGGTTCGGGGTGGAGGACGAGATGGAGCTGAAGCCGCCGCAGCCGGTCGCCGCCGATCCCGACACCGACGTGCGGATCCCGCCGACGCTCGCGGACGCGCTCCAGGTCCTCAACGACGATGACCGCCTGTGCGCGGCTCTGGGCCCCGAGATCGTGGAGGCGTTCACGATCCTCAAACGGGGCGAATGGGATCGGTACCTCTTAGCGGTCGAGGACCCGTCCACCACGAGCGTCACGGACTGGGAGCTGCGCTACTACATGCCGTTCCACTGATGGAGATGAACATGCCCCCGACGCTCGGCGACATCGATCTGGTGGATCCCGACAACTACGTCGAACGCCTGCCGTACGAGTGGTTCGACCGACTTCGCCACGAGGCCCCCGTGATCTGGCACCCGGAGCCGGGCCTCAACCGCGGCTTCTGGGCGGTGACGCGGTACGACGACCTCGCCGAGGTCCACATGGACTGGAAGACCTACTCCTCGCAGAAGGGCGCGGTGGCCCTCGAGGAGCTCGATGGCGAGCAGCTCGACGTGCGCAAGACCATGCTCGAAACCGATCCGCCGCGTCATACCGAGCTCCGTCGCATCTGCTCGTCGCGGTTCTCGGCGCGCGGCGTGGGCAAGTACGAGGACTTCATCCGCGACGTCGCCCGTTCGGTGCTCGACCGTGCGCTCCCCCAGGGCGAGTTCGACTTCGTCGGCGAGATCTCCCGCGAGCTCCCGATCCGCTTCCTCTGCTCGATCTTCACGGTCCCCCAGGACGACGCCCCGAAGTTGATCCGCTGGGGCGATCAGATGATCGCCAACCAGGACCCCGAGCTTTCCGCGGCGCAGGTGGACGCCGTGGACACGGAGGAGTACCGGCTCCTGCCCTTCCGGTCCCCCGCCGCGCTGGAGGTCTGGTCCTATGCGGACCGGCAACGCGAGCTCCGCCTCGCCGAGCCCACCGAGGACGTGATCCAGGCGCTCACGGTGGCCCAGTCCGAGGGCGTGCTCTCGGAGGCCGACTATCACAACTACTTCTCGCTGCTGATGATCGCCGGCAACGAGACCACCCGTCACACGATCAGCGCCGGCATGCTCGCGCTGATGCAGCATCCCGAGCAGCTGATGTTGCTGCAGGAACAGCCCGGAGCTGATCCCCAGGGCCACCGAGGAGATCCTGCGGTGGGCCACGCCCGTGCTGCACTTCCGGCGCACGGCAACCCGTGACGTGGAGCTGCGCGGCGTCGCAGATCCACGAGGGCGACAAGGTCGTGACCTGGTACGTCAGCGCGAATCGTGACGAGTCGGTCTTCCCCGACCCCTACGCTTTCGACGTGACCCGCGCGCCCAACGACCACGTCACGTTCGGTCCCGGCGGCCCTCATTTCTGCCTCGGAGCGCACCTCGCACGTCTGGAGACCACGATCCTGTTCCAGGAGCTGCTGCCGCGGCTCCGCACGATCGAGCTCGCCGGGCCCGTCGAACGGATCCGCTCGAACTTCGTGAACGGGATCAAGCGTATGCCGGCACGGGTCGTGACAAGGTAGTAGGCACATGGCTGAGCGTGAAGGGAGCGGCCGGGCGCGTCCCGTCGAGGATCGACTCGCGGACCGGCTGCCGGCGGGCGGCGGGCCCGTACGCGACCGGGTGTCCCGGGCGCTGCGTGAGGCGGCGGCCGTCGACCGGGCGGTGTACCGCGCGGTCGCGGGTACCCCAACGTCCACGCTGGACGCACCCATCCGTCGGTTGTCGGACGCGGCGAACTATTCGCGCATCTGGTTGGGCGTTGCCGCCGCCATGGCAGCGTTGGGGGGCCGCTCCGGCCGGCGGGCGGCGGTGCGTGGACTCGTGGCGATCGGGGCCACGTCGGCGGCGGTGAACCTGGGGATCAAACCGCTGTCGGAGCGTCGCAGGCCTGACCGGGACGATGCCGGCGTGGCACCCGATCGGCTCGTACGGATGCCCTCGTCGTCGTCGTTTCCCTCGGGCCACTCCGCATCCGGCTTCGCATTCGCCGCCGCCGTGGGACACGAGGTCCCCGCCCTCGCGGTGCCGCTCACGCTGGCCGCCGGGGCGGTCGCCTACTCACGCGTCCACACAGGCGTCCACTACCCGGGGGACGCGCTCGTCGGTTCCCTGCTGGGCGCGGGGTTCGGTGAAGTGATCGCCGGCGCGATGGACCGGGTGACCCGGGTCCGCGCCTAGGCCGAGGTCCTTCTCCGCTCCTGAACGACGGCGCCCGGGGGATATGCTTGCGTGGTGCGGGCCAGGTCGCGGGATCCCCTCGAGCGGGATGATGTCGCGGTGTCGATCGAGCGCGTCGCGGACCAACAGGCGGCGATCGGTCCGGGCTGAAGGGAGTTCGAGGACGCGATGAGCTCGCTTCGCGGCCGCAGGTCATCGGGAACGCTCGACCCGGCGATCGACCTACTCGTCCCGGTAGCTTGAGCTCCCGATGCCGCCGAGGCTGATCCTCATCCTCACCGAGAACCACACCCTCGTTTCGCCGAGGGACATGGCCGGGCTTGTGCGACTGGCGGTCGATGCAGAAGAGGCGGGGTTCGACGGCGTGATGGCGAGCGAGCACGTCGTGCTGGGCCGCGGCGCCGACGCCGACGGCCTCCCTGCGAATCCCCGCGACTACGCGTTACCGGGCAACCAGGATCCGGCGACGCCCTGGCCTTCCTCCATCGTGCTGCTCTCAGCGGTGGCCGCCGTGACCACGAGGGTCCGGCTGGTCGCGAGCGCGGTGATCCCGCCACTGCGACATCCCTTGCTCATCGCGAAGGAGCTCGCGACCCTCGATCTCCTGAGCGAGGGACGCCTGGTGGTGCAACCCACCGTGAGCTGGCATCGGGCCGAGTACGATGCGCTCGGCGTTCCATTCGATACGCGCGGCGAGCGCCTCGACGAGCACCTGGCCGCATGGGCGGCGTTGTGGCGAGGCGGTCCCACCACGTTCGAGGGCCACCACTACCGGTTCGAGGACGTGCGCCTGGAGCCGGCGCCCTGGTGGGCCGACGGTCCTCGCCTGTGGTTCGGCGGTCAGCGGCTCCACGCGCCGGTCCTGCGCCGCCTCGTCCGCTACGGCCACGGCTTCAACCCGCTCGGACGGCCGACGGACGACGATCTCGTGCTCCTGGCGACCGCGATGCGTGACGCCGGCCGGTCGATCGACGACCTCGAGCTCGTGGGAGGCACGCGCGGCATCTTCCCCGACGCTTCGAGCGTTTCGGAGCTGGAGCCCGCGCTCGCGTCGGTCCCGGAACAGACCGCGCGAGGGTTCTGGACGATCTGCATCAAGCCCAGCCAGTTCACAGACGACCCGGCCGATGTCCCGGACCTGTGCCGCCGGATCGTGGCGCGGATAGCTGACATCCTGCCGGACTAGAACAGGAGGACCGACGATGGGAGATCGGGTAGCGGGCAAGGTCTGCGTCGTGACGGGGGCAGGCTCCGGGATCGGAAGAGCGACCGCCATCCGCCTGGTGGAGGAAGGCGCACGGGTCACGTGCGTCGACGTACGCGAGGACGCCGTGCGCGAGACGGTCGCCACGCTCGGTGAGGTCGCGGTCGCGGTGACGGCCGACGTGGCCGACGACGCTCAGGTTCGTGCGTACACGGATGCCACGGTGGCGCGATGGGGACGGCTCGACGTCGCGTTCAACAACGCGGGTGTGAATCTTCCCACCGTCTTCCACGAGGCGCCGGACGACCTGATCGACCGCACGATCGCCGTGAACCTCAAGGGCGCGATCTACGGATGCCGCGCGGCCGTCCCGCACATGCTCGCTCAGGGCGGGGGCTCGATCATCAACACGGGCTCTGTGAACTCCCTGGTGTCCGAACCCTTCCTCTCCATCTACGCGGCGACGAAGGGCGCCATCCTCATGCTGTCCCGGTCGATCGCCCTCGACTATGCGAAGCAGGGGATCCGCTGCAACTGCCTGTGCCCCGGATGGGTGGATACGCCGGTGAATTACGCCCACGCCGAGATGTTGGGTGGACTCCAGCACGTCTACGACACGATCGACTCGTTCCAACCCATCGGCCGTCCCGGCGAGCCTCGCGAGATCGCGAACGTGGTGCTGTTCCTGGCCAGTGACGAGTCGTCGTTCATGACCGGCTCCGCCGTCGTGGTCGACGGAGCCATGACGGCCCAGTAGCCGCGACGCTCAGACAGCTAATCTGAGGCGCGCGCGGGGATCACCCCGCGCAGGAGCGAGCGCAACATCGCGGCGAGGTCGTCCTGCTGGGCACCGGTGAGCTGCCCGGCGACCGAGGACTCTTCCGCGTTGAACTTCGGGAACAACGTCTCGATCATGCGCCGGCCCGCATGGGTGAGCGTCACGACGACGATCCTCCCGTCCTTGGGGTCCTTGCGCCGGGTCACGAGACCCCGCGCCTCCAACGTGGTCATGACGCCCGTGGCGGTGGGCCGGCTGATCCCGACGGCGGCGGCGAACTCGCGGGCCTCCATCTCACCCCACACCCACAGCACCCACAGGCCCACGAACGAGGTCCAGCTGAGCCGGTCGGCAGCGAGCACGTTCGCCTCCATGTGCCGCCGGATCGCCGCAGAGCTGCGGAACAGGTTGGACACCGCCCACATCGCTCGAAAATCGAGCGGGAGGTGTCCGAGCGAGTCCAACACCTTGCGCTCGGCCGGCAACAGCCCGTCGTCACCCGGCAGGTGACCGGCGAGGCTCACGCCGCACTCCCTTCGCGCGCGACCCGCTCCCCGAGGTCGCGCGCCACGTCGAGGACGGCGAGGACGTCGTCGTCCGTGGTGCGGAAGTTCACGAAGCAGGGCCGCAGCCAGACCTGACCGTCGATGAGGGCCGACGACAGGTAGATCCGCCCGTCGGCCTGGATCGCCTTCGCGAGCGCCTCGTTGTGGACGTTGACGTCGGCGACGCCGGCGGGGACGTGGCGGATCGGCACGATCGAGAGCTGGGGCGGCGCCTCCATCACCTCGAAGTCCTCCGTGGCCTGGGCGCGACGGTAGAGGAGGTCCGCTTCCTGGAGGTTGCGTTCGATCGCCTCTCGGAACTGCGCCGCCCCGTGCGCGCGGAACGCGAGCCACAGCTTCAGGGCCCGGAAGGGGCGCGAGTACTCCAGCGTGATGTCGACGGCATGCAGCTCGTGCTGCTGATGCGGCAGGTAGCCCTGCTCGTGCGAGAACGCCGCGGCGAGGGCCTCGTCGTCCCTCACCAACACCACGCCGCACGCCTTTGGGAGGTAGAGCCACTTGTGAGCATCGACTGAGCAGGAGTCGGCGCGCGCGAGCCCCACGAACTCCTCCGCGCGCGAGGGGATCCCGGCCGCGGGGAGTCCGTACGCGCCGTCGACGTGCAACCACACCCCTCGCTCCTCGCAGACATCGGCGATGCTCTGGAGCTGGTCGACCGCTCCCGTCAGCGTCGTGCCCGCCGTCGCCACGACCGCTACCGGAGTGACGCCCTGCGCGAGGTCCCGGTCGATCGCGACGGCGAGTGCATCGGGACGCATGCGGCGGAGACCGTCCAGTGGAACCGCGTGCAGATGGTCCGAGCCGATGCCCAGGAGCTCGACGGCCCGCGTCACGGAATAGTGGACCTCCTGCGAGCAGTAGACGGCGATGCGGCGTTGGCCGAGGCCCGTATGGCGCGAGCCCGGCATCGCTCGTTCGCGCGCCGCGGCGATCGCTGAAACGTTGCTGATGGTGCCGCCGCTCGTGAACGCGCCGCCGGCGGCGGGGAACCCGATGAATTCGGCCGCCCAGCGCACCGCTTGGTCCTCGATCACGGTGGCGGCGCGCGCGTCCACGGCGAGGTTGATGTCGTACGTGTGAGCGAGCAGGTCGCCGAGGGCCCCGATCTCCAGGCCGCTCGATCCGATGAAGGCGAAGTAGCGCGGGCGCGCCTGCGCGATCGATTCGTCGAGGATCCGCGCGGCGTCGTCGAGCGCCTCGTGGACGGGGACCGGGTCGGACGGCAGCGAACCCTCGAGAAGCCGGCGCACGCGGTCGTCGAGCGGCGGCTCCTCGGGCCGGAAGGAGTCGAAGCTCCGCCACGCCTCGGCGACGAGCCGCGCCGCGTGTTCGAGCGCCTCCTCGCGAGGCGCGTCGAGCCGCAAAGGCCGTTCCGGTTGCGCCATGACGCGGATGCTAGGGCTCGGTCATCCCGTCGCCGCCTCCTGCGAATGCAGGTCCGACAGCGCCTGGCTCGCCGGCTCACGGCCCTTCGCGATGAACATCACGATCAGACCGATCACGAACCAGATCAGCGCGTACCAGGGCGCAAGGATCGTCGGGCTCGGCACCTTGTAGAAGGAGCCGAAGATCGCCGCCCCCGTGATCAAGATGCCCACGATCGACGCGACGATCAGGCCCGGACTGGTCCCTGCCTCCGGCACTCCCCGAAGGGCGCCCACGGACATCAGCAGATAGACGACGACGAGGGCGAACCCGCCGAACGTCGAGGCCCATACGAACAGGGAGAAGTAGTGGGGCAGGCCCGCCAGCGCGAACAGGCTCTTCCAACCCTCGGACGCGATGATGAACAAGACCTGCACGACGATGAGAAGCGCGATCGCCCCCACCGGCGTGCTGTACCTGGTCGAGACGGAGGCGAGCGCCGACGGTAGCCGCCGGTCCCTCGCCATCGCGAACACGCCCCGGGTCGTGGCGACTGCCGCGCCCACGTACACGGCGAGGATGTCGAACAGAACCACGATCAAGAGCAGCTTGAGGATCCAGGACGAGCCGAACTGACCGCCGGGCGCGCCCAGCGCGAACAGTGGCGCGCCCGACACGGCCGGGCTCGTGATCACCTTGAGGTTGAACCCGAAGCCGGCGACCTCCACATACGCGGCGATCAGGTAGAACACTCCGACGACGACCACCGACAACAGCACCGCACGGGGGATCGAGCGCTTCGGCTCGGCAGTCTCCTCCGCCAGGTTCGCCGCTGTCTCGAAGCCGACGAAGATGAGCACCCCGTACACGACGCCGAACAAGATACCGGTGAACCCGTCGGGCGAGGGCTTCGGGTCGAATGCCTTCGAGAGGCTGTTGTCGGCGCCGAGCTTCACGATCACGGAGATGAAGAACGCCAGCACCACGGCGACCGAGACCAGGGCGAGCGTGAGCTGCACGCGCGTCGAGATCTGCACGCCGAAGTAGAGCACGACGAAGAGCAGAGCGGTGAAGAAGACGTCCCAGCCCCAGATCGGGATCTTCGGATCGACGTTGAACGCGGGGAGAAGGCTGTCGTGCACATACCCGCCGATCAGAACACCGAGACCCGTGGTGAGCACCAGCGTTCCGGCGTAGTACAGCCACCCGGTCGCCGCGCCCACCGTCGCCCCCAGTCCGTTCGACACGTAGTCGTACAGGGACCCCGCCGCATGGATCTGCTTGGCGTATTGCGCAACGATCCAGCCGAGCGCGAAGACACCCACTCCGGCGATGAGCACCGCCAGCGGGGCCGAGGTGCCGGCGCCTCGGGCGGCGGCGTTGACTCCCACGATCAGCGGGATGATGAACGCTGCGGAGAACACGGGTCCCATGAACCCGACCGATTGCGCGATGACGTCGGGAAGCCTCAGCCGCTTCGCCCCTAGACGCTCGTAGCCCATCTCCTTCTGATCTGCCACGTGGTCCCCCTTCCTCGTGACGTGCGGCCTACGCCGCGCCTTCTGCGGTCCAGCCGCCGGCCGGACGCTCGAACCAGACGTGCACCTGCCCCGTGCCCACCGACGCCTCGTACTCGCTGAAGCGTTCGCCCGGCGCCCGGCACCGCGCCCCACCGATCGCGGACGCCAGCATCAGGTAGTGCCCGAAGTGCCCTTCCGGTGCGGCACGCCGGTACTCCGGCATCCCGTCGATGATCCCCGCGTGGTCTCCCTCCTCCATCATCTTCAGCACGCGTTGGTCGGCGTCGTAGGACTCCCGATCCAGGATGTTCGCGGGCACTGCCGAGCTCTCGTGGTTGCGCAGCTCGCGGAACGGGTAGAACCGGTGGGTCATCCCTCCCGACGCCAGAAGCACGACGCGCCGATCGCTCGCCCGGACCGCGTTGCCGATCAGCTCGCCGAACAGCAGGAAGTCCTCCGTGGTGCAGCACTGGTTGATCGCGACGCTCATCCACCGTGTCTGCGCGTCTCCCAGGAACGTCCAGACGTTGACGGTCCCGTAGAAGATCGGCAGGTACGGGTCGTCGCAGGCGAGGATCCAGCAGTCGTCCCTGCCGTCGGCCTGCGCCGCGATGGACCTCGCGAGCTCCGGGTCGCCCGGGAGGTCGTACGGCACCTGGCGCATACCTCGGGGAAGCTCGTGACTGGTGAACTTCCCCCGCCGCCGGTCGTGCGACGTGACGATGTGTTCGAACGTCGATTCCCAGTGCGTGTCGAACACGATGACCGTGTCGGGCGCCAGCCGGTCGAGGCACTCGGACCGGAGCCGATGCAGGCCGGGGACCAGCGTGATCTCGTTGCCGTCGTTCAGCCCCCTGCGAGCTTCCTCCGGCAGCATGATCGTGGGGACGTGCGCCACCAGCGCGGCGCCGACGATCTCACCCATCCTGCTCCCCTCCCGTCAGTTCCACGGTGCCGTGCAGACGTTCTTGACGTCTGCGTAGAAGTCGAAGCTCCAGGTGCCACCTTCGCGGCCGACCCCGGAGTTCCGCGACCCGCCGAAGGGCGCCGCGAGGTCGCGCACGAAGAAACAGTTCACCCAGACGGTCCCGGCCACCACGCGCTGGGACACGCGCTCCGCTCGGGCGGGATCCCCCGTGTACACGATCGCCGCCAGTCCGTAGTCGGTGGCGTTCGCGATGGCGACGGCTTCGTCCTCGTCCTCGAAGGTCTGCAGCGTGAGCACAGGTCCGAAGACCTCCTGCGTCAGGATCTCCGAGCCGGCGGGTGCGTCCGCGAAGAGCGTCGGTCGGTAGAAGAGGCCTCCGAGTTCGTCATTGGGGCCGCCGCCGAACGTCACGCGGGCGCCGTCGGCCTTCGCCCGCTGCACGAACCCGTCGACGCGCTCGAAGTGCTCGCGCGCGATGAGCGGGCCGATGTCGGTGCTGTCTTCGCGCGGGTCGCCTTGCGCGATCGCGCGTGCGGCCTCGGCGAACCGATCCAGGAACCGGTCGCGCATCGACGCCTCCATGATGAGGCGCGTCCCCGCGAGGCAGACCTGTCCCGCGTTGTCGAACTGCCCCACGGCCTGGCGCACGACGGCATCCAGATCCGCGTCCTCGAACGCCACGAACGGCGACTTACCCCCCAGCTCCAGGGACACCGGAGTGAGGTTCGGGGCCGCGGCGGCGGCGACGAGCTTCCCGGTGGACACCGATCCCGTGAAGGCGATGCGGTCGACGCCCGGATGAGCGGTGAGCGCCGCACCCGCCTCCTCGCCGATCCCCTGGACCACGTTGAAGGCGCCGTCGGGCAGTCCGGCGTCGTGCGCGATGTCGGCGAGGAGCGAGGCCGTGAGTGGGGCCCACTCAGGGGGCTTGAGCACCACTGTGTTGCCCGCCGCCAGCGCCGGGGCGACCCGCCACGTCGCCAGCATCAGCGGAGCGTTCCAAGGGGTGATCACCGCCGTGACCCCGGCGGCATCCCAGGCGAAGTGCTCGGCGAACCCCTCGTAGTCGTTGCCTTCGTCGGCGAGCGTCAGCAGGTGGTCCGCGAAGAACCGGAAGTTGCGCGCCACCCTCGGCATGACCGAGTTCCTGTGGGAACGCAGGAGCGAGCCGTTGTCGCGTGTCTCCACGGCCGCCAGCTCCGGGACCCGGGCTTCCACCCCGTCGGCGATCCGGTGCAGGACCTCGGCACGTTCCTTCGGCGGCCTCGCGCCCCACGCGGTGGCGGCGTCCCGAGCGGCCGATACAGCGGCGTCCACCTCATCAGCGCCGCCGCGTGCCACCTCCGCGATCGTTGTCTCGTCGAGCGGCGACACATCGGTGAAGGTGTCCGCCGACGGCACGCGCGCCCCGCCGATCCAATGCTCGATGGAGACGTCGACGCTCTCCACCGGGATGCGCTCGCTCGTGGCGACCCCCCGCTGCCCGCCGGCCCACCCGCCGGTCGAAAGTCGTTCGCTAGCGAACGATATGGACGGGCTCAGTTGAAGTCAAGCCGGATCCCGGACCTGCCCCGGGGCCCGTGTGCGGGTCGGCATCCTCACCGTGGTCTCGCACGTTCGGGTTGGCCACTACCTCATCCGCGAGGACAGACGGTTCGCCGCGCCGGGATCGCGTGGGGGCGCCGCGCACCCAGACGCGATCCCCCACGGCCAGGTGCACCGCCGGCAGGTAGGCGCCCGGGCCCATGCGTGTGCGGTCCAAGATCACCTGGAGGGTCGGACCGTCGGCGTCGCCTCGCAGGACCCAGAACGTCACGCCACCCATCGCGCGACGTGCATCGATCATCCCCTCGATGCTGACCGTGTCGCGCGCGACCTCATCCGGCGCGAAGCCGTGCGAACACGCGCGCGCCTCCCATAGCTCGTGCGTCGGGGCCGGGACATCGCGCGCCGGATCTGCCGGCGACGGGGCAGCGCGCTCGAACGGGACTGCCGGAGCCTCCTCCACGGCGTCGGCCTCGCCGGGGAGGGTCGCCGTCGTGCCCCGCACCGGCCTCTCCATGTCTTGCTCGTGGTGCCAACGGTCCCACGGAAGACGGAGTTGGCCCTCCGCGCGGCCCATGGCGAGCGCAACGCGCGACACGTCCGCGACGGATTGCACGCACGCGTAGCGTCGGTGCCATCGCGGATCGAACTTCTCGTTGAAGCGATAGAGCGACTCGATCTGGAACTGGCCCGACAGCGCCCGAAGGACGCGGCCCTGCAGTCGCGTCCACCACGGCGCTCCCTCTCGCTCCGCCGCCTCCAGCAGGCCCCTCAGGAAGGCGAAGTTCAGTGAGAGCCGGGTTACGCCGACGTCCCGGGAGCAGCCGCGCCGCCTCCACGATCAGGAAGTCGTTGATGACGTTGGGGGCTTCCCGGTCGCGGCGCATCGCGTCGACCCCGGCCCCGTCCGCGGCCCACGGCACGAGGTGGATGAACCCAGATGCGTGGCCCTCGTGGTCGCGCGCAACCAGGAACCAGGTGTCCGCGTCGCGCGGATCGAACAGCCGCGAAAGCGCCATCGAGAAGCCGCGCTCCTTGGTCTCGCCGAGCCAGCGCTCCGACAGGGCCTTGAGTTCGTCGGTCTCAGCCGCGCTGAGGTCTCCCGAGCGGGTGAGGGCAGCGGTCATGCCCTCGCGCTGGCCGCGCCGCCAGCCTTCACGGGCTCGCTTGCGCCCCGGGGTTTCGATGTCGAACGTCGCCAGGTACAGGATGGCCTCATCGCCCAGGTAGATGCGGCGCATACCCGCCGCGCGGTAGATCTTGGCAGCCTGGCGGCTGCAGCCGAGCACCGCGGGCACACGGCCGGTTGCAGCCGCCTGCGCCAGGAAGCCGTCGACGACCGCCGGCCACGCGTCGCGCGGTCCGAGCGGGTCGCCCGCGGCGAGGGCGACCGACCGCGCCGCCCCGTAGGACACGATGCCGTCGCGCACGCGCACGGTGACGCGGTCGTCACGTGTCGCGAAGTACGCCAGGGAGTCATCGGAGGCACAGAGTTCCTCCGGCGTCGGCGGCGGCGCCGACACCACACGCCGCGGCGCGAGGGCTCTCAGCACGATCAGGACCATCCCTGTGAGGAAGAGCGCGGCGACCGAGCCCGGGAAGAAGCGGCCGAAGGCGCCAGGCAGCGGTTCGCTGGCACCGAAACCCACGGCCATCCGCGAGACCTGACCGAGGGCCCCCAACACGCCTTGGTCGCGCAGGAACTCGGGGCTGTTCACGGCGAGGCCCACCAGGCCGTAGACGGCGGTGAGCGCCAGCAGTTCCAGTAACGGGAGCACGATGCGCCGGCGGTCGCCGGGACCACGCCGCGCACGGAAGCTGCGAGACTTGCCCGCCAGCCATCCGAAGAACGCTGCCTCCAGCACCGCCTCCCCCGCTCCGCCGCGGCCGCTCAGATGGATGACGACGCCGCCGGCGAGCAGCGCCAGCGTCGCCAGCCAGGCCCAGCGAAGGCCGCGGCGGAGTCCTCCGGCCAGCACGAGCAAGCCGGCTCCCACAGCCGCGCTCGTCGCCACTTCGGTGGGCCGCGATACGGCCCACTGACCGAACCCCGGCAGAAGCGTCTGCACCGCGCTGGAGTCGTCGAAGGAGGGCCAAACGATGGACGCGAGGTTCACGACCCCCGCCACCGTCGCGATGATCGCGGCGATGGAAGGGGCGGAGTCTCGGCGGAGGCGCCGGTCTTGCACGAACCGATGCTACCGCCGAGTGCGCATGCTCGCGGGAGCCGCCCCCTCGCCGACGCTGCCCCTCAGGACTGCTGGACCTTCTTCCAGCCCGCGGCGTAGAGGCGTTCGTCGCCTCCGAGATCCACGGTGAACTCCAATCTCGCGAGCTCACCTGCCGTGGGGAAGATCACGGAGTTGTTCCGCACGGCAGGAGACAACAGGGGCTGCGCCGCCTGATTGGCCGTGTTGTACCGGATGAAGTCGGAGTTCTTCGCCGATACCTCCGCCTCGAGGTAGTAGTTCATGAACGTAAGAGCGTCGTCGACGTTGGGGGCGTCGACGGGAACGGCGAGCGAATCCACCCACCGCAGGGCGCCCGCGGCCGGTAGCACGAAGGCGAGCTTCGGATTGGATTCCTTCGCCTGGAGGAGGTCGCCGTTGTACGCGTGCGCGGCGACCAGCGCTCCGCTCGCGAGACCTTGGATGTAGTCGGTGGAGTCGAATCCCTTGATGACCGCCTTCATCTTGATCAGCTGGTTCGTCGCCGCGTCGATGTCGGCCTGCGAGGTGGTGTTGGGGTCCATGTTCAGCGAGAAGAGCGCGGCTCCGAAGGCGTCACGGGTCTCGTCCAGCATCGTCATCTTGCCCTTGTATCGCCGATCGAGGAAGACCGAGTAGTCCGGCGCCGTGGAGAACACGCTTGTGTCGTATCCGATCCCGGTGGTCCCCGTTGCCCATGGGATCGTGTAGCGATTGCCCGGGTCGAAGCCCTCGTTGCGGAACGCGGGTGCGAGGTTGCCGATGTTGGTCAGCTTCGACGTGTCGATCGGCTGGAGCAGGCCCTGCTCGCGGAACTGCCGGACGAAGTTGTCGCTCGGCACGATCAGATCGAACGTGTGGGAGGCGCGGCCCCGGCGTCGGGCGGCATCGGCCAGGAGCAACCTCGTGGCGAGCTCGTCGTTCGACACATAGGTGTCGTAGGACACGCTGATCCCCGTCTTCGATTGGAAGTCGCTCAGCAGGCTCGGGTCGATGTAGTTCGTCCAGTTCTGGAACGTGAGCTGGTTCGAGGAGCTGGAGCAGGCGGCGAGGACCGGCGCGAGGACGATCGCCGCGCCGGTGGCGCCCGCGCGCGCGAGGAACCGGCGCCGCGTCATCTCACGTGGCTGCGCCCGCATCCGCACCGTCTCCTTCATGTGGCGAGGAACACCGGGACCGTCGCGAGCCGCGCGACCCGCTCGGACACCGAACCCACCAACAACCCCTGGAGACGACCCATCCCGCGCCGTCCCATCACGATGAGCTGCACCTGCTCGCTCTCGGCCGTATCCAGGATCGCCTCGGTGGCCTCGCCCACGACGACGAGGGCGCGGGCGCGACGGCCGCGATCCAGGAAGAGCTGGGTCGCCTCGGTGGCGACCTCCTTCGCGTCTTGCTCCATCTCGATGCGCAGATGCTCCGTCTCCAAGATGCCGCGGCGACGGATCGCCGAGGGAGGATTGAAGGCCACGATCACGACGACCTCGGCATCGACGGTGCGCGCGATCAGGTCGGCCCACGCCATGCCGATCTCCGAGCCCGCCGAGCCGTCCACCGGGACCAGGATCCTGCGGATCGACGGATCGATGTCGGGGATCGCGAGGGGGCCCTCCTCCTCGCCGAATCGGGTGCCGGCGCCGTCGTCGGTCACTTGGGGTCCTCCAACTCGTGCAGGATCATGTCGGGCAGCTCGTCGGTCTCGCCGCGCTTGTTCTTGAAGTACTTCGCGATCGGATACAGGACCGGCCCACTCACGAGGAACAGGAAGGCGAGACCCACGGCGTGCGCCCACCCCTCTTCCAGGACCTGGTTGTAGAGCGCGAACACGATGATCGCGAACGGCAGCAGGCATACGAGGACGATCACCGGCCACCCTCCGGGGATCCTGTACGGCCGCGGCATGTCGGGTTCCTTGAACCGGAGCACCGCGAGCGCCACGAACTCCAGGATCAACGCTCCCGCGTAGATCGTGACGTCCACCACCACGAGGCTCTGGAACGGACCCAGGATGAACACGGAATAGATGGCGCTGGACACGACCAGGGACACCCACGGGGTCCCGTACTTCGGGTGGATCTTGAACAGGACCTTCGGCAGATAGCCGTCCTCTCCCATCACGAACGGTATTCGAGTGACCGAAAGGAGCAGCGCCGAGAACAGCCCGGCCGCCGCCACGAGCGCGCCCGCCGCCATCAGGAACTCGAGCCAGCTCCCTCCGATGATCTTCGCGATCTGGTTCCACGCTCCCGCCGTCCAGGTCACCTGGTTGACGCCCACGACGGCGAGGCCGATCAGCACCGGGAGCAGGTAGCACAACGTGATGAGCGGGAGCGTGATGAGCAGGGTCTTCGGATAGTCGCGCCGCGGGTTCTTCATCTCACCGGCGACCGTGGACAAGCCGTCCCAGCCGAGGTAGTTCCACATCACCACGAACAGGCCCAGGTTCAGGGCGCTCGCTGGGGTCTCGCCCGGCAGGACGAACGGATGGAACGGGTTGTACTGCATCTTGAACAACCCGATCACCGTCATCAGCAGGAAGGGCGCCAGCACGATCACCCCGAAGAGCTTCGAGGAGTCCCCGACCACCTTCGCCCCGCGGATGTTGATGTAGGTGAACACCCAGATCACCGCGAACCCCAGCAGCCACCGCGCCAGCGCGTTGTCGTTGAACACCGGGAAGTACGCGGCCGAGTAGTCGACGAAGAGCACGGGGTAGATCGCCATGTCCACCCACGTCGTGAGCCAGGACCACCAGCCCTCCTGGAATCCCCAGAACGGCCCGAGTGCCCTCTTGACCCAGAAGTAGAAGCCGCCCTCGACCGGCATCGCGGTCGCGAGCTCGGCGACCATCAAGGCGGTGGGAAGGCTCCAGATCAACGGGGTCAGCACGATCAGCAGGAGCGCCATCCCCGCGCCCGAGGAGCCCACCACGTCCTCGAGGCCGTAGGCGCCGCCCGACACCGTGAAGAACATGATGAAGACGAGCGCGCCAAGGGTCAGGGTCCGGCGAACGACCCTGACATCGGGTGACGCAGGCTCCGGTGCGGTCACGACGGCGATGGCGGGACCCCTCCCCCCCCGGACCCGCAAGGGACCCGACGCGGCATCCTGCCACGGAGGCATCCCTCGAGACAAGAGGGAGGTTCCGGCGGGTCGCCGGACGGATCAGTCGCCGAAGCGAGCGGCCAGATCGGGCGTCGCGCGTTCGCGCAGGACGGCCATGATCCGTTGTCGTTCGAGCATCTGCTGCAGCCCCTTCGCGGATTGTGGGATGGGGTGACGCTCGAAGAACGTCGCGGCATCCAGGATGTGCCGGGGTTCGGTGAGGTAACGCACGCCATCCACCATGCGGATGACGAGCGGCGAGGGGAGGCTTCCGCTCAAGCGGTCCCAGTTGTCCTTCACGAACGACCAGGCGTGTTCGCCCTGCTCCCGCGTCGTCATCGCGATCGCCAGCACGAACGGCGTGCTCTGCGTGCGGATGCTCCCCTCGAGTGTCGCCGACAACGTGCGATCGAGGGCCTCCCGGTTCGGGAAGAGCGGCAGGGCGTAGAGGTAGCGCAACTGCTCCTGCGGCGTGGGCGCGTGATCCCGCATGTCGGAGAACCGCTCGTAGTCTTCCATGGCTCCCGCATGCGCGATGATGTTCACCGACGCCGCGACGAGCGCGGGGTCGAGGGGCGTGCCCGCCCGGGACTCGGCCTCGAACTCCCGAGCGGTCGCCTGCGCGTTGGGGTCGACGCCCAGGATGCCGAGCGCCTGCAGGAGAGCACCTCGCAGGGCCCGCACGCGATCGGGGTCCTCCGCATGCGCCTCCCACTGGAGCCGGTCGAGTGCGGGGGCGATCAGACGGCGCACGAACGCCCGGAAGCGCTCGCGCGGCTCGCCGTCGGTGAACCGGTCGCACCACCCGAGGCCCAGCAGGATCCCCTGCCATACCGCCAGGTCGTCCTCCGCGCCGAACCGTTCGGCGAAGGAGACGAAATCCGACGCCGTCGCCGCGCCCGCGACGACGGCGGCCCATAGATCGTCCACGAGCGCATACCGCTCCAGCGGCGTCAGCTCCGGGAGGCGCCCGGTGAGCCGATCACGGAGCTCCCCGGCGTAGTGCACGCGGACGAAACTCGCCGAGCCCGCGTTCACCACCAGGTCTGCCTCGGCGGCGCTCGGCACGTCGATGCCGGGGGGGTCCACGAGGAACGACCGCTCTTCCCCACCCAGCTCGCGGACGCGCAGCGGGACCTCCCACGTGGTCGCGTCGGCGGCGCCGTCGGAACGGAACCTCCGCTGCGCCACGCGCATCCCGGATGGTGCCGGCTCCACCTCCAAGATCGGGTACCCGCCCTGCCAGATCCACTGATCCATGATCCGTCGGACGGGCTCGCCGGTGGCTTCTTCGATGGCGTCCCACAGGTCGTGGGTCTCGGTGTTGCCGAAGGCGTGGATCTCCAGGTAATGGCGGATCCCGGCTCGGAACCGATCGGCGCCGAGGTAGCGCTCCATCATCCGCAGGATCGCGCCGCCCTTCTGGTAGGTCAGGACGTCGAACATCCCGGCGGTGTCGAGTGGGCGAGTGCACGGGGTACTCGATCGCGCGGGTACTGGCGAGCGCGTCCACCTCCTTCGCAACGCTCACGAAGCGCGCGAAGGCGGCCCAGCGCTCCCAATCCGGGCGCATCGCGTCCACGGCCAGGAGCGCCATGAACGTCGCGAACGCCTCGTTGAGCCAGATCCCGTTCCACCAACGCATCGTCACGAGGTTCCCGAACCACTGATGCGCGAGCTCGTGGGCGACGACGTCGGCGATGTTCTCGAGCTCGGGCTGCGTGGCATGGGCGGGATCCACCAGCAGCGACGCCTCCCGATACACGATGCATCCCGTGTTCTCCATCGCGCCCTGCGCGAAGTCGGGGATCGCCACCATGTCCATCTTCGCGTCGGGGTAGGCGATGTCGTAGTAGTCGCGGAAGAAGCGCAGGGAGAACACGGCTGCTTCCAGGGCGAACGCCGTGAGGTGGCCCTTCCCCGGCACGTGGGCGATGCGGACCGGCACGCCGCCTGCGTCCACCGGATCGGTCAGCTCCAGCCGGCCCACCACGAAGGCCACGAGGTAGGGGGACATCACCATCGTGTCGGCGAACCGGACGCGAGCGAGCCCGCCGTCCACGCGCTCCCGAGCGACCTCCGGGCCGTTCGAGATCGCCATCAGCCCCTCGGGAACCTCGAGCGTGATGCCGAAGACCGCCTTGCGGTCGGGTTCGTCCCAGCACGGGAACGCACGGCGTGCGTCGGCCGCCTCGAACTGCGTCGTGGCGATCGTGTGCGTCGTCGCCGTCGTCTGCGGAGTAGGTGGACCGGTAGAAGCCGCGGAGACGATCGTTGAGGATGCCTCGGAAGCGAAGCTGCAAACGTCCAAGGTCCCGGCCGGACGGCCTCGGCCAGCCGCAGCCGCACGCGCTGCAACTCGGGGTCGAGCTCGAGCCCGGACACCCGGATCGAGCTCCCCTCCGCGACGAAGGCGCGGTTCGTCGATGTCCAGGTCGAGGGCGTTCAGCACGATCTCATCGACCGGCTCGTGCACCGTGACGGCGATATCGACCGAGCCTTCGAACGTCGCCGTCGCGAGGTCCGGACGGATCGTGAGGTCGTAGCGCTTCGGCGTGACGGTGCGCGGCAAGCGATAGGGGTCGACCGGGCCGACGGACGTCATCGGGCGGAGATCACGCGTCGACGAAGGTGAGCCAGTCGGTGTGCTTGGGATCCTCACCCTTCGTGGCGGCGAAGAACGCCGACTGCAGTTCCTTCGTGACGGGACCGCGGTGTCCCTCGCCGACCACGCGGTCGTCGACCTCACGGATGGGCGTCAGCTCGGCGGCGGTGCCGCTGAAGAAGCACTCGTCCGCGTTGTACAGGTCGGTGCGGACGAGGTTGTCCTCGCGCACCGTGTAGCCCGGCCTCGCGCGCCAGCGTGATCACGGTGCCGCGCGTGATGCCGTCCAGGCAGCCTGCAGCGATCGGGGGCGTGGTGATGAGGCCGTCGCGCACGGCGAAGACGTTCTCCCCCGAGCCATCGGTGATGAACCCGGCCTCGTTGAGCATGATGGCCTCGTCATAGCCGGCCTTCAGGCTCTCCATCTTCGCCAGGACGCTGTTGATGTACTGGCCCGTTGCTTTCGCGGCGGCGGGCAGCGAGTTCTGGCCGTTACGACGCCAACTGCTGATCTTGATCCGCACGCCCCGCTCCAGCGCATCCTCGCCCAGGTAGGCGCCCCACGGCCACACCGCGATCGAGACGTTCACCGGCGCCTGGAGCGGGTTCACGCCCATCTCACCGTATCCCCGGATCACGAGGGGCCTGATGTAGCACGAGGTGAGCCCGTTCGCGCGGATCACCTCCTTGGTCGCCTGCGCGATCGCCTCCTGCGAGTACGGGACCTCCATGTGGTAGAGCTTGGCACTACGGAACAGGCGCTTCAGATGTTCGCCGAGGTGCCACACGGCGGCGCCGCGCGGGGTCTCGTACGCACGGATGCCCTCGAAGACGCCGCTGCCGTAGTGCAACGCGTGGGAGAGCACGTGGATCTTGGCGTCGCGCCACGCCACGAGCTCGCCGTCCATCCAGATCTTCTCGACCTCGGTGATCGGCACCTCTTGCCTCCCGGTTCCTTCGGTTCCTCGGCCCCCGTCAACCGGTTCTGAAGGGCTTCCGGGCGGTAAGGATAGCGGGCCGGGAGCGACCGCGGCTCACGCCAGGTCGTAGGCGCGCCAGGCAACCTCGTACTCCTGGCGCGGCTGCCGCTCCAGCGGGCCGAAGCGCTCCGCCGCCCAGGCCCGGGTCTCCCGTGCGGCCCGCAACCGTGTCGCCTCCGGCATCGACCAGGTCCACGAGTGAAGGTTGTGCTCCAACGCGTCGAGGAACACGTCCGGGCCGTCGCGCTCGACGTCGGTGAAGACGGGCAGATCTCGAGGGGTCGCGCCGGATCGGGACATGGCCGCGTCCAGGGAGGCTCGGTCCTCCCATCCGAGCCCAGCGGGGTCGATGGAGCCCTGCCCGGCAGCCTGCGCGAAGTGCTCGTGGATCTCGGCGCGCGGTCCGCTCCCCTTCCCCCCCAGGCTCGCCAGGATCGTCCCCCCAGGACGCACGACCCGCACGAGCTCCGCGACGACCTCCTCCCACGAAGGGATGAGATGCAGGACCCACCGGAAGTAGGCGGATCCGAAGGAGCCCGCGGCAAACGGCATGCGTGTGGCGTCCCCCTGGACCAGCGGCGGGACCCGCCCCCGCGATTTCTCCACGAGTCGAGCCAACATGGCGCGCGCCAGATCCAGTCCGACGACCTCGACGCCCGCCGCGTGCAACGGCAGGGCGAGCTGGCCGGTTCCCACGCCGATCTCCAGGACGCGGCCCCGATCGCGGATCTCCGCCGCCAGGAGCTCCGTCGTCCGCCGCGCGCCTTCGGCGCTCAAGCCCCGTGTGCGGTCGTAGTAGTCGGCCGCACGGTCGAACGAGATGGAGCCTGGGCCGCTCACGCGCCGTGTAGCGCCTCACGGCGGCGCAGGCTCGCCGCCTCGGGCATCGTCGGAGGTTGGGTCACCGCCCCGGTCAGGTATCCCTGCGCGAGCATCCGGACCTGAAGGTAGACGCCCGCCTCCCAGGCCTTCGACAGGGGGCCCGGGCGGAGCCCCCGTCCCGCGGCGCTCCGTTGCAGAGACTCGCACGCCGCCCAGTCCTGGAGGTTCGTGACGTCCCAGAACTCGACGGCGTAGTCGGGCGAGAACCCCACACGCGCGAACGCCTCGGGGGGGAAGAGCCATTCGCACTCCACATACGTGCGGTCGGGGGCTAGCGGCTCCATCCGGTGAGTGAGGACGTAGTCGGGGTGGGGACTGATCAGCAGGTTCGGGAACACGCCGAAGTAGCCGACCTCGCGGAGCTGTTGAGCGGAGAGGCCGCGGATCGGAACACCGAGCGAGCGCCCATCGAGCGACATGGTCTCGGCATCCGGATACAGATCCATCGGCCCTGCGACGAAGAGTCCGCCCATGCGAACGGAGTAGCCGCTGTCGGGCGGCGTGACGCGACAGAGCTCGGGGTGGATCTCGGAGCAGTGGTAGCACTCCTGGAAGTTCTCGTGGATCAACTTCCAGTTCGCACGGATCTCGTAGCTGTGGCGTGCCCCGACCACCAACCGCTCCGGCTCCCAGGGTCCCAGCAGCTCCCACAGGTTCCCGAACTGCCTCTCGTCGTCGATCCCGTCGGGATCCCGGCGCGCGAACACCCACCCGGCGCGCTCGATCTCACTCCGGCGGGGCCGATGCACGCCGGCGCGACCCATGCACAACCACGACGGCGCGAAGAATCGCTCACGCTCCCAGGCGAGCACATCCGGCGACGTGAACGCCGCCGCCGGCAGCCCTTTCGACAGCCCGAACGGCTCGAGGCACCGCTCGAGGGCCGCGCGATCGAGTGGAGGAGGATCGGCTCCCATCGCAGGAATCCTACGCTCGTCTCCCGCGACACCTCAGTTCAAGGACGGATCCGGTGGCATGAGCCGCAAGAGGTCGAATCCGCGTCCCTTGCGCTTCAGGACGTCGCTCCACAGCCGCGCCGGCTCGGGATGGAACACGTCGCCCGGTGTCGCGGGCTCCAGGATCCAGTCGTCCTCCTCGAGCTCTGCCTCGAGCTGGCCGGCGCCCCACCCCGCGTATCCCGCGAACACGCGGGCGCGGCGGATCCCGGCGGCGAACCCGTCGGGGACGTCCTGCGGCAGGAATCCGATCGAGCCGAGCGCGATCACCTCCGCCGAGGACGGGTCCACGAAGTCCGCGACGACGATCACGCCGCCTGGCTCGACGGGGCCGCCCGCGAAGATCGGTTCCGCGTCCTCGACCAGCTCGGCGAGCGCGGGCACGGCCTCGCTCACCGGGACCTCCAAGGACCGGTTGAGGATGACGCCCACGGCACCTTCTTCGTCGTGGTGGCCCACCAGGACCACGGAACGGCGGAAGTTCGGATCCCACAGGGAGGGGCCCGCGATCAACAACGATCCGGTGAGTGGATTCCATCAGCTCTTCGCCGGGATCTCCTTCTTCGGGTCGAGGAACGGCAGCGGCATCACCGTGGCGGTCATCACACCGTCGAGGGGCCTCGATGATGATGCGCGTTCCCGCGTCCGCCTTCTCGATCGGCACCCAGACGTAGCCCATATTGAACTCCAGCCGTGGAGAGTACGAGGCGCTCGTGAGGCGACCGATCTGACGCCCGTCATCCACGACCGGCCAGAAGTCCTCGAGCCACATCGACAGAGGCTCGCCGTCGATCTTCGCACCGACGAGCTTGTGCCGGACACCCTCCGTCTTGATCCGCATCAGCGCGTCTCGCGACACGACACGGTTATCGTTGTCGAGCTCCACCAGCCGCTCCAAGCCCGTCACCTCGTACGGGTGGTTCGTGATGTCCATGTCGTTGCCGTAGTTGAAGATCCCGGCCTCCATGCGCCGCTGGTCGTTCGGGGCGATCACGCGCAACCCGAACTCCTCACCCGCCGAAACGATCGCGTCCCACAGGTCGTTGGCGTAGCGCGAGTCACGAAGGTAGACCTCGTACCCGAGCTCCGCGCTCCACCCCGTCCGCGACACCACGACGGGGATCCCGCGCAGCTCCGTCTGCTTGTGCCAATAGTACTTCTGATCGGCGACCTCCCCCCCGAAGAGCTTGCGCACCAACGGCTTCGACTTCGGCCCCTGGATCTGCAGCGGAGCGACGTCGGGCTCGTTGATCTCGACGTCGAGGCCGGCGAACGCCTGGACGCCCAGGGCGTACAGGAGCGCGTCCGAGTCCGCGAGGGAGAGCCAGAAGCGGTCCTGCGCCAGCTTCAACAAGATGGGATCGTTCGACGATGCCCCCGTCCGGCGCGCAGATCAGCACGTACTTGCACTGTTCCGGTTGCGTCGCGGACAGGTCCCTGGGGGTCAGGAGCTGGGTGAACCGCCCCGCGTCGGGGCCCGTGATCTCCACCTGCCGCTCCACCGCGACGTCCCACAGCGTCACCCCGTTGACGAGATACCAGTACTCCTTCACGTCATCGTCGTAGTACGTGGGGATCAACATGTGGTTGTAAAGGTCCCAACTGACGCACCCCGCCTCGACCGTCTTGGTGAAGTACGGCGATTTCTTGTACCAGCTCGCGAAGTAGAACGGGAACGTCGAGTTCGACCGTATCGCCTCGGCCATCGGTTGGATCATCCCTTCCGTGAGAGCAGGCCGCGCCGGCGGTCCTTCGTGATCTGTCTGACCGCGTTGAACGCGGGGATCCCGCACACGCCGCCGCCGCCGTGCGTGGCGCTCGACGCCTGGTAGAGCCCGCGGACGGGACTGCGATAGTTCGCGTAGCCCGGTGCCGGTCGCATGTGGAAGAGCTGCTCGGCGGAGAGCTCCCCGTGGAAGATGTTGCCGCCGATCAGTCCCCACTCGTGCTCCATCTCATACGGCCCGATAACCTGGCGGTGCAGCACCGAGTCGGCGAAGCCGGGAGCCAGCTGCTCGTACCCGCCGATCACGCGATCCGCGTAGGCCTCGAGCTCCTCCGTGTGCGGCTTCTCGCTCCACTCGTGCGGCACCCATTGGGTGAACAGCGACACGACGTGCTTGCCCTCGGGCGCCAGGGTGCGGTCGTGATACGTGGGCATCACGCCGTCGCTGAACGGCGCCGTGGCGGGCACACCCGCCCGCGCCTGCTCGAACGCCTTCTCGAGGTAGTCGACCGAGTGTGCGAGCTCGAATCCACCGGTGAGGTCCTCGAGCTCCGGGTTCGACGTGAAGACCGGCGCCCGGTCCAGGGCACAGTTGATCTTCACGACGCCGCTGCGCGACTTCCAGTTGCGGATGTCCTCGAGGAAGTCGCTGGGGAGCTCGGCCGGCTCCAGCTGTTCGAGGAAGGTGATCTTCGGATGGATCGCCGTGACCACGATCGGGGCCGCGATCTCCTCGCCCCCCTCCAAGACCACGCCGCGCGCCGCGCCGTCCCGCGTGAGGATCCTCGCGACCCTCGCGTTCGTGCGGATCTCGCATCCGAACGACCGTGCGCTCGATGCGATCGCGTCGCTCACGGCGCCCATGCCGCCTTCGGGGACCGCCCAGTTGCCGAGGTGCCCGTCGCCGACGTCCCCGATAGAATGGTGCGCCATCACGTAGCCGGTTCCCGGCTCATAGGGCCCCGCCCACGTCCCGATGAGGCCGTTGAGCGCCATGACGGTCTTGACCTGGTCCGACTCGAAGAAGCGATCGAGGATGTCCATGATCGACATCGTCATCAGGCGGGTCACGTCGCCGATCGTCTTGACGTCGAGCCCGCGGAAGCGCCATGCGAGGCGCAATTGCTCCGCGAGGTCCGCAGGCCGCTTCGAGCCCACGGTGGGCGGGATCGACATGAGCAGGGGGCCGAGCACGTCCGCGAGACCGCCGATCCACGCCTCCCATCGCTCCATCGCCCTCGCGTCGTGGAGGGAGAACTTCGCGTACTCGTCGTAGTTGCGGGCGGCGTCGTCGTAGCTGACGATACTTCGGCCGTCGGGGAAGGGCAGGAAGTAAGGGCCGACGGGCGTGATCTTGTAGCCGTGGTTCGCGAGATCGAGGTCCCGCAGGATCGTGTCGGGCATCAGGCTCATGACGTAGCTGAGCGTGGTGACCTTGAACTCGGGGGCCTCCGGCCACGGCGCCATGGTGTCGGCCGCGCCGCCCACCTTGTGACGGCCCTCAAGGACCACCGTGTGCGCACCGGCCCTCGCGAGGTAGGCGCCCGCGACGAGGCCGTTGTGCCCGCCGCCGATCACGATCGCGTGATAGGAGTTCCCCACGGCGCGACGCTACTCCTGAATGGCCATTCAACGCAAGGCGCCTTGTGCTGATACGGAGTTCAGCGCCCCCGCAGGTCAGCTCCCCTCCGGGGCGGCTGACTCGGCGTTCAAGCGTGGCGTGAGCTCGCCGGAGGCCACCGTATCGGGGCTTCGCCCTCGCAACAACGGCAGCAGGAGCAGGGTCGCCGCGAACGCGCCGATGCCTCCCAACCGGTACACGCTTTGAGGGGCCAGGATGGACATCACCGGGATCGCCACGACGTAGGCGATCGCAAGTCCGAAGGACAGCACGGCATCGAACGCCGCCATGGCGCGGCTGCGCACGGCATCGGGGGTGCGTCGTTGCATCATGCTGTTCTCGGCCACGATGGTGAGGCCGTCGCAGATGCCCATCGCGAGGAGCGCGGACAGGATCAGCACGAACAACGGTAGGAACCCAACCAGCAGCGCCGATACGGCGATGCCCGCCGAGCCGGCCACCAGCCACCGTGACTCCGTGCGAGCCCTCATCCACCGCCCCGCGCCCGCGCCCAGGGTCGACCCCAGGCCCCACATCGCGATCATGAGCCCGTACCCGGTCGATCCCCAATGGAACTGAGTGGCCAGGGGCGCGTCGGCGACCATCCCGATGCCCATCCCCACGACGAAGACGAACCAGGCGATCGTGAGCCGTCGCAAGACCGGCTCGTGCCACAGGTAGACCAGGCCGGCGCTGATCCCCTTGTGCTCCTGGTGCGCCTCGGAGGCGGGCGCCTGGAACCGGGCGCGGACGCTCACGGTGAGGCCGAGCGACACGAGGAAGGAGACCGCGTTCATCGCGAAGACCCACGAGGCGCCCGCGACGGCGCCCAGGAGACCGCCCAGCACCGGGCCCACGGCGATCCCGGCGTGCACCCCCAGCGTCACGAGGCTGTTCGCCCACGGCAGGTCGTCCTCGTTCTCGACCAGATTGGGGATGGCGGCCCGGGACGCTGAGAGGAACGGCAACTCGGCGACCGCCGAGCAGAACGCCAGCAGGATAAGCGTGATCGGACGGTGCGCGAACGCCATCGCCCCGAAGAACACAGCGGCGAGTGCCTCGGACCAGATCATCACCTGGCGGCGATCGAACCGGTCCCCCAACGCCCCCGCGAAGGGACCCAGTAGGCCGGCCGCCCCGAAGGTGAGCAGCAACGCAAGGGCCTGCATGAAGTGCGAGTTCGTCTGCGCCCAGACGTAGAAGTTCAGCGCTGTGAACGCTGCTGCTCCCCCGGTCACCGAGATCAGACGGCCGGTGGCGAGACGACGGATGTTCGAACGAGGCGATCGGGTCATGAAGCGGCTCCTACGTTGTGGCGGTGCGGAGAGGCGAGTGGCTGCGACGATCTACCGAACACGGGACGCGGCGGAGCGCGTCAGACCGTGTCGGGATTCCCGATCATCAGAAGGGCCTGCTTCATGCGAAGCAGCCTATCACGCGGGCGTGGCGCGACCTCTCAGTCGGGGAGGGAGAACGCGCGGAGCTGCCGGGCCTCGATGGTGCTGGCGATGTGTTCCAGGACGTGCTGCGGCGCCTCGCTGTCCACCGTCAGGCACATGAGGGCTTCGCGCTCCTCGATCTTGCGGCCGACGTCCATCGTGGCGATGTTGATGTGGTGCTCACCCAAGATGGTGCCCACGGTGCCGATGATGCCGGGACGGTCCTCGTACGTGAAGAACACCATGTGCCCCGCCGGTTCGGCTTCGATGTCGAAGTCGTTGACCCGGACCACGCGTTCGTGGTCCTTGCCGAGGATCGATCCCGATATCGTGACGGGCCCCTCGTCGGTCTCGGCACGGAGCGCGATCAGGCTGACGTAGTCCTGCGACACGGTGGAGCGCATCTCGCTCACCGTGAGGCCGCGGTCCCGCGCGAGCATGGGCGCGTTCACGAAGGAAACGGGCTCGTTCACGGATCGTCCGAGGATGCCCTTGAGGATCGCCAGCGTCAGCACCCGTGTGTCGGACTCGGCGATGCGCCCGAGATAGGAGGCCACGATCGACCGCACTCCGGCATCGGCGAGACCGGCGACCATCGCCCCCAGCTTCTCGGCCAGCGGCACGAAGGGTCGCACGACTTCGGCGACCTCGGCCCCCGCCGACACGTTGACGGCGTAGGGCACGAACTCGCCCTTGAGGGCGAGCCGCACCATCTCTGCGACGGTCGTTCCCGCCTTATCCTGTGCCTCCTTCGTCGAGGCGCCCAGATGCGGCGTCACCACCACGTTGTCGAGGGCGAACAGCGGGCTCTCGGTCGTGGGCTCATCGGTGAAGACGTCGAGCGCGGCACCCCCCAGGCGTCCGTCCACGAGCGCCTTCGCCAGCGCCTCCTCGTCCACGATCCCGCCTCGCGCGGTGTTGATGAGTCGGGCGCCCGGCTTCATCAGCGACAACTCGTGCGCGCCGATCAGCCCCTCCGTCTCGGGACTCCGGGGCAGGTGGATCGACACGAAGTCAGCCTGCACGAGGAGCGCTTCGAGGGAGGGCATCGAGTCGACGCCGATCTCCTTCGCCCGCTCCTCGCTGACGTAGGGGTCGAACGCGATCACCCGCATCCCGAAACCGGCTGCGCGCTGGGCCACGAGCGCGCCGACCCGACCCAAGCCCACGAGTCCGATCGTCTTGCCCGCGAGCTCCACGCCTTCCCACCGCGATCGTTCCCAGGAACCGGCCTTGAGCGCCCGGTCCGCCTGCGGGATGTTGCGGGCCTGGCCGAGCAGCAGCGCCATCGCCTGCTCGGCGGCGCTGATGATGTTCGACTGCGGAGCGTTCACGACCATGACGCCCCGGCGGGTCGCCGCCTCGACATCGACGTTGTCGAGTCCGATGCCGGCACGTGCGACGACCTTGAGGGTGCGCGGCCGCCTCGAGGACGGGCGCGCTCACCTGCGTGCGGCTGCGGATGATGAGCGCGTCGTAGGGCGCGATCTCGGCGCCCAGGTCGCCGGTGGCGAGATCTGGCCGCACATCGACCTGGAAGTCCTTGCGCAGCAGTTCGAGGCCGGCCTCGGAGAGTGACTCGGTGACGAGGACCCGCACGCGCTTAGCGGTTCCCCGGTGCTTGAGCGAAGACCGTCTCCGCCGCGGCGACGGCCGCGCCGGGCTTCACCGGGTGCCCCAGCCGGGCAAGGGTCATCTCTAGGGCGGAGAGCCCGCGGATGATGTCCAACTCGCTGAAGTACCCGAAGTGTCCGATGCGGAAGACCTTGCCCTTCAGCGGCCCCTGTCCGGGCGCGATGACGCATCCGAAATCGCTCCGCATCCTGTCGCTGATCGTGTCGGCGTCGGCGGCCTCGGGTGCTCGGATCGCGGTGACCGTCCAGTTGTCTTCGAGCCCTTCACCGAACAGATCGAGACCGAGCGCCTTCGCGCCCTCCTTCACGGCCTCGCTCAGGCGCCGATGGCGTGCCATCGCCGCGTCCACACCGTCTTGGAAGTAGAGCGCCAACGCCGCCTGCAGTCCCTGCATCACGCTGATCGCCGGCGTCCAGGGGTTCTCCGGATCGCGGAAGGTCGGCGAACCGCTTGTACGTGGCCCAGTCGAAGTAGAACCGTGGGTTCGTAGCGGCGCGGGTGGCCTCCCAGGCGCCCTCGCTGATGGCGACGAACGAGATGCCCGGGCTCGCGGACAGCGCTTTCTGCGAACCGCCGACCGCCACGTCGATCCCCCAGGCGTCGAACGCGAACGGCACCGCGCCGAGGCTGCTCACGACGTCGCAGACAACCAGGGCGCCGGCGTCGGCGGCCACCCTCGCCAGGTCCTCGATCGGCTGGATCACCCCGGTGGACGTCTCGGACTGCGTCAACAGCACCGCCTTGACCGGGTGCTCCGCGAGGGCCTTCGCGACGTCGGCGGGACGGATCTTCTCGCCCCACTCGTACTCGACCGTGTGGACGGTGAGCCCGAAGGCTTCGGCGAGCCTCGCGAATCGCTCAGCGAAGAACCCTGCCAGCGGAACGAGGACCTCGTCGCCGGGGGAGAAGCAGTTGGCGACCGCCGACTCGAGCCCGCCCGTCCCGCTGGAGGTCATGAGCACGACGTCGGCCTCCGTGCGGTAGAGCTCCTTGAGGCGCCCGGTCACGTCGCGCATGATGTTCCCGAAGCCGACGCCGCGGTGGTATACGAGCGGGCTCCCCTGCGCCAGCAGGACCTCGGGCGGTATGGGCGTGGGGCCGGGTGCCAGGATGATCTCGGGCCGTTCCAATGCGGATCCCCCTTGCGTCGACCGGAATCTCCAGCCTAACAGCGGGACTCAAGCGTCCTTGGTCTGCGGCCCGGTGCGTCGGCACGAGCTTGCGAAGGTCGATATCGGGGTCGGCGAGCGCCGCCGGGTCGGGAGCGACCGAGGCCGAGATCAGCTTGAACGAGCGCCGCACATCGCGAGGCCAGTCCACGCTGACCGTGCTCCGAAGGACACCGGCACCGTCCAGCAGGAAGGCGCAGAAGGATCGGTCTTCCAGCGATCCACGCACGACCATCCGCTCCCAGGTCGGCGCGACGCCCGCCATCTGCACTTGAGACTCGTACTGGTCGGACCAGAACCAGTGGGGGTCGTCGAACACATCGGCGGCACCCAGCATCGCGCGCGCGGCGGCAGCTCCCATCTTCAAGGCGTTGTCGTAGTGCTCCACCCTGATCGGGCCGAAGACGGGATGCTCGTGACGAGCGACATCGCCCGCCGCGAAGATCCCGGGCACCTGCGTCTGCAGACCCGGCCCCACCGGGATGCCGCCGCCCTGGTCGAGACCGGTGCCCGCCATCAGCTCGACGACCGGATCGGTGCCGACGCCGATGACCGCGACGTCGGCATCGATCGCGTACCCGCCGTTCGTGACGACGCGCTCCAGCCGCCCCGACCCCTCGAACGCGGCCACCGTGTCGTTGAACCGCATGGCGACGCCGCGATCGCGGTGAAGGGCTTCCAGCGTGCGGCCGATCTGCCCGCCGAGGATCCGATAGAGCGCCGTTTCGAAGATCTCCACGACCGTCACCTCGCACCCCATCTGCCGCAGGGAAGCGGCGACCTCGGCTCCGATGAACCCCATCCCGACACAGACGACGCGCGCGCCGCCGGCCGCTGCCTCTCGGATGCGTTCGGCATCGTGCGCGTAGCGGAGGTCGAAGATCCCGGGAAGGTCCGCACCGGGTGCCTCCAGCCGGCGGTTGCGGCTGCCGGTCGCAACCAGGAGCCGGTCCCAACCGACCCGCTCTCCGCCCGCAAGCACGACCTCCCGGGCGGACGCCGCGATCTGCACGACCGACGTGCCGAACCGCGCGTCGATCTGCTGGTCCGCGTACCAATCCGGCGGGCGGACGAACGACGCCTCGAGCGGCCGCTCGCCGCGCAGGAACTCCTTCGAGAGCGGGGGACGTTCATACGGCGGCAGCGTCTCGGCCCCGATCAACGCGACGCGGCCGTCGAACCCCTCCTCCCGCAGCGTTGCCGCCGCGGTCGCGCCCGTGAGTCCGGCGCCGACGATCAAGTAGGTCGGCGGGGTGGGCACGCTCGGGCTAGACGCCGATCTGGAGGTCGCCGTCTTGGTCCCGCACCTCGAAGATGGCCACCGGCTCGGTGGCGGGACCCTGCACGACCTCTCCGGTCTTCATGTTGAACTCGCTCCCGTGACACTCACATTGGATCGTCGTGCCGTCGATCTCGCCGCCGTTCGCGAGGTTGCATCCGCGGTGAGTGCAGATGTCGCTGAACGCGAGGAGCTCCCCCTCGACGCGGGCGACCGCGACCTCCTCACCCCCGACGGGGAACGACTTCGCCTCACCCTCGGCCACCTCGTCGGCCCTGCCCACCGTGACGAACTCAGCCATCCCAACCTCCATATGGCGTGCGGGCCCGCGGTCCTCCGCGGGCGGAGACGTCTAGCTTACGGGTGAGGTCGGGGACAAGCCCTCGCCTAGGCTTGGCGGGCCCGGCGCTGCCGGTAGACCGAGACGCCTCCGAGGAGGCCGTAGAAGGCGGCGAGGATCAGAGGTCCCCGATCGGAAGTCGATCGGCAGGATGGCCGGGAGGAACGCGCCGCGCCACCCACGCCAGCTGGAACAGCACCTCGTAGCGGACGAAGACCCGGCCCATCGCGCCCGCGGGCGCTGGCGCTGCATCAAGCTCTGGAAGGCGAGGCGCCCGAACTCTCCGGCGGCGCCGCCCACCAGCGCGAAGATCAGTGAGGATCGGCAGTCCGAAGATCTCGAACGCCAGGACCGCCCCGATGCAGGCGGCGCTCAGACACGCGATGACCACTGCCTCCTCGCGGGTCGCCGTCGGCAGGCGCGGCGCCACCAGGTCGGCGAGGAACCCGCCCGCGACGCCGCCGAACGCCAGGACGGCGAACCAGTAGGTGGGCGCGTTGCCCGCGCGCAGCGAGAACGCGAGCAGGAACAGCAGGAAGCCGCTGGCGGCGCGCATGCCCGACGGCGCCGATCGCGGGAACCGTCAGCTCCTTGATGCGCCCACGGGGCCCACCTCCGCGGCTCCGAGAGAGCCCGCGTCCCCGGGTGGGGCAGGCGCAGGTTGATCGCGGCCGACACCGCATGACACGAGCGCCGCGAGGTAGAGCGTTCCCTCGGGGGGACGCCCCAGATCTTCAGGAAGACGTACCCGAACGGGGACACCGCGAGCGCGCCGGCCACGGCGATCCGCCCCAGCCGGGCGTTCGCGCGCATCAGCCCTTCCTGCTGCGGGCGCGTACGCCATCGTGAGGCCGTTCTTCGTGATGGCGTGCACCTTGGACAGCACCAGCAGGATCAGCGCCCACGGGAAGATCTCCCATGTGCCGAACCGCGGCGCGGCCAGGATCGCGGCAGCGGCACGGCCGGCCGCGGCGCCGAACGAGATCGCGCGCCGCGGACCCGCTCGGTCGAGCAGCGGGACCAGCAGAGGGCCCTGCCAGCGCCAACGGCAACATCGTGAGGAGCAGGTAAGCCGCGACGCGATACTTCGCCTGATCGACCGGCAGCGCGAAGAACACGGAGTCGGCGAGGGCGATCGCCAGGAGGGTGTCTCCGGCCACCGACGCCATGTGGCACAGGCCGTAGGTATCGAGTGGCTCCTTCGAGCGCCACATCCGCCGCAGCGGGAACAGGAGCCCCTGTCCGGTCCGCACGAGGCCCAGCAGGATGAGCTGCCAGATCGGGGATGCGCGTCGGGCTTCTCTGGCTCGACGCGCACCCGGCGCCCCGCCGGTCAGCCCGACAGGCGCTCGCGCAACAGCTCCTGCGCGAGCTTCGGGTTGGCGGAGCCCCCGGAACTCGCTTCATGACCTGCCCGACCAGGAACCCGATCACGCCCTCCTTACCGCCCTCGGAACTGCGCGACGACGTCGGGGTGCGCGTCGAGGACCTCCTCGACGATGGCACCGAGCGCGGCGGCGTCGGATACCTGCGCGAGTCCGCGCCGTTCGACGATCGCCTCGATCGGGTCACCGGTCTCGAACGCCTCCTCGAGCGCCTGCTTGGCACCCTGGCCGCTGATCGCGTCGCGCTCCACCAGCTCGATGAGGTCCGCGAGGTGCTGAGGCGTCACGCGGGCGTCACGGGCGTCGACGCCGTCGTTTGTTCAGCAGCGCCGCGAGGTCCTGCGTGACCCAGTTCGCCGCCCGGTCGGCGCGGGCGCGCCGAGGGCGATCGTCCGCTCGAAGAGCGCCGAGGAGGCGCGGTCGGCCACCAGGACGCGTGCGACGTCCGGTTTGAGCCCGAACTGGGCGACGAAGCGCTCTCGGCGTGCACGCGGAAGCTCGGGCAACGTCGAACGGATCTCCTCGATCCAGGTGTCGGGCGGCTCGAGCGGCGGGATGTCGGGCTCGGGGAAGTAGCGGTAGTCGAACGCCTCTTCTTTCGAGCGCATGCTCTTGGTGGCGCCGGAGTCTTCGTCCCAGTGCCGCGTCTCCTGCAGGATCGACTCGCCGTTGTCCAGCGCCTTGGTCTGCCGCGCGATCTCGAAGATGAGGGCACGCTCGAGGGAGCGGATCGAGTTCATGTTCTTGATCTCGACCTTCGTGCCCAGCGTGTCCTCCCCCGCGGGGCGCAACGAGACGTTCGCGTCGCAGCGGAGCGACCCCTCTTCCATCCGCACGTCGCTCACGTCCAGGGACCTCCAGGGTGGCGCGCAGCTCCCGCAGATATGCGCCGGCCTCTTCGGGCGAGCGCATGTCGGGCTCGCTCACACACTCCACCAACGGCGTCCCCGCTCGGTTGAAGTCCACCAGCGCGAACTCGGCCCCGTGGATCCGGCCGCTGGCGCTGCCGTGCGTCGTCTTGCCCGTGTCCTCTTCCATGTGAACGCGGGTGATGCCGACGCGCTTCGTTGCCCCGTCCGGTAGTTCGACGTCCAGGTGCCCACCCACGCAGATCGGCAGGTCGTACTGGCTGATCTGGTAGTTCTTGGGCATGTCCGGGTAGAAGTAGTTCTTGCGGTGGAACAGCGAGTGGGGCGCGATCTCGCTGTCGAGTGCGAGCCCGATCTTGATGATCCGCTCGATCGCCTCTCGGTTGGGCACCGGCAGCGAGCCGGGGTGCCCCAGGCACACGGGGCACACGTTCGTGTTGGGCTCGGCCCCGAATTCCACGCGGCACCCGCAGAACATCTTCGTCCGGGTGTTGAGCTCCACGTGGCACTCGAGCCCGATGACGGCGTCCCACTCGGCCATGATCGGTAGCCTACCGGACTCCTTATGCTCGCTCGATGTCGAGGTCGACCAAGCCGTCCGCCGCCTCGGCCGAGGGCCACGCCTCTGCAGCCGTCAGCTGGACGGTGCTGGGCACGCTCTACATCGTGTGGGGAACGACGTATCTCGGCATCGCGAAGGTGAACGCGTCGATGCCGGCATTCGTGGGTGCGGCGATGCGGTTCCTGGTTGCGGGAACCCTGCTCTTCGCATTCCGGCTCCTGAAGACCGGCAAACGACCGGAACTGCGGCACTGGAAGAGCGCCGCGATCATCGGGACCCTGTTGGTGTTCGGCGGCAACGCCATGGTGGCAACCGCCGAGGAGACCGTGCCCACCGGGATCGTCGCACTCATCATCGCGCTGGTGCCGATCTGGCTCGCGCTGATCGACCGCGTGGTGTTGCGCGGCAAGGGCTCGAGCGGGCGCACGATCGTGGGGCTCCTGAGCGGCTTCGCGGGGCCGCGTTGCTGGTGGCCGGCTCCGCCGCGGGCCACATCAGCCTCAAAGGACTGTTGATCGCCGTCGACGGCCTCACTGTCCTGGGCGGTGGGCTCGATCTACGCACGGCGCGCGACGTTGCCCTCCGACGCCCTCATGGCGAGCGGGATGCAGCAGATCGCGGGCGGCCTCGTGATCGCGGCCGCCGCGGTCACGAGCGGCGAGCTGAGCGGCTTTCACCTCTCACAGGTCACCCGGTCGTCCTGGCTGGGATTGCTGTACCTCATCGTCGTCGGCTCGTTCGTGGGCTTCAGCTGCTACCTCTGGCTCCTGCGCAACGTTCGAACCACGCTCGTGTCCACCTACGCGTACGTGAACCCCGTCGTGGCTGTGACCCTGGGCGTGTGGTTCCTGAGCGAGACGCTCTCGGCGCGCGAGCTCGTCGCGGGCGCCGTCGTGCTCGCGAGCGTCGCCCTCATCGTCTCCTCAGGCGGCACGCGCCGCACCGACCCTCACGCCGAGCAGCTGCCGGACGTCCCGGCCATCCCGGAGTAGGCCGGGGTCGAGCCTCGGCCCTACGAGGTTGCGAGCAGGGGTGGGCGAAGAGCGAGGGCGAGGTCGTGCTCGAGGGCGGCGGCGGCGCGCAGGAGGGTTGGTTCGCCGAGGATGGGAGCGGTGAGCTGGATGCCGATGGGCAGGTTGGATCCGTCCAGGCCGCAGGGGATGCTGATGGCGGGGGTGCCGGCGAGGTTCGCGGGGATCGTGAAGATGTCGTTCAGGTACATGGCCATCGGGTCGTCGGCCTTCGCCCCGATCGGGAAGGCCGTGGTGGGTGAGGTCGGCGAAACCAGCACGTCGAAGCGCTCGAACGCGGCCTGGTAGTCGCGCACGATCAGCGTGCGCACCTTCTGGGCCTGACCGTAGTAGGCGTCGTAGTAGCCGGCCGACAGCGCGTAGGTGCCGAGCATCACGCGACGCTTGACCTCCGGGCCGAACCCCGCGCCACGTGTGCGGAACATCATCTCGATCGAGTCGGCACCGTCCACGCGGAGGCCGTACCGCACGCCGTCGTACCGCGCGAGGTTCGACGATGCCTCCGAGGGCGCGATGAGGTAATAGGCGGATAGGGCGTAGTCGGCGTGCGGCAGCGACGCATCGCCGACGTTCGCTCCGAGCGCCGCGAGGCGATCCACCGCGGCGCGGACGGCCGCGGCGACGTCGGGCTGGACCCCCTCGCCGAACGCCTCCGTGAGCACGCCCACTCGCAGGCCCTGCGGCGCCGTCGTCCAGCCGCTCGGTGAAATCGGGAACCAGCGCATCCAGGCTCGTGGCGTCCCGATGGTCCTTGCCGGCGAGAACCTGCAGGAGGGTCGCCGCGTCGCGCACGCTCCGGGTGAGCGTGCCCACCGTATCGAGCGACGACGCGAACGCGATCAGGCCGTAGCGGCTGATGAGCCCGTACGTGGGCTTCAGACCTACGACGCCGCTGAGGGCGGCCGGCTGTCGCACCGACCCCCCCGTGTCGGTGCCGAGCGCCCACACCACCTCACCGGCCGCCACCGCGGCGGCGCTTCCCCCGCTGCTTCCCCCGGGCACGGTGTCGAGGTCCCACGGGTTGTGGACAGGCCCGAACGCCGAGTTCTCGTTCGAGGAGCCCATCGCGAACTCGTCGCAGTTCGTCTTGCCGACCAGCACGGCTCCCTCACCGGAAAGCCGCGTCCAGGCGGTCGCGTCGTAGGGCGGCACGTAGCGCTCCAGGATCTTCGAGCCACAGGTCGTGCGGATCCCATTCGTTGCGAGGACGTCCTTGAGGGCGACCGGGATGCCGGCGACGCTCGATTGAGGTGCGCCCGTGGCGAGGTAGGCGTCGAGCTGGGCGGCGCGTTCCAGCGCCACCTGCGGCGTGGGCGTGAGGAACGCGTTGACGCGGTCCTCCACCATCTCCACGCGGCGCAAGGAGGATTCGGCCAGCCCCACCGCGGAGATATCCCCCGACGCGAGTCTGCCGGACAGCTCGGCGGCGGTGAGGTCGCAGAGCTCGATCTGAGGCGTCACGCGCCGGTCTCCGCGATCTTGGGGACGAGGAAGCGATCGTCCGCTTGAGCGGGGGCGTTTGCCATCGCGGCCTCGTGCGGGATCGACGGCTCCGGCTCGTCCTCGCGAAGGACGTTCGCGCGCTCGATGGCGGACGCCGTCGGCGGCACGTCGTCGGCCGCCACCTCACCCACCCGCGCGGCGTGCTGCAGGATGATCCCGAGCTGCTCGCGCATCCGGGCCTTCTCGTCGTTCGACAGATCCAGCCGCGCGAGGCGCGCAACGTGGTCGATGTCGATCTCAACCGGCATGGCGGATGAGTCTATCGGGGCAGGTAGGGGGCGGCGATGGCCCTCAGCCGTTCAACCGCCTCAGGAACTCCGACTCGTCGACGACCTCGACGCCGAGCTGCTCGGCCTTCGCGAGCTTCGACCCCGGGCTCTCCCCGGCCACGACGAACGAGGTCTTCTTCGAGACGCTGGACGCAACTCGGGCTCCGGCCGCCTGGGCGCGCCGGACCGCCTCCTCGCGGCTGAGCTGTTCCAGACCCCCCGTCAGCACGATGGACAGGCCCTCCAGGGTCCTGGGGCCCTCGGCCGCCTCGCGTTCGTCGGCCATCCGGACACCGGCCGCTCGGAGCTTCTCCACCAGCGCGACGTTCTCCGGATCGTCGAACCACTCGCGGACCGTGGCCGCGATCTCGGGCCCGATCTCCGGCACCGCGTCGATCGCATCCTCGCCGGCGGCCATCAGCGCGTCGATCGACCCGAACGCGCGCGCGAGGACCTGAGCTACGTGCGAACCGACGTGGCGGATGTTGAGCCCCACCAGCAGCCGCCACAGGGGCCTGGCTTTCGATCCTTCGACCTGCTCCAGCACGTTCGCGATCGCCCTGTCCTTGAATCCCGGGAGCCGTCCCAACTTCTCGGCGTTCAACGCGTAGATGTCCGCCGGGTCCTCGATGAGCCCCGCCTCCAGCAGGCGCATGACGGTCATGTAGCCCAGGTGCTCGATGTCCATGGCGCCCCGCCCCGCGAAGTGGAAGAGCCACTCGATGCCCTGCGAGGGACAGCCGCGCTTGTTCGGGCAGCGATGGTCGGCCTCCCCCTCCCCGCGTACGAGGGGCGTCCCGCAGGACGGGCAGGTCTTCGGCATCTTCCAGCGGCGGGAGCTCTTGGCCCGTTTGGACGGGACCGGGCCCACGATCTCGGGGATCACGTCGCCTGCGCGCCGCACGATCACGGTGTCGCGGGGTCGGACGTCCTTGCGCCGGACCTCGTCCTCGTTGTGGAGCGTGGCGTACGTGATCGTGACGCCGCCCACGACGACGGGCTCCAGCACGGCGAACGGCGTCACCTTCCCGGTGCGTCCTGTGTGCACGTCGATGGACCGCAACAGCGTGGTGCGTTCCTCGGGCGGGAACTTGTATGCGATCGCCCAGCGCGGAGCGTGCGAGGTCGTTCCCAGCTCGCGCTGCAGGTCGGTCTGATCCACCTTGATCACCGTGCCGTCGATCTCCCAGTCCACGCTGTGGCGATGCTCCTCCCAGTGAGCGAGGAACGCCTTCACGGCCGTCGAGGGACGTCGCACGCCTGCGTGGTCGGGGGCACCGGCAGGCCGCAGCCTCCGGCCCAGTGCAGGAAGCGCAGATGCGAGTCGAACGTCGACGCCCTCCGCGGCGCCGAACGAGTGCACCCACAGCCGCAACGGGCGCGACGCCGTGACCTTCGGGTCCTTCTGCCGCAGGGAGCCCGGCGGCGGCGTTGCGCGGGTTCGCGAAGGGCGCTGCCCGGCCTCGGTGAGCGTGCGGTTGAGATCGTCGAAGCCGTGACCGGGAAGTAGATCTCGCCGCGGACCTCGAGGACGGTCGGGGGGATCCTTCACGGCGAGCGTGCGCGGCACGCCCTGACACGGTGCGCACGTTCGCTGTGATGTCCTCCCCGACCCTCCCGTCGCCCCGCGTGGCGGCCCGCACCAGGACGCCCTGCTCGTAGGTCAGCGCGCACGCGACGCCGTCGATCTTCAGCTCGCACGCGAAGCGAGCGGCATCACCGACGCCGCGCTCCACGCGCGCGGCCCACGCGTCGAGTTCCTCGAAGGAGAAGGCGTTGTCGAGGGAGAGCATCGGGCGCGCGGTGCGTCACGGGCGCGAACAGGTCGAGAGGAACACCACCGACGCGTTGGGTGGGCGAGTCCGGGGTCACGAGCTCGGGGAACTCGTCCTCCAGTGCCCGCAGCTCGCGGATCAGCCCGTCGTACTCGGCATCGGCGACCTCCGGATCGTCCAGCACGTGGTAGCGGTAGGAGTGATGGTCGATCTCCGCGCGCAGCTCCTCGACGCGGACCTTCGCCTCCGCGCGGCGACGCTCGTCGACGCCCGGGCCGCGCGGCGGCGCTCAACCGGCGATCTCCACGCCGCCCGCGACCCCGATCGTGTCCGCCGACGACGATGACGCCCCCCGCACCTTGGGGACCTCCTGAAGATAGCGCAGCGCCATCCCGAAGCCGTCGGGCTTGGGCAGGACAGCCTGGACCCCGGCCGCCGCGGCGTCGGCGAGCATGCAGGAATCGGCGATGACCGCGAGGCCGTCGGGACCCGAGTGGCCCCGGCCGCGGCCGAGCGTCGTGGACACGCCCACGCCGTGCGGACGAGGGCTCGACGACGACGCTGAGCGGTGCCCCGCCGCGCCTGCGCACCGCCAGAACCGCACGCGTTTGCGCGATCTTGAGGAAGTAGTCGCCGTCGCAGGCCACCGTGAGCTCGTTACCTGCTCCGACGATGAAGCGGCCCACCTGGTCGACGACTGCGCCACGGAACGTGAACATCGGGCCCACGCCGGCGCTGGTGGCGGCCATCGCCATCTCCCTGTACGATGTCGGGCGCGTCGGCGCCGATCGCGCTCGAGCGGCCGCTTGCTCCGGCTGAACGCCGGGATAGCGCAAGGCGTAGGACTGCAGCTGCTCCCAGAAGCCGAGCGCGGCGGCGCGCGACTCCTCGGCGAGGTCCTCGTGGTGCGGTGATGTGCAGGGTCAGGTCCTGCACCTGGATCTCGAAACTCTCTCGCCCGGCGTCGCAGCAGCTTCACCCGGTGCGTCCTCCTCGGCTGGGGTAGCCGATGATAGTGGAGCCCGGTGACGTGGGAGCCGGCTCGGTGTGCCGCTTCAGTGAACGCTCATGATCTTCGCGACCGACGGCACACCGTTGCGTTGACCAGGAAGAGCATGTACGGACGCGTGCCGGCGCGACGGCCGCGTTGGCGGGGCCGGTGACGTGCAGCACGGCCGGTTCCCCGCGTGAACGTGAGGTTCGACGTAGCGCTGGTCCTGCGCCCAGCCATGGGTCGTGGCGGCCAGGCGGAGCAGCGCCACGCGGGTGATCCCCGCGGCGTCCGGCGTGGCGACGTCGAATGTCGATCCGTAGGCGATCGGCGCCGGGGGCCGACGTGATGGTCGGGCCGGGCGCCGTGGAACAGGTACGGCGGGCTGTAGATCTCGACCGTGGTCTGCTTCGGGCTTGCCCGAGTTCGAGCCCGCGGAGATGACCCGGCCGTCGGGCAGCAGCAGCGCCGTGGAGTGGTACGTGCGCTGGCCGGCCTGGGTGGCCATGGTCCGCCACGTGCCGGCGGCGGGGTCGTAGAGCTCCGCCGTCTTCACCGGGCAAGCCGAAGTTGCCCTGCTGGCCGCCGCCCACGGCGAGCACGGAACCGTCGGGCAGCAGGACCAGGTTGTGATGCATCCGCGGCGATCGCCATGGAGCCCGGTGGGGATCCAGTGCGGCGAGGGGGCGTTCATGTCCAGGATCTCCGCGGTGTTCGTGACGCCGGCGCTCGACTTCCCGCCGGACGTGAGGATCTGGTGCAGGCCCGGCAGCAGCACCACGCCGCCTGCGGTCCGCGTCCGATAAGTCATCTGCGCGACCTTGGTCCAGCGCTTCGTGGCGGGGTCGTACTCGCGGGTCGCTCGCTGGGGTCCTGCTTCAACGACGTCGCCGTTCGGCAGCAGCATCGCGCGAGGGTACAGCCCCGTGACGTTGGCCGATGGCCGGCAGCGTGGTCCACGAGTTCGTCTTGCCGGGTCGTAGGACTCCATCGGCTTGACCATCTTGTCGGTGCCCGTCGGGACGAGTCTCGCCCCCCATCACGAGGGTCGTGCCGTCGGGCATCTCCACGTTCGACGGGTACCACCTTGGGTTCGCCATGGGCGGGGCCGCCGACCAGCTCTTGAGTGGCCGGGTCGAAGATGGCGGCGTTCTGGTTGCCCGTCCCCACGGGATGCTCGCGTGGTGCGGGGCGGCTCGCCGCCCGTGGCGAGAAGCCGACCGTCTGGCAGGAGCGACATCCCCGAGCAGAACACGCTCCACGTCGAGGTGCGGATCGACATCGGTGACGTTGTCCGTGGCTGGGGTTGAACAGTCCGTGCGCGCGCCAGCGTACTCCCCGGGAAGCTCGTAGAACAGAACGTTGCCCGAGTCGGCAGCGAGCGCCGCATGGATGCCGATGATGCCGAGCGGGATCTCCGCCGGACCAGGAGCCGACCTGGGCAGGGTCGGGGACGGCGGCTGTCACCGAACCCAGACCCGCGGCGAGCAGCAGGGTGACGAGGGCCGTGGTCAACCCGATCCGGCGGCTACTCCCAGTACGCATGAGCCCTCCTCCTCGGCAGGAGCCTCATTCGGCTGGCCGCGGCTGTCAATCGGTCGAAGGGCGCCGGTTCGGTGGGCTCAGCCGAACGCCTCGACGATTCGTCCGCCGCCCAGCAGCTCCTCGCCCCGGTAGACGACGGCGCTCTGGCCCGGCGCCACGGCGCGCTGTCGTGTCCGGAACTCCACGCGGAACCCTTCGGCGAGGGCTCTACGACGGCCGGCACGCCCTCGCCGCGGTACCGGATGCGGACCTCGGCCTCGAACGGTGCATCCGAGGGCGGTGCGCCCTCGATCCACGATGCCCGGTCGGCGACGAGACCGCGGCGGCGACAGGAGCGCCTGTGGGCCGACGAGAACCCGGTTCGCTACGGCGTCGACGCCGAGCACGTACGCCGGCTCGCCGAGCGCCACGCCCAGCCCGCGGCGCTGCCCCACGGTGAACGCGAACGTGCCGTCGTGCGTCGCGCAGAACCCGGCCGTCTCCGTCGACGACCTCGCCGCCGGCACGCACCAGTTCGGAGGCCTCCCGACGCACGAACGCACCGGCGTCCCCTGCGGGAGCGAAGCACAGCTCTTGGGAATCGGGCTTCGACGCGACCGGCAGGCCCCAGCGTTCGGCGAGGGTACGGGTCTCGGACTTCGCCAGCCCCCCCACCGGGAACCGCGCGCGGTCGAGCTGGGCCTGGCCCAGCATGTGCAACATGTAGGTCTGGTCCTTCTCGGGGTCGGCGCCCCGCAGGAGGTGCCATCGCCCGTCGTTCCCTCGCCGGCTCCGCACGTAGTGCCCGTCGCGACGAGGTCCGCGCCCAGCTCGTCCGCGCGGCGAAGGAAGGCGCCGAACTTGATCTCGCCGTTGCAGCGGGCACACGGGTTCGGCGTGCGCCCCTCGCGGTGCTCGGCGACGAAGTCGTCCACCACCCGCGCCGCGAACGGCTCCGAGAGATCGCAGATCTCGAAGGGGATGCCGGCGATGCGTGCGACCTCAGCCGCATCGCGACGCGCGCTGGGTCCGCAGCACCCGTGCTCGACACCGTCGAGATGCACGAGGTTCATGTGGGAGCCGATCACCTCGAACCCCTGCTCGAGGAGCAGGCAGGCGGCGACGGACGAGTCCACCCCGCCCGACATCGCCACCAGCACCGACGAACCGCTCATCGGAGCGAGGCTAACAGGCGGCTACGCGAGCACCGCGGAGCCGACCACGTGGGGCTTCGCGAGCATGGCGCCCGGTTCGTCGAACCGGTCGAGCTCCACGATGCGGAACCCCGACGCCTCGATCTCGGCGACGGTGTCGCGGTTGGGGTGGCACCCGCCCCCGCAGCGTCCCCATGGACCCTCGAGACGGTCCTGCCACTTCGCCAACTTCGGGTCCAGCGCCCTGACGTGTTCGAAGAACAGCAGCCGGCCCGCCGGCCTCAGGACCCGGCGCGTCTCGGAGAGCGCCGCCGCCACGTCCGGCACCGAACACAGGACGAGCGAACAGACCACGACGTCGGCCGATCCGTCGGGAGCGGGCAGCCCGCCGGCCACGGCGCGCCGGAGCCGAACCGGCACCGGCGACGTCTCGCTGGCTCGAGCGAGCCGCCGGAACATGTGGGGATCGGGCTCAACCGCCAGCACCTCCGTCACGGCGGGCGGGTAGTGGGCCAGATTGAGGCCCGTGCCCGCCCCCACCTCGATCACGGATCCCCTCGCACCGGCGAGCAGCCGGCGCCGCCGCTCGCCCGTCCCGCGAAGGTCGGCGCGCGGACCCATCCGGGCGTAGCCCCAGGCGAAGATCGGGTGGCCGGTCATCGGTGGCAGGCTACGTGCTCGGATCCCGGCGCGTCGCGAACCCGCTTCCACACCCTCGCTCGTATCGTTGCGGGCATGATCGATGCCCGTTTCGACGACCTCACCGGCGCATCGGCATCGTTCCGATTGTTCGACCCTGTCGGCGTGATGGAGGCGACTCGGAGCGACGAGGTCGCCGGCACGATCGCCGCCGCCGAGGCGGCCGCCGCACGCGGCCTCTGGGTGGCGGGCTTCGTGGCGTATGAGGCGGCCCCCGGCCTCGACCCGGGTCTCGAGGTGCGCCCGCGCGACTCCGCCGATCCCTTCACCGGGCTTCCCCTCGTCTGGTTCGCCATGTTCGAGCGGCGGGAGGAGACCCTGCTTCCCGAGCCGCAGACCGACCCCGCACCCCTCCCCGAGGGCTCGTGGGTCCCCTCGATGGATCGGTCCTCCCACGACAGGGCGATCGCGGCCATCCGTGAGCACATCGCGGCCGGCGACACGTACCAGGTCAACCACACGCTGCGGTTGCGCTCCCGCATCGCCGGCGACGAGCGTGGGCTCTACCGCGACCTCTGCTACGCACAGCGAGGCGCCTGTGCCGCGTACCTGAACCTGGGCCGATACCGGGTCCTGTCGGCCTCTCCCGAGCTCTTCTTCGAGCGGCGCGCCGGGCGCATCACGACCCGGCCGATGAAGGGAACCGCTCCGCGGGGCCGCTGGAGCGCCGAGGACGAGGCGATCGCAACCCGTCTGCGTGGCTCCGTCAAGGATCGAGCCGAGAACGCGATGATCGTGGATCTGCTGCGCAACGACCTGGGCCGCGTGGCGATCCCGGGGTCGGTGCGGTGGAGCGACGTGTTCGAGCTGGAGCGCTATGAGACCGTGTGGCAGCTGACGAGCACGGTCTCCGCGAGCCTGCGCCCGCGAACCACGCTGCTCGACGTCTTCCGGGCCCTGTTCCCCTGCGGATCCGTGACCGGGACCCCCAAGGCTCGAACGATGCAGATCATCGCCGGGATGGAGGACTCGCCGCGTGGCGTCTACTGCGGTGCGGTGGGCTACCTTGCCCCCGCAGGGAGCGGCTTGCCTGCCGCACGCTTCAACGTCCCGATCCGCACGGTCGTCCTCGACACGCAGACCGCCACGGCCGAGTACGGCGTGGGCGGCGGGATCACATGGGACTCCCGCGCCGAGGGCGAGTACGACGAGACCGTCGCGAAGGCCCGGGTCCTGACCTCACGGCGCCCACGATTCGCACTCTACGAGACGCTGCGTCACGACCCGGCCGGTGGCTTCCTGCATCTGGACCGCCATCTCGCCCGCCTTCGGGGCTCCGCCGCGTACTTCGGGTTCGACGTCGACGAAGCAGCGGTGATGGAGGCCGTGAGGCGGGAGGCGGCTCGGTTCCCGCATGCAGCTGCTCGCATCCGCGTCGCGCTCGATCGCCGGGGTCGCGTGGAGACCGGCGGCGTCGCGCTCCCGACCTACCCGGACGTGGTCCGGGCAGCCGTCGACACGGCGGAGCCCGTCGATCCCGACGATCCGATGCTGTTCCACAAGACGTCGCTGCGGCGGCGCTACGACGACGCTCGAGACCGTCACCCCGGCGTCGACGACGTGCTGCTGACGAACATGCGTGGCGAGGTGACCGAGTCGACGATCGCCAACGTCGCCGTCCGCCGGAGCGGGCGCTGGTACACGCCACCGCTCGGATCCGGGTTGCTGCCGGGCGTGGGCCGCGAGGTGGCGCTGGAGCACCGGCTCGTCGAGGAGGGGGCGGTCTCGGTGGAGGATCTGTGGAGCGCCGAGGACGTCGCGCTCCTGAGCGATCTCCGGGGCTGGCGGCGGGTGCAGCTACTCCGCGACGGCTGACGCCGAGCTAGTCCGTCTCGGGTGTCGCCGCCCGGTCGGGCGGGAACTCGAAGGGTCGCATCGCCGACGGCTCGAGTGGGCAGGCGCACAGGGGGCAGCGAGGGGGCTCTTCGTACACGAGCACGGTGCGCTCGCAGTACGGGCAGCTCCCCTCTCGCATCGCGGGAGGCTCAGTCGTGTCGTTGGTCATCCGTCGCCGCGCTCGGGGGGAGCGGTCCTCCCCCTTCATCGGCGACGCCGTGCACCACCTTGAACACGAGCGGCCTTGGAGCCCTGTGGCCCGAACGCACCTGGCCGATCGGCGACGCCCGCTAGGCGGCTTCCTTCTTGCTCTTGCGCTTGCCGCGGGGCACGTAGGCGTGGACGGGTTCGTGCTGCCAGCAATAGTTCCACTTGTTGTAGCGGGAGAGCTTCGTCTCGCACCCCTGCTCGGCGCACACCCGGCCCGGTCCGTACTGCTTGTTGGGCCGTGGGAGCGCCCGGACGCTCGCGCCACGGTACTTCTCATCTGCCACGTTCCTCACACCCTTCGGCGAGGACCCGGACCCGGGCGGTGAGGGCCCTCGCACGTACTTCGAACGGTCCGAGGCGCCGGTTCATTCCTGGACGAGCTAAGCCGGAGGCGTCGGATCGGCGGCGAACCGCGGGGGACGCTTGTCCAGGAACGCCCGCATCCCCTCCCGCTGGTCGTGGCCCCCGAACAACGCGAGGAAACGTTCCCGCTCGATCGCGAGGCCCTCGGAGCCGGGACGCTCCACGGCCGCGCGGATGGCCGCTTTGGCCGCCGCCAGCGCATCGCGAGGACCGTGGGCGAACGCGCGGGCGTCCGCGATCGCCGCGTCGTAGAGCTCGCCGGCGGGCAGGACCCGTTCGGCGAGGCCCAGCGACATGGCCTCATCGGCATCGACCTGGCGGCCGGAGAACACGAGCTCGCGCGTACGACCGGGACCCACGGCGCGGACGAGGCGCTGCGTGCCTCCCGCGCCGGGGATCACGCCGATCCTGACCTCCGGCTGGCCCACCCTCGCGTCGGCGGCGAGGTACCGAAGGTCCGCGCCCAGAGCGAGCTCGAACCCGCCGCCGAGGGCGTAGCCGTTGACCGCGGCGATGGAGACCTTCGGGATGTCCTCGAGGAGGGTGCAGGCCGCGCCGAGTGCTTCGACCGACGGCGCAACCTCCGCCGGCCCCCAGTCGGCCATCGCCCTGATGTCGGCCCCCGCCGCGAAGATCCGGGCGCCGCCCCAGATGACCAGCGCGCCGACGTCGTCGCGCGCCGCCGCCTCCCGGATGGCGCCCTGCAGTTCCAGCCCTACGGCGAGGTCGATCGCGTTGGCGGGGGGGCGGTCCATCCGCACCACGCCCGACCCCGTCGTCGACCTCGAGACGCACGAACTCCGACATGGCGGAGATGCTAGTTCGCAGCGCCCGTTCCGTCGCCGCCGGAGGCGGCCTCCGCGGCACGGGCGAGCGTGCGGTGCAGTCCGTCCTCGAGCGGCGTGCGGGAGACGGAGAAGGCACCGGCGGCGTCGGGCGCGTCGGCGCGCGCGGGATCGAGCAGATGGCGGACCGTGGACGGCGACAGTGCCACCCCCAGGAGCGTTTCGAGGCGGGCCACGGGATCGGACGAGGGTTCGGCCAGGGGTTGAGGGTCCTCTGCCCCTGCGCCCGTCAGCACCCCGGTGAGCGCCGCCGGGCGTGAGGAGGTCGGGGCCCTCCAGCGCCCAGGTGCCGGCGGGCTTCCCGGGCCGAGCCTCGATCGCCGCGAGGACGGTAGCGGGGTCGTCGGCGAATACCGGCGCCACGGAGCGCTTCGCCGCCGATCGCGACGGGAGGGTCCTCGAGCGCTCCCTGGACCACGGCCGTGAACCAGAGACCCCCCAACCCGAAGACGTGCGATGACGCGAACGATCGCGTGCTCGAGGCCGCTGTCGGCCACGGCCGCCTCAGCGAGGCCTTTCGCGCGCAGGAATGGGTCGGCCGCGTCCGGGGAGGCCCCCGGGACCGAGCACGAGCACGAACCGGGGGACCCGCGCGGCCTTCGCCGCGGCGAGGGCTCGCGAGCGTCGAGCCGTGGTTCGCATCGAGGATCGCGTCGTCGTCGAGCTGGTGAGGACCCCCCAGCAGATGGATCAGGGTCACCACGCGCGGGAGGATCTCGGCCAGTGCCTCTGCGTCGTCGCCGCCATCCACCGCCACCTTCGCCCCGAGCGCGCGCAACGGCCCCGCGGCGTCGGGGCGACGCACGGTCGCGCGGACCTCGTCCCGCTCGAGCAGATACGGGATCAGGGTATGTCCGATGACCCCGGACGCCCCTGTCACCATCACCGTCACGGCCCGCAAGGCTAACCGAACGTCACTGCTCGCCGATCCCGCGGGCAGCGAGTGTTCCCGCGGCCTGGGGCAGATGCAAATGCCGTTGCACCTGCAACGAGCTGCTAGACTCTCGCCCGGTGGAGCGGGTCGGTCACGATTACGGCGACGTCATGGACATGCTGCGGACACGCGGCCTGCGGATGACGCCCCAGCGCCGCGCGATCGTGTCGGAGGTCATGCGTGCGCAGGGCCACATCTCCCCAACCGCGATCGCGCGCAAGGTGCAGGGTGAGATGCCTGGGGTGAACGCCTCCACCGTGTATCGCACGCTGACGCTGCTGGAGGAGGTCGGCGTTCTCCAACACTCCCACCTGGAGACGGGTGCGGAGTATCACCGAACCGAGGAGGCCGAGCACGTCCACCTCACCTGTGGGAACTGCGGGCAGGACGACGTGCTCTCGTTGAAGGAGGCCGGTGCGCTGTCGGACCTCATCCATCGCCACCGAGGGTTCGTCGCCGACCTCACCCACTTCGCGATCACCGGTCGCTGCCGGGGCTGCGCGACCGCCACGTCCTGAGTCGCCGTGCGCAGGGCCCTCCGGCGACTCACGCCGTCCCTTGGTCCGTCCCTCGGTCGGAGGGATCCCCCTCGATGAACCGCGCGGGATCGGCCTTGAACCGCTCCAGACAGCCGACGGAGCAGAAGTAGTAGATCCGCCCGTCGTGGTCCCACGCCCCGGCAGCGGTGTCCTGGTCCACCTCCATGCCGCACACGGGATCGATCATCGAGACGTCATCCTCGCCGGGTGATCTCCATGACCTCGCCGGGCTCCGACTCGCCCGCGTGATGCTCGACGCCGTGCTCGTGCGCGTGAGCCCCCTCCCCCGGATGGAGATGGTCGTGCTCGTGGATCAGGTTGACGCCCAGCAGGAGGTCGCGGTCGGCGAGGATCTGGCGGGGCGTACCCTCGGCGACGATCCGATGCTCTTCGGAGAACACGAGGCAGCGGTCGGCGACCACGTCCAGGACGTCAAGGTCGTGGGTCGCGAGCACGATCGTCTTGCCCGCGCCGTTCAGCTCGACGATGAGCTCAACGAGCCATTGCTGCGTCCGTGGGTCGAGCGCGGCGGTGGGCTCGTCGAAGAGAAGGACGTCGGGGTTCATGACCAGCACGGAGGCGATGGCGACGCGCTTCTTCTCGCCTCCGGAAAGCTGGAACGGCGCGCGCTCCGCCAGATCCGGGATATCGAGCATGGCCAAGACGTCGTCGATCCTCGCCTCCACCTTGTCCCTTGGCCAGCCGAGCTGCAGCGGTCCGAACGCGACCTCCTCCCGGACGGTCGGCGAGAACACCTGGGCATCGGAATTCTGGAAGATGAACCCGACCCGGGATCGGAATCCCATCGAGAACTGTTCATCCTCGAGAGTGTCCTCGGTCACGGGCTGATGGAACGCGTGATACGTGCCGGCATCGGGGAAGAGCAGCCCGTCGAGCACCTTGAGCAGCGTGGACTTCCCGCAACCGTTCGCGCCCAGAAGGGCCACCTTCTCGCCGGCCCGGACCGAGAAGGACACGTCATCCAGCGCCAGGAAACGACCGAGGTAGGCGTACCGCAGGTCGCGGCACACGAGCAGTTCATCGCCCAAGGAGCCGGTCACCTCCGATCACGATCACCATCGCCGCGGCGCCGGCGGCGACGGATCCCCAGTCGAGCAGGCCCATGTGGATCGCACGCAGGGTCTTCGCGTCTCCCCGGTAGCCGCGCGACACCATCGCCATGTGCACTTCGTCGGAGAGCGCGTGTGCCTTGCCGAAGAGCGCTCCGGCGGTTGCGGCGACGAACCGGCGGCCCTCCTGGTGGTCCCCGTTGCCGACCTGGCGCGACCTGCGGGACGTGTACATATCGGTGACCGCGTTGAGCAGCAGGAAGATGTACCGGTAGGCCATCCCGATGACCAGGATGAAGATCCGGGGCACGAAGAGCGCACGCAGGCCCGCCAGAAGTCGGTTCCAAGGCGTCGTGAGGGTCACCAGGACCACGAGCGACACAGACGTCGCGACCCTGATCACGATCAGCCCCACCGCCGTGAGGCCCTGAGTCGTGAGACCGACGGTGTGGCCGTCCCAGGTCCACAGCGGGACGACGATGTGTCCCGGCGTGATGAAGCTGAAGGCCGCGGGCAGGACGATGATGCCCGTGAAGATCGGGATGAATAGCCAGACGCGCTTGATGAAGAACCCCAGCGGGAGGCGCGAGGCCGACGCCAGGACGAGCGTCCCGGTGTACATCAAGACGAGCACCGGGATGTCACGGACCAGCGCTGCGGCGAGCAGGAGCATGAGGAGCATGAGGACCTTCGCCCGCGGATCCACGCGCTGCAGCGATCCCTGCTGGGCGGCGACGTCTTCTCGGAACAACGCCTGGCGCATCACGTTGGAGGCGCCGTCGATGGTCTTCTCGAGGAAACTCCCCTTCTTCCGGGTCCCGATGCAACCACACGGGCACAACGCCATCTCGCCCTGCACGAGCCATTCGGGGGTGGGGGTTCCCGTTCGAGATGAAGCCTGCGGCGATGCCGGGACGGCCGCGAGGGATCCGGCGTGTGCCCGGCGGCCCGATCGGTCCCGCAGGTTGCCGACCAGACGCGCGAGGCCGAGGGCGGCGAAGACGACGGCGGACACCACCGCGATCCCCACGAGGGCGGACAACAGGTAGCCGACCACGGGATGACGCCCCCCCTGCAGGCCGTAGCCACCGAGCACGGCGTGATGCCAGAACCCGTTGAACCTGGCGAGACCCGATGGGACGGCGTTCAGCCCGTACTTCCCCAGACTCAGCTGCGACGCCTTCGCCTCGCCGAACGCGCCGCCCTTCGCGAGGAGGCCGAGCGGTGTGATCACCGCCATCACGCCGATCGGGAACAGCGCCCACCGCCATCCGAGGGGGCGTCGTGCCAACTCGGATGGTGTGAGCGGGACGTCCGGATGGTTCAGCTGTAACACCGGGACATTCGCGCGCTGCAGGTACCTCACCACACCCGCGGTCGCGGTTAGTTCGACGAATCCGGCCACCGTGAGATGTGCAAGCATCATCGCCGGGATCGTCTGACTGAGGTGGAACGGCGCGTAGAGCGGCGTGCCGTTTGCGGTGTGGAACAGAACGGGCTGGAGGCCGAACTCGATGGCGGCGATCAACGCGGCGACGTTGATCGCCACGTAGGCCGCGAGGCCCGCGCGAGAGCGCCCGCCGGCTGGCGGTGAGCGACGTGCTGCGCGCGAGGAGCCGGTAGACGGCGTAGCCGACCATCGGCATGACGAACGCCATGTTGAACGCGTTCGCGCCGAACGCCAGCACCCCGCCGTCGCCGAAGAACAGGGCCTGGATCAGCAGCGCGATGCTCACGGCGATCACGGCCGCCCACGGACCCAGGAGGATGGCGATGAGCGTGGCGGCGACGGCGTGGGCCGTCGTGCCGTCCGGGATGGGGACGTTGAACATCATGATGAGGAAGCTGAACGCCGACCCGATCGCGATGAGCGGCACCGATCGGGCCTTCACGACCCTGCCGACCCGGCGTCCCGCAACGACCCAGGCCGGGACCATGGCGGCGCCGAAGACCGCACAGGTCTCGGGGCTCAGGTACCCGTCGGGGATATGCAACGTGCTCCCTCCCGTTGGCCGCGCTCGTCGCGGATCCGCTCCCGATCCTGCTGCATCCTGATGTTATTGCAAATCGATGCAAGACGGCCACCGCGGCCGCGCTTCGGGAAAGAGCTGGCGTCACGCCGACGGGGAGCCGGCCGCGCGGGCGATCGTGCTGGCCGCCCGATAAGGATCGATGCGCCGCGCGCTCAGGTCCTCGGCGAGCTTCGGATCCAGCGCCAGTGCCGCGGCGGCCCGGAGGCGGAATCGTTCCGCCGCGAGGCTCTCCACTTCTTGCAGCAACCTTGCCCGTCGCTTCGCCTCGAGGCCTCCGGTGTCCGCCAGATACCCACGGTGGGACTCGATCGCGTCCCACAGCTCGTCTACGCCGGTGCGCTCGAGCGCCGAGGCCGAGATCACGGGCGGCTCCCAGGCCCGAGCCGCTCCCAGATGGAGCATCTGCCGTAGCTCCCGCACGACCTCGCCCGCGCCCTCACGATCGGCCTTGTTCACGACGAAGACGTCGGCGACCTCGAGGATGCCGGCTTTCGCCATCTGGACGGCGTCGCCGAGGCCCGGCGCCAGCACCACGAGAGCGGTGTCGGTGGCCGCCGCGACGTCCACCTCCGCTTGTCCGACGCCGACGGTCTCTACGATCACTCGTTGGTACCCTGCAGCATCGAGGATCCGCACCGCCTCGGGCGCTGCCAGCGCCATCCCGCCCAGATGGCCTCGGGTGGCCATCGAGCGGATGAAGACCCCGGGATCGGTGGCGTGCTCCTGCATCCGCACGCGATCCCCGAGCAGGGCACCGCCCGTGTACGGCGACGTCGGGTCGATCGCGAGTACGGCGACGGCGAGTCCGTCAGACCGCGCTCTTCCCATCAGCTCGGCGGCGAGGGTGGACTTGCCCACCCCGGGGGCGCCCGTGAGACCGATCGTGCTTGCGCGCCCGGTCGCCGGGTAGATGCCCGCCGAGAGCTCCGGGAGCTCGGGCGCGCCGTCCTCCACGGCGCTGATGGCGCGCGCCACGGCGCGACGATCGCCCGCCAGGACACCCGACACCAGCTCGCTCAGATCCATGGTCGGGCAGCCTACCCGGCGCCGGCGCGACGCTCGACGCTGGCCGCGGTCTCGGCCGGGGCCGCGCCGGGGATCGCCTGGAGGGCGTCGCGGAGCGACCGGCAGAGCGCCCGCTGACGGAGCAGCGCGGGATCCTCCGCGAGCGCGACACGCGAGCGGATCATGGCGAGGTTCACCTGTTCACGCTGGAGACGGTGCAGCAACGACGACGCCCGCCGTCCCGCCCGGCGGCGCATCTCCCGGCGCGTGAGTCGCCGGCGTTTCGGACTCTCGAGGACGCGCAGCTCGTCCTGGGAGATCCCATCGCCACCCACTTCGTTCGCGAGAGCCTGATCGAGCCAGCGACGCTCGCGCCTCCGGGCGAGGACGACCGCGACCGCCGCGAAGATGAGCAGCGGGAGGCCCTTCACCGCCGCCGCCATGACGGACACGCAGAAGCTCGCCACGGTGAGAGGGCCGGTGGGGAACAGGTTCAGCAACGGCGAGTCCCACAGGAAGTGGCCGAACACCGCGAGTGCGCACAGGCCCGTGCACACCAACACCCGGCGAGAGCGCGGCGTCTCGGTGCGCCGAGAGACGACGTAGCCGATCCCCATCCCCACGAGGCCCGTGTAGAGCACGTGGGAGTAGAGGCCGCTCGCAACCACGCGCAGGAAGAACCCGCGGAGAACGCCGCCCGGGTGGCCGCCGAACACGCTCATGAAGTAGAAGACGTCCTCGATGATGGCGAAGCCAAGGCCACACACCGCGCCGTAGACGAACCCGTCCATGACGTCGTCGAACTCGTCGCGAACGATGAGGTAGATCATGACCACGCCGAGCCCCTTGAGCGTCTCCTCGACGATCGGAGCCGTGAGCGCCGCCGTCCAACGGGCCGCGAACGCCGGTCCCCCCACCCGGGCGACCACGAGGCCCCAGCCCGCGTTCGCGATGCCGGCGAGCGTTGTTGCCGCCACCGCGCCCCAGACCAGTGCGGCAACCACGACCGTGAGCGGTTCATGCTCGTAGAGGTCGAGGAAGTAGACGAGCAGGAACACCGGCAACGCGTAGAGCATCAGCAGGCCCCACGAAAGCACCCAGCCACCCGCCGAGAGCCGACGGAAGAAGCTCTGCTCGGCGATCGACACCGCCCCGGTCGCGCCCACCACGACGAGATACAGCCAGTACGCTGGACGTTGTGGCTGGTAGAAGCGGGTCTGGTGCAGATCGCTCCGGCGCGAGCGGGACTTGATCTCCCCCGCGTTGATCACGGATAGACCGCGCGATCGATCATGGTGTGGATGTCACCGTCCACGAACGTCAGCAGCCCCTCGGGCGCCCAGCCATCGAAGACCACGCCGTTGCCCGCGTTCGTCACGGCGACCGTGACCTCGCCCTCGATCGAGGAGCCCGTGTCCGTCACGCCGATGTAGCTGAACCGTTCGCCCACGAGTCCTTGGCGCAGACGAACGCTCGAGAGGTCGCTCGACACGGAGAGGTGCGAGAGCTGCCTCGACAGGACGCGATCCTCGTATTGGGTGGCGAGGGATCGCGCGGTTCCACCGTAGCCCGGCACCCCGAGGACGTCGAGGTTGCCGACGCCGCGGGTGAGCCGGAGCGCGGGGAGCCCGCTGACGGCGGTCGTGTTCACGACCTGCCAACCGCTGAGTGGCTGGACGACCACGACGCCGTCGACCGAGACGGGTGGTCCGGCCGGCTCCGACAACGCGGCGGCCGTGACGTACCCACCGAACACGAGGACCGCGATCACAGCGGCGACGGCGATGGTCGGAAGCCATCGGTGTTCCTCTCGCCGTCGAGAGGTCGATGAGTCGGGACGTGCGGGAGGTGGTTCGGTGGGCGGCATGGCGGTGTCCACGCGTGAGCTCCTCCCTCAGTGCACGGAGAGGAGCATCGTAAGCCGCGCCAGCCGGCGCAGGTGGACGAGCATCCCGCGGACCCGGATCCGCCCGGACACGATGTCGCCGATCACCGCGCGGCCCTCGGGCCGCAGCGGGTCGGGCAGGCCGAAGCGCAGGGGTGTGGCGGTGAGCGCCAGAAGTCGCCCGGAGTCGGCGGTCACCGAGACCGTGGCGCGCCGATCGTCTCCACCGATCACCAACACGCTGCCGGGGTCGATCCGCAAGGTGATGCCCACGGCAGCGTCCGACGCCACGATGCTCACCAGCGAGGGGTGCAGGAGCCGCTGCCGCCCAGGATCGCGCACCAGGTTCTGCTCGATGAGTCCGCCCACGAGGGTTGCGAGCCCGCTCGGCTCCCCGTCGGCGTACCGGACGACCGCGCTCATGGATAGCGCCTCAAGCCTTCGGTCACGGGAACAGAAGAACCTTGGTCGCTTCTCGCCGGTCGAACAGCTCGTACCCGTTCGCGGCCTCGGAGAGCGGCAGCCGATGGCTGACGATCGGGATCGGATCGATGCGGCCTTGCGTCACCGCTGCCATAGCGCCGTCCCACCAGCTGTGCACGGGGGTGATCCCCGCGAAGCGGAGGTCGATCGCCCGCGCCCAATAGACCCCGAGCTGAAACTCGAGCGTCTCGCTGGCGTAGACGCCCAGCACCACGACGCGACCACCGCGACGCACGACGTCGACCGCCGTCTCGAACGCCTCCGTGCTCCCGACGGCCTCGATCACGACATCCGCGCCCCGTCCCGCCGTGGCCGCGGCGACGGTGCTGACCGGATGGCGTTGCGTGACGTTCACGGGCTCCACCCCCGCGGCCGACGCCCGCTCCAGCCTCGAGGGGTCCCTGTCCAGCGCGAACACCCGCGCCGCGCCCCGGGCGCGTGCCGCTTGGGCGCAGAAGTAGCCGACGGGGCCGGCCCCCACGACGGCGACGACGTCGTCCTCGCCGATGCCCCCGAGCGACGCGGCGTAGACGCCGCTCGTGAGGATGTCGCCCACGAACAACGCATGCTCGTCGTCAACGCCGTCGGGGATCGCTAGGAGATTCACGTCGGCCGTGGGGATCCGCACACGTTCGGCCTGCGCGCCGGGCAGCGCGCCGCCGAACTCGCCGGCGCCGAGGTTGCGGAAGTCCTCGCACAGCTGGGTCTGCCCGCGGCGACAGAACCAGCACATCCCACACGCGATGTTGAACGCCACGACGACACGCTCGCCCGGCCGGAACCGTGTGACGCCTTCACCCACCGCTTCGACGACGCCCACGGCTTCGTGCCCGAGACCTTCTCCGGGCTCCACCGGCGCCTTCCCGTGCAGGAAGTGAAGGTCCGAACCGCAGATCGCGGACAGCGTGACGCGCACGACGGCGTCACCGGGTGCCTCGATCGCCGGGTCGGACACCTCGGCGACACGGACCTGGCCCACGCCCGCGAAGACGACCGCCCGCACGGCGCTCAGGCCTCGTCGGGGAAGCGCGTGTCGACCTGTTCGGTGAGATGCACCAACTCGTTGGCGGCACGGGCGTACCGAACGATCTTCACGAGGTCGCCCTGCACCCTCAGCTTGCCCTGCATCATCGCGCGGGTGGGGTCGAGATCGCCCTGCACGACCTCCTTCCAGCGCGAGTAGGGAGCGCGGATGACATAGGCCGCGGTCTGGCCGCGCTCCGGACTTACGATGCCTCCGCCGCGGCATGCCCCGTGCCACAGGTCCAGGTATCCCCAGACGTCGGAGGGAACCCCGTTATCGGGCTCGGCCTCCACGAGGAACACGATGTCCCCCTCCCAGTCGGCCGCCGCCTCCCGGTACTCGGGGGAGCCGTTGATCTTGTCGATGAACTCCTGGAACCACGGATCGGTCGGGAACTCCAGCATCCTTGCATGTCCTCCGGGCTCATCTAAACGCGAAGATCAGGATGACGCCGATCGTATTGAAGGCCATATGCGCCGCGATGTTCGCAACGATGTTCCCACGCCATTCATAGAGCGCCGCCAGTCCGAAGCCCGTGAACATCATCGTCGCCTGCAACAGGACGGTGTCCTGCCACGGACCGCCCACGTAATGGGCGAGGCCGAACAGCACCGAGGAGACCAGCGCCCCGAGCCAGAACCCCCGACGATCGCGTACCGACCGGAACAGCACACCTCGGAAGAACGTCTCCTCCACGATCGGCGCAACCAGCACGGAGAGCACCACCGTGAGCGCGATGCCGCCCGCCGACAGGCCCGACTGGATCTGCGACGGCGATGTCACGGAGCGGTTCCTCGCGAATAGGCCGATCGCGGGCGACAGCACGAACGCCGAGATGAGCACGACGCCGAGGTAGATCCCGGGACCGCACAGGGCACCGACAGCGACCTCCTTCAGCGCGCGATCGCGAGCCGGGATCCCGAAGATCGCGCGCCACTCCCGCACCCGCAGGCGCACCCACACCACGATCGTGGCGAAGAAGCCCACGTCGGCTGCGATCGTGACCGCGATCTCGGGAGTCCCCGCCGCCCCGTTCGACAAGGTGGGAAAATGCATCGCGAGCAACACCACGAAGGCGAACAGGAGTTGTCCGACCAGGAGATCCCCAAGCAGGAAGAGACCGATCGCGACCCAGAACGACCATGTGGCAGCCGTACGCTCGCGCAGCCGCGACCACGGCGGCGCGTACCCCCGTGGATGAACGGGGATCGCGATCTGGGGGATCACGTCCGGCCCGCCGAGCCAGCGATCGGGCCGCGGCGGGACCGGGGGAAGCGGTGGGTTCACGGCAGCGCGACCAACTCGCGTTCGCGCCGGACCTGGGCCCCCAGCCCCGAGAGCTTCGCCTCGAAGTCCTCATAGCCTCGATCGACATGGAACATGTCGCCGATCTCGGTGACGCCGTCCGCGCAGAGCGCCGCGATCACCATGGCGGCGCCCGCCCGGATGTCGAGCGCCCGCACCGGGGCAGCGGAGAGGCGCTGCACGCCGCGGACCACGGCATGGTGGCCCTCGGGTTGGACGTCCGCGCCCATGCGTCGAAGCTCCGGCACGTAGAGGAACCGGCTCTCGAACACGTTCTCGGTGGCGATCGAGGTCCCGTCGGCGATGGACAGCGCCGCGATCAGGATCGGTTGGAAGTCGGTGGCGAGGCCCGGGTACGGGAGGGTGACGAAGTCGACGGCCTTCGGACGTGCCGACTGCTGCACGCGGAGTCCGTCGTCGGTGAGAGTGATCTGGGCGCCTGCCTCGGCGAGCTTGTCGAGCAGCAGGTTCAGATGATCGGGCCGCGCGTTCGCGAGCGTCACGTCGCCGCAGGTGGCCACGGTGGCTGCCGCGAAGGTGCCGGCTTCGATGCGATCGGAGATCACCGCGTGCTCGGCGGGCGTGAAGGCCCCCACCCCCTCGACCTCGATCGAGGTGGAGCCGGCACCCTCCACGCGCGCTCCCATCTCGATGAGGAAGGCGGCGAGGTCGGCGATCTCCGGTTCGCGGGCTGCGTTGTCGATCACCGTGGTCCCGCGAGCGGCGACCGCGGCCATGAGCAGGTTCTCGGTGGCGCCCACGCTGGGGTACTCGAGCGAGACCGGCGCACCGCGAAGGCCGTGGGGCGCCGTCGCCTCCATGAAGCCGTGCGAGGAGACGATCTCGGCGCCCATCTTCCGCAAGCCGTTGATGTGAAGGTCGATGGGACGCGACCCGATGTTGTCGCCGCCCGGCATCGCGACGCGGGCATGGCCGAAGCGCCCCAGCAGCGGCCCGAGCACCACGATGGAGGCCCGCATCTGGCGCACCAACTCGTAGGGAGCCTCCACGGAGGAGAGCGACCGGGCATCGATGCTCACCGAGTCCTCGTCCCACGTCACGCCGGCCCCCAGGTGTTGGAGCACCTGACCCATCGTGGCGCAGTCCTGGATGCGCGGGACGTTGCGCAACGTGGTGCGGCCCGGCGCCAGCACCGCCGCCGCCATCAGCTTCAGAGCGGAGTTCTTCGCGCCCGAGATGCGGACCGAGCCCGCGAGACGCGTTCCCCCGGTGACGAAGAGCCGATCCATGGACTGCTCAGTGTAGGTCACCGAGACCCCCCCGAGGCTCATCCGAGGAGCGTGATCCTGGCCTGCGCCTTCTCCAGCTCCTCGTTCGCAGCGTCGAGGTCGGCCTCGGCAAGGCCGGTATCGCGACCGTCCAGCCGCGCGCGCAGCTCCTCGGCCCGCGCCCGCGCCGACCCGAGGTCGATCTCTCCCTCGAGCGCGGCGCCGGTCGCCATCACGTCGACGCGGGTATCGCTGCCGTTGGACGTGACGTGCATGAAGCCGCCGTCCACCACGGCGTCGATCTCCTCCTGACCTTGCGCGCCCAGCAGACGCAGCGGGCCGATGACGAGCTGGATCAGCAAGGGGGCGTGTCCGGCCAGGATCCCCACCTCACCGTCGACGCCGCGCGCGATGACACTTTCGACCGCACCAGACCACACCTCGCGGTCGGGCGTGACGACGTGCACGTCGACGGGCATCGGTGCTATGCCGCTTCCATCGTCTTGGCCTGCGCGACGGCTTCCTCGATCCCGCCGACCAGGAAGAACGCCTGCTCGGGGAGGTGGTCGTACTCGCCCTCGCACAGCCCTTTGAATGAGGAGATGGTCTCGTCGATCGGGACGTACTTGCCGGGGATCCCTGTGAACTGCTCGGCCACGAAGAACGGCTGCGAGAGGAACCGCTGGATCTTGCGGGCGCGCGACACGATGACCTTGTCCTCCTCGGCCAGCTCGTCCATGCCGAGGATCGCGATGATGTCCTGCAGGTCCTTGTTCCGCTGCAGGATCTCCTGCACGCGCCGCGCGACGGCGTAGTGGTCGTCGCCGACGTAGCGCGGGTCGAGGATGCGGCTGGACGAGTCGAGCGGGTCCACCGCCGGGTAGATACCGAGAGAGGCGATGTCGCGCGAGAGGACCGTTGTGGCGTCGAGGTGTGCGAACGCCGCGTGCGGCGCCGGGTCGGTGATGTCGTCGGCCGGCACGTAGATGGCCTGCAGCGACGTGATGGACCGGCCGCCCGCAGACGTGATCCGCTCCTGGAGGTCGCCCATCTCACCGGCGAGGTTCGGCTGGTACCCCACGGCAGACGGCATACGACCCAGCAGCGTGGACACCTCGGAGCCGGCCTGTGTGAAGCGGAAGATGTTGTCCACGAACAAGAGCACGTCCAGGTGCTTCTCGTCGCGGAAGTACTCGGCCATCGTGAGCGCGGACAGGGCGACGCGCAGGCGGACGCCCGGCGGCTCGTCCATCTGACCGAACACCAGAGCGGTCTTCTCGATCACGCCGGACTCGGTCATCTCCACGAACAGGTCGTTGCCCTCGCGGGTCCGCTCCCCCACCCCGGCGAACACCGACACACCGCCGTGCTGCTCGGCCTGACGCCGGATCATCTCCTGGATGATCACCGTCTTGCCCACACCGGCGCCGCCGAACATCCCGATCTTTCCACCCTGGACGTAGGGCTCGAGCAGATCGATGACCTTGATGCCGGTCTCCAGCATGACCTTCTTCGGCTCGAGGTCGGCGAAGGGAGGCGGCTCGCGGTGGATCGGCCAGTAGGTGTCGGCGTGGATGTTGGAGATGTCGGTGTCGAGCGGCTCGCCGAGCACGTTGTACACGTGGCCCAGGACACCCTCGCCCACCGGCACGCTGATGGGCGCGCCGGTGTTCTCGACGACGGCGCCGCGCGTGAGGCCGTCCGTGGGCTTCATCGCGATCGCCCTGACCGTGTTGTCGCCGATGTGCTGGGCGACCTCGGAGACGATGGTCGTGGTCTCCCCCTCCAGCGTGACGTCGACCTTGAGCGCGGTGAAGATCTCGGGGAGCTCGCCCGGGGGGAACTCCACGTCCACCACCGGGCCGATCACGCGGACGACCCGCCCGCTGACGTGTCCGTTCAGTGCAGCCGTCTGGTCATCCATTGGGATTCATCCCTCCGATGTTGCGGCGGACAGGGCCTCTGAGCCGCCGACGATCTCCGAGATCTCGGTCGTGATCTCATCCTGGCGGGCGCGGTTCGCCTGCCGGGTGAGCAGTTTGATCAGGTCCTCCGCGTTGTCCGTGGCGGCCTTCATCGCACGGCGGCGCGATGCGTTCTCCGAGGCCGCCGATTCGAGCAGCGCCGCGTACACCTTCGTGATGAGGTACTGGGGCAGCAGGGCGTGCAGGATCTGCTCGGGCTCGGGCTCGAACAGATACTCGGCGCTCACGGCGCCCACGCCCGTGCCGGTGACCTCGTGCGGCGCGATCGGCAGGAAGCGCTTGGACGTGGCGCGCAGGGTGAACGCCGACCGGAAGTCCGTGTACGCGCACTGCAGCTCGTCGATGGCGGCCTCGGCGAAGTCCGCCATGAGGGCCCGCCCGATCTCCTCGGCCCTCTCGTACGGGGGGACCTCGCTGAACCCCTGCCACGAAGCGCGCATCGCGACGCCACGGAACCGGAAATAGCCCACTCCCTTCTTGCCGATCACGTAGACGACGGGCTCGAGTCCACGGCGGCGCACGTCGCGAAGGAGGTCTTCGCCGATCTTCAGCACGTTGGAGTTGTACGCGCCGGCGAGCCCTCGATCCGAGGTCACGATCAGCACGCCCACGCGCGCCGGCGACTCGCGCTCCTCCAGGAGAGGGTGAGCGACGGAACCGGTCTGGCGCGCGACATCCTCCATCGCCGCGGTCAGCTGCTGCGCGTAGGGTCGCGCCGCCTCCACCCGCTGCTGGGCCTTCACGATGCGGGAGGACGCGATCAGCTCCATGGCACGGGTGATCTTCTTCGTCGACTGCACCGAGCGGATCCGGCGACGGACGATGCGGAGCTGGGCACCCATCGGCTAGGCGGACGGGGCCTCAGCCGTTCCGCCCGTCCCGGCGCCCCCGTCGTCGTCGGCCGAGGACATGCGGTCCCAGCCCACGTCGGGTTTCACGTCGTCGGGCGGAGTGGTCCCCCCGAGACCCGCTTGCGAGCCGGACCCTCCCCCGGTGGGGCTGAAGGTGGCGGCGAACTGCGCGACCGCGCTCTGCAGCGTTTCCTGCGTTGCCTCCTCGAGCAGTCCCGTATCCCTGATCGTGGCGAAGACGTCGGCATGCCGGGTGTCCAGATAGGTCTGGAACCCTTCGACGAATCGCTTCGCGTCCTCGACCGGATACGGGTCGAGGTGGCCGTTCGTCACGATCCAGATCGCCACGACCTGGCGTTCGACCGGCTGCGGCGCGTACTGCGGCTGTTTCAGGATCTCGACGACGCGCGCGCCGCGCGCCAGTTGCTGTTGAGAGGTCTTGTCCAGCTCGGAGCCGAACTGCGCGAAGGCCTCGAGCGCGCGGTACTGTGCGAGGTCCAAGCGGAGCCGGCCGGCGACGGCCTTCATCGCCTTCACCTGCGCGTTGCCGCCGACGCGCGACACCGAGATGCCGACGTTGATCGCCGGGCGCACCCCGGAGAAGAAGAGCTCAGGCTCCAGATAGATCTGCCCGTCCGTGATCGAGATCACATTGGTGGGGATGTAGGCGGATACGTCGCCGCCTTTCGTCTCGATGATCGGGAGCGCGGTGAGCGACCCTCCTCCCAGCTCGTCCGAGAGCTTCGCCGCGCGCTCCAGGAGTCGTGAGTGCAGATAGAACACGTCACCCGGGTAGGCCTCGCGACCGGGAGGCCGACGCAGCAACAGCGACACCTCGCGGTACGCCACCGCCTGCTTGGAGAGGTCGTCGAAGACGATCAGCGAGGCGTCGCCCTCGTACATCCAGTGGGAACCGAGGGCTGCGCCTGCGTACGGCGCGATGTACTGGAACGGTGCCGGATCCGCCGCCGACGCGTTCACCACCACCGTGTAATCGAGCGCGCCGTTCTCGCGGAGCGTCTCCACGACCTCCGCCACGGTGGAGGCCTTCTGGCCCACCGCCACGTAGATGCACTTCACGGCCTTGTCGGTGCCCCAGTCCTCCCGCTGCGCGATGATCGCGTCGATCGCCACGGCCGTCTTGCCGGTCTGGCGGTCGCCGATGATCAGCTGGCGCTGGCCACGACCGATCGCCGTCATCGCGTCGATGGCGGCGATGCCCGTGTAGAGCGGCTCCTTCACCATCTGACGCGACACGACGTTGGGCGCCTGCACCTCCAGGTTGCGCGAGCTCTCCGACGGGATCGGACCCTTGTCGTCGAGCGGCCGCCCTAGTGCGTCCACAACGCGGCCCAGGAACCCGTCGCCCACCGGGATCGACAGGATCCTCCCGGTCTGCTTGACCGCGTCCCCCTCCTCGATCTTGTCGGATTCGCCCAGGATGATGCAGCCGATCTCGTTCTCGTCCAGGTTGAACGCCACACCCAGAACGCCGCTCGAGAACTCGAGGAGCTCGTTCGCCATCGCTCGGGGTAGACCCGACACACGGGCGATGCCGTCGCCGGCCTCCAGGACCCTGCCGACCTCCTCGCGGTCGATCGAAGGGGTCCAGCTCTCGACGTTCTTGCGCAGTGCTTCCGCGATGCTCGCGGGATCCAGGTCCAGGTCCATCGTGCTCTCAGCTCCCCAGTCGCGATCGAGCCTCGGCGAGGCGGCTGCGGATCGAGCCGTCCAATACCTCATCACCCACACGCGCCACCAGGCCACCCACCACGGACGGGTCGACCACCACGTGCACGTCCACCGGTCCGCCCATCGCCCGCTGCAGCGCCGTGGTGAGCCGCGCTCGCTGCTCGTCCGTCAGCGGCACTGCGCTGCGCACCTCGGCGAGCCGCTGCTGTCGCTCCGCCGCGGCGAGCTCCGCCAGGGAGTCGATGATGCGCGGGAGCTCCCGTGCCCGCCCTGCGTCGATCGCGAAGCCGAGCACGTTGACGGTCACCGGGTTCGCGCGGTCGCCCAGCAGGTCGCGGATCACGGCCTTCTTGTTCTCCGTCGGCAGCATGGCATCCGTGAGGGCCTCGCGGAGCTCTGGTGTCGCCCTCCAGAGCGCGGGCGAACCCGTACAGCTCCTCCTCCACCGTAGGGAGCACGCCCTCCGCGTCGGCCACCGCGAAGAGCGCTTCCGCGTACCCGTCGATCAGCCGGTCCTGCACCACGTCAGTTCTGCCCGCCGCCGCTGGACGCGACCTGGTCGATGTACTCGTCGATGAGCTGCTCGTGCGTCTGCTTGTCGAGCGACTTGCCCACGACGCGGGCGGCCAGCTCCACCGCGATGTCTCCGATCTGCCCGCGCAGCTCCTGCAGCACGCGGTCGCGCTCGACGCGGATCTCCTCCTGCGCGCGCGTCACGGTGGATTGGGCCTCCTGCTCGGCCCTGGCCTGGATGTCGCGTTGCACCTGCGTCGCGGTCTTGCGCGCCTCCTCGATGATGCGGTCGGACTCCTCGCGGGCGTTGGCGAGCTGCTCGCGGTAGCGCGCAAGCTCCGTATCGGCGGCGACGCGCGTCTCCTCCGCCTTCTCCAGCTCGCCCTGGATCTTCTCGCGGCGTTCCTCCAGGAGCGCGTTCACGCGGGGCAGGACCCACTTCCACATGAAGATGAACAGGATGAGGAAGGTGAGGGCCCCCATGACCAGCTCGGGCAGCTTCGGGTAGAGGTCCTTCGGATCGTTGACGTCCGCGGCGGCGAGTAGCGCAAGCATCGTGGCAGCTCCCTTCGTCGCCTCAGATGATGAACGAGAACGCGATGCCGAACAGGGCCAGAGCCTCGATGAGCCCGATCCCGATGAACATCGTCGCCCGGACCTGCCCGGCGTACTCCGGCTGTCGGGCCATCGCCTCCACCGACTTACCGATCAGCACACCCAGGCCGATGCCCGGTCCGATCGCGGCGAGGCCGATCACGAGCCCTTTGCCGATGGTCGTGAGGCCATCCCCGACACCGGTCGCTCCCAGCAGTTGCAGCATCCCTGACGCCTCCTTGTCAATGTTCCTCCGCCATCGCGCCGCCGATGTAGGAGGCGGTGAGGATGGCGAAGATGAACGCCTGTAGCCCGGACACGAAGATCTCGAAGCCCACGAGTGCGACGGCGATCGCGAACGAGAACGGCGCGAAGATCGCCGTGAATCCACCCTGGACCATCGCGATCGTGCCCAGGAAGAACACCGCGAGTAGGAAGTGCCCCGCGACGAAGTTGGCCCAGAGCCGGACCGAGAGAGTGATCGGCCGGATGATGATCTGGGTGAAGAACTCGATCGGCGCGAGCAGCACGTATAGCAGCGCCGGTGCCCCGGGCGGGAACATCACCATCTTCAGGTAGCCGAAGAGCCCGTGCCGCTGGATCCCGACACCGTTGTAGATCACCCACACCGTGAGCGCCATCACCAACGGGAACGCGATGCGGCTGTTGGAGGAGAAGTTGAGACCCGGCACGACCTCGAAGATGTTCCAGAAGAAGATCGTGAAGAACAGGGTGGCGAGCAGGGGCATGAACTTGGCAGTATCGGGTCCCAGCATCGGGGCGCCGATGTTCTCGTGCACGAATTGGATGCCCAGCTCGTTGAGGCTCTGCAGCTTCCCGGGCACGGTCTTGGGATCCCGCAGGCCGAAGTAGAAGAAGGACACCAGCAGCACTGCGCCCAAGATGACGAGGAAGATGATGAAGTTGAAGCAGAAGGGCTGGCCGAACAGTCTGACGCTGGGACCCCAACAGGCCCAGACGAAGTCCTTGGTGGACGGAGGAACGAAGGCGGCTAAGAGCGGAGCGATGCTGCCCGTCACCGGGGTACCCGGTCCGCGGGGGTGAAGTTCCACATGTCGGCCTGCAGACGGCCGGATAGCATCTTCATCTCGGCCACGAGCAGCGCGATCGTCGCCGGTACGAGCGCCGCGATGAAGGCGACGGTGGAGAACCAGTCGAGCTGACGCAATCCCGCGATCAACGCGACGATGATCGCCAGCCGGATGATGAACCCGCCCAGCCCCACCGCATACAGGAGCACGGGCGAGATCGCTGCGGCCTTCGCGAGCGACCATCCGTGCGCGACGAAGTTGAGGTAGACCACCGCGATCCCCGCCACTGCGGACCAGCCCGCATCGGGTCCCGCGATGAGCGCGCCGACCGCGAAGGCGACCGCGGCGACGGGGAGCGCGAACGGGGAGATGCGCTTGATCAGCACGATCTCCGGTTCAGCTCTGCCCACCCTCGCTCCTTCCGTACCGCAGCCAGACCAGGTACACGGCGCCGGCCGTGCCCAGGAACACGCCGAGCGTGAAGAACACGTGGGCCGTGCCCAACCACCTGTCGGCCACGTACCCGAGGCCGCCCCACACCGCGATCCCACCGATCATGGTCGAGACGATCGCCCAACCGGCGTCCGCCCCGGCCGACGCTTCGCTGCGCCTTCGCTCGGCCGCCATGGCGCGCAAGTATAGGCGGCAGTTCGAAGCGGCGTCAAAACGGCGGCGTCTCCGTTTCCGCAGGTCAGAGGGCGTTTTCGGGCCGAATCCTTGGTGCGCTTGTGAACGGATTCACGAAGTCGGCGAGCTCAGCCGCCGCGGATGCCCAGCGTCGCGGTCGCCTGGGCTTCCTGGTCCGAGACCGGGCCACCCGGCTCGCCCCGCACCGGCGCCGGCCGGCGGAGTGCCCGGGTGCGTCGTTGCGCCGTCAGGAGGCTCGTCAAGGCCAGGACCATGCCGAACGTGAAGATGAACGTCCCCATCACGAACACCTGCGGCGGGATCCCCACTTTCACGGCGCCGTAGACCCAGATCGGAAACGTCTCGGAATGCCCGGAGACGAAGTAGGACGTCACGAAGTCGTCGATCGAGAGCGCGAAGGCGAGCAGCGCCCCGGCGAGGACGGCGGGGAAGATCAGCGGCAAGGTGACGAGGCGGAAGGTCACCCACGACGTCGCTCCCAGATCCTGGGCGGCCTCCTCGATCGAGCGGTCGAACCCGGTCAGTCTCGCTCGCACCGTGATCGCGACGTACGCGATGCTGAACATCACGTGGGCGATGAAGAGCGTGAGGAACCCCTTCGGGATGTTGGTCTGGATGAAGAAGCCCAGCAACGCGGCGCCCAGGACGATCTCGGGGGCGGCGATGTTCATGAACATCGTCTGATCCGTAAAGCCCTTGCCGCGGAAGTGGTAGCGCACCAGGGCGAGCGCGAGGAGTGTGCCGATGATGGCGGACGCCACGGTGGCGACGAGCGCGAGCTCCAGGGATAGGTAGAAAGCCGGAGTGAGCCCGGGGACCTGGTTCCACTGTTGGTACCACTGCGTCGTGAACCCCTGCCATTGGAACGTCACCAGGGGCAGCTTCGAGCGCGACTGGTTGAAGCTGTAGATGATCATGACCGCGATCGGGATCAGCAGGTACAGGAAGACCAACGTCGAGTAGGTGGGAAGGATGAACTTCGTCCACCGGCGTTGGTGGGCACCCCGCACGGGCGGTTGCACGACCTCCGACGTCGCCGGGACAGGTGAGGCCGCGGACTCGATCGTCGCCACTAGAGATACTCCTCGATCGTGTTCGAACCCAGGATCTTGCTGTACACGAAGATCCCGATCAGCATCGCCGCGAGCAGGATCATCGACATCGCCGAGGCAGCCGGGTAGTCGGGGAACTGGAGGAACTTGGCCTGGATGATCATGCCGATCATCGTGTTGCTGGGGCCGCCGAGGATCGTCGCGTTGACGAAGTCGCCGACGGCGGGAACGAACGTCAGCAGGAACGCCGCGAAGATCCCGGGAACCGCGAGCGGCAGGATGACCTTGCGGAAGGTCGTCCGGTTGTTCGAGTAGAGGTCGCGGGAAGCCTCGAGGATCCTCGGATCGATCCGCTCGAGCGCGACGTACAAGCGGCAACGCGGTGAACGGCAGGAAGTTGTACGCGATGCCGGCGATCACGGCCGTTGAGGTTGCGAGCACGTGGTAGTCCTGCGGCAGCAGATGCCAGCTCTTCAGGGTTCCCAGGAAGATGCCCTGGTCGGACAGGATGAACTTCCACGCGAGCGTCCGGATCACGAAGGACACGAAGAACGGCAGCAGGAGCATGAGCAGGAAGAAGTTCTTCCTCTCGCCTCCCCGGAACGCGATCCAGTACGCCACCGGGAACGCCACCGCCAGATCGAGTAGCGTCGCGATCCCTCCGTACGCGATGGAGCGGAGGAACTCGACGTGATATCGGCTGAGGACGTCGCCGAACTCGGCGAAATGCCAGGTGGGCGTGCAGGCCAGGGTGATCGGGTCGCACGTCTGGGTGGCCAGCGACAGCATCGTCACCATCGGGCACGAGGAAGAAGATCAGCAGCCACAGGAACCCGGGCGCGCCGAGCACGTATGGCATACCAAGCGTGCGCCGCAGCGGAGCCCGCCCGCGCTTGACTACCCCTGAAAGATCGGACGAACGTGTTGTTCCACTGCGGTCAGGTCCGTCGAGTTCTTGTACTGGTAGTACGGCTTGGACAGCGGCAGCCATCGCGGGCGTCGGGAAGACGGTGGGGCTGTTGGCGACCGTCGGGATCCTTCAGGACCTTGAGGATGATCTCCTTCGCCGCCGGCACCGGGCAGACGTAGGCGTTGTAGTCCTCGATCTCGGCTGCCACATTCGGGTGCGTACACCGAATCCATGTAGGTCATCGCGTCCAGCGGGTTCTGGGCGTGCATCGGGATCAGCATGTTGTCGGTCCAGATCATCGCGCCCTCCGTGGGGATCACCGCCTTGAGCTGCGGATACCCCTGGTATTGCGACGCCTGGAAGACGTCACCCGACCAGACCATCGAGATCCAGATGTCCTCCGTTCTTCAAGCGCGTCGATGTAGCCCTGGTCGTAGTAGCTGCGCACCAGCGGCTTCTGCTCCTTGAGCTTCGCCGCCGCTTGGCGTCCACTGGGCCGGCGTCGACGTAACGGGGTCGACCCCGATCGCGAGCAGCCCGAAGCTGCCGAGCTCCGTGGCGATCCCCATCATGCCGATCTTGCCCTTGTACTTGGGGTCGAACAGCGACTGGATGCTCGTGATCGGCTCCTTGATGTACTTCGTGTTGTAGCCGATGCACGTGTAGCCGGACTGCCACGCCATCGTGTACTTGTTGCCCGGGTCCCAGGACGGGCTGCTCACGAGCTTGCTGGCGTTGGCGTGGAAGTTCGTCATCTCGGATCTGGTCGAGCGCGGTGGCCCAGCCGAAGTCGATCATCTCGCCCAGCGGCGCGTCGTTGTTCGTCAGCACGATGATGTCGTAGCCGATGTATGGCCCTGCTGCAGGTCCGGGCGGATCTTCGCGAAGAACTGACGTGTTGTCGTCGATCGGCTCGGTGTAGTTGACCTTGATCCCGGTCTGCTTCGTGAAGGCCTCGATCGTGGGGTGCTGCCCGTGGGCGGTGTCGATGTAGTACGGCCAGTTCGCGAAGTTCAGCTCCTTGTTCAGCTTCTGCTGGCCGCCCACCAGGCCGCCGACTCCGGGCCGCCGTTCGCGCTGCTGGTGACGCCGGCCGGTCGCGACGCCCTTGGTGCCGCAGGCGGCGAGGAACGCGGCGAGCTGAGCGACCCCGACGCCGAGCTCCCGCGTCCCGCAGGAACTGCCGCGCGCGAGTAACTCGGCTGCGTCAGCCCTCGCTGAACAGGGCGGGATCGATCGTCGGGTTCGGGTCGGTCATTCTTCCTCCTCGGCTTCGGACAGGGCGCGGACGGTTCCACCACGAAGGTGTGCTCGGGCAGCCATTCGAGCCGAACCTGCTCGCCCGGATTGGGCTGGGAACCTGGCCGCACCGAGGTTCTGCACGTACACGGTCAGCTCGTTGCCTCCGGGTCCCTCGACCTTGTACTGGTAGTTCACGCCGATATATGTAGCCATACGCAGCAGCCCGCTCACGTGGTTGCGGTCCGGACGGAGGGCGCGCCGTCGTCCGGGACGATCGTGATCTTCTCGGGGCGCACGCCCGACCCGGACGGCGGGCCCGACTCCGGAGGGGATCCGGTGGCTGTCGGCATGGCGAGACCGCCGCCGGACGTCTTGATGGCGGTGGTCGCCGTTGGTCGATCCCTTTAGCGTGCCGTCCAGCATGTTGGACGCGCCCAGGAACCCCGCGACGAACTCCGTGGCCGGGCACTCGTAGACGGACTCGGGCGCGCCAATCTGCTCGATCTTGCCGTGGCGCATGACGGCGAGGCGGTCCGACATCGTCATGGCCTCTTCCTGGTCGTGCGTGACGTAGACGAACGTGATGCCGACCTCCTGCTGGATCCGCTTGAGCTCCAGCTGCATCTGCTTGCGCAGCTTCAGGTCGAGCGCCCCCAGCGGCTCGTCGAGCAGCAGCACCTTCGGGTGGTTGACGAGCGCGCGCGCGAGGGCAACGCGCTGCTGCTGGCCTCCGGACATCTGCGACGGGCTTGCGTTCTCGAAGCCCATGAGGTCGACGAGCTTCATGGACTCGTCGACCCGCCGTCTCGATGTCGGCCTTGTCGACCTTCTTGCGCCGGAGGCCGAAGGCCACGTTCTCGTAGACATCCAGGTGGGGGAACAGGGCGTAGGACTGGAACACGGTGTTGACGTCGCGCTTGTAGGGCGGGAGGCCGGTGACGTCGCGGCCTCCCAGGTACACGGTTCCGTACGTGGGCTCCTCGAAGCCGCCGATCATCCGCAGGGTCGTCGTCTTCCCGCAGCCCGACGGGCCCAGCATGCTGAAGAACTCGCCCTCTCCGATGTCGAGCGAAAGATCGTCGACCGCCAGCGGATGTCGCCGAACAACTTGGTGACGCGTTCGAGGCGGACATCGATCTCCGCCACAGCTACCCCCTCCTTGCGTGACCGGCCCGGCCGCATGGTGCTGCCCGAACGGCGGCCAAGTATCACCCCGGTTCACCTTGTCCGGGAACCCGCGGCGGGTTCGGAACCGTCATCATCGACCCACTTGTACGGAACGGACAAGACCGGCGGTCCGCCACGTCACCTCGATTCCTGGTCGAGGGAGCCGTCGCCGCGGATCCTCGGCCGTGACCGGGCGCGTTCTGCCGCGTGCCCACCCTGGTCAGCCGGGGCAGCGCGGTGGCCAGGATGCAGCAGGACGGCGGCAGCGACGATCGACCCCACGGCGAGCCTGCCGTTGATCAACCCCACCGCGAGCGCGCAGCCGGAGATGAGCGCGCTCCACAGGTACATCAGCAGCACGGCGCTGCGCTGCGTGTGGCCGACGTCGAGCAGACGGTGATGGAGATGCTCCTTGTCCGCGTGGCCGATCCCCTCGCCCCGCCGGGTCCGCCGCACGACGGCGAGGACGACGTCGAGGAACGGGATGAACAGGATCAGCAGGGGAACGACCACCGGGCCCGGCGAAAGCGGCGAGGTCGCCGCCCGCTCGGCGTGGATAGGGGTTGCGCCCGACGCCCGAGATCGTGCGATGGCCAGCAGCAGCCCCAGCAGCATGGCGCCGGTGTCGCCCATGAAGATCTTCGCGGGATAGAAGTTCCACGGCAGGAAACCCAGCCGCCATCCCGGCCGTGATGACCGACAGCAGTGCCGCGGAGGAGGCGGCGCCGAACAGGCTCCGGCGAGCGCACCATGTAGACGAAGAACGCCGTGGCGGCGATCGCCGATCATGCCCGCCGCGAGCCCGTCGAGCCCGTCGAGCAGGTTCACGGCGTTCACCACCACGACGACCCACACGATCGTGAGCGGCACCGCCAGGTCGGTCGTCAGCACGAGGACCCCGGTCCCGGGAACCAGAAGTACGCCAGCTGCACCCCCAGCAGGACCAGCACGCCCGCGACGAAGACCTGGCCGGTGAACTTGGTGAGCGCCGTGATCCCGCGTGTGTCGTCAACCGCGCCGAGGCCGACGATCAGCGTGCAGGTGACGGCCGCCGCCAGCGACTCTGGGCTCGCCTTGTTCATGTCGGAGAAGAAGGGCAGGAAGCGCGACGCCAACAGGGCGGCCAGGAACCCCCCGTACATCGCGAGGCCGCCCATGGTCGGCTTCGGCGTGGGGTGGACCTTGCGGTCGCTGGGCTGGTCGATGGCGTCCGAGCGGATCGGCGAGTCCGGCGCACCAGCGGCGGTCAGCACGAAGGTCACGACCGCGGCGACGAGGAACACGAGGACGTAGGCACTCACGCTGGCTTAGTGTGCGGCCCGCGGCCGACTCGGCAACCGGGCCCCTCCGGCGCTTAGGGGTAGACGGGGAACCGCTGCATGAGGTCGCGCACCCGCTGGCGCGGCCTTCTCCTTGACGCCCGCGTCCTCGGGACGCCATCAGCACGTCCCCGATGATGCTCGCGATCTCCCGCATCTCGGGCTCGTCCATGCCCAGGGTCGCGGGGCCCGGCGTGCCCACCCGGATCCCCGAGGGGCTGCGACGGCGGGTTCGGGTCGTACGGGATCTGGTTCTTGTTGAGCGCGATGCCGACCTCGTCGCAACGGCCTCGGCCGTCTTGCCGTCGGTGCCCGAGGGGCCGCACGTCGGCGAGGATCAGGTGCGAGTCCGTGCCGCCCGAGACGATGCGCATCCCCTCGTCGGCCAGGCCCGCCGCGAGCGCACGGGCGTCGCGCACCGTCCGCTTGGCGTACTCGCGGAACTCCGGCATGCTCGCCTCCTTCAGCGCCACCGCCTTGCCGGCGATGCAGTGCTCCAACGGCCCGCCCTGCATCATCGGGAACACGGCCTTGTCGATGGCCTTGGCGTGCTCCTGCGTGCACAGGATCATGGCGCCGCGCGGGCCGCGCAGGGCCTTGTGCGTGGTGAACGTCACGACGTCGGCGTAGGGACCGGGCACGGGTAGGCGCCACCCGCGACCAGCCCGATGAAGTGGCTCGCGTCGACCCACAGCAGGGCGCCGACCTCGTCGGCGATCTCGCGGAACGCCGCGAAGTCGATCTCGCGCGGGTAGGCCGTGTAGCCGGCCAGGATCATCCTCGGCCGTTCGCTCCTTCGCGAGGTCGCGGATCTGGTCCATGTCGAGCTGTTCGGTCTCGCGGTCCACCTCGTAGCCCACGAAGTTGAACCACATGCCGCGAGACGTTGACCGGCGAGCCGTGGGTGAGGTGCCCGCCGTGCGCGAGCACCATGCCCAGGACCTTGTCGCTCGCGATCGCGCGGAGTGAGGAAAGCGCCGAACACGGCCATGTTCGCCTGTGCGCCGGCGTGCGGCTGCACGTTGGCGTGGTCGGCACCGAACAGCTGCTTCGCGCGGTCGATCGCGAGCTGCTCGGTGACGTCGACGAACTCGCAACCGCCGTAGTAGCGCCGGCCGGGGTAGCCCTCCGCGTACTTGTTGTTCATCGTGGAGCCGATGGCCGCGAGCACGGCCGGGCTCGCGTAGTTCTCCGATGCGATGAGCCGCAGGCCGTCCGCTCGCGCTCCAGCTCGTTCGCGACCGCCTCCGCGACCTCCGGGATCCGTGGCGTTCAGCGCCTCCCAGTCCGCTGCGTATTCCCTCATGGTTCCCCCCTCGTTCGATCGGCGACGATCTGCTCCAACCGGCGCACGTGGCGGCCACCTTCGAACGGCGTCTCCAACCAGACGCGGACGATCTCGCGCGCGTAGGTGGGCGCCACGATCGTGCTCCCATCCCCAGGACGTTCGCGTCGTTGTGCATCCTCGACAGCTTCGCCACGAACAGGTCGTGGCACAGGGCCGCGCGGACGCCGTGCACCTTGTTGGCGGTGATCTGCTCGCCCTGGCCCGGAGCCACCCAACACGATCCCGCGATCGGCACGACCGTCGGCCACGGCACGCGCCGTAGCTGCGCAGAACACCGGGTAGTCGACGGGCTCGGTGGAGTCGGTGCCGAAGTCGAGGACCTCGTGACCCTCTCCGTCAGGAACGACACCAGGTCTACCTTCAGGCGGAAGCCGGCGTGGTCGCAGCCCATCGCGACTCGCATCATGCCTCGTTCGCCGTGGGCACCGCGTCGGGCGGCGGCGCCGAACAGTCCGTCGGCGAGACGATGCAGCCACTCGTCGAGTTCCCACGCGACGGCGCGGTAGCTCTCCAGCGGCAGCCCCAGCGGGTCCGCGATGTCCTCATCGCTCGGGTTGCCCTCGAACCCGCCGCGGCGCGCCGCGTCGGCGGTGGCGGCGCGATCCAGAGCGTGTCCGGTGCGGCGCTTACGGGAGGCGCGGGCAGCGATTCGAGGATCCGCACGAACTCCTTCATCGTGAACGTCCTGTAGGCGACGTCGGGGAAGCGACTCAGCGCGTCGCGATGCTCACGCGCCATCGTCACGATGAGGTCCGCGCGCTCTACCATGCGGCCGGTCACCTCCCGCGCCAGGTGATCCCCGATGTCGGCTCCCCGCTCCCCTGCCGCCGTCACGGCTTCGGGCATCGCGCGACGCCCTTGCCAGCCCGCCGTCCCAGCCGAGACTCACCGCGGGTGCGGCCTCGCCGACCCGCGCCATCAGCACGTTCCGCAGGAGCCCCTCCGCGATCGGGGAGCGGCACACGTTGCCCGTGCACACCACAAGGATGGAGGTCATGGTGAGAGCGGCGAGTCTAGCAGCGCCTCCCCCGGACCCAGGGATCGGCTCAGGGCTTCCGCGTCCACACCGCCGGCCCGCAGGATCCGCGGCCCGTCCGTGTGCGAGATCCACCACGGTGGACGGCTCCCCCTGCAGAGGCTCGTCCTGGCACAGGTAGACCGCCACGGCGTCCCCGAACACGGCGGTGAGTTCGTCGCACGTGGTCGCCGGGGTGTCTCCCGACCGGTTCGCACTGGTGATCGCCAGAGGCCCGGACGCGGCGAGGACCGCGAGCGCGAGTGGATGGTGCGGGACGCGAACGGCGAGCGTGTCCGGGTCCCCACCAAGCTCCCAGGCACGGCTCGCCGGGGCGCGCGGCAGCACGAGCGTGAGAGCACCCGGCCAACACCGGGCCGCCAGCCGCTCGGCCCTGTCGTCGAAGCGCGTCACCCAACGGGCCTGCCGCACGGTAGCGACGAGGATCGGCAACTCGAGGTCGCGGGGCCGCCCCTTCGCCCGGAATACGCGCTGGGTCGCCTCCGCGTCGTCGGGCCGCGTCCCGATGCCGTAGACGGTGTCGGTAGGCACGACGATCAGCTCTCCCCGCCCCGCAGCGGCCGCAGCCTGCGCGATGGGATCGGCGCTCACGGCCACAGCTCCCTCACGACCTTTGGGCGCTCAGCACGCGATCCCGCCCCGCCAGATCCCGGAACACCCCCACCCGCTGCAAGCCGGCCCCGCGCAGGATCGCGCCGACGGCCTCCGCTCGGGTCTCGTCGATCTCCACGGCGAGCGCTCCGCCCGGTCGCAGCCAGCCTGTGGCCCCCTCAGCGATCCTGCGATAGATCTCGAGGGACCCGTACAGCGCCAGCGGCGGATCCGCACGGACGTCGTCCGGCAGGATCTCCTCCTCCCCCCGAGCCAGGTAGGGCGGATTGGCGAGGATCAGATCCACGCGGCCACGAACCGCCGGAGGTAGCGGAGCCAACAGGTCTCCTTCGAAGACGACGACGCTCAGGCCCGCCCGCCGCGAGTTTGCGGCGGCGAGCGCCGCCGCATCGGGCGACAGATCCGTTGCCCAGACCTCCGCGCCCGGGTGCTCGTCGGCGACCGCAAGGGCGACGGCGCCCGTGCCCGTGCCGACGTCCACGACGACCGGCCTCGGGATCTGCGAGATCGCCGCCAGGCCCACCTCCACGAGGATCTCCGTCTCGGGTCGAGGGATGAACACCCCGGGTCGGACGCTCAGGACGAGGCGACGGAAGCCCTGCTCTCCCGTAAGGTGCTGCAGCGGGGTCCCCGTGCACCGGCGGTAAAGGGCCCGGCCGAACGCTCTGGCCTCGGCCGCCGAGAGGGCACGCGTGCGTGCATACAGGGTTGCCCGGTCGGTGCCGAGGACGCTTTCCAACAGGAGCTCCGCCGTCGGCAGGGGGCTCTGGATCCCATGGCGATCCAGGTATGCGCCGCCACGCCGGACGACCTCGGCGGGCCTCATCACGCGACCTCGTCGTCGCCCTCCGCGAGCTGCTGCGCCCGCTCGGCGGCGTTCAATCGGTCGACGAACCCGTCGAGCTCCTCTCCGCCCGCGAGCACATCCAAGAGCTGGTGCGACGTGTGCTTGATCCGGTGGTCGGTGACGCGCCCGTCGGGGAAGTTGTAGGTCCGGATCTTCTCGGAGCGGTCGCCAGTGCCGAGCTGCGATCGTCGTGCCGCCGCCTCCTTCGCCTGGGCCTCATCCACCGCCTTCTGGAGCAGCCGCGCGCGCAGGTACCGCATCGCCTTCTCGCGGTTCTGGAGCTGCGAGCGCTCCTCCTGGCACTCCACCTTGATCCCCGACGGCCGGTGGATGATCCGCACCGCGGAGTCGGTCGTGTTGACCGATTGCCCCCCGGGACCGGAGGAACGGTAGACCTGCAGCTCGATGTCCTCGGGCTTGATCTCGACCTCGACCTCCGCGGGCGCTACGAGGACCGCGATCGTCGCGGTGGAGGTGTGGATCCGGCCCTGGGACTCGGTGACGGGCACCCGCTGCACACGATGCACGCCCGATTCGTGCTTCATCGTCGCGAAGGCGTCCTTGCCGCGGACGTCGAGGACGACCTCCTTGAACCCACCGAGCTCCGAGGGCGACGCCGACAACACCTCCACCTTCCAGCGGTGACGCTCGGCGAGATGCAGATACATCTCGTAGAGCTCGCCGGCCCACAACGCCGCCTCGTTCCCGCCCGCACCGGCACGGATCTCCACGATCACGTCCTTGCCGTCGTTGGGATCCTTCGGCGTGAGGAGGGCCTCCAACGAGGCACGGAGGTCGCTGACCCGCTGATCGGCGCGGTCCGCCTCCTCCTGGAAGTACGCCCCCAATCTCGGGATCGTCCTCCGCCCCCGCGAGCTCATGGGCATCCTCGGCGGCCGACGCTGCTTCCCGGTACGCCCGGTAGGGCCCGACGATCTCCTCGAGTTCGGCGAACGCCTTGCCGAGCTGCTTCAGCCGCTCCGGATCGCTGGCGACCTCGGGCGTGCCCATCTCGGAGGACACCGCTTCATAGCGGGCCTCGATCTCCTGCAGGCGCGCGTCCAGATCGGATGCCATGCTCCGATCATCTCAGCCGCAGGGGCCGATCGCTCCCGCGGCGACCCTCAGCGCTCGGCCGCGGGTGGATCCTCCTGATCGAAGTCGAACTGGATCGCGGCGAGGTCCGAGAGATCGTCGACCTCTTCCGAGGACACCCACAGATCCTCGTAGTGCGGATCGACCGTGTCGTCCTCCGAGGCGTCGGAGCCGGCGCCGGCCTGGTCGGCCTTCGGCCTCGGCCTTGGCTTCGGCCTCGGCGATGGGCGCGGGCAGGTCGCCGGGGCGATCCTCGATGGTGACGTCCAGGTCCTGCGCCGCCGAAAGCAGCCGCGACTGCATCGTGTGCAGCTGATCCATCAGGACCTGCCGGCGCCCCGCGAGCCCGCTCAGCGCGCGCTCGGCCTCGGCGCGGGCGGCCTCGAGCATCCGCTCGCTCTCCCCGCGCGCCTCCTCCGCGCTGGCCTGCGCGTCCGTACGGATCCGATCGGCTTCGGTGCGCGCTTCCTCGATGATCCGCGCGGAGTCGCGCTTGGCCTCCTCGACGAGCCGCTCGGCTTCCTTGTCGGCGGTTCCGAGCAGCCCCGCGACCTTCTTCGCGAACGCCTCGTAGGGGTCCGCGGAGAGCTGGGGCTGAGCGTTCGTCTGGCTGGGTGCCGGCGTCCGTTGGAGGGCCGATGATTCGGCCGCCTGAAGGTCGCGCTCCAGCGCTTGGAGCTGTTCCGCAACGGCGTAGAGATAGTCGCGGACCTGATCGGGGTCGTAGCCGCGGCGCACGGTGGCGAACTCACGGCGGCGGATCTGTTCGGCACTGGGCATCACGGCGATGTCGAGCTCAGGCATGGGGAAGCCTCCCGCGTAGATCGATAGGCACCCATCTTCGGCGCCCGATGAGGCCGATGCAACGACCCTCGCTGCACGCGGGCCGGGCCGGTCCTCGCTCTAGGACTTCGCGGCCTGTTGGGCCTGCTGGGTCTTCGCGTAGCGTCGCTGGAAGCGCTCGACGCGGCCGCCGGTGTCCACCAGCTTCTGCTTGCCCGTGTAGAACGGGTGGCAGTTCGAGCAGATGTCCGCGCGGATCTCGCTCACGGTGGAACGCGTCTGGAACGTGTTGCCGCACGAGCAATGGACGGATGCGATCTGGTATTCGGGGTGGATGCCCTGCTTCATGTCGTCTCCTTCAGGTCGTACGTTCGTCCCGGCTCAGAGGCTCCGGGCGCCACCGGCCCTCGCCCGCGCGGCCATGATCCGGTCAGCTCCCGGAGGGCGCCTTCGCGATCTCCTTGAGGAACTGCTCGTTGGACTTGGTGGCGCGGATCTTGTCCGTGAGGAGCTCGAGCGCCGCGCCGGGCTCCAAGGCATGGAGCACGCGCCGCAGCTTGATGACCAGGGCGAGCTCCTCGGGGCCGAGCAGCAACTCCTCCTTCCGGGTGCTGGAGGCGTCCACGTTGATCGCGGGGAACAGCCGCTTCTCGGCGAGGGAGCGGTCGAGCCGGAGCTCCATGTTCCCCGTGCCCTTGAACTCCTCGAAGATCCCGTCGTCCATCCGGGAGCCCGTCTCCACCAGCGCGCTCGCGATGATGGTGATCGACCCACCCTCCTCGATGTTGCGCGCCGCTCCGAAGAACCGCCGCGGCGGATACAGCGCCGCCGAGTCGATGCCCCCGGTGAGGATCTTGCCCGAGGTGGGCATGGACAGGTTGTAGGCGCGCGCGAGCCGCGTGAGCGAGTCGAGGATGATAGCGACGTCCTGGCCCTGCTCGGCGAGGCGCTTCGCACGCTCCAGGACCAGCTCGGTAACCTGGACGTGCTGGTCCGTGGGCTTGTCGAAGGTGGAGTAGACGACCTCGGCCGCGGTCACCGTCCGCTGCCAGTCGGTGACCTCCTCGGGGCGCTCGTCGACGAGCAGCACGATGAGGTGCATCTCGGGACTGGAATGGATGATGCCGTTCGCGATCTGCTTGAGGATGGTGGTCTTGCCCGCCTTCGGCGGCGACACGACCATGCCGCGCTGTCCCTTGCCCGACCGGCGCGATCATGTCGATGATCCGCTCGGATACGCCCAGCGGGCCGTTCTCCAATCGGAACCGATCGTCGGGGAACAGCGGCGTCAGCTTGTCGAAGTTCCGGCGCTCCTTCGCGGCCTCGGGATCCATGCCGTTGACGGTCTCGACGTCCAGCAGCGCGAAGTACTTCTCGTTGTCGCGGGGACGGCGCACCTTGCCGGTCAGCACGTCGCCCTTGCGCAGCGCCATCTTGCGGACCTGCGAGAGCGACACATAGATGTCTTCGGGGCCGGGCGTGTAGCCGGAGGTCCGCAGGAACCCGTAGCCGTCGGGCAGCAGGTCGAGGATGCCGGTCTTGACCGGCGCGTTCGCGATCTCCTCGGCGCGCTCTTGCTCCTCGCGGACCCTGCGCTCCTCGCGCATCCGGCGACGCTCCTCGCGTGAGGGGCGCTGACGTCGCGCGTCGCGGCCCTGACCCTGGGCGTCCTGGTTGCGGTCGCGTCCATCCGGCCGCGGTGGTCCTGCCCCCGTCCGTCGCGGCGCTCGACCTCCGCGCTCGTTGGCGCGCTCGTTGCCGCGGTCGTTGGTCCGGTCATCGGCACGGCCGGGCCGGTCGTCGAGCCCTTGTTGCTGGCCGGGCTCGTCGCCGTCCGACGTCGTCGCTGCGTGCCCCCGCGTCGGTCACGGCAGGTTCGGGCACCGCGACCGCGATCTCGACTCCTTCGTCGGCCTTCCTGGTGCCGGCACGCGACCCGCGCTCGGCCTGCGGGCGTCCCGCCGTTGCCGCTGTCTCCGTTGCCGCCCGCCTGGGCCACGATGGCGTCGATGAGGCCCGACTTGCGAAGGCGTTGGGTGCCTTCGATCCCCAGGTCCTGAGCGATCCGCTGCAGCTCCGGGATGAACTTGCCCTCGAGAGTGCTGCGGTCTGTGGTGGTTTCCATGAGGCTATGCCTCTCCCTTCAGTTCTGCTTCCAAGGTGTTCCAGTCGGCGAGGAACTTCTCCAAGCCGGCGTCGGTGAGCGGATGCTTCACGAGCTTTGCGAAAACGGCGAACGGCATGGTGGCGATATCCGCACCCGCGAGCGCCGCATCCACGACATGCATCGGATGGCGCAGCGAAGCGGCGAGCACGTTGGTCTGGTAGCCCTGCACCGCGTAGACCTCGCAGATCGTGCGGAGCATGCCCATCCCGTCGCTGGCGACGTCGTCCAGCCTACCGAGGAACGGCGACACGATGTAGGCGCCGATCTCCGCCGCCAGGATCGCCTGAGCCGGCGAGAACACGAGCGTCACGTTGATCCTGATGCCCCCATCGGTGAGCCGCTTCCCGGCTTCCAGGCCCGCGGGGATCATCGGGACCTTCACCACAGCGTTCGGCGCCTTGTCGGCGAGCTTGAGCCCTTCTTCGTACATGGCGTCCGCGTCGAGTGTTCGGTGGTCTCGAGCGAGATGTCGCCCTCGACGGTATCGAGGATCTCCTTCCACACGATGTCGGGGTCCTGCCCCTCCTTCGCAACGAGCGACGGGTTCGTGGTGACGCCGGACAGCACACCCCAGCGGTTGATCTGTCGGATCTCCTCGATGTCGGCGGTGTCCAGGAACAGCCTCATGCGATCTTCCCTCCCGGTGTCGGTGCTGAGCGCGCGCAGCTCCACCGCGCGTGCGGTCGCTCGCTCCATGACCAGATCGATCACCGCGGCGATCGACTGGTCGAAGCTGTAGTTCGGGATCATCGGTACGTCGTGCGACAGGGCCTGGCTCTTCACCCAGCGCTGCAGCTTGCGGATCTTGTCGAAGCCGTCCGCGTAGCGCCGTGCGGGACGCGACGCCACCGCATCCTCGCGCGCCGCGAAATGCGATAGGTGGCGCTCCTCGTCCTCGATGTTCACGAGGAACGGCACCGCCACGATGCGCTCTCCGTAGAGGCCGAGGTCGAAGAACCCGGGCACCACGTGCGCGCCTTCGATGATGATGCTGGTGCCCTCCATCGCGGCGCGCTCGATGAGCGCGTTGATGCCCACCGAGACCGCCGCCGTCTGCTCGCTGAACCCCAGGATCAAGGCGTCGGCGGACTTGGAGGGCAGTTCCCGCAGGGCCGTGTCAGCCTGGAAGGACGATGTGTGCAATGTGGGCATCAGCTCCGGAGAGAGCATCGACCGCATGACCTCCCGGATGGCATCCGTGGCGACGACGCGCACGATCCCGAGGCGCGCCGCGAGCTGCGTGGCGATCGTGGACTTGCCGACACCCGTAGCTCCCCCGATCAAGATGACGAGCGGCACGTCGAGGTGTTCGACCTCGCGCCACCGCAGGAAGTTCTTCGCGTACCGCTCACCGTGCAGCTCGCGGATGACTTCGAGCGCGACCTCGGATAGCTCATCGCTCGTCAGCGACGATCGGGATTGCTCGCGGAGACGGTCCTCCACCTTCTCCGCCACCTGATAGGCGCGGAACGGTGAGAGACCGGTCACCATCACCTGCGATGCCAGCAAGCCCTTCGAGAAGGGCAGGCCCGGCTCGCGGTCCGAGATGACGATGTGTGGCTCTTTGGAATCCCTCTGGCTCACCGTCTGTCGCCTCGCTGCTCGCCTCTTCGTCGCTCCCGACTTGACCTCGCCGCAGGGCTTGATCGATGACCTCGCCCAACGCGACCTCCAGGTCTGCCGAGCCCTCCACCACGACTGCGCGGTTGTCCACGAACACGACCTCCGCCCCCCGAGCGAGGGCTCGCTCGACGCCGATGTCGACGGCGGCGGCCTTCAGCTCCGTGAGAAGGACGTCGTATCCCTGGGCTGCGTCGAGATCCTCGGCGAGCCCCGCCCTGTCGGCGAGCTTCGCGCTCCATCCCACGACCGTGCAGCCGTGACTCGGACCGGAGGTGCTCGGCCTGCTCTGCGGCCGCCGCCTCCTGTGCCGTGGTGATGAAGAACGCCCGCTTGCCTCGAACATCCTCCAGCGGAACCGGGGTGAAGTCGGTCACGACGTAACCGTCATCACCGAGGTATCGCCTGAGGTGGGGACGGAGTGCGGAGAGGTTCTCGGACTGCTTCTTCAGCCCTGCGATGTCCAGCCCTGCATTCGGGCTCTTAGCCATGGTAACAACCGCGAGGTCCGACAACAAGAGCCGATACGGGCCCCAGGTAACCACTGAGGTATTCCGGCGGCAGGGAGGCCGGCACGACGAGCACCCCGGCATCCCACGGGACCACGGGCACCGCCGAACCGCTCCCCTCGACGATCACCAGGCCCGCGCCGCGCTCGACCGCGAGCCGGCAGGCCGCCCGGACGTTCGATGCGTAGGGCGCACCGGCGAGACCGCCCCCGGCACGACGTGCCCCGATCGTGGTGACGCCGGTCGTGAGCGCGTCCTCAAGGTAGTCACTTGCGGCGTGCTCCCCGGCCCGCACGAGCCCCACCAACCCCTCGACATCGACGCTGCCGGCCTCGGCGACCTGAGGCTCGGCCGGCCCCCCTCGTCCCATCGCGATCAAGACCGGATCGAGCCCGCGGCGGGCTGCGAGCCGAGCGACGGCGCCTCCGATCGCCGTCTTGCCGGTGCGCTTGCCGGTCCCGATGACGGCGACGGTCGGCACTTCCAGGGCCGGTCCGCTCACCGGCGGGTCCAGCCGGAAGTCGGCCCCCACGTAGGGCACCCCGCGCGCGAGGGCGACCGCCACGAGCTCCATGCGCTCCCGGTAGCCCAGGACCGGCTCATCCGACAGATCCAGGACGGCATCGGGTTCGAACACGTCGATCGCCTCGCCGAGCGCAGCCATGCGATCGGCCCCCGCGACGCGCGTCGCCACGCCCAGGTCCGGTACCGCCCGCGGATCGATCTTCTCCACGCCGCCCACGAAGAGCGCGGCGACCACGTCGTGGCCGCGTTCGCGGGCGGTCTGGATGCCCCAGCGCGTGACGGGTGGGTAGTGCTCGCCATCGACCAGGACGAGCGTGCGCACCCGCTCGGTTCGCGCCCGCCCCGCGGCTACTCCCCCACCGGGACCGTGCGCTGCTGGATCGGGAGCTCGTGCTCGCGGTGCATCTGGCCGCCGGCCAGGGAGAAGTGCGCCATCACGGTGCCGTCCCCGAAGGGGAACTTGCGGTGGATCTTCACCTCGCCCTGGTCGAACTCCAGCACGTTGTAGCAGGGCTTCGTGTAGCCGCGCACGCGCAGGGACGAGACGGTACCGGCGTTGGCGACGTACATGTCCTCCAGCCGCCACACGTAGGGAACGTGCTTGTGGCCCGACAGCACCACGTGGACGCCCGCGAGGATGAGCACCTCCAGCAGATCCCCCGCGTCCATCACGGTGCTGCGCTCACGGCCCGTTCCCGGGATCGGAAGCAGATGATGATGCAGCGCGAAGACCTTGAGGTCGGCGGGCTCCTTGAACTGACGCCGGATCCAGTCGTAGTGGACGCGGCCGACCTTGCCCTCGTTGAGGTCCGGCTCGCTCGAGTCGACGCCGACGACCCGGATGCCGTCGATGTCGACCGACCACATGCGGGGGCCGATGAGGTCCTCGAAATGGAGGTAGCCGACGTTACGTGAGTCGTGATTGCCGGGAACGGTATGGATCGGCGTATCGACACGGTCCGCGTACGCGACCCAGTTCTTGTACTCCTGTCGGTAGCCGTCCGCCGTGAGGTCGCCGGTGCAGATCACTGCATCGGGAGCCAGCTCGTTCAACTCCGCGATGACTCGGTTCATGAGGTTGGGCACGAAGAACGGGGAGCCGACGTGTGGATCGGAGATGTGGGCGATCGTGACCACGTTCGGATCAGTCTAGTGTCGAGGATGGTGGATCGGCGGTGCCGTAGCCGGCGCGCATGCCGCCGTCGACCACCAGAACGGCGCCATTGACGAACGAAGCCCGGTCCGACGCGAGGTAGACCGCGGCCTCGGCGACATCGCTGGAGCGGCCGAGGCGGCCGATCGGCGGCAGCTGCCAGTCGGCGGGATCGTCGGTGAGGCGATCGTCGTCTCCGGGCGGACCGAAGTGCCGCATGCCGGGCACGATGTCGCCCGGAGCGATCACGTTCGAGCGCACGCCGCGCGGTCCCCCCTCGATCGCCAACAGGTTCGACAGCATGTGCAAGGCCGCCTTCGACACCGAGTAGGTACCGATCTCGACCTCCCCCAGGATCCCTGCGTCCGAACCGATATGGATCATGCATCCCCGCCGTACCTCGAGATGTGGGAAACACTTCTGGGCGTAGTGCAGGGCGGCGCGCACGTTGATCGCCATCACCCGGTCGTAGTCCTCCAACGGCGTCGCGAGCGCGGTCGCCGCGACGCCGATCCCGGCGTTGTTCACCAAGACGTCGAGCGTTCCCAGGAAGGCGACCGCCTCGGCGACGGACGCCTCTACGCGGGCGGGCTCGGCGGCATCCGCCGGGAGGAACCGTACGTCGCCGTGCGCCCGGAGCTGGATCTCGGCGGCGGCCCCTCGCGTCTCGTCGCGCCCCGTGATCACGACGCGCGCACCTTCGCACAGGAAGGCCTCGGCGATCGCGAACCCGAGGCCGCTCGTGCCGCCGGTGACGAGTGCCGTCCGGCCGATCAGCTCTTCAGCGCGTGGCTCGCTCACGTGCCCTTCTCCTTATGTGCGCCGGGTGCGTGCGACGATACAGGGGACGTGAGCTGGCTCGACGTGCTGTTGCTGGCGCTCTTGGCGCTATCCGTGATCGGCGGCTACCGCCGAGGTGCCGTGCTGCAGGTGATCGGCCTCATCGGGCTCGTGGCCGGCGTGGCGCTCGGGGCGCTCGTCGCGCCCCACTTCGCGCGGATCGGGCACGACCCCACGACGCATCTCGCCCTCGTGAGCGCCGTCGTGATCCTGGGCGGCGCGGTGGGCAACTTCCTCGGATGGCTCGTGGGCAGCAAACTCCGGGCGAGGACGGGTGAGCACGTGCGCCTGCGCCGCGTCGACGCGGTCGGCGGCTCGATCGTCTCCGTGGTCGCCCTGCTGGCGGTCACCTGGTTCCTGACCCTCAACCTCGCGAACGGCCCCTTCCCGGGCCTCGCGCGCGCGATCCGGTCTTCGAAGATCGTGCAGGGTCTCGACACCAGATTGCCGGCGCCCCCGTCCCTGCTGGGAGAAGCACAGCGGGTCCTCAGCCTCCTTGGCTTCCCCGACGTGTTCGTGGGTCTGCCGCCCACGCCGGCCGCACCGGTCCCGCCGCCGAGCGGGACGCAGGCGCGCGCGGCGTTCCGAGCGGCCGCGCACAGCACGTTCGAGATCCTCGGCGACGGTTGCTACGTGGGCTATCTCAACCAGGGGACCAGGTTCGTCGTGCGCCCCGGCTACGTCATCACGAACGCGCACGTCGTTGCCGGCACCACGCGCGAGTGGATCCACACGCACGGCACCGACTACCCCGGCCAGGTCGTGGCGTTCGATCCCCGTGAGGACCTCGCCCTCCTACACGTGCCCGCGCTCGGGGCATCACCGCTGCCCCTGTTGCGTGGACAGGTGGGCCGTGACGCGGGCGGCGCCGTCGTCGGCTACCCCGGAGGCGGCCCGCTCACCGGCGATGCGGCGGCGGTGCGCCGGGTCTTCTCCACCGTCGGACGCGACATCTACGGTCACGGCGAGATCACCCGCCAGCTCTATGAGATCCAGGCCGTGATCCGCCACGGCAACAGCGGCGGACCGTTCATCCTGGCGAACGGACAGGTGGCGGGCGTGGTCTTCGCAAGCTCCGTGGTGGCGGACGACGTGGGCTACGCGATCACCTCCACGGAGGTGTCGACCTTCCTCCGTGGGGCGACAGGAGCTCAGACCCCCGTATCCACCGGCAGCTGCACGGGTTAGTCCGCGACGACGTCCGCGCCGGCCGTCCGGACCGCCGGTCGAAGCACCCGCCACCCGGCCCCCGGATCCGCCACCGTCACGCGTTCGGTCTCGAACGCGATCAAGGACGGGCCCGCCCCCGAGACGGCCACCGCCAAGCCGTCGTCGACGAGCGTCGCGAACCTCGCAGCCACCGCGGGCACCAGCGACAAGCGGGCCTCTTGATGGAGCCGGTCGCGCAGGGCGACGGGCAGGAGCTCCGGCCGTTGGGTGATGGCGACGACGGCGAGCGCCGCGTGCGCGACGTTGAAGACGGCCACGCTTCTCGGGAGCTCGGCCGCCAGCACCTCTCGCGCCGGACCCGTGGCGACGCGCTCCCTCTCGGGGATCAGCACCACCGGTTGCAGCGTGGGATGGGGGTCCAGACGGACGACGTCCGTGTCGGGTGAGGCCAGGGTGAACCCCCCGTAGACGGCGGCGGCCGCGTTGTCTGGGTGCCCCTCCAGCCGGCTCGCGACGCGGAAGGCCTCGGCCGCACCGCCGCTCAGCTCCAACAGGCGCATCGCGAGGAGCACCCCAGCGACGGAGGCCGCCGAGGACGATCCGAGCCCTCGTTCGAGGGGGATCCGGTTCACCGATCGAAGGTGGAAGCCGGGGAGGGTGCGACCCGCTTCTCGCGCCACCAGGACCATCGAGCGGGTCACCATGTCGGTCCCGTCCGTTGGGAGCTCGTCCGCGCCCTCCCCTTCCCAGGAGACGCCGGGATCGCCCTCCGTGTCCACGGTGACCTCGTTGAGAAGATCGAGCGCGAGGCCGAAGCAGTCGAACCCAGGGCCCAGGTTCGCCGACGTCGCGGGAACGCGGACCCTCAGCCGCACCGGCTAGAGCCCCAGCTCGACGGCGACGGCGACGGCGTCCGCGGGGACGCTCACGGGGTGGGCGGCGCCAGCGATCGCCCACTCGGGGTCCTTGAGGCCGTGGCCGGTGAGCACGCACACCGCGGTGCCGCCCGTCGGCAGCCGCCCCTCGGCGTGCAGCTGTAAGAGACCCGCTACGCTCGCCGCGCTCGCCGGCTCAGCGAACAGGCCCTCGCGAGCGACCCGGCGGTAGGCGGCGAGGATCTCCCTGTCGGTGACGGCGAGGATCGCGCCTTCGGACTCGGTGGCCGCGGCCGTGGCCTTGTTCCAAGACGCCGGGTTACCGATGCGGATGGCCGTGGCGATCGTCTGTGGGTCCGCTACCGGCGCGCCCAGGACGATGGGAGCCGCGCCTCGCGCCTGGAAGCCGAACAGTTGCGGCGGCTCGTGGATCATGCCGTCGGCGAGGTACTCGGAGAACCCCATCCAATAGCTGGAGATATTGCCTGCATTGCCGACCGGCACGCAGAGCAGATCCGGCGCACGGCCGAGCGCGTCGCAGATCTCGAACGCCGCGGTCTTCTGACCCTCGAGCCGCATCGGGTTCACGCTGTTGACGAGGGTGACCGGATAGCGCGCCGCCAGGTCCTGGGCCAGCTCCAAGGAGGCGTCGAAGTTGCCCTGCACCTCCAGCACCCGCGCACCGTGCACGAGGGTCTGCGCCATCTTGCCGAGGGCCACCTTGCCCTTGGGGACCAGGACCGCGCACGTGAGTCCGGCCTTGGCCGCGTACGCGGCGGCGCTGGCGGAGGTGTTGCCCGTGGAGGCGCACACGACAGCCTTCGCGCCCTCCTCCACCGCCCTGCTGATCGCCAGGGTCATGCCACGATCCTTGAAGGACCCGGTGGGGTTCGCACCGTCATACTTGAGCCAAACGTCACAGCCGGTTTCCTCGGACAGCGTCGTCGACGGCACGAGGGGTGTGCCGCCCTCGCACAGCGTGATGACCGGGGTCTCGTCGTTCACCGGCAGGCGCGGCCGGTACTCCTCGATGAGACCGCGCCATTGGTGCGCGCGGGGGATGTCGCCGGGGCTCACGCCTCCTCGCCCTCCACCCGCAGCACGCTCGCCACCGCCCGGACCGCGGGCAGCTCATGGAGCTCCTGGACGGTCTTCTGGAAGGCACCCTCCTGCGCGCGGTGAGTGATGAACACCAGGCTCGCCTCGTCGCCGAACCCCTCCTGCCACACGCGCTCGATCGACACGCCGTTTCGGCCGAAGTGATCGGCGATCTCAGCAAGGACGCCCGGCCGATCCTCCACGTGGAGGTTCAGGTAATACTGGCCGCGCGTGTCGTCCATCGGGCGAAGGCGCAGATCGCGGGTGTAGGTGCATCCCATGCCCCGGCCTCCCCGCGCGCGATGGCGCGCCGCCGCCACGAGGTCCCCAACGACCGCGGTCGCCGTGGGATCCCCGCCCGCGCCGCGCCCGTAGAACATGAGCTGCCCCACCAGCTCGCCCTCCACGAACACGGCGTTGAAGGCGTCGCGCACACTCGCGAGGGGATGGCTCGACGGGATCATCGCAGGGTGCACGCGAACCGAGACCTCGCCTTCCTCGAGCTCGGCGAGCGAGAGCAGCTTCACGACGTAGCCCAGCCGCGCGGCGTCGGCGATGTCGAGCGGCGTGATGCGCGTGATGCCTTCGCGATAGACGTCGCCGGTCACCACTCGGGTGTTGAACGCGATCGATGCGAGGATCGCGCACTTCGCGGCGGCGTCCAAGCCCTCGACGTCGGCGGTGGGATCGGATTCCGCGTAGCCGAGGCGCTGCGCCTCGGCGAGCGCGTCCTCGAACGACCATCCGTGCTCCGACATCTGCGTGAGGATGTAGTTCGTGGTGCCGTTCACGATGCCGATGACGCGTCGCACGCGCTCCCCGACGAGCGACTCGTTCAGGGGTCGCAGCAGAGGGATACCGCCCCCGACCGAGGCTTCAATGTAGAGGTCGAGGCCGGCGGACTCGGCCGCCTCGAATAGCTCCTTGCCGCCGCTCGCGAGCAGCTCCTTGTTCGCCGTCACGACGGACTTGCCGTGCGCGAAGGCGCGCATGATCAACGACCGGGCGGGCTCGATCCCGCCGATCAGCTCGCAGACGAGGTCGATGCCGGGATCCTCCACCACGGCGGCCGCGTCGGTGGTGAACGCTTCGGGATCGAGGGTCACACCCCGATCGCGGCCCGGATCGCGCACGGCGACCCGTCCCACCTCGACACGACAACCCGCGCGCTCGGCGATGTCGTCGGCGTGGTGGTGCAGCAGCCGGATCGCCGCGGCACCTACGGTGCCACAGCCCAACAGCCCCACTCGGATCGTTCGCTCGGTCATGTCACCTCGGCCCGTCGTCGCCGGATGCTCCGGCGCCGATCCAAGCACCCATCAACACTTCGTCCTCATAACCGTAGGACTTGCGCGACTGCCGTGCGAGCCTCCCCTCATCGACGAACCCGAACTTGCGGTAGAGAGCGATCGCGCCGGTGTTGTGCGGATACACGGACAGAACGATCTTCTCGACGCCGGCACTGCGAGCCCAGGCCAACCCCTCGGCCATCAGGGCCGAGCCGACCCCCTTGCCGCGATGGTCGGCGGCGACCGCGATGCCGAGCGTCGCCACGTGGGCGGTGACGGGGTGGGATTCGCGCTGGATGAAGAGGTGCCCGACGATGCGACCCCGCTCGACCGCCACGATCTGCGCGTCGCGGTCCGTCCAGGACCGCCGGAACCGGCGCCGGTAGACACGGAGCGGTTGCGACACCCGCTCACTGCGCACGTACCTACCCTCGGCAACGATCGCGGTCCAGAACTCCAAGAAGGCGGGGGCGTCCGCCGGCGGCGGCGGGACGAACGACCACGCCCGGAGGGGGCGATGTGCGATCCGGCGCTGCGCGATGCGCCACCTCAAGGCGATCGAAGTCCGCCGCGTCTTCGCGCCGGAGCCATGACGTGGCCCGCCCCCGCCGAACGCCAACCACCGCAGGCCGACCCACCCGGTTGTAGGCGCTGGCCATCGAGTAGGTGTAGGCGCCGGTCGCCGCGAACGCCAAGAGATCGCCTTCGACCGGTGCGGCCGGCAGCTCCACGTCCTCGGCCATCACGTCGCCGGACTCGCAATGCTTCCCGACCACCGTGACCGTGCTCGGCGGACCGGCCTCGTCGCGCGCCCGCCGGCGCGACCGTGAACCGGGCGTCGTAGAGCATCGGTCGCAGGTTGTCGGACATCCCGCCGTCCACTGCCGCGAACGTGTGTCCGCCCGCGCGTTTGACGGCGCCCACGCGGTAGAGCGTGAGCGCAGGGTTCGCGACCAGGGATCGGCCGGGCTCGCCCAGCAGGCGGGGCAACGGCAGGTCGTGCACGGCGGCACGATCCGCGAGGCGCGACCGAAGCGCGACGGCCACGTTCACGGGCGGGAGGGCGTGTTCCTCCGCGTAGGTCACGGCGTAGCCGCCGCCCAGGTCCAGCAGCGCCACCGTCGCACCCGCGGTCGCTCGAAGCTCCGCGGCGAGATCGAGAAGCGCGTCGAGCGCTTGAAGATAGGAGGCGACGTCGGGAACCTGGGATCCGACATGCGCGTGGAGCCCGTCGAACCGGATCCCGGCGAGCTCCGCACAGGCGGTGACGGCGGCTACGGCCTCCGAGCGGGGCGTGCCGAACTTCGATGCCTCGTGGCCCGTCGCGATGGATCCGTGCGTCCGCACGGCCACCTCCGGGACGATGCGCAGCAGCACCGGCTGCACCCGGCCGGCGGAACGTGCCACCGCGTCCAGGCGGCGCAGCTCACCAAGGCCATCGGCGATCACGAGGGACAACCCCGAGCGCACGGCAAGGGCCAACTCCGCGTCGGACTTGTTGTTGCCGTGCAGGGCCACACGCGCGGCGGGCGCGCCCGCGCGCAGGCATGCCTCGACTTCGCCGCCGGTGGCTGCCAGCAGGTCCAACCCCTCGTCCAACATGATCCGTATGACGGCGTGCCCCGTGAACGCCTTCACGGCGTAGAGCGTCCGGTCGAACCCCTCACGCGCGGCGCGGCAGCGCTCGCGGAGATCGTCCTCGTCGAAGACGATGAGCGGGGTCCCGAAACGCTCGGCGAGGGCCGCCGCGGGGATCCCCGAGACCGAGAGCCCCTGGGGCCCGAACTCCGCGGAAGCCGGCCAGGGACCCGACGGGGACGGTGCGGTGCCGGCCGCGTCTTGTACGGGCACCGTGCGTTCAGCCATCGACGCGCTCCATCGACTCGGGGGCGCTCACCCCGAGCACGCCGAGCAGGTTCGCGATGACCTGCTTCGTGGCGGCGCACAGCCACAGTCGCGCCTGGGTGAGCTCCGGCGCTTCGTCGTCCACGACGCGGCACTCCGTGTAGAAACGATGGAACGTGGCGGCCAGATCCTGCGAGGCGTGGGTGATGCGGTGCGGCGCGCGCTGCTCGGCGGCGCTCGCCAGCGTGCCCGGCACGTCGGCGAGCGCCCGCATCAGTGCCAGCTCGGCATCCTCGGTCATCACGGTCAGGTCCACGTCGGCCATGGGCCGCCGCGCGAGACCGTGTTCGGCGGCCTTGCGCAAGAGGCTCGCGATCCGCGCGTGACCGTACTGCACGTAGTAGACGGGGTTCTCCATGGACTGCTGCTTCACGACCTCGATGTCGAAGTTCATCGCGGAGTCGTTCGACGACGAAAGCAGCGTGAAGCGTGCGGCATCGGCGCCCACTTCGTCGATCAGCTCGTCGAGCGTCACGATCTCGCCAGCGCGCTTACTCATCTTCACGGCCTCACCGCCACGCAGGAACGACACGAACTGATAGAGCACGGGCTCCACCGCGTCGGGGTCGTAGCCGAGCGCCTCCGCCGCGCCCTTCACCCGCGTGACGTCGCCGTGGTGATCCGCCCCCCAGACGTAGATAAGGTGCTCGAAGCCGCGGGAGAACTTGTCGATCACGTAGGCGCAATCCGCAGCGAAGTAGGTGTGCGCACCGGTCGAGCGGATCAGGACGCGGTCTTTGTCGTCGCCGAACCCCGTGCTGCGGAACCACGTGGCGCCCTCGGCGTCGTAGGCGGCGCCCGCTTGGCGCAGCCGCTCGACCGCCGCGGCGATCTCCCCCTTGCGAGCGAGCTCCGCCTCGGAGAAGAAGACGTCGAATCGGCACCCGAACCGCTCCAGCGTGCCCGCGATGCCGTCCAGCACGCGCCGCGAGCCCTCGGCGAGGAGACGGGCGGCGCGCTCTGGCTCGGGCACATCGGCCAGGGCGTCCCCGTACTCGCCGACGATGTCGCTCGCGATGTCGGCAACGTACGCGCCGAAGTAGCCGTCGGTGGGCAGCTCCGCGTCGCGCCCCAGCGCCTGGAGGTAGCGCGCCTCGACCGACGCGCCGAATCGCTCCATCTGCGTGCCGGCGTCGTTGAAGTAGTACTCGCGCTCGACGGACCAGCCGGAGGCCTCCAACAGGCGTGCGAGCGCATCGCCGAGCGCCGCGTTGCGCGCATGCCCGATGTGCAGCGGTCCGGTCGGGTTCGCGCTCACGAACTCCACCTGCATGCGCCGGCCATTCGAAGGGGCGCGACCGTAGTCCTTACCCTCCCTCACGATCCGACGCAGGGTGTCGAGCAGCCAGTCCTGCGTCGTGAACACGTTGAGGAACCCGGGCCCCGCAACCTCGACGCTCGCAACGAACGGCACGGAAGGAAGGGCGCCTTGGATCGCCTCCGCGATCTCCCGGGGAGGGCGGCCCGCCGGCTTCGCGAGCGCGAGGGCGACGTTGGTGGCGAAGTCTCCGTGATCCTTCTGCCGCGGCGCCAGCAAGACAGGTTCGGGCAACGTGGCCGGGTCCAGTCCGAGTCCGGGGGCGACGGCGGCGAGGCCGGAGCGGAGCCACGCGACGAGCTCCTCCTCGATGCTCACGGCGAAGCCCGGTCGGCCAGTCTGCGCCGCACGGTGGCGATCAGCTCGACCGGATCGAAGGGTTTCGTGAGGTAGTCCACGCCGCCGATCGCCTCGCCCTTCGCTCGATCCTCGTCCATGACGCGTGCGGTGAGGAACACGATGGGAACGTCCGCGAACGAGGGCTCCTGTCGCAAGCGCTCCCCTACCTGGTAACCGTCGAGGCCGGGCATCATGACGTCGAGCACCAGGGCGTCGGGCGGGGACGCGAGCGCATGCTCCACCGCCTCGTCTCCCCTGGATGCGGTTTCCACCTCGAAGCCGTCCAGTCGGAAGTTCACTTGCAGCAGGCGCAGCATCGCGGGGTCGTCGTCGACCAACAGCACGCGGGGAACCTCGGCCATGCAGCGAGGATACCGGGGCGGGTCCGGACCTCGGTCGGAGGGGGGACTCGCGCCGCGGCACACTAGACTCGGCGCGATGGGCCCCCGTAGCTCAGGGGATAGAGCGCCGGCCTCCGGAGCCGGGTGCGCAGGTTCGAATCCTGCCGGGGGCACCGAGGTACCGAGGTCATGCCGGTCGGTTCGGCAGCTCCTCAGCGTGGCTCCATCGGAAGGCTCGGCGCTGGATCCTGCGTTCCCGCTCCCCCGGCGGGAGGGCGAGCGGCCGGTCGTGGGCGCGCACGCGGTAGAAGCGCTGTTTGAGCAGCTCCGCGAGCGTCAGGTAGACCGCCACCATGAGGACCAACGCCAGGTAGAAGAGCGGCGACAGCGGACCGAAGCCTAGGACCGGGGCCAGCGGGGAGATCGGGAGCAGCGCCCCGATCCCCGCCGATGCCAGGCTCGCGACGAGCAGAGGGCGGCTCGGCCGGCTGCGGAAGAACGGGACCCGCCGCGTGCGGATCACGAAGATCACGAGCGTCTGGGTGCAGATGGACTCGACGAACCACCCCGACCGGAACGTGGCTGCATCGGCGTGGAAGACGCCCAACATCAGCGCGAAGGTGATGAAGTCGAACAGCGAGCTCATGGGGCCGAACACGAGCATGAATCGCTCGATGAAGCGGATGTCCCAATGCGACGGGCGCTGCAGCATCTCCTCATCGACGTTGTCGGTGGGGATCGTCATCTCCCCTGCGTCGTACAGGAGGTTGTTCAGCAGGATCTGAGACGGGAGCATCGGCAAGAAGGGAAGGAACGCCGAGGCGGCTGCGACCGAGAACATGTTGCCGAAGTTGGACGAGGTGCCCATCAGCACGTACTTGATGGTGTTCGAGAAGATCCGCCGCCCCTCCACCACGCCGTTGGCGAGGACCCCCAGGTCCTTCTCCAATAGAACGACATCCGCCGCATCCTTCGCCACGTCCACGGCTGAATCCACCGAGATCCCGACGTCCGCCTCATGGAGGGCAAGGGCGTCGTTCACGCCGTCGCCCAGGAATCCGACATCGCGACCGGTCCGTCGCTGGACGCGGATGATCCGTGCCTTCTGCTCGGGACTGACCCGGGCGAAGATGCCGGTCCGCCCGAGCGCCTCACCGAGCGCGTCGTCGTCCAAGGCCTCCACCTGGGCGCCCGTGAGCGTGCCCGCCGTCGGCACCGCAAGGTCCCTGCACACCTTTTCGGCCACCTTGGCGTTGTCGCCCGTCACGATCTTCAGCTCGACGCCCAGCCGCGCCAGCCGCGCGAGCGAGTCCTTGGAGGAGGCCTTCGGGGGGTCGAGGAAGAGGAGGAACCCTGCGAGCTCGAGACCGTTCTCGTCGTTCGGACCTACCTGCTCGAGATCGGCCGCGTCGCGCGTGGCCACGGCCGCGACGCGGCTGCCTGCGCTGAACGCGGCCTCGACGAGCGCCCTCGCTCGTTCCGGCACCGCGACGCAACGCTCCAGGACGCTTTCCGGCGCTCCTTTGGTCACGATCGATCTGCCCCGATCCCCGTCCTGCACGAGCACCGAGGTCATGCGACGGTCGTGATCGAAGGGCAACACGTCGAGACGTCGGTACCCGGTGATCCGGAGGCGCCCCGCATCCGGCGCCTCCCAGAGCGCCCGATCAAGCTCGTTGCCCCCGATGGCGCCGTCCGGACCAGGGATCGCCTCGTTGCAGAGCAGCCCCAGGAGCAAGACGCCGTCGGATGACCCGCCCTCGGGGTCGGTCGAGCGCTCGAACGTGATCCGGCCCTCGGTGAGGGTTCCGGTCTTGTCGGTGAACAGGACCTCGACGTTGCCGAGATCCTCGATCCCGACCAGGCGCTTGACCAGGACTTTCTGCCGCGCGAGGCGCCTCGATCCCGTCGCGAGACTCGTGGTAACGACCGCCGGCAGCAGCTGCGGCGTGATGCCGACGGCGATCGCCAGCGAAAAGAGCAACGCCTCGATGAGTGGGCGGTGGAGCAGGATGTTCACGACGAAGATCGCGCCCGACAGCACCGCGGCGACCTTGGCGAGAAGGGCGGAGAAGCGACGGAGGCCGACCTGGAAGGCGGTCTCGGGCTGACGTTCCCCCAGCTTGAGGGCGATCGCGCCGAACGCCGTGCGGCCTCCCGTGGCGACCACCACTCCCTGACCCGCTCCCTCACGCACGGTGGTCCCCATGAACGCGCAGGCGGTGAGGTCGGCGGTGGCCAGCCCCGGTGCGACCCGGGCCGCGGACTTCTCCACCGCCTCGGCCTCTCCCGTGAGCACGGACTCGTCGCACTCGAGATGGTCCGCCTCCGCGATCCGAAGATCCGAAGGGACGATCATCCCCAGCTCCAGCCGGACGACGTCGCCGGGCACGAGGTGGGTCAACTCGACGTCGGTCCACTTCCCGTCGCGCAGCGTGGGGGCGTCGTGGCGGATCTGCTCGTGTAGGGCCTCCACGGCGCGCTCCGCCCGGTACTCGTTGAAGAACCCCAGCCCGACGCTGATCCCGAGGATGGCCCCGATGATCTCCGCGTCCGTGCCCTGCCCGAGGAAGGCCGAGACCAGCGCCGCGACCAGTAGGAGCAGCAGGAACGCGCTGCGGAACTGACGGGCGAGCACACCCAACGCGCGGGCATGGTGGGTGCGCACGGCGTTCGGCCCCGTCCGGGCGAGTCGCCGGTCCGCCTCTGAGGAAGCCAGGCCTTCGGGGGCGCTCGACAGACGGGCGAACACCCCTTCGAGCGGCAACGACGCGGCCTCGGGCATGGAGAGCGCGCGCTCGGAGGACCTCACCATGCCGGGACGATACTCGCGATCCTCGACATGCCAGATGGACCTCCCGGCCTGACTCGCTTCACCGGCACGGGCGTTTGGACCCCCTCGCGCCATGCCGTTGGGCCCTGAGCACAACTCGCGTCGAGTCGCACGATGAAGTCGGAGCGAGCAGCGTGGTTGGCACGCCCCGGAAGGGAGTGGTCCGCATGTTCGACAAGATGCTTGTTGCGATCGATGGTTCGCAGGCCGGGACCGAGGCCGTGAGCACAGCGGGGGTCGTGGCCGAGCGGTTCGGATCGGAGATCACCGTGCTGCACGTGTTGGAGCACAAGCTGACATGGGCGGCGGACATCGACCTCGAGACCGAGCAGGAGGCGCTCGCCACGATCGACGCGGCCGTTCATGACCTAACCGCCGCCGGCGTGTCCGCACGAGGCGAGGTCGTGCATGCGGCCTCGGCCCAGACGGCGCAGGAGATCGTACGTGCGGCCGAGCGCGTCGGTGCGTCGCTCATCGTCCTCGGCACGCGCGGCTTCAGCGACGCGAAGGCTCTCTTGCTCGGCAGCATCGCGCACGACGTCTTGCACCGTGCGCACTGTCCGGTCCTGGTGACACCCGAAGCGAGCGCCCATGGGCGGGTCGGGGCGTCGCAGGCGGTCGTCGAGGCCGGCCGTTAGATCGATCGAGGGAGATCGACATGCGGCACGACGTGGTCCACTGGTGGAGTCGACGCGGGAGGCCCAGCCGTCGGTTCGGGGTCATGCCGAACCGGGCGCACCTGCGAAGAGGCATCAGGCGTCTGGGTCACCTGCCGAACGTCCGGCGGCACCCGAACGGATCCTGAGGGCCGGCCGTCGGCGATCCTGGCGCGTGCGGCGCGTCACCGCGCGGCGTTCGCCGCACGGATCGCCGGCTGGATGGCGTCCTCCAGGCGGAGCGAGCCCTCCATAACCTCAAGCCGGTAGGTGACGCGCACGGCGGGCTTCGAGATCGCGATCAGGCGTCTGAGGTCGATCGGCGTCGCGATCACGACGACGTCGGCCTCGGCAACCTCGATGGTCTTCTCCAGCTCCGCCAGCTGCGTGATCGAGTAGCCCTCGGCGGGGAGTACTGGACCCACTTCGTACTTCATGAACACGTCCGCGAGGGTGCCCGTGACGTAGGGGCGGGGATCGACGATCTCTCTTGCGCCGTGCTCGCGGGCGGCCACGACACCCGCGCCGAACTTCATCCCGCCGTGGGTCAAGGTGGGACCGTCTTCCACGACCAGCACGCGCTTGCCGCGGATCTCCTCGGGGCGGTCCACGTCGATCACGCTCGCGGCCCGGATCACCTGGGCCTGGGGGTTCAGGTAGTGGACGGAGCCGCTGACCTCATCCAATTGCTCGGGTGAGGCCGAGTTCACCTTGTTGATGACCACGACGTCGGCCATGCGGACGTTGGCCTCTCCCGGGTGGTAGACGTACTCGTCACCGGCCCGAAGCGGATCGACCACCGTGATGTGCACGGTCGGGCGATAGAAGGGCAGGTCGTTGTTCCCGCCGTCGAACAGCAGGACGTCGCACTCTCGTTGGGCGGTCTCCAGGATCGCCCCGTAGTCGACGCCGGCGTAGACGACCGATCCGGCCGCGATGTGGTGCTCGTATTCCTCGCGTTCCTCGACGGTGACGTGGGCGGCATCAAGGTCGGCGACGGTCGCGAAGCGCTGCACCCGCTCGGCGAGCAGATCACCGTAAGGCATCGGGTGCCGTACCACGACCGGGATCAGACCCCGATCGCGAAGGATCCCGGCGATCGCGCGGGTGGTCTGGCTCTTGCCGGCTCCGGTCCTCACCGCACACACGGCGATCACCGGCACGTCGGCATCGATCATCGTCTCCTCGGGACCCATCAGGATGAAGTTCGCACCCGCCGCGAGCACCTGGTTCGCCCGGTGCATCACGTACTCGTAGGAAACATCGGAGTACGCGAACACCACATCGTCGATCTCCCGATCACGGACGAGTCGATCCAGATCCTCCTCCGGATAGATCGGGATGCCATCGGGATACCCGGGGCCGGCCAGCTCTGCCGGATAGATCCGGTCGTCGATGAAGGGGATCTGTGTCGCCGTGAAGGCCACGACCTCCGCCTCGGGGTGATCCCGGAACGCAACATTGAAATTATGGAAGTCCCGACCTGCGGCTCCCATGATCAGCACTCGACGCTTCATCGTGCTCATCCCCCTTCACGACACCGGTGCCTCCTGCACCCAGTCTCCGGCCGTGGGCGCGAGGAGGGTGGGGCCGAAGGGCCCAGGGACATGAGGACCCCCTGCTTGCGGTTTACCTCCCCACATCGCGCCCTGAACGGCCCGTGCGGTGAGGGCCCATCGACCCGGTGCAGAACACCGGCGACGAGGAATCATCGGAAGTGCGCGGAACGGGTCCCTGAGCCCGTACCCGACAGCAAGGGCCGGGAGCTGGTGACCGCGACCGCCGAGTGAGCGAGGATCCGAGACCAGCTGGAGGTCCACGATGGAGGTGGGGATCATGAAGGCCTTGGTGGTCTACGAGTCGATGTACGGGAACACGGCGTCCATCGCACAGGCGATCGGCCGCGGGATCGAGCAGCGGGGATTCGAGACGGAAGTCGTACCGATCGATGAAGCCGCTCCCGGGCGGGCGGCGAACGTGGACCTGTTGATCGTGGGCGGCCCCACCCACGCGCACGGCATGAGCCGCCAGGCGACACGGGCAACCGCGGCGAAGGACGAGAAGAACCGCTACGAGCACCCGACGGCGACGCCGGGGATCAGAGCATGGCTGAGTGAGCTGCCCGATGGGGGGCACCGTTCCGCGGCCGCTTTCGACACGCGCTTCAAGGGCCCGACGGCGGTCACGGGGTCGGCCGCCAAGGGGATCCGCCGCCAGCTGCAACGCCATGGGTTCAGGCCGGTCGTGCCGCCCCAGAGCTTCCTCGTCGCGAAGGACAACACGCTCGTCGGCGGCGAGGCGGAGCGAGCTACGGCCTGGGCGACCGCCGTCGCCGACGCCATCGAGCCGGCCTCTCGATCCCGGGCGTGAGGCGGCCGCGCGGAGGGTCCGGTAGAACGGCGGTCATGCGTATCGGCGTCGTGTTCCCTCAGACCGAGATCGGCGGGGATGTCGGCGCGGTGCGCGCCTACGGCGAGGGGGTCGAGGAGCTCGGGTTCGCACATGTGCTCGCCTACGATCACGTCGTGGGCGCGGATCCGGGCGTGCACGCGCCGTGGACGGGCCCCTACGACCTGCACACCACCTTTCACGAGCCGATGGTCCTGTTCGGCTACCTGGCCGGCGTCACGTCGCTGGAGCTCGTCACCGGGATCATCATCCTTCCTCAGCGCCAGACCGTTCTCGCGGCCAAGCAGGCTGCGGAGATCGACCTGCTCACGGGGGGCAGGTTCCGGTTCGGGGTCGGGATCGGGTGGAACGAGGTCGAGTTCGAGGCGCTCGGCAAGGAGTTCTCGAACCGGGGTCGCCGCGTCGAGGAGCAGATCGCTCTGCTGCGCCGATTGTGGACCGAGGAGAGCGTCACCTTCGCAGGCGACGACGAGCGCGTCACCGGAGCCGGCCTGGCGCCCTTGCCCCTCCAGCGTCCCATCCCGGTGTGGATGGGAGGGGAGGCGCCACGCGCCTACGAGCGCATCGGTCGTCTCGCCGACGGCTGGTTCCCGCAGGTGCCCCCGGGGCCGAGGCTCGAGGACGCGCGGGCCACGGTCGAGGCGGCGGCGACCGCCGCGGGCCGAGATCCCGCCCGATTGGGGATGGAGGGCCGGGTGAGCTGGCGCGGGGAGGGGGCGACCTCCCTGGTGGATCAGGTGGAGCGGTGGCGCGATGCCGGCGCGACACATGTCTCGATCACCACCATGGATGCGGGCCTCGGCGCCGTCGACGGACACCTCAGCGCGCTCGCCGAGGCGGCTGAGGCGCTCAACCTGCCCACCTAGCCCAGTCACCTCAACGAGGGAAGCTGGGCCGCGGCTCGTCGGGAAGCTTGCGGATCGAGTCATCGGTGCGCACGGTTCCCGGCACGACGACCTTCGCGTTGACGCCGCGTAGGCGGAGCTCACGCCCGACGGGGGAGTTGACGAAGCGGAGCGCGTCCGGGCCGAAGCGCGCCGCGAACTTGTGGCATCCCGTGTGAGGCTTGTCGGTGATCTCGATGACGGCGGTCCCCACCGCCAGCCTGCTGTGGGGCGGGAGGCTGACCCGACTCAGGTCGAGATCGACGTAGAGCTGGTCGCCCGCCAGCTGACGCCGGTCCGGTTGACCGGCGAGCTGGGCCACCACGCGGGCGTTCATGAGCGTGAGCTGGGCGTCCGGATGCGCGGAGCCGTCGGGCGTGCTGGTGCTGCCCCGGGCCCGCCACGTGTCGCCGACCAACCCATGATCCGGGTCGAGCTCTGCCTCCGCCAGCACTTCGCGAACGTCCTGGGCCGGGCGACGGACGATGAGCACGACCCGCCCGTCGTCGGCGGGCGAGCGGCGGATCTCATCGAGCCCCGCCTGCAGGGAGGCGATCGTCCGGTGCTCGGGCGTCATCCGGAAAGGCTACAAGCGCTCGCCGACGTCTGGCGCCCTAGGATGGCTCCGTGATGAATGACCCCAGGGACATGCGAGCGCCCAGCGGGTTCCACGAGGACCGGCCGCTCGAGCGCGGCGATCTCCTCGCCGATCCCGTCAAGCTGTTCCTGCGGTGGCTCGCCGACGCCGACGTGGCCGGCGTGCCTCTTCCCAACGCGATGGCGGTCGCCACGGCCGACGCGCGGGGACGCCCCTACGTCCGGCACGTGCTCCTGCGCGGCGTCGACGAACGCGGCTTCGCCTTCTACACGAACCGCGAGAGCCTCAAGGGGCGCCATCTCAGCGCGAACCCCTACGCGGGGCTCGTCTTCCTGTGGAAGGAGCTCGACCGGCAGGTGAGCGTGGCGGGTCCTGTGACGTCGGTCGACGAGGGCGAGTCCGACGCGTACTTCGCCCTGAGGCCGCGGGACGCCCAGTTGGGCGCCTGGGCGTCCCGACAGAGCGAGCCGCTGGGCTCCCGCGAGGAGCTCGAGGGCCGCCACGCCGAGGCCGCCGAGCGCTTCCCCGGGGATGTGCCGCGCCCACCCGCTTGGGGCGGCTACCGGGTCCGGCCCGACACGATCGAGTTCTGGCAGGGACGCAAGCACCGGCTCCACGACCGATTCCGCTACACGCGGGACGAGGCGCTCGCCGAGGGCTGGCGCATCGAGCGCCTCAATCCGTAGCGTCGCGGCCCTAACGTCACGCGGTATGGTCCCGCGTCATGGACACCGACGATCTTCGCCGCCGCGTGGCCCACGGGATGCCACAGACCATCGACGAGCTCTCCCGGCTCGTGGCGATCCCCTCGATGGGCTACCCGGGATACGACCCCGCGACCATGCGGGCGAGCGCCGAGACGACGGCCGCGGTGCTGCGCGATGCGGGGGTCGCCGATGCGCGCCTGCTCGAGCTCCAGGGCGGACACCCCGCGGTGTTCGGCTCGATCCCGGGTCCCCCCGGTGCGCCGACGGTACTGCTCTACGCGCATCACGACGTCCAGCCCGAGGGGGACGCCACGGCGTGGCGGACCCCACCGTTCCAGCCCGACGTACGTGACGGCCGACTGTTCGGGCGTGGCGCCGCGGACGACAAGAGCGGGATCGTGGTGCACGCGGCGGCGCTGCGCGCCCTGGGGGCCAATGAGGGCGCTCGGCTCCCCGTCACCGTGAAGCTCCTGGTGGAAGGGGAAGAGGAGTGCTCCACCGAACACCTGCCCCAGCTCGTGGACGGCAACGCCGACCTGCTACGCGCGGATGTAGCCGTGGTCGCCGACGGCGGGAACCACCGTACCGGCGTGCCCACCATCGGCACGAGCGTCCGCGGCATCGTCGATTGCGTGGTGACCGTCGCCGTCATGCCGATCGCCCAGCACAGCGGCGAGTACGGGGGGCGATCCCCGATGCCATCGTCGCTCTCTGTCGCATCATCGCGTCGCTGCACGATGATGCTGGCAACGTCGCCATCGCCGGCCTCAGCGCGTTCACCTGGCCCGGTACGCAGGTGGCCGAGAACGAGCTCCGCGAGGAGTCCGGCGTCTTCGATGAGGTTCACATGATCGGCTCGGGCACGCTCGCCGACCGGCTGCTGTCGAGGCCCGCCGTATCGATCCTGGGTATCGACGCGCCGACGATCGATGGCTCGTCGAACCAGCTGGTGCCCCGCGCGAGCGCCCGGGTGTCCCTTCGCCTCGCGCCGGGCGAGAACGCGGAGGCTGCTCGGGACGCCCTCGCCGGTCACATCCGGGCCGCCGCGCCGTGGGGCGTCCGCGTCGACGTGACGGCCGGCGAGGCGGGGATGGGCTACCTCGTCGACACGGGCACGGCGCCATACCGGGCCGCCGTGGAGGCGATGCGGGAGGCTTTCGAGCGCGGCGTCATGGAGGTCGGCAGCGGCGGGTCGATCCCCCTGGTCGCCGAGGCTCGCCGCGGCGTTCCCGGGGATCGCCGTCCTGATCTGGGGCGCGGGCGACGAGCGCTCCAACTGGCACTCGATCGACGAAAGCGTGGAGCTCGCCGACGTCGAGCGGCTCGCGGTCGCCGAGGCGTTGTTCATCCGCAACCGTATCGGTGCGTGACCCGGGCGGCGGGGTGTTAGCGTTGATGACATGGGTGCCGACGACGCCGTACCGGCCGTCCCGGTCGCGGAGGCGGAGCAGGGAACCGGCGAGGCCGAGACGATCACCGAGCCGGCGAAGCTCCTGCGGATCGCCAGCATGGTCCGTGAGCTGCTGGACGAGACCCGCCAGGCCTCCCTCGACGAAGCGGGCCGGCGGCGCCTTACGGACATCTACCACCGCGCCCTCGCCGAACTCTCACAGGTCCTGTCCGGCGACCTGAAGGAGGAGCTGTCGGAGCTCGCGCCGCCGCTCGACGGCGTGCCGACCGAATCGGAGATCCGTGTCGCGCAGGCCCAGCTCGTGGGGTGGCTGGAGGGACTCTTCCACGGGATCCAGGCGGCGATGTTCGCGCAACAGGCGGCGGCGCGTCAGCAGTTCGAGGAGCTGCGACGCCGCGGTCTCGTGGCCCAGAACCCCCAGGGCCCACAGGGCTCCGAGGGTGCCCAGGACCCCGGGGCCGGTGCCACGCGGGCGGGCCAGTACCTGTGACCGGCTAGTCCGCGCCCCGCACGTTCGAGGCGGACGTGAAGCCCGCGCCCCCGGTGAGGCGTGCCGCCAGCGCGATCAACGGCACCGTCACGATCAGCACGCCGAACACCACGACGTTGACCTCCGGGAACTGCTGCCCCAGCCGGATCGCACCGATGATCCAGATCGGCAGCGTGACGCGCGCGCCCGCCGTGAACAGCGTGACGATGATCTCGTCGAACGAGAGGGCGAAGGCCAGCAGCGCTCCCGCCACGATCGCCGTGCGGAGCATCGGGAACGTGACCCGTCGGAACGTCGTGAAGCCTCCCGCGCCAAGATCCATCGAGGCCTCCACCAACGATCCTGGGGTGCGCCGAAGGCGCGCGATCACGTTGTTGTAGATGATCACGATGCAGAACGTGGCGTGCCCGATGATGATCGTGTAGAGCGACAGCGTGACGTTGCCGAACGAGAAGAAGGACTGCAGCGCGATGCCGGTGATGATGCCCGGAAGCGCGATCGGGCACGATGAGCAGGAAGGACACCGCCTCCCGGCCGAAGAATCGGAACCGGTGCACCGCGAAGGCCGCACACGAGCCCAGGATCAGGGCGACCGCGGTAGCGGCGAGGCCCGCCTTCACCGATAGCGCGAGCGCGCTCCGCACCTGCTCGTCGTGCCAGGCGACGGGGAACCACCTCGTCGACAGATGGATCGGCCAGCTCTGGATCGTGGAGCTGTTGAACGCGTAGAGCACGATGAGCGCGATCGGCATGAAAAGGAACAGCAGAACCAGAACGACCCAGATGCGCAGCAGGAAGCGCACGGCCCCAGACTCCATCTAGAGCGCCTCGAACGCGCCGAGGCGCTTCGCGAGCACCAGGAAGATCGCCATGATCCCGATCGGCACCATCGCGAGCGCGGCCGCGAACGGCACGTTGTTCACGATCCCAACGTTCTCCGAGATCACCTTGCCGATGAAGGTGGCGCCCTTTCCGCCGATCAGTTCCGGGACGATGAAGTCCCCCATCGTGAGCGAGAAGGTGAAGATGGCGCCCGCGACGATGCCGGGCATCGCGAGCGGCAGGATGATCTGACGTGTCGTTCGCCATCCCCGCCCGCCCAGATCCGAGGATGCCTCCAGGTAGGAGCCGGGGATGCGCTCCATGGCGGCGTACACGGGGATGATCATGAACGGGAGCCACACGTAGCAGAACGTGATGAAGACCGCCTCGTTCGTGTACGCGATGTGCAGCGGCCCGAGTCCGATCTTCGCGAGCGTCCAGTTGAGCACGCCGTCGTGGCTGAAGATCAAGATCCAGGCGTAGACGCGCGCGAGATAGCTGGCCCACAGTGGCACGAGGATCGCGGTGAACAGGACCACCCGCATCCGGGACGAGGCGATCCGCACCATGTAGTAGGCGAACGGCACGGCGATGATCGCGTCCACGAGCGTGACCGCCGCCGCGATCCCGATCGTCCGCAGGATGATCGTGCGATAGATGGGCGTATCGACGATCGTTTTGAAGTTGTTGAGGCTCCAGATCCGCTCGATGTTCGTCGTGAATGGGTTGATCTGCCAGAACGCGGTGACGAGCAGGATCGCCAGGGACGCGAGGTAGATGACGATGAACCATGCCAGGGGGGGCGTCAGGAGGGCGGTGACGCGCAGCCAGGGATGGCGCCACACCGCCGCCTGGGTTCGCGCCCCCGCCCCCCTGGGCGAGGCCGGCTCACGGGTTGTCTCCAACGCCCGTCAGCCGGTGATCGTCGTCCAGCTCGACTGCCAGGTCGCCCATGGCACGCAGTCGTTCGTGCCATCGTCACACGTCGCGAGCGGAGTCTTCCACAGCGCGATGTTCTTCACGTAGCTCGGATCGTTCGCGTGGTACTGCGCACACGACCCCTTCGCGAGCTGATCCATGATCGGGCAGGCCAGCTTGTTCACCGGGGTCTCGCCGTAGCTGGTCGCCTGCTGAGCTTGGACCTTCGGGGTGCTGATGTACTTCAGCCATAGGTAGGCGCAGTTGGGATCCGGCGCCTTCGCGGCCAGCATCCAGGTGTCCGCCCAGCCCGTCGCCCCTTCGGCCGGGATCGTGGAGGCGATCGGCGCCTTCGCCGCCTCCAGTTGACTCTGCTGGTACGGCCACGACGCACCGATGACCGCGTCGCCCCCCTTGAACATGTTGATCTCCTGCGCGGCCGAGGTCCAATACTTCTGGATGTTCGCGCTCTGCTGCTTCAGCAGGTTGATCGTGGCGTCGAACTGCGGTTGCGTCAGCTCGTAGGGGTCGGTGATCCCCAGGCTCGGCTGCGTCTTCTCCAGATACAGGGCGGCGTCGGCGATCTGGATCGGGTTGTCCGGGATCGTGACCAGGCCCTTGTACTGGGAGCCGTAGATCACGCTCCAGCTCTTCGGCGCCGTCGGGATCTTCGTGGGGTTGTACATGAGGATGTTCGGACCCCACTGCAGCGAGACACCGTAGTGCTTGCCGGCGATCGTGTTGAACCCCGGCGACTGGAACTGCGGGAAGAAGTTCTTCCAGTCGGGGATGAGATTCACGTTCACGGGGCGCGCGTCGCCGCCGTAGATGATGCGGAGGTCGGCGTCGCCCGACGATGATGCAAGGTCCCAGTTGCCGCCCCCTCCGTCCTTCATCAGTGTCACGAATCCGTCCGAGGTGTTCGGGTTCGTCTGATGGACCATGCACCCCGTCTGGTTCTGGAACGGAGTGACCCACTCGGGCTCTACATACCCGGACCAAGCGATGAGGTTCAGGTGGCCCTCGCCCTTCCCGATCGATTGCTGCAACGGCAGGTTCGCGGTGGGGACCGTCAGCGTGGTACCGCCTCCGCTCGGGTTGCTGCCGGAGCTGTTGTTGTTGTTGTTGCTGCAGGCCGCCGCCACGAGCGTCACCGCGCTGATCGCAGCGACGAACAGCGTGATGCGCTTCGTGCTCCCTACTCGCCTCATCCCTGAACCTCCTCCGAGGGTTGGTCAGCTTCGTCTGTTGCTACGTCCTTCTCGATCACCACGGACTGCCGCGGCCACCAGGCCAGGCGTGTCCGCTGTCCGTGGGCCCGCATGACCTCCTCGGCCGACTCGAGGTTCTGTCGGACGACCACGAGGGTTCCGCCGCGATCGAGGTCCACCATGTACCGGGTCACGCTTCCGATATAGATCACCTCGCGCACCAATCCGTCCTCCGCGTGCATGCCCGCCTCGGGCTCTGCCCCCGGCGCCAGCATCCGGATCTTCTCGGGACGGATCGTCACGCGCTCGCCGCCGCGGTCCAGCACGTTCGACACACCGATGAACCCGGCGACGAACTCGGTGGCGGGACGCTCGTAGACGTCGACCGGGGTGCCCACCTGCTCGATCCGGCCAACGTTCATCACGGCGAGGCGGTCGCTCATCGTGAGCGCCTCCTCCTGATCGTGGGTGACGTAGATGAACGTCAGCCCCACCTCCTGCTGGATCTGCTTCAGCTCCACCTGCATCGCCTGGCGCAGTTTGAGGTCCAGGGCGCCCAGCGGCTCGTCCAGCAGGAGCACCTCCGGACGATTGACCAGCGCTCGCGCGAGCGCCACGCGCTGCCGCTGGCCCCCCGAGAGCTCCGACGGCTTGCGGTGGCCGAACGCACTCAACTGCACCATCGCGAGCGACTCCTCGGCGCGACGCAGGCGTTCGTCCTTCGGGACCTTCTTCACGCGCAGGCCGTATTCGACGTTCTCCCTCACGGACATGTGCGGGAACAGCGCATAGTCCTGAAACACCGTGTTGACGTCTCGCTGATAAGGGGGCAACCTCGAGACGTCATCGTCGCCGAGCCAGATGTGACCGCCGCTCGGACGCTCGAACCCCGCGATCATCCTCAGGCATGTCGTCTTGCCCGATCCGGAGGGTCCCAGCATCGAGAAGAACTCCCCTTCACGGACCTCGAGGTCGACACCGTCGACGGCGATGAAGTCGCCGAAGCGCTTCACGACGTGCTCGAACCGAACCGCGGTCCCCGCCGTCGCACGCGCGGCGTCGGCGGTCACGGCACTCGACGTTCCCGGCAATCGACCACCTTTGGCAGAGGGAAACGCACCATCTTGACCGCAGCGCCGCCCTCGGGCAACACCACCCCTCGGAGCGAGGCTGCGCACGGCGTGCGCCGGTGCGTCAGGGGCCCGGACGGACTAGTCCGGGCTCCCGGCGATGCGTCGCCAGCCCACGTACGATGCGCCCCACCACCGCCGGCCCTTCGTAGATCAGCGCGGTGTAGATCTGCACCGTGTCCGCACCCGCCGCAAGGCACGAAAGGGCATCCTCCCCCGAGAAGACGCCGCCGCAGGCGTTGATGGGGAGCCCTTCCCCCGTGACCTTCCGCACCGACGCGACGGTCTCCGCCGTGGCGGGCCACAGCGCTCGGCCCGAGAGCCCGCCGCGGCCGAGCGCGAGCCGGGGATCGCCCACCAAGCGGGTGTTACCGCACGTCAGGCCTCCGGCGCCCGACTCTTGAGCGATCCCGGCGAGCGCCAGTACGACCCCGCGTTCGGCCGCCGTCGCGACCGGTGGCAGCTTCACGAAGACCGGTCGGTCGGTGCGGGTCGCCAGCGCCGCCACGAGGTTGCGAAGGTGCGCCTCCTGATCGCGGTCGCGCCCCCAGGAGACGTTGGGGCAGCTCGCGTTCAGCTCCACGCCCTCGGCGAGCGGCGCGAGGAGCTCGAGCGCCGCCACCGCGTCCTCGATCGTCTCGTCGGCGAGGCTCACGAATCGCGGCGCCGGCCCGCCGTCGGTGTGGGCCAGGTTCGCCGCCGCCACCTCCGCGCCCGGGTTGGGCAGGCCCATCGCGTTCGTCAAGGACCGCCGGGCCGGGTATCTGACGATCCGCGGCGAGGGATTGCCCACTCGAGGGGCGCGGGTGATCGTTCCGCCCACCACGTAGCCGAACCCCAGCGCCGCCAGGGCGTCCAGGTGCCGGCAGGACTTGTCGAAGCCCGCCGCCAGCCCGATCGGGTTGCGCAGGGGGATCCCGGCGAGCGTCGTCGCGAGCGACGGGTCTTCGGTCACGCCTCCGATCCGGCGCCAGGGCAGCGGCAGCCCCAAGAGCGCCTGGGCGGTGCGATGAGCCGACTCGGGCGGCATCGCGAAGAACGCCCGGCGGCCGACGGTTCCGTACCAATCCGCTGTCTGGCGCATCGTCCGTATGCTACCGGCCGATGAACGACGACCTCGTGCGACGCCTCATCGACGCCTCCGAGCTCCACGGGGACTTCGTGCTCTCCAGCGGTCGGCGCTCCTCCGTGTACTTCGACAAGTTCCGCTTCCTGACGCGCCCGGACCTGCTGCGCGACCTCGCGCATGAGGTCGCGGGCATGCTTCCGCCCGACACCGAGCTGCTCGGAGCGCCTGAGGGCGCCGCGATGCTCCTGGTGGCCGCCGTCGCGTTGGAGACCGGGATGCCCCTCAGCGTGGTCCGCAAGGAGGCCAAGGCCTACGGGACCGGCGCGCAGGTGGAAGGGGAGGTCCCCCCCGGCGCCCGCACCGTTCTCCTCGAAGACGTGAGCACCACCGGACGCCAGGTGCAGCGAGCCGCCGAGGTGCTGGCCGAGGCCGGCGCCGACGTGCGGGAGATCATCCTCGCGATCGATCGCGGCGGCGCTGATCACCTGCGCGCCAACGGATACGCCGTGGACGCCGTCGCCGTGCTCAGGCCGCCGGAGTCCTGACCGGGCGAGCGACGAACCCCATCACGCGCCCTGGACGATCCGCTAGGCGGAGGTCGATGAGGCATCAACCGCGAGGGCGTCCTCCCGCTCCTCGATGCGGCGCTGACGGGCGTCCTCGTCGCGTTTCCAAGCTGCCGCGATGATCAGCATCGCCACCATCGAGACGGCGTTGCCGACGAGCCACATCAGGACCGCGGCGTCTTGCTGCGACACCAGCGCCATCGGGCCCCATGGAGCCGGAAGCCCCGCATAGGTGGGATACATGGGCGTTCGCGCCGTATAGATGACCAGCGCGAGGAACGCCATGGCGGGCATGGTGAGGAACAACGAGAGCAACCGTGTCGGGTAGGCCATGCGGTGAGGTGAGGGGTCGCGGCCCACGATCGGCCACCAGAAGATCAGCGCGGCGCTCAACCACAGCGCATGCTCCAGCGCGTGGATCACGTTCGAGCGCAGGGCCGCGTCGAATAACGGCGACAGATGCACCACGTAGGGGACGCTGACGAACAGCAGCCAGCCCACGATCGGCAGACCCAGGAACGATGCGATGCGCCCGCGCAGGGTCCTCGCGATCCTCCTGGCCGCCGCCGGAGAGCACGCGCGCAGGGCGAGCGTGATCGGAGCGCCGAGGGCCAGCAGCGGGGGCGCTCCAAGCATGAGGATCAGGTGCTGCGCCATGTGGACGCAGTACGAGACGTCCGCATACCCGTCCACCGGGGAGCACAGCCCCACCACGAGCATGGCCATCCCGCAGGAGAACGCGATCGGGGCGCCGGGAAGGAACGGGCGGCCCGCGCGACGGAGCCGGATCAGCCCGAGCGCGTAGAGGGAGCCGGCCGCTAGCAACGACCCCACGGTGACGGGATCCAACCGCCACTGCGCCAGGACCGTCCACGCCCCGCCCCGCGGAGGTATCACGACCGCGACCATGTCGTGCATCCTGCCACGTGCTAGAACGTGGGGGCATGGCTCAGACCTCGTTGTCCGCGGAGCGCCACAAGCAGCCTGCGTCTCCCATCTTGTTCGGGACCGTCCTCTTCCTCGCCTCCGACCTGCTGCTCTTCGGCGGCCTGTTCGCGGCCTACTTCGGCCTGCGGTCGGAGACGAACCCCTGGCCGCCGGCCGGCGTGCACCTCGAGACGGGTTTCGCGGCGGCGGCGACGGTCCTCCTCGTTCTGTCCAGCTTCACGTTCCACGCCGGGCTCGTGGCGGGAGGGCGGGGTCGTCACCGAGCGATGCGCAACTGGATCGCCCTCACCCTCCTCCTGGGAGCGGGCTTCGTCGGATTGCAGGTGACGGACTACCTGCGGCTGGATTTCGGCATCTCGAGCGATGCCTACGGGACGCTGTACTGGACCATGACGGGCATACACGGGCTCCACGTGATCGCCGGCCTGATCCTGATGCTGGTCGTGCTGGGACGCCTGGCGCAGGGGGCCTACCGCGATGGAGACCTGGAAGGCCCGTACGCGATCTCCTACTACTGGCATTTCGTGGACATCGTCTGGGTCGGATTGTTCGCGACCTTGTTCCTGCTGAGGTGACCGGAGGGTGATCGGGACGGCCGGGACGAGCGCGGAGGCACGGCTGCGCTCGCGGATCCTCCGCGCCGGGTTGCTGCTCGCGATCCTCGGTCAGGTCGCGTGGTCCTTCCGGCCGGCCATCAGCAGTGCGCAGAGCGACCGGATCGCCGAGGGTCGCGACATCTACGAGGCGAACTGCTCCACGTGCCACGGGCTCGGGGCGGAGGGCACGAAGCGCGGACCCACGCTGCAGGGGGTCGGTCCGGCCTCGGTCGACTTCATGCTGAGCTCGGGTCGCATGCCGCTGGCCGGCCCGACCTATGAACCGGTCCGCGGGCCTGCGAAGTTCCCCCCCGAACAGATCGCCGCCGTCGTCGCCTACGTCGAGACGATCGCGCCCGGGGGCGAACCGATCCCCACCGTCGTGCCCGGCCAGGGCGACCTCGCCCGAGGAAGCGCGCTGTTCCTCGGGAACTGCGCTGCCTGCCACGGTGCGGGAGCGACGGGGGACTCGGTGGGGGGTGGGCAGATCGCGCCCTCTCTGTATCTCCCCACGCCCACCCAGATCGGCGAGGCGATCCGCACCGGTCCCGGCGAGATGCCGCGCTTCGGTGCCGAGACGCTCAGCGCCGACGACGTGAACTCCCTGGCGCGTTACCTGCTGTGGCTCAGGGACAACGGGGGTGAGGGTGGGCTCCAGCTGGGCAGGGTGGGGGCGGTCGCCGAGGGCCTCATGGCGGTCGTGATCGGCCTCGGCATCATGGTGTTGGTGATCCGGCTCACGGGGTCGACGACGTGAGCGACGGAGACGATCGCGGCTCCGGACGTCCGGTCCCGCCGCCTGCCAAGAAACCCGAGCGGGTGATCGCGGTGTGCTTCGGATCGTCGATCCTGGCCGCCCTCGGCCTGTTCGGGGTGTACGCGGCGGGCGGGCAGACGCAAGCGGAGGGCGCGCTGCTGGCCGCGGCTCTGGGTGGGATCGGCGTCGGGCTCCTGGTGTGGGCGAAGATGCTGATGGCCCATATCGTCGATGAGACGCAGCCCAGACACGCGCCCCCGTCCGCCGAGGCGATCGAGAGCGCCTCCGACACCGTCGAGGCAGGCGTCAGCGAGATCCGCCGCAGGACCTTCCTCTCCCGTCTGTTGCTGGGCGCCGCCGCGGCCATCGGTCTCGCGGCGCTGTTCCCCATCCGGTCCCTGGGTCGCGCCCCGGGGGCGTCCCTCTACACCACCCGATGGAAGGCTGGGGCACGTCTCGTGACGGCGGACGGCACGCCCGTGAACGCCCAGACGCTCGTCGTCGATTCGTTCATCACGGTGTTCCCTGAGAACGCGCCCGGTTCGGCGGATTCGCAGGCCGTGCTGATCCGGGTCCCACCCGAGCAGTTGCAGCTGCCTCCCGATCGACTCGCCGGGGCACCCGACGGGCTGGTGGTGTATTCGAAGATCTGCACCCACGCGGGGTGTCCGGTCGGGCTGTACCTCGTCACCGTGCAACAGCTCCGCTGCCCGTGTCATCAGTCGACGTTCGACGTCCTGGACGGCGCGCAGCCCGTGTACGGGCCCGCGCCCAAGCCGTTGCCGCAGCTGCCGATCGAGATCGGTCCCGACGGCATCCTTCGCGCCACGGGCGACTTCAGCGCGCCGGTGGGCCCGAGCTTCTGGAGCGAGCCGTGATGGTTCGGCGCGCCGTGGACGCGCTCGACGAGCGGTTGGACGCGACGTCGTTCATCCAGCGGAACCTGAGGAAGGTCTTTCCCGACCACTGGTCGTTCATGCTCGGGGAGGTGGCGCTCTACAGCTTCATCCTGTTGATCCTCACCGGCACGTTCCTGGCCTTCTTCTACGTCGCGTCGCCGAACCTCGTGACGTACCGGGGCCCCTACGCGCCGATGCACGGCGCCTCCGTCTCGCAGGCGTACAACTCGGTGCTGCGGATCTCCTTCGAGGTGCGGGCCGGCCTCGTCATGCGGCAGACCCACCACTGGGCGGCCCTCGTGTTCATGGCGTCGCTGGTGGCGCACGTCGTGCGTGTCTTCTTCACGGGTGCCTTCCGCCGGCCGCGGGAGATCAGCTGGCTGATCGGCATCGGCCTGCTGCTCGGCGGGATGGGGGCGGGGTTCACGGGGTATTCGCTGCCCGACGACCTGCTTTCCGGCACCGGCTTGCGCATCATCTTCTCGGCGGTGGAATCCATCCCGTTCGTCGGGACGTGGATGGCCTTCCTGTTCTTCGGGGGCGAGTTCCCCTCAGCCGAGCTGTTGCCGCGCCTGTTCATCCTGCACGTGCTGCTCATACCGCTTCTGCTGATGGCGTTGCTGGGCGCGCACCTGTCGGTCGTCTGGCACCAGACGCACACGCAGTTCCGCGCGCCCGGACGGACCGAGGACACGGTCACGGGTACGCCGGTCTGGCCGAAGTTCGCGCTCAAGGGGGCGGGGATCGCGTTCGTGACGTTCGGGGTCCTGACGCTGATGGGCGGGCTGTTCCAGATCAACCCGGTGTGGTTCTACGGGCCGTTCGTGCCGTACACGGCTTCCTCGCCCGCCCAACCCGACTTCTACGTCGGCTGGCTGGAAGGCCTCTTGCGCCTGTGGCCCAACTGGGAGTTCCACGTCTTCGGCCACACGATCCCCGAGCTGTTCCTGCCGGCGGTGGTGGTGCCCGGCGTCATCTTCACGGTCCTGGCACTTTGGCCGTTCCTCGAGGCCCGGGTGCGGCGGGATCGCGCTCCCCATCACTTCGCGCAGCGGGCGCGGGAGGCGCCCGTGCGCAGCGGCTTCGGCGCCGCCGGCGTGACGATGTTCGTCGTGTTGATGCTTGCCGGAAGCAACGACGTCCTGGCGAAATATCTCGACGTCGAGGTGGACACCCTCAACCTGGTCCTGAAGGTCCTGCTCGTCGTGATGCCCGTCGCCGTGGGGCTGCTCACGTTCGCGATCTGCCGGGACCTCGGGCGCCGGGGTGCGGCGCCGATCTCCGAGCGCGTCACGTTCCGGCGCACGGCCCAAGGCGGGTACGAGGAGAGGGCTCCGTGAGGCGGTCGCGGGCGGCCGTGGCGATCGGATCCACCTTGCTGGCGATCGCGACGGCATCGTGTGCGTCGTCGTTCGGGATGCCGGACGGCGGCACGAAGCAGGGAAGCGACATCTTCCACCTGTGGCGGATCTACGTCATCTCCGGCGATCGTGGTGGGAGGGATCGTCTACGTCCTGATCGCGTGGTCGCTGATCCGCTATCGGCGTCGCGCTCGCGAGCGCGAGGACGATCTGGGGGCGCAGTTCCGCGTCCAACGTCCCGCTGGAGGTCGTCTACACGGCGATCCCGGTGGCGATCGTCATCATGCTGTTCGCGTTCTCGTTCCACACGGAGCGCGAGGTGGACCGCGTGGTCGCCCGACCCGGGGGTCGTGATCCATGCGGAGGCGTTCGCATGGGGCTGGCGTTTCACCTTCGACGCGCCGATCAGGAAGATCGTTCTCGGTCGTGAGCGCGCCGAGCGGCGCCGGCGTGCCCGGTCCCGTGATCGAGATGCCGCAGGGGCCAGACGGTGCGGATCGTGTCTCACCTCCGACGACGTGATCCACGCGTTCTGGGTGCCCGGGTTCCTGTTCAAGCGCGACGCGATCCCGGGACGCACCACGGAGTTCGACCTCTCGCCGTCGGTTGACGGGACCTACCGGGGCGTGTGCGCCGAGTTCTGCGGGCTCAACCACTCCTACATGGTGTTCACGGTGAACGTCGTGGAGCCGGACCGGTTACGACAGCTGGGTCGACTGCGCGGCTCGGCCTCCGCGGAGGCGTCGCCATGAGCACGACGTCGATCGGGACGCCGCCACCGAGGCGCCGCCGCCCGCGCCGCGCAGCCGACGGGCCCGCTGTCGTGGCTCACGACCACCGACCACAAACGGATCGGGATCATGTACTGCGTCACCGCGTTCGCGTTCTTCCTGGTGGGCGGGATCGCTGGCCGACTCGATGCGGGCGGAACTGGCGGAACCCGGGCCGGCAGTTCCTGTCGCCCCAGACCTACAACGGGCTGTTCACGATCCACGGAACCGTGATGATCTTCCTGTTCGTGGCGCCGTTCGGCGCGGGCCTGGGCAACTACCTCGTCCCGCTGCAGATCGGCGCGCCCGACATGGCGTTCCCGCGGCTGAACGCGCTGTCGTACTGGTTCTTCGTCGGCGGGCGGCGTCGCTCGTGCTGCTGTCGGGGTTCGCGTCGGCCGGCGGCGGCGCGGCGATGGGCTGGTACGCCTACCCGCCGCTGTCGGAGGCCCGGATGTCCCCGGGGGTCGGGCCCGGACCTGTGGATCCTGGGCCTCGCGCTCGTCGCGGTCGCCACCCTGCTCACCGGCGTCAACATCGTCACGACGACGTTCCTGATGCGCGCGCCGGGGATGACGATGTGGCGGATGCCGATCTTCACGTGGAACATGGTCGTGACCTCGATGCTGGGGCTGGTGGCGTTCCCGCCGGGCGTGGCGGCGTTCGTCCTGCTGTTGGTGGACCGACGCCTCGGCGGGCACGTGTTCGACCCCTGGGCGGCGGCGACCCGATCATCTACCAGCACCTCTTCTGGTTCCTGGGCCACCCCGAGGTCTACATCCTCATCCTGCCGTTGTTCGGCGTCATCACCGAGATCATCCCGGTGTTCAGCCGCAAGCCGTTGTTCGGCTACACGGGGTTCGTGCTCGCGACGCTTGCGATCGGCACGTTGTCGACCGGGCGTGTGGGCGCACCACATGTTCACGACGGGCGCCGTCGACAACCCCTTCTTCAGCGCGATGACGCTGCTGATCGCGGTGCCCACCGGCGTGAAGTTCTTCAACTGGATCGGCACGATGTGGCAGGGCAAGCTGCGATTCTCCACGCCGATGCTGTTCTCGGTGGGGTTCTTGTTGAATTTCCTGATCGGCGGCGTCACGGGCGTGATGCTGGCGGCGGCACCCATCGACTACCAGGTCGCGGACTCCTACTTCCTGGTGGCCCACTTCCACTACACGATGATGGGCGGCGCCGTCTTCGGGATCTTCGCCGCCATCTACTTCTGGTATCCGAAGATGACCGGCCACATGCTGGGCGAGCGCGTGGGCAAGGTGGTCTTCGCGCTGTTGTTCGTCGGGTTCAACCTCACGTTCTGGCCGCAGTTCGTGCTCGGCCTGCGGGGCATGCAGCGCCGGGTCGTGGACTATCCCAGGGGGATCGGCTTCGACACGCCGAACCTCGTGTCGACGGTCGGCGCGGGCGTGCATGACGGTCGGCGTGCTGCTGTTCCTCTACGACATGTGGCGTTCGCGGCGGCATCCGGAGCCGGCGGGTGACGACCCCTGGGGCGGTTACTCGTTGGAGTGGGCCACCACCTCCCCGCCGCCCGAGCACAACTTCGCATCCCTGCCGAAGATCCGCTCCGAACGGCCCGACGTTCGACCTCCACCACCCGGAGCTGAGCCCGTGAAGGTCGGGATCCGCTACCTGTGGGTGCTCACGGCGTTCGGCCTCGGCGTGGGGACCCTCTATTACGCCCTCACTGCAGAATGGACGGGCGCGCTGCTGTTCTGGTTCGCGGGGATCATGCCCTTGATCGTGGCGGCGTGGTCGACGCGCCGGGGCCTGCTCGCCGCGCCGCGCGCGAGCGACGATCCCGCGGCGGATCCCGACGCGGGCGAGGGCGAGTCCCTCGGGTCGTTCCCGGTCGCGAGCGCGTGGCCCGTGTTCCTCGTGCTGGGCGTCGATGCTGCTGGGCATCGCCCTGGTCTACGGATTGATCCTGCTGCCGGCCGCCTTCGCGATGATCGGCTGGGCGGCCGTGGGGTTCATCGCGCGAGAGTCGAGGCTAGGACTCAGACTGCGCACGCAGCGCCACACCCGCAGGCTCCAGAGCATGCGGCTGCCGCGCTTGTGGAGGTTGAGCAGGCCTTCCTTCATGAGGCGCGCCGTCGCCTGGGCCTTCGCGACGAGGTCGGGCAGGGGGAACTCGCGCTCCAGGACCTGCTCCATGTTGTCCCCGAAGATCTTCCGCGCCGCCGAGATGATGGCGTTCTCGTCCTGCAGGGTTCCGGTGGGCAGGTAGAGCCGGCCGCCACGGCTCGAGTGTGTCGCCGAGCGTCTCCAGCAGCCTGCGCGGCAGCTCCGCTCCGGTGGGACCGCCCGAGCCGGCACGTCCTCGAACCACCCGACACCTTCGCGAGCTCGTCGGGGATGCCCGAGACGTCCCCGATGACGACGCTCGCGCGCACATCGCGGACTGGGCTCCAAGCAGGTTGCCCTGGCGGAACTCGCACACGTCCTGCAGGCCCAGCCGCGCGGCGTTGCGCCGGGCGGCCTCGACCGCCGGCGCCGAGAGGTCGCACCCGTAGACCTTCCTCGCTCCGAGCTTCGCCGCCACGAAGGCGAGCACGCCGCTGCCGCAGCCGACGTCGACGACGGTGTCGTCGGGGCCGATCTCCAGGGCATCGGCGAGCGTTCTGCTGGTCGTCGTGGGGCTGAAGACACCCGGGCGTACCGGCAAGCTTGAAGGGGCCGGTTCGTCCGCGCCATTCGATCTCGTTCGGGAACCACTTGGCTCATTCCATATCCAGGCTACACGCCGTGAGCCCCCTCGGCTACACGTCGGGCGGATCGAAGGCGACGCCCTCACCCGGTACGAGCTCCCCCCGCTCGACGCTGGCGGCGTCGGATTCCAGCCGATCGCGGAGCCTCTGCGTCGCGATGCCCTCGTGGCCGTCGGGGTACGCGCCCACCCGGCGCGCGGCGCGACGCAGCAACGTGACGGCACCGTGGGCGTTGCCGCGCTGCAGGTGCACGTACCCCGCGCCCATCTGCGACAGGCCCTTGAAGAACTCCGCCTCGTCCGAGCCGCGCGCCTGCTTCCACGCGGTTTCCCAGGCCTCATGCGCGGCGAAGTATCGGGCCGCGCGCGTGTGCTCACGCCCCAGCTCGTGGTTCTGCTCGAGGGTGAGCGCGTCGTAGTCCTCCAGCACCAGCTCGGTTTCCGCGCCCCAGTCGAGCGGCCGTCCGAGGCGATCGCGAGGCCGTTCGGGCTTCCGACGCTTCTCGCTCGGTATGCCGGTCTTGCCGGTGGCTTCCTCGGGCACGACACCATGCTACCGATGCGGTGGGCGCAGTTGCGCCCGACCACGCGGCGGGGTGGTCTGGCAGACTGCTTCGAGATGCCGCCGACCACGATCACCCTGGTGCCGCACACGCATTGGGACCGCGAGTGGTACGAACCGTTCAGCGTCTTCTCCGAGCGACTCGTCGCGATGATGGACACGTTGATCGACCTGGGCGAACGACGGCTTCCCGCATTTCCACCTCGACGGCCAGACGGCGATGATCGACGACTACCTCGAGCGTCGCCCCGAGCGTCTCGGCGCTATCGAGCGCCTCGCGAGATCCGGACGACTGTCGGTCGGCCCGTGGGTCACGCAGATGGACGAGTTCCTCACCTCCGGCGAGTCGCACATCCGCAACCTCGAGATGGGGCTCGCGCGCGCCCGCGAGCTGGCTGGGGACCGCGCGCTCGACGTCGGCTACATGCCGGATCAGTTCGGCCACATCGGCCAGATGCCGCAGATCCTGCGCGCCGGCGGGTTGGAGCGGGCGATGGTGTGGCGTGGCGTGCCGGAGTCGATCGACCGCACGACGTTCTGGTGGGAGTCCCCCGACGGGTCGCGGGTCCTCACCGAGTACATGGTCTTCGGCTACTTCAACGGCGAGAGCTTCGACCGCGCCGTCGATCCCGGCGAGCTCGCCGACCGCTCTGGAGCGCAGCGCCGAGCGCTTGCAGCCCTATCTCGCCGGCGATCGCTTGGTGGTGATGGTGGGCTACGACCACGCCGGCCCCGACAGCACCTTGCCGGAACGTGTCGCCGCCGCACGGGACCGCACGCCCGGCCTCGACGTCACGATCGCGGGGATCGCGGAACATGTGCACGAACAGCGCGCGGGGGACCTGCCGGTGTGGCAAGGGGAGCTGCGCTCCTCCGCGCGCGCGCATCTCCTTCCGAACGTCTACAGCGCCCGCGTGCGACAGAAGCGTGAACGCGGAAGGGTGGAGGCGCTGGTCGAGCGCTACGCCGAGCCCCTCGCGGCCCAAGCTCCGGGATTCGCCGACGTCGGACCCGAGATGGATCGTGCCTGGACGCTGCTGTTGTGGAACGGCGCCCACGATTCCGCATGCGGGTGCTCGCACGACCAGGTGGCCCTGGACGTTGACGCGCGGTTCGCGGCGGTGCGCGCTACCGCCGAGGACGTGATCGAGCGAGCGCTGACCTCGTTCGGGACCAGGGTCGGCGACGCCGGCGTGATCCGTTACAACCCGTCGCCGTTCGAACGCGAGGGGGTGCCGGGCAACGGCTGGCTCGTCGTGCCTGCTGGACGCGAGCCGCCCACCACGCCGGTCCGCATCGAGTTGCTCGACGACGGTGCGGGCGTGCTCGTCGACGGGACGCAGCTGCGCTGGTATGACGAGCCGGACGTCGGCGATCTCTACAACTACTGCTACGCCGAACCGAGTCAAGAGCCCTCGCCGCCCGATGACATGGCGCTGGAGGGCCACGAGGTGACGGCGATCGTGGAGAGGGCTCTCGGTCCTGCTGCGGATCACCCAGCGCGACGACGAGCCGTTCCTGCGGCTGGACGGCGTGATCCACAACGAGCGTCCCGATCACCGCCTACGGCTGCACGTGGCGCTGCCCGAGAGCGCCGAGCGGTCCATCGCCGGCTCTCCGTTCGAACTGGTGGAACGACCGCTCGTGGGTGAGGGGAGCTCGATCGAGTCGGCGTCTCCCACGTGGCCCGCCCGCAACGTGGTCCTCGCCGGTGCCACGGCCGTGCTCCACGAAGGAGTCTTCGAGTACGAGGTGGTGGCGGGGCGCGCCCTGGCGGTCACGATGCTGCGTTGCGTCGGCGCGATCAGCCGCAGCTCCCTCGCCACACGGCCCTACGATGCCGGACCGCATACGTCCACCCCGGACGCGCAGATGCTGGGGGAGACGGCCTTCTCGCTCGGCGTCTGGTCGGGCGCGTCCACCGACGGGTTGCTCGCGAGCTGGGAGCGGTTCGCACTCCCGCTCGCCGAAGCACCGGCAGCCGGGGGTGGCGCTCTTCCGCGCTCGGGCTCGTTCACGCTCATCGAGGGAGACGCGCAGCTCTCGAACATCCGGATCCGCGAGGGCCGGACGGAGGTGCGCATGTGGAACCCTTGGAAGGACCGCGAGGCGATCGCCGTCATCGGCGGCGTGCCGCACCGCCTGGGCCCCGCCCGGATCGAGACGATCCGAAGGGGCGTTAACGATCCTCGTCCCCCTCGGACGACGTGAGCGTCTGCAGCGACTCTCGGATCGCTTCGTAGTGCCGATCGCCCAACGATCGCTTCGTCCGCACTTCGAGTGCCGCCGCGGCGCGCCGGGCCTCGGCCGCTGCCCGCCGTCCTCGCGCCGTGAGCTTCACGACCTTCGCGCGAGCGTCATCCGGGTCGATGGCGCGGCGAACGTAGCCTCGGGCCTCCAGGTCGTCCACCACCAGCATCATGCCCTGCTTCGTTATCCGTGCCCGCGCGGCGAGCTCGGTGAGGCGGGTTCCGGACCGTCGATCGACGTGTTGGAACACCGCGAGGTGCCCGGGTCGCAGGTCCGGATAGCCGCGTTCAGCGAGATCCTCCGACAGCTCGGCGGCCAGCACCCGATGCCCCTCCAGGAGCAGCCGATGAAGGTCGGGGACGGACACGGAGTCCATGTTCGCACCGACGCTCATGATGGTCAATCAACCTGACCATCGAACCTCAGCGCCGGGATCGGGAGGCCCGGTAGGCTGTCGGTCATGGCGCAGGCGGGACTGCCTCCCGAAGACCGCGAGACCAAGCGTCAGCTGCCGAAGTTGCTCGACGTGCGCACGCGGCTGGCGAAGGGAAACGACCTGCTGGCCCGTCGCCCGGCCCCCGACGAGCAGTCGGCGTCGGCGGGCAGGAGCGGGGCGTTGCGCGCGGCCGTATTCGGCATCAACGACGGGTTGCTCACGAACGCGGCCCTCATCATGGGCTTCGCGGGCGCGGCCCAGAGCCGCAGCGTGATCGTCCTGGCGGGCGTCGCGGGTCTGTTGGCGGGAGCCTTCTCCATGGGCACGGGCGAATACGTGTCCATGAAGGTCCAGCGGGACATGCTCGAGCGCCTGCTGCACCTCGAGTCGCGCGAGCTGGAGATGGACCCCGCAGGCGAGGCGCGCGAGCTCGCGGAGATCTACCGCCGCAAGGGCCTGTCGGCCGATCTCGCCGACCGTGTGGCGGCCGAGGTGATGAAGGATCCGAAGGTGGCTCTGGACACCCATGCGCGCGAGGAGCTCGGCCTCGATCCCGACCAGGGTCTCGGCAATCCCATGAGCGCCGCCCTCTCTTCGTTCGTGATGTTCTCGGTGGGAGCCTTCATCCCGCTGTTCCCGTTCTTCTTCGGCGGCGGCGCCGGCGCCAAAGCGATCGCCATCGTGCTCACAGCGAGCGCATTGCTCGCGGTGGGCGCGGTCACTGCTCTCCTCACCGGAAAGAGCATCTGGCGCTCCGCGCTGCGGATCCTCGCGATCGGCATGGCGGCCATCGCGGTGACGTACGCCATCGGCTCGTTGTTCAACGTCTCCTCCGCATGACGATCGAGGTCCGGGAGGCCCTGCCCCTGGAGCACGAACGGGTGGGGCGTGTCACGGCGGAGGCGTATCGGGAGTTCATCCGCCCGGGCGAGGACAGCTGGGAGCAGTACCTCGATCGGATCGCCGACGTCGCGGAACGGGCGTCTCGGACCGTGATCATGGTGGCGGTGGAGGGCGAGCGGGTCCTGGGGAGCGCGACGTTGGAGTTGGAGGGACGCACCGAAGCGGAGGACGAACCACTGGCCGCGACGGTGGCGCACATCCGCATGCTGGGCGTGGACCCGCAGGCCCGCGGTCGCGGGGTCGGCTCCATGCTGATGCGGGCGTGCGAGGAACGGGCGCGCTCGGCTGGACGCACGCTCATGACGCTCAACACCACCGAGCGGATGCGGGCTGCTCAGGGGATGTACGAGGCGCTCGGCTACGAGCGTCGGCAGGACCGCGTCTTCCCCGACGGGTTCGTTCTCTTGAGCTACGCGAAGGTCCTGGGAGCCTAGTCCGGCGGCAGGACGTCGCCCGAGCGCATCAGCAGGCCGTCTTCGAACTCCGCCTCCACGAGGCCGCTCTTGAACTGCTGCCGGTAGAGGCGGTTGTAGATCCCGCCCCGGGCCAGCAACTCGTCGTGCGTCCCTTGCTCGGCGACCTGTCCGCGGTCGATCACGAAGATCACGTCGGCTTTGAGGATGGTCGAAAGGCGGTGCGCGATGGCGATCGTGGTACGTCCCTGCATCAGCGGCTCGAGGGCGCTCTGCACGAGCCGTTCCGACGTGGTGTCGAGCGATGAGGTTGCCTCGTCGAGGATCAGGATCCGCGGGTCCTTCAGGATCACGCGCGCGATGGCGAGCCGTTGCTTCTCCCCGCCCGACATCTTGTATCCCCGCTCCCCCACCAAGGTGTCGTATCCGTCGGGAAGCTCGACGATGCGCTCGTGGATGTTCGCGGCCCGCGCCGCGGCCTCGAGCTCTTCCTGCGTCGCGTTCGGACGCCCGTACAGCAGGTTGCGCCGGATCGTGGTGTGGAAGAGATAGGTCTCCTGCGTCACGACGCCGATGATGTCCCCCAGGGAATCGAGCTTGATGTCCCGCACGTCGTGGTCGTCGATCCGGATCGAGCCTTCCTGCACGTCGTAGAACCGTGGCACGAGGTAGGTGATGGTCGTCTTGCCAGCGCCCGAAGGCCCCACCAACGCTGCCAGTTGCCCCGGCTCGATCCGCAAACTCACGTCGTCGAGCGTCCACTCCCTGGGACCGGTCCCGTCGTGGACCTGCTCCTCGGTCCTGGGTATCGGCGGAGGGGCGTCCTCGGCCGGCGTGTCGTAGCGGAACCGCACGTGATCGAGGGCCACGCTTCCCTGGACCTCCTCCGGTGCGAGCGAGAGGGCATCGGGCCCGTCTTGGATCTCGTGGTGCATGTCCAGGTACTCGAAGATGCGGTCGAACAGCGCCAGCGAGGTCTGGACGTCGTTCGAAACCTGCAGCGTGGAGCCCACGGGGAAGAACAGCCGTGACTGCAGGGTCGTGAAGGCCACCAGGGTGCCGGCGGTCATCGCCGCGTGATCGTTCTTCGTCACGAACGCCACCACCAGGTAGGTCAGGGCAGGCGTGATCGAGAAGAAGGTGCCGACCACGGCGAAGAACGACTGCCCGATCATCGTCTGGCGGATCATGAAGCCGGTGAGCCGCTCGTTCTCTTCGCGGAACCGGCCGATCTCGTGCCGCTGGCGCCCGAACGCCTTCGACAGCAGGATGCCGCTCACACTCAGCGTCTCCTCGGTGATCGCCGACATGTCCGCGAGGGTGCGCTGCGTGCTGGCGGCGACGACCTGCCGGGCCTTGCCGACCCTATAGGTCAACCACACGAAGAGCGGGGTGATGAACAACGACAGCACGGTGAGCGCCTTCGACAGGATCAGCATCGCGATGACGGTGCTCACGATGGTGACGAAGTTGGAGAGCAGGCTCGCCGCCGTCGACGTTACGACCGTCTGCACACCGCCCACGTCGTTCGCTAGGCGCGACTGGATCTCTCCGGTGCGGGTGCTGGTGAAGAACCGCAGCGGCATGAACTGCAGGTGGGCGTACAGCTTGTTGCGCAGGTCCTGCATGACGTTCAGGCCCACCTGGTTCGACAGGTAGGTCTGCCCCACGCCGATCACGCCCGTCACGATCGGGATCACGATCATCCAGGCCACCAGCACGAACGTCTTGTGCATGTCCGGGTAGCACCCGTTGGTGGTGCAGCGGAGCCCGTAGTCGATCACCTGCTTGATGAGGAGGGGGTTGACGACGCCGAGACCGGCGGTGATGACGATCGCGACCCCGACGACGCTCACCCGGGCCCGATAGGGCCGGAACGTCTGCACGACGCGCTTGAACGTCCCCGGCCGTGCCGGGTGGTCGGGCTCCTTGCGGACGCGGAACATCGACCCGTGCGCCATGCGGGCCAGCATACGGGCGGCCGAGGATACGCCCGCCCTCGCGCGGGAACGCGGCTGTCGAGCTCAGTCGGCCAGGCAGGGGCGGCTGGCTTCGAACCCGTGCTGCACGTCGCCGGGGTCGGTGTCGCGCGTGTCGCGACCCGGCCCGCCGAGCGCCATGTCGTTCCCGACGCCGTCGACCGTTGCGACACAGTGGTCGTTGCCGGTCCCCCCGCTCACAAGGTCCGTTCCGCTGCCCCCGTACAGTTGCACGTCGTTGCCCGGTCCGCCGAATGTCAGGTCGTTGCCCGCCCCCGCGTCGGCATCGTCGGCGCCCGTGCCACCGAAGAGCTCGTCGTTGCCGGCCAGCCCGATCAACGTGTCGTTCCCGGCCCCGCCGAAGATCCGATCGGCGCCGAGCCCGCCGTTCAGGAAGTCGCTCCCCGGACCACCTCGCAGCACGTCGTTGCCGCCGCGACCGAAGATCGTGTCGTTGCCGCCGAGGCCGCAGATGACGTCCGGACCCCCTGTACCGTGGATCACGTCGGGACCGGGCGTGCCGATGATCGTGCAGGCTGCGGGCCTGAACACGCCCGCGCGGACCGCGCTCGCTCCCCCGGACCCCGTCACGACGAGCGCGGCGATCCCCGTCAACAGGAACGCCAGTCGTAGGCGACCCATCATGCCCTCCTCACGCCGAGCCGGAGCTCACCGTAGCCCCGGGGGTCATCGGGGGTCAAACGACGCCGCGAGCGCCCGGGCACGAGCGAACACCTCGTCGATCATGGGCTCGCTGAGCTTGCCGGTGAACGTGTTCTGTTGGCTGGGGTGGAAGCACCCCAGCACAACGAACGGGCCTACGGGCGCCTCCGCGAGGTGCCCGAACCGCGGCTTGGGAGACGCGACGTTCCCTTCAGAGGCCAACGCACGGAGCGCGCCGTCCCACGCGAACGCGCCGAGCGCCACGATGACCCGGAGCTCCCGGAGCGCATCGAGCTCGCGCTGGAGGAAGGGCAGGCACCGATCGCGCTCCTGCGGAGTCGGCTTGTTGCCCGGAGGGGCACAGCGGTTCACCGCGGTGACGTAGATCCCCGTAAGTGCCAGGCCGTCGCCGCGCGCCAGGCTCTGGGCACGGTTCGCGAAGCCCTCGCGGTGCAGGGAACCGAACAGGAAGTCGCCCGAGCGATCGCCGGTGAAGATGCGGCCCGTGCGGTTGCCGCCGTGGGCAGCCGGCGCGAGGCCCACCACGAGCACGCGCGCCTCGCTATCTCCGAAGCCGGGCACCGGCCGCCCCCAATAGGTCTGATCGGCGAACCGCGCGGTCTTGTCTCGTGCGACCTGCTCCCGCCACGCCACCAGGCGCGGACAGGCCCGGCACGCCTCCACATCGCGGGCGATGGCGTTCAGCCAGGGGGCCCTCACGCCAACAGGGGAAACCGGCCGGCGGCACCCCGCAACGCCGCACGGTCCTCCCCGGACAGGCGCATGCGCCCCGTCCCCTTGTCGAAGAAGGTGGGGTCATCCCAATCGAGCGGTGGCTCCGTCCCGAGCAGACCCTGCAGGATCCGACGGGTGATCCCCGCCGCGTCCGCCGTCGTCCAGGGGGCACGGCCCAACGCGTGGGCGAGATCGAGGCCGTGCACGGTCATCTCCAGGACGCGCGTGGGGACGTAGTCGTCCATCCGAAGTCCCGGACCCCATCGGGTGGCGATCACTCGGTCGGGACCGGCCGTGCGTGCGGCCTCTACCGCCGCACGCCACGTGGTGGCGAACCCCTCGATCAGGGCGGCCGAGGTCGCGAACCGTTCCGCCGTCTCCACGGCGCTCCGAGCGACCTGCGGGGCGCCCCCGACCGGATCGTAGGACCGGAAGTACGACACCTCGTCCCTGTCGGGATCGGAGGGCGCCGGCTCCGGGAGGTAGGCAAGGATCCGGTCCACATCTCGGATCAAGTGGCCGATCAGGCCACGGACGTCCCAGGCGTCGCAGCGCGTGGGCTTCGTGAGATCCGCGTCGTCGAGCGATCGGAGCACGGCCTCGACCCGTTCGCTCTCCGACGCGAGCGCTCGGACGCTCCGTTCGTAGCGACTGGCCGTCGTCAGTGCCCGCAGCGATACCGAACCCGGCTCGGCCCCGAGCCACGCCTCCATGTTCGACCGCACCTCGGGCCATTCGTCGTCGAGCATCGCGAACCAGGCCGTGTCGCGGTTGCGACCCTTGACGACCATGTGCCGGCGGAAGACGCCCTCGAAGGAGAACCCGAGCCGGTCGGCCGCGATGCGCGACCGGGCATTCAGGGCGTCGCACTTCCACTCCACGCGCCGGTTCCCGAGCTCGTCGAAGGCCTCCTGCAGCAGCAGGTAGGAGGCCTCCGTGTTCGCGCGCGTCCGCTGCGCCGCCGGGACGTACCAGATATGACCGATCTCCAGATGCCGCATGGCCCGGTCGATGTTGAGATAGCTGACGACGCCCTGCGGCGTTCCCGTCACCCGATCGACCACCGTGAAGAACATGGGGTCCGAGGATCGGAGCAGCGAGCCGAACCAGCGCTCCATCGCCTCGAGGTCGGCGAAGGGTCCGTAGCCCAGATACGTCCAGACGGCGTCTCCACCCTCGGTCCCGTGGGTCGCCTCGAACAGCGCGGCGACGTGTCGCGCGGGATCCACCGGCTCCAGCCGCACGAACGTCCCCTCGATCGACCGTCTCATGGGCGCACCTGCCGGTCCGCCCGGGACGGGTTCTCCCAACGGGAATCGTTCATTCACGGTCGCTTCCTCACACCTTCAATCCGTCGAGACGGACCGCGGCTCCCTCGAAGGCAGCCAACGGGTCCATCAGATGCTCCACCGTCCAGATCAAGCCCTCGAATCCTCCCAGCTCCGGCGCGTCCTCCCGCAGCAGCCGGGCGCGCGTTCGGGCCTCGGTGATCCCGGCGCGGCAGGCGCTCCAGACGTCCTCGGTCTGCACACAGCGCCACCCCGGCATCAGTTCGGCGGCACGGGCGAGCCGATCCTCGAACTCCAGGAGGGCATCGGGCAGCGGCCGGCCGGGGAGCCGCGTCGTGGGCATCACGCCGGCCAGCGCCGCCTTCGCGGGCTCGATCTGGAGCAGCACGTCGGAGAACGCCTTCCACCTGGGCTCGAGATCGGGCGGGAACCGCCGCCTCCGCAGCCGGCTCACGCGAGGCCGGCCTCGGCCCGCGCGGCGACGACCGAGGCGGGATCGTTCGTGGCGACGGCCTCGATCCCGGCCCGGAACAGCCCCACGGCCTCGGCGGGATCGTCAACGAGCCAGGTCCCCAGGCGCGTCCCCGTCGCGTGCGCCTCCTCGACGAGAACGGTCGTGCCTTCGCGGACCCGACCGACGTACGGCAGCACCCACGGGTGCCCCTGCTCGTGCGCGTAGCCGAGTGCGATGCGCGCCTCGACCGAGGGGTCGCTGAGGAGGCCGGTGGGCACGTCCGGCGCCAGGGCCCTCGAGCGAGCGATCGAGAACGGGTTGAAGCTCGAGACGAGCACCGCGCCGGCGAAGGCCACGTCCTCGAGCGCCCGGAGCGTCGCCTCCACCGCGAGCTCGCGGTCGGCGTCGAAGTCCGGTTCACCGGGGATGTTCTTGATCTCCACGTCGACGGCGATGCGGCCGGAGCAGCAGCGGAGTGCCTCGACCAGCGTGGGAACCTCCGCCGGCCCGGCGATCCTCAGGCGCTTCACCTCGGCGAGGGTGAGGTCCCGCACGAGGCCCGAGCCGTCGGTCGTGCGCCCCACATCGGGGTCGTGCATCACGACGGCGATCCCGTCCGCCGTCATGCGCACGTCGAACTCCGTCACGTCGGCGCCCGCGGCGATCGCCGCCTCGAACGCGGAGAGCGTGTTCTCGGCCTCGGTCGCCGAGGCGCCCCGGTGCGCCACGACCAGCGCGGCGGCGTCTTGACTGAACGACCGTTCAGACACTAGGCTCACTTCCCTGGGGGGATTCGCGGCGACACCTCGTCGAGCCGGTCCCTCGGTACGCCCATGATTGAACCCCAGTTCAGACATGACCCGCGGGAGACCGCCTGGATCGAGAACGCCGCGTGCCGGGGCGAGGACCCCGAGCTGTTCTTCCCGGTGGGAACCTCGACCCCCGCGCTCGACCAGACAGAGCGCGCGAGGCGCGTATGCCGCTCGTGTCCGGTGCGGGCCGAATGCCTCGGGTGGGCGCTCGACACATGCCAGGACGCGGGGATCTGGGGCGGCCTCGACGAGGAGGAGCGGCGCGTCATCCGTCGGCAGCGCCGCCGCACGGCTGCCGAGCGCGACGAGCGCCGAACCGCGTTGGTGGGCGCACTCGGCTGAGCGCGCGTCACACCAGGCTCGAGGGGCACAGGTCGTTCACGGGGCAGGCCGCACAGTCGGGCTTCTTCGCCCGGCAGATGGCGCGCCCGTGATCGATGATCACATAGGTGTCAGCGAACCATTCGTCCCTGGGGATCAGACGCATCAGGTCCTGCTCGATCTTGTCGGGGTCGGTCTGGTCGCTGAATCCCAGGCGGTTCGCGAGGCGCCTCACGTGCGTGTCCACGGCGATCCCCTCCACCTTGCCGTAGCCGTTGCCCAGGACGATGTTCGCCGTCTTGCGCGCCACTCCCGGCAACGTCACGAGGTCCTCCATCGTGTCGGGTACCTTCCCCCCGTACACCTCCACGATGCGCGCACACGCCCCCCGGATCGACTTCGCCTTCTGATTGAAGAACCCGGTGCTGCGGATGTCCTCTTTCAGCTCGTCCTGCGGGACCTTCAGATAGTCCTGAGGCTTGCGGTACTTCTTGAACAGCTGCTTCGTCACGAGGTTGACGCGCTCGTCGGTGCACTGCGCCGACAGGATCGTCGCGATGAGGCACTCCAGCGGATTCGAGAAGTTGAGCGCCACGCGCGCGTCGGGGTAGGTGGCTCGCAGCCCTTCCAGGATCAGCGGGGCCCTCTGTTCGACGGGTGAGCGACGGGTGAGGATCTTCGACGGCATCGGGGGGAACCCTATCGCGTCGCGTCAGCCCGGCAGCAGGGACAAGGAGAACGAGGCGCCGGCCTCGTGCTGCGTCCACGTGCCCTCGCTCAGCACGTGCACACTCCCCACGCCGGCGACCTCCCAGGCGTTGCCATCCCCCACCATCGCCGTGTTCTCGTCGATGCCGACGAGCGTGGACCCCTCGGGCACCTCCGCGACGATGAAGTCCTTCAGCCCGGGCGCGAACCCATCCAACGCATCCCAGTGCGGCCCGAACCAGAAGCCCGGGAACAGGCGCAGGCCCGCCGTCCACAGGTGCTCGTCGAACTCGCGGCGAGCGCTGTCGGGCGCGATGTCGCCGAGGCACGCGACACCGGCACTGCATCCCGCGTACGCCGTGCCCCGGCCCACGGCGGCCAGGAGGGCGCCCCAAAAGGGCGTGTCGGCGAGGGTCTCGGCGAGGTAGGCCGGGTTGCCCCCCGAGAAGTAGGCGACGGCCGCCTCGTTCAGCGCCGCGACGAACTCCGGGCGCGACGCGTCGCGACGCGTCTTCAGATCGAGCACCTCGGCGTCGATCCCGAGCGCCTCGTAGTGCTGCTCCCCCTTGCGAGCCCACATGTCGAACACGTCGTCGCCTTCGGCCGCGGAGGCCGTGGGCAGGATCAGGACCCGGTCGCCGGGCGCCTCGGGCCGTGACACGAGGCGGCGATCCACCGACTCGGTCCAGGGATCGAACTCCCCCGACCCCAGCAGCGCGAACATCGCGATCGTCACCGCAACGATCCCGGCCGCATCTCGACGTCGAGCTTCGCGCCCAGTTCGGCAGCGACGTCCAATAGCGCCTCCACGTCGCCGGCCTCCGTTCGGTAGTTCACGATGCACACGCGCAACACGAACCGACCGCCGAGGATGGCGTTCGAGCAGAACACGCGGCCGTCGGACTGGATCTGGGTCATGAGCTCCTGGTTCAGCGCGGACAGGTACGCCTCTCGCTCCGACTCCCCACCGGCCCCGCGGAGGCCTGGCGGCACGTAACGGAAGCAGCAGATGGACAGCGACGGCGGCGTCGCGAGCTCGAAATCCTCGCGCTCTTCCACCAGCTCGCCCAGGTAGCGCGCGAGCGCGGCGTCCTGCGAGATCCGCCTCGCGTAGGCCGTCCGCCCGTGCGCCAGCAGCGACACCAGGATCTTGAGCGACGCGAACTGCCGACTGAAGTTCGGGCTGTTGCGACCGAGGTCGAGACCGTGGCCGGTGTGGTCCTTGTCCTGGACGACGTAGCTGGCGTACATGTCGAAGGATTCGCGCAGGTGGGCCATGTCGCGCATCACGAGGCAGCCCCCCACGAGCGGCGTGTACATCCACTTGTGCGGATCGAACGCGATCGAGTCGGCGCGCTCGATCCCCTCCATCAACGGCCGCAGGTCGGGCGCGAGGCGGGCGGGACCTCCGTACGCCGCATCGACATGGAACCACAGGCCGCGAGCGGCGCACACGTCGGCGAGGTCCGGGAGCGGGTCGACGGCGCCCGTCGCCACCGTGCCCGCCGAACCCACGACCGCGAACGGCCGACGTCCGGCGGCGAGGTCCTCGTCGATCGCCGCGTTCAGAGCGTCCACTTGCATCCGGAATCCGTCGTCGACCGCGACGTGCCGAACATGATCGGTGCCGAGGCCCAACATGTCCGCGGCCCGCTCGCTCACGACGTGGGTCTCCTCCGATAGATACAGGACGAGCGGCGGGCCCCCCGCCACCCCGAGGCGGCGGACGTCCCAGCCGGCGCGGTCGTCCCGCGCCGCCTTGAGCGCGATGAAGTTCGCCATCGCCCCGCCCGACGTGAGCGTGCCGCCCGAGCCCTCCGGGAGATCGAACAGCTCGGTCGCGAACCAACCGCCCAACCGGGCCAGCTCGATCTCGGTCGCCGAGCCCGAGAGCTGCCATCCGCCGTTGTTCATGTTGATGCCGGACGCCAACAGGTCGGCCGCGGCGCCCGGCACGGTCCCCGCCCCGGTGATGTAGGCGTAGAAACGGGGATGGCCCATGTAGCTGGACCAATCGAAGACTACGCGGTGGAGGTAGTCGAACAGCTCGTCATCGGCAGCGGGGCGTCGGGGATGTCGATCGATACGCCGGCTCGCTGACCTCCTATGCTGTCCACCGGCGCGACACGGGAAGGTCCGGAGACGCTCGAGGAGCTCCTGGTACAGGTCGGCGGTCCGGTCCGTGAAGGCGCGGGCGCGCACGGGGTCCCAGTTGAGATCGGGGACGGGCGCGGGCCGCTCGGTCACGGCCGCATCTCCGCGAGGCGGTAGCTCTCCTGCGCGAATGCCCGCTTGAAGCCCTCGCCGCCGAAGACCTCGAGGAGGCCCTCCACCTGGCTCTCGTGCGCGCTGATCGCCCGGAGTTTCAATTCGCGGCTGTTCGTCGTCCAGCGCCAGGTGCAGCGCGATCTGATCGCGCGGGGTCTGCGGGCGGTGTGCCCGGCAAGAAGATGTCGAACGGCGTCGAGCTTCGGCACCCACTCGTCGACCCAATCGGGGCTGTTCGTGGCATAGAGGAGCCGCGCGCCGGAGGGGGCGGCCTCGAGGAAGGCGTCCGTGGCCCAGCGGCATGACGCTCATGTGGCCGGCGTGCCCGGTCATGCCGTCGGGCCCGAACGTGAGCACCGTGTCGCGGTTGGATCTCCTGCACGATCTGGAGCACCTGCGCCGCGCCCACCTCGTCCAGCGGCGTCTGCATGTCGACGTCGACGCAACCCTGCAGGAACCGGTGCTCCTTCACGCCGAGGATCTCCAGAGATCGATACAGCTCCTGGGTGCGGACCTCGCCCATCTGCTCGGAGGGCCAGCGTGCCTCGTCCATCGAGCCGCCCTCGCCCCGCGTGGCGGTGACGTCGACGACCCGTTCGCCCGCGGCGCGCGGCCGATGCCATCAGGCCCGACGAGAGATAGATGTCGTCGTCGGGATGCGCCCAGATGCCCAGCAGCGTCCCCAGGTCCTCCACGGCCTCGCTCCCTCCGGTCGACGATCGGAGTGAAGTCTGCCGCACCGCGGCCTGCGCGTCATCGGGGCGGCGCCGAGCCGGGGGGACGGCGGTTCAGGCGCGGCCGGGCTGAAGGCGCTTGCCGCGATAGCTGGGGAAGATGACCTCGGCGTGCTGCCAGCAATGGCTGCGCCGCGTTGTACATCGACAGCCGGGTTTCGCAGCCCTCGGCTTCGCAGACTCGGTCGGTGCCGTGGGTCTTGAAGGGGGCGGCAGGTGGCCCGGGTGGCTCCCCTGCATACGTTGGTCCCGCACGGAAATTCCTCCTTGGCGCCGCGAAGGATTCGCCGCCGTCGCGCGGGAGGGTTCGGTACGAACCTTAGGCCCTACGGAGGTCGAGCGCCCGGATCAGATCGCGGATCTTCTCGATCGACTGGGCGGGTACGGCGTCGCCGCCACACTTCGACGAGACCATCACCTTGAGGTGACGGCGGAACTCCACGCGCTGCATGCACGGGTTGCAGGCGGAGAGGTGGTGCTCGATCTTGATCGTAACCGATGGATCCAGCTCGCCGTCAAGGAACGCTGGATCTCGCTGCAGCGCTTCCTGACATTGTGGTTTTAGCTCACCCATCCACCAGCCCTCGCTCCTTCGCTGTTTCCCACAACGCCTTCTCCAGCGCTTTCCTTCCCCGATGCAGCCGTGACATCACCGTGCCGATGGGCACGTCCATGATCTCGGCGATCTCCTTGTAGCTGAAGCCCTCCGACGTCGGCAAGGAGCACCGCGAGGCGGAAGTTCTCCGACAGCGACTCCAGCGCCGCCTTCACGTCCGCATCGGGGATCTGATCCAGCACCTCGTTCTCGGCGGAGACCTCGACGCTGCGCCCGCCCAGACGGTCGTACAGGTACCACTCGTCGATGTCCTCGGGGCCGTCCACGATCTGCGGCTCCCGCTGGCTCTTGCGGTAGGTGTTGATGAAGCTGTTCGTGAGGATGCGGTAGAGCCACGCCTTGAGGTTCGTGCCCTCCTTGAAGCCGGCGAACCCACGGAAGGCGCGGAGGTAGGTGTCCTGCACGAGGTCCTCGGCATCGGAGGGGTTCCGTGTCATGCGCATCGCCGCCCCGTAGAGGCTGGGCAGGAGCGGCAGCACGTCGCGTTCGAATCGCTCCCGAAGCGGCATCGTCGGTGGCGGCCTGAGCCATCCGGGCAGTATCGCGGAAACGGCTGCGTGCCGACCCGCCGACGATGTGAACCTTCAGTGAGACCCGCGAACGGCCGACCTGATAGAACCTGTCATATGTCGGGAGGTGGGTGGGAAGATGGGAGCGCTATGCCCGACGCCACAACGACCGCAATCCCTTCTCCCGGCGACCCAGCTCGGACGGTCCGGGGGGGCCACCACGTCCGCGCGCTTCGTCATGGCTCGTCATCGTTCTCTTAGCGCTGCTCGGGCTGCTGCTGTTCAAGGGCTTCTTCCCAGCCACCAGCACGAACAGCATCCCCTTCAGCGAGTTCAAGTCGGATGTGTCGGCGGGCAAGATCGCCCCCAACACGACCGTGACCATCTCCGACTCCTCGATCTCGGGCACCGTCACCACCGACAGCGGCACGCAGAACTTCACAACGCCCCTGTCGTCCAATGTCCAGCTGGATCAGACCTTCACGAACTTCCTGGACCAGAACCACGTGACGTACAAGTTCGAACCCAGCCGAGCGTGTGGGGTTCGTTGCTGATCCAGGTCTTGCCCATCCTGCTGATCTTCGGCGTCCTCTACTGGTTCATCTTCCGGCGGATGAGCGCGGGGGCCACGGGCGCGCTCAACATGGGCAAGAACAAGGTCAAGATCTACGACCGCAAGGAGATGAAGACCACGTTCGCCGACGTCGCGGGCGTGGACGAGGCGAAGGACGAACTCCGCGAGATCGTCGAGTTCCTGTCCAACCCGAAGAAGTACCAGCGGCTGGGCGGCCGGATCCCCAAAGGCGTGCTGCTGCTCGGGCCTCCCGGTTGCGGCAAGACGCTGCTCGCCCGCGCGGTGGCCGGTGAGGCGAACGTGCCGTTCTTCTTCATGAGCGGCTCGGAGTTCGTCGAGATGTTCGTGGGCCTGGGAGCCGCACGCGTGCGTGAGCTGTTCCAGCAGGCGAAGGAGAAGGCGCCGGCGCTCGTCTTCCTCGATGAGATCGACACCATCGGCAAGGGCCGAGCCGGCGTGAGCGGCGCGGGCTTCGGGGCGCACGACGAGCGCGAGCAGACGCTGAACCAGCTGCTGGTCGAGATGGACGGGTTCGACGCCAGCAAGGGCGTCATCATCATGGCCGCCACGAACCGCCCCGACGTCTTGGACCCGGCGCTCGTGCGGCCGGGTCGGTTCGATCGTCAGGTCGTCGTCGACCGGCCCGACCTGTTGGGGCGCGAGGAGATCTTGCGCGTGCACGCTCGCGGTGTCGCCCTCTCACCCATGGTCGACCTCCACACCATCGCGGCCCGAACGCCGGGATTCACGGGGGCCGACCTGGAGAACGTCGTGAACGAGGCGGCCCTGCTGGCGGCACGCCGCGAGAAGAACTCCGTTGGAGAGGAAGAGCTCGAGGAGGCCATCGACCGCGCCTCGATGGGGCTCGAGCGCAAGTCGCGGGTCATGAGCGAGAAGGAGAGGACCAGGGTCGCGTCCCACGAGATGGGCCACGCCCTCGTCGCGCACTACTGCGAGAACCTGGACCCGGTCCACCGCATCACGATCATCCCGCGCGGCACGGCGGCGCTGGGACTCACGATGACCCGCCCTCTCGAGGACCGCTACCTCGCCACGGAACCCGAGCTGAAGGACATGTTGGCGTTCGCGATGGGCGGCCGCGTCGCTGAGGAGCTCGTGTTCGGTGAGATCTCGACGGGGGCGCAGAACGACCTGGAGAAGGCAACACAGATCGCGCGGGCGATGGTGTCCGAGTACGGGATGAGCGAGAAGGTCGGGCCGCTCTCGCTCGGCCACGAGGATCCCAACGCCTTCTTCAGCGGGCCGAAGATCTCGAGCGGGACCGCGGAGAAGATCGACGACGAGGTCAACCGCCTCCTCGCCGAAGCCCATCAGCAGGCGGTGCGGATCCTGAGCGAGCACCGCGATCTGTTGAGCGACCTCTCCGCTCTCCTACTGGTCACCGAGACGATGGACGGCCCCGACCTGGAGGCCTACGCCGCGGGCACGAAGCCCATCCCCGACCCCGTCGTCGTTCGCCGCGAGGCGAACGAGCGGGCCGAGCACGAGGCTGCCGCCTCGGCGGCGAAGCCCGCCTCGTCTTCGAAGGCGAAGGACCCCCGCATCTCCGCGCTGCCTCCGGCGCCGCCGATGCCCACCGTCGACTAGGACGTCCCCGCGCTGCTAGGCGCCGTGATCGTGCACGTGATGCGCGCCGTCATGGTGGTGTTCCTGAGGTGGGTGCGGGTCGAGCACCAGATCCCAGCGGTCGCGCCATCGGTCCAGGAACCGGTAGTAGTTGCGCTTGGACCACTTCGCGCGCTCGGCGGGGGCGGTGTTGAACCACATGCGGTGCTCGTGCCGCTCGAGGGGAACGTACACCATGACCGTCGACAATCCGCGGTCCTTGACGCGGAACGAGTATTCGATGTCGGCTGTGCGATACCAGCGGAACTTCTCATCGAACAGGCCGGCGACGGTGAGCGTCCCGCGGCGCACCGCCATGAAGTAGCCCTCGATAGCGTCGCACGGTCCGGGCGCGCGGGCGTCGTAGAACTGGCGGAGGTCCTGCGTGAGGACTCCGAAGGGCCCCACGACCCCCACCTCGGGGTCCGTGAGGGCGGCCTCCAGGGGGCCGAAGACGTCGCCGGTCGCCTCGATCGACCCGTCCATCACGAACACCAGCGACCCCGTCGAGCGGCGCAAACCCGCGTTGCATGCGGCCCCCCAGCCGCTGCCGGGCTCGAGAGCCAGCACTTCGACCCCGTCACCGAAGACCGACGCATCGCTGCCGGCCACATCGACCACGACGTAGTGGACCGTTCGGTCGCCCTCATACCTGCGGAAGGACGCGATCGCCCGCGCGACGTCCTCGGGCCAACCCTCACAGACCCAATGGACGGACACGTCGGCGGTTGCCGGCTCATCCAACCGCGACGACACGTCGCGCGGCCGGACGAGTACGGCCGGCTCCCCCACGTCCAGTTGTCGTTCCAGCCGCCATCCGGCGGGATCGTCGACGACAGACCAGCCGGCGTCGGCGATGCGGACCCGCAGGACATCGGCCGCCGCGAAGTCCTTGGCGGCGCGCGCCGCGGCGCGCCGTTCGGCGAGCACCCGTACCTCCTGGGGCGCCTCGGGCATCGTCGCACCGCCTAGGCGGTGGCGGCCTTCGTCGCCTGCCGCAGCCGGCCGGCCATCTGCTGCAGCGTCTTGAGCGCGATGGAAGGATGCTCCCGCATCAGTCCGCGGAACACCCACTCGGTGAGCCCCAGCAGCTGGATATCAGATGCGGCCGTGACCGTCGCCGTCCGAGGCCCTCCGTCGAGAAGGGCGATCTCTCCGAAGAAGTCGCCCGCGCTGAGCGTGGCCATCTTCTTGCCGCCGATCGTGACGTCGGCGGTGCCCGCGGTGATCAAGAAGAGCCCGACGCCGGGGTCCCCTTCGCGGGCGATCACGGTGCCGGCGGGGTGATCGATGTCCTTCACCGCGCGCGAGATCGTCTGCAGATCCCGTTGCGAGCAGTCGGAGAACAGCGGCACCTTCGCGAGCTGGCTCACGACCTCCTTGGCTCCCACGCTTCCCCCTTCGAACGACGACGCAGATCCTCGCGTTCCGCCCGCAAGCCTAACCTACGCGCCAGGCAGCCCAGTATCCGGGACCGACGTGGGGCACGTGATCGGCCGCAGCGGCCGCCTGCACTGCCTGCGTGAAGTCCTGCGTTCGCGTCACGCCGAGCCGGTGCGCGTGCGGTAGGCGCGGAGCGCGCCCAGGAATCGCACGAGCCCGAACCGGTGCGCGAGATCCGCGAGCAGGCGGAATGTGGACAGTCGGAAGGGAGGCCGTTATCCGCTTGCCTCGTCCTCGATGCGGGGCATCTCTCCCAGGGATCCACCGGGGTACGCATCTGCACCTGAGACGATGCTCGGCTCGCCACAACTGCAACTCCCCGGGGCGACGCCTGCTCGGGCTCCTTGCCGGTTCACCGTGTAGAAGGTGTCGCCGTTCCGCATCATCTTGCGCACCTGCGCCACGGGAACCGGGCTGGCCCCGATGGCAGGGACCAGCTTGACCCAGGTGATGTGGTCGTGGTCACCGTCTATTGCCAGCGCCACGCTTATGATCCGGTACTCGTCCATCCTGTTTCGAGTGTGCGCATGGTGAGGAGGAAGTGTCGACTCACCTCCCGCCGACGCTCGAAGTTGCGGACGCGACCCCCGATGGCACCACGCCACGATCGGCCGGCTCGACGCAGCGAACGCCTGACCCATGACCCAGGGGAGCTGCCCACGGCAGACGTTAGCGAACCGGGAACCAAGAAGGCCCCCGGCTCTTCCCGAGGGCCCTGTTGACCTGCGCCTTCTTCGTCGCGGGGACAGGATTTGAACCTGTGACCTCTGGGTTATGAGCCCAGCGAGCTACCGGACTGCTCCACCCCGCATCATGATGCTAGCAAACCTCCAGGGGTTCCTCGGCGGGGATGGGAGATTGGGCACGGCCAAACGCTGCCCCCCTTCCCGCGAGTCGCCGACCACTCTGATGAGCCCGGGCTGGCTTCGCTGGCCTGACCGCTCAGGCAGCCGTCGGCTTCGACGGGGAGAGGACGCAGAACTCGTTGCCCTCGGGATCCGCGAGCACGACCCAGCTCTCCGATCCGTCCTGGCCCACGTCGGCCCGCGTGGCGCCCAGGTCGAGGAGTCGTTGGACGTGGGCGTCCTGATCGTCGGGCCGTAGGTCCAGGTGGAGGCGGTTCTTGATCGCCTTGGCCTCGGGCACGCGGCCGAACAGCAGGTCGGGCGATACGTCGTTGGCGGGACTGCCCTCGGGCGGCTCGAGCACGGACTCCTCAGGGTCCTCCTCGGTGATCCGCCAGCCGAGGGCGGCAGACCAGAACCGAACGAGGGCGATCGGATCGTGCGCATCGATCACCACGCTCTGGATCCGGATCCCGAGCGGCTCCGTCACGTCCATGTACGCAGCCTACCCAACCCAGGCCGAACCGCTGGCGCGGAAGGGCAGCCCGGGCTCGGGCGGCCGGGGCACGGCGAAACGCCGCCCCCCTGAACCGGTCGATCTCGCGCGTACCATCAAGACATGACGCGAACCGTCACCTCGATCATCGCCGGCGCCTCCGTCGACGGCGCGCCCGGCGGCACGCTCACCGCCCTGAACCCGGCACATCTCGACGACGTGGTGGCCGAGGTCTCCCTCGCCGACGACGCCACCTTCGTGGAGGCCTGCCGCGTCGCCCGTGCAGCGCAACCGACGTGGGCGGCTGTCCCCGCACCCGTGCGCGGCCGAGTGATCCAGCAGCTCGGCCGCCTCGTGGAAGCGAACTTCGAGGCACTCTCGCAGTTGATCACGCGGGAGATCGGCAAGCCGATCCGCGAGTCCCGCGGCGAGGTCCAGGAGGTCGTCGACACCTGCGACTTCTTCCTGGGGGAGGGTCGGCGGCTCTACGGGCACACCGTCCCGTCGGAGATGCCCGACAAGCAGCTGTTCACCTTCCGCATGCCGGTCGGCGCTGCGGCCATCGTCACCGCGGGCAACTTCCCCGTTGCGGTGCCCTCTTGGTACCTCGTGCCCGCGCTCCTGTGCGGCAACACCGTCGTGTGGAAGCCCGCCGAGTACACACCCGCCACCGCGGATGCGTTCGCGCGGCTGTTCCTGCACGCCGGCGTTTCCCCCGGAGCGTTCAACCTCGTGCTCGCGGACGGCCCGACGACGTTCGCTGGGCTCGAGGCATCGCTCGACAGGGGGCTCCTCGACAAGGTCGGATTCACGGGCTCGACGGACGTCGGCAGGCGGATCGGCGAGCTCGCCGGCCGGCACCTGCAGACGCCGTGTCTGGAGCTCGGAGGGAAGAACCCCCTCGTCGTGATGCCCGACGCCGACCTCGACCTCGCGGTGGAGGGTGCCCTTTTCAGCGGATTCGGCACCGCGGGGCAGCGGTGCACGTCGCTCGGGACCGTCATCGTCCATGCAGACGTTCACGACGACTTCGTCGCTCGCTTCGACAAGGCGACCGTCGATGCCGCCATCGGCGACCCCACCGGCGACGTGCTCTACGGCCCGATGATCGGCCGGCGCTTCGCCGAACGGTTCGAGACGTGGCTCGGGCTCGATCCGCCCGCATCACACCGTGCTCGGCTCGACCGCCACGGGCCGCATCTCGGCGGAGAACCCGCGCGCGGGATTCGTCGGGGATCCGGCGGCGGGCCTCTACTACCACCCCACGATCGTCGACGGCGTAACGACCGAGGACGGCCTGTACCGCACGGAGACGTTCGGGCCCATCGTCGGCATCGCCTCCTTCGATACGTTCGACCAGGCGATCGCCCTCGCGAACGGGCACGGCTACGGGCTGTCGTCGTCGATCTACACGACCGACCCGTTGCACGCGTTCCGGTTCCGGGAGCGAGTGTCGGCGGGGATGGTGAGCGTCAACAACTCCACGAGCGGGGCGGAGGCCCACCTGCCGTTCGGCGGGAACGGCAAGAGCGGCAACGGATCCCGCCAGTCCGGCGTATGGGTACTCGATCAGTTCACGCGATGGCAGTCGATGAACTGGGACTACAGCGGGCGTCTTCAGAGGGCCCAGATGGACGTTGCTGAGGTGGATGCCGACCCCGACTTCCGTCTCGGGGCCTGACGGCGATCGCTAGGGAGACGCCGACGCGCTGGGGCCCGGCGTGGGAGTGGAGGAACCGGATGGCGTCGAGGTCTGCCCGGCCAGCCCCTCCGCTTTCTGAACGAAGGATTGAGCCAGATTCAGCTCGCTCTGGTAGGTCGCGAGGTCGCCATTGCGCAGGGCCGCCTGCGCTGCGGCGAAGTGGTCGAGCGCCTGTTGCAACAGGTTGCTGATCCGCTGATTCACCGACCCGGTGCCGCCGCCGTTGCCGCCGCCGTTACCGTTCCCGTGGCCACCAGGGATCTGCCCGGCGATCGCCTGCACGAGCGCCTCGTGCAGGTTGTTGCCCACCCCGATCGCGGCCCCATTCGCCACGATGACGCGCTTGAGCTCGGGGACGGCCGTCGACTGTGCCGCCGAGGAAGATCGCACGTACACGGGTTGCACGTAGAGGAACGAGTTCTCGACCGGGATCACGAGGAAGTCGCCGAACAGGACCTGCGATCCGCCCTGGTCCAGGAGGCTCCGCTGCGCCGAGAACGTCGGATCCTGGTTGATCCGTGAGAACACCTGCGACGGCCCGTCGATGTTCTCGCCCGTGGGGAACTGCGCCGCCACCACGCTGCCGTAGGAGTACCTGCTCCCCGGGGTGGGGGGGTCGGAATCGGCCGCTATCCACGCCACCATGTTCTGCCGGCCCTGGGGCACGAAGGGCAGGATGAGCCAGAAGTGCTCGGTGGTGTCACCGGGCAGCTTCATCAGCACGTAGTAGGGACGTATGTCCGCAGGGGTCGCGGGCGGCTGCGTGGGGTCGCCCGGGATCTGCCAGAAGTCCTGCTTCTGATAGAAGACGGAGGTGTCGGTGACGTGGTAGTTCGCGAACTGCGTCGCCTGCACCTGGAAGAGGTTCTCCGGGTAGCGGAAGTGCGCGGAGATCTCCTGCGGCGCCTTCGTGATGTCGGTGAACAGGCCTGGGAACGCGCGGGACCAGACCTGGATGATCGGGTCGCTCATGTTGGCGAAGTAGGTCATCTTCCCCGTGTAGGCGTCCAACTCCACCTTGACCGAGTTCCGGATGTAGTTCGCTGAGCCGTTGAGCCCGCCGGTCGGAAGGCTCGCTTGCGTGGCGTCCGCGAGGTTGACGGACTGGGAGTACGGATACTGGTCCGACGTCGTGTAGGCGTCCCAGACCCACTTGATCCCGTCCGGCTCGATCACGATGTAGGGGTCCGCATCGAACTTCAGGAACGGGACCGGGCGCGGCACGCGCTGCTCGATGCTCCGGTAGATCATGATGCGGCTCTGGGAAGTGATCTGGTCCGAGATCAACAGGTTGACGTCCTTGAAGCGCCACGCGAACAGTGCCCGCTCGAGGAAGTTCCCCATCGGGATGCCGCCATCGCCCGTGTACGGCACGGGCGGTCCGCCCTCGTAGTTCAGCTCCGGTGTCTTGGATCTGACGATCACGAAGGCTGAGTCACCCGACGTGCCTTCGCCGTAGTACACGGCGTTGCGGTTCTGGTCCACGGTCGACACCTGAGGACCCGAGCCGATGGGCGGGATGTTGCTGACGGTGAAGCTGGGGGCACCCTCGGTGGTGGCGGTGTTGACGTCGGAGGCCACCGCGGCATAGCCGTGCGTGTAGACCAGATGCTGGTTCTGCCACGTGCCGCCCCCCGTGGGGATCCCCTGCTGGGTGACCTCTCGCGGAGAGACCATCTGCACGCTCTCCTGGTTGTTCAGCGTGTAGCGGTCCACGTCCACGTCGGGGAACTCGTAGTACTGACGGAAGCGCTGCAACGCCTGGTAGTTCTCCTGCAGGATCGTCGGTCGCCACAGGCGGATGTTCTGGATCGTGGGTCCGTTGCTCTGGATGTCCTTGGCGGTCACCGTGGTATCGACGGGGCGGTTCGGCTGATACAGGATCTTGTCCAGACCGAAGGCGGTCCGCGTCGCGCCGATGTTCTCCTTGATGTAGGGCTGCTCCGCCTGGTACTCCTGGGGCGCGACGTGGAACCGCTGCACGAACGCGGGGTACGCCGTTCCCAGCAGCACCGACACGACCGCGAGGAGGCCTACCGCGATGATCGGCAGCGCCCAGATCCGCAGCCGGATGTTGAGGAAGAACAGCACCGCGCAGATGAGCGCCACGATGACGAGGAAGTTGAGAGCCGGCAGCTGCGCGTGGACGTCGGTGTAGGACGCGCCCTCCACGACGCCCCGCTTCGACGTCAGCAGGTCGAACCGACCCAGGTAGTAGCCCCATGCCTTCACCAACATGATGAGACCCAGCAGCACGGACAGGTGCGCACGGACGGGCGGCGTCACCTTGTCGGAGAGTCCGGGCGCCTGAGGCCGGATCCCTCCGAACAGGAAGTGGGCGATCGTGGTGAGGACGAACACGCCCACCAGCGACGAGAAGAGCCATCCCTGCAGGAACTTGAACCACGGCAAGGTGAAGATGTAGTAGGCGGGGTCGCGGTGGAACAACGGCTCCGGTGTCCCGAAGGTGATGCCGGAAGAGTTACGCCACAGCAGGAACGTCTGCCATTCGTGGGCGACGCCGAGGCCGACGACGAACGCCAGGATCGCAGAGCCCAGAAGCAGGATCCAGCGCAGGTAGGGGTCGAACGTCTCGCGGATCCGCTCTACCACCTCCTGGTCGGGGGTGAGCATCCGCGTTGCGGGCATGAGCCGGCGCGCGATCAACAGGTTCGCGTACAGCAGGACGAAGAAGATCAGCGCGAACACGAGGCCGAGCACGAACTTCGTCCGCAGCGTGGTCCAGAAGACGGAGCTGAGCTGGACCTCTCGATACCACTGCAGGTCCACGTAGAACCCCGACGTCACGGTGAACAAGATCGCGATAAGCACGATCGCGCCGAGGCCATACAGGAGCCAACGTCGCCGTCGCGGGATAGACATGCGCACGCTCGCCATCGGGACCCAGCCTAACTCATGCCGCTTCTGACAGAGCCTTGACGGCGTCGGCGAAGCTGCCGACCTCGATGAGCTTCATGCTCCCGGTGTCGACGCCCTTGAGCTCCGCCCAATTGTCCTTGGGCACCAAGAAGAGGCTCGCGCCAACGCGCTCGGCGGCCACCACCTTGTCCGTGATGCCGCCGATAGGCCCCACCGCGCCTGAGGGGTCGATCGTCCCGGTGCCCGCGATCGTCCGGCCCTGCGTGAGGTCCCCCGGGGTGAGCATGTCGTACAGGGCGAGCGCGAACATCAGCCCCGCAGAGGGACCCCCGATCTCCCCGCTCGCGATGGACACCTTGAACGGGAACGGGTCCACGATACTGATCCCCACCAACGGCTGTTTCGACGGCGGACACGCGCCCTTGGCGACCGAGATGTCGTGGGTCTGGCCGGCGGCGCTGATGTGGAACGTGAGCGGCTGACCTGGCTTGGCAGCCGAGATCAGCTGCGAGGCATCCTGTGCAGAGCGCACGGGATGGTGATCGATCGCGAGGATCGTGTCGCCGGAGTACAGCTTGCCGTCGGCGGGACACCCCGCCGCAGTCTCCTCGATGAGCGCGCCCCGGCCGTGATCCTTCGGGTAGCCGACCAACTTCGCGAGCACGACGTAGGTGGCGTCGATCTTGCTCTGGTCCATGTCCGAGAGCGCCCGCTGCTGCTCGACGGCCACGCTCTCACCCGGCGGATACAGGACGTCCTGCTTCACGATCGACTGGTTCGGATCGAGCCACGCACGAAGCGCCCCGATCGGCGTGACCTGGTACCAGCGCACGGTGGTCATGATGAACTTGCCGGACGACGGGTATCGCGGGTGTCCCGACACGTCGATCAGCGGCTCCACCTGGCGTGCAGGACCCGGGCCGATGGCGTAGTAGGGCAGGCGCCAGAACCCCGCCACGAAGACGAGGACCAGGAGCACGCCGAACCCGACGATCTTGAGGGTGCGTTTCATAGGGCGAGCCTCAATGGTACGGATGGAGGGCTTCACCCGAGGCGCCCGTTGACGCTAGGCTCATCCCGCCGAGAGGAGTTCGATGCTGAGCTACATCATGGTTCTGCTGATCGCGGCCGTCGTGGGGATCGCCGTGTATCTGGTGGTGATCAGGCTGGGCTCAGGCAGCGCTCCCCCGACCGACGTCGGCGAGTGGAGGGAGGCGGCACCCCCACCGCCCCCGGCTCAGGGGGGCAGCTACGTCCCGGTGGCGCCCTCGAGCCCCTCGTGGCACTCACGGGTGGGTGGGGTCATGGGGCTCGTGATCGCGGTGACCGTGGCCGCATTGGGCATCGCGTTCGGCCTGTATCTCGTGGGACACATGCTGGCGCACCTCCTGCACTCCGCCGGCGGGTGAGCGAGCGCTACCTGCGCCGCACCAGCTGGAAGGCGGTGCGGTAGTCGTCCAGATGCTCCAGCATGAGGCCCGCTCCCCGCGCGACGGTCTGAGCGGGATGCTCCGTGATGTGGACCGGCACCTCGCACTCCTGCGCCAGCAGCATGTCGAGCCCTCGCAGGAGGCTGCCTCCACCGGTGAGGAACATCCCGGTCTCCAAGACGTCGTGCGTGAGCTCGGGAGGTGCCTCCGCGAGGCAGCGACGCGCCGCTTCGACGATCCCGCCGACGGGTTCGCTCATCGCCTGGCGGACCTCGTCCTCCGTGAGCTTCAACTCGACGCTGTTGCCGGTTGCGAGCTCCCGCCCGATCACGACTGCGGCCTTGCCGATCGGTGAGGGGAAGGCCGAGCCGATCGCGATCTTCAGCTCCTCTGCCGTCTTGTCCCCGATCGCCACTCCGTATTCGGTGCGCAGATGCTGCGCGATCGCCCCATCCAGATCGAATCCGCCCAGCAGCACAGAGTGGCCGCTCACGACGCCGCCCATCGAGACCACGGCCATCTCCGAGCGCCCGCCCCCGACGTCGACGATGAGGTTGCCGGTGGGCTCGTGAACGGGGAGGTCCGCCCCGATCGCCGCGGCGAGCGGCTCTTCCACCAGGGTCACCTGGCGGCCACCCGCCGACCGGACCGCCTCCTCGATCGCCCGTTTCTCGACCTCCGAAGCCAGCGACGGCACGCAGACGAGAACGCGCGGACGCACGAGCCGGGTGACGCCGACGCGACGTAGGACGACCTCGATCATCCGCTGCGTGACGTCGAACTCGGTCATCGTGCCCTGGCGCAGCGGGCGCACGGCCACGACGCTGCCGGAGTCGGCGCCGAGCATCAGCCAGGCTTCGTCGCCCATCGCGAGGACCTCGCCGGTGCCGGCGTGCATCGCGACGACGGCGGGCTCGTCGAACACGATGCCGTCACCCTGCCGGTACACGAGCGTGTTCGCGGTGCCGAGGTCGATCGCGAGGTCGCGCGCCATCGGGACGTTAGCTCCCCATCACCCAGCGTGCGTCGCCCGAGACGAGTCCCTCCTTCTTCCAGATGGGGACGTCCGCCTTCAGCCGCTCGATCCCGTGGCGGCAGGCCTCGAACGCGTCGGATCGGTGAGGGGCGCTGGCCGCGACGACCACGCTGGACTCGCCGACGGCCAAGTCACCCGTTCGGTGCAGGATCGAGGCCTTGCGCACCGGCCAGGACGCGAACAAGTCCTCGGCGATCTCGTGGAGGCGGGTCACGGCAAGGTCGTCCCAGGCCTCGTACGTGAGGCCGTTCACGTCGCCCGCGTCGGAGCGATCTCGGACCGTCCCGATGAACACGCACGTGCCGCCGGCGCCGGGATCAGCGACGAACCTGAGGGCCTCATCGACCGACAGGGGGTCGGTGGTGATGCGAACGAGCACCCGATCTGACACGGCGCTCATCTTACGCGCGGTCGTACGATGACCGACATGAGCGAGCAGCCGCCCGGCTTCGGGCTCCCGTTCGGCGATGATCCCGAACGCTTCAAGGACGCTCCGCTGTTCCGCGAGCTGCAGCGCGTGATGTCGTCTTCGAGCGGGCCGATCAACTGGGAGCTGGCACGACAGGTCGGCATCGCGAACGCCGTCGAGGCCGGCGACGATCCGGCCCCGTCGGGATCCGACCAGCACGCGTTCGAGGAGGCGGCACGGGTCGCGGAGCTGCAGGTGGCGCGATTCACGGGGCTCGAGGCACCGCGGGACGTCGCGCAGGTGCGAGCCGTGCGGCGCAGCGAATGGGTGACGGCCAGCAGCGAGAGCCTCGCGGAGCTCTTGGAGCCGGCCGCAGTGCGCATCACCGAGGCACTCGATCGCGCGTCGCGCGACCAGCTCCCCCCGGAGGCGCAGACGATGGGTGGGTTCATGGCGCAGCTCTCTCCGCTGCTGATGGGGACGCAGGTGGGCACCGTCCTGGGGTTCCTCGCGCAACGGGTGCTGGGCCAGTACGACGTCGCGGTTCCCCGCAGCGGTGCCGCCACCCTCCTGTTCGTGACGTCGAACATCTGCTCGTTCGAGAAGGACTGGTCGCTCGACGCCACCGACTTCCGCACGTTGGTGGCGTTGCACGAGGTGACCCACCGGTTCGAGTTCGCGCAACCCTGGATCGAGGCGAGGTTCCGGAGCCTCTTGGACGATTTCCTCTCCACGCTGCGGATCGACGTGGAGGGGATACAGGCTCACCTCTCGGCGCTGGACGCCTCGGACCCGGAGTCGTTGCGATCGCTGATGGAGTCTGATGAAGGGCTGTTCGGGGCCGAGCTCGACGACGAGCAACGGTTGAAGCTCGCGCGGATCCAGGCGTTCATGGCCGCCGCCGAGGGGTACGCGGACCACGTGACGCACGGCGTGGGCCGGGAGCTCCTCCCCTCGTACGCGCGCATCGAGGAGGCGATGTCCCGGATAGATATGTCGGAGGGCGATCCCGTGTTCGAACGGCTGCTCGGGGTGGAGATGAAGAAGGAGCAGTACGTGGCGGGCCGGAAGTTCTGCGACACCGTCGTAGAGCTCACCGACGAGGCGACGCTGTCGCGGATGTGGGTGTCGGCGGACACGATGCCGTCCCTGCCGGAGGTGCACGAGCCACGCCTGTGGCTCGCCCGCACCGTCTGATCAGTACTCGTCGGCGAAGTCCCAGACGCGCAGCTCGCCCGGCTCGAGCCGGACCACGACGCTTTCGCCGGCCAGGGTTTCCGCGAACCTCGCACCCTCTATGCGGCCTACATACCTGGAGGCGATGCGCACGCCGGTTTCAGTCACGTCCTCTTGGATGAAGCGAGCCCGGCCGCGAAGCTCCACCCCCTTGAGCGGGGGTTCGGATCCGGCGACCACTAGGGTGGCCCTGGGATCGCGGCGCAGGTGCCTCGCCTTCACATCGTCGATCCCTATCCACACGTTGAACCCTCCGTCCCGCCACTCGTGCCAGACCGGGGACAGTTGGACCGCTCCATCCTGGCGCAAGGTGGCCAGCACGGCGACCCGGGGTTCGTTCAGGAATCCACCTAGGTCGGCGAGGTCGAGGGAGGTTCGCATGTTCGAACCGTAACCCAAACCGGCTCAGGCACGTCGGGGGAACGAACGCCAACCGGCCTCTTCCGATCCGAGCCAACGCTCAGGTCGACGGCTTCTGCTCGTCGTCTGGTCCAGGCGAGTCCTCTCGGTCCCTCTCCGGGGTCGAACGACCGGCGCGGATCCCTGCGGTCGCCTCGTTGACCGTGGCGGTGATAGCGTCGCCGATCGCGTTCACCGCGTCCGACAGGGCCTTGTTCGCCTCGTCGTCGCGAAGCGTCTTGCCGAGGGCCGAGAATCCACGCGAAACGCCCTCTATCAGCTCCTTGGCGGCGCGCTGCAACTCGCGGGTCTTCTCCTCGGCCGCCGCTTCAGACGATCCGCTCTCCTCGTAGCGGTCGGCCACGCGACGCCCCCAGGACGAGAACCTCTCTCCCACCTCACTCCAGGCTTGCTTCGCATCATCAGTCATCTTCGACCTCCACGGTCCCTTCCAACTGCCACCTTAGCGCCGACCACGGCTTCGTCGGGGTCCACCGCCGCCCGTGCGCCGCCTACGGGTATGTTGGACGGGTGCGTGATTTCCCCGAGTGTCCGTGTCACGGCTATCGAGAATGCCCGATGTGTCACGTCCTACGTCCGTGCGGGGACTTCGGCAAGAGTCGATGGTGTCCGCCGTGCGTGAGGGTCCGACGGCAGGGACTTCGGCCACGCTCTTCATCGCGCCGGAGCGTCATGCCGGCGGGACGGGTCTGCGAAACGGAGGGCTGCGGCACCAAGCTGTCGGTGTACAACCACGGCGATCGGTGCGCCACGTGCTCGCAACGCCGGGAGCTCGCGTAGCGACACCGGCGTCTGTTGCGACTTGTGACGTACCCCGACCGGGGGACCGCTCCGAGACGTTGGGCCTAGGAATCTCGCCCCGACTGCCGATGTGCCCGTAGCTGCGCGGTGGGACACTGACGTCGGAAGGCAGCACCACATTCGCCGGGGCGCGTTCGTGCCCAGGCCCCCTCCTTCCCTTCGTCGGAGAGGACGCACAGATGATCGCGCACACGACGACCTGCGAGTACGTGAGCGTCTCGGCCTCGTTGCAACAGACGATCCGAGAGCGCGAGGTCGACGCGGACGCGACGGTCCTCGTGACGGCTCCCGTGGACGGTCCCTGTGGCAGGCCTTCGGAGGGCTCCCTCGCCGGCGAGGACGGCAGCCGACGGTCGTTGTGCGCGGTTCATCTCCGTGAGTTGCGACCGGATTGGGCCTTGGCGCGTCACCCCTGACCCACCGGCGAACCCAAGGTCCCGCGGATAGCGGGCCCCTCGCCCCGGTGCTCCGCCTCGCCGGGTCTCGATGATGTCGATGACACCACGAGACGAAGGAAGAGGTGCGCGCCTTGGGCGACGACACCGTTTCCCTGGTCGTGTTCTCCGGGACGGACGACAAGCTCCAGGCGGCGGCCGTCCTGGCCGTGGGCGCCGCCGCGATGGGCCGCCCGGTCAACGTGTTCCTCCAGTACTGGGGCCTCGACGCGTTCCGCGCCGACCGTGTGCTGAAGGACCACGGGGTGGCGCCCGAAGCGGGCGCTGACGGGCTTCGCGCCATGCAGGACCAGAGCCAAGACGCACTGGAGCGAGTTGTTCCGCCAGGCCAAAGACCTCGGCGAGGTCTCGATCCACGCCTGCGCGGACTCGATGGAGATGTTCCACATCACGCAGGACGACCTCGACCCGTTGGTCGACGGCATCTGGGGCGTCGCGAGCTTCTTCTCGGAAGCCGATGGCGCCGTCACGTTCATCTAGGAGGCATCCACGATGGAAACGACGGTGGCGACACGGAGGATCGACGCGCGCGGCATGGCGTGCCCCGGACCGCTCATGGCCTTGATCGGCGCCATCCGCGAGGGGCAGGTAGGTGACGTGATCGAGGTGCTCTCCAGCGACGAAGGCTCGAAGAGCGACATCCCGGCGTGGGTCACGAAGGCGCGCCACGAGCTCCTGGAGGTCGTCCCGGACGACGGCTTCGCCCGGTTCGTCATCCGCAAGGCGAGGTGACCGAGGATGCCGGCGCGAGTCGTGGTGCTGGGGGGTGGGGTCGGAGGCACGCTCACGGCGAACCTCCTCGACAAGGAGCTCGGTCGTGAGGTCGAGGTCACGGTCGTCGATCCGACGGGGATGCACGACTACCAGCCCGGGTACCTCTACGTGGCCCTCGGAGAGGCGAAGGGCCACTGGCTGAGGCGCGACGAACGCACGCTGTTGCGCAGGGACGTCGACCTCGCCGTCGAGCGGGCGGTCCGGATCGATCCGGATGCCGCCGAGGTGCAGCTCGAGCGCGGAGGCAGCCTCCCCTGGGACTACCTCGTCGTCGCGACCGGCGCGCGCCTGGTCCCCGAGGCAGGTGCCCGGGCTTCGTGGAGGGCTCGCAGGAGTTCTACTCATTGCAGGGGGCGGAGCGCCTCTCCCAGGAGTTGCACCGGTTCACGCGGCGGGCGCATCAAGGTCGGGGTCGCGGGCATCCCGTACAAGTGCCCGCCTGCGCCCGTCGAGTTCACGTTCATGGTTGACGGGTTCCTCCGCGAGCGCGGGCTGCGCGAAGGGAGCGAGGTCGAGCTCCTGTCGCCGCTGAACCGCGCGTTCACGATCGAGAGCGCCTCCACGCTGATCCAACCGATCATGGAACGCCGCGGCATCGGCCTCACCACCTTCTTCAACGTGGAGTCCGTAGATCCGTCTGCCGGGGCCGTCGAGTCGCTCGAGGGCGAGAAGCAGGAGTACGACCTGCTCGTCCTCGTCCCGCCGCACCGGGGCGCGCAGGTAGTGACCGACTCCGGCCTGGGCGATCCGGGAGGATGGCTGCCGACGGACAAGCACACCTTGAACGTCACCGGCCACGACCGGATCTTCGCGCTGGGCGACGCCACCGATCTGCCGATCTCGAAGTCCGGATCCACGGCGCACTTCGAGGCGCCGGTGATCGCCAGCCGCATCGCGTCCCTGGTCAAGGGTGGCGAGCCCAAGGAGAACTACGGGGGAAGGGTGATGTGCTTCCTCGAGACCGGCGACGGGAAGGCCACCTCGCTGCGCTTCGACTACGAGCACCCGCCGATCCCACCGCAGCCGAACCGCGCCTGGCACGTCGCGAAGTGGCTCTTCAACCGGCTGTATTGGGAGACCGTCCCACAGGGCCGGATCCCCGAGCACGCTCCGTTCACCTCACCGAAGGAGGTCCGATCATGAGCGACACCATCGTCAAGACGTTGGACCTGAAGGGGCTTTCCTGCCCGCATGCCGATCGCGAAGACCGCGCAGGCGATCCGCGATCTTCGGCCCGGCGAGACTGCTGGAGTCCCTGGCCACCGATCCCGGGTCGGTGCCCGACTTCGCAGCCTGGTGCACCACGACCGGGAACGAACTCGTCGAGCAGACGGAGGACGGCGGCGTGTTACCGGTTCGTGATCCGCAAGAGGGGATGAGTCCGATGACCGCCACGACCGGAACGCTCGAAGCGATCGCTCCCGCCGAGATCGAGCACCCGCACCACAAGAAGCTGGTCATCATGGCGTGGAGCGGCGATCTGGACAAGATCTGGCCCACGTTCATCCTGGGCACCACCGGTGCCGCGATGGGCATGGAGACGACCATCTTCTTCACGTTCTGGGGACTGTTCCCGCTCGTGCGCAACGACGTGCACATCACGGGCGAGAACTGGATGCAGAAGATGATGTCGATGATGAACCGGGGCGGCACCGAGCACCTGGGCCTGTCGAAGATGAACTTCGCGGGCATGGGCCCGGCGATGATGAAGAAGCTTGCCGAGGAGCACCACGTCGCTTCGCCCGAACGAGCTCCTGGAGGTCGCGCGCGATCTGGGTGTGCACCTGGTGCCGTGCCAGATGACGATGGACCTGCTGGGGCTCACGAAGGACGACCTGATCGAGGGTCTGGAGGAGCCGGCCGGGGCCACGACCGCGCTGCTCGAGGCGCAGGACGCGGTTTCGCTCTTCATCTAGCGGGGAACGGGAGGATCCCGGGCAGGGACGGAGCCGTCCGATATCCTTCCCGCCCAGATGGAACCGATCGGTGAGCTCGTGGCCGCCGCGGTGGTGGACCGCCGCGTGTGGGACGCGCAGGGCAACATGGCCCCCGACGGCGTCTATCTGATCGCTCAGCCGGGGCCGGCACTGCCCTTCGTGATGTTCCGCGCCTGGAAGGTCCCCACGGGGTTCGTGGCGGAGGAGGTCCGGTTCATCGGACCCTCGGGACGCACGATCCATCGTTGGGGACCACGGGTCGCCCGGATGGCGGGGGCGATGGACCTCACGACCGAGATCGATGTGATCGACAGCGCCGTATTCGACGAGACGGGCACCTACGTCGCATCGTTCATCCTCGACGAGCAGATCGTGGGCGAGCTCGAGTTCCCGATGTACGTCCAGGCGGTCGCGCCCAAGCTGCCTAAAGAGACCGAGGACGGGCTGAAGAAGTCCGACGTGATCTGGGTGGGGTACGACACCAACGGACGACGCAGGACGATCCCGGCATGGTTCGCGTACAAGAACGGAAAGATCTTCGTGGTGTCGCAGCGAGAGCCAGGCCCTGAGGAGCAGAGCGTGCCGGGCGTGCCGGGCGCTCAGGAGCTCGTGGTGGTAACGCGGCGCAAGGGGCGCGACACATCGCTGGAGGAGTTCACGGCCTCACAGCGGCGCCTGGAAGGACCCGAATGGGAGGAGGCGGCGAAGGTGCTGGTGGATCGGCGCCGCAGCCGAGTCGGCCCACCCGCCGACTCCATCGCACGCTGGCGCGGTTCGTGCGACATCGTCGAGCTCGTCCCGAACGTCTCTGCGTAGGGCGAGACCCCGTCCTAACGGTTCACGGTTCGGCCGACGGCTTCGGCGACGCGCGTGAGCTCCTCGCCCAAGGAGGTCATCTCCGAGGGAAGCAGCGCCTGCTCGCCGTCGCACAGGGCGTGCTCTGGATCGTCGTGCACGTCGATCATCACGCCGTCGGCTCCCGCCGCAACCGCAGCCAGGGCCATGGGGCGGACGAGGTGTCGCCTCCCCACGGCGTGTGAGGGATCCACGATCACGGGCAGGTGCGACTCGTGCTGGGCGACCGCCATCCCACCCAGGTCCAAGGTGTTGCGTGTCGAGGGCTCGAACGTCCGGATCCCGCGCTCACACAGGATGATCTCCGAATTGCCCCGCTGTGCGACGTACTCGGCGGCCTGGAGCCACTCGTCGATCGTCATGGCGAGCCCGCGCTTCAGCATCACGGGCTTGTCGGTGAGGCCGACCTCCTTCAGCAGTTCGAAGTTCTGCGCGTTCCGCGTTCCCACGCGGATGCAGTCGGCGATGTCGGCGACGTGCTGGACGTGGGAGATGTCGACGACCTCCACGATCATCGGCAGTCCAGTCTCGCGCCGGCATTCGGCCAGGATCTCCAGCCCCCGCTCCCCCAGCCCCTGGAACGAGTAGGGGGAGGTTCTCGGCTTGTAGACGTCGCCGCGCAGGATGGTGGCCCCGGCGGCCTTCGCCGCGTTCGTGGCGATCCTCGCCTGCTCCTCGCTCTCGACGGCGCAGGGTCCCGCGATGATCGTGAACGCCCCTCGGCCCACCGGGGTCGTGCCCACTTTCACCGTGGTCGCCTCCGGATGCAGGTCCCGCGCGACCATCTTGTAGGGCTTGCCGATCTGGATGACATGGTCGACGCCGGCGAGCTGCGTGAAGGGGATGGCCTGGAAGCGCGACGTATCGCCGACCAGCCCGATCACGGTGTGGACCGTGCCCCGCGACACGAAGGCCTCACCGCCCGCGTTCCGCACCTTCTCGCAGACGACCTCGATCTGGGCGTCCGTCGCGTCTGCGCTCATCACGACGACCATGCACGAAGTCTCTCACGTAGGATGCGCGCGATGACGTTCACGGTGCTCGACCACCCGCTCGCAGGAGACGTGCTCACCCGCCTGCGCGCGCGCGAGACCGGACCCGCCGAATATCGCTCCCTCACGCGCCGACTGGGTCGGCTTCTCGTCATCGAGGCGACGCGCGACCTGCCGACCGAGTCACAGCGCGTGGAGACACCACTCGAGACGTTCGAAGGGACGCGGCTCGCGACCGGACTCGTGGCGATCCCCGTCTTGCGGGCCGGACTCGGCCTGCTGGACGCGGTGGTCGACCTCTATCCCGACGCCGTCGTCGGCTACCTCGGCATGGAACGAGACGAAGTCACCCACGAGCCCCGCGACTATTACGCGAAGCTGCCCCCCATGAAGGGCCGGCGCGCGCTCGTCGTCGATCCCATGCTCGCCACGGGCGGCTCCGGCAGCGCGGCGGTGCGCTACGTGAAGGACGCGGGCGCCACCGACATCGCGTTCGTCTGCGTGGTGGCGGCGCCCGAAGGACGAGCGCGTATGCAGGAGGACCACCCCGACGTGCCGATCGTGGCCGCGGCCCTGGACCGCCAGCTCAACGCGAACGCGTACATCCTCCCGGGCCTCGGCGACTTCGGCGATCGCCTCTACGGCACCCTCTGACGGAAACTGCCCAACTCCGAATCCGTCGAGGCACGAACCTTCACCGTCGACCACCCTTCGAACGTCGCCGACTGACGGATCCGCCATCCCTCGCGCGGATCGGGGAAGTCCAGGCGGTGATGTCCGCCGCGGCTCTCCTCACGGCGGAGAGCGAACATCGTCGCGAGCCACGCGACGAGCGTCCCGGCGCGACTGCCGGCGTCCCCAGCCAACTCGGAGAGCGCCGCTCTCAGGCCGGGGCCCGACCGAACTACACCCAAGGAGCGGTCCGAGATCTGGCGCAGCGCCTGCGTCGAGACGGCTCCCTCGGGCGGGGCCGCTCCCAACGGCGTCGTGTCGACATCGCGCGGGTCGTCCATGGGTTCGATCGGCGCCTCCGCGGCTCGCCTGCCGAACACCAGTGCCTCCGCAAGCGAGTTCGACGCCAAGCGGTTCGCTCCGTGAACGCCGGTACTGGCCACCTCACCGCAGGCGAAGAGGCCCGCCACGCTCGTGCGCGCGAACACATCCGTCAGCAGGCCACCCGTGAAGTAGTGCGCCGCAGGTGCCACCGGGACGAGGTCGCGGGCGAGATCCAGGCCGAGCTGCGCGCACCGGGCTGCGGCCACGGGGAACCGGCGAACGACGTCGGGCACGGCCGTCGCATCCAGCACGACCGGCGCGCCGGTCGCCTCACGGACGCCCGCCACCGCGCGCGCCACGATGTCGCGGGGGGCCAGCTCCGCCCGAGGATCGAAGCGAACCATGAAACGGTCCCCGGTCGCGTCTCGAAGGACCGCGCCCTCGCCACGCAGTGCCTCGGTGAACAGGAAGGCCGGCCGGCCGGGGAGATCGAGCGCGGTCGGGTGGAACTGCGCGAACTCCATGTCGGCGACCGACGCACCGACCTCCCATCCCAGAGCGATCCCCTCGCCGAGGGACGCGTCGGGGCCGGTGCGCCTCCCGAAGATGCCGCAGGCCCCTCCGGTGGCCAGCACGACACGCTCGCCCTCGAACTCCTCCCCCGCCGCCGATCGGACTCCGCGAACCAACCCGCCGGTCATGAGCAGGCCCTCGGCCCGGCCGTCGCGTCGCAGGATGGACGGCTCCGCCCGGACGCGATCGGCCAGGAACGCCAGCAGGGCTCGGCCGGAGGCGTCGCCACCGGCGTGGACCACTCGCCTTGCCGAATGGCCGCCCTCGAGCCCGGGCGAGCCAACGTCGTCGAAGGCCATGCCCATCTCCACCAGCTCGGCGACCTCGCCGGGCGCTTCATGGACCAGGACGTCCACGGCGCGTGGGTCGCACAACCCGGCTCCGGCGGCAACGGTGTCGGCCGCATGGCGATCGGGGTCGTCTCCAGGCGCCGTTACCGCGGCGATGCCTCCCTGCGCCCAGGCCGTCGCGCTCTGACGGGCGGCGTCGGGGGCCAGCACGACGACCGATCCTCGCCGCGCGGCGTGGAGCGCGCACCACAGGCCCGCGGCGCCGGCACCCACCACCACGGTGGTTACCCGCACCTACGTCGCCGCCGCGGTACCGACCGACGGCCCGATCCGGATCATCCGTTCCACGGCGCCCCGCGCTCGCTCGGCGATCTCGTACGGGACCTCGATCTCGAACACGCGATCCCGAAGGGACCGCACGAGGGCCTCCGGCGTGATCGTCTTCATGAACCGGCACACTGCCGTCTCGTCCAGCGGCTCGAACGTCGACCGCGGGGCCAGCCTGCGGAGCTGATGGAGGATCCCGGTCTCGGTCGCGACCAGGAAGCGGCTACCGGCGGGCGCGTTCGTGGCTTCCCGCACCATGCCACCGGTCGACAGGACCTTCGTTCGCTCCGGCGCCAGCTCGCCCTCTCCCAGGAGCCAGAGCATCTGGGTGGTGCAGCCGCATTCGGGGTGGATCATCAGCTCGGCGTCGGGCGCCTCCGCGGTCTTGCGCCGGATCGCTTGGGGATCGATCGCCGCGTGCACGTGGCACTCACCCATCCACACGTGCATCTTCCGGCCCGTCTCGCGCTCGACGTGGGCACCCAGGAACATGTCCGGCAGGAAGAGGATCTCGCGATCCTGCGGGATCGACCGCACCACCTCGACGGCGTTGGACGACGTGCAGCAGATGTCCGACTCCGCCTTCACCTCGGCGGTGGTGTTCACGTACGCCACCACGACGGCCCCGGGGTGCTCCGCCTTCCACGCGCGCAGCCGATCCCCGTCGATGGAGTCGGCGAGGGAACACCCCGCCGCCAGATCAGGCAGCAACACTGTCTTCTCGGGCGACAACAGCTTCGCGGTCTCGGCCATGAAGTGCACCCCGCAGAACACGATCGTTTCGGCCGCCGTGTCGGCCGCGCGCTGCGACAGGGCGAGGGAGTCGCCCACGAAATCGGCCACGTCCTGGATCCAGGGCAGTTGATAGTTGTGGGCGAGGATCACCGCGTTGCGCGCCTCGGACAGATGGCGGACCTCTGCGGCCCACGCCTCGTATCCCGATCTCATCTGGTCGCGGTCATCCATCGAGCTCGATCACCTCCAGCGAGATGTCGAGCCCGGGCGCGGAGTGCGTGATCCGGCCCACGGAGACGCATCGCGCGCCGGCCTTCACCAGCTCGCCGATCGTTTCGAGCGTGACGCCGCCCGAGACCTCGAGGCGATCGACGTCGGCGAGGACGCCCACCGCCTCGGACACCAGACCCGGGGTCGGGTTGTCCAGCAGGACGCGTTCGGCTCCGGCGGCGATCGCCTCCTGCAGTTGAGCGATCGTCTCGACCTCGACCTCGATGGGAACGCCCCCGGCCCGGGCACGCCGGACGGCCTCCGGCACCGAGCCCGCCACGCGGATGTGGTTGTCCTTCACCAGGACCGCGTCGGAGAGCGAGGCCCGATGCAGCGTCCCGCCCCCCGCCGCGACCGCTTCGCGTTCGAGCGCCCGAAGTCCGGGAAGCGTCTTCCGCGTGCATAGGACCCGGGCGGGGGCGGCAGCCTCGACGTACCTGCGGGTGAGCGTGGCGACGCCCGACAGATGTGACAGCAGGTTGATGGCGACGCGTTCGGCCCGAAGCACGGGCCTGGCCGCTCCATCGATCCGGCCCACCGTGTCCCCGGGCCCAACAGCGTCGCCGTCCGCGCACGTCCACGTCACGATCACGTCCTCGCCGTCCTGCGAGCCGGCCACGTCGAACGCCTCCGCCGCCGGCTCCGTGCCGGCAAGGACCCCCTGCTGCTTCACGATCAGCTCCGCGGACACCCGGGCCTCCGCGGGGATGACGAGTCGAGCGGTGAGATCGCCGTCGGGGGCGTCCTCGAACAGCGCCGCTTCGACGAGGGCACGCATCGGGTCGGGAGCTACACGCGTCATGAGGGGTCGGCCGGTCGGGCACCTGCTCCAGTGTAGCCGGGCACCCCGCGCGGCTAGATCGGGTCGCCTCCCTGATAGGCCCGGCCCGCGGCAGCAGGAGGTCTGACCTTGCCGACGAATCCCGCGATCGCCACGATCGTGACGACGTACGGCGTCATGCTCACGAAGGCGGGGGGCAGCAGCCGGATGATCGGTGCGTTGTTCAGCCAATACGGCACCGCCTGCGCGAAACCGAAGAGCATGGCGGCGGCCATCAGGCGCTTCGGATTCCAGTTCGACAGGATCATCGCCGCGAGGGCGATGAATCCCAGGCCCAGCGTCTGCCCCTCTAACCAGTGGTCGTTGACCTCGAATGCCAGGAAGGCACCCGCCAGCCCCGCCATCGCGCCCGAGATCATCACCCCCACGTAGCGGAGCGGCGCCACGCGCACCCCGAGGGAGCGCGTCGCCTCCGGATTCTCTCCGGCCGAGCGCAGCCGCAACCCGAAACGTGTCCGGTACAGGACGTATGACGCGGGAAACACCATGAGGAACGCAAGGATCACGACGGGCGACATGTGTTGGAACGCCGCCCCGAGCCCGGCAGGCAGCCGGTCGAGGAACGGGATGTTGAGCGGATGAAGGTGCGGCGCCCCGGGGTCCGACTGCGTCGGTTGGCCGAAGAAGAGCTGGGACAGGAACTCCGCGATGCCCAGGGCGGCCAGATTGATCACCACACCGGAGACGATCTGGTCCACGCGGAAGGTGATCGTGGCCAGGGCGTGGATCGATGCGTAGAGCGCGCCGCAAGCGGCCCCGAAGGCGAGCCCGAGGATCGGGCCCCAGGGCTGACCGAACATCATCGTGAAATGTGTGGCGCCGTAGACCCCAGTGACCGTGCCGATGATCATCATGCCCTCGAGCCCGATGTTCACGATCCCTGAGCGCTCGCTGAAGATCCCTCCGAGTCCGGTGATGTAGATGATCGTGAAGTACTCGAGTGCGGTCGCGATGGCGTTGCCGAGATTGCTGAGCATCAGGCGGCCTCCGCGCTTGCGTCCTCGAAGTCCTCGACCGTGGCGGCCGCCCGCAGCTGACGTCGGGCGATCCGCCGCTTCGCCACCTGGTAGGCGACGACGACCGAGAGGATCAGGATCGCCTGCAGGATGATGATCATCTGCCGCGGCACGTTGGTCTCGATCTGGATGGCGTCCTGGCCTCGGGACAACACCGACCACACGATCGCGGCGGCGACGATCCCGAACGGGTTGTTCTGTCCCAGGAACGCGACCGCGATGCCCGTGAAGCCCAGCGTCGCCTCGTAGTTCTGCGGGAAGTATTTCTGCGTTACCAGGATCTGCTGCATCCCCACGAGGCCGGCTAGCGCACCGGAGATCAGGAACATCTTCAGCTGGACCGAGCCGATGCCGATCCCACCGGCCCTCGCCGAACCCGGCGCCGAGCCGACGACGCGCGCTTCGTACCCCAGCCGTGTGCGCTGTAGCAGGAACCACACGAGGACACTGCACAGGAGCCCCAGGGGCAGGAGCCACGACAGCGGGGTGTCGGAGTGGACGCCCGGGATCAGGTGTCCCAGATCCGGCACGAGCGCGGTCTTGGGGAAGTAGTCCGTGCGGAGGTCCGCGCTGAACTGCCCTTTCGCGAGGTGATACCGCAGAGGGCCGGCCAACGCCCAGGCCACCAGGTACACGGCGATCCCGTTCAGCATGATCGTGGTGACCACCTCGTGCGCTCCCGTCTTCACCTTCAAGACCCCGGGGATCGCGGCCCACAGCATCCCCCCGAGCATGCCGAACAGCAGCACGCCCAGCACCTGGGCGTGGCCCATCCATCCGAAGTGCAGCGCGGCGATCGACGCGGTGGCCATGGCGACCAGGTACTGACCCTCCACGCCGATGTTGAACATCGATGCCTTGTAGCAAACGGTCAGCGCAAGCGCCGAGAAGATCAGCGGCGTCGCGATGACCAGCATCTTGGCGAAGCCGTCCCTGGTGCCGAACGAGAACTGCAGAACGGCCTTGTACACGGTCGCCGGACTCGTGTGATAACCGAGGATGATCAGCGAGCCCACGCCCAGTGCGAACGCGAGCGCCGCGACCAGGGCCACGACCTGGAAGCCCACGTTCACGAGCTTGTCTCGGCCCGTCGCCATCAGCTCGCGGCCTTCGCGCGGCCGCCGGTCATCCCGACGCCGAGCAGCTCGGGCGGCACGTCCGGCGGATACTCGCCGGTGATCTTCCCCTCGTAGAGGGTCACGATCCGGTCCGACAATGCGTAGATCTCGTCGAGCTCGGCCGAGATCAGCAGGACCGCGCGGCCGGCAGCCTTCTGATCCAGGATCTGGCGCCACACGAACTCGATGGCACCCACATCGAGACCTCTCGTGGGCTGCGCCGCCACCAGGAGCTTGGGACCGCTGTCGAGCTCGCGCGCCAGGATCAGCTTCTGTTGGTTGCCCCCCGACAACGTCGCGACGTTCACGGCCAGGCTTCGCGCGCGTACGTCGAACTGCTTCACCAGCCGCGCGGCGAGCTCCTTGATCTTGCCGATCGCGAGCACGCCGGCGCGGCTCGAGAACGGCCGCTCGTCGTGACGTCCGAGGACGACGTTCTCCCACACGGACATGTTCAGGATCAGGCCCTGCTCGTGTCGATCCTCGGGCACGAAGGCCACGCCCGCCTCGCGGATCCGATCAACGGGCCACCCCGCGATGTCGCGGCCGCCGAGGAGCACCCGTCCGTCCTCGGGAGCGCGCAACCCGACCAGCGCCTCGGCGAGCTCGGTCTGGCCGTTGCCCTCGACGCCCGCCACCCCGAGGATCTCACCCGCCCCGATCTCCAGGTCGACCCCGTGGACGCGGCCAGCGACCAGCGACTCGATCCGCACGACGGGCTCCCCGATCTGGACCTCCGGCTTCTCCAGGCGGAACAGAACGGGGCGACCGACCATCATCTGCGCGAGCTCCTGCTTCGAGGTCTCCGCGGGGGTGGTCTCCCCCACCACCCTGCCGCGCCGAAGGACCGTGATCCGGTCGGCGATCTCAAGCACCTCATCGAGCTTGTGGCTAATGAACACGATCGTCTTGCCGGCTGCTCGGAGCTTCCTGAGGTTCGCGAACAGCTCCTTGGTTTCTTGTGGCGTCAGCACCGCGGTGGGCTCGTCAAGGATCAAGATCTCCACGCCTCGATACAACGCCTTCAGGATCTCGACGCGCTGCTCTTCGCCGACCGAGAGATCCTCTACACGGGCGGCGGGATCGATGTCGAACCCGTAGGAACCGGCGAGGGCCTTCACCTTCTCCTGAGCCGCCGGCATGTCGAGCACGCGCGAGTCCTCGTCCCCGAGGATGATGTTCTCCGTCACGGTGAACGGGTCCACCAAGACGAAATGCTGATGCACCATGCCGATCCCGAGTGCGATCGCCACCCGAGGAGACGTGATCTTCGCCTCCTTGCCCCGAACGAAGATCTGCCCGGCGCTCGGGGGATACATGCCGTAGAGCACGCGCATCAACGTGGACTTGCCGGCGCCGTTCTCGCCGACGAGGGCGTGCACCCCACCCGCGCGCAGATCGAGACTCACGTCGTCGTTGGCGACGACGCCCGGGAACCGTTTCGTGATCCCGCTGAGCACGACGAGGGGGGCAGCTTCCTGCCCCCCTTCGTCGTGTGTCATCGGCCCGGCGGCCTCAGGCAGATCAGCCGCAAGGCGGCTTCCCCGAGGGCGGCGCGGTGGGCACCTTGATCGTCCCGGCGACGATCTTCTTCCGCGCGGCTTCCATCGCCGTCACCATGTCCGACGTGAGCAGCTGCGAAGTGGTGGCGTACCCGACCCCGTCGTTCGCGAGGTCAAATATCTGCACGCCGCTCTTGAAGCTCTTGTCCCCAACCGCCTTGATCGAGTCGTACGTGGCCGTGTCGACCCGCTTGAGCGCGGAGGTGAGGATGTACGGCTTCTCCGCTGCACTCGCCGACAGATACTGGTCGGAGTCCACGCCGATCGCGTACTTCTTCTTCTCGGCCGCGGCCTGGAACAAGCCCGCCCCCGACGCGCCCGACGCATGGTAGATCACGTCCGCGTTGGCGTCGTACATCTTGAGCGAGAGGGCGTGCCCCGCCGTAGGGTTGTTGAACGCCGTCGTATCGCCACCGATGTAGCACACCTGGACCGTCATGCTCTTGTCCACGCTCGCGACACCGGCCTGATAGCCAGCCTGGAACACCTGGATCAGCGGGATGGTCTGGCCGCCGAGGAACCCCAGCGTGGTGGACCCATCCTTCTGCGCCTGCATCGCGGCGGCGATCCCCACCAGGTAGGAGCTCTCGTTCGGCGTGAAGTTCAGGTCGACGACGTTCTTGGCGCCCTTGCCTCCCGGCAACGTGGTCGCGTAGCCGTCGACGACGGCGAAGTCCACGTTCGGGTACTGCGCCGCGATCTTCGCCACGCCCGTCGAGAACGAGAACCCGACTCCCTCCACCAGGTTGTAGCCGGCCGCCGCGAGCTCCTGAAGGTTGGAGTCCCGCGAGGTCGTCAGGGCCGACGGGTCGGGCTGCAGGTACTTCGTGTTGTTCGCGCACACCAACCCGTCCGCGATCGCCTTCTGAAGACCGGCGTAGGCGGCGTCGTTGAAGGACTTGTCGCCTCGACCGCCGACGTCGAGCGCAAGGCCGACCTTGAAGTTAGCCGGGCAGCTGGGCGCGGCGCTTCCTGAGGTGCCGCCGCTGTTGCTGCTCTTGCTGCAGGCCGCTCCCACGATAGCCAGCAGCAGCACCGGGACGGCTACCCGCCGCCATGTCTTCTGCATCCCAGTCCCCCTTTGGATCTCCCCCGGAAACGGTCCGGTCCGCTGCGGGATTCTCCCGTCGTCCTGCCTCGCCCGTCAAACGAGGAAGGGCTCTCGTGGGAGACTACGCACCCGAGGAGGGATGGGGATGGTGGGGTCCGAGCTGGCGGCGGATCTCCGGCGCGTGATGGCCGCCACCGACTTCTACGAGTGGATGGGCCTGAGCCTCATCGACGCTCGACCGGGAGAGGTGGACCTCGCGCTCGACGCAGCCGCCCACCACGTCAATCTGCAGGGGCTCCTGCACGGCGGCGTTCTGGCCACGCTCGCCGACACGGCGGGCGGCCTCGCGATCCGCACGAAGCTGGAGCCGGGGCGACGCCACGTGACGCTGCAACTGGGGATCCAGTTCCTGTCGGCCGGGTCGCCGGGGCGGATCGTGGCGCACGGCCGAGCCGTGCGGGTGGGTCGCCAGATCGCCTACGCCGAGTCGGAGATCAGGGACGAGAACGGGACACTGCTCGCCACGGCGCAGGCCACGGTCGCGGTCAGTACTGAACGTCGAGGGCAGCCATCGTCGCCGGCAACTGGCTGAAGGCCCCCTGCAGACCCAGCAGCATCCCCATGTTCCCGCCGATCTTGATCTTGCCCGTCATGAACGCGGTCACCGCCGACAGCTCCCCGGTCGCGAGATTCACAGCCGTCTCGTAGGACTGGCTGATCGTGGCGTCGGCTCCCTCCGCCTCGCCCACGCCCATGTCGATAACACCGTCGGCGATCTTGATCCAGTACTGGGTATCGCCACCGTCACGGGAGATGACCTGCTGGATGATGGCGTGCTGACTCGCGATCGCCTGACGGAACGTCTCGTCGGCGTTCAGCGCCGCCGTCAACGCCTTCGCCCACTCCGATGACAGGAAGGGTACAGCCACAAGCGTTCTCCTTAGGGTCGGTCGGCGGGAGTATAGGCGGCGCGGCGGGCTCGCCAGGTTCGCGCGTACGCCTCGACGTCCTCGCGGAGCCAGATCCGCCCGGATGCGAGGGTCGTCAGCGGCTCGGGGAACGACCCGCGGTCGATGTAGGTGATGACGCGCCGCTTGTCCCATCCCATGATCTCGGCGGCCTCCGCGACGCCCACCACCTGCGGGATGACCTCCACCGAGACGGTCTCTTCGCCGGTGACGGCCCACAGCTCCGCGAGGCACTGGCGCCGGCTGACGCCGGTCACTTCGACGTAGACCGGAGCGTCCAGGATCTGGGCGTACCAACGCCCTCCGGCCTCCCACATCCGCGCCCGCACCGGCTCCTTCATCGCCGCGATGCTACCGACCGATCCGGCGCAGCTCACGCCGCCAGCACTCCGTATGCCAATGACGACGGGCCTCGGCGTCGTCCCACGGCACCACGGCGAGGTGCCATGCTCCGATCCGGACCAGGTGATCGCAGCCGGGACACCGGTACTCCTTGTCGCCCGCCACCTGACGAACGTCGTAGCCGGGCGCGAGGGCCCACGCGGGCGGGTCGGAGCGCCGAGCGGGGGGTTCGAGGGGTGGCGCGAACGACGCGGGGTCGCGGCGGTTGCGGCGCGGCATCGTGTCTACGCTCCCCCGGGCGAGTTCGCACGTATGAACGCCGCCACCACGGGCGCGAGCGCCGCGGCAACCGCCCGAGGGTCCCGAGGGCCGCCGCGCACCTCGAACGAATGACCGCCTCCCTCGACGGGGTGCAGCGTTGCTCGCGATCCGAGCTTCGCCAGGACGGGTTCGAGCACCGGGGGAGTCGCGAACGGATCGGCGGTGCCCTCCAGGAACAACATGGGGACGTGGATGTCGTAGAGATGCTCGTCGCGCACGCGCTCCGGCTTGCCGGGCGGATGCAGCGGGTACCCCAGGAAGATCAGGCCGGCCGCGGCCATCCCCTCGGCAACCGCCATCGAGGCCATCCGTCCCCCGAAGGACTTCCCACCGGCCCAAACGGCCTCGCCCCGCGGCGATCTGGCGACCGCCGCGGCGAAGACCGCCCGCCACGCCTCGATCGCCACCGGCGCCCGGTCGGGCGATCTGCTCCCCCGCTCCAGGTACGGGAAATTGAACCGGAGCGCCGCGACGCCCTCCTCGTTGATCGCGCGGGTGAACCCGACCATGAAGGGATGATCCATGCCTGCGCCGGCGCCGTGGGCCACGACGATCGAAGCGACGGCGTCGGTCGGTCGAGCGTAGGCGGCCGAGACGTCGCCGCGATCGGGCACCTGGACCGTGAACCGCTCCTCGGGGATCGGCATGCGTGCCATGATGCATGCCCGATGGCCGATGTGAAACGTGGAACCCTCTATCTCGGCACCTCCGGGTTCGCCTACGACGAGTGGGGGCACGGGGTCTTCTACCCGGAAGGGCTCAGGGTTCGGGAGCGCCTCGCGTATTACTCGTCCCGGCTGTCCTCGGTCGAGATCAACTACACGTTCCGCCGCTACCCCTCGGAGAAGACGCTCACCACGTGGCGACAGGAGGCACGGCCGGGGTTCGTCTTCACGCTGAAGGCGAACCAGCGCATCACACACTCCCGCCGCCTCAAGGACTGCGACGACGACGTGCGTGACTTCCTGGATCGGGCGAAGTCGCTGGGTGATCGGCTCGGGTGCGTGCTCTTCCAGTGCCCGCCGAACCTCGCGTTCGACCGCGAGCTGATCGAGGCGTTCGTCGGCTACCTCCCACCCGTGGGCCCGGAGGTTCCCCGGTTCGCGATGGAGTTCCGCCACGCGTCATGGGTGGCGGCGCGCGACCTGCTCCGAGAGCAGGGCGTGGCCTGGTGCGTCGCCCAGACCGAGGAGAAGGATCCGGGACCCGAGGACCAGTCGTGGGAGCCCGCCGGCTACCTGCGCTTGCGCAAGACCGACTACACCGACGACGAGCTGGCGAGCTGGGCAGGGCGGATCCGCAGCGCTCTCGATTCGGGATCCGACGTGTTCTGCTACTTCAAGCACGAAGCCGAAGGGGCGAGCCCGAAGATGGCCAAGCGCCTGGAAGAGCTCTTGGGCCACAAGGCGTAACAGCCGAACCGGCGATGCCTGCCAGAGATCAGATCGTCGCGGTGCCCACGCAAGTCTCGTGGGTGCGGGCGTTCACGGCGCTCGCCGGCGGCACCTCTCGGGACTCACCGTGGCGTTCCTCGGCGCCCGTTACAGACGCTTGACGAACCCCGACTTCCTACGGCTCTCGAACGGCGAGGCGGAGGCGCAGCGCTTCCTCGATCTCGCGGGCCTGGCCCCGATCCGTGACCTTGCGGCCGAAGGCGTCGCGCACGTAGAAGGCATCGATCACGCGTCCCGGATACGTCGCCACCTTGGCGAGGTGGACGTCGAGCCGAAGCTCGGCAAGCACGCTGGTGATGTCATACAGCAACCCGATCCGATCGGGGGCCCCCAACTCGATCACCGTGGAGAACTCGGAGGCGTCGTTGTCTACGGACACCGTGATCGCGGTACGGGCCGCCGCCGGGTAGAAGGCCCGCTTGTCCGCGACGCGGCGCTCCAGCGACGTGCGGCCCTGGACCGCCTGTTGGAGCAGGGTCCGGAACTCCTCCCACCGTCGCTCGACCACCTCGGGCTCGAACGCGCCCTCGACCGCGAACCGGTCGACGGCGACTCCATCGGCGGTCGTGAACACCTGCGCGGTCAGGATCGACAGTCCCGCGAGCGAGAGCGCCCCCGCGATCCACGACAGGAGTCCCTGACGGTCCGCGGCGACGACGAGAAGCTCGTAGGTCCCGGCTCGCGCGCCGGCTGTGGACGTCGTGCGGATCTCGTCCGATCCCACGTCGGGGGCGATCGTCGGGAAGTGCCGGACGACGTCGGCCGGGTCCACCGCGAGGAAGTATCCGCGGGGCATCCTCAGCACGAAACGCTGGACGTCGGCCTCGGGCTCGGCTCTCAGGAGCTCGCGGACCCTCCCGACGCGGTCGGTGAGCTGCTCCGCGAGCTCCACCCCCATCTCGCCCCGCTCGAACACGCGATGGACCTTGGCGACCAACTCGTGAAGCAGCGCGCGTCGCCACGGCGTGTGAGCCGCCGGGCCCGTCGCGAGTGCGTCCGCCTTCGCGAGGAGGTAGAGGGCCGCGAGGCGCTGCGGCGACCCGATCCGCGCGGCGACGTCCAGGACGAGATTCTCGTCGGAGAGGTCGCGACGGGTCGCCGTATCGGGCAGCAGGAGATGCTCGGAGACCATGAACATCACGAGGTCGCTCGTGTCCGGCTGCACGCCCATCCGCTCGAGTGTCTCCGCGGCGATGCGCGCGCCCACGGCGACATGGCCTCCCTCGCCGATCTTGCCGATGTCGTGGAGCAGCGCGCCGAGCCGAACGCCGTCGGCGTCGTCCACCAGCGATACCGACTCCGTCTCGAGCGGATCGTCCGGGCTGTCTGCAGCGTCGGCCGCGAACATGCGGCCGATCTCCCGCAGCGCTCCCAGAAGATGTACGTCGACCGACGCCCGATGGTAGGGATCGCGTTGGGGACGGCAGCGGACGTCGGCCCAGGCGGGGAGGTAACGCGTGAGTACCCCGGCGCCGTCCAAGGTGTCCAGCGCGTCGGGCCCGGCGTCGGCCGTCCGCAGGAGCTCCAAGAACGTGGCGAGGACGGTCGGGGTCCATCCGACGGGATCGGGCACCCTCGCGGCGTCGATCTCATCGAGCAGGACGGGCGACGCGAGATCGTGCGCGCTCGCCGCGCGCGCAACTCTCGTGAGGACCCCCTCGGGACCGAGCGGCTCCTCTGCCGGCCGGTCCTGCGCCCCTGCGCCGTCCAGGAAGCGCGCGAACACCGACTCCGTTGTGGAGGCCACGGCCCGCGCGTGTTCGAAGACGGTGCGCACCAGTCCGTCCTCGGCGATGAGGCGCGGTGCATCGCGGAACCCCATGGTTCGGGCCACGGACGGTTGATGCTCCAACAGCAGCCGGTCGGTGCGCTTGCCGGTCTCCAGGTGCAAGGCGCTGCGCACGCGCGTGAGGAACTCGGCCGCGGCGTCGAGCGCCTGTCGTTCCCGGGGACGCAACAGGCCCGCGGATCCCAACGGTTCGGCGATGGCCCATGCGAGCCAGCCCAGCGACGCCTCGTCCCGCAGTCCGCCCGCACCCTCCTTCAGCTCGGGCTCCAGCGCGTGGCCCGCGGACCCGTAGCGCGCGTGACGAGCGACTCCGGCGTCCCGCAGGCGCCGCGCGAAGCCATGAGGATCCGAGCGCACGACCGCCAGCACGCCGGCGTGGGCGGCCGCGGACAGGTCGGCATCCCCGGCCACGTGCCGGAGGTCGAGCATGGCGGTGAGCGCATCGATGCGCCCTGCGGAGATGGCCGCGCACTCCTGCGCGGTCCGGACCGCCTGGCCCACCTCCACCCCGGCATCCCACAAGGGATACAGGAGATCGCCCACGAGGGCGGAGAGATCCTCGGGCGCGGAGTCGGAGAGATGGAGGATGAGAAGGTCCACGTCCGAATGCGGCAGGAGCTGGGACCGCCCGTACCCCCCGATCGCGCATACCGCGAGCCCTCGAGGCGAGCCGGCGCCTGCGAACATCGCCTCGAGGGTGTCGTCGAGGATCTCGGCGCGGCGGCGTGCCTGCACCCGGCCGTGGGCCCCGGGCGGGCGGGCTCGGTCGAGGATGGCGAGGGAATCCTTGAGCAGCGAGGGCCTGAGCCGCGACGGCTCAGACGGCATCCGGGCCCATCTCGCCCGTACGGATGCGGATGACCTGCTCGGCCTCCGTGACCCAGAGCTTCCCGTCACCGATCTTCCCGGTCCTCGCCGCCTTCACGATGGCGTCGACGACGCCCTGCGCGTCCTCGTCGGTCACGAGCACCTCCACCCGGACCTTCGGCACGAAGTCGACCTGATACTCGGCCCCCCGGTAGACCTCGGTGTGGCCGCGCTGGCGACCGAAGCCCTCGACGTCCGTCGTGGTGAGTCCGTTCACGCCGAAGTCCCGCAGCGCTTCCTTGACCTCCTCGACCCGGTGAGGCTTCACGATCGCGGTTACGAGCTTCACGGCGCGCCTCCCGGTGCCTGGGCCGGGATCTTGGCGGCGACGTCGGCGAGGGCGGGCGCGGCCAGCACGATCCGCGGATCCAAGGCCTCGGGAGCCGCGGCGGCGCGCCCTCCACGCAACCCGAAGAGCCGCTTGCGCCACACGAGCCATACGACGATCGCCACGTTGACGACGAGCGCTCCCACCCGAAGAACCGTGATGCGCCGCGTGAGCTCGAGGATCTCGAACGGAAGAAGGCCCGCCGTCGCGATCACGGTCAGATACTCCGCCCACCTTCGCTCGTGCCACAGCCCGATGGCCTCGATGAGCTCCACGACGAAGTATGCGAGCGCCGTGAACATCAAGATGGTGACGGTCCCCGACCGCAGGTCCAGCAGGTGCTGCAGCTCGCGCACGATGAACCCCTGCGACCCGCCCTGACTGGAGTTGCCGGCCGCCGCCTGCAGCGCCGACAGGATCGCCCGCGCCTGACTCCGCAGGGGACCGATGTTCAACCGGAAGAGCAGGGCCGCGACGAACAGCAACCCGAACAGGACCACGTGCACGCCTCGCTCGATCGCGATCGCTCGTAGGGTGATCGCGTCGCGCAGCGCCTTGCCCCGGCGGGGCATCGCGATCTCCTCGAGCGGCGGCAGAGACTCGCGGGCCGGAGACGCCGGGTGCTCGACCTCGCGCCAGGAGTCGCATCGGAGGCATCGCGCGAATCGGCGGCCGTCCGGCAGATCGACCCCGACACCGCCGTCCTCGGGCCGCAGATGGGCCACGGCGGCAGCGGGCAGCACGTGACCGCGCCGCGAGCACACGAACGTCTCGGGATGCCAGCTGAACGGGTCGGCCACGACCGGCAGCTTAGCCCGCGCCGAGCGCCTTCTCGTGCACGAGCCACTCGCGGCGCACGTGCATCCCCGACCGCTCGTACAGGCGGGTGGCGCCCGTCTCGTTGCCGGCGTCGACGTTCAGGCGTGCCTGCGTGAACCCACGTGCGGCGAGGGCCGCGAAGGTCGACCGCAGCAACGCCTCCCCGATCCCGCGGCCTCGCCAAGGCGCCCGTACACCCACGTCCGCGATCCACCCGACCTGGTAGGCGGGTGTGGACATCGCGGCGCCGGTGAGCTCCCGGTCGCTCCACGCCAACAGGAAGAGGCCGGGATCCACGCCGGGGAGGTCCATCCATCGGGCCCGCCATTCCTCGAACGGTGTCTCGGCGGCCCCGAAGTGCTCGGCGAACGCCTCGATCATGCACGCATGGAGCGCAGGGAGCTCGCCGGGTACTTCGACGCGGCGGATCGCGATGCCCCGGGGAACGGGAGGATCCGGATCGACGTCGTCGAGGGAGCGCTCCATGTGCCAGAAGGTGCGCACGGGCCGGTAGCCGCGGGAGACCAGGAGCTCGATCGCCGACGCATCGGTTGCAGCGACGGAGTTCCAGACCGCGGGACCGGCGCCGGCATCGACATGTACCGCCGCCCGCGCCTCCGCCCACGCGATCAGCCACGCCCCAAGCCCGCGCGCGCGGTGCACCGGGTGGACGCGGATGAACGTGTCGACGGGCACTCCCGGCGACCAGCCGCACTCCCCCGAGGCGGCGAGCGAACCATCGGGCGCGACCACGAGCATGGCATCCCCTGCGGGCGCGAAGCGCTCGCTCCGCCAGTGGTCGTCGATCATGGGCCGCGAGACGTCCTCGAACCCGACGTCGACCAGGTCGCTGGCGGCGTAGAGCGAGGCAACGTCGTCCACGTCGTCGGGGTACCTGCCGCCGCGCGTGGAATACCCGTGCGGGAGCCCCGAGGTCACTCCCCGACGGCCCTCTTCCGAGCCGTGGTCTTCTTGACCGAAGGCTTGGCGCCCGAAGGCTTGCGGGCGGTGGCCTTCTTCGCGGTGGGCTTGGCGGCGGGCGGCGGCTGCTTCTTCGCGGCCGCGACGCTCGCCTTCAGCGCCTCCATGAGGTCGACGACCTTCGCGGTGGGCTCGGCGGCGACGACCTCGATCTCTTCGCCGTTGATCTTCGCCTCCACGATCTCCATCAGGGCCTCTCGGTACTCGATCCGTGAACTCGCTCGGGATCCCACTCGCCGGTGAGGCCCTCGATGAGCTGGCGCGCCATCTCGAGCTCCTGCGCGCGCACCTTCGCGTCGACGTTGACGCCGCCGAAGTCCGCCTCGCGGATCTCGTCGGGCCAGTACATCGTCTCCAGGACGAACGCGTCGTCGCGGAACCGGAGCGCCGCCAGATGCTCCTTGTCGCGGAAGCTGACCTTCGCGATGCCGACCTTCTCGTCCTGGCTCATGGCCTCTCGCAGGAGCGCGTACGCCTTCGCGCCGGTCTCCTCGGGGACGAGGTAGTAGGACTTCTTGTACATCATCGGGTCGATCTCCTCGAGGTCGACGAACTGCACGATGTCGATGGCGCGGCGTGGACTCCACGCGGCACGGCGTCGAAGTCGTCGTCCGTGAGGACGACATAGCGGTCCTTCTCGTACTCGTACCCCTTCACGATGTGGTCGAAGTCGACGATCTCGCCGTCCTTCTCGCAGATGCGCTTGTATCGGATGCGGCCCAAGTCCTCGTCGTGGAGCTGGTTGAAGCGCAGGGTCTTCTCCTCGGTGGCCGGGTAGACGGCGACCGGGATCGTCACGAGGCCGAAGGAGATGGCCCCCTTCCACATGGCTCTGGGCATGGCGTTACCTCCGAGAGGTCAGGTACCGCGGCCTGCGCGGCGGAAACAGGGAGTTTATCCCGAGGCGGGGACACACCGACCAGGTCGCCGCCGGACCTTCCTCAGCCCAGGAGCGCGTCGCTGAACGCGAACGGAGCGAGCACCTCGACGCCATCGGCCGGTGACCAGCACCTCGTCGCCGAGCTTGACGCCGTGATCGCCGCCCCGTTCGCCCGCATACAGCTCCACGACGAGCGTCATGCCCTCCTCGATCACGCGATCGGCGTTGGACTGCGGGTCGATCGGGTAGCAGACGCTGGGGCTCTCCTCCTCCAAGCCCGATGCCGTGGATCATGCATTCGTAGCGCTGGGCTGCCACGCTGCCGGCAGGTCCGGGGCCTTGCGCGCCAGCTCGCCGCACGTGATGCCGGGCTCGCACGAGGGCCTCGAGCTCTCGGAGCCAGTCGAACGCGGCCCGGTAGGTGTCCCGTTGCTGCGCGACCCACCGGAGCGCCCGGGCACGGGGAACGTGCGTGAGACGCAGAAGAAGTAGCCGCCGATCCCCACCGTGTCGGTGTCGACGAAGACGAGCTCGCCCGGTCGCAGCGCGCGATCGGTGGCCTCGGCTCGCCAGGGGTTCGCGTTCGGGCCCGGAGCACACGGTGTTCGTGGCGAGGTACTCGCCGCCGCCGCGCAGCATCGTGTCGCGAGAGCACGGCGAGCAGGTCGCACTCGCGCACGCCGGGCGCGACCGCCGCCTCGAACGCGCTCAGCATGTCCACGATCAACGCTCCGCTCGCGCCGCATGAGCGCGATCTCCTCCGGGGTCTTGACCTCGCGCGCCGCCTGCGTCGCCGGCGCCGAGTCGACGATCGTGAATCCAGCGCGCTGCAGCGCCAGGAACCCGGGCGTCCCGAGGCGGTCGACCGCCACGGTCCGTCCCGTGACGCCCACGCTCCTCGACGGCTTCTATCGTCTCTCGCGCCCAGACCTCCGCCTCCGCCTCGGGGTCGTCGAAGAACTCCCACGCGTGCATCGGACGCACGGCCGCCTCGAGCATGTCCTGCGGACCGGTGCATCGAGTTGCCGTGCTCGAACAGGATCGGCGCGCCCTCGGCGGGCACGACGGCGCATCGCACGAACGTGCTCATCGCGTAGACGGGCATCGCCGACACGCCCGTCGCGTAGCGGATGTTCGGCTCGTTGAACAGGAGGCAGACCTCCAGGTCCCGCGCCCGCATGGCGGACTGCAGCCGTTCGAGTCGTGCGGCCCGCAGCGCGACCTGGTCGAGCCTCGGCGCATTCATCCTGCGAGCGTACCCGGCTACCATCGGCGCGCATGCCGCCACGCAAGCGGGGCTCGGGCCCCGCGTTCACCGTCGAGTACCCGCACGCCGCTCGAGGCACGCGCGCGACGGCGACGCGTGGTGGTTCGAGGTCGACGGGCGCGAGCTGCGGCTGTCGAACCTCAACAAGACCTTCTGGCCGGACGAGGGCTACACGAAAGGCGACCTACTCGCTTACTACTTCAACGTCGCCGCAACTGATCGTGCCGCACCTCGCGGAGCGCCCGCTCACGATGAAGCGGATGCCCGACGGCATCGACGGCGAGTCCTTCTACGAGAAGTCCGCGCCCTCGCACGTGCCCGACTGGATCGGCCGTTGCCCGGTGCAGAGCGACGACAGCCGCAAGGGCGTCATCGACTACATGACGATCTCCGACGCAGCCGGCCTTCTCTACATCGTGAACCTGGGGTGCATCGAGTTCCATCCGCTGCACTCGCGGTGCGAGGACGTGGCCCATCCCGACTACCTGTTCTTCGACCTCGACCCGTTCCCGCCCTACACGTACGAGGACGTGCTGACGGTGGCCCGCCACATCAAGGTGCTGCTGGACCAGCTGGGCCTCACCGCATACCCGAAGACCTCGGGCGCCACGGGGCTGCAGATCTACCTGCCGCTCGAGCGCGGCGCCTACACCTACGAGCAGGTCCGCGCGTTCGTGGGGGCGTGCGGCCGGCTGATCCGCGACGCCGACCCCGACCGCGTCACGATGGCGTGGAAGATCGCCGACCGCACCGGGCAAGACGTTCATCGACCACAACATGAACCGCAGCGGCGCCAACATCTCGGCCGCCTACTCCGTGCGGCCGGAACCGCGCGCGCCCGTCTCCACGCCGCTCACGTGGGACGAGGTGTTCGAGGGCGGCTTCGAGCCGCAGGACTTCCGGATCGACAACGCGTCCGAGCGCTTCGCGCGAGGTCGGCGACCTGTTCGCCGGCGTGCGCGAGGGCCCTTCCATGGACCTCACGAACGCCTTGGAGGCCCTCAGGTCCGCAGGTCGAGGAGCCGCCGACGCCGGTCGCGCTGCCGCGCACCGCGGCGCCTTCCACGCGCCGCAAGACGTCCGAGGAGATCGCCGCGGCGTCGAAGGACCCGAAGCTGATGGAGTACGTGCGCCGGCGGGACTTCGAGAGGCACGCCCGAGCCGGCCCCCGGCGAGGGTCCGTCGCGAAGGCCGACGGGCAACTCCTTCGTGATCCACAAGCACCGCGCGACGGCGCTGCACTACGACGTCCGCCTGGAGCGCGACGGCGCGCTGCCGTCGTGGGCCGTGCCGAAGGGCCTGCCCACCGCGAAGGGCGACAAGCGCCTCGCGGTCCGGACCGAGGACCACCCCCTCGAGTACGGCTCGTTCGAGGGCACGATCCCCGAGGGCCACTACGGCGCCGGCGAGGTGCGCATCTTCGACGACGGCTGGTACGAGCCGGTGGAGTGGACCGGACGACAAGGTGAGCTTCCGGCTGCACGGCCGCCGGTATCCGGGCCTCGAGTTCCACTTCGTGAAGACGCGTCAGAACTGGCTGGCGTTCCTCGCGAGCGCGCAGGACGCCCCGCTGATCGCCTCGCCGCGCCCGATACCAGCCGATGCTCGCCGAGGGCGGCTGGGAGGCCGTTCGACGACGACGGGTGGTGGTTCGAGCCCAAGCTCGACGGCATCCGCTGCCTCGCCGAGCTGTCGACGGGCAGACGACCCTGCGCACGCGGACCGGCCGCGACGCGACGGCGCAGTACCCCGACCTGCACATGATCCACGAGCTGGTCGACCAGGTGAACGCGGTGATCGACGGCGAGATCGTGGCGTTCGACGCCGACGGGCGCAACTCGTTCGAGGTGCTCCAGCAGCGGATGAACCTCACGGGCGAACGGGAGATCGCGCGCGCCGCGAAGCAGATCCCGGTGGCGCTGGTCGTGTTCGACCTGCTGTGGCTGGACGGCCGCGAGACGATCGGGCTCTCGCCTTGCAGGAGCGGCGCGAGCTGCTGGAGCTCATCGTCGAGACCGACCACCGGCTGCAGGTGGTGACCCACGTCGAAGGGCGCGGGCGAAGGAGTTCACGGAGTCGGCGCGCGGGCTGGGCCTGGAAGGCGTGATGGCGAAGCGGCTCGGCTCGACCTACCTGCCGGGGCGGCGCACGCCCGATTGGCGCAAGATCAAGACTCCGCAACACGCAGGACTGCGTGATCCTGGGGTGGACGCCCGGCCAGGGCGGGCGCAGCGCCTCGTTCGGGGCGCTGCTGGTGGGCGGCGATCGACGACGGCGACGTGGCGCTGGATCGGGCAGGTGGGCAGCGGGTTCACCGAGCGCGCGCTCGACGCGCGTGCGGACCCGGCTCGCCGGCTCGTGCGCGACACGCCGCCGATCGACGACGCCGACTCGGCGCAGGTGAAGGGCGCCACCTTCGTGGAGCCCGAGCTCGTCTGCGAGGTGAATTACCTCGAGATCACGAAGAGCACGAACAAGATGCGCGCACCCAGCTTCAAGGGGCTGCGCCCCGACAAGACGCCCCGAGGAGTGCGTGCTGGAGCGTCCCCGGGCGTCACGGCGTCAGAACGGCTCGTAGCCCGCGCGGACCAGCAACGCGCGCGCGTCGCGCTCGTCGAAGCCGCGGTCGAGCAGCTCGCGGTAGAGGCGGACCGTGGCGAGCGCGCGGCCGCAGCGGGGGCAGAACGCGAAGTCGTCGCCGAAGGGCGTCTCGCACCACGGGCAGCGTGGTGACCTCGACGCGACGGTCGGGCTCCAGGCCCGCGTCGGCCAGCGCGTCCACGTAGCCCTTGCCGTAGTCCCACTGGATGTACTCCTCCTCGACGATGTCGAACGCCGGCTCGTGCATCCGTGGCTCGCCGGTCTCGAGCATGTGCTGGAGGTTGTCGCGCGAGCAGCTCCCACTCGTAGTAGTGGTTCGCGCCGCAGTCCTGGCACGCGATCACCACGCCCTTGACCGACCGGGGCTCGAAGATCGCCCGCATCGCGCGGAGGTCGACGAGGTCGGCCTCGATGTCGCGCCGCTCCTCGGCGCGTCAGCTCGTACGGCTCGGTGTCGTCGGGTTCCATCGCCATGTCCTACTCATCCTCGTCCGAGAACCGGAACGCTTGAAGGCCTCGGCGATACGCCATGCCCCGCGTCCTCGCCCGTCTCCGCCGCGCGCTCCCGCACGAACGGGGCGGCCCCGTCGCCTCCTTCGGACACGTGCTTGCGCGAGGGCCTGCGATCTTCTGCTCGATCGTATCGGTGATGTCGACGTAGGTGTCGGGCTCGTTCGATGACGAGCCACAGGTTCGGGATCTCGTAGGGCTCCAGGCCCTCCTCCTCGAGCTCCTGGAACATCACGCGGGTGGGGGCGTCCGGCATCACCGCGGTGAGCGCCAGCAGGCCCGCCTGCTTGTGGTCCCAGTGGTTGATGTAGCGGTCGGCGAACCACAGGCGCGCGGGGTCGGGCGCCACGAGGACCTCGGGCGCAGGCGCGCGCACCTCGCGGCAGACCTTCTTGCGCGTGGCGGGGTGTGACCTCCAGGAGCCCGTCGGGCTCGCCGAGGAACGTCACGCTCGTCGACGCCCAGGACCGCGGCGGCCGCGCGCTGCTCGCGTTCGCGGATCGGGCGCCACAGCCTCGCGGCGGGCGCCGGGCTCGTTCGAACCCGCCGAACCGTCCGTGCACACGACGTAGTGCACGGCGCAGCCCTCCTTCGCCCATCGCGCGACCGTGCCGCCGCACATGAACTCGGCGTCGTCGGGATGCGCGAACAGGACCAGGGCGGAGGCGAAGGAGGGCATGGACTCGAGCCTACCGGCTGGGACCGCGAGCATCAGATCGCTCGAGAAGGGGGTTCATCCGGAGCCGCCGGCGGTCGATACGCCAGCTATGCGGCTGGAGGTCGAGTGGGACCCGCGACGCTGGATCGTGGCGCGTTTCGCGGTCACGAGCCTGCTGGTGTTCGTCCTCATCGGCTTCGCGATCTCGTTCTTCCGCACGCGGGACGTGCGGCCCGCGAGGAGGACTCGGCCAGCGCCCTCGCCGGGCCGAGCTGCTCGCCAACGACGTGATCGCGCCGGTCGCTGGCCGCCGCCCCGACGCTGATGGCCGGCCCCATGACGGGCGCCAACTACCGGCGGATCGACGCGATCGTGCGAGAAGATATCGGCAGCGACCCGGGCATCAAGCGCGTGAAGATCTGGGGCACGCGACGGCACGGTCCTGTACTCGAACGACCCGCCAGCAGGTGGGCCTGGTCCCCAGCAGGGAGGACGACCTCAGCGAGGCGCTCGGAGGGCCACGTCGAGAGCGACATCTCCGACCTCACGAAGGCGGAGAACGCCGGCGAGCGACGGCCTGGCGAGCAAGCTGTTCGAGACCTACGTGCCGGTGCGGATGACGTTCCGGGCGGACCGGTGGTCGGGCGTGGTGGAGGTCTACCGCGACTACTCACGTGATCCAGGCCGAGATCGACCGCTTCGACGCACACGCTCACGATCTCGCTCGGGCATCGGGCTGCTGGTGCTCTACGTGCTCCTGCTGCCCGCTGATGGTGGGCACCAACCGGACGCTGCGCCGACAGAACGAGACAGCTCACCGACCAGGCCGCCCAGCTCTCGGACCTGCTGGAGCGCGAGCAGGCGACCGTGGCCGAGCTGCGCGAGCTGGACCGGATGAAGGAGCGACTTCGTCGCGGCGTCCTCGCACGAGCTGCGCAGCCCGCTCACGAGCATCCTCGGCTACGCGAAGCATGCTGCGCGGCACGGCGTCGGGGGCGACCCCATCGCCGATCGAGTCGATCGACGCGATCGAGCGCCAGGGCAACCGGATGCTGCGGCTCGTGATGAACCTGCTGGCCGAGTCGCGGATCGAGGCGGACGCGAACCGAGTCGCCAGCGTCGGCGCGTTCGACGTGGCCGCGCTGATGCACGAGGTGGCGGGCGACTTCCACCTCGACGGCGAGCGGATCCACGTCGAGGTCGGCGCCGGCACGCGGGCGCGTTGCGACCGCGGCGAAGGTCGCCGACATGCTGGTCAACCTCTGGACAACGCGCTGAAGTACTCCGAGCCCGCCACGTCGGTGACGTTGCCGCCGCGGTCGCGGGTGACTCGCTGAGCTGCGCGTGCAGGACGAGGGACCGGGCATCGACCCCGGCGACATCCCACGCATCTTCGACCGCTTCTACCAGGCGGACCAGACGGCGACGCGCCAGCACGGAGGCGTCGGCCTGGGGCTGCACATCGTCAAGGGCCTCGCGGAATCGATGGACGGCCGCGTCACGGTCGACAGCACGCTCGGCATCGGGGTCGGTCTTCAGCGTCATCATCCCGATGGTCTCCGCGGACGAACCCGCCGCGGCGGAATCCCTCAACGCGTAGGCGTCCCGCGCATCATCATGCCGTAGCGCGGGCGGAGCGTGATCACCGGCTGCAGCTCCACCCGCGCCGAAGGATCCAGCCGGAAGCTCCAGCGCTGCGCGAGCGTCGCGAGCAGGAGGCGCACCTCCATCCACGCGAACCCCTCCCCGATGCACATGCGAGGCCCGCCACCGAACGGCAGGAACGCGTGACGCGGCCGATCCGGGTCGTCCCGGAGCCACCGCTCGGGTCGGAAGGCGCCGGGCTGCGGCCACCAACGCGCGTCATGATGCAGGAGCCACGGCGAGACGATCACGACCGAGCCCCGCCGCATCCGGATGCCTCCGAGGTCACGATCGACGGTCGTCTGCCGCCCGATCGCCCACGCGGGCGGCCTCAGGCGCATGGACTCGGAGGCCACGGCCCCGGTGTACGGCAGACGTTCCAGATCCGCCGCCGTGGGGAGTCGTCCGGCGAGCACCGCGTCCAGTTCGGCATGCAACCGCGCTTCCACCTCCGGGTGTTGCGAGAGCAGCCACCACGTCCACGTGAGCGCGTTCGACGTCGTCTCGTGCCCGGCGAGGAACAGCGTCACGGCCTCGTCCCGCACCTGGGTGTCGGCCATCCCAACCCCCCCCTCCTTCGCGGCGAGCAGCAACGAAAGGAGGTCATCGCGGGTCGCGCCCGCCCGGTGGCGCTGTTCGATCATCGCGTAGACCATCCGGTCGAACACAGCGACCGCGCGGTTGAACCGGCGGGTCGCGGGGATGGGGAGCTTCGCCGTGAGCGGTAGCCACGGAGAGAATTGGCGGTCGAACTGAGACAGCACCTCGCGCAGCGCCGCCGCGACCTGCGCCGCGTCGTCTGCCTCGATGTCAGTGTCGAACACGGTACGTCCCACGATCGCGAGGGTGAGCGCGGCCATCCGTTCGTGGACGTCGACGGGTCGGCCCGCAGGGATGCGGCCGGCGGCCCGCTCGGCCTCGGCGACCATGAGGCCGGCCCATCCCGACACCCGCGCGTGATGGAACAGCGGTTGGATCAGCCGACGCTGATGGCGATGCAGCTCGCCTTCCGCTGTGAGCAGCCCCTCCCCCAGGACCATCTTGGCGTTCTTCAGCGTGGGACTCTTCTCGAAGTCCCGGTGACCCGTCGAAAGGATCTCCCAACCGAGGGCGGGATCGTTCACCACATACACGCGCACGCGCGGCATCGGGACCCGGACCAGATCGCCGAGCGCGGCCGCGGACTCGAGCAGCCCGATCGGGTCGCGGCGAAGGCGGCGAAGCGCCGCGATCGCAGATACGTCGAGCGCCGGCGTCGTCCTCCGCGTGTCCATCCACCGCAGGCTACGCCGTCGCCGAACGTTCATCGAAGCGCGGGTGGCACGATGTCCTGCGGGTCCGGTAAGGTGGCGAACGAGGGTTCTTGGCATCACAGTTTCGGCTCTGGAGCAGTTCCCTCCCGGCGTTACTAGCCGGAGGCCGACGGACACGTAACAGGTCCGCGCCGGCCGGGAAAGGAGGGGAACGCCAGTGGCAACCGGAACCGTGAAGTGGTTCAGCCCGGAGAAAGGCTTCGGCTTCATCACCCAGGCTGACGGCCCCGATGTCTTCGTGCATTTCAGTGCGATCGAGGGCGAGGGTACCGCAATCTCGAGGAGGGCCAGGCCGTCGAGTTCGACGTCACCGAGGGCCAGAAGGGCCCGCAGGCCGCGAACGTGCGCGCCGTCTAGACTCCGTCGTCACTGATGCGCCGACGAGGGCTCCGTCGCTGTCCGCGGCGGGGCCCTTCCGCGGTTGACGACACTCCGACGGGCGATCCGCCTGCGAGCGCGTCGGCTGCACCTGACGCTGCCGGCGCGGGTCCGCCCGGCATCGTCCGCGCCGCCACGCTGCGTGTCGGATCCAGCATCGCCGCGCCGCCGGGCACGCCGAAGTCGGTCCACTCCTCGCGCGTCCAGGTCCTCGAGGCGGCCGCTGCGGCGCCGCGAGTTCCTTCAGCAGCTCGCCCGTCCGGCGGTGCGCCTCGTCGGAAGGGCACGCCGGCTCGCACCAGCGCCTCGGCCAGGTCCGTCGCGTACAGGCCGTCGTCGTCGCACCACGCGCGCATCGCATCGAGGTCGAACGCACGTGCGAACCGCGCCGGTGCATCGCGGGCAGCGCGAGCCCCAGCGTGTCCGCCGCGTCGAACGCCGGCTCCTTGTCCTCCTGCAGATCCCGGTGGTAGCCCGCCGGGAAGCCCTGCAGGAGCGCCGACGAGCTGCGGGAAGGCGGCCGCCGACACCCGCGCCGCCTTGCCGCGCGCCAGCTCCGGCGTGTCGGGGTTCCGCTTCTGCGGCATCATGCTGGACCCGGTGGAGTAGGCCTCGTCGAACTCGGCCCAGCCCAACGCCTCGTCGTCCATCGCGCGAGATCCGCCGCAAGCCGCGACAGGTGCGTCGCGCAGATCGCGGCATCGGCGAGGAACTCCTGCACGAAGTCCCGGTCGCCCACGGCGTCGATGGAGTTCGTGAACGCGCGAGCGAAGCCCAGACGCGTCGCGGTGGCGGCGGGGTCGAGGCCCAGCGTCGAGGTGGCGATCGCGCCCGCGCCCAGCGGCGAGACGTCGGTGCGCTCGGCCCACTGCGCGAATCGCCCGTCGTCGCGGGCGAGCGCGCTTGCATGGGCGAGCAGGTGGAGGCCAAGCGTCACGGGCTGAGCGAACCGGGCGTGGGTCGTGCCCGGCATCACCGTCCGATCGTGTTCACGGGCCCGAGCCACGAGCACGCGGATCATCTCGGCGAGCTGCGCGCGGATCCCCGAGGCCGCCTCGAGCAGCCACAGACGCAGGTCCGCCACGACCAGGTCGTTGCGCGAGCGGCCCGCATGGAGTTTCGCTCCGAGGTCGCCGAGGCGATCGGTAACGCCGCGCTCGACGGCGGAATGCATGTCCTCGTCCGCGTCGCTGAAGTCGAACCGACCCTCAACGATCTCCCGGCCCACGTCGGCGAGGGCCGCCCCGAGACGCGGCCGCCTCCTCCGCCGTGAGCAGGCCGGCCGCCTGGAGCGCCCCGACGTGGGCGATCCCGGCCGCAACGTCCTGCGGCGCCAGTCGAACGTCGAACGCGAGCGAACGCCCGAGCGCCGCGGCTTCGGGCGCGGGCGAGCCCGAGAAGCGCCCTGCCCACAAGGGGGCGTCGGCCCGGCTCACGCGGAGCCGATCCCCTGCTTCGCCGCCCAGACCTTCAGCGGCATCCCGTAGAGCCGGAGGTAGCCGCGGGCGTGCGACTGGTCGAACGCGTCGCCGGTGCCGTAGGTCGCGAGGGCGAGGTCGTAGAGCGCGTGCTCGCTCCTTCGACCCACGACGGTGCACGCGCCAGGCTCGAACCGCAGGCGCACGTCGCCGCTCACGTACGTCTGCGTCGCGTCCACGTAGGCGTCGATCGCGCCGCGCAGCGGGCTGAACCACTGGCCGTCGTAGACGAGGTCGGCCCAGCGCTGCTCGAGCAGCGGCTTGTGGTGCGCCACTTCGCGCTCCAGGGTCAGATCCTCGAGCGCCTGATGCGCCCGGATGACCGCGAGGGCGCCCGGCACCTCGTACAGCTCACGGCTCTTGATGCCCACGCGGCGGTTCTCGATCATGTCGACGCGGCCGAAGCCGTACCTGCCGCCGAGCGCGTCCAGTGCGCGGATGACCTCCGGGAGTTTCAGGGTTTCCCCGTCGATCGCCACCGGGATCCCCCCATCGAAGGCCACCGAGGCCTCGGTGGCGTCCTCGGGCCGGGCGGCCGGCGACGCCGTTCGCGCGAATGCGTCCTCGGGCGGCGCGACCCACGGATCCTCCAGCGGCCCGCATTCGGCCGTGCGCCCCCACAGGTTCTCATCGACGGAGTACGTGGAGGCGATCCCCGCAAGCGGGATGTCCCACTCGGCGGCGAGCGAGATGGCCTTCTCCCGGGGGATCTCGGCGTCGCGGATCGGCGCCATGACCGTGAGCTCGGGCGCCAGCACGTAGAAGCCAACCTCGAACCGCACCTGGTCGTTCCCCTTGCCGGTACACCCGTGCGCGACGGTGTCGGCCCCAACCTCGCGCGCGACCTTCACCACTTCCTCCACGATGCAGGGCCGCGCGAGGCCCGACACCATCGGGTACTTCCCCTCATAGAGGGCGTTCGTCTTGATCGCGTGCGTGAGGAAGTCCCGCGCGAAGCGATCCACGGCGTCAACGACCCGGACGCTCGTCGCACCGGCGGCCCGACCCCGCGCGACGATCTGCGCGAAGTCCTCCTGCTGGCCGACGTCCACGGCGACGGCGTGCACCGCGTAGCCCTGGTCGATGAGCCATCGGATCGTCACCGACGTGTCGAGCCCGCCGCTGTAGGCCAGCACTGCCGTCTTCATGTCATACCTCCATGATCTTCGACAACGAGCGTTCGATCCGCGCGGCGCCGACGCCTTCGCAGCCCAGGATGAGGATGGTGTTGTCGCCGGCGATCGTGCCGGCGATGTCCGCGAGCGCCGCGCGATCGATGCCCTCCGCCAGCGCCGCCGCGGCGCCGGGCGGGGTCCTCAGGATGAGGCCCGTGTCCGCCCGCACGAACGACAACGCGAACTCGTCCAGCAGGCGCCGCAGCAACGCGAGCGGCTGCGGCGCGGAGCTCCCCGCGGGCATCACGTACCGCACCCCGTCGGCGCCGTGGATGCGCGCCAGGCCGAGCTCCTCCACGTCCCGGCTGATCGTCGACTGCGTCGCCTCGACCCCCAGGGACCGCAGACGCGCCCGGATCTCCTCCTGACTACCCAGCCGTTCCCGCGCGACGAGGCCCAGGATCGTTCGCTGGCGCTTCGCCTTCACGGCGCCGTTCGCGCGAGTCATGCCGCCGGCCCCGTGACCGCGGCGAGGGCGCGGCCGCCGAGACAGGCCCGGCCGGCGTCGTCCCACACGCGCGTGCCCTCCCCGCGCACGAGCGTGAGCGGGTACCGGACGTAGGTCGGCATCACGTGGACGTCCCCGCTCATGCGTCGAGCGCCCCCTCGGATACGTCGGGCGTGATCATCGTGCCGACGCCTTCGGGCGTGAACAGCTCGAGCACGAGCGCGTGCTCGACGCGGCCGTCCACGAGGTGGATACGACCCACGCCCGCCTCCAGGGCTCGCACCGCACTCTCGAGCTTCGGGATCATGCCGCCCGCCACCACGCCGGCCTTCGCCAACAGGCCCCGGCACTGCTCCGCGGACAGTTCCGAGAGCAGGTCGCCGGTGGGCCCGATGACGCCCGGGACGTCGTTGAGGAACACGAGCTTCTCCGCACCCAATGCGACCGCCAACTCGCTCGCCACGACGTCGGCGTTCACGTTGTAGGCCTGCCCGGTCTCGTCCACGGCGATCGACGCGACGACCGGCACGAAGCGGCGGTCCGTAAGCGTGCGCAACACCTCGACGTTCACGTGCACGACCTCACCCACGAAGCCGAGGTCCGGGGCCGCCTGCCTGCGGGCCAGCAACAGGCCGCCATCCACCCCGGAAAGACCCACGGCGGGGACACCGCCGGCCGCGAGGGTGCTCACGACCTCGGTGTTGAGCTTGCCGGCAAGGACCATGGTCGCGACATCGAGCGTCTCCGCGTCGGTGACGCGCACACCGTCCACGAACGTCGTCTCGATGCCGAGGCGCGCACTCACCTGGGTCACCTGGGGGCCACCGCCGTGGACGATCACGGCCGTGATGCCGGCGCTCTGCAGGAGCGCGACGTCTTGCCCGAACGACCCCGCGAGCCCTGCCTGCTCCATCGCGGCGCCGCCGTACTTCACGACGATCACCTTCCCGTGATGCTCGCGCATGAACGGCAGCGCCTCCAGGAGCGTGCGCGCCTTCGCGACGGTGCGTTCGCGCATCTGCGGCGGCGGGTCGGTGGTCGTCACGTCGTGTACTCGCCACAGGACAGGTCACAACCGACTCCGCGGCTCCGTCCCGGACCTTCCCCCAGAGCCACGCCGATCGCGATCTCCGGTCCGGCCATCTCGGCACGCGCCACCGCCATGCGGTTGGTCGTGAACGGTCCCGCGGCCGTGGTCCCCGGGTCGCCGACGAGCGATGCGAGATCGGGAAGTCCGCTCGGCTTGAAGCCCGCGGTGGTGGTGGCGGCGCGGAATCCCCGCGCGTACGTGACGCTCACGGATAGACCGCCAGGGTCGGCAGCGCTGTGGTTTCCTCGAACCCGGCGGCGAGGTTGAAGTTCTGGATCGCCTGGCCCGCGGCGCCCTTCACGAGGTTGTCGACGGCACCCACCACGATCGCCGTGCCGGTTCGGGGATCGGCGACCGCCTGCAGCTCCACGACGTTGGTGCCGCGCACGCGCTTGGAGTCGACCATGCCCTCCGGCGCCATCACGCGCACGAACAGCCGTCCTGCGTAGGTGGCAGCGAGCGCCTCCGTGAGCCGTTCGGTGGTCGTTCCGGGCGCGAGATGCGCGTAACAGGTCGTGAGGACGCCGCGCACCGTCGGCACCAGGTGCGGCACGAACAACACCGGTGGCGTGAGGCCTGTGGCGAGCTCGATGCCGCGCTCCATCTCCGGCGTGTGCTGATGCCGCGGCACGCGATAGGGGCGGACGCTGTCCTGCGTCGCCGTGTAGATCGTGGCATCGTTCGCCGTCTTGCCCGCTCCCGACAGGCCGGTCTTGCCGTCCACCAGGATCGTGTCCGGCTCGATGAGACCGGCCGCGAGAAGGGGTGCGAGCCCCAGGATCACCGGCGTCGGGTAGCAGCCGGGGTTGGCGACGAGCGCAGCGCCACGGATCCGCCCGGCGAACAGCTCCGGCAGCCCGTACACGGCCTTGTCGAGCCACGCCTTCGACGGATGATCGAAGCCGTACCACTCCGGATACGCCTCGGCCGGCAGGCGGAAGTCACCGGCGAGGTCCACGACGCGCAGGCCCGCGTCGAGCAGCCCGGGCACCAGCGACGCGCTCGCCCCGTGAGGCAGAGACGAGAACACCACGTCCGCCTCGCGGGCGATGGCCCCTGCATCGACCTCCCGCAGCGTGACACCTGCGTGCGGCAGCGAGCCGAGGTGGGGATGGACGTCGGCGAGGGTTCGGCCGGCCGAGCCCTTCGCCCCCAGGAACGTCACCCGGACCTCGGGATGTGCCGCCAGCAGGCGGAGCACCTCGCCGCCCGCGTACCCGGAGGCGCCCAGCACGGCGGCGCGGAGCTGCGCGACATCACTCATACCGCATAGTTATGCAGATACCGGGTAGAACCGTCAACCGGTGACCGCGGATCCCTCGTCGGAGCCCTGCCACCCGGACACGTGCAGCTTGCCGGCCCACGCGGCGCCGTAGACGACGCCGTTGATCCCGGCGGGCGGAGAGGCGCTGTTTCGGCCGGGGGTGTCGCGCTGACCTACCGCCTCACGCCGGCTCCCCCACCTCGGGCCGGTCGAGCCGGATCGACGAGAGCATGTCCTCGGTGCGCTCGATCGCGGCGGCGAGCCACTTGGCATCCTGCGGGCCGCGAACATCCGTGCGTGGGTAGATGAACTGGTTGAGGGTCTCATCAGAGCCCATCTGGATCCCCTGGCGCGCCAGGTACTCCCCCAGTGCGAATTCCCAGGTGAACAGGGCCGTGCCGTCGGGATAGACCTGGACAACGTACGTCATGAATGCGTTCGGCTGCGCCTCGAGCACTCGGGCGCCTCCCGCGCCCGGGCTGCGCTGTTCGCGCGGTCGGAACCCAAGCTCCCGGGCGGCCTCGTGGAAGTCCATGCGGCCACAGTGTGCCACGGCCTCAACGGGCGAAGGCGACCACTCCGTCGTCCCCGGGAAGTGGCGCGGGCTCGGCCGGCGGGGCGGAGCCCGCCCGGGCACGGGCGACAGAGCCGCGCGCCATCCCGAGCTGGGACCGGAACTGGTCGGCGCCGTTGGCGATCATGATGCCCGCGCGCGCGAACTTGTTCTCGAGAACCGATTCGAGGGCATCGAGGACGCCGACGACCTCTGCGAGGCTCGCCTGGACGTCCGCCGCATCACCGAAGCGCTGCACGAGGGAGTACAGGAACAGCACGATGGGGAGCGCCGACCCGTAGGGCACGATCACGACTCCGCGCGCGTAGGCGTCCGCGTGCGCTCGCCGCAGCACATGGTACGCGGCATCGGGGATGACGGCGACGGCGACCGGCGCGGTGAGCGCCGGGTCGAGATACTGGGCGACCTCGCGCGCACGCAGGGTCACCGCCTTCTCGACGGCGCGCGCGCAGGCGTCGCGCGTAGAGGGATCGTCCGCCCGTTCGAGCGCCTCGAGCTCCGCGAGGGCGGTCCACTTCGAATCGATCGGGAGCCTTCGGCCGTCCGGCAACAGCAGCCCGAACTCCACCACCTTGCCGCCAACGCGGTAGTCGGTGACGAGCATGCTCGGCGGCAGCTGTGCGAGGTGATCGCGCAGCACGTGCTCCCCCGCGCGGCCCTTGGCGGCTCCGCCGGCGAGCACCGTGGCGAGCCGGCGAACGACCTCCTGCTGTTCGTCCTCGACACGGCGGCGTTCCTGCTCGCGCACCTGGAGCTGCTCGAGGGCGCGCCGAGTGCCTTCGAGTCCGGCGCGGAGCTGTTCGCCGGCGACATCGCGACCCGCTGCCGTGTCGGCGAGCCGGCGGAGCTCGGCGGCCTGCGTCTCCAGTTGTCCCTGGATCCTCCACTGCATCTGGGCACCGGCGACGGTGTCGTCGTTGGGACCCGGGCCGAGCCGGCGAGCCGAAACGCCGCGGGCGGCTACGGCGGCCGCTCCCGCGGCGAGACCCGTCACGAGCGCCAACACGACAAGACCCATCTGTGCCGTCATCGCTGCCTCCTGTAGGGGGAAGTTCGGATCACGGTAGCGAGGCCGAGTGACACGGGACGAGGTGGCGGTCGGTGGGCGATGATGGGTGGCCGTGCAGGATCAGCGTCCCCATACCCGACATCACCTCGTTCCGTTCGTGGGAACGCTCGCGCGCACGCACGGGTCCAAGGTCGCGCGCATCGTGGGCATCTGCGCCGTCGTCGTCGCCACCCTCGCCGTGACCGGGGGAGCGATCCATCTGCTGCGGCGTGCGCCTGCGCCGCGCCCGGTGCGGAGCGCGCGTCCGACCGACCCGAGCGGGTTCGGACCGACCTGGACGGCGTCGCTGGGAGCGGGGCCGGTCACCGGCGTCGCCGCCTCGGCGGACACCCTCTACGTGAGCGGCCTCAACGGGCTCTACGCCTATCCGCTTCCCTGCGCGGCCACCGCCGCGGCAACGTGCCGCCCCGCGTGGCAGGATCCCGTTCCCGACGGTCCCCTGTCGAGCGTCGCCTTGCTCAACGACCTCGTGTTCGCGGGCTCGGCCCACGGCCGCGTCTACGCCTTCCCGAGCCACTGCGACGAGCTCCACTGCCGGCCCTCGTGGAACGGGCGCGCCGGCGCCGGTCCGGTGCCCACCCCCAACGCGAACGAGGACCTCGTCTACGCGGCCACCCGCAAGCTCTACGCCTATCCGACGCATTGCGGCACCGGCGACCGAGATTGCCCGCCGGCATGGACCGGCGACCTGCCGAGCCGCGCCGCCGGCCGTCCCGCCGACGCCAACGGACTCATCGTGGTGACCTCGGTCGGCGCGGCGGGCGGGATCGAGGCGTTCCCCGCGGTCTGCGTCGCCCGCTGTCGTCCCACCTGGACGGGTGACACGGCAGGGGCCGCCGGCCCGCCCGCGCTCTCCGCGGACAGTGCGTTCGTCGTTGCGCACGACACCCTCCTGGCGTTCCCGCTCTCGTGCCGCGGCATCTGCCGGCCGTCGTGGACCTCGGATCTCGCGCCGGCGACGGCGTCCCGGTCCGGCGTCGCGGCCGCCCCGATGGTCGAGGGCGATTCCGTCTACGTGGCGCGGCCGAACGGACGCCTCTACGTCTTCCCGACCACCTGCGCGCAGACGACCTGCCCTCCGACGACGATCTTCAACTTCGGCGGGGCGCCCCTGCTCACGCCGGTCACGGCGGGCGGGATCGTGTACGTGGTCTCGCGCGCGGGCACCGTCACGGCCATCCCGATCGCATGCGACGCAGCCACCGTGCCCGGCTGCGAGACGCCCTCGTCCCACCGGTTGGTCGCCGCCACGTCCGCGGCCCCCGCCGCCGTGGGCGGCGCCATCTACGTGGGCGACGACGCCGGCACCGCGCACGCCTTCACGGCGCCGAAGGTCCCATCGTGAGCGGTGAGGCGATCGGGGTCGCCCGGCGCAAGCTGGAGGAGGTCAAGGCCCGCGAGGACGCGGTGTTCGCCCGGGGCCACGGTCGCTCGCGGGAGCTGTGGGAGCGAGCGAAGCCCGTCATGCCGAACGGCGTGCCCATGTCGTGGCTCCGCACGTCCTATGATCATCCGCCGCTCTTCGTCGACGAGGGCCGCGGCGCCCACTTCCGCGACGTCGACGGCAACGATTACGCCGACTTCAACATCGCCGACATGTCGATGTTCGCCGGCTACGCGCCCGACCCCGTCGTGGACGCCGTGGCGGATCGCGTCGCGCGCGGCACGCAGTTCCTCTTGCCGAACGAGGACGGGATCTGGGTGGCAGAGGAGCTCGGACGTCGCTACGGACTGCCGAAGTGGCAGTTCACGCTCTCGGCGACCCACGCCAACACGGAGGCGATCCGCGTCGCGCGTGTGGCGACGGGCCGCGACAAGGTCCTGTTCTTCGAAGGCAAGTACCACGGGCACTTCGACGAAGCGCTGGTGGAGCTGGCGCACGGCAGGCTCGTGCCCGAAGAGGGCGGCCTGCCGCGTGACGTCACGAGCAAGAGCGTCATCGTGCCCTTCAACGACCCCGACGCCCTCGCCGATGCGCTCGACGGGCGCACCGTCGCCCTCGTCGTCTCCGAACCGGCGCTCACGAACAACCTCGGCCTGCAGTTGCCCGACGCGGGCTTCCACGACGCGCTCCGCCGTATCACCCGCGCGACCGGGACGCTGCTCGCCTACGACGAGACGCACACCCAGGTTGTGGACGCCGGCGGACTCACGCGCCTGTGGGGGCTCGCGCCCGACCTCATCACGATCGGCAAGTCGATCGCGGGGGGCGTCCCGATGGGCGCCTACGGGATGACCGAGGACGTGGCGGAGGTCATGGAGCGGCCCGCGGGACGCGACGACGAGAAGGGGGCGGTGGCGACCGGTGGCACGCTCTTCGGCAACCCGCTGTCGATGGCGGCGGCGCGGGCGACGATGGGTGAGGTTCTCACCGCCGCGGCGTACGAACACACGCACGTGCTGGGCGCCCGGCTCGCCGACGGCATCGAGCACGTGGTCGAGGAGGCGAGGCTGCCCTGGACCACGCACCGGTTCTGGCCGCGCAGCGGCGTGACGTTCGCGCCGCTGATGCCGAGGAACGCGCAGGAGGCTGCCGCGCATCTCGACGTGCCGCTGCGCCGGCTGATACGCGTCTACCTCGCGAACCGCGGCGTGTGGGACGCCATCGTCGGGGCCGGTCCGACGTGCAGCGTGCCCGCGTCCGTCGCCGACGTGGACAGCTACGTCGAGGCGTTCGCGGCGCTCGTAGCGGAGCTGACGCGATGACCCCGCCGCCGATCCCGGTGCACCGCATCGCCGGCTCCCATCGCGACATCGGGAGCCAGCTCGGGAAGCTGGGCCGCGAGTCGATCGCCCGGGAGATCGGATCGGCGTTCGCGGATCTGCCCGCGGGCAGGACGGAGGAAGAACAGCTGGCGCTCGCCCTGGAGTACCGCGCGTTCACGGCGCCCCGCCTGCCGTGGCTGATCGAAGAGCTTGACGCCTGCGCCGTTTCGGCCGGCGTCGATCCCTCAGCGTTCTTCGCCACCACCATCGAGGAGCTCTGGTACGAGCCCTACGCCGCCCGCACGAACGCGCACTGCACCGATCTGGTGGCGGGGCCTGTGGCGACCGCCGACGGTCATATGCTGGTGGCGCACAACAACGACCTTCGCCCCGAAGTGGAAGGCGAGCTGGTCGCCCTGGAGATCCGCGTCCCCGGCGACCCCACGATCTTCCAGATCGGAGGCGTCCCCTGGCTCTCCGTGGGATGGAACTCCGCCGGGCTCTCGCTCACCGGCAACGAGCTGGCTCCCAACGACGAGCGTCTCGGCATCTCACGCTCGCATCAGGTGCTCGAGATGCTGAGAGCGGGCTCATGGGACGAGATGCTGGGGAGCGCACTGCGTCCGGACCGTGCTTCCAGCTACAACAACGTGCTCGCTGCGGCGGGGGGGCAGGTCGCCAACGTCGAGGGAAGTGCCACCGACGCCGAGATCACCGATCTGGATAGCGCCGGCCACCTCGTCCACACGAACCACTACGTGTGCGGCCGGATGCTGCGCTTCGAAGGAGACCCCGCGTACGCGGAGCGATCGGCGGTGCGCTACAAGCGCGCATGCGAGCTGCTCTCCGAAGCCGGTCCCGGCGAGCTGACAGCCTCGTCCCTCCGCGCGATGCTCGCCGATCACGAGCACGGGCCCGACGCCCTTTGCCGTCATCCGGAGTCTGGGATGCCCCATGAGAAGACCGTCTTCTGGTGCGTCGCGGACGTCACGGCCGGCCGGATCGAGTTCGGCAGAGGGAATCCGTGCGACTCCTCCGCGCAGACCTACCGGTTCGCCGACTACGCGCTCGGCTGACCCGATCTTCTCCCAGGTGCTTGCCCCGCTTGCAAGCTCGCCCTATATTTGCTTAGGCTAACTATATGCCCACCGTTCCGAGACCCACCGCGAGGCGCTCTTCCCCAGCGCGAGAGGTGGATGTCGTGGCCGGCCGGTTGCACGCGGCCTCGATCCACCTCTCGCGCCGCCTGCGCGCGGAAGACGAGGCACTCGGCCTGTCCGCCTCGCGCCTGTCCGCGCTCGCAGTCCTCGCCGTGGAGGGCCCGATGCGGATCGGCGACCTCGCCCAGGCGGAGCGCGTCGAACCGCCCACGATGACGCGCCTGGTCGACGCGATGGAGCGTGACGGGCACGTGGTGCGGTCGCCAGATCCGACGGACCGGCGGGCCGTGCTCGTGCGCGCCACCCGCGGGGTTCCCGGGCGCATGCGCCGTGCACGCGCACGGCGCATGAAGGCGCTCTCGCAGGGGCTGGCGACGCTGACGCCCCCACAGCTGCGAGCGCTCGCACGGGGCGTGGAGATCCTGGAGCGCGCGGTGCGGTAGCGACGCCTACCTCTGGCCGGCCCTGCCAGCGTGCAGAAGCTCGCGCTCCCGCTCCGGCGTGAGACCTGCCTTCAGCGGACCCGGCGCGCGGGCCGGTCCCACGCCAGGGTGTCGCGCACCGTCTCGTGGAACGCACGGTGCCGCAGCCCGGCCGCGATCGGCCCGGGAGGCGTCGAACCCGGGGCGGCCGGGAACCTCCATGTCCCACATGGGAAGGCGGTCCAGCGATCGTCGCCGAGCGCGTCGGCCAGGAACGGCGCCTCGACCCACACGATCCGAGTGCCCGCTCCGCCGACCTCGCACATGGCCTCGAGCGCCGATCCCCCACGTGAGCGGCACGCCCGGCCCCACCACGCCGAACACATCCGCCGAGGCGGCCTCGATCCGGTCGAGCGTGAAGGTGGCGAGGTCCCGAGCGTCGACCGCCTGCAGCACCTCGGCGGCGGGCGCCGGACGCCAACATCTCGCCTCCCGCTGCCGGCGCGGCGCACCCACGACGTGAACCGGTCGGTGGGGTCGTGCGGCCCCACGACATAGCCGGGCCGCAGGACAGGCAGCGCCCGGGAACCCGCGCAGGGCCTCGCGCTCGCAGGCCACCTTCAACGGCCCGTAGGTCGTCGTCGGTGATCTCCTCGGTGTCGGGGAACGGGGGCCCGAAGGTGGGCGACGCGTCGTCGGCGCCGGGGAGGACTGCGTCGGGGTACACCGAGAGCGACGAGACGAACGTGTAGTGCGAGGTGGCATCGGCCGAGGACGTCGAGCCACCTCGCGGACCTGACGTGGCACGTATCCGCACGTGTCGAGGACGGCGTCCCACGCACGGCCCGCCAGCATCGCCGAGCCCGCCGTTCCGATCGCCGTGTACGTGCTCGACCGGCGGCAAGCCCGGAGGGCTCGTCCGGACCGCGGTGGAACACGGTGACCTCGTGTCCGCGCGCCACCGCCTCGTCGACGGCCCACCGGCCGACGAAGTGAGTGCCGCCGATGACCAGGAGCTTCATCGCATCCGCCCGCGCGACCCGCCTTCCACACCGTGCGCGGACGTAGTACGGCGTGATGTCATCGACCGGGTCGGCGTCATACAGCACGAGATCCGCGACGGAGCCCCGCCGCGACCGACCCCACGCCTCCAGCCGCAGCAGCTCGGCCGCCGTTGCGGGTGGCCGCGCTGCATCGCGGCAGCGGGAGTCATCCCCCAGCCACCATGTCGACCAACTCCGTGCGGGGCGTTGCCGTGGGGGTTGAAGGGCGTGCCGGCGTCCGTACCGCACACGTGCCGGATGCCGGCGCGAACGGCGCGCCGATGCGACTCGCTGGCCGCCTGCTCCAGGAGGCGCGCTTTCTCGACGGCGTAGGAGGGGACGCCATCGGCGTGGTCGATGATCCCCCGCACCGCGCTCAACGTCGGGTGAGCGGAAGGTGCCCGCGCGCCTTCATCTCGCGCGCGATCCCGGGCCGTGACGTGCGTTGCAGTGCTCCACGGAGTCCACGCCGGCGCGGACGGCGTTGCAGGATCCCCTCCGCACCGATCGCGTGGGCGGCGACGCACCGATCCCACCTGTGCGCCTCGTCGACGGCCGCGCGCCAGCTCCTCGGACGTGTACGCGATGAACGTGGCGCCGATCCCGGGCGTGAGGACGCCGCCGGTGGCGACCACCTTGATCGCCGTCGCCGCCCGCGCTGATCTCCTCGCGGACCGCCTTGCGCATGGCGTCGGGCCCGTCCACCTCCCGAGCGAACGCCACGTTGTGGCCGTGGCCCCCGGTGATCGTGAGCGCACGGCCGGCCGCCAGCACGCGCGGCCCCTCGATCGAGCCCGTCCCGCACGGCGCTGCCGACGTCGCAGCTGATCGCGTCCATCCCACCCAGGTCGCGGACCGTGGTGACCCCGTTCGCCAGGTGCCGCTTCAGGTTCGCGGCAGCCTTCAGCGCGGCGAGTGCGGGGGTCAGCGCGCGTGCCTCGCCCTCGAAGTCGGCGGCCGCCGTCGAACTGGAGATGGACGTGGCAGTCGATGAGCCCGGGCGTGAGCGTGTGGCTCCTCGCCCTCGACCGAGGAGGCCGCACGGGCCTCCCGCGGCGCGCGCGAGTGCGGCGCCCACCCACGCCACCCGCTCGCCGGCGACCAGCACGCCCTGGCGGTTCCGGACCGCCCGTCCGTCGAAGAGCGAGACGTTCGCGACGTAGGTGCGTTTCATCTCATCCACCAGTCAGCCCACCCAGGGGGCACGCCTCGACGCCGTCGTCGTCCTCGCGGATCAGCTTCGTGCCGGCCAGCATCGTCACGAGGAGCGACGCGCCGTCGGCGCCCGCCTCCACGTAGTGCACCGCCCCGGTGGGCACCACGACCGAGTCCCCCGGGCGACAGCTCGAAGACGTCGCCGTCGATGTGGACGGTCCCGCCCCCCGCCGTCACCACGAAGACGTCGAGGTGATCGTGGTGATGCGGCGGGAGGCCGCCACCGGGTGGCAGGTCGGTGCGGAACATCGCGAGCCTCGATCCGCCCCCCGGGAGGGCGCGGCGAGGCTCGTGATGGTGTTGGCCCCCAGCTCGAACCTGGGGTGCTCGGCGGCGCGTTCGACGGGCATCGGCCGGACTCCTTCGGTCTCGGATACCAGGCGGCATCATGGCACCTGCGCGGCCGCTTCGGTCCCCCGGGTTTCCGCGGCCGGTTCCATCGGCCCGTGTCGGGCGGGTCGCTTTCGACCGCAACGGGTACCATGCCGCCCGTTGCCGGAGGCACGTAGAGGAGAGAATGCCGCGTTGCTGGACCTCGCGAAGCTGGCGGTCGAGGCCGCCCGAACGGCGGGCGCGGACTATGCCGACGCGCGAGCGGGCACGGACGAAACCGAGTCGCTGACGGTCCGCAACCAGGCAGATGGAGGGCATCGAGCGCGCCACCTCCTCGGGGATCGGGATCCGCGTGCTCGCGGGCGGCCGGTGGGGCTTCGCCGCCACCTCGCGCCTGGACGAGGGCGAGATCACCGGACGGCGCAGCTGGCCGTGGAGCATCGCGAAGGCGGCTCAGCGGCTGCCCGGCGAACCTGTGCGTGCTGTCCCCCGTCGAACCCGTGACCGCCTCCTGGCGCGGGGCGGCCCGGGAGGACCCGTTCCTGGTGCCGCTGGAGGAGAAGGTGGCCCTGCTGATGGAGGCGACCCGGCGGATGCAGTCGGTGCCGGGCGTGACCTTCGCGGAGGGTGGCCTCGACTTCTTCCGCCGCTCCACGTGGTTCGCCTCGAGCGACGGCGCAGCGATCGACCAGGTCGTCACGCACAGCGGCGGCGGCACCGAGGCCACCTCCGTGGCCGATGGCGACATGCAGCGCCGCTCCTACCCGAATTCCTTCCGCGGGCCACGTCAAGGCGGCCGGCTACGAGCACATCCGCACCCTCGGGCCTCATCGAGGAGGCCGAACGGATCGGCCGCGAATCGGTCGAGCTCCTGCGCGCCCCCGACTGCCCGAGCGAGGTCACGACGCTCATCTTGGACAGCGGGCAGATGGAGCTGCAGATCCACGAATCGATCGGGCACCCGATCGAGCTCGACCGGGTGCTCGGGATGGAGGAGGCCTACGCCGGCTCGTCGTGGCTCACGCCCGGCGACGGCGGAAAGGTCCGCTACGCGAGCGACCTGGTCTCGGTAACCGCGGACGCAACGCTGTCCGGCGGGCTCGGGACGTTCGGCTTCGACGACGAAGGCGTCCCGGCGCAGCGCACGCCCATCATCGTCGACGGCACGTTCCAGCACTTCCTCACGAACCGGGAGACGGCGCCGGTCGTGGGCGAGACCTCGAACGGGACGAGTCGCGCCGACGGATGGAGCCACCTCCCACTGATCCGCATGACGAACATCTCGATCGAGCCGCGCGAAGGTTCGCTCGCGGAGATCATCGGCGATACGAAGGACGGGGTGTTCATGACCACGAACACCTCCTGGTCGATCGACGACAAGCGGATCAACTTCCAGTTCGGGTGCGAGATGGCTTGGCGTGTGAAGGACGGGAAGCTCACCCAGCTCTACAAGAACCCCAACTACACGGGCCTCGCGCCGGAGTTCTGGGGGTCGTGCGACGCCGTGGGCGGGCGCGAGAGCTGGGTGGTGTGGGGCACGCCCAACTGCGGCAAGGGCCAGCCGGGCCAGGTGGGACGCGTCGGCCACGGTGCCTCGCCCGCCCGCTTCCGCAACGTGCAGGTGGGCGTGCGCTGATGCCGGGGCTGATCGGCGCGGAGGGGTTCCGCAGCGAGCGGCCGAGGGCGCGCTGGAGCTCGCCGGCGTCGACGGCGTCGAGGTGCTCTTGCATGCACGAGTGGGGTGGCCTCACGCGGTTCGCGAAGTCCGAGATCCACCAGAGCACGTTCCGCGAGGACACGGAGCTGCGGGTGCGGGTCGTGATCAAGGGCCGCGTCGGGGTGGCCGCCTCCAACGAGATGACGCCCGAGGGGGCGCGCGAGGCCGCGCGCAACGCGAAGGAGATGGCCGAGGTCGTCGCGGCGGACCCCTCCTGGCCGGGGTTCGCGCCCGAGGCCCCCGTCCCCGAGGTCGAGCACTACTTCGAGGACACGGCAACCTCCTCGCCGCAGAAGCGGGCCGACGCCGTCGCCGACCTCGTCGATCAGTGCCCACCGGGGTTCACCGCCGCCGGCGCGTACGAGACGCAGGCGATGGAGTTCGGGGTCGCGAACACGCAGGGGCAGAGATGCTGGGCGCCCTCCACGCAGGCCTCGCTCACCACCGTGGTGACGGGCGGCGAGGGCGGCAGCGGGTTCGCCGAGACGTTCGCGGGCGGGACGCAGGGACTCGACGCCGTCACTATCGGCACGCGGGCAGCGGCAAGGCGGTGGCCTCGCAGCGGCCACGAGAGCTGGCGGCCGGGATGTACCCCGTGGTCCTGGAGCCCGCGGCGACCGCCACGCTCCTGGGGTTCCTCGCCTGGATGGGGTTCGGCGGGCGCGGCTACATCGAGGGCCGCTCCTGCTTCAGCGGCCGCCGGGGAGCAGGTCGCCGCACCCGCCGTCCAGATCTGGGACGACGGCACCGACCCGCGAACGCTGGGCGCGCCGTTCGACTTCGAAGGCGTGCCGCGCCGGCACGTCGACCTGATCAGGGACGGCGTGTTCCTCGACGCGGTCTACGACCGGCGCACGGGCAAGGAGGCCGGCGTCGCCTCCACGGGGCACGCCCTCCCCTCGCCGAACCCGGAGGGCCCGTTCCCGCTCAACCTGTTCATGGGGACCGGCGACGCCACGGTCGAGGACATGGTGCGGCGCCACCGAGCGCGGCGTGCTGGTGACGCGCTTCCACTACTCGAACGTCGTGAACCCGATCGAATCCAGCATCACGGGGATGACGCGCGACGGCACGTTCCTCATCGAGCGACGGCGAGATCGTCGGGCCCGTGCGCAACTTCCGCTTCACGCAGTCGATCATCGGGGCGCTCGCATCCGACCACGCATGGTCGGGCGGGAGGCCGAGCTGGCGAGCGAGTTCTTCTTCAGCGCCAGCCGCGTGCCCGCCGCTCAAGGTCGAGGAGTTCAACTTCTCGGGCGTGAGCGACCACTGACCGCGACGCGATAGGCTCCGCTGCCGACGCGACCGCGCGTCAGGAGGTCACGCCATGCAGGTCGGCGAGATCATGCACACGGACGTGAAGACGGCCGACGCCGAGGACACGTTCGCCGACGTCGCGAAGCTGATGCGGACGAACGGCATCTCCTCGGTGGTGGTGCTGGAGGGCAAGAAGCTGGCCGGGATCGTCACGGAGCGCGACATCGTGAACCTGGTGGCGGCGGGCGGCGACCCGCAGAACGTGAAGGTCGTGCACGGCATGACGCGCCGCGACCTCGAGACGATCGGCCCGAAGACGGACCTCGCGGACGCCGCCGAGCACATGGTGAGCCGCAACATCCGCCACCTGCCCGTCGTCGACCGAGGGCAAGGTCGTGGGGATCGTCTCGATCCGCGACCTGACGCGCTGGGCGGCCGAGGAGCTCGCCGGCGGCCACGAGATGCCCGACATCGCCCGGAGCCACAAGGCCCTGCAGGCGGCCAGCGAGCTGCAGAAGCAGCGCCGCAAGGGTGCCTAGGGCGGTCCCGCCTACTGTCGCTTCGCCGCGCGCTCGAACGGCTCGCGCGGGTGCTCGAACGAACCGAGCTGGGTGATGTCGCGCGGGAACAGCAGCGCCACCGTCCAGTCGATCGCGATGCGCACGCGACGTGCGACCGTCGGCATGGCGTAGAGGTGGTACGCTCCGTGCCAGGAACCACGCCGGGAATCCGCGCAGCTTGAAGCCGAAGATGTCCGCGACCCCCTTGTAGCGCCCCAGGGAGCACACGCCGCCCACGTTGCGCCACAGGAAGGGACGCATCTCGCCGTCGTCCCGTCAGCAGGGCCGCGAGGTTGCGGCCGAGCCGGCGGCCCTGGCGCATCGCGTGCTGGGCCGTGGGCGGGCACGTGCCGCCCAGCGCCAGGTCCGGGCACGGCGGCGACGTCGCCCGCGGCCCAGGCGTCGTCGCGCACCTTCCACGCGCAGCTCCGCGTCCACCCTCACGCGGCCGCGCTCGTCCTGCGGGAGCCCGCTCAGGCCGGCGAGCGGCGACGGCTTCACGCCGGCGGTCCACACGAGCGTCTCGGCCGGGAACTCCTCGCCGTCGGAGAGATGCATGACGCCGTCCTCGGCCGAATCGAGCCTCGTGCCGAGGCGCACCTCGATGCCGCGCTCGCTCGAGCAGGCGCTGCGCGTAGGCGGCCAGGTCCGTGGGGCAGCTCCGGGAGGATCTGGCGGCCCGCCTCGACCAGCACCCATCGCAGCTCGGAGCGGCGCAGGGTCGGGTACACCTTGAGGGCGTCGCGGATCAGGTCCTCCAGCTCGGCCAGCGCCTCCACGCCCGCGTAGCCGGCCCCCACGAAGACGAACGTGAGCAGCGCGCGCCGACGCTCCGGATCCTCAGCCTGGGTGGCGGCGTCGAGCCGCGCCAGCACGTGGTTGCGGAGCCAGATGGCCTCCTGGATCGTCTTGAATCCCACCCCGTGCTCCGCGAGGCCGGGCACGGGCAGCACGCGGGACCACGACCCCGCGGTCAGCACGAGGACGTCGTAGTCGAGCGAGACGATGCGGCCGTCGGGGCGTGCGAGCAGCGACGCGGCGCCCGTCGTGGTCGATGGAGGTGACCTCCGCCTTGACGATATCCACGTGCCGCAGCACGCTGCGCAGCGGCACGACGGCCGCGCGGGGATCGATCGTGCCGCTCGCCACCTCCGGCAGGAACGGCTGGTACTGCATGAAGTTCTCCTCGCTCACGAGGGTGATGCGGTGGCCGGCCTCCGCCGCCGCCACGAGCTGCATCGCCGCGTACATCCCGGCGAACCCGCCGCCGACGATCAGGACCCGCCGGTGCTCGCCCATCGGTTCAGGCCGCCCATGTCTCCAGCATGGCGGGAACCTCGGTGAGCGTCCGCACCGACGCGTCGGCCTCGGCGAGCTGCGCCGTCGTGGGGTCGTCGGGTGCCTCGCCGCGGAGCACCCACACCGCGCGCATCCCCGCCTTCTTCGCCGGCCGCACGTCGTAGTCGAGACGGTCGCCCACCATGACCGAGCGCGCGGGCGACACCTGGGCCGTGGACAGCACGTGGGCGAACAGCTTCGGGTCGGGTTTCTGCAGGCCGAGGTCGTCGCTCACGCCCCACACCTCGAAGTAGCCCGGTGAGGCCGTCGCGCTCCATCGCGCTGCGCACCGACGTGGGCTGGTTCGCGATGACCCCCAACCGGTAGCGGCCCGCCAGCGCATCGAGACACGGGACGACGTCGGGGTACAGCGCCGTGGCGGGGTACGCCCAGTACCGGGCCGCGCGCGCCTCCACGGCGTCGAGGTCGGCCTCGGGACCCAGGAACCGGCGGGTGAGCCGCAGGCGGAACGACCCCGACTGCGCCGCGCGCGCCGCCACGTACTCGTCGTCGAACGCCCCATCGGTGAACTCGGCCCCCGATTCCCGCAGCGCGCGCATCCACGAGCGCGTATAGATGGAATCGTCGTACATCACCCCGCCGATATCGAAGAACACGATCTCGGGTTTCCTTGGCTCGGGTTTCCTTGGCTCGGGTTCCTTCAGCTTCGCTCCCGGCTCGGGTTGTCTCGGCTCCGTCGGGAGGGCTTCGGCCGGCATCCGCGCATCGTAACGGTCGGCGTCGACCTGAGCCGTCGTTCGCCCGGATCGCGTCCGGCGCAGCGGAAGGGCTCCGCGGTGACGGCCTCAACACCGGGTCCGCCGGGCTGATCCTCTGTGTGCCCGGCCGGCCCGGCTTCACCTGGTGAACGACCGCGCAGCCTGCCTGAGCTGAGCCACAGCATCGGCGTCGGTGGTATCGCACCCCAACCGGAAGCCGTACCGCTCGCCGTGGCAGTCGCTCGCGCCGGTCGCAACAAGGTCGAGGCGCTTCGCGAGGGCCCGATATTCCGCACGCTGATCGTCGTCGTGGTCGGGATGGTCGACCTCGATGCCCGCCATCCCGCCGGCGGCCATGCGCTCGATCAGCTCGACCGGCACCGAGCCGTTGCCCTTCCACATCCCCGGGTGCGCCAGGACGCACACGCCCCCGGCGGCGCGGATCAGGTCGAGCGCATCCACCGGATCGAGCGCGTGCTTCGGGACGTAGGCAACGCCGCCGTCGGAGATGAACCGGTCGAAGGCTTCCTTCTCGGTCGCGACGATCCCGGCGTCGACCATCGCCTTCGCGACGTGCGGCCGCGCGATGAGGTCCCCCCCGCGATCGCGCGCACGCGGTCGAAGGAGATGTCGTAGCCCAGTTCCTGCAGCTTCTCGATCATGAGCTCGCCACGACGGAAGCGTGTGTCGGTGAGCCGCTTCAGCTCCTCACGCAGTCCCGGGTCCGCGGGATCGATCCAGTAGGCCAGCACGTGGAGGCTGGCACCGTCGTACTCGGCCGAGAACTCGATCCCCGGGATGACCTCCAGCGAGGTGTCCCCCGCTGCGGCGGCCGCCTCCTCGAGGCCCTCGGTCGTGTCGTGGTCCGTGACGGCGATGCCCTCCAGCCCACGCTCCAGCGCCAGCGTCACGTTCTCCGTCACGGAGGCAGTGCCGTCCGAGCACGTGCTGTGCGTATGCAGATCGAACCCGCCCATGCCCGACAGCGTCCCAGACGGGGTCAGACCGGGGCAAGCAAGGAGGGACCGATCTCCGTCAGGCTCCGACACCCGGTGAGCGCCATGATGTTCGCGAGCTCCTCGCGCAGGATCCGAAGGATGGCGGCGACGCCGGCCTCGCCCTCGACCGCCAGTCCCCAGGCGGCCGGTTTGCCCACCAGCACCGCCGAGGCACCGAGCGCGAGCGCCTTCACCACGTCGACCCCCGTGCGCACACCGCCGTCCACGAGGATCGGCACGCGTCCGGCGACCTGGTCCACCACTTCTGGCAGGACGGTGAGGCCGGCAGGTGAGAAGTCGAGCTGGCGCCCTCCGTGGTTCGAGACGACGACGGCGTTCGCCCCGGCCTGCAGCGCCAGCTCCGCGTCCTCGGCGGTGAGGACGCCCTTCACCGCCACGGGCAGACCCGATGCGCGTTCCCGGATCCACGCGAGGTCGTCCCAGGTGAGCGAGGCCTCGTAGCGGAAGTGGGCCGGGTCGAGGCGAAGCGGGACCTCGAAGCCGCTGCGACGGTCCCGGTTCCGCAGGCCGAACACCGGCAGGTCGATCGTCCAGCACACCGCCCCATACCCCGCTGCGGCGGCCCGGGCCAAGATCTCCGCGGTGAGGCCGCGGTCCTCATAGACATACAACTGCCACCATCCATGGCCGGCCGCGGCCAGGCTGATGTCCTCCAGCAACTCCGCGGCCGTCATGGACACCACCATGACCGTGCCGGCCGCAGCGGCGGCTCGTGCCGTCGCGAGCTCGCCCTCGGGATGGACGAGACGCTGGTAGGCCCAGGGGGCCACGAGCACCGGGAACGCAAGCGGGGTGCCCAGGAGGGAGCTCGACAGTTCCGGCTCCCCCACAGCTCGAAGGTGCCGCGGGCGCAGTCGCCACCGGCCGAACGCGCGACGGTTCTCGGCGAGCGTCCACTCCTCGCCGGCGCCGCCCGCCACGAAGTCGTACACGTCGGCCGGAAGGACCTCGCGCGCGGCCCGCTCGTAGTCGTCCAGGGCGAGGTAGCGAGCCGGGTCCATGGATGAAGAGCTCCCTCCGCTAGCCGCGCCCATCGCCGCGTGCCGCGAGCCGGCCGGCCCCCATGTCTCTGGAGAGGCCGCGCGCCGTCTCCTTGACCGCCGACACGAGCCCCGCGGCCGGGCCTTCCGGCATGAGGCGCTCCACGGATCCCGCGACGCCGATCGCCCCGGCGGGATGTCCGAGGTGGTCGAAGACCGTGGCCGCGATCTCCGCCTCGCCGACGACCGCCTCCTGGTCCTCCAGGGCGACCCCGGCCTCCACGACGACGAGCAGCGCCGCCGCAACCGCGTCACGATCCGTGATCGTGCGTCCGGTGAGCGGGGAGAGCGGGGCCGCGAGCATGGCATGGGCGGCCGGCGCGTCGAGGTAGGCCACGATCGCCTTTCCGAGCGCGCACGCGTGCCACGGGATCGAAGCCCCCACCTCGAGGATCTGCACGGAGTTGTCCGGACGGAACACATGGTGCACGATCAGCACGGTTGGGCCGTTCAGCACCCCGACCCGTACCGACTCGCCGACGCGGGATGCGAGCGAATCGGCCCAGAGCAGGGACCGGCCCCGCAGCTCGTGGTTATCCAAGAACGCGTTGCCGAGCTGCAACGTTGCCGGGCCGAGGCGGTACTTGCCCGTCTCCCGGATCCTGCTCAACGAGCTCTTGCTGCTCGAGCGTGCGCAGCAGCCCGTAGCACGTGCCTTTGGCGAGCCCGATGCGCTCCGCGAGCTCGGTCACCCCCAGACGCGACGAGCCCGTGCCCAGGGCCTTGAGGATCCTCGCTGCCCGCTCCACCGACTGGATCGTCCCCCGCCGGTCCGCCGGTGGCGTCACGTCCCCTCGTCGAGAACGTTCGCGAGAGCCGCGAACAGCAATGCGGTGGAGGTGGCACCGGGGTCCTGGTGGCCGATGCTGCGGGTCCCGAGGTAGGACGCCCGGCCCTTGCGTGCCTGCATCGGCACCGTCGCCCTCATGCCGTCGTGGGCCGCGTCGGCGGCGCGCCGAGCCGCCGTCGAGAACGGTCCTCCCGAACGGAGCTCGCGCTCGAGCGCCTGCAGGGCGGGCACGTACGCATCCACCATGGTCTTGTCGCCTTCGACGGCCGCGCCGAGACACTGGATCGCGTCGAGACCGGCGCGCAGCGCCTTGAGCAACCCTTCGGGGTCGATGAGCTGCTCCGCCCCGAGGGTGGCGCCGGCCTCCCGGTACATCGTCCCGTAGAGCGGTCCCGCAGCCCCCCCGACGCGGTAGACGAGCGTCGTGCCCACCCGGGCGAAGACATCGCCCGGCGGCGACGCGGGCGCCGCCTCCAGATCGGTGAGCGCGGCGCTGAACCCGCGGTCCAAGTTGGTGCCGTGGTCGGCGTCCCCGATCGCGGCATCGAGCTGGGTGAGGTAATCGCGGTTGGCTGCGATCTGGTCGGCGGACACCCTCACCCATCGCCGGATCAGCGCGCCGTCGATCCGCACTACGGTCCCGGTCCCGTCGCTCACACTCGTCACCATCGGACCCGTTCCCTCACCTGTCAAGCGGGAAGCCGGCCTACGCAAACGCCGTGCGACCCACCGCATCCCAGCTGATATTCGGCGATGCCGACACCTATCTCACATCATCGGTAGAGATTCGGCAAGACGAACTATTGACTTCCAACACGGAACGGCATTGGCTAGGGCGTAACGGAATCGGCCCCACCCGGGGCACGGAGACGACAGGGGGTGGTCACCGAGATGTTCCTCGGAGAGGTGGTCGGCACCGCGGTGCTGATCTTGCTCGGCGACGGCGTGGTCGCCGGCGTGTTGCTGAACAAGTCGAAGGCCCAGAACTCGGGGTGGATCGTCATCACCTGGGCGTGGGGGATGGCCGTGACCATGGGGGTGCTCGCGAGCCTGGCGGTGAGCGGCGGTGTGGCGCATCTGAACCCCGCCGTCACGATCGGCCTCGCCACGATCGACAAGTACCCGTGGAAGGACGTGCCGCAAACGATCGCCGGGGAGTTCATCGGCGCGTTCATCGGCGCCATCTTGGTCTACCTCGCCTACCTCGCCCACTGGGCCGAGACCGAGGACCCGGGCCTCAAGCTCGCGGTGTTCTGCACCGGGCCCGCCATCCGCAACACCCCGGCGAACCTGATCACCGAGTTCATCGGCACGTTCATGCTGCTGTTCGGCGTGCTGTTCATCGGCGGGCTCACGATGGCCCACGACGTGCTCAGTGGCTCCCTGGCCACGGGCGCCCTGCCCGTGGGACTGCTGGTCTTAGTGATCGGCCTGTCCCTGGGTGGACCCACGGGCTATGCGATCAACCCGGCCCGTGACCTCGGGCCGCGCATCATCCACGCGATCCTGCCCATCCCGGGCAAGGGCGGCTCCGACTGGGGCTACTCCTGGATCCCCGTCGTCGGACCGATCCTCGGCGGCATCGCGGGTGCGCTCGTCGCGAAGGCCGTCTTCAAGTTGTAGGCACGCATCCGGGCGGAAGGGGGGCTGCCCGCGGCCTCCCTTCCGCCCACAACGTCACAGGAGGTGAAGCGCACCCGATGAAGAAGCTCATCAACGACCCGGCCGACGTCGTCCGGGAGGAGCTCCAAGGGATCGAGGCGGCGCACGGCGACCGCGTCAAGGTCTTCTACGACCCCTACTACATCACGCGGGCCGACGCCCCGGTCAAGGGCAAGGTGGCCCTGATCTCGGGGGGCGGCTCGGGCCACGAACCCATGCACGGCGGGTTCGTCGGCAAGGGCATGCTCGACGCTGCCTGCCCCGGTGAGGTCTTCACCTCGCCGACGCCCGATCAGATGGAAGCCGCCACCAAGGCCGTCGACGGTGGCGCCGGCGTGATCCACATCGTGAAGAACTACACCGGTGACGTCATGAACTTCGAGATGGCCGCCGAGCTCTGCCGCGCCGAGGGCACCGATGTCGAGGCCGTCGTTGTGGACGACGACGTTGCCGTCCAGGACTCGCTCTACACGGCCGGGCGCCGTGGCGTGGGGACGACCGTGTTGATGGAGAAGATCGCGGGCGCCGCGACCGAGGAAGGGCGTCCACTCAAGGAGGTCGCCGACATCTGCCGCGACGTCAACGCGAACGGCCGCACCATGGGCATGGCGCTGACGTCCTGCACGGTCCCCGCGGCAGGCAAGCCGACGTTCGAGCTGGGCGAGGACGAGATGGAGATCGGCATCGGGATCCACGGCGAGCCGGGGCGCGAGCGCATGAAGCTCAAGAGTGCGTCCGAGATCGTGGAGATGATGGCGACCGCCATCGTCGAGGACCTCCCGTTCTCGAGCGGCGACAACGTCCTGGCGTTCGTGAACGGGATGGGCGGCACCCCGCTGCTCGAGCTCTACGTCGTGTTCAACGACCTGAACAAGTTCCTGAAGGGACGCGGGGTCACGGTCACGCGCAACCTCATCGGGTCCTACATCACGTCGTTGGACATGGCTGGCTGCTCGATCACCCTGCTGAAGCTGAACGATGACTTCACAAGGTTGTGGGACGCTCCGGTCAACACGCCCGGACTCCGCTGGGGCGCGTAGTCTGTCTCTACCGAGACCCGGATCGCCTCGAGGAGGTGAAGGGTTGAGCGTCACGTACGACGATGCCGTCGGCGCGGTGCGCGCGTTCGCCGGCGTGATCTCCGAGAACAAGGTCTACCTCACGGAACTCGACTCGGCGATCGGAGACGCGGACCACGGGATCAACATGGACCGCGGGTTCCAGGCGGTCATGGGGAAGCTCGACGGCGTGGCTGTGGGGGACATCGGCGCCCTCTTCAAAACGGTGGGCATGACCCTCGTGTCGAAGGTCGGGGGCGCCGGCGGGCCGCTGTACGGCACGCTCTTCATCCAGCTCGGAGCCGCCAGCGCGGGCAAGACGGAGCTGACGACCGAGGATTGGCTCGCCGCGCTCACGGCGGCGGTCGACGGGGTCCAGGCGCGCGGAAAGGCCGAACCGAACGACAAGACGATGTTGGACACGCTGTGGCCGGCCCGGGCTGCGCTCGCGGAGGCTCTGGCTGAAGGTGCGTCACTCCCTGAGGCCCTGCAGCGGTCCGCCGCCGCGGGCGAGGAGGGGATGAAGGCCACGATCCCCCTCGTGGCCCGCAAGGGGCGCGCCAGCTACCTCGGTGAGCGCAGCGCCGGGCACCAGGATCCGGGCGCCACGTCGTCGTTCCTATTGCTGAAGACCTTCGCCGACACCTGGGCCGGCGCCTGACGGCACCACGAGGGAAGAAGGAGGCAAGGATGGCTGATTACGTAGGGGCCCTGGACCAGGGCACCACCAGCACGCGCTTCATGATCTTCGATCACGCCGGAGCGGTGAAGGGGCTCGACCAGAAGGAGCACGAGCAGATCTACCCCAAGCCCGGCTGGGTCGAGCACGACCCGAAGGAGATCTGGACCCGCTGCCAGGAGGTGATCGACGGCGCGCTGTCCAAGGCCGGCCTGTCGGCCTCGGATCTGGCCGCGGTCGGGATCACGAACCAGCGCGAGACGGCCCTCGTGTGGGACCGCAAGACCGGGGATCCCGTCTACAACGCCCTCGTGTGGCAGGACACCCGCCAGCAAGACATCGTCGACCGGCTCTCGGCCGATGGCGGGCAGGACCGGTTCCGCGACAAGACGGGCCTGCCGCTGGCGACCTATTTCTCCGGCACGAAGGTCCGCTGGATCTTGGACAACGTCGAGGGCGCCCGCGCCCGCGCCGAGGCGGGCGAGCTCGCCTTCGGCAACATCGACACCTGGTGCATCTGGAACCTCACGGGTGGGGTCTCCGGCGGGGTCCACGTGACCGACGTGTCCAACGCCTCGCGCACGATGCTCATGAACCTCGAGACCCTGGACTGGGACGATCAGCTGCTCGCAGCGATCGGGGTGCCCCGGTCGATGCTGCCCGAGATCCGGCCCTCCTCGGCCGTCTACGGCGAGGCCGTGGGGACGCTGGCCGGGATCCCGGTCGCGGGTGACCTCGGGGACCAGCAGGCCGCGACGTTCGGCCAGGCCGCCTATGACGTGGGGGATGCCAAGAACACCTACGGCACGGGCAACTTCATGCTGCTCAACACCGGGACCGAGATGGTGCCCTCCAAGAGCGGCCTGCTCACCACGGTGGGCTGGAAGCTCGGGGACGCCCCGGCCGTGTATTGCCTGGAGGGCTCGATCGCCATCACGGGCGCGCTCGTGCAGTGGCTGCGGGATAACCTCGGGTTGATCTCGAGCTCCGAGGAGGTCGAGACCCTGGCGAACACGGTGGAGGACAACGGCGGGATCTACTTCGTCCCGGCGTTCTCCGGGCTGTTCGCTCCGTATTGGCGCGGGGACGCGCGCGGAGCGATCGTGGGGATGACCCGCTACGTGAACAAGGGTCACTTCGCCCGCGCGACCCTGGAGGCCACGGCCTGGCAGACCCGGGAGGTCCTGGATGCGATGGAGGCCGACTCGGGGGTGAAGCTCAAGGAGCTGAAGGTCGACGGCGGCATGGTCTATAACGACACGCTCATGCAGTTCCAGGCCGACTGCCTGCAGGTCCCGGTGATCCGTCCCAAGGTCGCCGAGACGACGGCGCTGGGTGCCGCCTACGCCGCGGGCCTCGCGGTGGGCTTCTGGAACACCTATGAGGACCTGCGCGCGAACTGGGGCAAGGACAAGGAGTGGACACCGACCATGTCGGCCGAGGAGATCTCGGCCGAGTACGCGCTGTGGAAGAAGGCCGTCACGCGGACCTTCGACTGGACGCAGTAAGGGTCGCGGCCCGACCGCGAGAACACGACGTGGAGGCCGGCGGACGGACCGCACCGCCGCCCGCCGGCCCCACGTCCACGAGGAGGCGAGTATGGAGAAGGACGGCGAGCACGAGGAGCCCAAGGGTAAGCACGAAGCCGACTTCGCGGAGGGACAGGAGGAGAGCGAGCACGACGAAGACGAGCACCGTGGCACGTTCGCAGAGGGGGAATCGGAAGGCGAGGATCCCGGCATCGACGCCCCGAAGGGCTTCTTCGCCGAGGGTCAAGCAGAGGATGAAGACGAGGACCTCAAGCACAAGGGAACGTTCGCGGAGGGGGAGTCCGAGGAGCACGAGCAATGAGCCGTCCCGAGGCGGGCGTCCCGGTGCGATGATGAGGGCATGGCTGCATCAGTCGCTCCTGCGCACGTCCTGATCGTCGGCGGCGGCGGCACCGGCGGCGCCCTCGCGCACGACCTCGCCCTGCGGGGGCTCAAGGTGACCCTCGTCGAGCGCGGCGAGCTCACCTCCGGGACGACGGGGCGGCACCACGGACTGCTCCACAGCGGCGCCCGCTACGCGGTGAACGACCACGACTCGGCCGTCGAGTGCATCGAGGAGAACAGGCTCCTGCGCAAGATCGCTCCCGGGTCGTTCGAGGAGAACGACGGGCTTTTCGTCGCGATCGACGACGACGACATGGACTACCTCCCTGAACTGCTGGCCGGCTGTGAGGCCAGCGATATCCCCACGCAGGTCCTCACTCCCGACGAGGCGCTGCGACTCGAGCCGCTGCTCAACCCCGACCTGAAGGCGGCCGTGCGCGTGCCCGACGCGACCATGGACGCGATGCGGATGCCCATGCGGTTCTTCGCCACGGCGCAGGCCAACGGGGCCGAGCTACTGAACTACGTCGAGGTCGTCGGGATGCTGATGCACGACGGCGTGGTGAGCGGCGTGGCGGTGCACGACCACGTCACCGAGCGTGACGCGGAGATCCACGCGGATCTGGTCGTGAACGCCACAGGGCCGTGGTCGGAGAAGGTGGCGACCCTCGCCGGCGTGGACGTGCCGATCCGTCCCTCACCCGGCGTCTTGCTGGCCCTGCGCGGACGTCTGTGCAACATGGTGGTGAACCACCTCCATCACTCCGGCGACGGAGACATCGTCGTCCCCCAGCGCGGGCTCTCGGTGGTGGGTACCAGCTCGTGGGTCGTCGAGGACCCCGACGAGCTCTCCGTCCCGCAGGACCACGTGCAGAGGATGTACGAAGAGGGCGCGAAGTTGATCCCGGCGGTCAAGGAGGCCCCCTTCCGCGCCGCGTGGTCGGCCGCGCGTCCGCTGATCGGCTCGCGCGACCAGGCTGACTCGGGCCGCGAGCTTTCGCGCACGTTCAAGACGATCGACCACGCAGAGACCGATCGGCTCGAGGGCTTCGTCACGATCACGGGCGGCAAGGGCACCACCTTGCGGGGCATGGCGGAGCTCTGCGCCGACGTCGTATGCCGAAAGCTGGGCGTCGACGCGCCCTGCCGCACACGCGACACGATCCTGCTCCCCCACATCGCCCTCTTCGCCGCATGAGCGCTGCCGGGTCAGCCATCACACGCCGCTTCCGCGTGTTCCGGTTCAAGCGCGGAGACGCGTCGCCGCGCTTCGACGAGTTCGACGTCCCTGACGATCAGGTCACCACGGTCCTTGAGGGACTTCGCTGGATCCAGGTGCACCGCGACGGAACGCTCGGACTTCGGCATTCGTGCTTCCACGCCTCTTGCGGCACCTGCGGCGTCCGTGTGAACGGACGCGAGGGCCTCGCCTGCGTCACGAAGGTGTCCGCGCACGGTGGCACGGTGACGGTCGAACCGATCGCGAACCTGCCGGTGCTGAACGACCTCGTCGTCGACATGGCGCCGTTCACCGACCGCTTCATCGCCCCGCATCCGATCATCCGCAGCAGCGAGTTCTTCGAAGAGGCGGAGCTGCCCGAGGGGATCGAGCGGCACGAGCGGTTCGAGGACTGCATCGAGTGCGGGCTCTGCCTCTCGGCCTGTCCGGTCGCCGCCACCGACGACACGTACGTGGGACCGGCGGCCCTCGCCTACGCACAGCGGCTGTTGGCGGACGCGAGCGGTGCGACCCGCGAAGCGATCCTGGATTGGGCCGACGGAGACACGGCGGCCTGGCGATGTCATGCGGCGTTCGAGTGCACCGAGGCATGTCCGTCGGACGTGCGTCCCGCGCAGCGCATCATGGCCCTGCGCCGCGAGCTCGGGGACGTAGGGAGGGATCATGAACGACATGCAGCAACCGGCCGACACGGGCCTCGAAGACCTCCGCGCCGCCCGGCGCGGCCCCGGACCCATCCAACGCAAGAACGCCGGGCCCGTCGCCTGGTTCGACCCCCGCAAGCGGCGACTGGGCCAGCTGGCGTTCTCGATGAACCGCATCACCGGGCTCGGACTCGTCTTCTACCTGTACCTGCACCTTGCGATCCTGTCGCAGCTGCTGGTGGGCCCGTCGGCATGGTCGGGGTTCCTGCGGCGCGCCACGATGCCGTTGTTCCTGGGCCTGGATGTGGTCCTGATCGGGGCTGTTCTGATCCACGGGCTCAACGGGCTCCGCGTGGCGCTGATCGGTAGCGGATTCGTCCCCGACCGTCAGAAGGCGATGTGGTGGACCCTCACGGTCTTCGGCACGATCCTGCTTATCGGAGCCGCCCTGCACATCTTCGGGAGCCGATGATGGGATCCGTGTCCGACCCGGCCCCGCCAACCACTCCGCGATCGACACGTTCGCGCTCCTGGATGTGGACCTCCTTCACCGGCGTGGCGTTGCTCGTTCTCGTGACCGTGCACCTCGTGGCTCAGCACTTCGTCCTGGAGCAGGTCGGTGGCCTACGCACCTACCACCAGGTGCTGGAGTACATCGCGAACCCCCTGATGTTCGTGATCGAGTCCCTGTTCCTGGTCGTGGTGACCTGGCACGCCATGCTCGGGCTTCGATCGGTCATCTTCGACTTCGGGCTGTCGGAGGCGGCCAAGGATCGGGTGAACCGCGGGCTCGTGATCCTGGGGATCGCCACGGTCGCCTACGGGTTCATCCTGATCGGGACGCTCGCCGCGAGAGCCTAGGAAGGGCGAAGGTCGGGGCTGTGGTCGGCATCGTGATCGTCTCCCACAGCTACCGGATCGCCGAGGGGGTCGCCGAGCTCGCGCGAGAGATGGGCGGCCCGGACATCCGATTGGAGATCGCCGGGGGACTCGACCTCCCCGACCATCCCATCGGCACGGACGCGGTGATGGTGATGGAAGCCATCGAACGTGCCTGGTCCGACGACGGCGTGCTCGTGTTGATGGATCTGGGAAGTGCGGTGCTGTCCGCCGAGATGGCACTCGACCTGCTGGGCGACGACCGGCCGCGCGATCGCATCCTCCTGTGCGAGGCCCCGCTGGTCGAAGGGGCGGTCGCTGCGGCCGTCACGGCCCGCATGGGTTCGCCCCTCGAAGCGGTGGCGCAGGAGGCGCGCGGAGGGCTCGCCGGCAAACTGGCCCACCTCGGTGCGGATGCGACCTCTGATGGGGACGTCGAGGCTCGAGGACCGAGCACCGAGGGGACGGCGGCAGGACGAAGCTTGGCGGCGCCTGAGGCCGGGCCCGCCACGACGGTGGGACTGCAGGTGAGGAACGCGCACGGCCTGCATGCCCGCCCCGCGGCCCGGTTCGTGCAGACGGCCTCCGCGTTCGATGCTGCGGTGACCGTCCGCGACCTCACGAACGGGCGGGGGCCGGCCGACGCGCGGAGCCTGAACGCCGTGGCGACGCTCGGGGTCACGCAGGGTCACGAGATCGAGGTGGCCGCGACCGGCCCACAAGCGGGCGAGGCGGTCGCCGCTCTTCGCGCGCTCGCCGCACGCGACTTCGACGAGCGTCCCGACGACACGCAGGCCGCGGTGATTCCGATCACGCGGTCTCGAGCGACGACGGACGGGGCGCTGCGTGGCTTCCCCGCCTCCCCCGGCATCGCGATCGGCCCGGCTCGGCATTTCCACACCCCCGAGCTGGAGATCCCGTCCGGTGAGGCGGCCGACCCGCAGGCCGAGGCGGCGGAGCTCGAGCGGGCGCTGCGGGAGGTCCATGAGGACATCGGGCGGCAGCGCGACGCCGTCGTCGCGCGCGCCGGCGAGAACGAGGCGGCGATCTTCGACGCGCACCTGCTCTTCCTGCAGGACGAGGCCCTGCTCGATCCGGCCCGTCGCGCGATCCGCGAGGGCCGTGTCCCTGCGGCCCGCGCGTGGCGCGACGCGATCGAGGCCACCGCCGCAGCCTGGGACGCGCTGGAGGATGACTACCTCCGTGCGCGCGCCGGCGACCTGCGAAGCGTGGGCGCCCAGGTCGTGGCCCGGATCCTCGGCGTCCCGGCGCCGCACCCACGGCTGCTGGCGCCCGGGCATCCTCGTCGCACGCGACCTCACTCCCGCCGACACCGCCGGGCTCGACCCCGCGGTCGCCGTCGGCATCGCGACGGCGCACGGAGGGCCGACCTCGCATGCCGCGGTGCTCGCACGGTCGATGGGGATACCGGCCGTCGTCGGTCTCGGCGAGGGGATCGGCGACATCGCCGAGGACGCCCCGCTGGCGATCGACGGTAGCGCGGGCCTGGTCTTCGTCGATCCACCGGCGCCCGAGCTGAACCGCCTCCGCGCCGACGCGCGCGAGCGGGACGAGTCGGAGCGGGCCGCGCGTGCCCTCGCGGCGACGCCGGCGGCCACCGCCGACGGCGTGCCCATCGAGGTTGCCGCGAACATCGGGCGCCCTGACGAGGCGGCGGGAGCCCTGGAGGCCGGGGCAGACGGCGTGGGCCTGTTCCGCACCGAGTTCCTCTTCATGGGGCGCGACACGATGCCGGATGAGGATGAGCAAGCGGAGGCCTACGCGCGCGCGGCGGACGCGCTCGCGGGACGGCCCCTACTGCTGCGGACGCTCGACGCCGGCGCGGACAAGCCTCTCCCCTACCTCTCCCAGGACGCCGAGGAGAACCCCTTCCTCGGCGTGCGCGGGATCCGCCTCGGCCTCGCGCGCCCCGCGCTGCTCGACACGCAGCTGCGGGCGATCCTGCGGGCGGCCACGAACCGCCGCATCCGGGTCATGTTCCCGATGGTCGCGACGGTCGACGAGCTGCTGGGCGCGCTCGAGGCGCTCGAGCGGGCGCGCACGCAGGTCCGCACGAACGCCACGGTCGAGGTGGGCGTCATGATCGAGATCCCGGCCGCGGCGCTTATCGCGGAGGCGCTGGCCCCGCACGTCGGGTTCTTCTCGATCGGCACGAACGACCTCACGCAGTACACGCTGGCGGCCGATCGGGGCAACGACCACGTGGCATCCCTGGCCGACGCGCTGCACCCCGCCGTCCTGCAGCTCATCCACGCGACGGTCGAGGGCGCAGAGACCCACGGCCGATGGGTGGGGATGTGCGGCGAGCTCGCGGCCGACGCGAGCGCCACGGCGTTGCTCCTGGGACTCGGTATCAGGGAGCTGTCGATGGGTGCGCCCGCCGTCGCCCTCGTGAAACAGGCCGTTCGGGCCACGCGGTTGGATGACGCCCGAGAGCTGGCGAAGCGCGCCCTCGGATGTGCGACGGCCGCCGAGGTCCGCGCCCTGGTCTCCGCTACCTAGGGGCGCTGTTACGATGCGCCCCAGGCCGTGAACACTGCCGACGAACGCGCCGCCAGGTTCCTCACGTTCATCACGTACCTCCGGATCTTGCTCACGCCGGTCGTGATGGCGCTGGTCCTTCACGCAGGACGATGGAGCTGGGCGACCCCCACGGCGGCGGTCCTGTTCGCCTTCGCGGCGGTGACGGACTTCGCCGACGGGCGCCTCGCCCGACGCTGGAAGCAGACGACCGCGTTCGGCACCTTCCTCGACACGACCGCCGACAAGCTGCTCGTCTCGGGCGTCCTCATCGCGCTCGTGGCGACCGGGCAGGCCTCGGCCTGGGTCGCCTTCATCATCGTGGGCCGGGAGCTGCTGATCCTTGGGCTTCGGGGCGCCGTGAGCGCCACGGACGGGACGGTCGTAACTCCGTCGATCTGGGGCAAGCTCAAGGCCAACGTCCAATTCCTCGCGATCTTCCTCGCGATCTGGGATCCGCCCGTCACGATCGGCTCCTGGCGGCTCGCTCAGGTCGGGATGGCGGTGGCGGCCGTCGTGACGATCGCGTCGGCGGTCGAGTACCTGGCTCGCTTCGGCCGGGTCGTGACTCGCCGGGATCGCGTGACGGCACCGGTCTTCATCACCGGCGCGAGCGGCTTCGTCGGCGGGGCTGTCCTGCGTCACCTCGTCGCCGACGGGCGCGAGGTCCGCGCGCTCGCTCGGAGCGAGGACGCGGAGCGGCGCGTCCGCGAGGCCGGCGCCGTCTCCGTGCACGGAGACCTGTTCGACCCCCAGGCCCTGCTGATCGGGATGCGCGGATGCGAAAGCGTCTTCCACGTCGCCGGTGTCAACGCGACCTGCCTGCGGGACCCGGCTCCGATGCTTCGCACGAACGTCGAGGGTTCGGTCCACGTCGTGCGGACGGCGGCGGCGGCGGGCGTCACGCGCGTCGTGTACACGTCCTCGGCCGCCACGCTCGGCGAGTCCCGCGGCACGCAGGGCCGGGAGAGCTCCCCGCATCGGGGCTCGTTCCTGTCGCAGTACGAACGCTCGAAGTTCCTCGCCGAGCGCCGCGTGCTGATGCTCGCCGCCGAGCTCCGCGTCCAGGTGGTCTGTGTGAACCCGTCCTCCGTGCAGGGTCCGGGTCGCACGGAGGGGTCGGCGCGCCTGTTGCTCGAGCTCGTGAACCGGCGTCGCCCGCCGGTCGTGGCGACGTGGGTCTCGGTGATCGACGTGGACGACTGCGCAGCGGGGCACTTGCTGGCGGAGTCGCGCGGCGAGCCGGGTCAGCGCTACGTGCTCAACGGCGCCTCCCTCGAGCTGCTCGATGCGGTGGCGATGCTCCGGCAGGTGAGCGGACGCCCCGCCCACGTCCTGAGGATCCCGCGCCTCGCCGCACGGGTGACGGGCTCCCTGGCCGGGCTCGCCGGCAAGCTCAGCGGTCGCGGGCTCCCGCTGTGCCCCGAAGTGACGCGCACGCTGCTGCACGGCCATCGTTACGACGGATCGCGCGCCGAGCGCGAACTCGGGCTGCGGTGCCGCCCCCTCGAGGAGACGATCCGTCGAACCCTCGCATGGTACGCAGATGAGGGGCTCGTCCCCGGCCTGTCCACGGGCGAAGACGCGGGCGTAGGATGAGGCCGCCGTCCACATGCCCGCGCCCGGAGGAGGACCCGTGAGCGACGACGCACGACCCGACCGCAACCTCGCGATGGAGCTCGTGCGCGTCACCGAGGCCGCCGCGCTCGCCGCGGGCCGCTGGATCGGGCACGGCGACAAGCTTGCCGCCGACGGCGCGGCCGTGGATGCGATGCGGCTCATGATCGATTCCGTCTCGATGCACGGCACGGTCGTCATCGGCGAGGGCGAGAAGGACGAGGCGCCCATGCTCTTCAACGGCGAGGAGGTGGGCAACGGCGACGGGCCCGGCGTGGACGTCGCGGTCGACCCCATCGACGGCACACGGCTCACCGCGCTGGGTCAGCCGAACGCGCTCGCCGTCCTGGCCCTCGCGGAGCGAGGCAGCATGTTCTTCCCCGGCGCCGCCGTCTACATGGAGAAGATCGCGTGCGGCCCCGAGGGCGTGGACGCGATCGACATCACGGCCCCACCCGAGGAGAACGTGCGCCGCGTCGCGAAGGCCAAGGGTGTGGGGCCCGAGGAGATCGGTGTCACGATCTTGGACCGGCCGCGTCACGAGGCGATCATCGCAGCGGTGCGGAGCGTGGGAGCACGAGTGTTCCTCATCACCGACGGCGACGTCGCGGGCGCCATCGCGGCCGCTGCGCCGCGGACGGACGTCGATCTGCTGTACGGGATCGGCGGGACGCCGGAGGGGGTCATCGCGGCCGCCGCGCTGAAGTGCCTGGGGGGGGCCATCCAGGGGCGGCTCGCGCCGCGCAACGACGCCGAGCGCCGCGCCCTGCTCGACGACGGCTTCGATCTGGACCAGGTGTTGACGACCGAGGATCTCGTGCGCGGCCGCGACGTGTTCTTCGCCGCCACGGGGATCACCGAAGGGGCCCTCCTGCGCGGCGTGCGCTACTGGCCCGACGGCGCCACGACGTATTCGATGGTGATGAGGTCGCGTTCCGGAACGGTGCGGTACGTCGAAGCCCACCACCAGTTCGAGAAACTCGAACGATTCTCTTCGATCGAGTACCGCCGCTGAGGTTGCGGCGGAAGGCGACCCTCCTTGCATTCGCTACCAGTTCCCTCGGGGCGCTTCGGCTATCCTCCAAGGACGCACGACAACCGGAAGGGGCGAACGATGGCCGAGAAGATGGTCCTGGTCTGCGATGCATGCGGGAAACCCGCCGCCGAAACCGTCACGATCAAACTGAGCCGCGGGAATTTCGTGAAGGATCTCTGCGCGACCCACGTGAACGAGCTGATCGCGGGCGCGCGCAGGCCACGACCGGGGCGCCGCAAGGGGGTGGCGGCCCCGAAGTCCGTCGCCGCCACTCCGAAGAAGCGCGCCGCCTCGGCGCCGAAGAAGCGCGGCCGACCCCGCAAGAAGGTCGCCGCCTAGGGACGGGGACGATCCCTGCCTACGAGTGCGGCGGACGGGCGGGGTCCGTGGCCTTCGCAGGGTCCGGCAGGGCGAATACGCCGGGGCCCGCGCGAACGACCGTGCCGGCGCGGCGGGCATCCGCAAGAGCGGCGAGCAGCCGCGCGCGGACGTCGGGGATCGTGAACGGATCGAGGTAGCCTCGGCGCAACGCGAGATCCTGGATGACGGTCCAGTGCAACGGAGCTCCCTCCTCTTCCAGGACGGTCAAGGCGGCGTCGAGAGGCTCCATCGGATGCTGGCTCAGCGGTGCGCGCCGAGCACCTCCTCCGCGAACAGCTCCACCTGGTCGGGCTCCGGGATCGCGAAGGGAAGGACCCAGGGGGACCACACGATCTCCTCGACGCCGGCGTCCTCGAACGCCTCGGCGCGCGCGAGGATCTGCGACGGCGTGCCCGACAGGGTGTCCGCGCACCAGGTCTCGTACGTGTCCGCCTCCATCGCACCTGCGGGGAACGCCGCGCGTCCGCGCTCGAGGGCGGCGCGCGCAGCGCGCTCGTCCCGACCGATGAGCCCGTAGAGCCCCACGGAGAGCCGGAACGTGGAGGGATCCCTGCCCTCACGCTCGCAAGCATGCCTCGCCGCGGCGGCGCGTTCCGCGTAGTTCCGAGGGGACCACCGCCACACGCCGTTCCATCCGGCCGCATATCGGGCGGCGAGCCGCAGCAACCGCGGCCCGCCTTTACCCCCGACCCAGACCGGGATCTGGGGTTGCACGGGAGCCGGAAGGAGCCGCGCCTCGCGCAGCGACACGGTGGGGCCGTCGAACGTGACGGGAGCGCCGGACCCGAACGCCGCCAGCACCTGAAGCGTCTCCTCCAGGATATCGAAGCGCTCCCCCACGGTGCCGTAGCGGTAGCCGAAGGCGTCGAACTCCTCCTGCATCCAGCCGGCGCCGACTCCCAGATCGAGCCGTCCTCCCGAGATGCCGTCGATCGTGGTCGCCATCTTCGCCACGAGCGCTGGATGGCGGAAGGGCGAGCCCAGCACGAGCGTGCCCAGCCGCACGCGCTCGGTCACCGCCGCGATCCCCGCGAGCGCGGTCATCGGCTCCAGCGACGCGATCGGCGAGGGGTCCGCGCCGTAGCGGGCGAAGGTGTAGAAGAAGTGGTCGGAGACCCACACGGAGTCGAACCCCATCGACTCCGCGCGGCGGGCCCAACTCACCAGGGCGTCGAACGTGATCGGTGCACCGTCGGGGAGCGAGAACCCGTAGTGGGGAAGGGCCAGCCCGAAGCGCACGTTAAGGCGAGGGGGACGCGAGCGAGGCGCGTGTCCCGAGATCTCCGGCCAAGATCACCTTGCCCTGGGCGTTGCGGACGACGACGCGTTCGTAACCGGCGAGGCTCCCGCTGAAATCGTGGGAGATGATGGCGTTGCCTCCCGAGTCCAAGCGAGCGATCTTCCCCACATCCAGCGGCGGCCGGTGCGGTCCCACGAGCCGGACCTGGTACGGCAACGTGTGGGTAGCCGGCGGCGGAAGCTGGCTCAGCATCACGACCGCCATGTCCATGATCGTGGGCGACATCAGCGTGATGGCGGAACCGCCTCCCGTCCCGGAGGACGGCGCCATGGTGCCGATCCGCACCTCGTTCTGGGGATCTTGGAACGGCAGCGACTGCAACAGTTGCTCGAACCGCCCGGCGATGGTCTCCTGATCCTGCGTGGCCCTGCGCGCGATCGCCGCGGAGCGGGCCGCTTTGCCGGCCATCACCGCACCCCAGCTCAAGCCGAGCACGGCGACCATCGCGGCAGCGACCGCCGCGACGGCGAGACGGCTCCGATGCCCCGCCGCGGCGTGCCCGCGATGACCGCGTGCCGCCCGTTGCTGGACCGCCAGCACCACTCGGTCCTCCAGTTCGGGAGCAGGCGCCGCGGGGGCGGTGGTGTACGCGAGCACCGCAGCGGCGGCATCGAGCTCGTCGGCCTCCTTGCGGCAGGCCGCGCACCACTGCAGATGCCGGTCGACGGAGACCATGTCGCCTGCCCCCAGGGTCCCGAGCGAGCGCTCGGCGAGCCGTTCGCGGACCGCGGAGCAGCTCACAGTGGCTCCTTGCCTTCGTTCGCGCGACGCACCTTGATCATCGCCGCGCGCAGGCGGGTCTTCACCGTGCCGAGCGGGATCCCGTCGGCGAGCGCGATCTCCCGCGCCGTGAGGCCCCGGAAGTACGTACGGGCGAGCAGCCGGCGCTCGGCGTCCGTGAGCGAGGCGAGCGCGCGGACGGCGGCGTCGCGCTCCATCACCACGGCCTCCTCGTCCAGCCCCGGGGCGTCCGGCACCTCGTCGACGAGGACGAGCGTGGGTCGCGAGACGCCGGTCTCGCGCCGGAGACGGTCGACGGCGAGGTTGTGGGCGATCGTCATGAGCCACGTGGAGAGGCGTCCGCGGGCGGGGTCGAACCGCGCGGCCTTGCGCCATGCCGTCACGAAGACGTCCTGGGTGAGCTCCTCCGCCGCCTCGCGGGTCCCGAGCAGCCGCAGACCGAGCCCGTACACGGGTCGGCCGAAGCGCATGTAGAGCACGCGGATCGCCTCGTCGTCGCCGGCCAGAAGGCCTTCCATGAGTTGCTGCTCCTCCTTCGGCAGGAGAGGTCCGTCGTGCCGGGCGTCCACTCGCGTTCGTTCCTTCCGGTATACGGGCCCCGCGTGCCCGGGAGCTTGGCCGGCCCCGATGACCGGCCCTTGACAGACGTACCCCTGATTATCGACATCGAGGGCGCTGCCTGCACGGTGTTCGTCCAGGTCGTACGCTCGGTTCCATCTGAGGCGAACCGCCCTCGGGGTGAAGAGGAGTTATGCGAAAGCGAAACGTCAGGGCTGCGGCTGTGGGTGTCGTGGTGGCCATCCTGTCGGCGGGCGCGATGGCGACGGCCTCCGCCCAGGCCCCCGCCTCCTCCACGGTGTTGCAGCTGAGGCTCGACGGCGTGGTCGACCCGTTCGTCGCCGACTATCTCTCGCGAGGCATCCGCGACGCGGCCTCCGCCGGAGACGCCGCCGTGCTCATCGAGATCGACACGCCGGGCGGCCTCGACTCCTCGATGCGTCAGATCACCGAAGCCATCTTGAACGCCGGCCTCCCAGTGATCGGCTACGTGGCGCCCGAGGGCGCCCGAGCGGCCTCGGCGGGCGCGTTCGTCCTGATGTCGACGCCGATCGCGGCGATGGCGCCGGGAACGAACGTGGGCGCCGCCACGCCGGTGGGTCTGAGCGGCGCGACGGAATCACAGAAGGCCGTGGACGACGGCGCCGCGTACATGGAGAGCCTCGCACAGCAACGGGGCCGCAACGTGGCAGTGGCGGGGTCGTTCGTCACGAGAGCCACCAGCATCACCGCGCAACAGGCGCTCGACCAGCACATCGTGGAATTCATCGCTCCGACGCAGACGCAACTCCTCTCCGATGTCGACGGCCGGCAGGTCGTGTTGACGGACGGCAGCACGGTGACCCTGCACACGGCGGAAGCCACGATCGAGACGCGGGACCTGGGGGGACTGATGGGGTTCCTGCACGGATTGCTGGACCCGAGCCTCGCCTTCATCTTCTTCTGGCTTGGCCTCGCACTGATCGTGATCGAGCTCCTGTTCCCGGGACACATCGTGTCGGGGGTGCTGGGAGCGATCCTTCTGATCTGCGCATTCATGACGTTCGGCTTGCTGCCGGTGCGCCTCGTCGGGATCGTGCTCCTCCTCGCGAGCGCGGTGGCGCTCATCGTTGAGGCGCGGCATCCGGGGCTCGGCGTCTGGGGCGTCCTGGGTCTCGTCTTCCTGGTGCTCGGAGGTTGGTTCCTCTATGAGCGTTCGGGGGGAGCCGGCGTGCCCGTATGGGTGATCGCGATCATGGCGCTGTTCGTCGCGTTCTTCTTCGGCGTTGTCGTGGTGAAGGCACGGAAGCTGCGCGACCTGCCACCCCCCGCCGGCCCCGAAGCCATGATCGGCCTCTTGGGCGTGGCTCTGGGGTCGGGTCTGCATCCCGGCGGCGTGGTGCGGGTCGCCGCGGAGGAGTGGCGCGCCACCTCGGCGACGGGACCGATCCCCGGTGGGAACAAGATCAAGGTCACTGGGGTCGACGGGCTGGTGCTCACCGTCGAATCCACGGTCGGCTCTCAGACGCAGTCAGGACAGGCACCGGCGGTCCCGCCGGCCGACGAGGGAAAGGCAACGAGATGATCGCGGCGTTGATCGTGGTGGCGGTGATCGTGATCTTGTTGGCGACGCTGTTCGTGAGCGCCGTCAAGATCGTTCGGGAATACCAACGGTTGGTCGTGTTCCGGCTGGGGCGCGTGATCGGCACGAAGGGTCCGGGTCTGGTCCTGCTGATCCCGTTCGTCGACAAGGCGACCTCGGTCGACCTGCGGGAGTTCTACCTGGAGATCCCGCATCAGACCGCCATCACGGAGGACAACGCCTCGATCTCGATCGACTTCATCGTGTTCAACAAGGTGTTGGACGCGCGGGTGTCGGTGGTGTCGGTGGGCAACTTCGCCGGGGCGGCGCAGAACATCGCGTCGACGACGCTTCGCTCCGTGGTGGGCGACATGTCCCTCGACGACGTCCTGGCGAAGCGCGAGCAGATGAACGAGGTCCTGCGAGCGAAGCTCGACGAGGTGACCGAGCGCTGGGGCGTGAAGGTGACGAATGTCGAGATCCGAGAGATCATCCCGCCGCCCGCGGTCCAGGACGCGATGACGCGGCAGATGTCCGCCGAACGCACCCGCCGCGCCGTCGTCACCGAGGCCGAGGGTTCCAAGCAGGCGGCGATCACGGTGAGCGAGGGCAACAAGCAGGCGGCGATCCTGAACGCCGAGGGTGAGAAGCAGGCGGCGATCCTTCGCGCCGAAGGGGCGCGTCAGTCGGCCATCTTGAACGCAGAAGGCTTCTCGATGGCGCTCGCGAAGATCAACGAGGCGGCCGCTCAGGTGGGCGACAACACGATGAAGCTCCAGTACCTGGATGCACTGAAGGCGCTCGGCGTCTCGCCGTCGTCCAAGGTGGTCGTCCCCATGGAGATCAGCGGCCTCGCCGCAGCCTTCAGCGCCCTCGCCGCTACCACCTCGAACGGCAGCCAGCCCGAGCAGCAGCCCACCTAGGCTAAACGGGGACGGCCATGCCCGCCTGCTGCCTCCTGTCTAGCAGCCGGCGGGGCGGGCCTCGCTAAACGGGGACGGCCATGCCCGCCTGCTGCATGGCCAGCTCGAAGTCGTGGCGGGAGCTGACGGCCTTGAGGGCGTTCTCCACGTCGACGCGGCCTCGCTTCACGAGCTCGAGGAGCGACTGGTCGAACGTCACCATCCCATAGAACGCGCCGTCGGCGATCACGTCTTTGATCTCGTGGGTCTTGTCCGCGTCGGCGATGCGCTCGGCGACGCGCCCCGTGTTGACGAGGATCTCCAATCCTGGTGTGCGGCCGCCATCGATCGTGGGGACGAGGCGCTGGCAGATGATGCCGCGCAGCGTGCCGGCGAGGGCCAGGCGCACCTGCTTCTGCTGGTACGGCGGGAAGAAGTCGATCACGCGGTTGACGGTCTCGGTGGCGTCCAGGGTGTGCAACGTCGACAGGACGAGGTGCCCGGTCTCCGCTGCTGCGATCGCGGCCCGCACGGTCTCGGTGTCGCGCATCTCGCCGATCAGGATCACGTCGGGGTCCTGACGCAGGGCGGCGCGCAGGGCCACGAGGAAGTCGGCGGTGTCGCTTCCGACCTCACGCTGGTTGATCGAGGCCATCTCGTCGCGGTGCAGCACCTCGATGGGATCCTCGATCGTCACGATGTGGACCGGCTTGGTCTTGTTGATGTGGTCGATGACAGCTGCAAGGGTGGTGGTCTTCCCCGATCCCGTCGGCCCGGTGACGAGGATCAGACCTCGGTTCTCGTCGGCGATCGTCCGCACGGAGTCGGGCAGCCCGATCTCTTCGAACGAAGGTCCGCCGAAGCGGAGCTTCCGCAGGACCATGCTGATGGAGCCTCGCTGGCGGAATACGTTGACCCGGAACCGCCCAACGTTCGGCACGGAATAAGCGAAGTCGACTTCCCCATTCACGGCGAGGCGCTCCGCGCGGTCGGCGGGGACGATCGCCTCGGCGATGGCGTCGATCTCGTCGTTCGAGAGTGGTTCGCGGGCAAGACGCTCCAGCCCGTTCGGCATCCGCACCATGGGCGAGGATCCGACCTTCACGTGCAGGTCCGAGCCCTCTCCCACCAACAGTTGCGCCAGCCACTGATTGAACTCCTCGACGATCGGCGCTGCCGTGCCCTCCATAGCCCCAACTCCTCATCACCGCGTGCTTCGCCAGACGGCGGGTTGCCGCTTCGGGTATCTCGCTATCCATCGGCGGGCGTGCCCGGGAACTTCAGCCTTTGCGCCCGGATCGCCCCGACCGATCCTCCGCTCAGGGCCGCCGGGCCACCAAGTGGCACGTCGTGCTGCGGTCGGCACGCTCCTGGAACTCGACCATGACGAGCTGCGGCCTCGACGCGGCGAGCATCCCCTCCAGCAACCCTCGGTGGACCGCGCACACAAGGGGTCGGTGCTCGTCCAGCAGATCCCGGAACGGGCATTCGCGCAGGGTGATCTCGACGGCCTTGGCCCCGTGGCGGCGGAAGCGGGGGTCGAAACCGGCATCGGAGAGCGCTTCTTGCAGCACGGCGAGGTTGGGGCCCGCCGGGCGTCGGGCGCCCGGTTTCGGGACGCTGCGCCCTACCAGATAGGCCCCCCAATCGCGGGCGCGCTCCTCAGCTCGGTCCCGCTGACGCTGCGCCGTCGTGAGTCCGGCGAGGATGTCTGCGAGCAGGCGGAAGTCGCGCCCCTCGCGTGCTTCACGGTCGGTGGCGGAGTACAGGACTTGAGGCCGGCCGACGGCCGAGGCCTTGCGCGCCTCGCTCGCCACGAGGCCGGCGTCCTCCAGCCGGCGCAGATGCGGACGAAGGGTATTGGGGTGCAATGACAGCCGCGTCGAGAGCTCGCGCACGGACACCGGGCGCCCCGAAAGACGGAGGAACCGGTAGAGCCGGTACCGGGTATCGTCGGCGAGGGCCTTGTGCACCTCGATCGGCGCGGGCTCGGTCATGGGTCCTTTCGGTCGTAGACTTGCATTTGCACGGTCGACACCGTGCGAACCAAGCTTAGGGGAAACACCTCAAGAACCGCCGCGAGGACCAAATGAGGAAGGGGTGAGGGGGCTCAAGCAGCGAGGTCGAGGACCGAGCGTAGCCCCCGAAGGAGAGATGGCAACCAGCGAGCAGGTCCGCGAGGCGCTGCGGAGCGTGATGGACCCGGAGATCGGACGTCCGATCGAAGACATCGGCATGCTCCAAGACATCAGCGTGCACGAAGGCACGGTGCAGGTGGACGTCCTCATCACGATCGAGGGCTGCCCGCTGAAGGATCGCATCACCGCAGACGTGACGGCCGCGGTGCAGCCGCTCACCGGTGTCGAACGGGTGGACGTGCGTCTGTCGCCGATGTCCCAGGAGCAGCGCCAGGCGCTGGTGCAGGAGCTCCGAGGGCCCCGCGCCTCGGCGGCCACGCCGGGCCAGCCTCAACCCATCCGGTTCCCCTCCAAGACGGCGGTGATCGCCGTCGCATCGGGCAAGGGCGGCGTGGGCAAGTCCAGCGTCACCGTGAACCTCGCCGCGGCGCTCGCCGCCGAGGGCCACGCGGTCGGCGTGCTCGACGCCGACGTCTGGGGGTTCAGCGTGCCGCGCATGATGGGCGTCTCCGGACAGCCCGTCGGCTTCAACGACATGATCCTGCCGCTGGAGGCGCACGGGGTGAAGGTCATCTCGATGGGGTTCTTCGTGCCCGAGGAGACACCGGTGATCTGGCGCGGTCCCATGCTCCACAAGGCCATCGAGCAGTTCCTGGGCGACGTCTACTGGGGAGATCTCGACTTCCTGCTGTGCGACCTACCGCCCGGAACCGGCGACGTGAGCATCTCGCTGGCGTCGTTCTTGCCGGGCGCGTCGATGCTGGTGGTCACGACCCCTCAGGAGGCGGCGCGCAAGGTGGCCGAGCGCGCCGGCAAGATGGCCGAGCGAACGAACCTGCGACCGCTGGGCGTCATCGAGAACATGTCGTGGTTCGTATGTCCGCACTGCGGAGAGCGCGAAACGATCTTCGGCGAGGGCGGAGGCCAGGAGGCGGCCGACACCCTGGGCGTGCCCCTGTTGGGGCAGATCCCGCTGCTGCCGGCCCTGCGCGAGGGCGGCGACACGGGTGTGCCGATCATCCTCAGCCAGCCGGAGGCGGCCGCCAGCATCGCCCTGCGGGAGGCCGCCCATCAGGTAGCGCGTGTGACGAAGACGAATATCGGCAAGCCACTCAACCTCATGACGAACGCCGGCGCCGCCGCGCCGGCGCATCAGCACTAGTCCTCGGAACGCCCCTCCGCGGGCACGGCGGTGTCATCGCCGTGCCCGTCGGCTTCGTCGCCCTGCTCCTCGTCTGCGGCGAGGGGCTTGGGGTGGAAGGCCCACCAGACGAGCATGCCCGCTGAGACGATGACCACCGCGATCGCGGTCCATTGCGAGCCGGTGAACGGCCCGAACCGCTTGTCGATGCGCAGCGAGTCCTCGAGGATCCGCTCGAGCCCGTACCACAGGCCGAACGTCAGCGTGAGGATGCCCTCACGCCGGCGTTTCTTCTGCAGCGTCCACAGCAAAGCGAACAACGCCCACGCGAGGATCATGTCGTACATCGCCGTCTGGTGGACGCCCACGCCCTGGGCGATCACCTGACCCTGCGCGTTCAGCAGTTTCGCGCCCGTTCGCGAGAACACCTCGAGCTGACGACCGTTGTCGAGGGTGGCCTGGCACACACCGTTCGTGCAGACCCACGGCGGCGCCAGGTTCCCGCCGTGGTAGGTCCAAGCGAGCCACCACGACGTGGGCTTGCCGAGGTGGTCGCCGATGATGAGATCGCCGATCCGCCCGATGGCGATCCCGAATGCGAGCGCCGGGGCGACGCAGTCGGCCACCTGGAAGAAGCGGTACCCCCGCCTGCGAACGCGGGGCACGTTCACGATCACCGCCCCGGCGATCCCGCCCAACAGGGAGATGCCGCCGTTGTAGATCTCCAGCATCGACTTGAACGAGGTGAACTCGGAATAGTGCGCGAGGACGTAGAAGAACCGGGCCCCGATGATGGCCCCGATCAACGACCAGAACCCGATCGCGTTGACCTCCTCAGCTGGGATGCCCCGCTCCGGACCTATCTTGCCGAGCAGCCAGACGCCCATCATGAACCCGATCGCGATGAAGATGCCGTGCGGAGAGATCGCGAAACGGCTCCCCAGGCGGAAGCGGTCGAGGACGGGCCAGCCCACGGAGGCGGTGAAGCGCATCGGCGTCGAGTCTACCGGTGCCCCCGGGGGCCACACGCGCGCGACCGCCCGGCCCATCAACAGGCCGCTCACGACGTCGGACGGGTAGTGCACCCCGAGGTAGACGCGCGAGGTCGCGACCGCGAGGTCGAGGCAAGACAGCGCCGCCCGCGAGGCCGTCCCCAGGTCGAGCTCGCGTGCCGCCACCCGGGTGAACGTCGTGAGGACGGCGGGGTGGCTCGACGGCCAGGAGGTCCCCGAGGCGCCGCGATCATGCTGCGCGCATCCTGGGAATCGGCATGGTAGGGCGGCGGACGCGAGACGAGTCTTCTTGACGGCCTGGCCGAGCACCCACGAAGCGGCCGCGGCTGCGGCCGCATCCAGGGCGGCTCGGCGCTCCCCGAGCACCATCAGCGACCCTGCCGCGGCACCGCAGGCGTAGAGCGAGCCCAGCTCAGTGATGCCGCGGAAGAACCGATCGGCACCCGGGCCGTGTTCTGCGTTCACGGCGCGGAAGAGGCGCTCGTCGACTTCGAGTCCCTCGGGGGTCCGAAGCGCCGCGTGGCCCACGGCGGCGGCGCACGCCGCGAGCGCTGCGGCCCGGAGGAGGCCTCCCGCCCTCATGTCGTCGCGGTCACGGGACCCATCGCGGGGCGGACGAGGGTAGCCCCGCGATGATCGCCCAACTTAGGAGGCCGCCTCGATCTGACGCTTCTGCGCCAAGACGCCGTGACGCAGGGCGAGATGCGCGCCGCCCAGCATGTTGAGGCTCGCGGCTCCGAAGCCGCCGAGCGGGCCCTTGAACCGGTAGTCGACCTCGTGGCGAAGGACGCAGCGATCGTGCGGGAGCGCGCCGATCGAGGTCGTGACAACCCCTTCGATCAGCCCATCGAGCCTGATCGAGGAGCGCCACGGAGCCTCCCACTCGAGGACGGCGGCGCGCACCGTCGTCTGCACGGCCATGAACCCCATGTCGACCTCGTACCGGACCCCTTCGGCGAGGCCGCCCTCGGGCACGCGCACGCGGATGATGTGCCGGTCCCACTGCGGAAGGTTGGACGGATCGCTGGCCACCTCCCAGACGCGTTCGGGGGAGGCGTCGACCTCGACGGAGAACTCGACGGACGTCATGCCGCTGCGGCGCTCCCACTCGACCAGCCGTTCCACCAGACCAGTCGCTCCGGCACGATCCTGACGAGCGCGTCGGCGGAGGGATGCAGCCCTTCGGCGATCGCGCGCGCGGACTCGGCGCCCGACCCCAGCTCGTCCGCAAGGTAGCAGGCGCCCGTGCCCTGGATCATCGCGCCCACCATGTCCCGCGCGCGCCACGCCGACGCGCGGTCGACGGTGAGCGCCATCGGGGCGTCGGGGCCGGCGCCGGCGAGCGCCAGCGATTCGGCGGGCAGGGCCGCGTACAACGCTCCCGGCTCGGCCACCCATCGCACGGGAAGGACGACCGGGCCGCGCGCGCCCACCACGGCGAGTGCACCCTCGCCCGATCGGCCCAGCCGGGTCGCCACGTCGGGGGGGAGCGCCGCGAGGGGATCCGTGCCGCCCGATGCCCGGCGGAACGTAGGGTGGAGACAGCGCGGCGCCGCCCCAGCGGCCTCGTCCCTCCTGCACCCCATCGGCGTCGAGCAGCGCCGTTCGCTCCAGATCCACGCCCACGAAGACCCGTCCCGGAGGCATCCATGCCAGCGGCACCTGACGTGCGTCGAAGGCATATCCGGCGAAGAAGCGAGCGTTCTTCCGACTGAACCCCGTCGTGGCGCGCGCGATCGACGTGGCACCTGCGACCGCCGCCCCCCAGGTCTTGCGATCCAGCGCGTCGTAGCTCTTCACCGTGCCGGTGAACGTCACCGCGAGGTCTCCATGCCGCACGAGCCCCGCCGCGCCGGGATCCACCTTCCACGCACGAGACTTCACCGAGCCGCGCGAGGTGGTGATCCAGATCCGCCCGCCCGAGTAGGCGAACACGAGGGGCGTGCAGTGGGGCCCGCGGGGCGTGGTGGTGGCGACCGCACAGAACGGACCCTGCTCCAGGACCCCCTGCACCGCCGTCGACAAGAAGCTCATCTCGCCTTCCCCCTGGGTCGCCGGCCGGCTCCCGGAGGAAGCGCGAGCATGGCACCCGTCCAAAGGATATGGCTCGCAAGGCTCGCCAGCACACCCCCCGACCACCAGGCGAGGCCGGTCCACAGCGCCCCGCCGACGACGGCGCCCGCCACGATCGGTAGGCTCCGACTGGTCAGGTTCGCCACGACGTAGACGAGCCACGCGAGTCCGGCCGCCGCGGCGAGGCTTACGGAAGCGGAGAAGCGCCCCTGGACCAGCCCGCGCCAGAAGACCTCCTCCGCCGGCACCATGACCAGCAGGGACAGAGCGAGGGAGACGCGCAGGGAGACCGTCGCCGCCTCGGCGTACTTCTTCACGACGTCGGCGCGAAAGCGCGGCCACCACGCCGCCACCCATACGAACAGCCGGGTCGCCGCGTAGAGCGCCAAGCCGCTCCCGAGGCCCACCGCCAACGCCGTTCCCACGGACACTCCGTGGACCAGGACCGGTCGTCGCGCCACCGCAGCGGCGCCCCCGAGAGCCCCCAGGACCCAGGGCATCAGCCGCCACACGTCGCGCCGTCCCGTGCTCACGAGCCACCAGCCGGCCATCTCGGCGAGCGTGCCGGCGACGATGACGAGGACCTGCACGGCCCCTACCTCGGCAGGAACCGGGTCATCAGCGCCACCTCCGAGACGAAACCGGTGACGACGGCCAGATAGTAGAAGCCCGTGGCCGACTGCACCGCCGACGCTCGCTCTCCCCGCAGCGCGAGGCGCGTGAGCACGGCGATCAGCAGGGTCGTCCCCGTCATCCCCAGCGCGATCCAGGGCGCGAGGGCACCCGCCGTGAGGAGCGGGTTCAGCGTCGGGGACGAGGCGACGCCCCTGAAGCCTCCGGCCACCACGGACAGCGCCTGCACTACGACCGACACCAGCATCGCGATGGTGGCGCGGTTGATCGGACCACGCCCGAGGCCCCGATCGGTGAGGTACCAGTGACCCAGCAGCAGACCGTTCGTGATGGAACCGAGATAGGCGGCGCCAGCGAGCAGCTGGAATGCGGACACGGCATAGCTCTGACGACCCGTGGCCGCCAGGGCCAGCAGCACCGAGAGCGAGACCGGGACGCTCAGCCAGCCGAGGGGGCGAGCCACAGCTCCCCGTTTCGCCGTGAGCGCGATCACCGTGAGGAGCACCAGGACCAGCGTGGCGAGGGCAAGGTGGACCGCCCAGGCGCCGGCCCGATCTCCCGGGATCGACCCGGCGCGGGCCGACCACCAGGCGGTGAACGCGAGCACGAGCTGGATCCACGCGACGAGCGTGAAGAAACCGCGGCGAACGTCGTGCCACAGCGGGAGGAGCCACAGGAAGGCGATCGACCCGGCGACGACCTCGCACAGCACGAGCGCCATGTAGCCGCCCGCACCCCTCAACCCGCCCCCCTCACCCGTCGCCCCCTTCCTCGGCCCCGCTCGTACGGGCGCCTAGCCTACCGGGCACTCCCCTGCCACCCCGCCCGGTACCCTTGCGGGCCGTGAACGACTGGCGGACCTACGACGACGTCGCCGAAACCTACGAGCGGGTGCATGCCTCCCGCTTCGCGGAGGTCGCCCGCGACCTGTTGCTGCTCGCCGGGCTCCCGGAGGGCGCTCGTGTCCTCGACGTGGGGACGGGGACGGGGGTCGCGGCGCAGGTGGCGGCCGAGGCCGGCCATGCCGTCGTCGGGGTGGACGAGTCACCCGGCATGCTGCGTGTGGGGCATCGCGTGCGACCCGGTCTGCCGCTCGTGGCCGCGACCGCGATCGATCTTCCCTTCCCCGATCGATCGTTCGACGCGGTGGTGGGAAGCTTCGTCCTGGCCCACTTCACCAAGGTGGAGACGGCCCTGTTCGACGCGATCCGAGTGCTCAACGCCGGCGGACGCGTGGCGTTCTCATCGTGGGCCGACGGTGTCGACGACTACCAGCTCGCATGGCGCGAGCAGGTGGAGTCGGTGGTGCCCAGAGAGATGCTCGCACCCGCGTTCGCGGAGGCGGCGCCCTGGCACGACCGCTTCCGCCACCGAGACGCGCTGGAGGAGGTCCTGGCGGACGCGGGCTTGCGCCACATCCGCACCGAGGCCACTCCCTACCGGTGGACGTACACCCTGGACGACTACGTCGACGGCTTGAGTGTGTGGGCGATCGGTCGGTTCGTCCGCGACATGCTGGGCGAGCGCGGCTGGGAAGACTTCATGGGCCGCACGCGCGCGGCGTTCGCGGCGCGATTCGCCGACCCATTGAACGACTTCCGCGAGGTCATCTTGGCGGTCGCAACGAAGCCGTAGGGACTTCCCACCGGCTCTGCGTCGGTCAACCCGCGTTCTCGCCGTTTAAGGTGAGGATCGCAACGGGGACCGACCCCTTGGAGGCAGCGGTGAGGCACCTCGATCGCGATGGGTTCGCCGGACTCCTCTCGCTGCTCGCCCAGCGAGGCTTCGAGGTGATCGGCCCGACGGTCCGCGACGGCGCGATCATGCTCGAACGGATCGACGGCGTGGACGATCTTCCTCGCGGCATGCGCGAGATCCATGGGCCCGGGACCTACCGGCTCCAGGATGCCGGCGACGATCGGCTCTTCGCGTGGGCCCACGGCCCGGACGCTGGCAAGCGCTTCTTGTTCCCTTCCCGAGAGACCATCCTTACGGGTACCCGCGAGGTGAACGGTCCGATCGACCTGATGCCGGCCCCGCTGCCCGAGATCCGATACGCGTTCGTCGGACTCCGCTCCTGCGACCTGCACGCGATCGAGATCCAGGACCGGGTGTTCCTCGACGCGGACCCCGCCTACCGGGCGCGCCGACAGGGCGCGATCTTCATCGGCGTCAACTGCGAGATCCCGGGCGCGACGTGCTTCTGCACCTCGATGGACACCGGTCCGCGGTGTTCGATGGGCTTCGACCTAGCGCTCACCGAGCTGGAGGACGGCGGGTTCACGGTCGAGATCGGCACCGAGGTGGGCGCCGGGCTCTTGGATGAACTCCACGCCGGGGCGGCGAGTGAGGAGCAGATCGGCGCCTCCCACGAGGTGACCGTCCGCGCCAAGGAGGCGATGGGAAGGCAGCTGGACACGACGGACCTGCCGAACCTGCTGCACCGGAACCGAGAGCACCCGCGATGGGATGACGTGGCGTCCCGATGCCTCACGTGCACGAACTGCACGATGGTCTGTCCGACCTGCTTCTGCCACGACCTCTCCGACGAGATCTCACTCGACGGCCTTCGCGCCGCCCGCACCCGTGAGTGGGCGAGCTGCTTCACCGAAGAGTTCAGCCACATGTCCTTCGGTGAGGTTCGCTCGAGTCCGCGATCGCGGTACCGGCAGTGGCTCACGCACAAGTTCGCCTCGTGGATCGATCAGTTCGGAACCAGCGGCTGTGTGGGATGCGGTCGGTGCGTCACCTGGTGCCCGGTGGGGATCGACGTCACGGAGGAGATCGCGGTGATCCGGGCCTCCGACGGCGAGGTTCGGATCGCCGACGAGGTGATCTCGTGATGGCGATCCAGGCGCGCGAACGATGGGTCGCCGGGGTGCCGACGTATGTCGCCACGGTCGATGAGGTGGTCCGCTCCGCGGCGGACACCTACACGTATTGGGCGCGGCTGGACGACCCCGACGCGCGGACCGCCTACCGCTTCCTTCCGGGACAGATCTCGATGGTGGGTGTGTTCGGCGTCGGGGAGGTGCCGATCAGCGTCTCGAGCGATCCGGCGGAGACCGAGCGGATCGCGCACACGATCCGCATCTGTGGCCGGGTGACGCATGTGATCGATCGCGTTCGGCCGGGGGATCGGATCACCTTGCGAGGCCCGGTCGGCCGGCCGTGGCCGCTCGAGGAGGCGCGGGGCGGAGACCTGGTAGTCGTCGCCGGCGGGCTGGGTCTCGCTCCGTTGCGCTCGGCGATCTACAGCGCCGTCCGCTCGGGATCGTTCCGTCGGGTCCTGCTGTTGGTGGGAGCCCGCGACCCGTCGCAGATCCTGTTCCGCGACGAGCTGGAGACGTGGCGAGCGAACGGCGCGCCCGGGCTGGAGGTGCACCTCACCGTCGACGTGCCGGACGATGCGTGGCCGTACCACGAGGGCGTCGTGACCGGTCTGTTCGGCGACGCCGGGATCGAGCCCGAGGTGTCGACGGTCCTGACCTGCGGCCCGGAGATCATGATGCGCTTCGTGATGCGCGACCTCTCCCGCCTGGGGATCCCCGACGAACGCCTCTGGCTCACGCTGGAGCGGAACATGCACTGCGCGGTGAAGCTCTGCGGTCACTGTCAGCTGGGCCCCTGGTTCGTCTGCGCGGACGGCCCGATCTTCCGGTGGGACCAGGTGGCGGGTCTGCTCGAGGTGGACGAGCTGTGAGCGACGCGGCGCTTCCGCGCGTGGCGGTGTTCAAGATGGCCTCGTGCGACGGCTGCCAGCTCCAGCTGCTCGACGCCGAGGAGGCGCTGCTGGAGCTGGCGGGGGCGATCACGATCGCGAACTTCGCGGAGGCGTCCTCGGCGATGGACGACGGTCCCTACGACGTGACGCTCGTCGAGGGCTCGGTCTCCTCACCCGAACAGCTCGATCAGCTGCGGTCGATCCGCGAGCGGTCGCACTTCTTGATGACGATCGGTGCGTGCGCGACGTCGGGAGGGGTCCAGGCGCTCCGCAACGGCCGCGACATCGACGAGTACATCAGGGCCGTCTACGCGAACCCCGAGTTCATCGACACGCTCGCGGAGTCCACGCCGATCGCCGATCACGTGAAGGTCGACCTCGAACTGACCGGATGTCCGGTGGATCGGGGTCAATTGCTCGCCGCGCTGGCCTGGCTGATCCAGGGTTCCGTGCCTCGTCCGCCCACCACGCCCGTCTGCATCGAGTGCAAGCGTCGAGGGTATGTGTGCGTGATGGTCGCGAAGGGCGAACCGTGCCTGGGACCGGTCACGCGCACCGGCTGCGGAGCGATCTGCCCCGGCATGGGTCGAGGCTGCTACGGCTGCTTCGGCCCCTCCCAGCCGCCGAACACCGAGGCGCTTGCCCGCACCTTCCTCGATCTCGGCATGGCGCCCTCACGGGTCGCCGACTCCTTCCGCTTCATCACGGGCTACGCGCCGGCCTTCCGCGAGGCTGCGGATCGCCTCGAACGGGAGGGCGGCGCGTGACCCATCGATCGGTCGAGGTGCCCGTCGTCGCCCGCGTGGAGGGCGAGGGTGCGCTGCACATCGTCATCGACGACGACGTGATCACCCGGCTCGAGCTTCAGATCTACGAGCCGCCCCGCTTCTTCGAGGCGTTCTTGCGCGGCCGTCAGTTCAGCGAGGTGCCGGACATCGTCCCCCGCATATGCGGCATCTGCCCGGTCGCCTACCAGATGAGCGCCATCCACGGTCTGGAGCGGCTCTTCGAGGTGGAGGTTCCGCCCGGAACCCACGAGCTCCGGCGCCTCCTCTACTGCGGCGAGTGGATCGAGAGCCACATGCTCCACGTCCATCTGTTGGCTCTGCCCGACTACCTGGGGTTCGACGACGCGATCCAACTGGTGCGCGCGGGCTTCAAGGAGGCGGTCGAGCGGGGACTCCGTCTGAAGCGGCTGGGCAACGACCTCATGGCCGCGATCGGCGGGCGCGAGATCCACCCGGTCAGCCCGCGTGTCGGCGGGTTCTCGAAAGCCGTCGCCGCCCGCACGCTCCGCGAGTTCCGGCCGAGGCTCGAGGACGCACTGGTGGAGATCCTAGAGGTCGCCGACCTGGTCGCCTCGTTGGAGATCCCCGTGTTCCCTCGTTCCGCGGAGATGGTCTCGCTGACGCACCCCACCGAGTACGCGATCAACGAGGGGACCATGGCATCCACGCAGGGCCGCGCCTGGTCCTTCGCGGACTACGAGGAGGTGTCCCACGAGATCCAGGTCGCACACTCGAACGCGCTGCACTCTGTGTTCTCCGATACCGGGACCCCGTACTTCCTCGGTCCGCTCGCTCGCGTCGTCCTGAACCAGGAGCGGCTGACGCCGATCGCCCGGGAAGCGGCGGCGCGCGCCGGGCTCGACCTGTCGACCGTCGACCCCTTCGCGTCCATGGCGGCGCGCGTCGTCGAGACCGCCCTGGCGCTGGAGGAGAGCCTTCGGCTGATCGCGGCCTACGAGCCTCCCGACCCGCCCTCCGTTGCGGTACGGCCGCGGGCGGGCCGCGCCACCTGGGCCACGGAGGCGCCGCGGGGCACGCTCTACCACCGCTACGACGTCGCGGACGACGGTACGATCCTGGAAGCGAAGATCGTGCCCCCCACCTCGCAGAACCTGCGCCACATGGAGAAGGATCTACGGGAGTTCCTGCCGGGCGTGCTCGACCGTTCCGACGCGGAGCTGACGAGGCTGTCGGAGATGGTCGTGCGCAACTACGACCCGTGCATCAGCTGTGCCACGCACTTCCTGCGGCTCGACGTCGAGCGGGTCTAGCGTGCTGGTCCGCGTGATCGGCTGCGGGAACCCCGGCGCCGGCGACGACGCCGCCGGGCTGATCGTCGCCGAGGACGTCCGAGCCCGCGCACCGGAGAACGTCGACGTCGTCCGGTCGCGCGACCCGCTTCGCGTGCTGGACCTCCTCGAGGGCGCGGACCGCGTGATCGTCGTCGACGCCGTGCGATCCACGCTCGGAGGGCGCGCCCCCGGAACCCTCGTGCGGGCCGAGGCCGGGCCGGATGGGCTGCCTGCAGAGCTCCGCTCTTCGCTGTCGTCGCACGGTCTCGGCATCGCGGAGACGATCGGCATCGCCGCCGCCGTGGGGAGCACCGCGCCGATCGTCTTCCACGGCGTCGAGGCCGGCACGGTCGAGGTGGGCTCGGACCTCTCCGAGGAGGTACGAGCGGCGTTGCCGGGCCTGGTCGACGCGGTGCTCGCCGACGTGACGCGATGAGCAGCGCCGTGGCCACCGCCGAGGCTCGGCTCCTCGAGGTCGTCGGTGTCGTCCAAGGGGTCGGCTTCCGGCCGTTCGTCGTCGGGCTGGCGGCCCGATACGGCGTCACGGGCTGGATCCGCAACGACGGCGGGCATGTCACCATCCATGCGGAAGCCCCGCTCGGGGCCCTCGACGCGTTCGCGGCGGCGATCCGAGCCGAGGCGCCGCCGCTGGCGCGGGTCGAGTCGGTCGCGTGGACGACGATCCCGCGGCGGGGACCAGTCTCCTTCTCCGTGGATGCCTCGACCGATGCCGCCGCGGGCGTGCGGTTGGTGCCCCCCGATGCCGCGACCTGCGCGAGATGCCTCGAGGAGCTGTTCGATCCGTCGGATCGACGCTTCCACTATCCCTTCATCAACTGCACGAACTGTGGTCCTCGTTTCACGATCATCGGATCGCTTCCTTACGACCGAGCGAGCACCTCGATGCGCGCGTTCGCGATGTGCGAGGACTGCCGTCGCGAGTATGAAGATCCGGGCGATCGTCGCTTCCATGCGGAGCCGATCGCCTGCCCCGCCTGCGGACCGCGCCTTCGGCTGGTCGATCGTGCCGGCCTCGCGCTCCCCGGTGATCCGGTCGCGATCGCGGCGGAGCTGCTGCGTTCGGGCTCGATCGTCGCGCTGAAAGGACTCGGCGGGTTCCACCTTGCATGCGATGCGCTCGCGGACGCCGTCGTGCAGGAGCTCCGCGTCCGCAAGCGTCGGCCCGACAAGCCGTTCGCGGTCATGGTCCGCGACCTCGACGACGCGTGCCGGCGCTTCGATGTGCCCGACGTGGCAGCGGCCGAGCTCGCCTCCTGGCGGGCCCCGATCGTCCTGGTGAGCGACCGGGGAACCCTCGCGCCCGCCGTCGCGCCCGGTCACCGCCGGCAGGGCACGATGCTCCCGTCGACGCCGCTGCATCACCTCCTAGCGCGGGCCGCCGGCACACCCCTGGTCATGACGAGTGGGAACGTGAGCGACGAGCCGATCTGCATCGCCGACGAGGACGCGCTTCACCGGCTCGACGGCATCGCGGACGCGTTCCTCCTGCACGACCGGCCGATCGTCGCCCGGTACGACGATAGCGTCCTGTTCGTTCGAAGCGGCGATCGATCCCCGACCGTGCTGCGACGCGCACGCTCCGAGGCACCGCAGCCGATCCGCCTTCGCCGCCCGGTCGGGCGCACCGTGCTCGGGACGGGCGCCGAGCTGCACGGGGCCTTCTGCGTCGTTGCGGGCGATCGGGCGTACCTCTCCCAGCACATCGGGGACCTCGAGTCGGAGGAGGCGATGGACGCCTACCGGGACGCCTACGACGCCTCGCGGCGCGTCTTCCGCACAGAACCGGAGCTCGTCGCCCACGACCTGCACCCGGATCTGATGACGACGAGGTTCGCCGAAGGACTCGGCATCCCGTGCGTCGCCGTTCAGCACCATCATGCTCACATCGCCGCAACGATGGCCGAGCACGGGCTCGACGGCGAGGTGCTGGGGATCGCGTTCGATGGCCTCGGCCTCGGCGAGGACGGCACGATCTGGGGCGGTGAGCTGCTGCGATGCACGCCCGCCGGGTCGCAGCGCCTCGGGCGGCTCCGGCCGGTGCGCCAGCCGGGGGGGGACGCCGCTGCGCGCCATCCCTGGCGGATGGCCGTCGCGCACGCCGCCGCCGCCGGCATCCTCGAGGACGCGTTGCCGCTGCTGGAGGTTCCCGAGGAAGACGTCGGCATCGTGCTCGGCCAGATCCGCTCCGGCCTTGCCTCTCCGCAGACCAGCTCGGTGGGACGCCTGTTCGACGCGGTCGCCGCACTTCTCGGGATCTGCCGGCGTGCCACCTACGATGGCCAGGCGGCCGGCCTCCTCGAACAGGCTGCGGCGCCGGAGCCGCGTCGCGTGCCGGTGCGGGCCGACGTTGGGGTCCGCGACGGACTGACGGAGATCGATGCGAGCCAGATCGTTCGCTGGGTCGCGGCCGCGATCGAGACCGAACAGCCGGTCGGAGAGATCGCGGCGGGCTTCCACGCCTCGCTCGCCGAGGCGGTCGCTCGCGCCTGCGTCTCGATCCGAACGCACGGCGAGCTGACCACCCATCGGATCGTCCTGGGGGGCGGCGTGTTCCACAACGACCTCCTCACGTCGGACCTGGTGCGCCGGTTGACGGGAGCGGGCTTCAAGGTGTTCCTTCCGAGGGAAGTGCCCGTGGGCGACGGCGGCATCGCGCTCGGGCAGGCCTACGTCGCCGCGGCGAGGGGAGCCTGACATGTGCCTCGGCGTACCCGGCAAGGTGGTCGAGATCTTCGAGCGGGACGGCATCCGGATGGGAACCGTCGACTTCGGGGGCATCCGTCGTGATGCTTGCCTCGAGTACGCGCCGGAGGTGGGCCTCGGCAACTTCGTGGTGATCCACGTGGGGTTCGCGATCAGCACGGTCGACGAAGAGGAGGCCGCGCGTTCCTATGCCCTGCTGGCCGAGATGGACAACCTCGAGAACATCGACCTGCCCCAGGATCCCGAAGGCGTGCGGCCGGAGGCCTTCTGAATGAAATACCTGGACGAGTATCGCGACGACCGCGTGGCACTGTCGCTGGTGGACAGGATCAGGGAATCCACCACGCGACCCTGGACGATGATGGAAGTGTGCGGTGGCCAGACGCACACGCTGATCCGTCAGGGGATCGACCAGGTGCTCCCGAGCGAGATCGAGCTGGTCCATGGACCCGGTTGTCCCGTGTGCGTGACCCCCATCGCGCTGATCGACGAGGCCGTGGCGATCGCGAAGCGCCCGGAGGCGATCGTCTGCTCCTTCGGCGACATGCTCCGCGTGCCCGGGTCTTCGCAGGACCTGTTCATGGCGCGGGCGGTGGGCGGCGACGTGCGTGTCGTGTATTCACCGCTCGATGCCCTCGAGGTTGCTCGACGCAATCCCGACCGGACCGTGGTGTTCTTCGCCGTCGGGTTCGAAACGACCGCGCCGGCGAACGCGATGGCGGTCAAGCAGGCGCACCGGTTGGGGATCGAGAACTTCGCGCTGCTCGTGGCGCACGTGCTGGTTCCACCCGCGATCACGGCGATCCTGGTGTCGCCCGGCAACCGCGTTCAGGGGTTCCTCGCCCCGGGCCATGTGTGCGCGATCCAAGGCTGGCGGGAGTACGAGCCGATCGCCCGCGACTTCGGCGTGCCGCTCGTGGTGACCGGGTTCGAACCGATCGATCTGCTCGAAGGGATCCTGATGTTGGTACGGCAGCTCGAGGAAGGTCGTTCCGACGTTGAGAACCAGTACGTGCGTGCGGTGGTCCGCGACGGGAACGTGGCCGCACAGCGGGTCGTCAACGAGGTCTTCGAGTCGGCAGATCGCGCGTGGCGGGGCATCGGGGTGATCGAGAGCAGCGGGCTCAAGCTGCGTCCGGACTACGCCCACCACGATGCCGAGGTGCTGTTCCCGCACGAGGGGGAACCGCCCGCCAGCGAGTCCGAGGTGTGCATCGCGGGTCAGGTCCTGCGTGGCCTCGCGAAGCCGCACGACTGTCCTGCGTTCGGGACCGACTGCACGCCCGAACACCCGCTCGGTGCCCCGATGGTCTCGACCGAAGGCGCGTGCGCGGCCTACTTCCTGGCCGGTCGCGTCCGGCAGGAGGCGCCCGCGTGAGTCGATCGCCGGACGCCGGGTTCGCGATGCAGTGCCCGGTCCCGCTGCCGCCCGGCGACCAGATCCTTCTTGGGCACGGATCCGGCGGAAGGCTCACGCATGAGCTGATCACGCAGCTCTTCGCGCCGGTGCTCGGAGACGCCGAGCTCGCGCGGCTCGGCGACGCCGCAGTGATCGAGCTCCCCGGCGGCGATCGGCTCGCGTTCACGACCGATGCGTTCGTCGTACAGCCTGCTTTCTTCCCGGGGTCGAACATCGGCGAACTGGCCGTGAACGGGACGGTGAACGATCTCGCGATGATGGGCGCCCGACCGATCGCCCTGTCGGCGGCCCTGATCCTGGAGGAGGGCCTCGAGATGGCTGCCCTCGGTACGGTGGTCGCGAGCATGGCCGACGCCTGTGGCGCGGCAGGGGTTCGGCTGGTGACCGGCGACACGAAGGTCGTCGAGCGCGGCGCGGCAGACGGCCTCTACGTGATCACGTCGGGCATCGGGGTCGTCCCCGCCGGCATCGAGGTCGGACCGGAGCGGGCGCGGCCCGGCGACCGGGTACTGGTCACGGGCCCCGTCGGATCGCACGGGGTGGCCGTGATGAGCCGCCGGGCCGGGATCGCGTTCGAGGCAGAACTGCGGTCCGACACCGCGCCGCTCACCGATCTGGCCGCGGCGATGATCGGTGCGGGCGACGTTCGAGCGCTCCGGGACGCCACGCGTGGCGGCGTCGCGTCGGTCCTCAACGAGCTCGCGGAGGCGAGCGCCGTCTCGATCACGGTCGAGGAGGGAACGTTCCCGATGCTGCCCCCGTCAAGGCTGCGTGCGAGATGCTCGGTCTCGACCCGCTCTACGTTGCGAACGAAGGGGTGGCCGTCGCCGTGGTCGCGCCCGAGGATGCCGATGCCGTGCTCGCCGCCGCCCGAGCGATACCCCTGGGCGCCGCTGCGGCGTTCGTGGGGCAGGTGGGCGAGGTCGGCGGAAGCTCGCCCGTGCGCCTTCGGACCGGACTCGGGGCCACCCGGCCGTTGATCCTGCTGGCCGGCGACCAGTTGCCGCGGATCTGCTAGCGCGAGCGGGGCCCCGCACGAGCCTTCAGGCGCCCGGCGGTTCGGCCCCGCTCAACAGGGACCTTCGGCCCCGACGCCGATCCGCCGGGGGGGAGACGATGCTTGCATGAGTATCGAGCGGTCCACAACCGAGCGGGTCGACGCCCGCCCATGGATCACGATAGACGGCAACGAAGCCGTCGCCGTCGTCGCGCACCAGCTGTCCGAGGTGATCGCCATCTACCCGATCACCCCATCCTCGCCGATGGGCGAGCTCGCGGACCAGCGATCGGCCACGGGCATCCCGAACCTGTGGGGTGCGGTCCCCGAGGTGATCGAGATGCAGAGCGAGGGCGGGGCGGCAGGAGCGCTGCACGGCGCGCTGCAGTCCGGAGCGCTCGCCACGACGTTCACGGCCTCCCAGGGACTGCTGCTGATGCTCCCGAACATGTTCAAGATCGCGGGCGAGCTGACGCCGTTCGTCATGCATGTCGCGGCCCGAACCGTGGCCACGCACGCCCTGTCGATCTTCGGCGACCATTCCGACGTCATGGCGGCTCGGATGACCGGGTTCGCGATGATCGCATCGTCTTCGGTGCAAGAGGCCCAGGATCTGGCGCTCGTCGCCCACGCGGCCACCCTGGAGACCCGCGTTCCCTTCCTGCACTTCTTCGACGGGTTCCGGACCTCCCACGAGGTGGACAAGATCCGACCCCTGGGCGACGACGACCTGCGCGCGCTGATCTCCGACCGTCTGATCCGGGAGCACCGCGCCCGAGCACTCTCGCCCGCCCATCCGGTGCTGCGAGGTTCCGCCCAGAACCCGGACGTCTTCTTCCAGGCCCGCGAGGCGAGCAACCCCTTCCACCTTTCGGTCCCCGACGCCGTGCAGAGCGTGATGGACCGGCTCGCGGATCGGAGCGGTCGTCGCTATCGACTCTTCGACTACGCGGGCCATCCCGAGGCCGAGCGCGTCCTGGTGCTCATGGGCTCGGGCTGCGGCGCAGCGGAGGAAGCGGTGGACGCGCTCGTCGACAGTGGCGAGCGCGTGGGCATCGTGAAGGTGCGGCTGTTCCGGCCCTTCTCACCGGAGGCGCTGGCCGGCGTGCTTCCGACCTCCGTGCGGTCGATCGCGGTCCTGGATCGCACGAAGGAGCCCGGTGCTCCTGGAGAACCGTTGTACCAGGACGTGGTCACGGCGCTCACCGAGGAGGTGGTTGCCGGCCGGGCGCGCTTCTCTCGTGGGATGCCACGCGTGACCGGCGGGCGCTACGGGTTGTCGTCGAAGGAGTTCACGCCCGCCATGGCGAAGGCCGCTCTGGACGACCTGGCCACCGACGAGCCCCACCCGCATTTCACGGTGGGGATCGCCGACGACGTGACCCGACTCAGCCTTCCCGTCGACCCGGACTTCCAGACCGAGGACGATGACGTGGTCCGCGCGGTGTTCTTCGGGCTGGGCAGCGACGGGACGGTGAGCGCCAACAAGAACTCGATCAAGATCATCGGTGAGCGCACCGACCTGCACGCGCAGGGCTACTTCGTTTACGACTCGAAGAAGGCGGGGTCGGTCACGGTATCCCACCTGCGGTTCGGTCCGCGACCGATCCGCTCGACGTACCAGATCCGCTCGGCGAACTTCGTCGCGTGTCACCAGTTCGAGCGACTCGAGCGCACCGACGTGCTGGAGGTCGCCGCCGACGGCGCCACGTTCCTGCTCAACAGTCCTTACGGCGCCGAGGAGGTCTGGCAGCACCTGCCCACCCAGACGCGCCGTCAGATCGTGGACAAGAGACTGCGGTTCTTCGTGGTGGACGGGTACCGGGTCGCCAGCGAGGCCGGGCTCGGCTCACGGGTCAACACGGTGCTGCAGACGTGCTTCTTCTTCCTCGCCGAGCTGCTGCCGCCGCAGGACGCGACCCGCGCGATCAAGGACGCGATCGTGAAGACCTACGGCAAGCGCGGCGACACCGTGCTGTCGCGGAACTTCGCCGCCGTCGACGGCGCGCTTGCGGCGCTGCACGAGGTCGAGGTTCCGACCGAGGCAGGCGAGGGCACCGGGATGTTGCCGCCCGTGCCGGCGGCCGCCCCGGAGTTCGTCCAGCGCGTCACGGCCGCGATGATCGCCGGCAAGGGCGACCTCCTTCCCGTCAGCGCCTTCCCGGTCGACGGGACGTTCCCCACCGGCACCGCTCAATGGGAGAAGCGCTCGATCGCGCGGGAGATCCCCGTGTGGGATCCCTCGATCTGCATCGACTGCGCGAAGTGTGCGCTCGTCTGCCCGCACGCCGCGATCAGGATGAAGGTGTACGAGCCCGAGGTCATCTCCGGTGCGCCGGAGGGGTTCAAGCACAAAGAGTGGAAGGACCGCGATCGCCCCGGGCGTTGGATGACGATCCAGGTGGCTCCCGATGACTGCACCGGCTGCGGGATCTGCGTCGAGGTGTGCCCAGCGCACAGCAAGGAAGAGGTGAAGCACAAGTCGATCGACATGTGCGAGAAGATCGAGCACCTGGACGACGAGCGGCGCTGGTTCGACGCGTTCATGGCGATCCCGGACCCCAAGCCCACGAGCGTTCGCGTCGAGACGGTCAAGGGCTCCCAGCAACTCCCCCCACTCTTCGAGTACTCCGGGGCGTGCGCCGGCTGCGGAGAGACGCCCTACCTCAAGGTGCTCACGCAGCTCGTGGGCGACCGCCTTCTGGTCGCCAATGCGACGGGGTGCTCCTCGATCTACGGAGGCAACCTGCCCACCACCCCCTGGTCGGTCGGACCCGACGGCCGCGGGCCTGCCTGGTCGAACTCGCTGTTCGAGGACAACGCGGAGTTCGGGCTGGGGATGAGGCTGGGGGTGGACGCCCAGGTCGAACTCGCCGCCACCCTGCTGGAGTCGATGGAGGACGACCTGGGCGAGACCCTGGTCCGCCAACTCGTGGAGTTCGCCGCGACGCGCGATCGCGAGGAGATCGCCCGCCAGAGCCTTCGGGTTCTCGAGCTGCGGGAGCGACTCGCCCGGCTGGACACGTCGGAGGCACGGAACCTCGCCGCCGTCGCCGACTCGCTCGTCCCCACGAGCGTGTGGATCGTCGGAGGCGACGGCTGGGCCTACGACATCGGCTTCGGCGGACTCGACCATGTCCTGGCGAGCGGCCGGGACGTGAACGTCTTGGTCCTGGACACCGAGGTGTACTCGAACACGGGCGGGCAGGCCTCCAAGGCGACCCCACGCGGGGCGGTCGCCAAGTTCGCTGCGGCGGGCAAGTCCGGTGGCAAGAAGGACCTGGGCATGATCGCGACCGCGTACGGCAACGTCTACGTCGGTCAGATCGCGATGGGCGCCGACATGCCGCAGACGGTGAAGGTCCTCGCGGAGGCCGAGGCCCACCGGGGCCCGTCGCTGGTGATCGCGTACAGCCATTGCATCGAGCACGGGATCGACATGGCGATGGGCATGACCCACCAGAAGGAGGCCGTGCGAAGCGGGTACTGGCCCCTGTGGCGGTACGTGCCCGAGGCGATCGAGCGCGATGAGCACCCCTTCGTGCTTGACTCCAAGGAGCCGTCGATCCCCCTGAAGACGTTCGAGGACGGCGAGCTCCGCTTCGCGATGCTTGCCCGCATCGACCCCGCACGGGCCGAGCGGTTGATGCGGCAGGCGCAGGAGGACGTCAAGCAGCGCCGCCACCTGTACGAACAGATGGCCGGCATCGACCACCTGCGCGAGGCGCCCGCCACCGACCCGGAGGGCGCGGAGGAGCAGCCCGCCCCGAACGAGGAGGAGCCGACATGAGCGTCGACCTTCGTACACAGTATCTGGGCATCGATCTCGCGAACCCGATCGTCCCGAGCGCGTCGCCGATGGGTCAGAGGATCGAGACGCTCCGCGCCCTCGAGGCCGCCGGCGCCGCGGCGATCGTTCTGCCCTCGCTGTTCGAGGAGCAGATCGAACACGACGAGATCCAGCTGCACGAGGCGCTCGAGTACGGCACCGAGAGCTTCGCCGAGGCCCTCACGTATCTCCCGGAGCTGGAGGACTACAACACGGGTCCCGACGCGTACCTGCACCACCTGGAGGCCTGCAAGCACGAACTCTCGATCCCGGTGATCGGGAGCCTCAACGGGATCACGGTCGGCGGCTGGCTGGCGCACGCCAAGCGGATCCAGGAGGCCGGCGCGGACGCGCTCGAGCTGAACGTCTACTTCATCGCCGCAGACCCGGACGAGACGAGCGACCACGTCGAAGAGCGCTACGTCGAGCTGGTCGAGGCAGTGCGCGCCGAGATCACGATCCCGTTGGCGGTGAAGATCGGGCCGTTCTTCTCCTCAGTGGGTCACATGGCGCACCGGCTGGTCGCGGCGGGCGCCGACGGGCTTGTGCTCTTCAACCGGTTCATGCAGCCCGACATCGACCTGGACACGCTGACGATCGACCCCACGCTCCACCTGTCGTCTCCCGACGAGCTGGCGCTGCCCCTTCGCTGGATCGGCGCGCTGCGCGACCACGTGCACGCCTCGCTCGCGTGCACGACGGGGGTCCACGGCTCGGGCGACGTGTTGAAGGCGCTCCTGGTCGGCGCCGACGTCACGATGATGGCGAGCGCGCTGCTGCGCGAGGGGCCCGGGCACGTCGCCACGGTCCTGGCCGAGGTGGAGGCCTGGCTCGCCGAGCGCGACTACACGGGGGTCGAACAGATGAAGGGCTCGATGAGCCTGCGCAAGGTCCCCAACCCCGTGGCGTACGCGCGCGCGAACTACGCCAAGCTCGTGACCTCGTTCTCCAGCCCGTACGACTGGCGGGCCGCGGAGCACGAGGGCGAGCTCCGCTCGTAGCGGCCGCGCTAGGAGAGATCGAGGACGCGGAACTCCTCGGCGAGACCGACCCCCGCCCGAGCCCCGGCCGCCCGAGCCTCCTCCCGCATCCATTCGTCCCAGAGTCGGATACCTTCGGTGATCTGGCTCGCGTGCTCCGCGAGGGCGGCGATCTTCGTGTCGAAGTGATCGGTGACGTCCTCGACGTGATTCGGTTCGCTCGTCCAGCCGAGCCACACGTCGTGGACCTCCTGCGGGTCCAGTCCTTCGCCGAGGTGCTCGGCGAAGAAATGCGGATTGCCGGAGCCGGGGAAGACGGCGTCGAGCGCGACGGCGCCGGCCGTCCGATGGTCGGAATGGTTGTACGCCGTCTTCGTGGCCGTCCCGGCGCCCGTCGGGATCTCGACGAACACCGCAGTGGGGTCACACGACAGGACCGTCTCGGCACGAACCTCGCGGATGCGGCGGATCACGGCCTCGCGCACGACGGCGGTGTTCTCGAGGTCGCCGTCGTGGATGCCGAGGATCCGCGCGCTTCCGAGTCCCAACACCCGGGCCGCCGCCTCGGTCTCCGCCATCCGGGTGCGGGCGAGCTCGCCGCGGTCGCGTGCGGGGTCGGCGGATCCGCGATCGCCGTTGGTGAGGACGAGGAGATGGACCTCGCGGGCGGTGGCCCATCTCGCGAGCGTGCCTCCCGCGGCGATCTCGGCGTCGTCGGGATGAGCGAACACCGCAAGGACGGGGCCGGTCCGCGCGATCGCAGGGTCTTCGTGTGTCACCGCGGCCTACTTCGCGCCGGCGCGATCTTCGAGGAACCGCACCAGGGTCCGGACGGGGACCCCGGTGGCCCCCCGTGGCCCCAGGTCATGAGCGGCCGTCGCGAACGCGGGTCCCGCGATGTCGAGATGTACCCACGGCGTCTCACCGACGAACTCCGCCAGGAACCAGGCGGCGGCGATGGCGCCACCGTAGCGATCACCCGTGTTCTTGATATCGGCGACGCTCGAGTCGATCAACTTGCGGTAGTCGGCGTAGAGCGGCATCTCCCACATCGGCTCTCCGACCGCTTCGCCCGCGGCAACCAGGTCGCGCACGAGCCGCCGGTCGTTACCGAACGCGCCCGTGATCCGCTCCCCGAGCGCCACCATGCACGCGCCGGTGAGGGTCGCGGTGTCCACGATCAGCTGCGGGCGCTGTTCGCTGAGGTAGGCGAGCGCGTCGGCGAGGATGAGGCGTCCTTCGGCATCGGTGTTGAGCACCTCCGACGTGGTCCCGCCGTAGTGGCGGATGACGTCGCCGGGCTTCTGCGCCGTGGCGCCGGGCATGTTCTCGCTGCACGGGATCGCCGTGATGACGTTGATCTTCGGCTTGAGCTGGGCGATCACCTTCATCGTGCCGATGATGGACGCGGCACCGGCCATGTCCTCCTTCATGTTCTCCATGCCTCGGGCGTCCTTGATGGAGAGACCCCCCGAGTCGAACGCGATGCCTTTGCCGGTGAGCGCTACCGGCGTGGCCTTGCCCGCTCCCCGGTAGCTGAGCTCGATCATCCTCGGGGGGTTCGCGCTTCCCCTCCCGACGCCGAGGATCCCGTTGAACCCACCCGCCGCCAGCTCCTCCTCGTCCCAGATGCGGCAGGTGAGGCCGACCTCGTCCGCCATCGCCTGCGCCGCCTCGGCGATGGCGGCCGGCGGAAGGTCCCCCGCCGGGGTGTTGACGAGGTCGCGGACCCAGGACACGGCGTCCACGACGATCGCGGCCCGCTTCAACGCCGCACGCATCGTCCGCGCGTCCCAGCGATCGGCACCCAGGACCGTCACGGCGTCCAGCCCACCCCCATCCGGCTTCGACCGGTACCGGTCGAACCGGTATGCGCCCAGCGCGAGCCCCTCCGCGACGGCGGCGACGGCCTCCGCCGCGTGCCGGGCGGGCAGGGAGGTGGCCATCGTGGTGGCGACGCTGCCGAACCGGCGAGCGGTGCCGGCGACGCGCCCGACCGCGCGGCGGACCGCGTCGATGGTCAGCTCGCCCCGCGAGCCCATGCCGACCACCAGGACCGCGCCGGCCGCGGACGATGCGCTCGGGCCGGCGATGAGAAGATCCTCTCCGCGGGCGCCGTCGAGCCGTGCGGTGACGTAGGCATCCATGACGCCCAGCGCGCGCATCCCCGGGCCGGGTTCGGGGTCGGCCGCACCCTCAGCCACGCCCTTGAACACCGGGACGATCAGCAGGTCGGTCGCCACCTCGGAGGCCGGCTCGTTCGTGTACGAGAAGTTCGTCACTTCATCGCTCCTTGCTCGGATGTTCGACCGCGGCAGTCTAGCGATGCCCTCGAACGACCGGACGAGACCCGCCGGGAGGGACTGGCGGGGCGCCGCCGGCCCCCGCTACCCTCCAACGCATGAAACCGCGCGACATCCGCGACCTGGTGTGGTTCGCCGACGACACCGCACGCCACGAGACGCTGTTCGAGTCGGACCAGCTCTGGGCACAGGTGGTCTGCCTCCAGAACGCCCAGGCGCTCGGCCCGATGAGCGACCCCACGTCCGACGCCATGGCGACCGTGCTGACCGGAGAGGTCGCCGTTCAGGTGGGCAAGACCCGCGCGCGGATGGGTCAGTGGGAGAGCATCCTCGTTAGCCACGGCGACGAGCTGACCATCCGCAACGCGTCGGCGGAGCCCTCCGTCGTGCTCCTCACGCTCGCGCCACCGCCGTCCCCTACCGTGTGACGGGGCCGGCAGACCCGATCGCCCGTTCCACCCTCATCGACCCACGATACGACCGGCCCGCGAGGCCGCTACGCTGCCAGCCCATGGAGCGAGATGCGGGGATCGCCGCGACTGAGCGAGGCGCGGCGGTGGCCGCGACGATGGCGACGGCGGTCGGCCCCCTTCCCGCCCGCGGCCCGCGTCTGGAGGCGGTCGTCACGGAGACCGCGGGCATCGCATGGGACGGAACCGGCACCATCGTCTATGCGGGTACAGCGGACGGTCTGCCGTGGGCACCGACGATCGGCGTCCCCGATCGCGGCTGCCTGGTGCCCGGGTTCGTGGACTGCCACGTACACCTGCCGTTCATCGGGTGGCGCGCCGACGAGTTCGAGGCGCGGCTGCGTGGAGTGTCCTACGCCGAGCTCCATGGACGGGAGGGAGGCATCTTCCGTTCCAGCCGGCTACTCAACGGCGCCTCCGACGACGAGGTGATGGACTTCTGCCGCCCGCTCCTTGCGGAGATGGTGGCCCACGGAACGACGGCGATGGAGATGAAGACCGGCTACGGGCTGGGCGTCGAGGAGGAACTGCGGGCCGCCCGCCTGGCTCGGCGTCTGGCTGCGGAGGTGGCCGCGCAGACATGCACGGTGACCCTGCTGGCCTGCCACGCGGTGCCCCGCGGCATGAGGCGCGAGGATTGGGTGCGCATCGCGTGCGACGAGCTCGTCCCGACCGCCGCCTCCGAAGGCCTCGCCGACGCCGTCGACATCTACGTCGAGGACATCGCGTTCTCGATCGAAGATCTCGAGGCGGTGGCCACCGCCGCGTCAGCCGCCGGGTTGCCGCTCCGCGTGCACGCCGATCAACTCGGGGCGACGGGCGCGGCCGAAGCAGCCGTGCGGCTCGGCGCACGGAGCGCCGACCATCTGAACGCCTGTTCCGACTCCGGCGTCGAGGCGCTCGCGAACGCCCCAGCGACGGCGGCGGGGCTCTTGCCCGCATCGTCGTTCTTCCTGCGGGGACGCCGCCCCCCAGTGGAGGCCCTGCGCGAGCGTGGCGCCGCCATCGCCATCGCCACCGACTTCAACCCGGGAACGTCCCCCACGTGCTCGATGCCCGAGACGATCGCGATCGCCGCCACCCACTACGGCCTGCCTCCGCTCGACGCATTGACGGCGGCCACCGCGAACGCCGCCTGGGTGCTCGGCCTGCAGGACCGACTCGGCAGCCTGGAGCGCGGCAAGCGCGCCGACTTCCTCCTGTTGGAGGAACCGTCGTTCGCCCAGGTCCCCTATCGGCCCGGTCACGACCCCGTCATCGCCGCGTTCATCGGTGGCGAGCTTGCATGGGGCCGGGTCACCCGATAGCGGCCCCGCAGGCCCGGGCTCGTCCCGCCTCGCGTGGGCCGAGCTGGCCCCCGGCCGTCAGTCGAGCACCCCGACGACGGACTCGGCGGCCTCGACGAGGGCGCCGCGCCGCACCAAGGCGATCGCATCGGCGATGTCGGGACCGAATTCCCGGTCGGCGTCGAAGAACGGAACGGAGGTCCGGATGGCGTCGTGTACGGCGCGAGTGGCCGCGGCAGGTTCCAGCGGGGCGCGGAGGTCGAGCGCCTGCGCGGCGGCGAGCGCCTCCAGCGCCAGCACGGTCTCCGCGTTCGTCGCGATCTCCCGTGCGTGACGAGCCGACGTCATCCCCATGCTGACGTGATCCTCCTGCCCCGCGCTCGAGGGGATCGAGTCCACCGACGCGGGGTGCGCCAGCCCCTTCGATTCGCTCACGAGCGAGGCCGCCGTGTACTGCACCAACATGAACCCGCTGTTGAGTCCGCTGCCGTGAACGAGGAACGGCGGCAGCCCGTTCGAGAGCTTCTCGTCGAGCAGCCGGTAGAGGCGGCGTTCGCTGATGGATGCGAGTGAGACGGTCGAGGCCGCGAGCCCGTCCATCGCCACCGCCACCGGCATCCCGTGGAAGTTGCCGCCGCTGCGCACCTCGTCGTCCTCCGGCAGGACGATCGGGTTGTCGGACACGCTGCCGGCCTCGATCGCGAGCACGCCGAGCGCGTAGGCGAGAACGTCGCGCGTCGCCCCGTGCACCTGGGGCGCGCACCGCAACGAATAGGCGTCCTGGACGAGGTGAGGGCTTTCCCGATGGGATTCGAGGATCGATGAGCCGGCGAGCAACCTTCGCAGGTTCGCCGCGCTCGCGGCCTGGCCCGGATGTGGGCGCAGCCGTTGGAGGCGTTCGTCGAACGGCGCGTCGGTGCCGAGAGCGGCTTCGATCGTCATCGCGGCGACGACATCGGCGGTGCGCGCGAGCCGCGCGATGCGGTCGGCGGCGAGGACGCCGATGGCGAGCATGCCCTGCGTCCCGTTGACGAGGGCCAGCCCTTCCTTCGCCTCGAGCCGCAACGACGCGAGTCCCGCGCGCGCCATCGCCGGCGCGGCGGCCTCCACCCCGCCCTCCGGCGACAGCACATCGCCGTGCCCGATCAGCGGCAGAGCGAGGTTCGCGAGGGGAGCGAGGTCCCCGGAAGCTCCGAGCGATCCCTGCTCGGGAACCGCGGGGATCACGTCCTGATTGAGCATCGCCACCATCAGATCGATCACATCGGGGCGCACGCCCGAATGACCGAGCGCGAGGACGTGGGCACGCAGCAGGAGCATGGCGCGTGCCTCCTCACGTGCGAGCGGCCTCCCGACGGCGGTCGCGTGGGACCGGACGATGCCGTGCTGCAGCTCAGCGGCCTGCGAAGGATCGATGCGCACGCCGGCGAGCGATCCGAACCCGGTCGTGACGCCGTAGATCGTCGCGCCCGAGGACACGGCTCGCTCGATCACGGCACGGGCGGCGAGCACGCGGTCGCGCGCCGCCTGCGGGAAGGTCACCGGCGCGCCGTCGGCCACCGCGACGACGTCCTCCAGCGTGAGCGCCTCCCCCACCGCGACCGTCACGCCGGCAAGGCTATACGGGCCGGCCTCGCGCGACACGGGACTTCAGGGGATGTGATACGCAAGCAGGCGCAACGTGGAAGAGAACCCGGGGCGCTTCGAGGTTGCCTCCACGACGCCGACGCCGCGCGCCACCCATTCCACGACGTGCGTGACCGATATCGTGTGCATCCCCAGCGAGCGGCTGCGCTTGTCCGTGGTCACCGTGATCTCCACCTTGAGTCCATGAAGAGCGCCGGCCGGGGTGCTGATGGAGCCCTCTCCGACGACCTGATAGTTGCTCCGCACGACCTGCGTTTCCGGATGGTCGACGCCCAGCACGGGGAAGTCGCCGTGCGAGGTGACCGTCTGCGTCCACGCGGCCCCCACGTACAGGTGCTTGGGGACCGTGACGCCGACCGACCGGAACCCGTGGAACACCACGACGCCGGGGGTCGGCGACCCGGAGGCCGTGACCGAGTAGGTCTGGACGTCGGCGAGACCTGTGCGCTCGCAGGTCCACACGTCACGCTGGCCTCCCTGGGGCGAGAGCAACAATGTCGTGAACCCGGCGCCGCCGATGTCGATGATCGTTTGCCGGCCGCGCGCCGTCGCCGCGCCTTCGTGGAGTTGGTAGTCCCGCGTGGCACCATGGACGACCGGGAAGTAGTCGTTCGCGCACGGCCCCGAGAGCACCGGGGTTGAGGACGGCGAGCCGGAACCCGCCGCGGAGGGGGTGACGGTGACGCTCGGCGGAGCCGCGATGGTGGCGGCGGGCGACGCGCTGCTCGAACAGGCGGAGCCCAGAGCAACGCACGTGACGCCCGTGACGACGACGCGACGACGCACCGGCTCAGCCCTCACGCATCGGGATGCGGACACCGCGCTCGTCGGCGACCTCGATGGCGCGCGGATAGCCGGCGTCGGCGTGACGTACAACGCCCATGCCTGGATCGGTGGTGAGGACGCGGCGCAGACGCTCAGCGGCATCGAACGTGCCGTCCGCCACGACGACCATGCCGGCATGGATCGAGTAGCCGATGCCCACGCCGCCGCCGTGATGCACGCTCACCCAGTGCGCGCCGGCGGCGGTGTTCACGAGCGCGTTGAGGATGGGCCAGTCCGCGATGGCGTCGGAGCCGTCGATCATCGATTCGGTCTCACGGAACGGGCTCGCGACGCTCCCGCTGTCCAGGTGGTCACGCCCGATCACGATCGGCGCAGAAACCTCGCCCCTCGCGACCAGCTCGTTGAACCGCTCGCCTGCCTGGTCTCGCTCGCCGTAGCCGAGCCAGCAGATCCGCGCCGGCAGGCCCTGATAGGCGACACGCTCCTGCGCCATCGCGATCCACCGTTGCAGCCGTTCGTTCTCCGGGAAGAGCTCGGTGACGGCGCGATCGGTGGCGAGGATGTCGGCGGGATCGCCCGAGAGCGCCGCCCAGCGGAACGGGCCCCTGCCTTCGCAGAACAGCGGACGCACGAATGCCGGCACGAACCCCGGGTAGGCGTACGCACGGTCGTGCGCCAGGCCGCCGAGCTCGGCTCCCGCCCGCAGGTTGTTGCCGTAATCGAAGGTGATGGCGCCCCGCTCCTGCAGCGTCACCATCGCGTCGACGTGGGCCGCCATCGAGGCGTAGGACCGGAGCACGTAGTCGTCGGGGTCATCGGCCCGCAGCGCCGCGGCCTCCTCGAGCGAGCGGTGCGCGGGGACGTAGCCGCCCAGAGGATCGTGCGCCGAGGTCTGGTCGGTGACGATGTCCGGCTGCCAGCCCCTCGCGACGAGCTCCGGCAGGACTTCCGCGCAGTTGCCGAGCAGTCCGATCGAAACGGCCTCGCTCGAGGTGCGCGCGTCGTCCGCCCAGGCGAGCGCCGTGTCGAGATCGTCGGTCTCCCGATCGAGGTAGCGGGTCTTGATGCGCCGCTCGATCCGCACAGGGTCGACGTCGATGCAGAGCGCGACGCCGTCGTTCATGGTAACGGCGAGCGGCTGCGCGCCGCCCATGCCGCCGAGGCCGCCGGTGAGCGTCACGGTCCCCTTCAAGGAGCCGCCGAAGTGCTGGTGGGCGCACTCGGCGAGCGTCTCGTAGGTGCCCTGAAGGATCCCCTGCGTCCCGATGTAGATCCAGGAACCGGCGGTCATCTGCCCGTACATCGTGAGGCCCTGGGCCTCCAGCGCCCGGAACGTATCCCAGTCCGCCCACTTCGGCACGAGCATCGAGTTCGAGATCAACACGCGTGGCGCGAACTCGTGCGTCCGAAACACCGCGACGGGCTTTCCCGACTGTACGAGCAGGGTTTCGTCGTCGGCGAGGGTGCGGAGTGTCCGCACGATCGCGTCGAACGCCTCCCACGAGCGTGCCGCCCGACCGGTCCCACCGTAGACCACGAGGTCCTGTGGCCGCTCGGCGACTTCAGGGTCGAGGTTGTTCATCAGCATCCGCATCGCGGCCTCCTGGGGCCACGATCTGCACGAACGGGTCGCACCGCGGGGCGCACGAACTTCACGGGCGCCACGAGGGACGCGGGTCTCATCTGGGCTCATCGGGGTCACCTCCCGCCGGAACAGGATGCTACCTGGGAGGGTGTGCCCATGGAGCCCGTCGACGCCTTCGGTGCTTGAGGCGAAGGGAGAGAGACGACCCCAAGACGGCCGCGAAACCGGGACAAGAAGACCCCAGCTGGACGCGGCCCGTCTCACGCCACGGCGACGACCACTTTGCCGCGCGCGTGCCCCTGCTCCACGTAGCGCAGGCCCTCGGCCGTCTCGGCCAGCGGATAGGTCCGGTCGACGACCGCCACGAGCCTCCCCTCTTCGATGAGTCCGGTCACGCCGAGCAGCTCCTCTCTCTTCTGCTTCGACGGGAGCGGGCGCAACCGTTGCGAGACGAACAGGTTGAGGACGACCGCTTTCACGATGCCGGCGATGGGCCCGAACACGTGGCCGGGTGACCCGCCCCCGTTCAGCACCAGGGTCCCTTTCCGGGTGAGCGCCCCGCGCAGGCGTGCGAGCGGGAGGTTGCTCACGTTGTCGAGGATCATGTCGTATCGCGTCCGCCCGTTCGTGAAGTCCTCCGTCGTGTAGTCGATGACGCGCCCGGCGCCGAGCGAGCGCACCAGCTCGACGTTGCGGGTACTGCACACCCCCGTGACCTCGGCGCCCATCGCAACCGCGATCTGCACCGCGAAGGTGCCTACCCCGCCGCCGGCCCCGTTGACGAGCACCCGCTGACCGGCCTTCACCTCGCCCGTGTCGCGGATCCCGCGCAGGGCGGTCGTCGCCGCGATGGGGATCGCGGCCGCCTGCTCGAATGTCAGGCCCGCAGGCTTCGATACCACCATGTCCTCCGCGGCGCACGCGAACTGGGCGAACGCACCCCGGAAGAAGCCGAGGACTTCAGCGCCCGGCTGCAACTCGCGCACGTTCGCGCCTACCGCCTCCACGACACCCGCGGCGTCGGTGCCGGCCACGCGGGTCTTCGGCTTGGTGAGGCCGATGCCCATGAGCCGCGCGACGAGCGGGTCGCCTCGCAAGATGTGCCAGTCAGCCGGGTTGAGGGCGGCCGCATGCACTCGGACGAGGACGTCATCCGCTCCGACCTCGGGCGGGTCGGCGTCAACGAGCCGCAGGACGTCCGGAGGACCGAACCGCTCCTGGACGATCGCCTTCAACGGATACCTCCTGGGGCGGACTTACGGGCTCGGTGGAAGGCACCCGTCTGCTCGGAGCATGTCACATCGATCAAGGAGCACCCGACAGCGTTCAGCAGTTCGCCACCGCCGATCGAGGACTCTGACGCCGTCTCCACGCCGAGGATCGGACCTTGGCCCTTCACGAGCGTGCCGTGGGTGAGCGATAGTGACTTCGTTCGTTCGCGGCCCGGCATACCGCCCCACTCGCGTTCGTCACCCTTGACCGCAAGCTGGCGCGCAACGCCAGGGGGGTAGTCCCGCTGGCATCGCTCGACGCGCTCCGGTGAGGTGACTCTCGTCCCACGAAGTACCGCTGGTGTCGTGCACAGGTGTGCAGCATGAGCTTGGAGCGAACGTAGCCGTACCCGCTGGGGCGCGTTACCAGTCTGCCCCTCTGACGCGTTGAGGCAGCCAACGACGAGTCGCCCTTGGGCTTCTGTGCCACGATGCGGCGATGTCTCACTCCGCCCCCTACTACCGTGCGGATCTCGCGTTGATCCATCACCTCGGCTTCGCGTTCCACGCAGATGACTGCGCACCAGGCATCCTCGCGCTGCTCGACCCAGTCCGCGAACGAGGCGGACTGGTCGTGGAACTCGGATGCGGCAGTGGGCTGCTCACCAAGCACCTCATCGATGCGGGCCATCAGGTAATCGCCACCGATGCCTCCCCGGCGATGCTCGACCTCGCTCGCGATCACGCGGTTGGCGCCCAGTCGATCCGGCGCCTGACCCTGCCCGACGATCCGATCCCGCACGCCGACGCGATCGTGTCCGTGGGGCACGTCCTCAACTACCTCCCCGACGCCGACGCGCTCGATCGTGCCCTTGTCGCCATCGCAGCCGCTCTCCGACCAGGCGGCCTGCTCGCGATGGACCTCTGTGACTTGACGTACGGGGAAGCGAGGACCGGATCACCGAGCATGGGATGGGTCACGGATGACTGGGCGCTCATCACCGAGTTTTCCACACCCACGCCCGATCGGTTCGTGCGGCAGATGGCGATCTTCGTTCGCAAGGAGAACGGCTCCTGGCGTCGCAACGATGAGCGGCACGACAACGTACTGATCGATACCAGCGTCGTACCGCACCTTCTCGCCAGACACGGCGTAGAGGCACGACTCGGGACTTCCTTCGGTACGGAGGAGCTCCCGGACGGGCTTCACACAGTGATGGGGTACCGCACGGCGTGAAACCGTCGCCGGCGCTCACCCAGCCTGTCCACCGGTCGGCCGCTTAGGTCGAACCTCCGCCATGCGTCGGCGCGAGCCCGTAGCTGACCGCGCCACGTATCCCCGCTACGGCTGCGCGAGCCGGGACGCGTGAACGGTTTGGCCCCCTGAAGACGCGGGGTGAGTGAGTGGACGACTCGCCGGTGTGCGCGAGTTCTGTCCTTGTGCCACAGTGCCGGCATGTCGGATCCTGGGCGGCTACGCCGAGGTCAACGGACTCCACATGAGCTGTTGCGTCAGCTAGAGATCGATCGTCCCTCGGTGATCGGCCTCAGCGACGGCGGCATGGTTGGACTCGACATGGCGATCCACCACCCGGAACCGCGTAAGAAGCTAGTCGTCACCGGGTCGAACTTCAGAACCGATGCCTACTCGGAAGGCACGTTGGAGAATGACATGCTAAAGTCAAGCCTGAGGACTGGCCGCAGGCGTTCCGCGAGGACTACGAGCGACTCTCCCCGGACGGCCCAAGCCATTGGCCGATCGTCCTCCCGCGCATCCAGGCCATGTGGGCCGTTGAGCCCAGCTACACAGTCGAGAAGATGGCGAGCATCACGGCCCCGACCCTAGTCATCGCCGGCGACCAGGACGTGATCACGCCCGAGCACTCCGTCGCCCTGTTCCGGGCCATCGCGGAGGCGCCGCTCTGCTACTTCGGGATACCGGACACGCCGAACCCGGGGCCGAGCAGGCTCCGGTGTCATGGACATCGACCCGGCGTAGCTCGGAGCCCGACTTCGGCCGGTCCCCGGCGTTCCGCGATGGTTACTGCTCGCGCCGGGGCGCGTGACATGTTTGACCCTCTGACTCGTGCCCGCCGCGCGCAAGCTCCACGTTTGGCAGATCAGCCTGAACGAGCTGCGCAGGGGCGCTCGAAGGTCCCGTCCCGCGCGAAGCGCTCCACCCATGGTGTCGTATCCACGTACGGGCCCTTGTTGCCGGAGGGTCGTATGAGAAGTTGGCCCACAGATCGCGTTGTATCAAGGTTCGTTCTGCGAGAGACCCGATGGGTGTCCATCTCCTATCCCGGCAGGAAGTCCCCCTCGGGGCAGGCCCGGTGGCTCTTGTACCGGATGTCCTCAATTGGCAGCGTGAAGGTGGCTACCGGGAACGGGGAGGTTTGGGGTAGCCGGGAAGGTAAGGAGGGTGCCCCATGTCGACGTCAACCACTCACGTGGAAAGGAGAGTCCGTACGAGGAGCGGGGGTGTCACCAACGCGGTCCCCCAGGACGGCCGGTCGATCGGGCGCGACGGGAAGTGCGCGGTTGTGGCAGGCGTGCTCTTCATCACCGCGATCGCGGCCGGCGTGCTGAGCAAACTGCTGCTGGGCCTCGTGGAACAGCCGGACTACCTCTCGACGATCGCTGGGAACCAGACCCGCATGGCGCTCGGCGCGCTCTGCATCATCGTCATGTCCTTCGCGGGCGCGGGCATCGCGATCGCGCTGTATCCGGTCCTGCGCCGGCATGGAGAGGGTCTGGCGCTCGGTGCCGTCAGTTTCCGGACCATAGAAGCGGTGATCTTCCTGATCGCGGCGATCGCCCAGTTCTCCCTCCTGGCGCTGAGCGATCGCTACCTGACGGCCGGGTCGGCCCAAGCGGCGTCTCTCGGGGCCGTCGGCGCCTGGTTGCTCGAGGCACGCGTGTGGCTCTTCTCGAGCGCGGGGGCCATCGCGTTCGGTCTGGGTGCTCTCTTCTACTACTGGATCTTCTTCCGGTCGAGGTTGATCCCTCGGTGGCTCTCCGTGTGGGGCCTGGTCGCGATCGTCATGAACCTGGCGATGGCCGTGTCGGTGCTCTTCGGCCTGTCGCCTGATTCCGCGACGGCGACCGCGCTGACCCTCCCGATCTTCCTGAACGAACTGGTGCTCGGCGTGTGGCTCATCGCCAAGGGGTTCGACCGGTCCCGGGTGGCCGCATGAGGGCGGTCGTCCAGCACGTACGGGGCCCCCGGAGGTTGGCACCGTGAGCGGGATCGTGGCGGTCGTGGTGGTCATCGTGCTGCTGCTCGTCTCGGCCATGCTTGCGGTGTTCGTCGGGTTCCGCAGGCGGGCGCCGTGGGCGCTCGACGCCTTACGGTGGGTGACGAAGGTCGTCTTCAACCCGTTCGAGATGAAGCGCGCGGGCCACCCCGGCGCCTATGCCGGGGTGATCGAGCACCGGGGCCGCGTGTCGGGAACGACCTACCGGACCCCGGTCGGCATCCGTCCGACCGACGACGGGTTCGTGATCGCGTTGCCCTACGACACCCGCCCGGACTGGGTGAAGAACGTGCTCGCCGCGGGGTCCGCCCGGCTCGAGTACGAAGGGGAACCCCACGAGGTCGACCGGCCCGAGGTGCTCCCGATCGGGTGGGCGACGCACTTCTTCAGCGAGAAGGATCAGCGGCGCATAGGTGCGATCACGAGCTGCCTCCGGCTGCGCATCGCTGGCACCTCTTTGGGTTCGGCGGATCGGAGGATGGCTACAGCGACGACGCCTGAACGCGGCGCGCGCCCGAGGTAGGGACACACTCTCACCCTCGGCTTGCGTCAGGTCTCTGTTGCCTGGGACCGCAAGGTCGCCGCTGCTATGTCGGGCCCGTTCCTGCTACGCGCGCCAGATCGTGTGTCCCGGCGGGAAACCGCCTCGCGCCTGGGTGAGAGTGAGCAGGCAGCGATCCAGCATGAATTCGATGAGCTCTTGCGTCTCAAATCCCTCCCATGGAGAGCCGAGGTCGCGTTCGGACAGGAACTGCTGAGTGAGAGATCGGCGGAGCGACGGATCTTCAACCCAGACGACCGAACCAGTCACGTAGAACGCATCGTCTTCATGCGGCTTCGGAAAGGTTTCGCTATGGAGGGCATATTGGGAGTCCCGACGGAGATCATCGAGCTTTGGGCCCGGCACGATGAATCCGTACAACCCATCGTCGGTGAGCACCGGGCAGATCGGGTGCACACGAGGTCCGCCGTCTGGTCGAACCGTAGCGAGGAAGCCGAGACCGAGGCCGTGCTCGTAGATCAGGCTTCGGCCCATGGCGGCCAGATCCGCACGCGAATCTGCGAACTTCCCCCAGCTGAGCACCCCAAGAGGCTGCCATATTGAATTTGGTGGCACAACCGAGCTCGAAGAGACCAGCTCTTCCACGGCCTGGACTTTGAGAACCGCGCGTGGTGCCTAGCGAGCGCAGCGGCGGTAGGTGCTGGGGCGGGATGGTTCGACCGGCTAGCAGCCTGCGTTGAGTCGTTGAGTCCAAGCTGTCTGAGGCGGGGGTGAAGACCCGACCGAGATCATCGCTGTGCCCTGCGACCAGGGAAGCGCACCGTTGATGAACTGGTCCTCGATCGAGGCCTCGCTTACTCCATCGGCTGAGTCGCTGCTATCCGCGGTGCGCCAGATCGTCGTGAGCCCGAGCTTCTGCAGGATCGGTGCCGCCTGGGAGACCTTCATCCCGTAGAGCCCGCTGCAGTGCAGCACCTCGCCGGGGGCGAACGCGTCGTTCTGCGATTCGTAGGTTTGACCGGGAGGCGTCGGGGCATTGACGGAGACGAACGCTTGGCCCGAGAAATCCAAGGGGACCCGGAACCCGATCTGGCAACGGGTGGCCCCCCCGGGAAGCAGGCAGGATCCTTCTGGGGCATAGATCGGCTGGAAGCTGGTGTCGTCGAACGTGATCGTGCCGACCAAGCTCGGCGAGGCGTTGTCCACGAGGACGGTGATGTTGAGTCCATGCTGGGCGAACGCCGCTTGCATCGAGGCGGCCGGCGCGCTCGGGTCGGTGATCGTCACGTCGATGTAGCCACCCCGCGTCGCGAAGGCGACACCTGCAGCCTTGGCGGGCACGGGCGACTGCGTGAGGACGACCAGAGCCGCGATGAGTGCCACGAGAGCGATCGCCCCGACACCAGCCAGCACCGTCGCGGGCCGCCGGCGCCGAGGGATCGGAGTCAAGGCCTCCTGAGTCTGAACCGCGTGCGGGTCCGAAGCCACGATCCGCTCATAAAGTAGATCCCGCTGCGCGTCGAGCCGCTTCTCGCGGAGTTCCCGGTCGGTCACGGGAGCGCACTGCGCCACCATCTGCAGGACCCGATCGGCGCGTTCGGTCATGAGAAGTCCTCCTCGTTTGCGATCGTCATCGGCCGTTCCACCCTCACATGTCCCGTCCGATCTGAGCGTTTCAGGCTGATGCCACGAAGTTCGAGTTGATGAGCCAGGCGTCTACGTGCGCGATGGAGCCGGATCTTCGCGGCGTTCACCGAGCAGCCCAGCGATACACTCAGCTCGCGAATGGAGAGCTCTTCCCACGTGACGAGCCGCAGAAGCTCCCGATCCTTCGGCGAGAGCTCCTCCAATGCCTGGGACACGACGTCAGACGCTGAGCCCGACCCGCTGCCTTGCGGGCGGATCGCTTCGGCATCGAGGCGCGCGCGCAGCCGTTGTTGTCTTCGCGCCGTGCGTTGCTTGTTCGCGATCACGTTGCGAGCGATCCCGTAGAGCCATGGCCTGATCTCCTCGGCCCGGGGGGCGGCGTCGTATCTACGCCAAAGCAGGAGGAACGTCTCAGCTACGACATCGGCCGCATCTTCAGGAGTCGGAGACCGCCGGAGCGCGTATCCGAGGAGAGGGAGATAGTTCTCCTCGTAGGTTGCTCGGAAGCGTTCCACGCGCTCCCGGCTCGGACGTTCGGATCCCACCGTGGCCGATCCCCTTTCCGTAGCCCTGAGTCGGACTCCGCTCCTCATCAGTGAACATCCCCTCATGTCCGGATGCACCTTGATGGTGTCGCGCTAGGGGGACTCCTCGAATCCTGCGGGCACCCTCCGGAGGGCCACATCCGTACCGGCAGCCAGCCGAAGATCGCCGCCCACGCCACCATCACGAGCAGCGACTCGAAGGAGGGGAACTGCCCTGCATCGAGCTCTGCATGGCCTCGACGGCGGCACCGAGCCCCGCGAGATCGCTGACGGCCCGAAGCTCGGGCGCCATCACCTCACGCGGCAGCCACACCCCCCGCGAAGAATCGCGAAGGCGCGCCCGTGACCCGCCGCCTCGGGCTCAGAGCCGGGTGAGGGACGCCAGCCAGGCGTGGGCGCTGCGCCCCCCGGCGATCTCGAACCCGGCCTCCTCGATCGCGTCCACGCGCCAGCCGACTTCGAAACTCGACCGGATCTCGTCCTCGGATACGCGGCGCGGGCCGAACACGCCAGGCTGGCGGTCGCCGAAACACAACAGGAACAGCCGGCCGCCCGAGGCGTTGACCTCGCGCAGGCCTGTGACGTAGCGGGCCCGGTCGCCGTCGTCGAAGACGTGGAAGAGCCCCGAGTCGAGGACGGTGTCGAACCGCTCCCCCAACGATGGCAGCTCGAGGGCGCTCCACACGAGGAACCTCGCGTGCTGGTTGCGGCCCCGCGCCTTCCGCTCTGCGATCTCGATCGCCTTAGATGACGAGTCGAGGCCCGTGGCCTCAAACCCAAGGCCGGCCGCCATGAGGGTGTGCTCGCCGGTGCCACAGCCGGCGTCGAGGACGCGGCCCGTCAACGCGCCTGCGCGCGCCAGCTCCGCGAACGCGGCCTGGGGCCGCCCGATGTCCCATGGTGGGGTCCGCGCATAAGCGTGGTCGAACGATGACCCGGTCAGAACATCACCCCGATCGATGGCCCCGGCTCCAGCTCGCCGAGGTATGCCTCCACATAAGCGGATCGGCGAGCAGGTTCTCGGCGGTGGCCGCGAGAATGACCCCGGGCCACCGATCATCCATTCACGGACTCTAAGTCCCGCGCCGCGCGGACGCGCTCGGTAGGCGGCCCGGCATACTCCCCGTGCATGTATTGACAGAGCGTATACTCTCAGCGTATTCTCCGCCGATGAGCGTGCCTCTCACCCTGCTGGCCCTCCTAGAGCGCGAGCCGAGGCACGGCTATGAGCTCAAGCGCGACTACGACGCTCACATCGGCCTCGGCCGATCCCTCCCGTTCGGGCAGGTATACGCGACCCTCGCCCGCCTGGCCCGTGACGGGAAGGTCTTGACGGGTGAGGCCGAGCCTGGCGCCGGACCCGATCGCAAGCGCTACACGATCACCGATCTGGGGAAGCTCGATGTCGAAACGTGGCTGAGCGAGCCGATCGAGCCGGAGCCCCATCTTCAAACCGTGCTCTTCGCCAAGGTCGTGCTCTCCCTCATGCTGGGGCGCTCCGCCAAGAACTACCTAGAAACCCAGCGCTCCGCTCACTTGCAGCGCATGCGCGAGCTGACCGAGCTCAAAAGGACCGGAAGCACGATGGACGCACTCCTTGCCGACCACGGCCTCTTCCACCTAGAGGCCGATCTGCGGTGGATCGACGTTACGGAGGCTCGGCTCCAGACCCTGAAGGAGATGGTGTAACGATGAGATCAGCCAACCTCCCCGCAGCGGTCGACGTGAGCTCGGTCATCGAGGGACGCGACATCGTCAAGTCTTACGGCAAGACCCGAGCGCTTCGTGGGGCCAGCGTCTCGGTGGGCTCCGGTGAGATCCTCGCCATCATGGGTCCGAGTGGCTCGGGCAAATCCACGCTGCTTCACTGCCTGGCCGGCATCTTCAAACCGGACAGCGGGCAGGTATGGTTCGAGGGCCTGCAGATCGACACGCTCGGTGAAGCCAAACGCACAGAGCTGCGGCGCACGGCCTTCGGCTTCATCTTCCAGTTCGGCCAGCTGGTGCCCGAGCTCCGCGCGTCGGACAACGTCGCCCTGCCCCTGCTCCTCAACAAGGTCAGCCGCAAGCAGGCGTATCGGCAGGCGACCTCATGGCTCGAGCGCTTAGACCTGGGCGAACTGGCAGACAGGCGCACGGGAGAGCTGTCTGGGGGAGAAGCGCAACGAGTCGCGCTCGCGCGAGCCCTCGTGATGCAACCGAGGGTCCTGTTCGCCGATGAGCCGACCGGCTCGCTCGATTCCCTGATGGGCGAGTACGTGATGGATCTGTTGGTCGACCTTGCCCGCGAGGAGAGCACCGCGGTCGTTCTCGTCACCCATGACGCTCGGGTTGCCGCGTATGCGGATCGCGAGGTCATGGTGCGCGACGGGAAGGTCACCACGCCCCTCAAGAGCGAGGCAGTGCGGCGGTGACTTGGCTCGGCCTTCGATTGACGCTTCGAAGCGGCAGAGAAGCGCTCGTCCGGCTTGCTCTCACGACGATCGCCGTCGCCATCGGCGTGAGCGTATTGCTTGGCGTGCTCGCCGAGTTTCACGCGTTTCAGATCACGAGCCGAAGGCCCTCGTGGGAATCGACGACGGCGATGCGCGGCCACCCCGCATCCAACGCGAACGTAGTGCTCTGGAACTTCAGCGAGAGCCTCTACCAGGGTCGTTTCATCGAGCTGCTTGCCCTGGCGAGCCTCGGCCCGAACGCCCCAGTGATACAGGGCATCCCGAGGTTGCCGAAGAGCGGCGAGTTCTACGCATCGCCTGCGTTGGCAACGCTCCTTGCCACCGTGCCCCGTGATGAGCTGGGAGCTCGTTTCCCAGGTAGGCAGGTAGGTGTCATCGGGCAGGCCGCCCTCACCGGCCCAGACGAGCTCGTCGCGATCGTGGGGTATGCGCCGGCCTCGCTCGCCGCGTTGCCGGATACGATCCGAGTGGACAAGATCGAGACGGCCCCACAGTCCCAAGGCACGACCAACGTGTATCGCTTGGCGTTCGGCCTGGGTGCGATCGCGGTCCTGTTCCCACTCCTCATCTTGATCAGCACCGCGACCCGGCTTTCTGCCGCCCGCCGCGAGGAACGCTACGCAGCGATCCGACTGGTTGGAGGCACGCCGCGCCAGATCAACGCGATCGCCTCTGTTGACGCGGTGGTCGGAGCGCTGTTCGGGACGCTGCTCGGCATCGTGCTCTTCCTGTTGGTGCGCCCGGCGCTTGCGAGCCTCGCTCTTTCGGGGGTGCGGTTCTTCCCCGACTACGTCACGCCGACGATCTGGGGATATGTGGCGATGATCGTCGTGGTTCCCGTCGGGGCCGCGGTTGCCTCGCTCGTGTCACTGCGGCGGGTGCAGATCTCTCCACTGGGGGTCAGCCGCAAGACGACGCCCCCCGCTCCCGGGCCGTGGCGGGTGATCCCGCTTCTGGTGGGGATCCCCCTGTTCCTCCATGCGGTCGTGACCCATTCGAACGATCCCGAACAACTCCCTATCGGACAGGTGTGGGCCGGCCTGTTGCTGATCATGTTCGGGCTGGTGATCGGGGGTCCCTGGCTCACCATGCAGGCCGCCCGCGCCATGGGGAGCCTGTCCCGGGGAGTCTCATCGCTGCTGGCCGCTCGACGCCTGGGAGACAACCCGAAGGCCTCCTTCAGATCAGTGAGCGGGCTGGTGCTGGCGGTGTTCGTGGGTACGGGGATCGCCGTGCTTGCGCCGGCACTGAAAGCGGCCCAGAGCCCGACGAGCGGTGCCTCACTGAGCGACGTGTTGCGCGTCCCGGAGGCAGGGCTAACCCCTAGCACGCAAGCCAAGCTCGTAGGCGAGTCGCAGGCGTATCCGGGCGTTGCCGTGATCCCTATCTACGCCAACCCAGCCTTTGACCTTAAGCCTCCGCCACCACGGCCATCCTCGTCAGGAAGCCCTAGCGGGAGCAAGCCCGTGGTTCCGGGTGGCGGCTCCTCCTTCGACAGCGTCATCGGGTGTGCGAGCCTCGAACACCTGCCTGTCCTTGGGAGGTGCCCACCTGGCGCTCACGCTGTGTTGACGGATGCGCAGACCCTGTTCACGGACAATCCTCTGTTCGTCTACAAGAACCTGCCGATCGTCGATGGCCGGAGTCCCGTGACCTCGGACAAGCTGAGCAGCCTTCCTCTCAGTTCGATGCTGGTGACGGCCAGCGAAGGCAATCTCGAGAGAGTCCGCACGTTCCTGACGAGATTCAACGCAACGCTTCCGATCGGAGGTCCCGGGGACCTTTCGGCATGGCAGTCGGGATCGCTCGAACCCGAGACGTTCGGAGAGCTCGCGCAGATCAGGAACAACGACGCCAACAACGTGGTGCGGGTCGTCCTTGCCGTTCTCGGCCTGACCCTGCTCGTGGCGGGTTGCAGCCTCGCGGTGGCCGTGGGGGGAAGCCTCGTGGAACGCAAACGGCCATTCACGTTGCTGCGGGTGAGCGGAACACCGAGCAAGGTTCTACGCGGCGTGGTCCTCCTGGAGTCGGTACTTCCGCTGTTGGCGGCGTCCCTGGTCGCGGCGATCGCTGGTGTTGCCGTCGTTCGGCCATTCGTAGAGGCCTTGCTCCCGAGATACGCACACGTCGCGTATCCAGGTCTGATGTACTACTTGGTAATGGGCATTGGCTTCGTTGTCTCGTTGGGCGTGATCCTGATGACGCTGCCTTTGTTGGGGCGCATCACTCGACCCGACAGCGCTCGGTTCGAGTAGTCGTTGACTTATCCCCCGTCGGAATGTCCGGATGCCTTCCCTTCGCTCAAGTCTCCATACGCCTTCACGCTCCGCGCTCTCGTGGGCGCTCCGCTCCGGTCACTTCCCGCGTGTGCCGGTTTCGCGACAAGCGAACCACGCCTCTTAGCCGAGCCGGGGTGTCACTGCGTCATAGCTTCGCGCCCAAGCCAAATGCGAATCGGGAGGCAGGCCCCCCTCGGGTGCGAGTGTGATACATCCTCGTCACGTCCGAAGCCGAAGAGCCGACGCGACATGATGTCCGCCTTCCGAGGGCTCGTAAACAGCCTTGGCACGTTGCGTGTCCATGCGGTAGATGGAAAGCCCTGTGGAGTTGGAGATCGGGATCGTGGCCTCGCACACGGCGACCTTCGAGTCGCTGTTCTCCGGCGAGCGCCACCGGCTGTTCTCCTCGCTCTGGCTGATCACCCGCGACCGCCAGGAGGCCGAGGACGTGGCCCAGGAGGCCTTCGTGAAGGTCTGGGAGCGGTGGGAACGCCGCGGCGCTCCGGACGACCCGACGGCGTACCTCTTCCGCACCGCCATGAACATCCTTCGCAACCGCCGCCGCCGGGCGGCGGTGGCCCTGCGCAATGCCGTCTCGAGGCCGGAGTCGCGCGACGAGCTGGCGGTCGTCGAGGCCCGGGACGTCGTGATGCGAGCGCTCGACGAGCTCACGCCTCGGCAGCGCGCCGCGATCGTATTGATGGACCTGTTGGACATGTCGTCGGATGAGGCAGCTCGGGCCCTCGGGGTCCGGCCGTCGACCGTGCGCGTGCTCGCCGCCCGAGGCCGCACGACCCTTTCGGAACAGATCGGAGCCACCGATGGATGACACGAGGCGCCTCCTCGAACGAGCCCGGAGCATCGCGCCCGAGCCGCTGTTCACGCTCGAGGACGTCTCCGAGCGACGCGTGCGCCGCGCCCAGCGCCGGCGCCTCAGCGCCGCGGTCGTGGGCCTGGCCATCACGGTCGCGATCGTTGGTGGGGCCGTGTCCGCGATGGAGGCCTCGCCGGTCCATCGCGCGGTCACCAACCCCGGCGCAGGCAGCGGGCTACCAGCCCCACGGCGCACGGTCACGCTCGGCCCGGGCGAGTACTCGTACCAGCGGATCCGCATCCAGGAGGGCTGCCCTTCCTGCGGGGGTGCAGTGGACCTTCAGGTGGCATCGTGGTGGCGGTCCGACAACTCAGGCCGGATCGACGTGATGAAGGCCGCGAACTACGGGATCCAGGGCGGCGTGTTCGGCCCTGGGCAGTTCCCAGACGAGGGCGATCTCTCTGCGTTCCCCACGGACCCCGCAGCCCTCGAAGCCTTCTTGCTGACGCGGAGCGGCCCGGGGGGCGCCTCGCCCCGCCCCGATGTCACGCCGGCTCCCGGGGTGCCGCTCCAGGACGGGCAGCTCTGGCTCGCGATCCACGACTACCTCGGCTCGACCCAGTACCTGAACGCGACCCCGGAGCTGCGCGCGGCCATGCTTCAGGTCCTCTCCGCGGACCCGATGGTGAGCGTGCATCGGGGGACCACCGATCCGCTCGGTCGGGCCGCCGTCGCGCTGACCTTCCACGCCTACGGTGCGGATGTCTCGGTCTTCGTCGATCCCACGACCGGCGACTTCCTGGCGTCCACGGATCGGTTCGCTGACGGGGGCACTGGGTCGGTCGTGGTGGAAGACGCCGGCATCGTCGACAGCGACAACGCCCTGCCACAAGGTCCCGACCAGACGGTTCCGCCCGCTGCCTGAGCGCCCCAGAGCGCCCAAGGCGGGGCGACTCGGCGTGGCCCAGCGCATGGGGCGAGTACTCAGGAAGAAGGCCGACGGACGCGCCGCCAGGTTCGCGATCGTCTATGTCGAAGGCACGAGCGAGGACCCAGCAACCGGAGCCCACGAGGCTTTCCTTGACGAGCTGCTACTGGTTGCTCAGGAGAAGCCCCGAACGTTCACCCTGTCGACATCCCACCCAGAGGAGTTGAGTCGATACCTTGCTGCGCCTGTTGATCCGACCCTGTAGCACCCAGCGACACGGAAGCAGACAGCCAGGCCCACCCGCAAGGAGCCCTCAAGCTTTCGCCGGGTAGTACCAAGATCATCCGAGGTTCGTCGATGCCTCAGTGGGCGCCCTCACCAGCGGGATCCAGCGCTGGGAAGAGATGCCATGACACGTCCCGCAGGACCTCGATGATCAGTTCACCGGTGGGTTCGACGTTGGGATCGTCGAGCTGCGGGGGAAGCTTCACGCCCATCGCCCTCGCCTGCGCGATGACGCCGGGTCCGGCATCCTTCCCCAGCCCGCTGATCGCCTTGCCGATGGCCTCTTCATCCATCGCCCATGCACCCACGGGAAGGGCCTCGATCGTGGCCCACTCCTCGGGGTTACGGGGCACTTCTCGGCTGAACACCTCTTCGAACGTGCGAGCGGAGGCGTCGCGCTGGGTGAACGGCTCGCCGAGGTTCCACACCTTGCGCAACGTCGCGATGAGCGAGGTGTGACGGAACTCCTCGTTGTAGACCGAGCCCGGTTCGACCCAGGGCGAGACCATGATCGCGGGCACGCGGTAGCCGGAACGGTCGAACTTGAAGCCGAACTCTCCCTTCGGCGCCGAGGGATCGGGCGGTGGAACCGCGCCGGGCGGGACATGGTCATAGGTGCCACCCGGCTCATCCCATCCGATGAGTAGCGACGTGTTCCACACGTTGGTGCCCGAGGGTGAGGTCGCCGAGCGGTAGGCGTTGAACACCCGCTCCAAGAAGGCCTCCCCGGACAGGATCGAAGACGGTGGGTCGATCTCGATGTTGAGCTGATGGCCCATGCCCGCCCGGCCGCCGGGTGATAGTCGCCGTGACCGTTGATGAAGTTCGGCTCGATGAATGAGAAGTCGGGCAAGGTCCCGGCCGCAGCGTCCTTCTCGAACTCGGAGAACGGGACGAAGTGCGTCGCCAGGCGATCCTTCAGCTGGGAGAAGTGGATGATGCCGACGAAGGACAGCGGCATCGGCTCCATGACGTAGACCTTCCAAGTCTTACCGTGGGCTTCCAGCCGTTCGAAGATCGTCTCGGCCTCGTTCTGCGTGAACCACTTCTTCGCGGGGCTGTTGACGACCAGTCCCGATGAGGTCGCCGCCGTCCAGAACGAGCGGTTCATGAAGGTCTGGGAGGGCACCTCGCAGAACCAGTGGTCGAAGACCCCGAACTCGCGGGCGATCCCGTTCAGCACCGGAACCTGCTCGGGGGTAAACCCGGTCATGATGTGCGCATACTCGTCATACGTGGGTTGGCGGCCCATCTCACCGGTGAACGTGCTGATGTAGTCGGTGACGAACCCGTCCATCGTGGGTGTCGCGCCGGTCGGTGGCGCGTTCCACGGCTTCGTCACGCCCCCGCCGACCTTGAAGCGGTTGTGCTCGTCCATCGTGCCGAACAGCTGCGTGTTCGTGTGAAACCACTCCTCGCCCGAGTCCGGGTTGGGCGAGTCCATGTCGGTGGCGATGGTGTAGGGCACGACCTTTCGGTCGGCGCCGTGCTCGGCCCACTCGGGGATCGGGTTACTCAAGTCCTTGCCGATGACGCCGTCGAAGGTCTTGCCATCCTCAGGGCCGTAGAGGCGCCCGAGCACGTTGTCCAAGGAGCGGTTCTCGAAGAGCACCACGACGATGTGGTCAAGAGCGCTGGCGCGAGTTGCTGTGTGGGACATGCCAACATCCATCCGTTGAGTGCGCCTGAGAGGACGAGTTACTGTCCCACATGTCGAAACTTCGGTCGTTGTCCAAACGCAGACGCTGACTGGAGCCAGCACGGATCCGTGGTTGCTTGGGGCGAGGCCCCTACGGGGGAGTCTGTCTTCGCCCCAAGCACCAGCCGCGAGGGGAGAACGGGGAGGTGCGTTACGGCAACGGCCAAACCACCCACCCGGCCCAAGGAGCCCTTCGGGTACTTGAGGCGGCCCGCCGAGCCGGGTAGCGTCCCCCCGATGGCCCTCGGCACTTCCCCCTACGCAGGCGGCAGCTCGCAATCAGACATCACCGTGCTCATCGCCGACGATGAGCCAGCGCTTCGAGGGGCCCTCGCCGAGCTGCTCGCCCACGAGGACGGGGTGGTGCTGATCGGCACCGCGGGAGACGCGGACGAGGCGATCCAGCTGGCGGACGACGCGCGCCCCGACGTGGCACTCGTGGATGTGAAGATGCCGGCCGGGGGCGGGCCGCGAGCGGCGCGCGAGATCGTCCGCGTCTCCCCTTTCACACGGGTCATCGCTCTGAGCGCGTTCGAGGACCGCCCCACCGTGCTGGAGATGCTGCGCGCCGGCGCGGTCGGCTACCTCGTGAAAGGTACCGGCGCCGACGAGATCGTGGGTTCCATCGAGCGGGTGATGAGCGGTGGCGCGAGCCTGTCGGCCGAGGTGATGGGCGGCATCGTGCAGGAGCTCACATCCCAGCTCCGGCGTGAGGAGATCCAACAGGAGCAGGAGGAGGCGCGTCGCGGCGAGATCGAGCGATTCGTCGCGGGAGACGGCCTATCCATGGTCTACCAGCCGATCGTCGACCTGCATACCGACGAGGTCGTGGGAGTCGAGGCGCTTGCGCGCTTCCGTTCGCTTCCCCTGCGTCCACCGAACGAGTGGTTCGCCGAGGCCGTGGAGCTGGAGCTGGGCGTGCAGCTTGAGATGGCGAGCGTGCGCCAGGCGCTGCGCGTGCTGCCGGGCCTGCCTGAGAACGCCTATCTCTCGATCAACTGCTCACATCGCGCGGCGGCATCCCCCCAGTTCGGGTCTCTCTTTGTCCCTGGACGCTCGGCGCCTCGTGCTCGAGATCACCGAGCACGAGGCGGTCGAGGACTACGACTCATTGATCGACGCACTGCAGGACCTGCGTGCGCAGGGTGTTCGGGTGGCGATCGACGACGCCGGCGCGGGGTTCGCGAGCATGCGCCACACGCTGCAGATCGCTCCGGACATCGTGAAGCTCGACCTTTCGCTCACCCACGGCATCGACTCCGACCATGCGCGCCAGGCGCTCGCCACCGCCCTGGTTTCCTTCGCCGAGGAGATGGGGATCACGATCGTAGCCGAGGGCATCGAGACCGAAGCCCAGCTCGCGAAGCTCATCGACCTCGGCGTTCGATACGGGCAAGGCTTCTACTTGGCGGAGCCCGCGCCCCGCTACCCACCGCCCGTCGGCTCCGGGTAGAACCGGGTCAAGGGTTGAAGCACGGGGGATCGGTGACGAACTACGAGGTGCGACGGTCGATCGCCCAGGAGGAGCCGTTGACGCCCTTCGTGAACTGCTTCATCTCCGCAGCCACGGCGACGGCCTCGGCGTAGTGCTGGAACGCGCGCTGGTCGGTGGTGGCGATGCCGATGGAGATGGTGAGGACGGGGAACCGTTGCAGCTCGCCGCGGCGATTGACGACCTCGATGAACCCTCGCTCGCGATCCTCGCCGTCGTAGAGCTCCCCCGCCATCTTGTCGAAGCGGTCGACGATCGACTGGGCCACGGTGGCGGCCTTCTCCGGCGAGACGACGACCACGAAGTCGTCACCTCCCACGTGTCCGATGAACGCCGCGCCGCCCGAGAGCTCGCGGGCCACATCCTCGATCATGCGCGCGGTGGCCTGGATCCCCTGATCGCCCCGCATGAAGCCGTAATGGTCGTTGAACGACTTGAAGTTGTCGAGGTCCGCGTACAGGATCGCGAACGGGATCTGCTGCTCGACACGGGCGTCGATCTCCTCCTCGATACGGACGTTGCCCGGCAGGCCCGTGAGGGGCGACTGGGCGCGCATGTCGCGCGAGCGCCTCAGCACGCCCCGGATCCGCGCCAGCAGCTCGGGCGTGTCGAAAGGCTTGACGATGTAGTCGTCCGCGCCGATCGCGAAGCCCTCGAGCTTGTCGGCGGAGAGGCCGCGCGCCGTGAGCATGATGATCGACACACCGGCGGTCCGAGGATCCTGGCGCAGCCGCCGGGTCAGTTCGAAGCCGTCCATGTTGGGCATCATCACGTCGGCCAGGACGAGGTCTGGGCTGCGCTCCTGGGCGGACTCCAGCGCCTGCACGCCGTCGCTTGCCACACGGACGTCGTAGCCCGCGGCCTTCAGCTCGATCTCCAGCAGGCGTGCGATGAACGGGTCGTCGTCGACGACCAGCAGGCTCTCGCCGCCCCCCGGTTCCTCGTTCGGTTGCTGATCGATCACGCCCTCACTCCGTGCCGACGACCACGCGTACCGCGTGTCCCAACTGAATCGGCACTTTACCCCCGGAGGTGTAGTCGCCCGTGTAACGGAGTCCCGGATACCGGCCCCGGCAGGCCGTGGGACGATAGGCTGCACGCGGCCAACGAGGCGGCCAAGCGGAAAGGGCCGGATGCAAGCGCTCGACACGTTCCTGGACGCGATGGGGCAGACACCTCTCGTCCGTCTCCATCAGGTCGCCCGCGGCGTGCGGCCGGCCGTCTACGCGAAGCTCGAGATGCTGAATCCCGGCGGGAGCGTCAAGGATCGCATCGGGATCCGGATGATCGAAGCGGCCGAGCGCCAAGGACTGTTGAAGCCGGGCGGCACCATCGTGGAGCCGACCTCGGGCAACACGGGGCACGGGCTCGCGATCGCGGCCGCGATCCGCGGATACAAGTGCATCTTCGTCATGCCCGACAAGATGAGTCAGGAGAAGATCGGCCTGCTGCGCGCGTACGGTGCGGAGGTGATCGTGACGCCCACTGCCGTGGCGCCCGAGTCGCCCGAGAGTTACTACCGGGTCGCGGAGCGACTGGCCGCCGAGATCCCGGGGGCGTTCCAGCCCAACCAGTACTTCAACCCCGAGAACCCGCAGGCACACTACGAGACGACCGGCCCTGAGCTGTGGGAGCAGACGGACGGGGAGATCGACGTGTTCGTGGCGGGCGTGGGGACGGGGGGCACGATCAGCGGGGTCGGCCGCTACCTCAAGGAACGCAAGCCGGAGGTCACGGTCGTCGGCGCCGACCCCGAAGGCTCCGTCTACTCCGGCGACGAGCCGCGCCCCTACCTCGTGGAGGGCATCGGGGAGGACTTCTGGCCCGAGACGTTCGATCCCGACGTGGTCGATCGCTACGTGAAGGTCTCCGATCGCGACTCCTTCCTCACCGCCCGGGCCGTGACGCGGCGTGAAGGGATCCTCGTCGGGCGGATCGGGCGGCACCGCGGTGTTCGCCGCGCTGCAGGTGGCTCGCGAGCTGGACGAGACGAAGAACGTCGTCGTGTTGCTCCCCGACACCGGACGCCAGTACCTGTCGAAGATCTACTCGGACTCGTGGATGCTCCAGCACGGGATGCTCGATCGCCCCGAGGTGATCCGTGTGGAGGAGGTGCTCGCTGCGAAGGGGCACACGCTGCCGTCGCTCATCACGGTGGGCGCCCACCAGAAGGTGCGTCAGGCCGTCGACACGCTCCAGCGCCACTCCATCAGTCAGGCTCCGGTCGTGCGGGAAGACTCCGCCGACGTCGCTCAGTTCGTCGGCGCCATCCGGGACCGCGAGCTACTGGAGCGCATCTTCCGAGACCCCGACGCGCTGCAGGCCGACGTCGCCGAGGTGATGGCGCCGCCGATCGCCATGGTCGAGTGGAGCGACCCGGTGGAGTCTGCGTTCGCGGAGCTCGAACACGCGTCGGCGGTCCTCGTGGCCCAGCAAGGCCAGGTGCGCGGCGTCCTGACCCGCAGCGACCTCCTGGACTTCCTGGCCCACCGCCGGCAGGCGCCCTAGCCACGTGCGATCGCTGGGCATCGACGTCGGCGTGAACAAGGGGCTCGACCTCGTCCTGTTGGACGAGCGGCGCGCGCCGGCGGTCGTGCGATCCCGCGCGGGGCTGGACGACGTCGAGGCCATCGTGCGCGAGTATGCGCCGGCCATCGTCGCGATCGACTCGCCGCCGAAGTGGGCGCGGACGGGCAAGAGCCGCCACACCGAGAACGAGCTGGCACGTATCAACATCCACGCGTTCCGCACACCCTCGGAACCTCATTCCGGAGGTACGCAGTTCGGATGGATGCGCGCCGGGATGGCAGTGTTCGCCCTCCTCGATCGGCTCGGCTATCCGCTCGCGACGGGGCGCCCCTACCGCCAGCGCGCGATCGAGGTGTTCCCGCACGCCACGGCGGTCGTGCTCGCCGGATGCCTTCCGCCGCGCGGCGAGCGCAAGCGGCAGTGGCGCGAGCGCGTGCTGCGGATGCAATCCGTGCACACCGACGACCTCACGACGGTCGATCGTCTGGACGCCGCCCTCGCGGCACTCACAGGGCTGCTCGTCCTGGACGGCCACGAGTCGCACCTGGGCGATCCCTCCGAAGGTGTCATCGTGATCCCCACGTCGGCGCCGGCGCCCAGCTACCGTCCGGGGACGCTCGCGCGTGATGCCTCGGCGCAACTGTTCGCCTGGTGCGCCTGCGGCGAGGCCGGCTGCACCCGGCAGGTGCCGGCGGGCAGCGAGTTCGCACCGGGGCACGACGCGAAGCGCAAGTACGCGCTGTGGCGGCAGGTGCGCGAGGGCGAGACCGCCCGCGACGAACTGAGGAGGCGTCGGTGGGAACTCCCCCCCGAGACGAAGCGCTGAGGTTCGAGACCCTCGCGATCCACGCGGGACAAGATCCCGAGGCGCTCTTCGGCGCCGTCAACGTCCCGATCTACCAGACGTCGACCTACGTCCAGGACGAGGTCGGGATCCCGAAGCGATGGGACTACGCGCGCGGCGGGAACCCCACCCGAGCGGCATTCGAGGCCGCGCTCGCGGCGCTGGAGGGAGGCGAACGTGGGTTCGCGTTCGGCAGCGGGATGTCGGCCGAGACCACGCTGCTGCTGACCTTGCAGCCCGGGGACCACGTCGTGCTCGCCGACGATGTCTACGGCGGCACGCACCGCCTGCTGACGAAGGTGCTGGCTCCGTGGGGGCTCGCGACGGACACGGTCGACCTCACCGACAGGGGCGCGCTCCGCGCCGCCATGAGACCCCGGACGCGGATCGTCTGGATCGAGACGCCATCGAACCCGACGCTCAAGATCGTCGACATCGAGGCCGCGGTCGCGGAGGCGCACGGAGCCGGCGCCCGGGTGGTCGTCGACAACACCTTCGCGACACCGGCGCTGCAGCGCCCGCTGGCGCTCGGCGCCGACGCCGTCGTCCACAGCGTCACGAAGTACCTGGGAGGACACAGCGACCTGATCGGTGGCGCCGTCGTCACGAGCGACCCCGAGTGGATCGAGCGGCTGGGGTTCCTCACGAACGCCGTCGGCGCGGTGCCGGGACCGATGGACAGCTACCTTGCGCTCCGGGGCCTGAAGACCCTCGCGCTGCGGATGCGCGCCCACGGCGACGGTGCGGCGGCCGTGGCGGGGATGCTCGCCGCGCACCCGAGGGTCACCCATGTCCACTATCCGGGCCACCCGACGCACCCGGGCCACGAGATCGCGGCACGGCAGATGTCGGGCTTCGGGGGCATGGTCGCCTTCGAGGTGGACACCCCGCAGGCGGCCATCGCCGTGGCACGTCGCACGAAGCTGTTCTTCCTCGCGGAATCCCTAGGAGGGGTGGAGTCGCTCATCGAGGTTCCCGGCCCCATGACGCACGCGAGCGTGGCGGGCTCGGCGCTGGAGGTTCCGGCGACGCTCGTGCGCCTGTCGGTGGGCATCGAGCACCCCGACGATCTGGTCGCCGATCTGGAGCGGGCCCTGGGTTGACCTGTTAGATGGTCAGCTCGCCGCCGTCGGCGAGCCCCACCGTTACCGAACGCACGCCCGGTGGCGCATCGTCGTGGTTGAGGATCAGGGGAAGCTCGGCGCCACCGAGCCACGCACGCAACATCGCGGGGTCGCCCGAGATCTCGGCGCGGACGATCCCGCTGGGGCGGATCCGGTGCTCGGCCCGGGCGCGCCCCGGGTGCAGTTCGGAGGGCACGTCCCACGCGATGAAGAACGGCAACCAGCTCGGCCGCCGCGGATCTTCGATCCCGGCGCCGCGCCAGCGCAGCGTCACACCGTCGGGCCTGGTGCGCGACCCTGCTTCCAGGGCGATCCCCAGTCGGGCGGCGGTCGTCTCGATGCCCTCGTCGCGCAAGCAGATCGAGAACCAGCGGTCACTTCCGTCCCGCGTGAGATCCAACAGGGTCCGACCGAGCCGGGACTCGGTTCCCACCGCGGGATCCACCACCGACAGCAGTTCCACATAGTCGTCTCCGAGCGGCGCGATCCGGTTCGCCGTTCCCCATGTGGGATGCACACCGCCTCGGACGAAGTCGAGCCCCGTCCGCTCGAAGAGGCGGCCGCCCGCCTCGTCCAGGTCGGCGACCGCCAGCACCGCGTGGTCGATCCGAAGCACCGCAGCGTTCCTAGTCCTGCCCGGTTCTCGGGCGCTTGAGGTACGCGACGACGGAGGAGCCCCCGGTGGGGTTCTGGACCTGCGACACGCTCACCAGCTCCCAGCCGTCGTCTCCGAACGTGTTCAGGATCTCCCCTGGGTTGTGTTCGAGCAACGGTGCCACGAAGTACTCCCACCTCGTCACGTCGTCTCCTCCTCGTCCAGTCGCCGTTTCGTCGAGCGGATGCATACGCCCATGATGACCTCCAGTCCCGCGTCCGCCGCGATCCGGTACGCCTCGTCGTTGACGATCCCCTCCTGGAGCCACAGGACCTTCGCCCCGATCGCGACTGCGTCGGCTGCCACCTCGGGCGTCTCCTCCGCGCGACGGAAGACGTCGACGACATCGACCCGCACGTCGGTCGGGATATCGCGAAGCGACGCGTACGCGCGCTCCCCCAACACCTCCGACTCGCTTGGGTTCACCGGTACGATCCGGTAGCCGTGCTCCTGGAGGTAGCTCGCCACCCCCAACGAGAGGCGATCAGGCTTCGACGAAAGGCCCACCACGGCGATCGTGCGCGCCTCCCCAAGAAGGGCCCTCAGCTCTCGGTCCTCGGGGGTCACCACACTCACGTCGTCATCCATGGCGCCTCCTTCCGTAGCAGTTCGAGCAGCATGTGCACCATCCGACCCGTAGCCCCCCAGACGGTATGCCCGCCGACGTCGTAGGCCCACCCGTGCCAGACGGTCCCGTCGCCGCGTTCCACGCGCATGGCCCTCTCCGTCGAGGCCAAACGGCGTACCGGCGCAGTCACCACCTCGGCGATCTCTCCCTTATTGACCCGCAACGCCGGCAGAACCGGGAGCATGCCCACGAACGGCACGACGAGGATCCCGCTCACGTGGGTATGCACGGAAGGGAGCGCGCCCAGGATCTGGGGCAACGAGGGATCGAGGCCGAGCTCTTCGTGGGTCTCGCGCAGCGCTGCCGCCGCGGGCATCTCGCCCGGCTCCAGCAGCCCGCCGGGGAACGACACCTCCCCGGCATGCCGCGAGAGCGATCCCGCCCGCACGGTGAAGAGGAACGCGAGATCTTGAGCTCCGACCAGCAGGGCGAGGACCGCCGCGAGGCGGTCTCCCGCGGCGGGCACCGCGTCGGGCTGGGGGTCGAGGGCGGCGCGCAGCCGGGTCGGCAGGTCGGTGGGGTGTAGCATCGCGCGCCATGGTAGAACCGTGGTAGGAACGGCCGTCGCCGAGACCGCTGCGCGGGCGGTAGATCCGGGTGAGGTCCTGTCGTTCGCGAGGGCGTTGATCGCAGCCCCCAGCGAGAACCCTGGGGGCACCGAGGACGCCGCGGCCGTCGTCGCGGCGGACATCCTCTCCTCGATCGGCGCCCATCCCCGCACGATCAGGTCCGACGCCGGACGCCCCAGCGTCCTGGGCGTGCTCGGTGACGGGAGCCGGCCCAAGCTCGCCTGGAACGGACACCTCGACGTCGTGCCCGCGGGCGCGCGCGATACCTGGTCCCGCGGCCCATGGGACGGCGAGGTCGCGAACGGCGACCTCGTCGGCCGGGGCAGCGCCGACATGAAGGGGCCCATCGCGGCGGCCCTTGCGGCCGGGGCCGCCCTCGTCCGCGCGAAGGTCCCGTTGGGCGGAACGCTCGAGTACCACCTCGCCGCCGACGAAGAGCTGGCGGGGATCCACGGCACGCGCGTGCTCTGGGAGCGCGGCCTGCTGGACCCCGACGCGGCGATCGTCGGCGAGCCGAGCGAGCTGCGGATCGGTCTGGCGCAGCGCGGGGGTGCGTGGGTCACGTTGACGGCGTACGGACGAGCCGCACACGGATCCCAGCCGCACCTGGGAGTGAACGCCATCACTTCGATGGCCCGCTACCTGCTGCGCCTGCCGGAGGTGCTGCCCGACCTCGAGCATCCGTTGGTGGGACGACCGACCGTCAACGCCGCCCTCATCAGCGGCGGGAGCGCGCCCAACGTGGTCCCCGACCGGTGCGTCGTCGACGTCGACCGCCGGACCGTTCCGGGTGAGGCGGATCCCGAGCTCGTCCTCGCACCCTTCCGTGCGCTCGCCGAGCGGCTCGCCGGCGAGGATCCCGACCTTCGTGTCGACGCGGCGCTCCGCGAGTGGACCGAGGCCGCCGAGGCCGGCGCCGACACCGCGATCGTGCGCACGGCGCGCGCGGCCGTCGCCGCCGAGACCGGCCGCGATCCCGACCTCGTGGGCTTCAGCGGGATCACCGACGCCCGCTTCTACATCAACCAAGTCGGCGTGCCCACCATCATCCTGGGACCCGGGTCTCTCACCCGGGCCCACACCGCGAACGAATCGGTGGCGGTGACCGACCTCGTGGCGGGGGCGCGCATCTACGCGAGGACCTTCGCGGCGTACCTGTCGGCCTGAACCTCGAGCGGCGGTATCCTTGAGGGGAGATGAGCGCCCGAGCCACCGACAGATCCGCCGGCCCGATCGTCGTCACCGAGAAGGCGGCGCGCAAGATCCGCGCGCTCGCCGACAAGGACAGCCGCGTCGACGCGCTCCTGCGTGTGCGCGTCACCGCCGGAGGCTGCTCCGGCTTCAGCTACGACCTGTCGTTCCAGGCCACGCCCGCCGCCGACGACGTCGTCGTCGAAGGCGAGGGCGGGGTCCGTATCCTCATCGACCCGGTCAGCGTCCCCATCGTCCGCGGCTCCACGCTCGACTTCGATGACGCGCTCCTGGGTGGGGGCCTCAAGATGCGGAACCCGCAGGCAGTGCACGAGTGCGCCTGCGGCGAGTCGTTCAGCATCTAGCCACCCGGTCCCGCTCTGTCCGGGCTGTCTTCCCGGCGGGCGCGCACGCAGCGTCGGATATGCTCCGAGCGATGCCGACTTCGGCCGACAAGACCCAGTGGCTCCAACTGCATCATGAGGTCGTTGCGACCGGCCTGTGCACCGGCTGTACCGCATGCATCGTGGCCTGCCCCTTCCACGTGCTTGCCTACGAGAACGGCCTCCCGGTCCAGCTCCAGGACGACGGCCCCGACCGCTGCACGCACGGAGACAAGGGATGCGACATCTGCACGCGGGCGTGTCCGCGCTTCCGCGATTGGGAAGACGAGATCGACACCTCCTTGTTCGGGATGACGCGCACGCCCGACGAGGTCATCGGGAAGCACCGGGACATCGTGCTCGCGCGCGCGGCCGATCCCCAGAGCCTCATGAACGGCCAGGACGGGGGCGTCGTGTCCGCACTTCTGATCTGGGGACTCGGCTCCGGGGAGATCGACGGCGCGTGCACGTCGAAGCTCTCCGAGGAGCGCGTGTGGGACGCCGAGCCCACGGTGGTCACCGATGCACAGGGTGTCTTGGACACCGCCGGCTCGCGCTACACCTACTCGGCGAACCCCCTTGCCCTGATCAAGGCCGCCGAGCTGGGGCTGTCGAAGGTGGCGCTGGTCGGGATGAGCTGTCAGGCGAGCGTCACCGGCTCGCTCGAGGCACGGCGCCTCAACAAGTGGCGCCGCAAGATCGCGTGGACGTTCGGACTGCTGTGCTCCAAGACCTTCACCTACGACGGCCTCATGGACGAGATCGCACAGCAGGAGCTCGGGCTCGACCTCCAGCGCCTCGCACGCGTCAACATCAAGGGCAAGCTGCTCTTCTACACAGACGAGGGCGAGGAACTCACCTACTCGCTCAAGGAGGCGCACCGGTTCACGCGTCCCGGCTGCCTGCGCTGCCCGGATTTCGCGGCGGAGCACGCCGACATCTCCTTCGGCGGCCTCGGGCAGTCCGAAGGCTGGACGCTCACGATCGTACGCTCCGAGCGTGGCGCGGACCTGTGGGAGCGGGCACTCGCCGACGGCGTGATCGAGGCCCGCCCCGCCTCGGAGGACCCCAAGGCGGTGGAACTGATGTTCAAGCTCGCGGCGAGGTCCCGGCAGCGGTGGCCGCGGGGGACCGAGGTCCCCGGCGCCGCATCGGGCCCCGGGATGCTCGCCGACTCCGGCTGAGCCCCGCGGCTTCATCCCGTCGCCCGCCAGCCGATAATCCCCCGTGGAAGGTCGTCCACGAGGAGCACCCACGCATGGTGGAAACGGCGCCGGTCGCCCCGCAGGACGCGGGACTCTCGGGGAAGCGCGACACGATCATCGAGGCGGTGGCCCTGGCCGCCGAGCACCTGCTGTGCGGCGGCGAGGGCCCGGCGCCGACCGGCGACATCCTGGCGCCCCTGGGCACGGCATCGGGAGCCAGTCACGTCTACGTGGTCGAGAACGAGTCCGGCGCCGACGGCGTCCCACGCCGCAGGCTCGCTCTCGAGTGGTGGGCACCGGGTGCGACGCCGCCCCCTGTCACGACCGTGCCGGCGCCGATCGGCGGCTGGGCCGAGATGCTGCGTCGGGGAGAGGCCTTCGTCACCCTCGTGCGCGACCTCCCCTCCGCGATGCGCGCGGCGCTGGAGCGGCAGGAGATCGTCTCGTTCGCCGAGGTGCCCGTGCGTGTCGCGGGCCAATGGTGGGGCTGCATCGGCATGGACGACCGCGTGCGGGACCGGACCTGGACCGACGCGGAGATCGGCGCCCTGCGTGCGATGGGCGCCATCGTCGCCGCCGCCGAGCAACGGCGGAGCGCCGATCTACAACGGCGGGATGCCGAGGATCGCTACCGAGACCTCGTGGAGCGCATCCCCGCCGTCACCTACACCGACATCCCCACCCCCGACGGGATCCGGATGGGATTCGTGAGTCCGCAGATCGAGCAGGTCCTCGGTTATCCCGTTGCGCGGTTCGTGGACGATCCGGAGTTCTGGGCGAGCCTGATCCATCCCGACGACAAGGCGCGTCTGGAGGCGATCGGGGCCTTCGACCCCGGTGACCTCGCACCCTTCGATCACGAGTACCGCATGCGAACTGCCGACGGGAGCATCGTCTGGGTGAACGACACGTCGTCGGCGGTCCTGCGTGCGGACGGGACCGTGGACCATTTCCTGGGGTTCATGACCGACGTGACGGAGCGCCACCGCGCCCAGGACGAGCGCGGCCAGGCCGAGGAACGGTTCCGTGCCATCGTGGAACAGACCCCCGCCATCACGTACCAGGAGCCGCATGCCGAACCGCCCTACGACGCTGCGTCGCTCTACTCCTACGTCAGCCCTCAGGTCGAGACCATCTTGGGCTACACGCCGCAGGAGTGGACGGTGACCGGCTTCTGGCTGGAGCGGCTGCACCCCGACGACCACGCGTCCGTGCTGAGCGAATCGGAGCGGACGGCAGGCACGGGCGAGCCCTACCGGCAGGACTACCGCATGATCGCGAAGGACGGGGACGTCGTGTGGTTCCACGACGAGGCCGTCCTCATCCGCGACGCGGACGGCAACCCCCGCTTCTGGCAGGGAGCGATGTTCGACATCACCGAGCAGAAGGAGGTCGAGCAGCGTCTGCGCGCAGCGGAAGAACGCTACCGGGCGCTCGTCGAGCACATCCCCGCCGTCGTGTATGCGGAGGCGATCGCCGCCGACCCCCACGAGCTCTACGTCAGCCCCCAGGTCGAGAACGTCTTCGGCTACACCCTGGAGGAGTGGCGCCGGACCGAGGACTTCTGGAAGGGACACCTGCACCCCGAGGACCGCCAGCGGACCCTCGAGGCCAACGAGCGGGCGGATCGGGACGGCGAGCCGTTCCGAGCCGAATACCGGCTCCTCGCCGCCGACGGCACCTACCGCTGGGTCCACGACGAGTCCGTGCGGGTCCTCGACGACGACGGACAGCCGTTGTTCTGGCAGGGGGTCCTCGTGGACATCACCCAGCAGAAGGATGCCGAAGAGGGACTGCGGGAGGCGGAGGCGCGCTTCCGCGCCCTGGTGGAGCACCTTCCCGCCGTCGTCTACACGGAGTCGCCCGACGCCGACCCCGCCAAGTTCTACATCAGTCCTCAGATCGAGCCGCTATTCGGATACACGCCCGAGCAGTGGACCTGGACACCGAACTTCTGGGCCGACCACATCCATCCCGACGACCAAGAAGCGGCGATGGCGCGCGACGCGGAGGCGGATCGGACGAGGGAGTCCTATTCGGGGGAGTTCCGATTCCGCACCGCGGACGGCCGCTGGATCTGGATCCACGACGACGCATCGTTCGTCAGCGAGCCCAACGGCGAGGGGTTCTGGCAGGGGTTCATGCTCGACATCACGGCCCGCAAAGAGGCCGAGGATCAGCTCCGAGAGGCCGAGCTGAAGTTCCGCACGATCGTCGAACAGAACCAGGCGATCTTCTACACGCAGGAGATCGACCCCCAGGAACCCGAACGTTTCGCTCACCACCTACATCGCCCCCGGCAACACCGAGATGCTCGGCTACGAGCTCGCCGAGGTGCAGGCGGACCCGACGCTGTGGCGCCAGATCGTCCATCCCGACGACCGCGAGCGAGTCCTTGCCGCCGACGCCGCCAGCAACAACGGCGGAGACGAGCGGTTCTCGATGGAGTACCGGATGATCGCGAAGGACGGTCGGATCGTGTGGGTCCAGGACGAGGCGAGGCTCGTCCGTCTCGTCGGCAAGGCCCCGTACTGGCAGGGCTTCCTGCTGGACGTCACCGAGCGCAAGGAAGCCGAGACGCAGCTCGAGCGCGCCCTCCTGGTGGAACGCGAGGCGACCCAGCGGCTGCGCGCGCTCGACGAGATGAAGAACACGTTCCTGCAAGCCGTCTCGCACGACCTGCGGACGCCGCTCGCCGCCATCCTCGGCCTCGCCATCACGCTGGAGCGAGGCGATGTCCAGCTCGCCGAGGGCGACGCCCGCGACCTCGCGCGACGGATCGCCGGCAACGCCCGGCGGCTGGACCGCCTCGTGATGAACCTGCTGGATCTCGACCGGCTCGCCCGCGGCATCGTGGAGCCGAAGCGGCATCTCACCGACGTCGGCGCACTCGTACGAAGGATCCTCGCCGAATCCGGCCTGGTCCCGCCCGAGCGGCTCCACACCGACATCCAGCCGGTGGTCGTGCCCGTCGATGCCGCGAAGGTCGAACGGATCGTCGAGAACCTCCTGGCTAACACCGTGCGCCACGCGCCGCCCGGCGCCAACGTGTGGGTGTCGGTCCGCGCCCACTCCCACCCCGCCGGGGTTGAGGTGGCGGTGGAGGACGACGGCGCGGGCATTCCGGAGGACCTGCGGGACACCATCTTCGAACCGTTCCGCCAGGGACCCGAAGCCCCAAGGCATTCACCCGGGGTCGGCGTGGGACTCACCCTCGTCCGGCGCTTCGCCGAGCTGCACGGCGGGCGGGCGTGGGTGCAGGAGCGACCTGGGGGCGGGGCCTCGTTCCGGGTCGTGTTGCCGTCGCAGGGAGTCGAAGAGGCTCCGGGCCCCGCGGACGTCTCGGCCTAGCGCCGGCGCCTCAGACGACTTCCCACGCCGCGACGACCGGGTGATCCACCGTGGAGGGTCCCACCTGCGCCGCGCCGCCGGGCGAGCCCACACCGCTGACGTTGTCGGCGAACCATTCGGCGTTGATCGGGGTGAACTGCTTCCACTCCCCCGGCACGTCGTCCTCATAGAAGATGGCCGTGACGGGACAGGCCGGCTCGCACGCGCCGCAGTCCACGCATTCGTCGGGCTGGATGTACAGCATCCGTGGTCCTTCGTAGATGCAGTCGACCGGGCACTCGTCCACGCACGCCCGGTCCTTCACGTCGATGCACGGCTCTGCGATCGTGTAGGTCATCTCGTCGGCTCCTCCTCCGCTGCCCCGTCCGCCTTTACCCCATTTTCACGGTGCCGGCCTCACAAATCCAACTATACCCGCCTCCGGTGCCAGCGCGACGAGCGTGCGGGTCGCCACGGTCGGCCCCTCGTCCCGGCCCACGACCGGGTACACGACCGCCACGTCCGCCCCCGCGTCCCGGTAGGCTCGCAGCCGGTCGCGGCCGGGACCTTCCTCACCCACGATGGCGACCGCCCGGATGAGCGTCTCTGGCACATCCTGGGGCCGCCCCGCGCGATGGGCGACCGCGGCCAGGCCGGCTTCGGATTCAAGGCCCATCAGCGCGAACTGGCGTGCGTAGGCCGGGTACGACGCATACTCGCCGGCGGCCGCTCGCAGTGCCCGCCTCCCTGCCCCTTCGGGACCGTCGCCCACGCGGGCCCGCACGTAGGTGGCGATCGTCACGGTCGAGGGGTCCCGCCCGGCGGCCTCGGCCCCTTCGCGCACGATCGCGGCTGCATCGGCGACGCGTTCGGGCGTGCACCAATTGAGCAGGACCCCGTCCGCGATCCGCCCGGCTAGGCGCACCGCGCCGGGACCGAGCGCCGAGATCCAGATCGGGGGCGCCGGGTCTCCAGGGCACAGAGACAGTCGGAGCCGCTCGCCGTCGAGGTCGACGGCGGCTCCCGCGAACAGAGCACGCAAGGCGCCCACGAGCTTCTCCAATCGTGCGAGCGCACCGGGGACCGCCGGGCCCGTCCCGAGGCCCAGGACGGCGCGGCCTCCGGAGCGCTCGTGGACGGTGGCAGCGCCCATCGCCGTGAGCAACGGCCTTCGCGAGCCCATCGGCACGATCCCGGTGCCCAGGTGCAGAGTCCGCGACTCGCCCGCGAGACCCATCAGCGTCGCGAACGCGTCGCGTCCTGCGATCTCCGGGAGGAATATCGCGCGGTAGCCATCCGCTTCGCATCCCCGAACGAGCTCGGTTAGATCGGGCCACGGCCACGGGTCGCGGATCGCGAACCCGACCCCGCTCACCGACGCCCTCTCAGCGAGTTGTCGCTCGTCGCTCACGCCTGCCATGGTCGCATGCCGTGGAAGGCGTGACGTTCCTCACCGAGGACGGTGTCCGTCTGGAGGGCGAGCTGCGGTTGCCGGACGGACCTCCGCGCGGCTCCGCCGTGATCTGCCATCCGCATCCGCGGTTCGGGGGCAGCAAGGATCACCCCATCCTGTGGGCCCTGCGCAACGAGCTGGCCGGCAAGCGCGAGCTCGCGACGCTCGGCGTTCAACTTCCGCGGTGTGATGGGCTCGAGCGGCACGTACGGCGGCGGACACGGCGAGCTCCACGACGTTCGCGCCGCGATCGACCGGGTGCGCGAGGCCGTCCCCCAGCAACCGACGGTGGTGTGCGGTTGGTCGTTCGGAGCGAGCGCGGCGCTGCGAGAGGCCCTAGACGACGATCGCGCGACCGCCCTGGTGTTGTACGGACTCCCTCTGGCGCCCCACGACGTCGCGATGCCGCCGCTGCCCGGATGCGACTGTGCTCCGCACGCTGCGCCGCCCGGTCCTGCTGGTGGCGGGCGACGGCGACGAGTACTGCCCCCCGGAGGAGCTCCGGGCTGGTGCGCGGAGCTTCCCCGAGGAGAGCTCGTGATCCTCGAGGGCACGGACCACTACTTGTGGCGGCGCGAACGCGAGGCGGCGTCCCTCGACGGGCCGCTTCGTCGATCGCTTGCTGGCGCCGGGGTAGGAACCCCTACAGCGGGACGTGCGACAGGACCATGATGCGCTGCTCGGTCATCTCCTCCATCGCGAAGCGAAGACCCTCGCGGCCGAAGCCGCTGTCCTTCGAGCCGCCGTAGGGCATCTGGTCGGCGCGGAACGCCGAGACGTCGTTGATGATGACGCCGCCCGACCTCCAGCGTGCGGTGCGCCTGCATCGCGCGGTTGAGATCGTTCGTGAACACGCCGGCCTGCAGCCCGTACTTCGAGTTGTTGACCTCTCGCGAGCGCGTCGTCGAACGTCTCGTACGGGCTGATCGTGACGACCGGGCCGAACACCTCCTCGCATCGCACCTTCATCTCCGGCGTGGTCCGCGAGATGAGGGTGGGCGTGAAGAACGGACCGTCGGCCGTGCCACCGGTGAGCAGTTCGGCGCCCTGCGGCGACCGCCTCGCTGACCCACTCCTGGATCCTGTCCACCTCGCCGCGGTCGATCACCGGGCCGACGTCGACCGTTGGATCCATCGGGTCACCCGTCTTCAGCTGCTCCACCTGCTTCGTGAGCCGGGTGGCGAACTCGTCGTAGATCTCGGAGGACACCAGCACGCGCTGCACGCTGATGCAGCTCTGCCCCGCCTGGTAGTAGCCGCCGAACGCGATGCGCTGCGCGGCGAGGTCGAGGTCGGCGTCGGCGTGCACGATGACCCCCGCGTTGCCGCCGAGCTCGAGCGTCACGCGTTTCTTGGGGTCGAGACCCTTGAGGTACCAACCCACCCCCGCCGAGCCCGTGAAGCTGATCTTGCGGTAGCGATCGTCGCGTGCCATCTGATCGGCGACCTTCGAGCGCACCGGAAGGACCTGATACATCGCCTTGGGCAGGTCGGTCTCGGCGAAGAACTCCGCGAGTCGCAGCGAGCCGATCGGCGTGGAGCTCGCCGGCTTCACGACGATGGGCGCGCCGACGGCCAGGGAGGGCGCCACCTTGTGCGCCACCAGGTTCAAGCGGGAAGTTGAACGGCGTGATGCCGAGCACCGGCCCGATCGGGAACCGCCGCAGCAGACCGATCCGAGAGCCCAGCGACTGCTCGGTGTCCAGGCGCATCACCTCGTCGTCGCCGTGACGGATGACCTCCGAGGCCCAGCGGAACGTGGAGATGGCGCGGGTGGCCTCGACCTTGGCCCACTTGAGCGGCTTGCCGCCTTCGCGCGCGATCAGCTCCGCGTTCTCATCCACGGTCTCGGCGAGACGCTTCGGAGATGTGGTCGAGCGCCTCGGAGCGCGCCCACACCGGCAGGTGCTGGGACTCCTCGAACGTGGTGGCCGCCGCCGCCGTGGCCTCCTCGACGTCGGCCTGCGTCGGCACGCCGATCTCGGCGACGACATCGTCGTCGAACGGGCTCCTCACCTCGAAGGTCCCCTCGCCCGTGCGCCACTCACCGTTCACCAGGAACGGACGTACTTCGCTCATGTGTGCCTCACCGCCTTAGTCGAGAGAGATCATGACGTGCTTGATGTTGGTGTAGTCCTCCAGGGAGTACACGGACATGTCCTTGCCGTGACCCGATTGCTTGTACCCGCCGTGCGGCATCTCAGGCGTGAGCGGGATGTGCGTGTTCACCCACACGCAGCCGTACTGGAGCCGCCGCGACATCCGCATCGCGCGGCCGACGTCGCGCGTCCACACGGACGACGCGAGCCCGTAGTCCACGCCGTTCGCCCAGGACAGGGCCTGCTCCTCGTCGTCGAACCGCTGCACGGTGACGACCGGCCCGAAGACCTCGCTTCTGCACGATCTCGTCGGTCTGCTTGGGGTTCGCGACCACGGTGGGCGGTGTAGAAGAAGCCCTCGCGGTCCATCGGCGCCCCCCCGGTGAGGATCTCCGCACCGGCCTCCTTCGCCCGATCGACGAACCCCTCCACGCGTTCGAGCTGCTCCTTGGAGATCACGGAGCCGACCTCGGTGTCTTCGTCGAACGGGTCGCCCATGTTGATCGACTCGACGGCGGGGACGAGCTCGGAGAGCACGTTGTCGTATTGCGCCTTGCCCACGAGCACGCGGCACGCCGCGGTGCAGTCCTGCCCGGCGTTGAAGTAGCCCGGCGATCTTCGACCCACTCGACGGCGGTGGCGACGTCTGCGTCGTCGAACACGATGACCGGCGCCTTGCCGCCCAGCTCCAGGTGCACCCGCTTCAGGGTGTCGGAGGAGTTGCTGCGCGATGAGCTTGCCGGTGGCGGTGTCGCCCGTGAGCGACACGATGCCGACGTCCTTGCTGCGGACGAGCGCGTCGCCGACGGGAACGCCGTCGCCGGTGATCACGTTGAAGACGCCCGGGGGGAAGATGTCGGCCGCGAGCTCCGCCATCCGCAGCGCCGTGAGCGGCGTCAGCTCCGACGGCTTGAGGACCACGGTGTTACCGGAGGCGAGCGCCGGCCCGATCTTCCAGATGGCCATCATCAACGGGTAGTTCCATGGTGCGATGAGGCCCGCCACGCCGATGGGCTCACGCCGCACGAACGACGTGAATCCAGCCATGTACTCGCCGGCGCTGCGCCCTTCCTGTGTCCGGGCGGCGCCGCCGAAGAACCTGAGGTTGTCCACGATCGGGGGGATCTCCTCGGACATCGTCACGGCCGCGGGCTTACCGACGTTCTCGGATTCGATCCGTACGAACTCTTCGGCGTTGGCTTCGATCGCGTCGGCGAGCCTGAGCAGCGCAAGCTGCCTGTCCTTGGGAGTGGAGTCGAACCAGACCTCGTCGAAGGCCTGCTTCGCCGCGGCGATGGCGCGGTTCGCGTCCTCGGCGGTGCCCTCCTGCACGCTCCCGATGACCTCGCCGGTGGCGGGGCTGATCACGTCGCGCGTGGCGCCGTCCGACGAGTTGACCCACTCGCCGCCGATGAACATCTGGTGGCTGTCTGCCATGACTCCCCCTCTTGGTCGGCCGGGTCGGGAACGGGTGCCCAGCGTGCGTTCGAACAGCCAGTATGGCGCCCAACCGCACGAATGGGCCACCCGACGGAACGGGCCACCCCGGCCGCGGAGGCTGTACGGAGCGGACAATCCCCGTGATCCGAGAGGCGATGGCTCGCCCGCTGCCGATAGAGTGCGTCACGGAGCATTTCCGAGGAGGAACTGATGAGCGAGCACGAGCCACCGAGTCGAGCCCGAAGTCGCCAAGGAGTTCGCCGAGGAGAACGCACGGCTGCGGGCGGAGCTGGACGCCGCCGAGGCGAAGAGAGCGAGGAACGACAAGGCACGCGGCGGGAAGCTTCGCCGCGCGCTCGTCGGTGATCCTCGTCGTACTCACGAGCTTGAGCGTGGTCGCCGCGAGCGTGGTCGGCGTCTGGGTGAACCGCACGGTGTGGAACCAGGACCGCTACCTCAAGCTCGTCACCCCGCTGGCCGAGGACCGGCGGTCACCGAACGCGCTGGCCGCCAGGTCACCGACCAGGTCTTCCAGGCGCTCAACCTCAGATCGCGGGTCACGGCGAGTGTCCGGCGAACTTCCCCAAGGTGCCGGCCAGGCGCAGTTCCTCGCGGGGCCGATCACCGCCGCGATGCACGACTTCGTGCTGGGGCAGGTGAAGAGCTTCCTGCGCTCCGACGACGTTCTAGAACCTGTGGGTGCAGCTCAATACGCACGCTTGCACGGCAAGATCGTCGCGCTCCTGCAGGGCGACTACTCGGAGTTGCCGAACCTGTCGATCTCCGGCGGCGCGGTGCAGCTGAACCTGCTCCCGGTGGTGGTGCAGATCATCCAGCAGGTCGTGCCGTCCCTCGGGATCAACGTCACGCTGCCGCAGATCCGGCCGGCCTCGAACGCCATCGGGCGTCGGCGATCCAGCCTGGTCAGCTCGCACCTCGGGGGTCAGCTGCCAGCCGACTTCGGCCAGCTCACGATCATGATCGCAGGACCAGCTGCGAGCCTACCAGCGGGCGGCGCAGAACCTGCGCCGGCTCGGCTACGGCCTCGTGATCGCTCACGCTGATCCTGGGGGCTGCCGCGATCGCGCTGTCGACCCGCGCCGGCGCACGGTGGTGTGGCTCGGCGTCGGCGCCGCGGCCGCGCTGCTGGTCGGGCGGGCCGACGATCCGTGCGATCGAGGGCCAGGTGGTGAACGCCTGATCGGCGACCCCGGCGCGCGCTCGGCCGCGCGCGACGTCTTCGCGCGGGTCACGCGCGGGCTGCGGGCGTCGGGGCTGTGGGTCATCGTCGTCGCCCTCCTCGCAGCGCTCATCGCCTACCTCGCGGGCGGACCGCGGTGGTTCGAGGCTGCGAAGGCCAAAGCGCGAGTTGCTGGGCCCCAGGGGAGCGAGCTGGAGGCATTCGCGGCGCACAACGCCGACGGCGCTGAGGCTTGGGCGTCATCGCGCTCGCGGTGATCCTGCTCATCCTCGTCGGGATCGGATGGGTCTCGGTGATCGTGCTCGCCGTCCTGCTTGCGCTCCTGCTCTGGGGCGTGATCGGCCGCGCAGCGACGGGCCCGGGCTCGAGAGGCGCCGAGAGCGCCGGCGCCCGCCTCCGGAGGAACCGGCTAGCTCTCCGGCTCGGCGGCCATCAGGTCGCGCGCGCGCAGCGCGAGCCAGAACTCCATACGGTCGAAGCTGCTGGCGAGATCGCGCCCGGTCAGCTCCTCGACCTTGCGCATGCGGTAGCGCAGCGTGTGCCGGTGGACGTAGAGCTGCGCGGCGGCCGTCTCCCACCGCGCGTTGTGCTGCAGGAAGGCTTGGAGCGATGAGAGCAGCTCGCCGTTGTGCTCCCGGTCGTACGCGTCGAGCGGCGCCAGCATGGAATCGGCGAAGGCGCGCAGGGCGTCGGGGTCGGCCATGCTGAGCAGCAGCCGGTAGGTGCCGAGGTCGGCGAAGCCCGCCTGCGCCCACCCCTCCAGCCGGCAGACCCGCAAGAGCGTAGCGCGCCTCGCGCAGCGAGCGTCCCGCTTCGGCCGCGGGAACCGCGGAGCCCGCGCCCGCGCGGACCTCGACGCCCGAGACGGCCGATCCACGCGTCTTGACGAGCTCGGCGAGGTCGGGCCGGGGTCCGCCGGCAGCAGCAGGTGGACGCCCTTCGGGATGCGCCGAGATCAGGAACCCGCCTCCGGCGCGCGAGCGCTCGTCGGTGAGCGACGAGGGCGAGGGCGTCGGGCTCGCCACCCTCGAGCGTCACGACCAGACGTCGGCGTCGCGCTCGAACCCGAAGCGCGCGAGACCGCGCGCGGCGTCGGCAGCCCGTGAGCTCGCCCGGCGCTCAGCCGGTCGAAGAAATCGCCCTGCAGCCGCCGCTGCGGCGTCCGCGACGGCCCGGGACTTCGCAAGCTCGATGGCGAACAGCGACAGCGCATGACCGGCGACGATGCGGTCGAGCTGGCTCAGCTGCTCGGGCTTGCCCACCGCGAGGAACGCCTCGACGCGGCCCTGCGCGCCCACGGGCTGCACCCAGATGTGATGGCCCCGGTCCACGAGCGTCACCGAGAACGAGGTGCCCTCGGGCCGCGACGTCGCGGAGCTCTGCCCACACGCGCTCTATGCGCAGCGAAGCCGCGCGGCCCGTGGCGGCAAGCGGCAGGCCGTGCAGGTCGAGGAGGAGGACCCAACCCTTCAGCGACGGCCGCCAAGCGACGCGGCGATGCCCTCGACCCCCGTTCCCTCCATGACCGCGCGCGTGAGCGCGTGCTCGGCGTCGACCGCGCGCTGCAACGTGTCGTACTGCTCGGCGAGGATCCTCGTGAAGATGGCTTCCGTGATGGCGATGAACGGAACCGGATACGGGACCTCGAACAGCGGGAGCTCGGCGGTCTCGCGCCGCGGTGACGAGGGCTCTCGGCGTCTTGTCATGACGTGAAGCCCAGGCCGAAGCCGAGGCCCGCCACGCCGGCCTCCGCCAGACGCTTCACGTAGGCGCGCTGCTTCGCGGGGGTCGGCACCGATGCCCATGCCGGTCGTGAGGATCAGCTCGCCGCCCTTGAGCCACGGGGTGGGATCCTCCAACTCGCTCGCGTGGACCCAGCGGATCGGCCGCGCGCGTGGGCCTCGGCGGCGAGCAGCCGCAACGGCATGCCGGGGACGCCCATGAGGTCCCTCACCGTGACCGCCATGGCAGCGGATTGTACGGAACGTACAGACCGGCCACGGCCCAGCACTGCGCCCAGGGACCGCGGATGGACGGTCCGTACAAACGTTGCACGCGCCACGGATGGACCCGGCGACACGCCTGACATGCGGCGGCGAGCCGCCCGAGACTGCTCCGGCATGGACATCCCACAGGAACGCAAGCTCGTCACCGAGATCCCGGGTCCGAACTCACGCGCGTGGTTCGCGCGGCGGGCGAACGCCGTCGCCGACGGCGTCGCGGGGCTCCATCCGATCGTCACCGCGCGGGCCTCAGGCGCCATCGTCGAGGACGTCGACGGGAACCGCCTCATCGACTTCGCGACCGGCATCTCCGTGCTGAACGTGGGACACAGCGCCCCCGAGGTGGTCGCGGCCATCCAGCGGCAGGCGGAGCTGCAACGCCACACGTGCTTCCACGTCACGGCGAACGAGCCCTACATCGAGCTCGCGGAGCGCCTGAACGACCTCGCGCCCGGCGACGGTCCACGAAGAAGACGATGTTCGCGAACTCCGGCGCCGAGGCCGTCGAGAACGCCGTCAAGATCGCCCGCAAGGCGACCGGACGCCCGGCCGTCGTCACCTTCGACCACGCGTTCCACGGCCGAACGCTTCTGGCGATGTCGCTGACGGCGAAGGTGATGCCCTACAAGCAGGGCATGGGGCCGTTCGCTCCCGAGATCTACCGTCTGCCGTTCGCTTATCCCGTACCGCTGCCCCACCGGTAGAGCGGCCGAGCCGGGCGGATGTGCCGCGTCGTGCCTCGCGTACGCGCTGGACGAGATGCACAAGCACATCGGCGAGGAGAACATCGCCGCGGTCATCATGGAGCCGATCCAGGGTGAGGGTGGATTCATCGTGCCGGCTCCCGGGTTCCTCAAGGGCATCGCCGAGTTCTGCGCAGCGCACGGGATCGTGTTCATCGCCGACGAGATCCAGTCGGGGATGGGTCGGGCCGGTCGCTGGTACGCCATCGAGGACGAAGACGTCGTGCCCGATCTCGTCACGACCGCCAAGTCGCTGGGTGGCGGCATGCCGATCGGCGCCGTCACGGGACGCGCCGAGATCATGGACGCCGTCCACGTCGGGCGGCCTCGGAGGGACCTACGGCGGGAACCCGGTGGCCGCGGCCGCGTCGCTCGCCGTCTTGGACAAGATCGAGCGCGAGGACCTGCTGAGCCGCCGCACGCGAGACGGGCGCGGCGATCATGGCGGCGGTTCGCGGACTTCGCTGAGCGCTACCCCATCGTCGGCGACGTGCGGGGGCGGGGCGCGATGTGCGCGATCGAGCTCGTGAGCGACCGCGCCACGAAGGAGCCCCTGGACGCAGCGGCGACGAACGCCATCACGACCCGGTGCCTCGAGCAAGGCGTGATCGTCATCACCGCCGGTACCTACGGCAACGTCATAAGGTTGCTGCCCCCGCTCAACATCGAGCCCGGCCTGCTCGCCGACGGGCTCGACGTTCTCGAGGGAGCGCTCGCCTCAGCCCCGTAGCCGGGGCTCGCCCCCGGCAACCATCCGTGGGCCCGGCTTGTCCCCCGCCCATTGCTAACGTCCTCGGATGGCTTCACCGAACGATCCGCGCCCGCGCTCGTTCCTGCGACGGTTCGCCCTCGACGTGGAGCCCCTGCGGGTCTCGCGCGACTTCCGGCTGATCTGGACCGGGCTGTTCATCTCGGAGCTCGGCTACCAGTTCACGCTCGTGGCGATCTTCGTGCAGGTCTACGCGTTGACCGGTTCCGCGGCCGCCGTGGGGCTCACCGGCTTGTTCTCCTTCCTCGCGCTCGTGCTGGGGAGCGTGATCTCGGGCGCGGTGGTCGACGCCTACGATCGGCGCAAGCTGCTGATGCTCGCGCAGGTGGGGTTCGCCGTGGGGTCCGGGATCCTGTTCGTCGGGGCCCTGGCGGGGACGCCGCCCGATCTGGGTCATCTACCTCGCCGCATCGATCCTCGCGCTGGTATCGACCATCGACAGCCCCACGCGCTCGGCGATGGCGCCGCGCCTCGTCGGGGCACGACCTGATGCCGTCGGCGGCGGCCCTCAATCAGGTGGTGTGGAACGGTGTCGGGCTGCTCGGCCCCGCCCTCGGCGGGTTCGTGATCGTGCGCTTCGGCCTGTCGTGGGCGTATGCGATCGATCTCGTCACCTACGGAGCGATGTTCACGGCCGCCTTCCTGATCGCGCCCATGCCGCCGGGGGACGACGAGGGCGGGGCGGGCAACACGGGATGGAAGGCCGTGCGCGAAGGCTTCTCGTTCGTGCGCGCGAGCCGCCTGCTGCAGTCCACGTTCACGATCGATCTGTTCGCGATGATCTTCGGACTGCCGCGAGCGCTGTTCCCCGTGATCGCGACGACGCGGTTCCACAGCGCCCGAGGTCGTAGGGCTCCTGTTCAGCGCGCCCGCGGCCGGCGCGGTCGTGGCCGCCGTCACGAGCGGCTGGGTGCACCAGGTACGGCGCCAGGGGGTGGCGGTGATCGTGGCCGTGACCTTGTGGGGTGCCGCGATCGTCCTGTTCGGCCTCGCAGGGGACAACCTTCCCCTGTCACTATCGCTCCTGGCCGCGGCGGGGGCGGCCGACGTCATCAGCGCGATCTTCCGAAACACCATCCTTCAGCTCGCGGCGCCCGACGAGCTTCGCGGTCGGCTGTCGGCGATCCACATCCTCGTGGTGACGGGCGGCCCGAGGCTGGGCGACCTGGAGGCCGGGCTCGTGGCTCAGTGGTTCAGCCCCACCGTCTCGATCGTGTCGGGGGGCCTCCTCTGCATCGTGGGCGCGGGCGTGGTGGCGGTCGGATACCCGGAGCTCCGCCGGTACCGTCACACGCCGGCCGCGGGAGGCCCCGCGCCGGGTCGCGCACCGGCGCAGCCCTGAGTACGCTTGCCGCGCGATGACGAACGTGCACGAGGAGGTCGGGGCCGCCGACCACGACCGCCACGAAGGATGAGCCGGCCCGCTCCGGTGCGTGCGGTGGAACTCCGCGTGCTGGACGGTCCCAACCTCTACTTCCCGCGGCCGGCGATCAAGCTGACGCTGGCCATCCCGGGCTGGATGCAGGCATCGGACGGGCGGGTGCGTGCGATGGCCGAGCGCCTCGGCGTGCCGGGGGCCGACGTGCCCGGCCGCGCCGGCACAGAACAACGACGGCGCGTCACGATGCGTGTGGCTGCGGCATTCACACGACGCGCCGCCACAGCGTCGGGCGCGCGACGCCTCGCCGTCCGGGCGCGGCCCGGCCCCGAGCCCGACCTCATCGTCGTGGCCTTCCCGTGGCGCCGGCGCGAGGCGGCGCGCACGCTCGCGATGGAGACCGCGCACGCGATGGGCGCCATGCTGCGGGGCCGCTCTCCTGCGGCGCTCGCCGATGCGGCGGGCGCCCGCCTCGCCAGCGCGGATCCGGGTCCCGAGCCGGAGGTGACCGATCCGCGGTTCCCCGTCATCCAGGTCACCGGCACGAACGGGAAGACGACGACGGTGAGGCTCCTGGCGCACCTCGTGCGTAGTGCGGGCCTTCGCGTCGCCTACTCCTCCACCGACGGCGTCTACCGCGACGACGGGGACCTGGTTCGGTCCGGCGACTACTCGGGCTTCGGCGGGGCCGCGATGGCGCTCGATCAGGATCCCGACGTCGCGGTGCTGGAGACCGCCCGCGGGGGCATGCTCCTGCGCGGGTGCGGCGTGCTGCACAACGACGTGGCGGTCGTGACGAACGTGAGCGACGACCACCTCGGCCTGCAGGGCGTCCACACGCTGGATCAGCTCGCCGAGGTGAAGGGCATCGTCACGAGGATCACGCGACCCGACGGCTGGGACGTGCTGAACGCCGACGACCCCCGCGTGCTCGGGATGCGGCGGCACGCCACCGGCCGCACCTGGCTCTGTTCGCTCGATCCGCACCATCCCGCGATCCGCGAGACGATCGCGGACGGCGGCCGGGCCATGACCGTGATGGACGGACGGATCACGTGGCTCGAAGGACACCGCGCGCATCCGCTCCTCGCGCTCGTCGACGTGCCGATGACCCTTGCCGGCGTCTCGTCCGTGTACACGCAGAACGCTCTGAGCGCGGCCGCAGCCGGACTCGCGATCGGGCTCCCCCACCGCGCCGTCGTCCGAGGACTGCGCACGTTCGTCCCGAGCCCCGAACGCAATCCGGGCCGCGCGAACCTGTTCGCGTTCGATGGGCGGACGGTCGTGCTCGACTACGCACACAACGAGGCAGGTATGACGGGACTCACCGAGCTGCTGCAAGGGATCAGGGCGCGCCGCCGGGAGATCTGGCTCGCCATCTGCACGGCCGGCGACCGCACGGATGCGATCCTTCACGCCTTCGCGCTCCGCGCCGCGCTGGGGTCGGATCACCTCGCCTTCGCGGGACTCGACCGCTACCTGCGGGGCCGCTCCGCCGAAGAGATCGTGGAGCGCTTGAGCGAGGGCGCGGCGGAGGCAGGCCTCGACGACGTGCCCGCCTACGCGGACGAGCTATCGGCCCTGCAGGCGATGCTGGCGGCCTCCTCACGAGGCGACGTCGTCGCGGTCACGGCGCTCGGGATGCGCCCCGAGCTCTTCGCCTGGCTGGACGAGCGGGGCGCCACCCGTCTCGGCCCCGCCGACGTGAAGCGCATCGTGCGCCGCGCCGCCGCCCACGGCAGCTGAGACGCGCACGGATCACGACAGGTCGCGGGCCCGGATGGCGGCTCCCAGCAACGCGGTGAGGTCGTTGAGGATCGACCCGCACAGGGATACGTTCGACCATCCTTGTGAACCGACCCTTCGCGGTGAAGGCTCGGATGAAGCGCCCGTTCCGCAACCGCGGCAGGATCTTCGGCGCGATGCCGCCGCCCACGTAGACGCCGCCGGTGGCCATGACGGTGAGGGCCAGGTTCCCCGCCTGCGCCCCATAGATGTCGATCATCAGGTCGAGCGCGTCCTCCGACACGGCGTCGGCCTCGTCGAGCGCCGCGCGGGCGATCGACGCCGCGACGTCGCCGCGCTCGTGGATCGCGCGCGTGACCCACGCCGGCTCGGGCTCGCCGGCCCGGGCGCGCAGGAACCGTTCGACGTTCGCGAGGCCCATCCCGGAGCAGACCCGCTCCCAGCTCACGTGCCCGAACTCGGCGCGGAGGAAGTCCAGCAGGTCGGCCTGCAGATCGTCGGCGGGAGCGAAGTCCGCGTGCCCGCCCTCGGTCGCGAAGACGCGGTCGCCCGAACCGTCCCGGTAGATCGCCGCCTGGCCCAGCCCCGTGCCGGCTGAGATCACGGCGGCGTTGCCACCCGCGCGGGGGTCGCCCGCCTGCAGCACCGCGAGGTCGCTCCCGCCGAGCGCCCGGATGCCCCACGCGTTCGCCTCCAGGTCGTTGAGCAGCCAGACCCGTTCGGTGCCCAGCACGGTGCGAAGGGACTCCTGGTCCACCGGCCACGCGAGGTTCACGGCTTCGGTGCGCCCGTGCGCGACCGGGCCCGCCACGCCGAACGCCGCCGCTCCGACCTCTGCCGAGGTTGCCGCGAGGAAGGCGCCCACCATCTCTTCCAGACCCGCGTGCTCCTCGCTCGCGTACCCGGTGAGCGACATGGGCACGAGGCTTCCGGGATCGAACAGGGCCAGCCGCGTCGTGGTGCCGCCCACGTCTCCCGCGAGCACCGTCACGTCGAACCGTCCCGGGCGTCGCGCATCCTCCGGTAGCGTCGGATGAGCGCGTTCGTGGAGCTGTCGTGCTCCAGCTCCGGCTCCTCGCGTCGCGGTCAGCTCGGGGACGATCCGCTGCGCGAGCGCCTTGCCGAGCTCCACGCCCCACTGGTCGAAGGGATCGATGTCCCAGATCGTGGCCTGCGTGAACACGCTGTGCTCATAGAGCGCCACGAGCGCGCCGAGGCGTCGCGGGCGTGAGCCGTTCGGCCAGGATCACCGACGTGGGGCGGTTGCCCTCGAACGTGCGATGGGGAACGAGGTGCTCCGGTGTGCCCTCGGCGCGCACCTCCTCGGGGGTCTTTCCGAACGCCAAGGCCTCGGCCTGCGCGAAGACGTTCGATATCAGGTCGTCGTGATGCTCACCCAGCGGGTTCAAGCGGCTGCGCGAATCCGATCAGGTCGAGCGGGATCAACCTCGTGCCCTGATGGATCAGCTGATAGAAGGAGTGCTGCCCGTTCGTGCCGGGCTCGCCCCAGTAGACGGCACCGGTCGGGTAGTCGACGCGGCGGCCATCGAGCGTCACATGCTTGCCGTTGGACTCCATCGTGAGCTGCTGCAGGTACGCGGGGAACCGTTCGAGGTACTGCTCGTAGGGCATGACACCCCACGGTCTGGGCGTCGAAGAACCCGCCGTACCACACGGCGAGCAGGCCCATGATCACCGGCAGGTTGCGCGCGAACGGGGCGGTGCGGAAGTGCTCGTCCATCTCGTGGAAGCCCGCCGAGCATCTCGCGGAACCGCCCAGGACCGACCGCGACCATCGTGGACAGCCCGATGGCAGAATCCATCGAGTATCGGCCGCCGACCCAGTCCCAGAAGCCGAACATGTTCTCAGGGTCGATCCCGAACCCGCGCACCGCCGTCCGCGTTCGTGGAGACGGCCACGAAGTGCTTCGCGATCGCGGCCTCGTCGCCATGGAGCCGGTCCAAAGTCCACGCCGCGCGCCGAGCGGGCGTTCGTCATGGTCTCGAGCGTCGTGAACGTCTTGGACGAGACGATGAACAGCGTCTCGGCGGGGTCGAGGTCGCGCGTCGCCTCCACGAGGTCCGTGGCGTCGACGTTCGACACGAACCGGAACGTGAGGTCGCGGCGGCGAAGTGACGCAGCGCTTCGTAGGCCATCACCGGACCCAGGTCCGAGCCGCCGATCCCGATGTTGACCACGGTGCGGATGGGCCGGCCCGTGTGGCCCGTCCAGGCACCGCCACGCACGCGGTCGGCGAACGCCGCCATCCGATCGAGGACCGCGTGCACCTGCGCCGACGACGTCGACGCCGTCGACGACCAGGCGAGGCCGCACGCGGCATCCGCAGCGCCGTGTGCAGGGCGGGGCGATCCTCGGAGACGTTGACGTGGTCGCCGCGGAACATCGCGTCGATCCGCTCTCGCAGGCCGCATTCCTCGGCCAGAGCCATCAGCAGCCGCATCGTCTCCGTCCGTGACGCGATGCTTCGCGTAGTCGAGGTAGAGGCCTGCGCCCTCGGCCACCAGCCGCTCCCCGCGGCCCGGGTCCTCGGCGAAGAGGTCGCGCAGGTGCCGGTCGCCGATCTCGGCGTGGTGTGCGGCAGGGCCCGCCACGACTCGCGTTCGACGGTCGCTCCGGCGTCATCGCGCCGCGCTGCAGTCGACGCACAGCACCGACGAGGGCCGCGCTTCGAGACGCTCATCCGGGATCGTGGCCCCGCAGCGATCGCAGATGCCGTAGGTGCCCTCGGCGAACTTCGCCAGCGCGCGCTGGACGTCGCGCGAGCTTCGTCGATAGGACATCGGCCTGGCCCACGCGCTCGATCCGCTCGATCGCCTCGCTCGTGCCCTCGCCGACGCGCTTGCCGAACCCGATCGTCGCCGCAGGGTCGCGGGACACAGCGGTGAGCGCGCCCAGCTCCGCCGAGAGCGCGGCGCGCTCGTCCTCGAGTGCGTCTCTGAACGCCTCCAGGTCCAACGCCACGGCCGGCCGTCAGCCCATGAGGTCGGGGTCGCCGCCGACCGCGTCGACGAGCTCACCTTCGGAGGCGCGCAGCACGTCGGGCGACGCGACGCCGCGTCGCTTCTCGAGCTCCTTGTAGACGTCCGTGGCGTAGTCGACGCAGAGCACCACCAGATCGCCCGGGCGCGAACGGTCGAGCGCCCGCCGGGCCGCGTCCATCTCGTCCAGCACCACCTCGACGCTGCCGGCGCGCGCCGCCCTCGACGATCGCCTCCTCGACGCCGTCGCGGATCAGCGCGGCGGTCTCTCCGCGCTGGCGCCCGCGGGGGTTGTGGTCCTCGCGCACGATCACCTCGTCGAAGTACCGGGCGGCGACGCGTCCCGAGCTCCAGCATGTCCTCGTCGCGCCGGTCGCCCGCCGTGGCCACGACCGCCACGCGGAGGTTGGCGGTCCAGCTCGCCTCGCCCGGGTCGCTCCGAGGTGGCGGCGTCGGCCGCCAGCCGCTCCACGAAGTCGCCCAGGGTCTCGAGGCCGGCGGCGTTGTGCGCGTAGTCGAGGATCACCTTCACGCCGTCGAGGTCGAACACGTTGAGGCGGCCGGGCGCTTGGTAGATCGAGGTCGTGAACGAGCGCAGGCCCTGGCGGATGTCGTGCAGGTGGGCGCCGATCGCGTGCGCCGCCGCGGCGGCGGCCATCGCGTTCTGCACCATCATGCGCGCCTTGCCGTCGAACGTGGCGGGCAGCGTGTGCACCCACGCGATCGGCATCGTGCGGCGGCCTTCCTTGATCACCATCATCTCGCCGCGCTCGCTCCGCTCCAGCACCACCGCCTTGCGCCCGCGCCGGACCCAGCGCTCCACGAGGTCGTGCTTGTCCTGCATCGTGAACAGGATCACGTTGCCGCTGCAGTGCCGGCGCATCTCCAGGACGAGCGGGTCGTCGGCGTTCAGGACGGCCCACCCGTTGCGCGGCACGGCCTCCACGACCACCTGCTTCACCGCCGCGAGCTGCTCGAGCGTGTCGATCTCGCGGAGCCCGAGATGATCGCCCGTCACGTTCAGCACCACGCCGACGTCGTTGCGGCCGTACCCGAGCCCTTCGCGCAGGATCCCGCCGCGCGCCACCTCGAACACGGCGATGTCGATCCTCGGGTTCTGCAGCACCATCTGCGCGGACTTCGGGCCGCTCGCGTCGACGCGCTTCACGAGCCGCTCGTCGATGTAGACGCCGTCGGTAGTGGTCATCCCCACCTCATGACCCTTGCCCCGCAGGATGTGCGCGATCATCCGCGTGGTCGTCGTCTTCCCGTTCGAACCGGTGACGGCGACGATCGGGATGCGGGACGGCGTGCCGGGCGGGAACAGGCCGTCGACGACGTACTTGGCGACGTACTGCGGCTCGCCCTCCGTCGGGTGCGTGTGCATCCGGAAGCCGGGCGCGGCGTTCACCTCGACGATGGCGCCGCCGGTCTCGCGCACCGGCTGGGTGATGTCGGGCGCCAGGAAGTCGATGCCGGCGACGTCGAGGCCCACCACGCGCGCCGCCTCCTCGGCGATCTCAACGTTGTCCTCGTGCGCCTCCCAGGTGCGATCGATCGAGATGCCGCCCGTGGACATGTTGCCGGTGGCGGCGAGCAGCACCGTCTGCCCTTCGGCGGGACGTCGTCGAGCGCGAAGCCCTGCTTCTTCACCAACTCCTCGGCGGCCTCGTCGATCTTGATGCGCGTGAGCACCTTCTCGTGTCCGATACCGCGCCGCGGGTCCTGGTTCGCCTTGTCCACGAGCCACCGGACGCTGTGCCGGCCGTCGCCGATGACGTGGGCCGGCACGCGCTCGGCGATCGCCACCATCCGGCCCCCGATCACGAGCACGCGGTAGTCGTCGCCGGTCACGAAGGACTCCACGACCACCTGGGCGCGGCGCGCCTCCTTCAGCGCGCGGCGGAACCCCGTCCGCACCGCGCGCTCCGTGCGCAGATCGAGACCCGACGCCGCGGCCGTGGTTGCCGTCGAGCGGCTTCGTGACGACCGGGAACCCGATGCGCTTCGCCGCCGCGACGGCCTCGTCCTCGGAGCGCACCACCTCGCTCCTGGGGACCGGGAGACCCGCCGAGGCGAGCAGCTGGTTCGTCATCTTCTTGTCGCCGGCGATGTCGACCGCGAGCGCGCTCGTCAAGGAGGTCATCGTGGCGCGGATCCGCTGCTGGTACTTGCCCTGTCCGAGCTGGACGAGCGACTGCTCGTTCAGGCGGATGAACGGGATGTCCCGCGTCACGCGCCTCCTCGATGATGGCCTGCGTCGAGGGGCCGAACTGCCGGCGCTCGGCCAGCAGGATCAGCCGCTCGAGCTCGTCGTCGAAGTCGAACCCGGGCTCGGTCTTCACGAGGTGGTTCACGAGCCGCACCGCGAGCTTCCCGCGGTGACGCCCACGCGCTCCTCGGCGTAGCCGTAGATCACGTTGTACTGCCCGGCGGTGCCCGCGCTGCGCGTCTTCCCCCGCGAGATGTGCGCGCCCGACTCCCGCTGGAGCTCCAGCGCCACGTGCTCGGCCACGTGCCCGAGCCACGTGCCGTCGCTCGAGGCGCTCGCGGAACCCGCCGCGCTTGCCCAGCGAGCAGGAGTGCTCCCCCACGCCGGGCAGGACCTTCAGCAGCTTCTCGTTGAACCGAGGGATCGTGTTGGAGGGCCAGTGCTCGAGGCTCCCAGGTCCACGAGCATCCGGACGCAGGGTTCGTACGACCAGTAGTTGGGGCCGCGGAAGACCTGCGTCTGCACGACGGCCAGGTCGGGCTTGAGCGGGGGCTTCTTCGTGGGAGGTTCGGACTTCCGCTCGCGGCGGGCGGCGCGGTTCGCGGTGGCGCCCGAGGTCACTCGGAGGCCTCGCGCTCATCCTCGAGCGCGGGCGCCCCCGCGAGCAGCCGACGACCGCGCAGGTCGTACCAGTAGCCCGACGGCAGGGAGTGCAGCACCGCGCCCGAGACCATGAGCGGTTTATACCCCTTCCCGCGATATGCGTCCGTCTTGACGTGGGCGCCGTCGACGATCGTCACGGCCCCCCGCCCGATCACGTGCAGCGTCTGGTCCGCGAACACGATGGCGCAGGTGTCCTCGTCGATCCCCAGCCCGAGGAGCGAGGGGGACTGGGCCACGAGCGCGAGCAGACGACCGATGCGCCCGCGCTCACCGAAGTGCTGGTCGATGACCAATCCCTGCAGCACACCCAGCCCGGCCGAGAGCTGGACCATGCGGTTCTTGGGGGTCGGGCCGGCGTTGCCGAACGCGACCATATGGCTGGCCATGGCGCTCGCGCCGGCCGACGTGCCCGCGATCACCGCGCCGCGGTCGTGCGCAAGGAAGAGGGCATCACCGAGCTTGGTGCCCGCCACCACCTGCGTGAGGCGCGACTGATTGCCGCCGGTGAGGTAGATCCCCGTCGCCTCGCGCACGACGGTCGCCACCTCGGGGTCGTCGGCCTCCTCACGCTCCTCCGGCCGGACGCCGACCACCTCGCCGATCCCCAGGCCCGTGAAGAGCTCGCGGTACATCGCGGTCGCCTGGTCGCCCAGCGACGACGCGGTCGAGATCACGACGACCTTCCCCTCCTCACCCTCGGCGAACTTCGCGAACCGGGAGAGGATCACCTTGTCGCGGAGCTTGTCCTCGGCGCCCCCGATCACCATGACGGGACCGGCCGTGAACCCGCGAGCGCGTGGAGGGAGCCGCGTCCGTCATGCGCGCAGTGTAGCGTGAGGGCCGGGCTCCCCGGGCAGGCGCCGCCGCTAGAACCAGCCCCTCCGCCCGTCTCGCGAGTCGGTACCGCCGAGCCACGCCGCGAAGCCGAGCCCCGCGAGGAGCGCCGATGCGATCAGCAACGCGGGCCAGTTCACGCGGCGTCGCCCCCTGTCGTCGCCTCGGTGGTGCACGACGGTGCGCTCGCGCGCCGCCGACGACGCCACACGGAGCCGCGGACGCGACGAGCCTCGACGCGCCGCTCTTGAACCAGGTATCGCGCGAATTCGTGTGCGAACGGTCCGTGCATCTCGACCACCTCCCGATGGAATAACCTGCATTTCCTTTTATACCGGTTTCACACGTAACCAGTCAAGTGGTAATCATTAGTTTCTTCGTGTACCATCGCCGACGTGGTCACCCTCGATCCGTCTCGCCACGAGGACGGCGTCAACGCCCCCGCTCCGGGTGAGCTGGAGCTGGTGCGCAGCTTCATGTCGCTGCACGATCACGCCGCCGGTGGGTCCAACGCCGCCGCCCCGGCGGCCCCGACCGTCGCCGACTGGTTCCGCCGTCACGGGTTGATCGGCCGCACGCCGAGTCGGAAGGATCTGGCGTGGGCGATGTCGGTCCGGGAGGCCCTGCGCGCGCAGGTGTTCGAAACGATGGGAGCTCCGGCGGACCCAGAGACGGCTCGCGTGCTCTCTCGTGCGGCCGCCGAGGTGGGATTGCGCCCCGTGTTCGACGACCCCCACCGACCGCTGCAGAGCGATGCCCCTGGGATCCGCGGAGCGGTGGGGCGTCTGTTGGCCGCCGCGTTCCTCGCCCGCCTCGATGGCTCCTGGCAGCGGCTCCGCGAGTGCGGCGACGAGCACTGCACCACCGTCTTCTACGACCGGTCCAAGAACCGTTCGTCCAAGTGGTGCTCCATGTCGTCCTGCGGGAACCGCAACAAGGTGCGCACGTTCCGCCAGCGGCGGGCCGAGGATCCGCCCCCCGCCGACCGGACCGAAGACAGGCCCGAGAGCCCGGGATGACCTCGATCCAGATCGCGCTGCTCGGGCCCGGCGGCGAGCCGGTGGACCTGCGCGCACCCTCAACTCCCACGGGTTCGCCGACCTCTCCCCCCTCCGGCTGGATCCGGCCGCGAACGCCCTGGAGACCACCCTGCGCGTGCCCGGCGGCCGGCCGAGGCGCGTCCGGATCGTCCCGGGCTCCCCGGGACAAGCGCGCATCGACGTCGTGGGCCCGGCCGCGGGACCGCGGGTTCGCTGCGGCCTGGAGGCGGCCGTGCGCCGGGTGCTGCGTCTCGATCAGGACCTCTCGGGGTTCTACCGCCAGGCCGCCGAAGACCCCGACCTGGCCTGGGCGGCGACGGGCGCCGGCCGCATGCTGCGCAGCCCCTCCGTGTTCGAGGACGTGGTGAAGACCATCTGCACGACGAACTGCGCGTGGAGCGCCACGGTCCGGATGGTCGGACGCGCTGGTCGCGCACTCGGCGAGCCGGCGGTCGGCGTGCGAGGCCCCCTGCGCGCACGCGTTCCCGACGCCGGAGGCGATGGCCGCGGTGCCCGAGGCGTTCTATCGGGAGACGGTGCGGGCCGGCTATCGCGGCACCTACCTCGTCGCACTCGCTCGCGACGTCGCCGAGGGACGACTGGACCTGAGGCGCTGGCCGCGACGACGCCCGAGGATCTCCCCGACGACGAGCTCGAGGCGCGGCTGCTGGCGCTCCCGGGCGTCGGGCCCGTACGCCGCGGCGCACATCATGATGACGCTGGGGCGGAACTCCCGGTTGATCCTCGACAGCTGGACGCGTCCCACGTACGCACGGCTCGCGGGCCGGCCGAAACCGCCCGCCGACGCGGCGATCCGGCGGCGCTTCCGCCGCTACGGCGCCCAGGCCGGACTGGCGTTCTGGCTGTTCGTGACCCGCGACTGGCTCGAAGGCCACGCAGTGAAAAGGTTGCCCTGCACCGTGAGACCGAGCGCATACTGCTCGGGGCCCACGCGGCCCTCCCCCGGTACGAAGAAGCGAGCGAACAATGACGGTGCCCTTATGGCGGTCCCCCGCCGCGCACGGCGGCTCCGGCGCTACCTGCGCGCGGAGCGTCGCACCCTCACCCAGGGTTTCGTCGCGCTGTTCATCTCCTCCGGAGGCGACCTCCTCGCCGGACCGCGCTCGCTTCATGGATCACGACCTCCGAGCTGCCCGGCCTCTTCGTCCTGATCCCCGCCGCGATCGGCATGCGCGGCAACATCTTCGGCGCGCTCGGCTCGCGGCTGGGCACCGGCATCAACGCGGGCAGTTCGAGCCGACCCTGCGGCGTGGCGGGTTCCTGCGGCGGAACGTCCCCGGCTCGTGGTACCTCACCCTCGCCACGTGTCTGTTCCTGGGCCCCGCCGCGCACATCGTGGCGCTGACGATCAAGGACCCGAGGGTCTCGAGCGGAAACGTCATCTCGGCCGCGGAGTTCGTGACGATCTCGATCCTGGGCGGCGTGCTGGGCTCCGTCGTCGTCGGCGCGCCGCCGTGGGCGATCTCGATCTTGGGCCATCGCCGGCGCTGGGACCTCGACTCCGTGTCGGCGCCGTTCGTGACGGCGATCGGCGACATCGCCACGCTGCCCGCCCTGTGGCTGGCCGCCCTCTTCGTCCAGCACGCTCCGGCCGCCGTCCCCTATGTCGCGGGTGCCGCTGCCGCCTTCTGCCGTGGGAGACGGTGCAGGGCTGCGCGACGAAGGACCCCATGGTGCGGCGCATCGTGCGCGAGTCGATCGTCGTCCTGTTGATCGCCGGCATGATCGACCTCCTGGCGGGCTCGGTCGTCGAGCTGCGGGTGGACAGCTTCCTCGCGCTGCCTGCGCTCTTCATCCTGGTGCCGCCGTTCCTCGAGGACACGAACGCGCTCTCCGGCATCCTGTCCCGCGCTCGCCTCCAAGCTCCATCTGGGTGTGATCGACCCCACGCCGTTGCCGCAGGCCCTCGCGTGGGTCGATATCGCCATCAACTTCATCTTCGCGGTCTCGGTCTTCTTCATGGTGGGGCTCTCGGCGCAACCTCGTCGCGGTGGGCCTGGGGAAGACCACGCCCGGGCTTCGGGACGATGATCGCGATCAGCATGCTCGCCGGCTTCCTCGCCACGATCATCTCCTGCGCGGTGGCCTACTACAGCGCCATCGCGACGTTCCGATTCGGCTGGGATCCCGACAACTTCAGCATCCCGATCACCTCGGCGGTGATGGACCTCGCTGGCACGCTGTGCCTCGTACTCGTTATCCTGCTGCTCGGCGTGAACGCTCATGGATGAGACAACCCAAGAACGTCAAAGAACTCCTCGTCGAGCTGAAGGACGCGTCCGAGCTCATGGTCGACCTCGCCTACGCGGCCGTGTTCTTCAACGAGGAGAAGCTCGCCCGCGAGGTGGGGCGCCTCGAGGACCGCATGGGCGCCCAGCTCCGGAAGCTGCGCATCATGGCGATGCTCGCTGCGCGCAGCCCCGAGGACGCCGAGGGCATGGCGGGGGTGCTGTGGATCGCGGACGCGATCGAGCAGATCGGCGACGCTGCCTCCGACATCGCGCGGGTCGTCGCGGCGCGCCTCGGGCATCCCCGACGCGCTGCGCCGGGACCTGCGTCACGCCGACGAGATGACCGCGCGGGTGAAGGTCCGCGAGGACGCGCCCGGCGGCGGGCCAGTCCCTGCGCGAGCTCTCCCTGCCCACCGAGACCGGCATGTGGGTCATGGCGATCCGCAGCGGACTCGACTGGGAGTTCGACCCCGGGACCCGAGGACGTCGTGTCCGTGGGCGACGTGCTGCTGATCCGCGGGCCCGAGGAGGGCGTGAACCTGGTGCGCGCGCTCGCGGGCGCGCCGCCGCTGCCCGCCGGCACCCGACGACGACACGCCGGCGCTCTCGGAGCTGGATCGGGCCGTCGACATCCTGGTGGAGCTGAAGGACCTCGCCGAGGCGGCGGTGGGGCTCGCCTACTCGTCGCTGCTGTTCAACAACCGCGCGCTCGCGGCGGAGGTCGGCGCGCTCGAGGCCCGCAGCGACCAGCTCCACGACGAGCTCGAGTCGTGGGTGCTGCGCGCGGCGCCGGAGGCGCGCAACCCCGACGAGCTCCGGGGCCTCCTGCGGCTGGCGAGCGCCAGCGAGTACGTGTGCGACGCCGCCCGCGACATGACGTGGTACGTGGAGCACGGCGAGCCGCTGCATCCGGTGGTGCAGATGGCGCTGGAGGAGACCGAGGAGACGAGCGCGGAGACCATCGTGCAACCCGGTTCCCCCGCCGCCGGGCAGCACGCTGAAGGAGCTCCGTCTGGAGACCGAGACGGGGATGTTCGTGCTGGCCGTGCAGCGAGGCGCCCGCTGGATCTACCGGCCGCGAGGCACGTTCACGCTGCAGGAGGGCGACCGGCTGATCTCGGTGGGGCCCGAGGAGGGCGAGGAGGAGCTGTGGGAGCTCACCGGGCTCCCTCGTGGCCGTACGGCCGGACGGTCCTTGATGCCCGGAAGATCGCATGACCTAGCCTGCCGCGCATGGATGCCTACGTCTACCTGCGGATCCGGCCCGGGAGCATGACCGCCGTGCTCACCGGGCTTGGCGACGAAGGGCAGCGTCCGCCGCGCGGTCGCCGTGGTCGGCGACTGGGACATCCTCGTGCACGTCGACGGCGCGGACCTGGCGACGATCGCGTCCTCCGTGCTCTCGGAGATCCACCAGGTCGACGGCGTCGTGCGCACGCTGACCGCGCCCGTCGTGCCGCCCGACCGGGTGGGGATCGCCGGTTGGGGCAGCCCGCAGGCGCCCGCGATCATCGGCGACGCGTGCTACGTCCACATCAAGGCCGACGCGGGCGCCGCCTCTGGGCTCGCGGAACGGTTGGGCGAGATGGCGGACGTGAGCGGCGTCGCGGTGCTCGGCGGGGAGTTCGACCTCATGGCCTGCGTGGCGCACCCCTGGGAGGTCGCCAGCGGCATCATCCTGGAGCAGATCCACCCCCTGCCGGGCGTCATCGCCACGAACACCCTCGTCTCCGTCAACTACGAGGAGCCGGACGAGGACCGCGACCAGTTCTCGACCTGGTCCTAGGGCGAGCCTCGCGCACGCCGGCGGGCAGCGAGAACCGCACGTGCTCCTCGGTGAGCGTGACCTCCTCGACCGTCGCCGAAGCCCTGTGCGGCGAGCCAGTCGAGCATCCGGTGCACCAGCCAGTCGGGCGCCGAGGCACCCGAGGTGAGCCCCACGGTGGAGGCGCCCTCGAGCCACGCCGGATCGACGGACGTCTCGTCGTCCACCAGGTGGGCGGGCGTCCCCAGCTCCCGCGAGAGCTCGGCGAGCCGGTTCGAGTTCGAGGAGTTCTGGGAGCCGATCACGAGCACGACGTCGGCGTCGGGGGCCACGATCCTCACCGCGTCCTGGCGGTTCTGCGTGGCGTAGCAGATGTCGTCGCGCGGCGGGCCCTGGATCGAAGGGAACCGATCCTTGAGGATCCGCACGATCTCGTCGGTCTCATCGACCGACAGGGTCGTCTGCGTGAGGTAGCTGAGGTGCTCCGGGTCGGGGACCTCCACCGTTCGCGCCTCCTGCGGCGAGCCCACGAGGATCGTGCGCTCGGGCGCCTGGCCCGTGGTGCCGACCACCTCCTCGTGGCCGGCGTGGCCGATCAACACGATCGTCTGGTCATCCGCCGCGAACCGCCGAGCCTCCACGTGCACCTTCGTGACGAGCGGACAGGTGGCGTCGATCACCTCGAGCCGTCGTCCGGCGGCGTTGCGATAGACCTCGGGGGCCACGCCGTGGGCGGACAGGACGACGACGGCGCCCTCGGGCACCTCCGCCTCCTCTTCCACGAAGACCGCACCCTTGGCTTCCAGGTCGTGCACGACGTGGAGGTTGTGCACGATCTGCTTGCGGACGTAGACGGGCGCGCCGTGCTTGGCCAGGGCGCGCTCGACGGCGTCGACGGCCCGCTCGACCCCCGCGCAGTAGCCACGCGGCGCTGCCAGCAACACTGTCTTGTTCGTCACCATCCCCATGGTAGCCGGGCCCCGCAGGGCCGAGATGGTAGCCGGCTCACGCAACACCAAGTTGTCGCAACCTGCCTGCCTCTAGGGTTGTCGGGCCTGCACCGGACCGTTCGGTCCGATCCCCTTCCCGCGCGTGACTGCGCTTCCCACCTTCCCAAGGTGGTCGGCGTGTGTCTGCGCGCGCGAGGCTGGGCCGAACGTGCCGCGGCACGCGATAGGTCACACAGAGCAGAACTCGACCCTAGGAGGTGATGTCCCCACCCACGACCTACCGCGGGGCAGCACCGCCCGGGACGAACGTCGTCCCTGCGGCGCCACCCGGGCACGGCGGCCAGCCGTCGCTCACCGCGGGGGTGAATCCACGCATGCCCAACCGCACATCGATGCGCCACAACCTCCCCGTGGCGCTGTTCCTCACCGCGATGCTCCTCGTGATCCCGGTCGCCTCTGCGACGCGATGATCGCAGGCCCGTGGTCCCCCCGGGCGGTGGCGACGAGCGCACATCCTGCGAGCGTCCCACGCCCGATCTGCCCGATCGCGTGGCGAAGAGGCCCTCTGTACGTGCGACGGCTCGTCGCGTGCACGGCCACCTATTACCACGTCCCTGGCGGGGCGCGGGAGGCGCTCTACATCGCCAACCGTGAGTCCCACTTCTACCCGCGCGCGTACAACGCATGGAGCGGTGCTCTCGGTATCTACCAGCACCTGCGCCGGTACTGGCCGGGACGAGCGGCCGTCTACGGATTCAAGGGCTGGTCGGGGTTCAACGCGCGCGCCAACATCATCGTGACGATGCGGATGGTGCGCCACCTCGGCAACTGGTCGCCCTGGGGCGGCTGAGGAGTCACTCGACCGGTCCGCCCGGGCGGGGAGCTCCCATGAGGAGCCCCCGCACCTCGCCCAGCGAGGTGGCCACCACGGTGGCCCCGGGCGCGGCCCGGTCGGTGACGATGCGCATGCCCGGGAAGCGTTCGTGCGCGAGCGCCACCATGCGTTCGTAGGGCCCGAAGGCGACCAGGATGTGCGGGCGCTCCGCACCGATCTGCGCCAACGCGTCGGTCTCGTTCGTGGCCCCCGGCGTGAGCTCCCACTCGGCGGAAACCGAAGCCGCCTTCAGTGCGGCGAGCGCGGCACGGTCCTGCGCCACGCACAGCACCTTCAGCGCCCGGCACACCCCTACCACCCGCACCGGCGCATCGCTACGCGGGTGGATCCAGGTGGCGCGCGCCGGTGAACAGCCCGCCGTCGCGCTCCAACACCCAGGTGGATCCCTTCTTCCAGTCCTCACCGCCGGCCATCGGGGCGCCGCGCTCGGCGAGATGGAGCACGACCGCCGGGATCACGTCACCGTGGCTGCACAACACGACGGCCCCGGAGAGCTCATGCAGGAAGGCCATCACGTCGCGAAGGGCGGCGCCCTCGGCGAGCACCGCGGTCTCCTCGACCGGCAGCCGGCGCGCGATCGCGAGCGGGCGCACGCTCTGCACGCACCGGTCGTAGGGACTCGAGAGCACGCGGTCGATGCTCAGGCCCCGGAACTGCTCGACGAGGGCCTCCGATTGCCGGCGGCCCTTCTTCGTGAGGGGGCGGCGCAGGTCGTCCTCCGTCCAGTCACGGCGATCCCCCGCCTTGGCATGGCGGAGCAGGTAGAGCGGGGCGTCGAAGCCGACCGCGCGACGCACGACCTCGCGATCGTGGCCGTAGGTGAGCACGCCGAGCGCCTCGCCCGGAGCCATCCACCGCAACCGGTCCACCTCTGCGTTGGGCACGAAACCCCCGCCGGCGGGATGCATCAACCAGTAGCGCACCACCTTGGTCCGGTCCTGGTGATCGTGGTAGCGCACGGTCGCCACCTCGGTCCCGAGGAGGCAGCGCAGCCCCGTCTCCTCCTGCACCTCCCGCAACGCCGACGCCTCGTCGGACTCCCCAGGGTTCGCCTTGCCCTTCGGCAACGTCCAGTCGTCGTAGCGAGGGCGGTGAACGAGGAGCGATCTCGGGCCCGAGCGGACCCCGGCGACGCACGATGCCGCCCGCCGCACGCACTTCGGCCGTGTCGGGACCCGTGATCCTGTCGGCCACGCTCACGACTGCTCCGTCCACGCTCTCAGCCGCTTCGGGCGGAGCGACCGCCACGCTTCCGGCAGGGCCTCGCGGGCGGTCGCCTGCGCCTGCCGTTCGATGCCGGCCAGCTCCCCCGCGGCGAACGCCGTTCGCGCGGAGGTTCCCCCCGCCTGGGCACGGAGCCACGCCATCGCCATGACGGCGTCCTGATGCTCGCCCAGGACCGTCTGGAGCGCTTCGGCACGCGCCGCGAAGCGCCGGGCCGGCTTGCCGAACATCGGGATCAGCGCCTCGGCGGCGTAGCGCACCCGCTTCGCGCGGATCCGCGCCTGATGCAGGTCGGCGTCGATCGAGGAGGGGCCGATGTCGTCGGCGGTGCGCTGAAGGTGGCGCCAGGGCCCGTCCAGCAGGGCGCCCAGCACGCGCACGGCGGGGGCGTCCGCGACCTCGGGCAGCACGGCGGGCTCGGCGGCGGCGGCGACGACACGGTCCAGCAGGGCCAGGTAGCGCGGCTCACGCATCGCGGACGTCAGCTCGGCGCGGGCCGCGTCGCGCTCCGTCCGGACGCGGTCCAGGAGCTTGGGCGCCACGTCCGCGTCCGCGTCCGGCAGCATCTTCACGCGGCTCCGGACCCGGGCGTCCAGGACGTCGAGGTCGCGGACCGTCCCGAGCTCAGCCCCAAGCCATCCCAGCTCCACCCGCAGGCTCTCGTTCCATCCCGGATCCAGCAAGGAGCGGAACGTCCGCAGGTCCGAACGCAGCCGGCGCGTCGCGACCCGGGCCTGGTGCACGGCCTCGGGGTCCTCGCCGAGCCGCACCCCGGCGTCGTGGCGCAGCATCCGCTCGGCCGAGACCGCGATCGAAGCGCGCACGACCTCCAACACCGTGCTCTTGGGCCCCACCTTCCGCACGACGATCTCCGGAGGTTCGGCGGAACGGGGCAACAGGGCCCGGACGAACTTCGGCATCTCGCCGCCCCTCTGCGCCCCGGCCGCCGCGAGCCGGCCGGTGACCGCGTCCAGCACGGCGTCGTCATCGGCCGCCGCGGCGAGCTCAACCTCGATCTCTCGGAACCGCCCCGCGACGCGACGCCCGTCCAGCACCGAGACCTCGTCGTCGACGATCTCCGCCATCGGGACCTGCGAGGCGTCGACGATCGCGACGCGCTTCCGCAGGGTCTGCAGCCGGACCGCCAGGCGCAGCGGCGCCGTCCGGACGTAGGCGCGCACGAGATCCACGGCAGCCTCCGGCGGACGCCCGGGGCCCGCCTGGAAGGTCCGCTCGTCCCGCACGAGCTTGCCGTTGCCCGCTTCCATGGGGAGCTTCACGCTCCAACCCTCGCCCGTGCGGTAACGGAGCGAGCATCCCCAGCGCGCGAGGCGAAGGTCCGGTGTGTCGTAATAACTCGCGACGAAGCGCAGCGGACCCTCGCCCTGCGATATGGCGCCCGGCACGACCTCGCTCAGATCCGGGAGCTGGAACATCGGCCCGACGGCCAGCTTGACCTCCCGCTCCAACGTCATCGGTCGCCCGACGGCTCGACCTTCATCGCTCGCCCTCCGCACGCGAGACGGCGAGCTCCTGCAGCACGCGCTGCGCGTTGACGCCTTTTCGCGTCGGCACCTTGTGCCATCCCGCCTCGCCGTCGAGCTCCCAGGCCAGCTCGTCGTCCTCGAGCTCCACCTCGAGGAGCTCGTCGATGCGCGCCTGCAGCGCGGGGTCCTGGACCGGGGTGAGCGCCTCGACGCGGCGGTCGAGGTTGCGCGGCATGAGGTCTGCGGAGCCGATCAGATAGGTGCGGCCGCGGCTCTGGCTGCCGAAACGGTAGACCCGCGAGTGCTCGAGGAACCGGCCCACGAGCGATCGCACGCGGATCTTCTCGGACAACCCGGGCACGCCGGGGCGAAGGCAGCAGATCCCGCGAACCAGGAGGTCGATGCGCGCGCCGGCTTGCGATGCCTCGTAGAGAGCGTCGATCAGGTCGGCGTCGACGAGGCTGTTCATCTTCAGCACGATGGAGCCGTCGGGTTCGCTTGCCTCGCGCCGGATCAGCTCGGCGAGGCCGGGCCGCATCGTGACGGGGGCCACCAGGAGCTTGCGGTACTCCCGCTGCCGGCTGTAGCCGGTGAGCAGGTTGAACAGGTCGGTGAGGTCCGCGCCGAGGTCGGGGTCCGCGGTGAGCAGGCCAAGGTCCTCGTACAGGCGCGCCGTGCTCGGGTTGTAGTTGCCGGTGCCGATGTGGGCGTACCGACGGATCCCGTCGTTCTCGCGGCGCACGACCAGGCAGGTCTTCGCATGCGTCTTGAGGCCCACCATGCCGTACACGACGTGGACGCCCGCATGCTCCAGGGCCCGCGCGAACGTGATGTTCGCCTCTTCGTCGAAGCGCGCCTTCAGCTCCACGAGGGCCACGACCTGCTTGCCGGAGCCCGCGGCTCGGATCAGCGAGCGGATGATGGGGCTGTCGGCCGACGTTCGGTACAGGGTCTGCTTGATCGCGAGGACGTCGGGGTCGGAGGCCGCCTGCGCCACGAACGCCTCGACGGAGTTCGTGAACGACTCGTAGGGGTGGTGCACGAGGAGGTCGCCGTCGCGGATCGCGGCGAAGACGTCGGGGGGGCCTTCGGGTGAACGTAGTCGGGCGGGCGTCACGGGCTTCCATGGTTCGTCCTTCAGCTCCGGACGATCCAGCCCCACGAAGAACCTCAGCCCTGCAACGTCGATGATGCCCTCCACGACGTAGACGTGCGACTCGTCCAGCCCCATCTCCCGCATCAGCAGGCTGCGGACCTCATCGGTCATCCCGGGGTCGATCTCGAGGCGGATGGGCGTGGCACCCCGTTGCCGGCGCTGCAGGACGGACTGGATGGCGGCGAGCAGGTCGTCGGCCTCGTCCTCCTCCACCTCCACGTCGGCGTCGCGCGTGACGCGGAAGACGTGGTAGGTGACGAGGTCCATCCCGGGGAACAGCTGCTCCAGGTGCGCCGCGATGATCTGCTCCAGCGGCACGAACCGCTCACCGTCGAGGCAGCGCGGTGAAGCGGGGGAGCAGCGGCGGCACCTTGACGCGGGCGAACCGGCGCACGCCGGTGATGGGGTCGCGCACGACGGCGGCGAGGTTGAGCGAGAGGTTGGAGATGTAGGGGAACGGGTGGGCGGGATCCACCGACAGCGGGGTCAGCACCGGGAATATCCGCTCGCGGAACCGTCGGCCCATGAACGCGCGGTCCTCATCATCCAGCTGATCCCAGTCGACGATGCGGATCCGCTGCTTCTCCAGCGCGAGGCGGAGCTCGCCGATCCACAAGGCCTCCGCCCGATCGGTGAGCTCCACGACGCGTCGGCGCACCGCATCGAGCTGCTCCGCCGGACCCATCCCATCGGGGGTGACCGCGGTGACGCCGGCCTCCACCTGCTCTTCGAGGCCGGAGACGCGGATCTGGAAGAACTCATCGAGGTTGCTCGCGAAGATCGCGAGGAAGTTCACCCGCTCTAGGAGCGGCCGCTCGGGATCCTCGGCCATCGCGAGGATCCGGGCGTCGAATTCGAGCCAGGACAGCTCGCGGTTGATGAAGCGGTTCAAAGCAGGAACCGCGCGCCCAGGGAAGATCTCGTCGCTCATGACAGGCCCGTCATCGTAGGGCGCCGGCCCGGCTGAGGCAATCGCGCCCGCGCAACCCCCGGCGGATCAGTCGACGAACTTGTAGCCGAGGCCGCGGACGGTGAGCAGGTGCAGGGGATCGTGTGGATCGTGCTCGATCTTCTGACGGATCCGTTTCACGTGGACGTCGAGCGTCTTCGTGTCGCCCACGTAGTCGCTCCCCCAGACCTCCTCGATGAGGAATAGCCGAGTGAGCAGGCGATCCTTGCGTCGCAAGAAAGCCTCCAGGAGCTCGAATTCCTTGGGGGGGAAGGCCACCGGCTCACCTTCCACCACCACCTCGTGCCGGGCTACGTCCATCTGGATCTGGCCGCCGCTGAGGACCTCGTCGGGCGCCGCCGCGGCCCCCATGGCGGCGCGACGGAGGTGGGCGCGTACGCGCGATACGAGCTCCCGTACCGAGAACGGCTTCGTGACGTAGTCGTCCGCACCGAGCTCGAGCCCCGTCACCTTGTCTGCCTCGGCGTCCTTCGCCGTCACCATGATGATGGGCACGTCGGACTCCTGACGGATCATCCGGCACACGTCCAGGCCCGACATCTCCGGCAGCATCAGGTCGAGGATCACGAGCGCCGCGCCCTCGCTTCGGAAGCGCTCCATCGCACGACGTCCGTCGCCGACGACGAACACCTCGTAGCCCTCACGTTCGAGGTTGTAGCGAACCGAATCCGCCAGCGACTCCTCATCCTCCACGATCAGGATGCGAGGCGCGGACTCGCTCACGGGCCGTCGTCCACCGGCTCGACGGGGTGCGAGGCGTCCGTGAACTCCCGGAAGTCCCCCGTGAGCAGGTACTCCACCTGCTCCCCGATGTCCACGGCGTTATCGCCCACCCGCTCGAGGGCGCGCGCGGCAAGGTTCATGTGCATGCCCCAGTCCAGCGCCCGCGGGTCGTCGGCGAGCTTGAGCGCCTCGAGGTGCGTGGCCCGGTTCAACCGGTCCACCGGATCGTCGAGGACCGGAAGCGTCCGGCAGAGATCGAGGTCGCGGCGCGCGAGGGCGTCCATCGCCGTGTGCACCATCCCGACCACGATCGTGCCCATCTCGCTGATCTGCTGACGTAGGGCGTCGCTGCCCGGGAGATCGGTCGTGGCAAGGTAGAGCTTCGCGACGTTCACCGCCTGGTCGCCGATCCGCTCGAGGTGCAGGCAGGAATGCATGATCGTCGATACGAGCCTCAGGTCCGTGGCCACCGGGGACTGCAGCGCAAGCAGCTGCAGCACGCCCTGGTCGATCTTCAGGTACAGCTCATCGATCGGGTCGTCCGCCTCGATGACGGCCCGGGCGAGGGCATCGTCGTGAATGACGAGCGCCTCGACGGAGTCCCGCACCGCGACCGCCGCGAGGTCGCCCAGGTGGTGGAGGTCGGTCTCCAGATCGGCGAGCTCCTCGTGGAACTTCTTCCGTGTCTCCTGCATCAGCCGAACCGCCCCGTCACGTAGTCCTCCGTCCTTTGGTCGTCCGGGTTCGTGAACACCTTCTGCGTCGGTGCGAACTCCACGACCTCCCCGTAGAGCATGAACAACGTCCAGTCCGAGACACGGGACGCCTGCTGCATGTTGTGGGTCACGATCACCACCGTGTAGCGCTCCTTCAGCTCGACGACGAGCTCTTCGATCCGAAGCGTCGAGGCTGGGTCGAGCGCCGACGCCGGCTCATCCATGAGGAGCACCTCGGGCTCCACGGCCAAGGCTCGGGCGACGCACAGCCGCTGCTGCTGCCCTCCCGACAGGCGCCCGCCGGGTGCGTCCAGCCGGTCCTTCACCTCCTCCCAGAGGCCCGCCGCCCGCAACGCGACCTCCGCTCGCTCGTGCAACTCGGCCTTGGGAAAGCGCGTGGACCCCAGCCGCAAACCCGCCGCCACGTTGTCGAAGACGCTCATCGTCGGGAACGGATTCGGCCGCTGGAACACCATGCCGATCCGACGCCGTACCTCCACGGGATCGACGTCCGGACCGTAGATGTCCTGTCCGTCGAACAGGACCTTGCCCTCGACGCGGGCTCCCTGGACCTCTTCGTGCATCCGGTTCATGCAGCGAACGAGGGTCGACTTGCCGCAACCGGACGGACCGATCACTGCCGTCACCTGCTTCGGCTCCGCCACCACGGTGACCCCCTTGAGGATCTGCGCGGCGCCGAACCACGCGCTCAGATCGGATACCTCGACACGTCTCACGAGAGCCTCTTCCGTTGACGATACGACAGGATCCGCGCGCCGATCGATAATGCAAGCACGACCACCAGGAGCGTGATCGCCCCGGCGAAGGCGACGGCGTGCAGGGCCTCGACGGGCGTCCTCGCGTAGGCATACACGCGCAGCGTGATGGCGTCCATGGGCTGCTGCCCGGGGTTGTAGTTGATGAAGTCGTTGCCGAGGGCCGTCAGCAGGATGGGCGCGGTCTCCCCCAGGCCGCGCGCGACGGCGAGCATGATGGCGGTCAGGATGCCCGTGCCGGCGGTCGGGATCACGATGCGAAGGATCACCTTCCACCGCGGCATCCCTAGGGCGAGAGCGGCCTCGCGCAGCTCGTCGGGAACCAGGCGAAGGATCTCCTCGGTGGCGCGGGTGATGATCGGCCACATGAGGAACGCCAGCGAAAGTGCCCCCGCGAGCCCCGAGAACGTGCCCATCGCCGTGACGACGACCGCCCAGATGAACGCCCCCGCGATGATCGAGGGCGTCGAGAGCAGGACCTCGGCGATGAACCGCACCGCGCTGGCGAGCTTGCCCTTGCCGTATTCGGCGAGGTAGACCGCCGCCAACAGGCCGAGCGGAACCGCGATCAGCGGCGGCGATCAGGACCATGATGCCCGTCCCGATGAAGGCCTCGACGATGCCCCCGGCTGCAGGGTTGAGCGTCCCGGCTGGCTCCTTCGTGAAGAAGTTCACCGAGAGCGCGGACCACCCCTTGACGAGGACGTAGGAGATGATCAGCACGAGCGGGATGATCGCGAGCGCCGCGCTCACGACCATGAACACGCCGAACGCCCGGTTCTTCGCACGGCGGCGTCGGTCGACGCCGCCCGCGAGCAGGGAGGCCGCCATCAGTCCTCACCCTCCGGCCGGCTTCGCTCTTGGCTCTCCTCCGCCTCGGCCGTCGCCACCATCACGGTGGCGCTGACGGAGATGTGGTCGACCCGCCGCACCAGCAGTCGGGACAGCGCCGCCAGCCCGAACGTCACGAGCACCAGGACGACGGCGAGCCCTAGCAGACCCGAGCGTGTGAGCCCGACGCTGGTGGCGTCCCGGAAGCTGCTGGCGATCCACGACGGGATCGTGGCCCCCGACTGGAAGAGCGAGGTGTTGATCTGCGGTGTGTTCCCGACGACCATCGCGACCGCGATCGTCTCGCCGAGCGCACGGCCCAGCCCCAGCATCGTCGCCCCGATGATGCCGTTGCGCGCCGGGGGCAGCACGGCGAGACGCACCGTCTCATAGCGGGTCGCCCCGATCGCCTTCGCCGCTTCGCGGAGGTCTCGCGGCACGGTTGCGATGACCTCACGCGTCACCGCGGTCACGATCGGCACGATCATGATCGCGAGGATCACGCCCGCCGTGAAGAGGTCGGGTCCGACCGGATTGCCCGAGAACAGGTGCCCGATCACGGGGATCTTGCCGATGCGTGTCCTGCAGGTACGGCTCGACGTATCTGTCCAGGAACGGTTTCAGCACGAATAGGCCCCACAGGCCGTAGACGATGCTGGGGATGGCGGCGAGCACGTCGATGAAGGTGGCGAGTGGATCGCGGATCCAGCCGGTGTGGACTTCGTTCAACAGCAACGCGATGCCCACCGACACGGGCACGGCAAGCACCACGGCCACCGCAGAGGTCACGAGGGTGCCGTAGATGAACGGCAACGCACCGAAGGCCTCGTGGCCGACGACGGGGTTCCAGCTGGTGCCGATGAGGAAGTGGAACCCGAAGGCGGAGAAGATCCGCTGGCTTCCCTTCAGCAGCACCAACAGGAGCGCGACGAGCAGGAGGATGAGCCCGACACTGACGGCCGCCGTCCCGGTGCGGAACAGCTTCTCGACAACCTGGGAGCGCCGCCGAAACGGCGGCGCTCCCTCGATCGCGGCGGCGGGATGGGCGGCCAACCCTCCTCCTAGCTCTTGACGGTCGACGACGGTTGGATCGGCGTCCCTCCGGACGTGATCTGCTTGAGCTCGAGGAGCGCCCCCTTCTGCACCTTGACCGGGAGCGGGGAGTAGTTCAACTTCACCACCGTGCTCGAGCCCTTCGTCAACGCCCAATAGACGAAGTCCACGAGCGTCTGGCCCTTCGTCTCGTCGGTCTGATCCTTGTAGATCAACAGGTAGGTGCTGGTCGAGATCGGGTAGGCACCCGGGACGGGCGAGTTCAGGATGTTGGTCGTCGGGGTGATGGGAAGCTTGAGACCCCCGCCGGCGAGACTGATGCTCTTCACCGAGGGGGAGACGAAGCGCCGTCGGTCGTCTTGACCGCGCTGACGCCGAGATTGCTTGTGACGGCGAAGTCGTAGGACAGGTAGCCGATCGATCCCTCGGTCTGGGTCATCGCGGCCGCAACACCGTCGTTCCCGTCGCCGCCGGTGCCCACGGGCCACTGCACGGCCTTATCCGCGCCGACCTGGCTGCTCCACGTCGGGCTCTGCGACCCGAGCCACGACGTGAACACGAACGTGGTCCCCGACTCGTCCGAGCGATGGACGACCGAGATGTCGCGGTGCTCGGCAGGGTCACGCCCGGAGTTCAGGGCGGCGATCGCCGGGTCGTTCCATTTCGTGATCTTGCCCAGGAAGATGTTCGCCGCGGTCGCGCCATCGAGCTTGAGACCGGACTTGCACGCCCGACAGGTTGTAGGCGATCGCGACGCCGCCCGAGCACCGTCGGGATCTCGACCGCCGGCGCCGGAAGGGCGCTCACCTCGTTGCTCTGCAGCGGCGCGTCCGAGGCGCCGAAGTCCACCGTCTTCGCGGTGAATTGCTGTACGCCGCCGCCCGAGCCGATCGCCTGGTAGTTGATCTTCGCGTCGGGTTCCACCGAGCGGAAGTCGGAGAACCACTGCTCGTAGACCGGGTCGGGGAAGGTGGCGCCCGCGCCGGTGAGCGAGGCGCCGCCGCTCCCCGGACTGCCGCTTGACCCGCTGTTGCTGCTCTTGCTGCAGGCCGCGGCCAGCATGCGTGAGGGACAGAGCCCCCGCTACGGACCGTGCATCATCGTCGTGCGCCGTGCGTTCATCGTCGATCACTCCCCCCTGGGCCCGTTCGGGATGCTTATCGCAGGCACCACGTAACCGGATGCTAGGGAGCCGCCGTGGCCGGACGATAGCGCCAAGGTGAACGGAGGGTGAACGGGGAAGAGCTGGAGAGAGGAACGCTCCCCGTCAACCGCCCTCAGGATGGACGGAAGATGTCGGCACGGGGAACGGATGCGGACATCTCGGCGACCGATCGGCCGAGCCTCCTAGACTCCGTTCATGAGCGCCGCGGCCTGGGTCGCCATCGTGTTGGTGCGCTGGCTGGTCGGCGGCGGTCGGTCTGATGATGGGCCGGCGGTCCCTCCGGCTCCAGTTCCGACCAGGCCGAGGAGCGGGCGAGGTCCTCTGAGGACGCGCTCGCGCGGCGCGAGCAGACCTCGCGGGAGGACCGCGCGGTCCAGGACCTGATCTTGGGCTCGATGCAGGAGGGGATCCTGCTCTTCGACGGTGACCGGCAGCTCGCGTTCGCGAACGACGCGCTCGAGCGGCACCTCCGCACCCGCCCGGCGCCGATCCAGCAGTTGTTCCCGCTGCCTGCCCGCGAGCTGGTGGAGCGGGCCGCCACGTCGGGCGAGGCGGAAACGGCCGAGGTTGAGTTCGGATCGCCCGAGCGATGGCTGCGCATCTCCGCGACCCCCGCCGGGCGACGACGGATCCGTGCTGGTCGTCGTCGCCGACGTGACCGAGCGCCGCCGGATGGAACAGGTGCGCCGGGACTTCGTCGCCAACGCCTCTCACGAGCTGAAGACGCCGGCCGCGTCCATCCAGGCGGCTGCCGAGACCCTCGCCGACGCCGCGCAGAACGATCCCGCAGCCGTGGCCCGATTCGCGCCGCAGCTGGAGCGCGACGCCCAGCGGCTCTCGCGCATCGTCGCCGACCTGCTGGATCTCTCGCGGCTGGAGGTCGGCAGCGACCTCGATGACCGCGTCCGGCTGGACGCGGTGGTACGCGACGAGGTGGAGCGATACGAGTTCCGGGCGCAGGGAGGCGGGGCTGACGCTCGCGCTGCAGGCGCACCAGCCCCGGCGGTCCGCGGATCGGCGCGCGACCTCTCCCTGCTGGTCCGCAACCTGATCGACAACGCGGTCCGCTACACGCGCGAGGGCGGCACCGTCGAGGTGGCCGTCGAAGACGGCGAGCGGCTCGGTGACCGTCGCCGTGCAGCGACGACGGGATCGGGATCCCCACGAAGGACCTTCCGCGGATCTTCGAGCGCTTCTTCCGCGTCGACCGCGCGCGCTCGCGCGGCACCGGCGGCACCGGCCTCGGGCTATCCATCGTCAAGCACGTCGCCGAGAACCACGGTGGCCGGGTCAGGTGCGCAGCGAACTGGGCCGTGGCTCCGTGTTCACCGTGACGCTGCCCGTCGCCGGCGATCGAGAACAGCCCGCGCCGGCCCCCGATCCTCACGGTTCGGGTCCGTCCCGTCTCCTGAACGCGAGGCGCACCGCACGGGCCGCGTATGCTGCCGCACCGATGACGACGCTGTTCCTGATCCGCCACGGGCTCACCGCGCAGACGGGGAAGACGTTGTACGGACGGACGCCCGGCATCCCGCTCGATCATCGAGGGCGGCGCAGGCCGAGCTCCTCGTTCGAGCGCCTGACGCCGGTGTGAAGCTCACCGCCATCTACTCGAGCCCGCTCGAGCGATGCGTGCAAACCGTCGAACCCCTCGCCGCCGCCCAGCGGCTGCGCATCGTCGAACGGCCGGGCCTGATCGAGATGGATGCGGGCACCTGGACCGGCAAGCCGCTGGCGCGCCTGCGCCGCACGAAACGCTGGACAGGAGGTGCAGAACGCCCCTCCACGTTCCGCTTTCCGCAGGGCGAGAGCTTCAGCCAGGCCCTGGAGCGGGTCGTCGCCGAAGTCGACGCCATCGCGCGGCGCCACCGCCGCGGACGTGTCGCGGTGGCGACGCACGGCGACATCGTCCGGATCCTGCTCGCCCACCTGGAAGGGCGCCCCGCTCGATCGGTTCCAACGCACGGTCGTGGACACGGCATCGGTCTCCGTCGTTCATATCGACGGGCGCGGCGGCATCCGTGTCCTCCTGGTCAACGACACCGGCGGCCTAAGCCGATTCGGGCCGGATGGACCGGCGCCACCGTGGGAGGTGGCGACGCCGGCGCGCGGGTCACGCGGCCGGAGGAACCTGCGAGGATAGGCTCATGGACCTCGGGCCCGTCGAGCGCATCACCACCGACGCTCTCGGAGAGCCGGGCTTCCGCGTGTTCTACCTGCAGGCACGGGGCCGCTCGCAGACGGTGACCGTGATCGTCGAGAAGCAGCAGGTCCAGCTTCTCGCCGCGTCCGTCCTCGAACTGCTTGCCGACCTGGAAGTGGAGACGGGCATGGGCGCGCCGCAGGACGACGCCTTGGACCTCGAAGAACCCGTGGATCCACGGTGGCGGGCAGGTCGCCTCTCGATCGGCTACGACCAGGAGCGGGACCTGTTCATGGTGGAGATCGAGGAGTACCAGCCCGAGGCCGACGATGAGGAAGAACCGCGACCCCGCCCTGGCAGAGGACCTCGAGACCGTCCGTCTGTGGGCCACGCGCGAGCAGATGCTCGCGCTGTCGCGCCGCGGTGCGGAGGTCGCGGAGCGCGGCCGTCCCACCTGCCAGTTCTGCGGGAACCCCATGGACCCGGAGGGTCACGCGTGTCCCGCGATGAACGGGCACTCGAAGCGGGACTGAGCGACCCCGCGATCCCGGCCGCCCTGGCGAGGGGCGAGCTCGAGATCCTCGGGCTCATGCCGGGGTGCTCCAACTACACCTTCCTCGCGACGGCGCACGGCGATGACGGCGAGACCGGACGTGAAGGCGATCTACAAGCCGCGTCGTGGAGAGATCCCCCTATGGGACTTCCCCGACGGCACGCTCGCCCAGCGGGAGGTGGCGGCCTACGCCGTCTCTCGCTGGCTCGGCTGGCCGCTGCGTGCCCCCCACGGTGCTGCGCGACGGACCTGAGGGTATCGGCTCCGTCCAGCTCTTCGTCGAGTTCGATCCCGACGAGCACTACTTCACGCTGCAGGAGACCCACGCCGATGCGTTCCGCGACGTCGCGTTGTTCGACGCGGTGGTGAACAACGCGGACCGCAAAGCAGGGCATTGCCTGCGGGCGCTCGACGGTCGCATCTTCCTCATCGACCACGGGGTGTGCTTCAACGAAGATCCGAAGCTTCGCACCGTGATCTGGGAGTACCTCGACGAGCCGATCCTCCCGGAGAGGCTGGAGGACCTACGCCGGCTGTCCGCCGCCTTGAGCGAGCGCGGCCACTCCCTACGCCGAGACCTAGAGGCCCTGCTGTCCCCGGCGGAGATCGACGCGACGGGGGCGCGCACCGAGGAGCTGGTCGCCTCCGGGACGTTTCCCGAGCCCGGGATCGAGCGGCCCTACCCATGGCCGCCGATCTGACGGGCAGGGACGAACCGCGCCCTACCGATCGTGAGCCCCGGAGGCTGCGCTGGGCCAGCACGCCCACGCCGATCGGGACCATCGTGGTGGTGGTCTCCGACGACGGTGTGGTCGAGACCGCCTTCTGCGAGGACGACGAAGATGTAAGCGCTGTCGCGGTGCGGATCGAGGAGCAGGGAGGGACGCCGCTGCGCCGCGCTCCCGGGGAGATGGCCCCGGTCCTCGGCGAGGTCCGGAGCTACTTCACGGGGATCCGGCGGGTGTTCACGACTCCGGTCGACCTGTCGGGCATGGGGGCCGGGTTCGTCCGGCACGTGCTGGAGACCACGACGACGATCCCCTACGGGGAGCTATGGACCTACGGCGATGTCGCGGAGCTCGCCGGGAGCCCCCGGGGCGGACGCGCCGCGGGCAACGCCCTGCGCACGGTGCCCGATCGAGCTGTTCGTGCCCTGCCATCGCGTCGTTCACGTCGACGGTGCGATCCGCGGCTACGGGCGCCACGAGGACCGCAAGCGCTGGCTGATCCGCCACGAGTCCCGACCTGGCTCCCCCGTCGAACCGGACGTCGGACAGCTTCGTAGGAGAGGATGGAAGCCATGATCGTCCGCCGGTCCGTGCTCATCGTCGTCGCGTGCGCCCTCCTCGCCGCCGCATGCACGAAGAGCGCCGGCACAGGGTCCGCCCCCACCACCCCGACCCCCGATGCCCGCTTCATGGCTTCGATGGGCACGACATTCCTGTACGCGCACCACCCCTTGGACGTCGAGATCGGGTTGTTCTCGAGCTCACCGTCAGGCGGCGTCCGGCTCGTGACGTTCGGGAGCGTCCAGGTGGCGTTCACGTTCCTCGGCGACCAGAACGCGCCGGCCACCTCCGGCACGCCGGGAACCCCGGTCAGGGCCGAGTACCTTGCCGGCCCCCACCACGCAGGCGACCGGTACCGGGCCGTCGTTGTCCGACCCCAGCACCGCGCGCGGCGTCTACGATGCCCGCGCCACCACGTTCGACCATCCCGGGTGGTGGGCGGCCACCGTGGCGGCCGACGTGGCGGGTTCCGGACAGGTCGTGGAGAACACCACCCCCTTCGTCGTCTACGCGAAGCCGGTGATCCCCGCGCCCGGCCAGCCGGCGCTGAAGACCGAGAACCTCACGATGTCGACCCCGGGCGTGCAGCCGGCCTGGCTCGACTCGCTCGCGCAAGGCCCCAACGCCAACGTCCCCTACCCGTGGATCCACCGATGGACGATCGCGAAGGCGCTCGCCGAGCACCGGCCGATCCTGGTGGTGTTCTCCACGCCCGCCTACTGCATCAGCCAGTTCTGCGGCCCCACGACCGACGCCGTCGCGCAGCTCGGGAAGACCTATGCGAACCGCGCCGTGTTCATCCATGTGGAGATCTACAAGAGCTACTCGAACAGCGGAAAGATCTTGAACAAGGCGGCCGCGCAGTGGCTCTATCGCGACGGCGACCTGACGGAGCCGTGGCTCTACCTGATCGGCGCGAACGGCGTCATCAGTCACCAGTGGGGGCCGCTGTTCTCCGTGAGTGAGGTCGCGAACGACCTGAAGGCGCTGCCCCCGATGAAGGCCTGAAGACCGCTATCGTCCGGCTCAGCGATGGACGATCCCGGACATGAGCACGACCACGCGCACGAGCACTTCGGATCGGCCGACGCCGCGACCCTGGCCACGCGCCAGGGGGTGCGCGCCACGTGGATCGGCCTCGGCGGGCTGCTGCTGACGGCGACGCTTCAGCTCGTCGTCGTCGCGTTCACGGGCTCGGTCGCACTGTTCGCCGACACGATCCACAACTTCACCGATGCGCTCACGGCGGTCCCGTTGTTGATCGCGTTCCGCCTGGGCCGGCGGCCGCCCACCCGTCGCTACTCCTACGGCTTCCACCGGGCGGAGGACCTCGCGGGCGTGATCATCGTCGCGATGATCCTCGCCTCTTCGCTGGTCGCGGCCGTCGAAGCCGCGCGTCGGCTCGTGCACCCGGAGCCCGTCGCGCATCCCGGCTGGGTGCTCATGGCAGGGCTCGTCGGTGTCGCGGGCAACGAGGCGGTCTCCGTCTACCGCATCCGCGTGGGGCGCCGGATCGGCTCGGCGGCCATGGTGGCCGACGGCCTCCATGCTCGCACCGACGGCCTGACCTCGGTGGCGGTCGTCGGGTCGGCGATCGGCGTGATGGCCGGCCTTCCGCGCGCCGACGCCGTGGTGGGGCTCGCGATCTCGGTGGTGGTGTTCTGGACGCTGCTGCAAGCGGCTCGGATGGTGACGCACCGCATCCTCGACGGCACGGACGAGGTCACGATCACCCTGATCGAGGAGGTCGCCTCGGCGGTCCCGGGCGTCGAGCATGTGTCGAACACCCGCGCCCGATGGACGGGCCATCAACTCCTCACGGAGCTGAGCGTCGACGTCGACCCCTCGCTGTCGGTCGCCCGCGGCCACGACGTCGCCGAGCGCGTTCGCGAGGCGCTCCTGCGCGATGTGCCGCGGCTGGCCCAGGCCGCCGTTCACGTCGACCCGCACGAGCACGACTCGCATGCGGTCTGACGACCCGTAGCATGGGGCCTATGGAACCGCAGTCCACGATGCCGCCCCCACCGACCCAGGAATACTGCTACCGGCACCCGGGGGTGGCCACCGGCGTGCACTGCACGCGCTGCAACCGTCCGATCTGCACCGAGTGCATGGTCGCTGCCCCCGTCGGCTACCAGTGCCCGGAGTGCGTCGCCGAGGCGCAGCGTCAGTTCCGACGCGGGCCCGGACGACGCATCGCGATCGCCAACGCGAAGTCGACGTCGGCCACGAAGGCGCTGCTCGTCATCCTGGTCGCCGTCTTCATCGTCGAGCTGATCGTGGGCGGTCCGGGATCGCTCCTGGAGGGCCCGTCCTCGCTCCAGTTGATCCGCCTCGGCGCCACGATCGGGCTGGCGCAGCTCCCCGGGGGTCTCGTGGGGATCGCGGTGGGCCAGTCGTGGCGCCTGTTCACAGCGATGTTCCTGCACGCGGGCCTGCTGCACCTGGCGTTCAATGCGTACGCGCTGTGGATCTTCGGCCAGATGATCGAGGAGGAGATGGGCCGGACCCGGCTCCTGGCGATCTACCTCCTCACGGGGCTCTGTGGGGGCGCCGTGTCGTACGCCTTCGGCCCCCTGTCGGTCCCGGGCGTGGGGGCCTCCGGCGCGATCTTCGGCCTCTTCGGCGCGTTCGTCGCGTACAACTGGCGCCGGCGCCACACCGCGCTGGGGCAGGCCCGATTGCGGGCTGCGATCATGCTGCTGATCATCAATGCTGTGATCGGGTTCGCAGCGGCCAACATCATCGACTGGCGCGCCCATGCCGGTGGATTCGCCGCGGGCCTCTTGGCGGGCTTCGCGGCCGAGGGCTTCGGGATGCGGCGCTACGAACGGTCTGGGTTCGTGGTGGGATGCGTGGGGATCGCGATCGTGACGGTCGGTCTGGTCGTGTGGCGCACGGCGCAGATCCACGCCCTGCTCCCCGGGCTCTTCTAGAACGACCTCACCTCGGCTTCGCGTTCGCGAGCCCGTAGAGATAGCCCTCGCGGGTTCCGAAGTAGATCCATCCGCGCCACACCGCGGGCGTGGACTCGATGCAGCCGTTGAAGTGCCGCTTCCAGATGAGACCCGGCGGCTGGGTTCGGCTCGCGATGTTCCAAGCGTAGAGGTCGCCGGTGCAGTCCCCCTGGATCAGCACGTTGTCCACGACCACGGGCGATCCGATCGTCGGCGCCCCGATCTGCAGCCGGCTGAGGATCTGGCCGGTGGTCCTGTCGACCTCCAGCACCTGCCCCGCGGCCGTCGTGAAGAAGACTCGGCTTCCGTACAGGGCCGGGGTCGACCAGCTCCCACCGGCGTCTTCGAAGCCGATCGTGCGGGCCGGGATGCCCCAGACCTCGGGGTTCCTCGTGTTCGACGGATCGAGCTTCATCAGCTGGCCCACCTGCTGAGATCGCTCGTTGAACCGCTGATACTCGCTCGCCACGTACAGCTTGCCGGCGCCGTCGATCACGACCGATGCGTCGGTGTCGTCTCCGGTCCAGAACCGGAACACGCGGTGGTACTGCGTACCGCCCTTCAGCAGGTCGGAGATGTCCCAGCCCTGGACGAGGCCGCCCGAATTCGCGAAGTAGACGACGCCGTCGCGGTAGGCGGCCGAGTTCTCGATCGAGATGTCGCGGTCGCCGAGGTCCTTGAGGAGCTGGGTGTCCCATCCTGGGATCGTCGCGACGACCTTCGGGTTCACGGTCACGAGGCCCTGCGCGTCATAGGCGCGGTTGAGTCGGATGACGAACAGGTAGCCGTCCTCCCCCCCTTCGATCAGGTAGCCGTTCACCACCATCGGGTCCCCGTCCCAGTCGTTGTTCCACATCGGGGCGGGCACGGCGGTGTCCGCGTTCAGCTCCCACAGCACCGTCGGCTGGGGCCGGTCCAGGGCGATGACGCGGAGGTAGTTGTCCCGCGATCCGCCGTAGTACAGGGGGTAACCGTTCGGGTCGGAGGTCGCCGAACCCTTCGCAAGATCGCGGGTCACGAGATCCGGACGCACGGGTGCGCCCGTCGCGCCGTTCACGAAGTGGTAGCGGCCGTCGTACGCGCCTTCGCGCACCTCCACGGAGCCGTCGGGGCTCTCGATCACGTTGGGCTGGCCGGTCCACCCCGTGCCGCACCATCGGTTGACGTCGATGCCCACGATGGAGTTCGAGCACATCTTGGCCCGAACGGGCTCGCGCCAGCGGATCACGGGGTCGGAGGGCACCGGACCCTGTCCATAGTTGCTGCGGGTGAGGTTCCCGCGGAACATCGTGAGGCCGGGGAAGGTCGTATTGACCGGACCGGGCGTCTTCACGCCCCCCGGTGCGGGCATCGGCGCCCCCGGGGTGCCCGCCCCCGCGCCGCCGCCTCGCACCATCGCGAACCCTACCCCGGCCACCAACAACGCTGATGCCACAGCGAGCACGATCGCGACCGTGGCGCGCGAGGGCCGCGTCAGGGCGCTGGGGAGAGACGGCATCGCTCCATGCTAGCCGCCGGCCGGTGGATCCAGGCCCGATCGGCCGGCCGGCTCAGACGGGATCGGTGGCGGCTCGGTAAGAGCCGAGCACCCGCAGCAGGGACGTGTGCCTCGCGACCTCGCCGAGTGCGGCCTCGACCTGCGGGTCGTCCGCCGCCGCCATGAGATCGACGTAGAAGACGTACTCGAAGGGCTTCCCCCGGCGGGGGCGGGACTCGAGCTTGTGCAGGTTGATCCGCCGCTCCGCGAAGGGCTGAAGCGAGGCGAGCAGCGATCCCGGCTCATCGAGCACAGCCATCACGAGCGAGGTCTTGTCGGCCGAGCCGAGATCGGGTGAGGAGGTCCCGATCGCGGCGAACTTCGTAAGGTTCTCCTTCTCGGTCTGGATCCGCTCGGCGAGCACGGCGAGGCCGAAGCGCTCGCCGGCGCGCACGCCCGCGATGGCGGCATCCTGCTTCGAGGCGTTCGCCGCGATCATCCGCGCCGCGCCCGCCGTGTCGTGGACCGGCACCGGCTCGATGTGCATCGAGGCCAGGAACTCCTCGCATTGCGCGAGCGCCTGCCAGTGCGAGTGTGCCCGGCGGATCTCCTCGAGCCGGGCGCCCGGGACGCCGAGGAGCGCGTGATCGACCTGCACAAGGACCTCTCCGACGATCTGGAGCAGGCTGGTGTGCTGGAGCAACTCATACGTCTCGTTGACCGAGCCTGCCTGCGAGTTCTCCAGGGGTACCACTCCGAAGGCCGCCTCACCCGAGGTCACCCGCGAGAAGACGAGCCGCACGGTGTCGCACGGCAAGGGCTGGGCGTCGGGGAAGAGCGCCCCAACGGCGCGCTCGCTGTAGGCGCCGGGCTCTCCCTGATAGGCGACAAGCTGCTTCGGGTCGTTCACGAAGCCGAGAGACTAACAGTGGGGTCCGCGGCTCCCGCCGTGACGAATACCCGGTGATACGCTCGCCCCGCGGCGGCACAGATGGTGCCGCCTTCTCAGTGCCAGCGCTCATCTCCCCATGGACACACCCACTCGCGCCGAGACACCCGATGCACCCGATGCCGACGTCCCGGTCGAGGACGCCGCGCCCGCGCCACCGCGCCGCCGGCGCTGGCCGCGGCGCACTGCTTGGATCCTGGTCGCCGCCGTCGTCGTTGCCATCGTCCTGCTTGCCCTCACCGCCGTCGCAGCGCTGGGGATCAAGAGGGACCTCGATGGCGCGCGGTCGCAGCTGAGGATCGGCAGCAGGGACCTGATCAAGGGCGATGTGGGAGGCGCCACCGATGCGTTCCGCCAGGCTGAGAGCACGTTCGCGATCGCCGCGGAGCATTCCTCCGGCGGACTCCCGGGGTTCCTGCGGGCCGTGCCGATCCTCGGACGGAATCTCGACGTCGTGGACGGCGCCGCGGTGGCCGGGCGTGAGCTCGCCGCGGCCGGCGCCGACCTCGTGCGTGGCGTGGACCGCCTCCCCGAGGGCCTGAGCTCGCTGGCCCCCGTTGAGGGCCGGCTCCCCGTGGAGGCGATCTCATCGTTGTCCGCCGACGTTCGCTCGGCGGCTCGCCACGCGCTGAGCGCCCAGGCGGCGATCGACGACACTCCCTCGACGCTGATCGTGAGCCCCGTCGCAGCGGCCCGCGACGACGCCGAGCAGCAGGTCTCGCAGGCCGCGACGACTCTGCGATCCGCCTCGCTGCTGCTCGATGCGTTCCCCGCGTTCGCGGGAGCCGACGGCCCGAAGCGCTACCTGCTCGTGGCCGAGAGCCCCGCCGAGCTGCGCGGCACTGGGGGCATCTGGGGAGCCTTCGCGATCCTGTCGGCCGATCGGGGGAAGATCTCCGTGTCGCCGTTCCGCGGAGTGCTCTCGCTCCGCCAGCTCGCACCAGATGCGGTACCGGCGCCCAACTCCGACTACCGTCGCAACTACGACGGATACGGAGGAGCGGGATCCTTCCGCGACCTCAACATGACGCCTGACTTCCCTTCCGCCGCACGCGCGGCGTTGGGGAACTACCTCGCGAACACCGGCCAGTCCCTCGACGGCGTCATCAGCGCCGATCCCTTCGCCCTGCAGCAGCTCTTCAAGGTCACGGGACCCCGCACGATCCCCTCGCTCGGGGTCACGATCGACGCGAGTAACGTCGTCGACTACACGACGAACAAGGCCTACATCGCGTTCGCCCGCGAGGGCAAGCATCGCAAGGAGGTCCTGGGGGCGGTCGCCGGGGCGGCGTTCGAGCGGTTCCTCTCCGAGCACGGACGCGCCCTCGGGCGTCTGAAGGCGATCGGGCGAGCCGCCGCTGGCGGACATCTGAAGGTGTTCAGCACGGATCCCTCCTTCGAGGACGGCCTGCGGATCGCCGGCGCGGACGGCGCGCTCGGCGCTCCCCAAGGCGACGATCTGCTCTCCGTGGTGATCAACAACCTGTCGGGGAGCAAGATCGACTACTACGTGACGCGGACCGTCGGCTACGACGTGACGCTGGGCGGCGCCGGCCAGGCCCTCGCGACCACCAGTGTCGCGTTGCGCAACGACGCCCCCAGCTCCGGCGTGCCGGGCTTCGTGATCGATCCGTCCGCCAAGGGCTACCACCCGGGCGACGACGTTTCGCTGGTGACCTCGTCGTGCCCGGGTCCCTGCACCCTCGTGCGCGCGGCGCGCAACGGCAAGCCTGTGGAGCTGCGAGTGGGTTCGGAGATCGGTCGCCCCTGGTACCAGGACTTCTTCACCACCCCCGCGGGCACGACGGGGACGCTGCAGATCGTCACCTCGCGCACCGGCGTGTGGGCGGGTAACTCCACCGGCGGCGTGTACCGCCTTCGGATCCTGCCCCAGACGACCGTCAAGCCCACGAGGGTGAGCGTCTCGATCCACGCCCCGGCCGGCACCCGCGTGTCGTGGACGAGCGAACCGATGTCGATCCAGGGGGGAACGGCCACTTGGGAGGGTACGCCGCAGGGGCCGATGACCCTGGAGGTTCGGTTCGGGGCATCGATCCCACTCAGTTGGTGGCGGGACCTCACGCGCCTGATCTGAGGGCGCCTGGAGAGGCCCCGGACGTGCAGAAGCGCCCCGGCAAGCCGGGGCGCCTCGAGACGCTCAGCCCGCGTCGTGAGCGGTCAGGCGTGACTGGCGGAACGTCGCCGGGCTACGAAGAGCGCAGCCAGGCCGACCACCAGGAGCGCCACCGCCACGATCACGGCTGTGGAGACGTTCCCGCCCGTGAAGGCCGTGCCGCCCGCCCCCTTGACGTGCGTGGTGGGGGGGGGAGGGGACGTGTAGGCCAGGGCAGTGCCCGCCAGCGTCATCACGAGCGCCGTTGCGCCCGCGACCACCGCGGCCATCCTCTTCATCGCCATGACTTCCCTTCTGTCGCCCTGACGTCGTACGCATCCGCGTACGTGTCCTACTACTAGAAGGATGATAGGTCGTCGGAGTGACCAGCTGCAACTAGCCGAACGGTTGTTTCAAGACCTAGGTCTTTCGGCGCCGAACGCCCATGGTTCAAGCCTTGGAACGCCCCTGCCGATACCCCAGGTGTGAAGCTCCGGACCTCCACCCTGGACCGCATCGCCGAGGCGTTCGCGCAGGCGGTTGCGTGCGGCGACTACGCCTCAGCCGAAGGTTGGGTGGTCGCGGCGCGCTACGTCGCCGACCGCGACGCCGACCGATCGCCGCGATCGAGCCGGCTCCTGCGCATCGTGCGCTCCCCAGCCTAATACGCCCCGCGGCGCGAGATCAGCACGGGCACGGTCTTGGCCAGGATGTACAGGTCGTAGGCGATCGACCAGTTCTCGATGTAGAACAGATCGAGCCGAACGCAGTCGTCGAACGAGAGGTCGCTGCGGCCGCTCACCTGCCAGAGCCCGCTGATCCCGGGCGGCACCTCGAGGCGGTCGAATTGCCAGTCCTCGTAGCGCGTGACCTCCTGGGGTAGGGGCGGCCGCGGGCCCACCAGGCTCATGTTGCCGCGGATGACGTTCAGGAGCTGCGGCAGCTCATCGATGCTCCACCGGCGCAGGAAGCGGCCCACGCGGGTCACTCGCGGATCGTCGTGAAGCTTGAACATCAGGTCCTCCACCCGGTGACGCGCGCGAAGGTCTTCGACCATGTCGTCGGCGCCGACGCGCATCGTGCGGAACTTCAGCATCGTGAAGGGGCGGCCACGCTGACCCACGCGGACCTGACGGAACAGGACAGGCCCGGGCGAGGACAGCTTCACCGCCAGGGCCGAGATCGCGAAGACCGGCGACATGACGACGGCGCCCGTCGTCGCGAGCACGACGTCGAATACGCGCTTGACCACGGCTTGCGTACCGGTGAGCCGGACCGGCCTCAGGGACAAGGCCGTGACTCCGCCCAGAGACTGGACCGCGACTCGGGACGACAGCACCTCGGGAAGCGTCGCCGTGACACGGACCTCAACCCCCTCGAGGCGGACCGCCTTCGAGACGTGACCCATCTCCTGGGCCGACAGGGCGCTCGACGCCACGAACACGCACTCGGCTCCCACCTCGTGGATCAGGTCCCGTAGCTCGGCGACCGAGCCGAGCACCGGGAACTCGAGCGTGCGGTCGTCGAGATCTCCCTGGTCCGTGGCGACCATCCCGATAGGACGGAAGCCGAACGACGGCCGCTGCATCAGCTCGACGAGATGACGCGCCTCGGGATTCGTGCCCACGACGAGCGTCGGGAACGCCAGCCTCCCTTCGCGGCGCCCTCGGCCGATCCGCTTGTGCCACAGCCGCCTCGAGCCGAGCGCCGCCACGATCGCGAACGCCCAGGACAGGCTCAACCAGGTCCGCGAGAAGTCGGTTCGCGACCAGAACGCGATCGCCGAGCACCCCCCCGATCCCGAGGGAGACCGCCAGGATGATCCGGCGGAACTCTTCGGCGGGCGTGTAGCGGTAGGCGTCGTAGAGGTGGAACGCCTGGTACACGACGACCATGGACAGCGGCGCCAGGACCAGTGCCGCCACGAAGTACATGTGGGGCACCTGGAGTCCGGAAGTCAGCCAGAAGGCGAGCAGGAGAGCACCGGCCACGGATAGGGCGTCCGTCAGTGCAACGACCCGATACAGGCGCCGGTAGGAGGCACGCGCCGACGGCGGCGCCGGGGTCTCGTCCTCGCGCGCCGAACGAACGCGCCCTTCCCCGGTGGGCGCCAAGTCTTCCCTGCGACCTTGCATGCGCCCTTTCGTAGGTGCGCGGCCCGATGGGTGGATGCCCGCCGGGCCGACGGGGGTGCATCCCGAAGCGACCATAACGGTTGGAACCGCCAGGGTCCATCCCTTGATCGGAACGAAGGTCGAAAGGAACGGCGGATCGGCCGGTGATGGCCCCGGCGTCCTACGTGGCCTTGAACAGGTTCTGCACGATGCGGATCGCGCCCGGGCCCACGATGACCACGAACAGGGCCGGCAGGATGCACAGGACCAGGGGGAACACGATCTTCACCGGGGTCTGCTGCGCACGCTGCTCGGCGCGTTGACGGCGCTTGATCCGCAGCTGCTGGGCCTGGGTCCGCAGCACGTTGGCGATCGACACGCCGAAGACGTCGGCCTGGATCATGGCCAGCGCGAACGCGTTCAGCTCCTCGACGTCGGTGCGGTCCGCGAGGTGGCGGAAGGCGTCGGAGCGCGGCACGCCGAGCTGGATCTCCTGCAGCATGCGGGCGAACTCGGCGGACAGGACGCCGGGGACGTTCTGGACGACCTGCGCGATGGCGGCGTTGAGGGACAGGCCCGCCTCCACGCTGATCGTCAGCAGGTCCAGCGTGTCGGACAGCGTCCCGATGATCTCCTGCTGCCGCGCCTCGACCCGGCGGTTCAGGACCGAGTCGGGCAGCGATGAAGCCGACGAAGATCAGCAACGCGATGACGACGATCGCGATGAACGGCGCGGGATGGAGCAGCGCCGGAGATCAACGAGGCCCGCGCCCATGCCGACGACCGCGCCGATCACCTTGAAGGCCATGACACGCTCGGCGTCCCAGCCCTCGATCGTGCCCGCCAGCTGAAGTTTCTTCGCGATGCGGTCGCGGGAGTCCAACGGTGTGATGCGCCGGGCGATGCGCCCGAGCGCCGCCATGATGGGCATCAGGACCCGTGTCCCGAACCCCTGCTGCATCTCCTGCTCGCGCAGGTCGACGTGCGTCTCGCCGCCGCCCGAGACCTGGGACTCGAGCAGACGGACGGCGCGGTTCTTCTCGCTCCTGGACTGGTCCAGCGCTACCACCAGGAGGGCGACGGCGAAGAACGTGGTCGCGACAGCGAGGGCGAGGTAGATGTCAGACATCGATATCCACGATCTTTCTCATCCACAGGACCCCGATCACCAGATAGACCCACGGCCACGGAGAGCATGATGATCCCGAGCTTCGCCGTGACCAGCAGGCCGATGTACTCCGGGTTCGTGATGAACATGTAGACGGCGATCGTGAGGGGCAGCGCCGTCAGCACCCATGCCGAGAGCCGTCCCTCCGCCGTGAGGACCCGAACCTGCCGACGCATCTGGGCCCGCTCGCGCAGGGTGTCCGCGACGTTGTCGAGGATCTCTGCGAGGTTTCCGCCGACCTCGCGCTGGATATTCACCGCAAGGACCGCCCAGCGGAAGTCGGGGCTCCCCACGCGTTCGGCGAGGGCCTCCAGGGCGTCGTCGGCCGGCCGCCCCAGACGGATCTCCGAGACGACGCGCTGGAACTCCGTCGCGGCCGGCTGTGCGATCTCCTTGGCCACGGCGTCGAGCGACTGCATGAAGCTGTGGCCGGCTCGCAGCGAGCTCGCCATGATCGTCAGAACGTCCGGAAGCTGTTCGCGGAGCTTCTCGGCCCGGCTCTTCATGGCCATGCGCAGCGCGATGGTCGGTCCGGCGCCGGCCACGGCCCCGGTCGCGAGGGCCAGGAGCGGGTTCCGCAGGAGCGCGGCACCCAGCACGACGCCCACCAGGGCCGCCGCGACGGACAGCACGACGAACTCTCCCGAACGCACGCTCACGCCGGCGGCCTCGAGCTCCGCGTCGACCCGCCCGCTGAAGCCACGCGCCTCGGCGAACCGGCGCCCGAAGCGGGACACCTTCAATGGGATCCAGCCGTTGCCGCTCTCCGGGACGCGGCCGACCGGCTGCTGATTGGGCCGGGTGACCGTCGCCATCCGCGCCGCCATCTCGCGGTCCTTCTTCGCGCGGAGCGCCGATGCCGAACAGGAGCCAGCCGAGAGCGAACACCGCGGCGGCGACGAGGCCGACCACGATCAGCTGAGCGAATGGGCCGCGCCCAGAAACCGCCGGCGAGGAGCCCGTCCATCAACGCGCTCCCTTGGGCTCGAGGGAGAACGTCTCCGCGTCGAGGTAGACACCCCGCTCCGCGAGGCGGTCGAGGAACTTCGGCCGCAGGCCCGTGGACTTCAGACGGCCACGGAACGCGGCCCTCCTCGTCGATCCCGGCGGAGAAGTCGAAGACGTAGAGATCCTGCAGCGTGATGACGTCGCTCTCCATCCCCGCAACCTCGGTCACGTGGGTGATGCGACGCGTGCCGTCCTTGAGGCGCGACTGGTGCACGATCAGCTGGATCGCGGAGGCGATCTGCTCCCGCACCGAACGCGGGGACAGCTCCATGCCGGCCATCATGGTGATGGTCTCCAGGCGGCTCAGCGAGTCGCGGGGCGAGTTCGAGTGCACGGTGCTGATCGAGCCGTCATGGCCCGTGTTCATGGCTTGGAGCATGTCCAGGGCCTCGGCGCCACGGACCTCGCCGACCACGATGCGGTCGGGCCGCATGCGCAGGGAGTTGCGGACGAGGTCGCGGATCGTGATCGCGCCCTTGCCCTCGATGTTGGGCGGCCGTCCCTCCAGGCGCACGACGTGAGGCTGCTGGAGCTTCAGCTCGGCGGCGTCCTCGATCGTGATGATGCGTTCGTCGTCGGGGATGAAGGAGGACAGCACGTTCAGGGTCGTCGTCTTGCCGGCGCCGGTCCCGCCCGAGACCATGATGTTGATGCGGCCGCGGACGCAGGCCTCCAGGAACTTCGCGGTCGCCGAGCTCATCGTGCCGAACTCCACCAGGTCCTCGGCCCGATACGGGTCGGCGGAGAACTTGCGGATCGTGAGCGCGGGGCCGTCCAGCGCGAGCGGCGGGATCACGGCGTTGACACGCGAGCCGTCGGGCAGGCGCGCGTCGACGTAGGGGCTCGCCTCGTCGACGCGGCGGCCGACCTTGCCGACGATCTTGTCGATCGTGCGGCGGAGCTGCTGCTCGTCATGGAACTTCGTGCCGGTCCAGAACAGCTTGCCCGAGCGCTCCACGTAGATCGTGTCCCAGTTGTTGACCATGATCTCCGTGACCTCCGGATCACGGACGTAGGGCTCCAGCGGGCCGAGGCCCAGCACGCTGTCGCCGATCTGGCGGACGATGAGCAACTTCTCCTGCGCGGAGAGCGGGCCCTCCTCGTCGTCCAGCAGCTCGCGCAGGCGCTGGTGGACCAGGCCTTCGAGCTCGTTGTCGGAGAGAGTGGAGTCGTACAGGCGCGGTCCGAGCACCTCGACGAGGCGCTCCTGCACCTTCGTGCGGACCTCGGAGATCCGGTCCTTCTGCTGCGTCTTCGCCAGCCTGTCTGCCAGGGACATGTGAGGGGCCTCCTGTAGGGATTGCGGGGCGTGCCTTCCGTCAGCTCCGCGAGAACAGCTTGCGCTTCTTCCTCAGGGCCAGATCCGAGTCGTCTTGCTCCGGCTGGAGCTGCCCTGTGAACTTGGCCGCGAGCTGCCGGACGGCCACGGCGACCTCGGACGAGGGCTCGTCGATCACGACCGGGCGGCCCTTGTTGAGCGAGGTCGGAACCAGCCGGCTCGACGGCACCATCCCGTCGACCTGGATCTTCATGACGCGCTCGACGTCGCTCACATCCAGGCCCACCTTGCTGTCGGCGCGGTTCAGCACCACGCGGAACCGCTCGCGTGGCAGGCCGATCGTGAGCAGGGTGTCGAGCGCCTTCGAGAGGTGCTTGACCCCCACGACGTCGAGACTCGTGACGAGGCAGATCGTGTCGGACAGGTCGAAGCACACCAGCGCGGAGTCCGAGTAGTCGACGGACGCGTCCACGACCACCCAGGGGAAATCGTTGCGCAGCGCGCGCAGGAACTTCCCGATGGACTCGCCGGCCGGCGCCTCGGCCGCGGGGTCCGACGGAGCCCCGTAAGCCCCAGATGTGGTCGGCCAGCTGCACGCCGACGGCGCGGATGCGCTCGTGCGTGGCGCCCTCGCCCAACTCCATCAGGTCGGGGATGGCGCTCATGGGCTCCGTGCCGAAGTACGTGAACACGTCGCCCATGTCGAAGTCGAGGTCTACGACCGCGGTGTCCTGGCCGGTCAACTCGGCGATCGCCGACGCCGAGGTTCGTGGTGAGGAACGTCTTGCCGGCGCCGCCCTTCGAGGAGAACACCGAGACGATCCGGCCGCGCTCGCTGCGCCTGCCCGCCGGAGGCCACGCACGCTCACGGAACGCAGGTTCGTGGCCCACACGATGGCGCGCTCTACGGCGTCGCGGAGCTCCTCCGTGCCCTGGGTCATATCGACCACGTCGCGGATGCCCGCGCGCATGGCGGCGGGGAGCAAGCCGTTCCACGTGTGATCGCGGACCAGCACGATCGCCGTGCCGGGCGCCTGGCGCCCCACGAACTCGGCGAGTCCGAGGGCGTCGGGCTCCTTGACCTCGGGGGACAGGACCAGCACGTCGACCGGGTTGACAGCCTTGGATCAGGAGCTCTTCCGCCGCGGTCGCGGACTGCACCCAGCCCACTTCCTCCAGCTCGACCTCGAGTGATCGGGCGAGCTGTTGGCGGAAGGACTGCGGCGTCCCGACGGCGACGACGCTGACGTCTGTCATATCGATCAGGCCTTCCCGAGCAGGCGGTTCAGCGGGATGATCGAGAACGGGATCGGCGTGACCGTTCGTGTCGTTCGGCGGCAGCAAGCCGAGCCACGTGGTGCGCGCTCTGCTGGGCGTAGACGAGGTTCTGGGCGTCCGTCGGCGCCAGGTCGAGCGTCAGCGTGACCTGACTGCTCGGTGCTGTGCCCGGACGAGTCGACCGTCGGGTTCACGACATCGAGGACCCGCGCGGCCGGGATGAGGGTCACGGTCAAGGTCGGGAGCTGAACCCTGCGTCGAGGACGACTTCGACGCCTGCTGTATCTGCTGCTGGGGCGTCGTGCCGGGAACCGTCTTCGGGTTGTCGAAGGTGGCGTAGACGGTCACGTAGTCGCCGCGGCTGATCGCGCCATTGACGGCGGCCTGGGCCGGCACGGAGACGGAGACGGCCACATGGCCGACCCCGATGCCGAGCGCGCCGCCCTCGGGTGCCTTGCCCGTGTCGAGCCGGCTCGCCGGGATCTGCTCGTTCGCAAGGATCGGCGCCGTCGTGGTGAGGCCCTTGCAGCTGGCTCACGTCCGTGACCGCGCCGTCGACGACGGCGTCGGCCGGCACCTTGAGCTGGGAGAACACGCCCTTGTCGATGAGCGGGTTCAGCGGCGTGTTGGCGGGGATGTCCTGTTTGGAGACCACGACGCTCGACAGGCTCCCGCCGGTGGCGGCGTCCTGCTTCACCCCGTTCGTGTAGAGGAGGACGAACGCCGCCGCGGCGGCGGCGAGCACCACCGCGATGCCGACGACCAGACCGCGAGACTTCATCTCCACTTCTCCTTTCGCACGACGTGCGTCCCGACCGTGTTCCTGTCGCTATCTTCTTGAGACCGCGCAGGGCTGCCGGCGGATCTCCGACGGCCCGACGTTGGTTCCATCGACCTCGCCCCGCGAACCTTGAGGTCCGTGCGCGGGACTTGCAGACGGATCCGCCGGCCCCTCGCTCCCTCGGGGATCCCGACCCGGGAGAGCGAGCGGCCGGCGAAGGCCGCTCTCGGTTCTCTTCGTCTCAGCAGCCGGTAGGCGCGTTGACGCAGCTGCCCACGGAGCTGAACTGCGAGCTCGCGCTCTTGCCGATGAAGGCGACGGCCGCGATGATCACCACGGCGATCAGCGCCACCATCAGCGCGTACTCAACCGCGGTCGCACCACCCTCGTCGGCGGCCCGGGTCTTGAGCCCGTCCCACCAGTTCGTGATGCCCGTGTAGGCGCGAAGGAACATGATCTCTCCTCCTCCTGTCAGCAGCTGGTCGGAGCGCTGACGCAGTTGCCCACGCTGTGGAACTGCGAGCTGGCACCCTTGCCAATGAACGAGACGGCGCCGATGATCACCACGGCGATCAGCGCCACCATCAGCGCGTACTCCACCGCGGTCGCACCACCTTCGTCGGCGGCCCGGGTCTTGAGCCCGTCCCACCATGTGGCGATGCCGGTGTATGCCCGAAGCAACATTCCACCCTCCTTCTACTCGAGGTCCCGTCCTGTCCGAGGAGCCCCCTTGACCCCTCGCAGCGGTCCTTCGAACCGCTTGTCGACATGGTGGGGGGGTGGGCTTGAGCAGGGAATTCCATCTTTCCCGGACGGTGTGTACGTACTGCTACGTACGCAGGAGGGGGTAGTCAGGCATCCGCAACGTCCTCGGCAAGCCCCCTCCAGCCCCCGCCTCGGTCGTCCGATACCGGACCCGTGAAGCTGAAGACGAGGATCGAGCCGCGATCGCGGCGCCTGCGCGTCGACGGACCCGCGGGCTCACGATCGACGGCGTGTGGGCCGTGCTGCCGGTCGCTCGTGCCCGCACTCGTCGACGTTGATGAGCACGATGAACGCGATCGATCTCGCTTACCACGTCCGCGGCGGGCGAACTGATCCTCACCTCGCACGCGATCCCGCGCGTCGACACGTTCACGTTCACCGTCAAGGGCGCAGCCCTGGCTGGATCAGCAGTGGGGCGCGCAGCTGCTGATGGCGACTCGCGCATCGCGCGGGCGGCTGGGCGACGCTCTCCGTCCTGCGGGCGCTCCTGATCGGCGGCTCCTTCGGCCTGATCTACCGGGCGTGTCGCGTGCGCGGCGCCGCGCCCGCCGCCGCGTCGCTGCTGTCGCTCGCCGGCTTCGTCGGCAGCCTGCAGACGCTCTCGATGCGCCCGCAGCTGTTCGCGGTTCCCCTGTTCGCGGCGACCCTGCTGCGTGCTCGTCGAGCGACACGAGCATCCGCGTCGCCTCTGGTGGATCCCGCGTGATGGCGGTGGCCTGGGCGAACCTGCACGGGAGCTTCGTGATGGCGCCCGGCCTCGTGGGACTCGCCTTCGTGGAGGACCTCGTTCCGTCACGACCGGCCGGGTGCGAGGCGGCTCCTCGCGGGTGGGCCTCGCGACCGCCGTCGCCACCGTCCTCACCCCCTTCGGGTGGCACGTGTGGACCTACGCGGTCGACATCTCCACGAACCCGGTGATCCGCAAGAGCATCACCGAATGGGCGCCGATCTCGCTCGGGACGTTCGCGGGCGTGACGTTCTTCGTGAGCGCGGCGGCGATCGCGACCTGGCTCGCGGTGCGTGGCGCAGAAGACCGCATGGCCCGACCTGATGTGGCTCCTGGTGTTCTTCTTCCTCACGTTGCCGGCACTGCGCGGCGTCATCTGGTGGGGGCTGGTCGCGCCGGTGGTCGTCGCGGGACTGATCCCCGGACGCTGGCGCGGCCCGAGCGCGCTCGCCGCGCGAGGGTTCGCCGATCCTCAACGTCACCGTCGTGGCCGTGCTGCGTGATCGCGTCCGTGGCCGCCCTGCCATCCTGGAGATCGTCCGGCCCGACCACACTGTTGACGGAGGCCCCGCAGGGACTCGTGGAAGCTGCGGCTGCGACCCTGCCGCCCGGCACCCGGCTCGTCGTGCCGCAACCGTGGGGCTCGTGGTTCGAGTACGCGCTGCCGTCCATGCCCGTGTTCGTCGACGCCCGCATCGAGCTGTATCCGGCGACGCGTGTGGCAGGACTTCTCCACGCTCCATGCTGCCCAGGACGGCTGGCGACAGGTGTTGGACCGCTGGAAGGTGCAGGCGATCGTCGTGGATCCGCGGGAGTGGCCGCTCGCGGCGCTGCTCCCCCACGATCCGGATTGGCGGCTCGCGTACCGCGATGCCTCGGGGGAGCTGTTCGAGCGGACCTGAGTCACTCCGTGCGGGGACCTACCGTCACCAGACCGGATTGCGCCGCGAGGCGGATCGCCGCGAGGCGACTGCCCACGCCGAGCTTGCCGTAGATCCGAGCGAGATGGGTCGTGACCGTGCGCTCCCGGACGCCGAGCCGCGACGCGATCTCCCGCGCCGTGAGCCCCTCGGCCGCGACGCTCAGGACCTCACGCTCACGCTCGGTGAGCCGCACGTCGAAGTCCCTGCGGGCCTCGATCCCGGCGGCGATCCTGCCCACGGATGCCGGCGCGGGCCCGGCGAGGACCATCTCGCGGTCGGCCGCTCGTCGCAGCGACTGGAGGAACTCCACCGGATCGATGTTCTTGTCGACGAACCCGTCGGCCCCAACGAACAGGGTCCGCGAGACCATGGTGGCGTCTGCGTTGGCGCCGCACCCCAAGATGGCGTGAGCCGGGAATCGCTCCCGCAGCGTCCGGATCATCCAGAACGCGTCGTGCTCGCCGACGAGCCCGAGCCCGACCAAGACGACCACCCGACTGCGCCGGACCCGCTGGATCGCCTCCAGTCCCTCGTCGGAGGAGCCCGCCTCCGCCAGCACCTCCATGTCGGGCCGGTCATCGATCAACATCGACAGACCCGCCCGGACCACAGGGAGGGGATCGACGACGATGACGCCGAGCCGCCTCTTGGGCGTGGGGGGGAGCTCGTCGAGGATCGCGCGGCGTGCCACCCAGCCCCTATCGGCAGCGGGGGGTCATCTGCTGAGCCAGGCCATTCAGTCGAGGTCGATGAGGCCGAGCCGCGCAGCCCTCGAAACCGCCTGGACCCTGGTGCGCACGCCGAGCTTGCGGTAGAGCTTCGCGACGTGCGTCTCGACGGTGCGCGCCGAGATCCCCAGGCGCGTGCCCACCTGCTGCATCGTGAACCCGCGGCTGATCATCGTGAGGATCTGGCGCTCGCGCGGCGTGAGGCTCGCCTGCATCTCGGAGCCCTCGCGCGCCTGGCGCGCGAAGCGCCCCAGCGCCATCACGGCGGCCTGTTCGAGCCTCGGGTCGACCACGCGTTCCCCGGCCGCCGTGCGGCGGATCGCGTCGGCGACGGTGCGAAGGCCGTCGGCCTTGTCGAGGTATCCCTCGACGCCGAGTCGAAGGACCTCCAGCACGACGTCGCCGTCAAGGCGCTCCGTGAGCGCGAGCACGGGCACGATCGCGACCCGGTGGACTTCAACGCACGCAGGCCCGCCAGGCCGTCGCCCGAGCCGTCCATGTCGAGCACTAGCACGTCGGGAGCTGTCCGTTCGCACAATCCGAGGATGTCCGCCGCGAGCGCGGACTCCTCGACCACGTCCAGATCCCCGGTCGCGGCGCACGCGAGCCGGATCGCCCCGCGGACGGCCGGGTGCCCTCCGGCGACCGCTACACGGATGGGTGTGGGGTCTTCGGGCCCCGTCATGGCGCCGAACGCTACTCCGAGCGAGGTCACGCGGTGCGCGTCACGGCCCTGAGGCCGTGACGCCACGCCATGCGGACCGCCTCCACCTTCGTGTGCACGCCGAGCTTCGACAGGATGTTCTTCACGTGGCTCTGGACGGTGAGCGGGCTGATCTCGAGCCGTTGGGCCAGGTCGTGCGTGGAGCTCCCCTCCGACAAGGCGCGCAGGATCTCGCGCTCGCGCTGGGTGAGCGAGGCGAGGCGCTCGCGCTCGGGACGATCGACCCGCGCCGAGCGCAGGCGGTCCACTAGGGTCGGAAGCTCGTCGGCGGGCAGGACCAGCTCCCCCGCCAAGGCCCGCTGGAATACCCCTACGAGCGATCGATCGCGCTGCGGTGGCAGGATGCCGCAGGCGCCGGCGGCGAGCGCCATCGTGGCGGCCTCGGCCCCGTGTGACCCGTGGTGGCGAGAACCCGCACGTCGCCGATCGGCGTCGCGGATGAGGCCCGACGGATTCGGCGCCCCGGCCGTCGACCCGGTCCAGGTCGATCAGGACCACGTCGATGAGCCCCCGTGCATGACGTCGATCGCGGCCGCGGCGTCGGCGACGGGCCCGAGCACGCGGATCGGACCGCGTGGCGGCAACGCCAGCAGCAAACCCTGGGTAAGACCTGGCTCTCGTCCACGACCAGCACACGGATCTCCTGGATCATCCCGCATTGCATCGGCAAATGGGCCCTGTGGGCTGAAATGGCCTGCGACGGTCGGATCGTCGGCGCGGGACGCTGACGACGATGGCGAACGGGCCGAAGAACCGACTGGCGCTCGAAACGAGCCCCTACCTCCAGCAGCACGCCGACAACCCGGTGGACTGGTACCCCTGGGGTGAGGACGCGCTCGCGAAGGCGCGCACCGAGGACAAGCCGATCTTCCTCTCGATCGGCTACGCCGCCTGCCACTGGTGCCATGTCATGGAGCGGGAGTCGTTCGCGGACGAGACGACGGCCGACCTGATGAACCGGTACTTCGTCTCGATCAAGGTGGATCGCGAGGAACGGCCCGACCTCGATGGGATCTACATGGACGCGGTGCAGGCGATGAACGGGCAGGGGGGCTGGCCGATGTCGGCCTTCCTCACGCCGTCCGGGGCGCCCTTCTACGGGGGGACGTACTTCCCCCCCGTGCCCGCGCACGGCATGCCGTCGTTCCGCCAGGTGCTCGAGGGGATCGCCCAGGCGTGGCGTGACCACCGCGACGACCTGGTGGCCCAGGCCGGGCGGATCACGGAGGCCGTCGCCCGCCCGGGGCTCCTGCGGGCGACGGAGGATCCGCTCTCGCAGGAGATCTCGCTCGAGGCGCTCGAGGGGTTGCGGACATCCTTCGACGGACGCTGGGGCGGGTTCGGCGGCGCGCCGAAGTTCCCGCAAGCGATGACCCTGGAGTTCGTGCTTCGGCAGGCCGTCCGCAGAGCGCCCGACGCCATCCAGATGCTCGAGCTGACGCTCGATCGCATGGCGCAGGGCGGGATGTACGACCACCTGGGAGGCGGGTTCGCGCGCTACGCCACCGACGTCGCATGGCATGTGCCCCACTTCGAGAAGATGCTCTACGACAACGCCCAGCTCCTCCGCCTGTACACGCGCGCCTGGCAGGTGACGCGCAACGATCGCTACGCGGTCGTCGCGCGCGAGACCGCCGACTACCTCCTGCGTGAGCTGCAGGATCCTGCCGGAGGGTTCTGGTCCTCCCAGGACGCGGACTCCGAAGGGGTGGAGGGACGGTTCTTCGCCTGGACGTGGGACGAGATCGTGGCGCTCGTCGGCGAGCCCGTCGCCGCCTGCTTCGGCGCGACGCCGGCGGGGAACCGGCCAGGGAGCCGAGAGGGCACGAACGTCCTATGGCGGCCTCTGCCGGTGAGCGTCGTAGCCAAAGAGTTCGGCCGCGACGCCGACGAGCTGTCGACGGAGGTGGAGGCGGCGCGCCGGCGCCTGTTCGATGTCCGGGAGCGCCGCGTCCACCCGGCGACCGACGACAAGGTGCTCACAGCTTGGAACGCGCTCGCGATCGATGCGCTCGCGGAGGCGGGGAGGGTGTTGGCCCAGACGCGCTACGTGGACGCCGCGATCCGGTGCGGCGCGTTCGTGCGCGAACACCTTCGGGACGATCGCGGGCATCTGCTGCGTTCCTGGCGCCGGCGCCGGGGACGAGGACGCGCGTTCGCCGACGACCACGCGCTCCTCGTGTCCGCCTTCCTCACCCTGTACGAAACCACGTTCGACGTCGCCTGGTTCGTGGCGGCGCGCGAGATCGCCGACGACATGATCCGGCTGTTCGCCGACGACGATCGCGGAGGGTTCTTCCAGACCGCCGCCGACGCCGACGAACTCCTGGTGCGGCCGAAGGACCTCTACGACAACGCGGTCCCCTCAGGCAACTCGGCGGCCGCCGAGGCGCTGTTGCGCCTCGCGTCGTTCACCGGGGAAGCCCGGTACGAGGCGTCGGCGGTGAGCGCGCTACGGCTGGTGCGGGACGTGCTCGGGCGGGCTCCCACCGCCTTCGGGCTCGCACTGTGCGCCCTTGATCGCTACCTCGGTCCCGCTCGCGAGGTTGCGGTGGTGGGCGATCCGCGCAGCGACGCCACCCGATCTCTGGTCGCGGAGGTCACCACCGTGACGTACCGTCCGAACCTCGTGCTGGCCGTCGCCGCCCCTGCGGACGAGGCCTCGGCCGCCGGTGTGCCACTGCTACGTGACCGCCCGCAGGTGAACGGCAAGCCCACCGCCTACGTCTGCGAGCGCTTCGCGTGCCTGCAACCCGTGACCGATCCCCAAGCCCTCGCACTGCAGCTGGGCGCGGCTACTTGAAGCCGAGTCGCGCGGAACGAAGCGGCTACCATGCGAGGATGGTGAAGCTCGCACCCGGCGATCCGGCTCCATCGTTCTCCCTGGCGGATCAGTCCGGTCAGACGGTCTCCTTGGAGGACTTCCGGGGGCGGACGTTGCTCGTCTTCTTCTACCCGAAAGCCGACACGCCCGGCTGCACCACACAGTCGTGCGCGGTGCGCGACGCGCGGGAAGATCTGTCCTCGATCGGAGTCGCCGTCGTCGGCATCTCCCCCGACCGGCCCGAGGACCAGGACGCCTTCGACCGCAAGTACGCCTTGGGATTCCCCTTGCTCTCGGATCCCGACCATGCCGTCGCAGAGGCCTGGGGCGTTTGGGGCGAACGGTCCATGTACGGCAAGAAGTACCTGGGGATCGAGCGGTCCTCGTTCCTGGTGGATGGGGATGGGACGATCCGTCAGGCCTTCTACCGGGTCGCACCGAAGGACACCGTGCCGAAGGCCCGCATCGCGCTGGGGGGCCGATGACGCAGGACGCGGAGGACGGACACATCTGCGTGCGCCCGGCCGGCGGCCGATCGGTCAACGGCGTGCGGATCGACCCCCTCGACGCCGCCGGCTTCCTGCGGCAGGTCGACTCCTTCCTTCAGTGCGGGCGTGCATCGGGGCGCGCGCACGTCCTGCACTTCTGCGCCGCCCACCCGACGGTCGAGGCGCGACACGACCCCGAATACCGGGCCCTACTCAACCGCGGCGACCTCAACCTCGCCGACGGCATGCCCGTGGCATGGGCAGCCCGCCGCAGCGGCGAGGCCACGCGTCGGCTCTCCGGGACGGACGGGATGACGGCGCTGTCGGCCTGGGGGGTGGGCCGTGGGCTGCGCCACTACCTCTACGGCGCCACCGACGTCACGCTGTCGGCGATGCGCGCGAACCTCGAGCGCGCCCATCCGGGGATCTCGGTCGCGGGCACGGAGGCCCCTCCGTTCCGGTCGATCGACGACGAAGAGCTCGCGGAGACGGTGGCGAGGATGCGCGCGACGGACACCGACGTCGTGTGGATCGGGCTCGGGGCGCCGAAACAGGACGTCGTGGGCGCGCGGCTGCGCGAGCGTGAGGCCGCGCCCCTCCTGTGCTGTGTGGGCGCCGCCTTCGACTTCCTTGCGGGCACGAAGCAGCGGGCTCCGGCGTGGATGCGCAGGTACGGGCTCGAGTGGACGTACCGGCTGGGGTCGGAGCCCGGGCGATTGTGGAGGCGTTACCTCGTGGGCAACACACGGTTCGTGGTGGGCGTGCTCGGCGATCGCCTCAGCTCGTCGTCCTCGAGCCGGTGACGCGTTCGACGACCGTGCGTGGCGTTTGGGAGAGCTTCCCCCAACGCTGGTAGCGGGCGTTGCCCGCCTGCAACCGCGCGAGCGCATCCTCGAAGCCGGGCCAGGCGACCCTCGCGCGCTCGAAGCGCTCGCTCGCCCAGGCGTAGAGGTTCAGGTCGAGCGCGTTGTGCTCGCGCAGGAGCGCGAGCTCCTCGTCGGACGACGCATCGTCGCGTCCCCGGTTGGGGTCGATGTTGACGGAGACGTAACGGATCCGGTCCCATCCGAACGCGCGCTGCATCAGGACGAGGGACGCGTCGAAGCGCTCGGTCAGGCCCACGACCTCGAAGGCGTGGTCGAGGTTCGACTTCGCGCGCTCCAGCATCGCCGATGTGCACCCCCCGAACGGCGTCGTGGTGTCTCCGGCGAACGCGCGCGTCTGGCTGTTGTCCATCTCCAGGGAGATGCCGCTGCGCACGTACGACGCGAGGTCCGGGTACGCCTTCGCCTGCTCGTGCAGGAGGTGGCCCTCGTGGCGGCGCACGTGCCGGTACTGCGAGCGGACCAGGCTGATGGGCTCGCGCATCAATGTGACGTAGGTGGACGGACGGGCGATGTGCTCGTGCAGCCCGTACGTCATGTGTCCCATGATCAGCCGGGGTGCCTCGCGATCGGCCTCGGGGAGGGATGCGAAGTACGAGACGGCGGCGTCACGCCGCAGACGACCCGGTGGCGCCGCGGGTGCCAGCAGCTCCATGACCTGGGATGAGCGGTACTCCGAGCGCAACGCGCGGCGCATCGTGGCGCCGGCCGTCTTGCCCACGTGCAGGAAGATGACGGTGGCGCGGTCGGCGATCGGATCTGAGCTCAGTGGCACGGCGTCGGGGCGATCGAGGCGTCGGTGAATGTGCCGCCCGCCGCGTGGATGAACCGCCAGCCGTAGCCGTTCGTGTGCAGGGTCAGCGTGAGGATCCCGAACGTGAGGGCGTTGCTCGCGCGGCTGGTGGGCAGGCGCGCGGCGGTCGGGAACCTCACGTGGCTCTCCCCCCCGGTTCCCACGACGAACTCCCGGATCCCCTTCGCAAGATCGGCGACCCCGTTCGGGTTCTGCGGCGCGAACCGCTCGTAGTCGTGATCGTGCGCGTTCAAGACGATGTCGACGCCCCTGGCGTACAGCAGGCGCCAGATGGGGTCGTACGTGGGATCGTTTCCGTGCTTGCCGGAGGTGAAGCGGGGCCAGTGCCAGAACGCGATGGTGCAACGGTAGCGGAGGTTGGGGTGGGCCGTGAGGTCGGACTGGAGCCAGTCATACTGGTCGGTGCCCGGTACGCATCCAGGCGCCTTGCGGCAGTTGCCGTTCAACGCGATGAGATGCCAGCACCGCTTGCCGGGTCCGGGCGTGCAGCCGCGTGGGAAGTTGAAGCTGTAGAAGGCGCCTGAACCCGCAACGCTCCCCGCGTTGGTCAGCAGGTACGGCTTCGTGGGGCCGAAGTAGCCGAAGAAGCCGGCAGCGTGCCCGGGCGGATCCGTGCAGTCCGTGCCGCCGGGGGCGTTCGCGGTGGACCGGTAGTCCTTGTCGCCAACGACGGGCCGCGTAACCGACAGGACCCGGCCCCAGGTGGGGCCGTAGGACTGCCTGTAGGCAGCGAGCCCCCCGCAGACGTATTGCATGTCACCGAGGCCGAGCACCAGCCGGTACCGCGGAACGCCGCCCTTCTTCAGCAACAGGTTCGACACGTACCGCATGCGGCACGCCGACGCCGTGCCGGCGCCACCGTTGAAGGCCGGGTTGTTCGGATCGCAGGCGATGTTCCCCGCCGCCGCGATGATCGGATCGGTGGGGCTGACGTGCACGATCGTCTTGGACCCCGCACGCGATGTGTGACCCGCGAGCGCTCCCGCCGGAACGGACGCGAGCGACACCGCCGCGAGCGTGGCGAACGCGGCGAAGGCCGCGGCGATCCGCAGACGCGGCACGATCCCGCGAGACCCTCGAGCGCCCTTGCCGCGGTTCAGTGGCACGACGTCGGTGTGGTCGAGGCGTCGGTGAACGTACCCACGCCGGCAGCCGGGATGAATGCCCAGTCGTAGCTGTTCGTGTGCAGCGACAGCGTGAGGATCCCGAACGTGTTGTCGTTGCTCGCCTGAGAGTTGGCGATCCGAGCGGTGCTCGGGAACTTCACGTGGCTCGCCCCGCCCGTGCCCACCACGAATTCCCTGATCCCCTGCGTGGGATCGGCTACTCCGTCCGGGTTCTGGGGCGCGAACCGCTCGTAGTCGTGCTCGTGCGCGTTGAGGACAACGTCGACACCCTTCGTGTAGAGCAGGCGCCAGATGGGATCGAACGTGGCGTCGCTGCCGTGCTTGCCGGAGCTGAACCTGGGCCAATGCCAGAACGCCACGGTGCACGGGTACGTGCTGTTCGGGGATGCCGCCAGATCGTTCGAGAGCCACGTGTACTCCGTGGTTCCGGGCGTGCAACCTGGGGCCTTGCGGCAGTTGCCGTTAAGGGCGATGAAGTGCCAACAGGGGTTGACGCCGTCCGGCGTGCACCCGCTGGGGACGTTGAAGCTGTAGTAGGCGCCGGAACCCGCAACGCTCCCAGCGTTGGTCAGCAGGTATGGCTTCGTGGGGCCGAAGTAGCCGAAGAAACCCGCCGCACGGCCCGGCGGCGCGGTGCAGCCGGTGCCGCCGGGGGCGGTCGACGTGCTCCGGTAGTCCTTGTCGCCCACGACCGGGTACGTGGCGCTGAGCACCCGCCCCCAGGTGGGGCCGTAGGACTGCTGGAACGCGCTCAGCCCACCGCACACGTACTGGGTGTCGCCCAGCGCGAGCGTCACGGGGTACTTGGGGGTGTTGTTGCCGTTCAGAAGGAGGTCGGACACGTACTTCATCCGGCAGGCGGTCGTCGAGCCGGCCAGCGCGTGGAACGCGGGGTTCGTGGGGTCGCAGGCGATGTTTCCGGCCGCAGCGATGACCGGGTCCGACCCCGCGGCGCGCGCGGCGGTTCCCGATGGTGAGGCTGCGACGGCGGCGGCGAGGGCGAACCCAAGGGCAAGTGCGGCAGCGATGCGGCGAGCGAGCATGGCGGGTCTCCGGGGGATGAGAGTTGTACAGCGGACCCTAGGGAAGAAGTCGGCATGGTGTCAACGGACAACGGAGCGGTTGCGACCTTCGGCGGAGACCGACTGGCCTTTCGGGCCGTTGTCGAAGGACGGACCCGCCGCTAGCGTGAGGCGTTCCCCATGGAGACGAGCAGAAACACCCCGCGGCGGCGGATCGACGTCGTCGCGATCGCGGGCACGGGGCAGAACGGAGCGACCCTGTGTTGCCGCATGCTCGGGGAGCTGCCGGGGTGCGTCGCGGTGGGCGAGATCGGCCGTCTGTGGGACAAGGGCTTGGTGGAGAACGTCGAGTGTGCCTGCGGCCGGCCGTTCCGGGACTGCCCGTTCTGGTCCGAGGTCGGACGCCGCGCGTTCGGGGGGTGGGACGCACTCGACCTCGATCGAAGCCTGCGCCTCTACGACCGTCTCACGCTCAAACGCAGCCACCTCCAGCATCCGTTCGCGCTCCCGTTCATCCTGTTCCCGAAGCTCTGGCCCTCCTACGGGCGGGACCTCCGCGCCTATCAGGACCTGATGGCCAGGGTCTACTGGGCCGTGCTGGAGGTGTCGGGCGCGCGCGATCATCGTGGACTCGATGAAGATCCCGGCCCACGTCTACATGGTGAGCCGAGCGCCCCAGTTCCGAACCCGGGTCGTGCACCTGGTCCGCGACAGCCGCGGCGTCGCGTATTCGAACACGCAAGAAGGTCGAACGACAGGGATCGCGCCCGGGCCAGCAGTTCCGGGCCCGGCGCGGTCCGCAGAAGAGCAGCGTGAGATGGACGTGGTTCAACCTGTCGTATCCCGTCTTGCAGTGGTTCGGCACGCCGATGATCCGCGTGCGCTACGAGGCCTTGGTGCGCCGCCCTCACGAAACGACCCAGGCGACGGCGGCGTTCCTCGGCATCGACCTGGACCCGCACGACCTGGACTTCCTTCACGACGGCTCGGTCGACCTTCCCAGCGGTCACATCCCGGCGGGCAATCGCATGCGACTGATCTCGGGGACCGTCGCGCTCCGCGTCGACGACGCATGGCGTCGCGAGCTGGACCCGCGGTCCCGCCGGCTCGTCACGCGGATCACGTGGCCGCTGCTGAAGCGCTACGGATACCTCGACGACGACGAGCCTCAGGAACGGGCCGCAGGGTGAGGGCGGAGCCGGTAGCGGAGGGTGCCCTGCCCAACCTCATCGTGGGGGGGGTCGGCAAGGCGGGAACGACGTCGTTGTTCTGGTACCTGTCGCAACTCCCCGACGTCTGCGCGTCGGACGTGAAGGAGATCCAGTACTTCACGCCGCTCAGCGAGGGTGACGGCGTGCTGGCGCCCCTCGCCGAGTACGCGCGGCACTTCCGAGCTTCTCGCGGCGAGCGCTACCGGCTGGAGGCCAGCCCGCAGTACTTCCACGGGGGTCAAGTCATCGTGGACGCGATGCGGTCCGCGTTGGACCGCCCCCGTGTCATCGTGATGTTCCGCGATCCGATCGATCGCCTCTGGTCCACGTTCCGCTTCATGAGGAGTCGGCTCGCGTCGCTCCCCGACGCGATGACGTTCGAGGGCTACGTGTCGGCCTGTCGCAAGGTGCGTGAAGGCCGCGAACCGTTCTCGCAGGAGAACCGGTTGTACTGGACGATCCAGGGCGGGTTCTACGTCGAGTACCTCCAGCCGTGGGTGGAGGGGTTCGGCGACGATCTGCGCGTGGTGTTCTTCGAAGAGATGGCCGCCGATCCGCACGGCGTCACTCGCGATATCGCGACATGGCTCGGTCTCGACCCTGCCGCAGCAGACGGCATGACCTACTCGGTCGAGAACCGCACGATCCAGTTCCGCAGCAAGCTGCTGCAGCGAGCGGCCCTCGCCGCGAACAAGGAGGGGCGCCTGGGCAACCGCCGACGACTGAAGGAGCCGTTGCGCAAGCTCTACTACCGCGTGAACCGCAGGCCCGAGGCGGAGCGCATGTCCGCGGACACGCGGCGCGAGCTGGAGGCGCTGTTCGCGCCGGGCAACGCAGCCCTCGCAGACCGGTTGCGCGCCCTCGGCTACACCGACCTCCCCGGCTGGCTCGCCGACGCCCGAGTCCCGCTAGGTGCCCGACGTGTCGATGAGCGGATCGTCTCCTTCCCCGCTTCCCCGCATCATCTGCAGCTCCGTCGTGCGCTCCGTCCGCCAGGGCGAGAGCCACGGCGGCGTCTACCTGGTGGACCTCGAACGTGGCACGTCGGAGCAGGTCCTGGACTGGACCGACGCGAACATCGATTGGGAGGGGCGAGGCGGCGACCGAGGCTTGCGCGGGCATCGCGTTCCACGGCGATCGGATCTACCTGGCGGCGAGCGACGAGATCTTCATCTTCGACCGTGACATGAAGCAGTTGGGCTCGTTCCGCAACACGTACCTGCATCTGTGCCATGAGATCTTCATCGACGGCGACCGCCTGTACCTGGCGTCCACGGGGTTCGACTCGGTGCTGGAGTACGATCTCGCGACCGGCGCCTTCACGCGCGGCTGGTGCTTGCGCTACTCGAACGCCTGGAAGTTACGGCGCACGTTGAAGCTCAAGGTGAAGCCATCGCTCAGCCGGTTCGACCCGGCGCTTCCGGCGGCCCCACCGCAGGAGACAGCAGTCACGTGAACCACGTGTGGGTGCAGGACGGAGCGATCTTCGCGAGCGGCACGAAGATGCCGGCGCTGTGGCGGATCGACGGCGGCCGCCTCGAGCGGATACGCGCGCCTGCCGTTCGGGACCACAACGCGCGGCCCTTCCGGGACGGCACGCTGTTCAATCACACGCGCACGGACCGGATCGCCTACGCGAACCGCGAGGGTGAGGTCATGGCGTCGGTGCCCCTTCCGGCCTATCCCAAGGAGCGGCTGCTACCACGCCGACATCCCCGAGGACCTGGCACGGCCTACGTTCGGCCGAGGGCTCACCGTGCTGCCCGGACGGCCGGATCGTGGGCGGGTCCTCACCGGCCACGATCTCCGTGTACGACCTCGACGCCGGCGAGGCCCTTACGTCGGTGAACATCACGATGGACGTGCGCAACGCCGTTCACGGGCTGGAGGTCTGGCCGTTCGACGCACCGTCGTCCTGAGGGTCGTCTCGGACCCACGGAGCGCCATCCGCGGCCGCCTCCGCAGCGTCCTGTGCCGCCATCCGTTCTCCCTTCGGCCGGAGGTAGCGATAGAGCTCGCGTGGTGAGAAGTGGATCATCGTCCAGATCCCCAGCCGGCGGCGGACCAACACCAGCTGAAGCGTGTTCTGGACGACCTGCGTGGCTGCCGTGGCGCACGCCACGGCGATCGCGCAGTCCAGATCCGACAGCCCCGCGGCCTTCGTCAGGGCGGCGGCGCTGATCCCGAGCACGACGCTCAGAGCTCCGCACGAGAGCGTCAACATCATCATCGCCTTCTGATACCCGGTCATCATGAGGGTCACACCGGCCGAGCCCGCCCAGATCGCGTAGAGCCGTCCCAGCGAGAGGATCGCCAGGATGGTGGCTCCGCTCTCGTATCGGGGTCCGAAGATCGTGCCCAGGATCCAGGGGCCGAACAGCAGGAAGACAGCAGCACACCGAACGCCGGCAGGCCCGCGAGCGTGGCGCCGGCGCGCAGCGCGCGCTCGAGCTGGCGCATCTTCTTCTGTGCGTGGAGCTCGGCGATGATCGGCGGGATGACGCCGGAGAAGACGACGAACGGTGTCGCGACGAAGATCACCAGCCGGGCCGAGGCGCCGTAGAGCCCCACGGTGGCGGTGCCGCACGAACGCGCTCAGGACCAGCACGTCCATCCGCGTGCCGAGCAGCAGGGTCCCACGTTGGTCACCCCCAGCGGCCATGCCGACGTGGAACATCTCCCTGGCGCGACAGGTCGCCGGGACCCTTGAGCGCTCGGTAACGGCGCAGCAGCATGACGAGGCCCACCGCGACCGCGAGCAGCTGCGGCGCCGGCCCACACGCCGATCACGACCTTCGCCCCGTTCACCCCTAAGCGTCCGTGCGGGTACAGCGGGACCTTGCCTGCGTGGCCGACGGTCACGTACAGGATCGCGAACACGCACATGGAGGTGAAGTCGACGAACAGCTCGTCCAGCAGTGTCGCGGCGGCGAACCGCGACATCCCCCGGAAGCTCTCCACCATGAGCGACTGCACGGCGAGCGCGACGAGCCACCCGCGCGGTGAGCGGGATCGCGGCGGCCAGGAACGCGTCGTGGAACACGTGGTTCGCGAGGAGCTGGCCCGGGCCGACGCTGAGGATCACGCCGAGCGTCACGGCGCGACAGGGTCCCGTACGTGATCGCCGTCCGGATCGCGGTGCGGGCCTTGCCGAGCTCCCCCAGCCCGAGCCCGGCGGCGACGAAGCGCACCACCGCGCGGTCCAGGCCCAGCTGCGCGATCGCGGCGCCCAGCAGGGCCATCGTGAACGCGGTGGTGTAGACCCCGTACTGCTGCTGTCGTGAGCAGGTGAGCGATCAGCCACTGCACCCCGATCCCCACGATGAGCGTGGCGACCTTCGCGCCCATGACCCACGCAGAACCGGACAACAGCCGCCGGCGGACCGAGCGCAGGCTGAACGGGCTGGCGGCCTCGCTACCAGTCGACATCGGCGTAGAACGCGCTGGAGATGGGCTCGGTGGCGTCGCGGATGCGGCGACCTCCTCCGGGCGTCAGCCGCGCCTTCCAGGCGGTGATCGCCTTGCTGCTGTCGCGTTTGTGCGATGCTGCGTCGGCCGTCTCCTGCGGGTTGCCGACCCCGCTGTGCTCCTGGATCGTGCGGAGCACAACGTCGGTCCAGGTGAGGCCGAGCCGTCCGTAGAGGGCGCGGAAACTCGCGCACGGGCTCGCGCGACAGATCCTCGTGTCGCAGGAAGGCCCAGCTCGGCCGCTCGTCGCGGAATCGCCGGATCTGGTGGTGGATCAGGTTCCACAGCAAGATCGCCTGATCCATCAGGGGCTGCTCCTTCGCCGCGAACCGCTCGATGTCGTCGGCGAAGGGCGCAAGCAGGTCGCGCATCATCAACGGCTGCGCGAGGAAGTCGTCCGAACGGGTGATCCCACCCGTTGCGCACGATGCTGCGCACGAACGCGGCGGGATGACGGATCAGCACGAGCGTCTCCATGCCGAACGTGTCGGCGAGCCACCCGGCCGAGAACAGAGCGATGGGATCCTTGAACACCGGCACGTCGTCGCGGCGGCGGCGGCCCACCGGTGACGTACCAATCCCGCACGAATCGGCCTGCGTCCTTCGGCGAGCGCAGGGACCCCAACTCGGCGCCCGGGTGGTAGCGGAACGCCAGCGTCTGGGCGATCGGCGACTTGAAGGCCGTCTCGTTCTCCGCGCAGACGTACGTGAACCAATGGCGGAAGGGTGCGTCGCAGATCCCGGGGCGTGCGAGCAGGCTGAAAGGCTCCCAGATGTACGCGAGCCGGGGCGAGGGTGTCGCGGCCAGCATCTCGCCGACCCAGCCCGTGCCGGATCGATGCGACCCGGTGATGAGGATGGGAGGACGCGACCCCATGGCGCGCACAGGCTACCTGTGGCAAGGCGGGCCGCACGAAGGGGCCGCCGCGTCGCGGCGGTCCCTTCGCACGGTGTCGATCTACAGGAAGTAGGGGTCCTGACCCATCGCCCGGAAGGAGGCGAGCGACGACGCCGTGGAATCCACGTAGTACGTGCAGTCCGTGTTCTCGTTGTTGTAGGAGATCCCGACGACCTCAGGCCACGTCTTCAGCGTGGCACGCGCATCGTTGAACCACTGCGCCTTCTCCCCCGGTGTGCCCTCGACGCATCCGGACTCGATCACGTAGAGGCCCTTGCCGCGCGACACGGCGAAATCCCGAGCGGGACTCATGATCTTCGAGAAGGTCCTCCACTCGATGTGGCGGCAGGTGTATCGGTTGTAGCCGTCGACTCCCAGCAGGTCGTAGTTCGGGGGCATCCAGGGGTCCGCGGTCCCGGAGAGGTAGGTGGATGCCATGAGGCACACGACCCACTTCATCCCGGTGACACCCACGCTGTCGAAGATCTGGTGCACCCGCGCATAGGCGGCCTTCCAGTCCGTCGGGTTCCCCTCGTCCTCCGGCTCCTTGTGGAAGCAGAAGTAGCCCTTCCACCCGGCGGCCTTCAGCGCACGCGCCTGGGTGGCGATCCACGCGTCCTGGTGCCCCTGGCCGATGCCCTTCCAGCTGACGAGGCCACCCTTCGTGCGAGCGAACCAGGACAGGATCTGCGTGTGCCCGGTGCTGGCGCTCCACGACGTGAACTTGTTCACGAGCGGCGTCGTCCAGGGCATCCGGTAGTGCGTGGTGTCGAACTTGCGACCCACCTGCGCCTCCAGGGCGGCGACACCGGCCTGCTGGAGCTGCTTCCCCGGTGGTAGGCACAACGCCCCCCACTTCACCGTGCCCGCGGTCGCGGCGAACGCAGGCAGCTCCGCCCCCTCCAGGGCCCACCAGCCGAGGCTGGCGGCGGCGGTGCCCGTCAGTGCGCTGCGCTTCAGGAACTCTCGTCGATCGATGCTGTGCGTCTTCCTCATCAAGATCCTCCGTCCGGCCCCGATGTCGTGCGCACACTGGCCGGTGGCATGAACATCGATGGGTAACCATGGCGCGCTGGAAACGCGCCGGGGGGCACCTGGGGGAAGGCCGAACGGGATCTACGTCGTCTGCGGCCGCGCGCGCGGGGACGCCGGGAGGACCCGGATCGTGACGCGCCGCGCGCTGGGCCGTCGACCGGTCGGTGCTGCGGTCTTGGCGTCCGCATCGGCCGCGGCCGCGATCACGTGGATCTCGGGCGCGGTTGCCGAATGCGTGAGCAGCCGGCGCGGGGCGGACAGACACCGACGTGCCAGCGCGATGATGAACCGGCCGAGATCGCCTCTCGCCAGGTCCCGGGGAGGACGATCACGGAACCGGGCCCTGAGGTCCGCGGTGAGATGCGGGGGAAGGGACAACAGAGGCAGGAGAAGGAAGATCTTCAGCTTGCGCATGGGAATGCTCCTTTCCTGTCATGAGCTCCAAACCTTCGGGTATCGCGATCGGCCTCCTTCCTCACCAACCCAAACAACGAAAAAACCTCGCGGACCCTCCCATCGAGCGCCCTCAAGGTGGCCCTACCCTACCAAGCCTCGCCGCCCTGTCCAGTCGGGGTCGTCCTGCACGCCCGGGGCGATCGACCGCCCCTCCCGACCCTGCCATCCGGCCCGTAGCTGAGGACCGCCGGGGGGTGGTAGCGTTCGCCGCACCCGTTCAAGGAGGTCTGTTCCCATCCGCCGCCCTCGCCGTGCGCTCGCCGGTCCGATCGCGCTGGAGATGCTCCGCACGCCATCGTGAACGGCCCCCCCACCGCAACGCCGGACGACACCGACAGGGTCACGTTCGGCGTGGTGACGCCGACGCTGAACGCGGAGACGTTCCTGGAGGCGACGCTCCGCTCCGTGTGGAGCCAGCGGAGCGACCGCGTCGAGATCGACCATGTCATCGTGGACGGCGGCTCCACCGACCGCACGTTGGAGGTCGCGCGCGCGTTCCCGTCTCGCGTCGTCGAGTCCCACGACGACCGAGGCATGTACGACGCCGTCAACAAAGGGCTGGCACAAGTGCGAGGCGACGTGATCGGCTACATCAACGCCGACGACGAGATCGCACCGGGAGCCTTCGAGCTCGTGCTTCGCGCCCTGCAGGCGGATCGCAAGGTCGGGTGGGTGTGCGGTCGCGTGGAGTACACCGACGAGCACGGAGACGTGCTCGGCGCGATGACGCCCGTGTCGCTCAACCTCCGCGAGTACCTCGGCCTGGGGTGGTCGTGCATCCCTCAGCAGACCGTCTGGGCTCGCCGCGACTTCTTCCAGCACGTGGGGATGTTCGACCTCGGATACCGCAACTGCGGGGACTACGACTGGTACGCGCGCGCGATGCAGGTGGGGATGCCGAGGATCCTGCCGCAGACGCTCGGGCGCTTCCGGCTGCATCCGGGCCAGATCTCGCTGGACCCGGAGAAGATGGCCCGCGAGTCGCTCATGGTGCGCGAGCGTCACGGGGGCAACGATCGTCGGGCATGGCTTCTCGGCCGCTGGCTCAGCCTCCGGCTGAACGTGCGCAACCCCGCCTGGCTCGTGGCGAAGAAGACGGGCCGGATCAGCTTCGCGCCGCGCGACTGACCTCGAGCGCCTCACCGTAGAGCGACTCCAACGCCCGCAGGCCGCTCGCCGGGCTGTATCGCTCGCGCCATACCTCCAGGGCGCCCGCTCCGAGTGCCGAGGAGACGTCGTCGTCGGTGAGCTGGGTCGCTCGGGCCGCCCAGGCATCCGGATCTTCGGCCGGCACCACGAACCCGGTGCGCCCCTCGTCCACGCCGCCCGGGAGCGCTCCTCGATCCGACACCACCACAGGGACTCCCGCGGCGAACGCCTCCAACAGCACGCGCGGCACGGCGGGCTCTTCCCATCGCGAGGGCACGAGCACCGCCCGAGCCCCCGCGATGAGGGCGGAGGTCTCGGCGGCCGGGACCTCCCCTTCGAACCGCACGCCCTCGACGGTGAGCGAACGCAGCGCCCCGGTAGCGGGGCCGTCGCCCACAACCCGGAGCTCTGGGCGGGGCTGGGCGGCGTCGGCGGGCATCCTGCGCCAGGCGTCGAGCAGGGTGTCGACGCCCTTCTCGGGCGCGAGGCGGCCCAGGTAGAGGAACCACGAGCCCGGCCCGTGCCTTGGCGACGCGGCAGGGGCGAAGTTGGGCTTGACGACGATCCGCTCGGGCCCGAGGCCGCCCCGGACGTGGGTCTCGCGGACCACGTCGCTCACCGCGGCGAATCGATCTACGAGGTCGAACGAGCCCGCGGCTCGATGCAGGGTCACCGCGCCCGCCAGCACCGCGCTTCCCGTGCGAGATCCCCGGTAGCAGGCGTGGACCACGCCGCGCCAGGGGACCTTGCCGAGGCAGTCCTCGCAGGCGCGATCGTCCCGTCTCAGCGTTGCGGGCAGGCAGAGCAGGCGGTAGTTGTGAAGCGTCATGGCAACCGCCGCGCCCCCGACCTTCGCGGATCGCAGCACGGCGGGCGACAGGGTCGGGAACAGGTTATGGGCGTGGACGACCTCGATGCCCTCGGACCGCACGACCCGCCTGACCGTGCGCCGGCTGGCATCCGACCACACGGCGGATGTCGCGGTCCGAGCGAGGGCGGCTCCTCCGCCCGTGACCGGCGCCGGGGCGTAGAGGGCGACCTCGTGCCCCGCGGCCCGCAGCACCTCGACCTCGTCGGCAACCACACGGTTCTCGCCCGAGACGTCGCCGGACAGGTAGCGGGAATGCAGGACGAGCACGCGCACAGGGAGCCTCTCCCGGCCGGGGTCAGGCCCCGAAGCCTAACGTAGGATGTGCGCGCCGATGGAGCTGCACACGTCCACGATCCGCCCGATCTTCGTGCTGTCGCTCCCCCGGTCGGGGTCGACACTCGTCCAGCGCGTCCTGGCAGCGCATGCCGAGATCGCAACGGCCGCCGAACCCTGGTTGCTCCTGCCCCACGGCTACGCGCTGCACGAGCGCGGCATGGCGGCCGAGTACACACAGCCGATCGCCGCCCGGGCCATCAAGGAGTTCGTCCACCATCTGCCCAACGGCGAGGCCGACTACTGGACCGCGATGCGGGGCTTCGTGCTCGAGCTCTATGCCAAAGCGTCGGGCCCCGAAGCCACCTACTTCCTCGACAAGACTCCTCGCTACCACTACGTCACGGCCGAGCTCTTCCAGCTGTTCCCGGACGCGAAGGTGATCTTCCTGTGGCGGAACCCGCTGGCCGTGGTGGCCTCGATCGTGGACACGTGGGCGAAGGGCCGATGGAACGTCGACCGGTTCCAGGGCGACCTCAACGGCATCCCTGCACTCGTGGACGCCCAAGAAGCGCATCCCCACACGACGATCTCCGTGCAGTACGAGGACCTCGTCGGCGATCCCGATACGACGTGGCCCCGCATCTTCGAGTACCTCGAGCTCCCGTTCGATACGTCCCTGTTGACGTCGTTCTCCGACGTGCGCCTGCCGGGACGCATGGGAGACCCGACCGGGGTGGATCGCTACCGGGAGCTGTCCGCCGAGCCGCTCGAGAAGTGGAAGCTGGTCCTGGACCGGCCGTGGCGCAAGCGCTGGTGTCGCGCGTACCTGGATCGGATCGGCGCCGAACGGCTGGGAGCGATGGGGTATGACGCCGGCGTTCTGCTCGGCGAGCTCGACGCGCTCCCGTCCTCGCCGCGCCGCCTCGTGTCCGACGCCGTCCGCGGCACGTACTGGACGTGGGCGCAGCGCCGCAAGGCCGCGGCCTTCCAACGCATGGCCCCGCGGGTGCGATGAGCGCGATGCGATCGGGCGGCCGAAGGCGATGGATCGGCGCCGCCGCGTCGCTCGGCGTGATGGTCCTCGTCGCAACCGCGTGCGGCCGCACCGCCGCTCCGGACGCCCATCCGGACCGATTCACGGTGGCGGCCGTGGGCGACATCGCGTGCGCGACGCCTCCGACACCCGATGATGTCGAGCGACGCTGCCGCTACGACCTGGTGGGCGAGCTCGTGAAGGCACTCGCCCCCGATCGATTCCTGGCGCTCGGTGGATTGCAGTACACGTTCGGCGGCACACCTGACTACGCGAGCTATTACGACCGCTTCTTCGGCTCTGTGAAGCCCGTGACGCGCCCGGTCCCGGGCCCGAGCGACTGGTTGCCCGACCCCAGCGCCTACCTCGCGGAGTTCGGGAACCGCGCGGGTCCACCGAACGGCTACTACTCGTTCAACCTCGGGTCGTGGCACATCATCGCGCTGAACTCCCTCGACTGCCTGAACGACAGCGGTTGCGGGCCAGGCACGAAGGAGTACGACTGGCTGAGCTCTGACCTCGCCACGCACTCGAACGGCCTGTACCCGTGCACGCTCGCGTATTTCTACGACCCCATGTTCCTGTGGGTGAACTGGTGGCAGAGGAACGGGCTGCCCAAGGGCCCCGATACGCGATTGGTGCCGCTGTGGGCCCAGCTCCAGACGGCGGGCGTCGACGTGGTCCTGGGGGCCGATGCCCACAACTACGAGCGGTGGGCTCCGCAGGACGTCAACGGGAGGCTCGACCGCGCGCACGGCATGACGGAGTTCGTCGTGGGAACCGGCGGCAAGCGTCTGATCGGGGTGGGACCTGAGCCTCGTCCGGCGCACCTGGTGGCTGCGCAGGACGACGCGTACGGCGTGCTGCGCATGGAACTCATGGACGGACGGATGGCCTACGCGTGGGAGCCGGCGGCGCTCCAGCCGACGTTCTCGGACGGCGGCACGCTCAGATGCCACTGACCGTGGGGCGCTACTCGAGCCCCGAGACCCTCGTCGGGCTGCCCTTCTTGGCGTTGCCGTTGGCCGATGAGGCCTGGGCGGAAGCGGCGGAGAGGTCGGCGGTCCTGCGCCCCTTCCTCTCCTTGTCCTTGCCGTAGTAGGCGTCGTAGCTGGAGTAGCCGAGGTAGTTGCGCTGTGCGGCGCTGACGTTGTTGTAGACCCCGCCGATGATGGCGCCCCCCGCCGTCCGCAACTGCCTCACGGCGTCCTCCAGCGCGGTGCGGTTGGAGATGGCCGGATCGTGCACGAACAGAACCGCGTCGCTCGCCTCGGCAAGGACCGAGGCGTCGGCCACCGGAAGGATCGGTGGGGCGTCGCAGATGACCACGTCGGCGACGCGGCGTAGGCCGTCGAACACGCTGGCGGCGTTGGGGCCGGCCAGCAGGGACACCGGGTCGCGTGGCACCGAGCCCGATCCCACGATCCACAGGTTCTCGATCTCGGTTGCCTGGATCACGTCCACCAGGTCGCGGCTTCCCTCGAGCGCCTCGTGGAGCCCGGCATGATCACCGACGCCGAGGAATCTCGATGCCCGCGGACGTCGCAGGTCGGCATCGACCAGGACCGTGCGCAGCCCGGTCTCAGCGAGCACGACCGCCAGGTTGGCTGCGGTGGCGCTCTTGCCTTCGCTCGGCAGGGCGCTGGTGACCACGAGCACCCGCAACGGCTGCTGTGAGCGGTAGAACCGGATGTTCGTGGAGAGCGTGCGGTACGCCTCGCTCGCGGGGGCACCCGGGTCCTCCCGGGTCACGAGCTCCGCGTCGTCAACCTTGTCCCACCCCTCCACCTTCGGGATCACGGCCATGACCGGGGCGCTGAGATGGATCGCGAGCTCGTCGCGTCCCCCCACCCGGTTGGCCCGCAGACCGAGGATGATCGCGAGCGCCGCGCCGAGGATGGCCCCGATCACCAGCCCGATCGCCACCGCGATCGGCAGGCTCGGCCCGGCCGGGGCTGAGGGAGCCACGGCCTGCTGGGTGATGACTCCCACCGATCCCGCGTCGGTCGCAGCGGCCGACTGCCAGTTCGCGATGGTGGCCAGGTAGGAGGAATTCTGTTGAGTCAGGTTGTCGATCTGGCCGAGGATGATGTGCTGCTGGGCCGTGCTCGACGCCTGGGCGTAGCTGGTCCTGAGCTTCGTCAGGAGGGTGTTGTTGCTGTTGATGAGCGTCTGGTATTCGGTTACGGCCGGCGCGATGTCCGCCGTCACCGTTTGCTTCCGCTGGGTCAAGTAGGCCGTTGCGAGCGCCTCGGCGACGACAGCGGCCTGCTGCGGCGTCTTCGCCGTGTAGCCGATCGTCATGATCGTGCCTGCTCGCGCGACGGTGACGGACACGCCCTTCGACAGCTGCTGGGCCGTCAGGGGAAGTTTGAGCTGCTGCTGCACGGTCGCCGCGATCTCGGAGGACTTCGCGATCGCCGACTCGGTCGCCATGTCGGGGGCCGAGGAGCTATTCGTCTTCCCGCCCGTGAGCGGGTTCACGATCGGGTTCACCTGGACCGTCGCCTGAGCGTGATAGACGGCGGGTTTGAGGAGCACATAGCCGGAGATCAAAGCAGCCACCACGACCGCGACGATCAGGACGGTCCACTTGCGGATCCGGACCATGCGCCAGTAATCGCTGAGATCGAGGATCCGGGCGGTGGGCTCCGACAACGCGCTCTCCTTGGCCGAGGGAATCCAAGATGCCCGACGCGGGGCTGGGAGGGACGCGCCCGGCAACGGGGCCATGATATCGGAAGGGAACCGGCCGGACTCCCACGCTTCGGCCTATTTCCACAGGAACGGGACGAGGCCCCGCGGCGTAGGTCCTTTGCAGCGCGTCCATCCCCGAAGGACCCGACTCCTGCCCGTCCTGTTGACCCTCGCGGCGCGCCTGACGTACGTTGGCCACCCGACGCACACGGCGTGGCAGGACGACCGCCTCCTTCCTTCCCCGGCGAGGTGCACCCGTACGCTGGAGGTTCTCTCGATGGCCACCACCCCCCACACGCTGGAGATCCAGGATCCCGACGACGACGGCCCGACCCCGCGCGAAGGGGTCGCCGAGCTGTTCTTGATCCGCCACGGCACCACCACGCTGAACGTTCAGAACCGCTATCGCGGACGGCGCGATGTGCCGCTCGACGCCCAGGGTTGGGCCGACGCGGTCGACGCCGCGCGCGCCCTGTCTCCGGTCGGTCTCACCGCCGTCTACGCGGGACCGCTGCGCCGCACCATCAACACCGCCCAGGTGATCGCCGACGAGTGTCGGATCCCCGACGTGCGGATCCTGCACGGGCTCATCAACCTCGACTACGGGACCTGGGAGGGCATGACCTCCGAAGAGGCCGCCATGTTCGACCCCGAGATGTTCAAGCTCTACAAGGGCGCTCCCGACCGTGCCGTCTGCCCCAACGGCGAACGCCTGAGCGACGCGCAGAATCGGATGATCGAGGCCGTCGAGCTGATCGGGTCGCGCCATGCGGGCGAGCGCGTCGCTGCGGTCACCCACGCCGTGATGATCCGGCTCGTGGCCGCCCGGTTGCTGGATCTGCCCGGCGAGCGATGGCGGATCCCCGTGGGCCGGGGATCGCTGACGAAGTTCGAGGTCGAGGACGGTCACATCCGCCTCGTCGGCATGCCCGTCGGCGACGACGTCGACTGAGCGTGCTGAGGGTGTCGGCGGTCGATCTCGCTCGGTTCGTGCTCGCTCGCAGGGCCTCCATCTTCGAGAAGTAGAATCTGCTCTCGCGCCGACCATGGAGGATCGCCAGCATGACCATCGCCACCTTCGTCACCAACAGGGGTTCGTTCACGGTGGAACTGATGCCGGAACACGCCCCGAAAACTGTCGCTAACTTCGTCGAACTCGCCAACGGGGACCGAGAGTGGACCGATCCGCGCGACGGCGTCACGAAGCAGGAGCCGCTCTACCCAGGAACGGTGTTCCACCGCGTCATCGACGGCTTCATGATCCAGGGCGGCGATCCTACGGGCACCGGCATGGGCGGCCCCGGCTACCGCTTCGAGGACGAGTGCCCACCCGACGGTCCCACGTTCAACCAGACCGGGCGCCTCGCGATGGCCAACGCCGGGCCCGGGACGAACGGCTCGCAGTTCTTCCTGACCGTGGCGCAGACGCCGCATCTGAACGGCAAGCACACGATCTTCGGTCAGGTCACACAGGGCTACGAGGTGGTCGAGGCGATCTCGAAGATGGAGACGGGCGCCCAGGACCGGCCCGCCGACGACGTCGTGATCGAGCGGATCGAGATCACGGAGTAGGCGACATCGTTCGCGGCCGGTCCCCACGAGACACCGGGTGGATCCTGGCGGTGCCTCGCTACCCGTGCGGGCCGAAGTTGTCGCATACTCCGAGGCTCCCGTCGCCCTCAGGAGCCACCCGATGAGCGAACGAGCCGATGTCCTTGTGACCCGTCCGATCATGGACGAGCCGATGCGAACGCTGCGCGAGCGATGCGTGGTCACGGTGCACGAGAACGAGTTCGGGATCCCGCGCGGCGAGCTCCTCGAGGTCGTCGGGGGCCGCGACGCGATCGTCACGATGCTCACGGAGAAGGTCGATGCCGAGTTCCTGGACGCCGCGGGGCCCCGGCTGAAGATCGTCGCCAACCACGCCGTGGGCTTCGACAACATCGACGTGGCGGCCTGCACGGCAGCGGGTGTGCTGGCGACCAATACGCCCGACGTGCTCACCGAGACCACCGCGGACACGGCGTTCGCGCTGCTGATGGCGGCGGCCCGCAGGGTGGGTGAGGGGGAGCGGTTCCTGCGGGCCGAACGGCCCTGGATCTGGGGCCCGCTCATGATGTTGGGACGCGACGTACACCACAAGACGATGGGCATCGTCGGGTTCGGGCGGATCGGCCAGGCCGTTGCCCGCCGCGCGAAGGGCTTCGGGATGTCGGTGATCTATAGCGACGCGGTCCAGCTGCCCGCGGAGGTGGAGGCCCAGACCGGAGCCGAGCGTCGCGAGCTGGCGCAGCTCCTGGAGGAGGCCGACTTCGTCTCGATCCACACGAACCTGACCGAGGAGACGCGGCACCTGTTCGGCGCCGATGCGTTCGAACGGATGAAGCCGACCGCGGTTGTCGTGAACACGTCGCGGGGACCGGTCGTGGACGAGTCCGCGCTGGCCGACGCGCTCGAGTCCGGGGAGATCTTCGCAGCGGGCCTCGACGTGTTCGAGCGCGAGCCCGAAGTGGAGCCGCGCCTGCTGGCGCTGGAGAACGTGGTGATGATCCCTCACCTCGGCTCGGCCACCGTGGACACGCGCGAGGCGATGGGCGCGCTCGCGGTCCAGAATGTGCTTGCGGCCCTGGACGGCACCCGGCCGCCGACGCTGCTGAACCCCGACGCGTTCAGGGAGTGAACGCTCAGATGACGGACCCGTTCGATGTCGTGGTGATCGGCGCTGGCCCGCCAGGTGAGAACGCCGCGGGCCGTTGCGCCGACCACGGCCTGTCCGTGGCGATCGTCGAGGAGCGCCTCGTCGGCGGCGAGTGCTCGTTCTGGGGGTGCATCCCGTCGAAGACGCTCATCCGTCCGGGCGACATCCTCGCGGCGACGCGGCGCGTGCCGGGTGCCGCCGAGGCGATCAAGGGCCCGATCGACGTCGAGGCAGCCTTCGCGCAGCGTGACTACATGACGAGCGACTGGGACGACGCCGGCCAGCTCCCGTGGCTCGCGGACAAGGGGATCGAGCTCATCCGGGGCCGCGGCCGGCTCGCAGGCGAACGAACCGTCGAGGTGGATACCGACAACGGGCGGAGGCGCCTCGAGGCGCGGCGCGCCGTCGTTCTTTCGTGCGGCACGACCCCCGCGATGCCCCCCATCGATGGTCTCGCCGACGCCGATGCGTGGGACAACCGCGACATCACCCAGGCGAATCGTGTGCCTCGACGGCTCTTGGTGATGGGCGGGGGTCCGATCGGGGTGGAGATGGCGCAAGCCTTCAAGCGGCTCGGCGCCGACGAGGTCGCCGTCATCGAGGGCGGGCCCCAACTGCTGGGACGCGAGGAGCCGTTCGCAGGCGACCAGGTCCGCGAGGCCTTCGAGGCCGAGGGGATCGTCGTACGCACGAACGCGCGGGTGACCGCGGTGCGTCGTCAGGCGGGCGGCCCCGTGACGGCGACCCTCGACGACGGCGACAGCCTCGAGGGCGACGAGATCCTCGTGGCCGTGGGACGGCGGCCGAACACGGCGGATGTGGGCCTCGAAACGATCGGGATGGAGCCCGGCGGCTTCCTGGAAGTCGATGACCACCTGCGGGCGGTGCAGGTCCGGGCGGGATGGCTCTACGGCGTCGGCGATGTCACCGGGCTCGCACTGCTGACCCACATGGGCAAGTACCAGGGCCGCCTGGTCGGCGACGTGATCGCCGGCCTCGATGTCGCCGACCTCGCCGACCGACGGGCCGTGCCTCGAGTGACCTTCACGGATCCGCAGGTCGCGGCGGTCGGGCCGACGGAGCGGGAGGCGAAGGATCAGGGGATCGACGTGCGGGCGGTCACGACGGGAACCGGAGACGTCGCAGGCTCCTACACGCGCGGCAACGGCATCAAGGGAACCAGCCAGATCCTCCTGGACGAGGCACGATCGGTGATCGTAGGGGCGACCTTCACGGGACCCGACGTGCAGGAACTGCTCCACGCCGCGACGATCGCGATCGTGGGTGAGGTGCCATTGGATCGCCTCTGGCACGCGGTGCCGGCGTTCCCAACGGTCAGCGAGGTGTGGTTGCGTCTGTTGGAGGCGTACGGGTTATGAGGGAGGACAACGATGGATGAGCTGCAACAGCGCTTCGTCGACGCACTGACGTCGTTCGGAACGGATGTCCACGCGGTCGGGGCCACGCAGTGGGGCGACTCGACCCCCTGCACCGAATGGAACGTTCGCGCGCTCGTGAACCACGTCACGTACGAGACCCTGTGGGTGCCCGATCTGTTCGCCGGCAAGACGGTGGCCGAGGTGGGCGACCGCTACGACGGCGACCAACTGGGCGACGATCCGGGAGCGGCATGGGACCGGGCGGAGGAGGCGGCAAGAGCGGCCGTCTCCGTGGACGGGGCCATGTCCAGGACCGTTCACCTCTCGTTCGGCGACGTCCCCGGCTCCCAGTACGCAGAGGAGCTCTTCACCGACCTCGTCGTGCACGCGTGGGACCTGGCCCGCGGGATCGGCGCCGACGACACGATGAACGCAGCGTGGGCGCAGAGGATCTACGATGAGCTCGCTCCGAAGGAGGCCGAGCTGAAGGCCAGCGGCCTGTGGGGCGACACGATCGTGCCGCCCCACGGCGCCGACATCCAAACGAAGATGCTCGCGGTGATGGGCCGCGTGCAGTAGGTCCTAGATCAGCCCCTGTTGCTGGAGGTAGGCCTTCGCGACCGTCGAGACGTCCTCGTGCTCGTTCTCGACCTTGTCGACCATCGCCAGCATGTTGGTGTTCGTGAGCGTGGCGGTGACGCTGTCAAGCAGCTGACCCAGCTCGGGGGTGGCGACCGCCTTGCGCACCACCGGGATGAAGTTCCCGTCGGCCTGAAGGTTCTTGTTGTCGGTGAGGACCGTGAAGCCGTCCTTCGTGATGGTGGGATCGAGCGAGAAGAGCTCGCCGACGTCGACCGCACCGGCCTGGACGGCGGCCACGGTCTTCGGGCCGCCCGTGTCGAGCAGCTTGACGTTGCCGAACGTGATGCCGTAGGTCTTCTTCAGCCCCGGGATGCAGAACGCCGCGGTGGGGCAGTCCGGCGGCGCGCCGAACGTGAGCTTGCCGGCCACCGGGGCGAGGCTGCTCAGGTCGGTGAGGTGATATTTCGACGCCGTCGCCGGCGTCACCACGAAGACGTTCGTGCTGTTCGCCGGAGAGAACTTGTAGGTGACGAGGCCGGCCGGAGCGACCGCCGTGGCGAGGGCAGCCGCCACGTTGGCCGGAGGGCCGTTCGTGACGCCGTTCTTGTTGTACAGGGGCAGGTCGAAGCCCGTGTACTCGGGCTTGAGGTCGATCTTGCCGTCGGCGAGCAACTGGTTGCCGACGTCGCGGCTCGCGATGTTCAACTCCCGATTCACCGTGTAGCCCGCGTGCTCGAGGACCTGCGCGTACATCTCGGCCACCAGTTGATTCTCGGCGAAGGCGCCCGAGACGCCGACGACCAGCGTGCCCTTCGACGTAGAGCTCGCGCTCGGCGTCGTGCTGCTGCCCCCACCCGAGTTGCATGCCGCGGCGACGATCGCCAGCGCCAGCAAGCCCGCCCCGAGGGCCAACGTGCGGTGCTTCCGCATGGGTATTCCTCCCGTCCTTTCCGACGAGCGTTCCTCCGCAGGAACGCTTGCGCACGACCCTATCAGGGGTTCGTGTTAGGGGATGCGGCGCGCGTTCGCGACCTGAGCTTCGGGTTCGCGATGCGCGCGAGCAGCGAGAAGAGCAGGTCGGTGAGGATCGCCAGCGTGGCGACGAGGATGGAGCCGGCCACGATCTTCGGCGTGTCCTGCTGCGCGTAGCCGTCCACGATGTAGCGGCCGAGCGCCCCGCCGGCGATGAGGGCCGCCAGAGTCGCGGTCGCCACGATCTGGACCGCCGCCAGTCGCAGGCCGGTCATGATCAGCGGCATCGCCAGCGGAACCTCGAGGCGGAGCAACACCTGGCGGCCGTTCAGGCCGACGCCGCGGGCCGCCTCAACGATGTCCGGATCCACCCCTCGGATCCCGACATAGGTGTTGATGAGGATCACCGGGATCCCAAGCAGCGTGAGCGCCACGATCGTCGGCAGGAATCCGAACGCGAGGCGCGGCCAGGCCTTCACCGCGATGAGGAACATGATCGACAGGATCGCGAGCGACGGGATCGAACGCCCGAGGTTCGCCAGCTGGACGGTGACGACCTGTCCGCGTCGGGTATGACCCACGAAGAGCGCGATCGGGATGGCGATCAAGCACGCCAGCACGAGCGAGATGGCCGAGAGCTGCACGTGCTCCCATACGCGCGTGGGGATCCCATCGGATCCCGACCAATGCACGGGGTTGAAGATCCAACGGATGCCGTTGAGGAGCTCGTTCACGTCGCCACCGTCCGGGTCCCGGCCCGCCGCGCCCAAGGTGTCGACCGTCGCTGCACCCAGAGCAACAACAGGTCGGCGATGAAGGCGAGGGCCACAGACAGGACCACGCCCACGACGAGCGGGGTCCAGAAGAACTCGTTCAACCCCATCAGGATGAACTGCCCGAATCCGCCGCGCCCGATCAATGCGGCGATCGTCACGAGCCCGATCGAGGAGACCGTGGCGATCCGCACGCCGGCGAGGATCACCGGCAGCGCCAGGGGGATCTCCACGCGCCATAGCAGCTGGCGCCCGGTGAGGCCCATCCCCCTCGCGGCTTCTCGTACGTCGGCCGGCACCGCGTCGAGGCCCGCCAGCGTGTTACGGAACAGGATGAGGATGTTGTACATCGCCAGCGGGATCGCGACGGTGGTGAGCGACAGGCCCGTGAGGGGCAGCAGCAGCGAGATCAACGCGAGACTCGGGATCGTGTAGAGCACGCCCGGACACCCAGCTCACCGGGCCCACCGCCCACCGGTGCCGCGACGCCATCACGGCCAAGGGGAACGCGATGGCGAAGCCGATGATGACGGAGACGATCACCAGGTAGACGTGCTGCTCGCCGAGCGACACGATCTCCCCCAGGTGCTCCGACACCCAATCCCAGCGAACGAGCGGTTCCGTGTCGGCGGCGAGGTACGGCGGGATCACGAGATGATCTCCTTCGAGATCTGCTCGAGGGTCAGGATTCCGCGGTAGCGCTGACCCTCGGCGTGGCGACGACCGCGACGCCCGTGCGCGACGTCACGATGGAGTCGAGCGCCGTGCGGAGTGAGTCGCGCGCCGTGACGTAGGCAGTGAAGGGCCGGGTGCGAGCCTCGGCGACCGTGTCGCACCCTTCGAGGGCATCTCTGGTCCACCCAGCCCAGCAGTTCGCCATCGTCCACGACGCTCGCCCATCCGAAGCCGGCGCGCTTCGATCACGGCTCGCGCCTGCTCCGCGGTGTCGGCGGGAGCCACGACCGGTCCCTCCTCGATATGCAGGTCGCCGACCCGGATCAGGGCAAGGCGCTTCAACCCCCGCTCCGCGCCGACGAACTCGCGCACGAAGTCGTTCGCAGGCGCCCGCAGGATCTCCTCCGCAGGCGCGAACTGCTCCAGGACGCCGCCCGACGTTCAAGATCGCCATGCGGTCCGAGAGCTTGATCGCCTCGTCGACGTCGTGCGTCACGAACACGATCGTCTTGCGCAGCCGCGCCTGGATATCCAGGAACTGATCTTGCAGGCGCGATCGCACGATGGGGTCGACGGCGGCGAACGGCTCGTCCATGAGCATCACGGGCGGATCAGCCGCGAGCGCCCGCGCCACACCCACGCGCTGGCTCTGTCCCCCGGAGAGCTCGGCCGGGTAGCGATCCAGCAGGTCGGGGGCAAGGTCGAGGATCTCCGTCAGCTCCTGTGTGCGCGCCGCGATCCGATCATCGTCCCAATCCAGGAGCTTGGGCACGGTGGCGACGTTCTGGCGGACGGTGCGGTGGGGCATCAGGCCTGTGTGCTGGATCACGTAGCCGATGCCGCGCCGCAAGCGGACAGGGTCCTGCTCCAGGACGTTGACGTCGTCCAGCAGGATCCGGCCGCCGGTGGGCTCGATGAGCCGGTTGATCATCTTGAGCGTCGTCGTCTTGCCGCACCCCGAGGGGCCCACGAGCGCGACGGTCTCGCCCTGCCTGGATGTCGAGCGAGAGGTCTCCGACGGCCGGCTGCGCGCTGCCCGGGTAGCGCTTCTCCACGTGCTGGAGGCTGATCATGACCGGCACGGGCCACCTCCGGCGGACCGACCTCACCCGTTGTGCATGGCCTCGTGCTCGTGCTCGTCGTCGAACGTGTTGCCCTCCGCGGGGATGGGCGACGCCTTCAGGATCCGCGCCATGTGCACGGCGTTGTGCGCCATCCAGCGCGTCGTGCGCTGCGTGTAGACGTGGTCCTCGCCGCCGGCCTCGATGTAGGAGGGGCCCGGGCCGGCGTCGCCGACCCAGTACGTGTCGGCGTTCGGAGGGATCGTGCACCCGAGGTGCGTCAGGTTGAACAGCGTGGTCTCGGCCGCCGCGTGCGCGCCGTCCTCGTTGCCCGTCACGACGACGCAGCCCACCTTGTTGTACAGCGGGTACTGACCGACTTCGTTGCGTTCGTTGTACGTGCCGTCGAGCCGCTCGATCACCATCTGCGCCACCGAACCGCGGACCCCGAACCAGATCGGCGTGCCGATGCAGACGATGTCGGCGTCGAGGATCTTCGCCAGGATCTGGGGCCATTCGTCGCCGTCACCTTCGTCGGAGCTGACACCGAACTTCACCCGGTAGTCGGTGACCCGCACGACCTCGGTGTCGACGTCCATGCGGTCCCACCACTCCTTCACCTTCAGCATGAGCGCCTCGGTGTTGGAGACCTCCGGAGCGTACTTCAGCGTGCAGTTCAGCATGATCGCCTTGAGCCCCGACAACGTGCCCTCCCTCCTTCGCGTTCCGCTTCCGTGTCCCCGATCCTGCCGGGTGTTACACGAGGTGCGACCAAAGCTCAGGGTGTGCCCGCAGGAACGGTTCGAGCGCCGCGGGCGGGTGGCCGGCGATGCGCTGCACCGTGTCGCTCACGATGTCCATCTCCCCGGTGGCGACCGCCGCATAGGACGTCACCCAGCCCTCGATCTCCCATTCCGGTGCGCCGGTGGGAGCGCGCGACGCGCGTGCCTCCTCGAGGGTCTCCCGCTCGTAGAGAACGGGTCGGTCGATGACCCCACCCAGGATCGCGGCGGTCTCCGCCATCGTCAGCGCGTGCGGCCCCGTCATGTCGTAGATCGCCCCGTCCTCAGGGCCTGCCAGGATCGTCGCGACGACCACGTCCGCGATGTCGTCGCGGCTCACCCACGCCACCCGCCCATCGCCGGCGGGCCCGCGGATCACGCGTTCGGCCGAGGTGAAGTAAGGGACGAAATCGGCGTAGAGGCTCGAGCGAAGGGACGTGAACGGGAGCGCCCGATGCACGGATGTGCTCCTCGGTGGCGAAGTGGTCCCGGGCGAACGTGAAGGTCGCGTCGGGCGCAGCCGCCATGAACGAGAGGTAGACGATCCGTTCGACCCCCGCGTCCACCGCGGCGTCGACGGCGCTGAAGTGCTGCTGCGTTCGATCCTGTGATTCGCTGCCCGACACGAGGAAGAGCGAGTCCGCGCCCTCCAGGGCGGCGCGCATCTCGGCGGCGTCACCGTAGGACGACGCCGTGACGACCTCCGCGCCGGGAAGCGCGGGCGCACGGCCCGCGTCGCGCACCACGAGACGTTGGTCGATCCCCAGCGCCGCCAACCGCGAGGCGACGCGGCCCCCCACCTCGCCGGTCGACCCCGTGATCGCAAGCCCCCGAAGCGCAGTCATGGGCGATCAGTTTCCCACGGTCCGGTCGGTTGCCGGCATAGAAGGTTGGGCATAGGTTCGACGCGGAGGGCTGCGATGGACGAGAACGGGATCCGGGCGACCGCCGAGGCCCTTTGGGCCGCGATCGGCTCGCGCGATTGGGGCGCCGCGGCGGCCCTGATGCACGACGACTTCGTCCAGGAATGGCCGCAATCCGGTGAGCGCATCGTCGGCCGCGAGGACGCGCTCGCCGTGATGAGCAACTTCCCGGGAGGGCCGCCCGCGGCCGCCTTGCGGCGGACCGTGGCGTGCGAGGACCTCGCGGTGACCGAGGTGGAACTTCGTTACGGCGACGGCAGCGTGTTCGACGGCGTCAGCATCCTGGAGTTCCGCGACGGCAAGATCCTGAAGGAAACCGACTACTTCGCCGAGCCTTTCGCGCCGCCGCAATGGCGCGCGCAGTGGGTCCGACGCATCTGAGCGGGCGCGTGTCGCTCACGCCGGCGCAGAAGCGGGGGACGATGGTGGCGGTCGTCCTGGGCTCGGGCATCGTGTTCCTCGATACCTCGGTCGTGAATCTCGCGCTTCCCCGCATCGGCCAGGACCTCGCATCCAGCCACTTCGGGACGCTCGAGGCTCAGTCCTACGTGTCGAACGCGTACTTCGTGACCCTGGCCTCGATGTTGATCCTGGCGGGGGCGCTCAACGACTACTACGGCCGCCGACGAGTGTTCTCGCTCGGGCTCGTCGCCTTCGCGGCGACCTCGCTCATGTGCGGGCTCGCGCCCACGATGGAGTTCCTGATCGCAGGCCGGATCTTGCAGGGCGGGGCCGGTGCATTGCTCGTCCCGGGCTCGCTCGCGATCATCACGGCGAGCTTCTCCGGAGAGGAGCAGGGGCGCGCCTTCGGCGTCTGGGCCGCGGCGTCGGCGGCCACGACCATCCTGGGGCCCTTCGTCGGGGGCCTGCTCGTCAACACGATCTCGTGGCGCATGGCGTTCTTCATCAACCTGCCGTTCCTCATCGTGGCCTTCGTCGCGACCAGGCGGTTCGTCCAGGAGTCCCGAGACGAGAACGCGACCGGGCGGTTCGACTGGCTCGGCTCGGTCGTGATCGCCGTGGCCGTCGGGGGCCTCGCGTTCGGCACGGTCCGGGGACAGCAACGGGGCTGGGGAGAGCCCGTGGCGATCGTGAGCCTCACGGTCGGGACGCTCGCGGCGATCGCCTTTCCCTTCCTCATGGTGAAACGCCGCGACCCCCTGGTGCCGCCGCGACTCTTCCGGTCCCGGAACTTCACGGTCACGAACATCTCGACGTTCCTGATCTACGGCGCGCTCTATGTCGCACTGACGTACCTCGGGATCTTCCTGATCGGGACGCTGCACTACAACGAGCAGGCGGCGGGCCTCGCGGGGATCCCCGGCGGCATCCTCCTGATCGCGTTCTCGGCGCGGTTCGGCAGGCTCGCGGCCAAGTACGGACCGCGGCTGTTCATGACCCTGGGACCCGCCCTCATGGCCCTCGGTTTGCTGTGGTTCGTCCGGCTCCCGGCGAACAGCCGGGGATGGGTGCTGGGCGGAGGCTCCTCGGGCTCGTTCCTGCCCCCGGCGGACTACATCCGCGATGTGCTCCCCGCCCTGGTCGTGTACGGGTCGGGGCTCGCCATCATGGTGGCGCCGCTGACCACCGCCCTCATGACCTCGGTGCCTGCGAGCAACTCGGGTGTGGCGTCGGCGATCAACAACGCCATCTCCCGGGTCGGGTCGCCCCTGGTGAACGCGCTCATCTTCGTCGCCGTCGCCTCCAGCTTCTACGGCGCGATCGCCCACCGCGTTCCCGGCACGGACGTCGGAAGCCGCGCGTTCCGCGCCGCCGTGGCGCCGCTCAACCAGCCCACGGTGGGGGTGAGCGCCGAGGTGCGCGCCGCCGCGCGGGACGCCTCGACCGATGCCTTCCACCTTGCCATGCTGGTGGCGGCGGGACTCCTGATCACGGGTTCGGCGGTGAACGGGTTCGGGATCCGCGATCCCGCCCGGAAGTCGCGCCGGCTGGGCCCCGGCGCCGAGCGTCCTCCGACGGATCCCTCGACCACCTCGTCGGGACCGGTCCGGGTGCCGGCCGAGGAGTTCCCCGCCGGCAAGGGCGTCCCCCCGGCCGGTTCAGGGCACGCGTTCGACCCCTCATAGACCCGCGAAATCGGCCACGCGCAGCTGAGGAACCGACTAGCGCCCCGGGCGGGCTCGTGCCTATACTCCTCGCCTCCTTGAACGGCCGTTCAAGGAGCGCCTCAGGAGGGACCCCATGGCTGAAGAGCTCGTGACCACGATCCCGGCGCTGCATCCGGGCCGTAGGCTGCTGTGCGGTCCCGGACCGTCGAACGTGCACCCCCAGGTGCTCGAGGCGATGCAGCTGGAGATGAACGGGCACCTCGACCCCGATTTCTGGGACGTGCTGCTCGACCTCGTGGAGGGTCTCAAGGCGCTCTGGCGTCGGCCCGACGGCCTGTCGCTCTGCTTCAGCGCGTCGGGCACGTCCGGCATGGAGGCGGGCATCGCGAACCTCACGGAGCCGGGCGACCAGGTCGTCGTGGCGCACGCGGGTTTCTTCGGCGCTCGGATCGCCGAGATGGCGCGACGCTACCGCACCGACCTCATCGAGCTCACCGCCCCGTTGGGCCGGATCGTGCCGCTCGATGAGATCTCCGAAGCCCTGCGCACGAACCCCGAGGTGAAGCTTGTCGCCGTGGTGCACGCGGAGACCTCCACCGGCGTGCGGTATCCGCTCCCGGAGCTGGGCCGCCTGCTGCGCGACGCTGCCCCCGACGCGCTCATGATGGCCGACTGCGTGACCTCGCTCGGCGGCGAAGAGGTCTCCCCGACAGCGTGGGGGATCGACTACGGCTACTCGTGCTCGCAGAAGTCGCTCGGCTGCCCTCCGGGACTGAGCCCGTTCAGCATGTCGCCCCGCGCCCTCGAGCGGTTCCGCGCGCGGACCGCGCCGGTTCCGTTCTCATTCGACATCGACCTGCTCGAACAGTACTGGGTGAAGCGTCCGATCACGTATCACCACACGCTGCCGATCCTGCAGTACTACGCCCTCTACGAGGGGATCCGTCTGGCGCTCGAGGAAGGCCTCGACAAGCGGTGGGCGCGCCACGAGGACGCCGGCCGCTACTTCCAGGACGAGATGCGTGCACGCGGCTATACGTTCCTGTCCGATCCCGACCACCGATTGTGGGAGCTCACCGCGATCGATGTCCCCGAGGGCGTGGACGGCAAGGAGATCCAGTCGCGGATCCTGCGCGAGCACGATATCGAGGTGGGCGGCGGCCTCGGGCCCACGGCGCCTCCGATCTGGCGCGTTGGCCTGATGGGCGTGAACGCGAACCGCGAGACCGCCGATCGGGTGCTTGCCGCGTTCGACGCCGTGCTGCCACGGTAGCGCGTCGATGCGCAAGAATCGGCTGCACCGCAGCGAGCTCGCCGTCCCGGGGACGAACCACCGGGCGATGGCGAAAGCCCCGATGCTGGGCGCCGACGTCGTGTTCCTCGACCTCGAGGACGCCGTGGCACCCGAGGACAAGGAACGGGCCCGGGTGGACGTCATCGACGCGCTCGGCGCGCACGACTGGTCGGCGTGCGCCGTGAGCGTGCGCGTCAACGGGCTCGACACCCATTGGTGCTACCGCGACATCGTCGACGTCGTGGAGGCGCGCGGGCACGTCCTCGACACCTTGCTCGTTCCGAAGGTCGGGCGGCCCTCGGACGTCGAGTTCGTCGGGACGCTGCTCGACCAGATCGAGCAGCGCAACGGATGGGAGCCGAGGAAGATCGGCATCCACGTCCTGATCGAGACGGCGGCGGGCATGGCGAACGTCGAGGCGATCGGGCGCGCACGACCCGACCGGCTGGAGGCGATGGTCTTCGGGGTCGCCGACTACGCCGCGAGCGTCCGCGCCCGCACCACGAACATCGGTGGTGCGAACCCGGACTACGCGGTGCTCACGGACGCGGATGCGGCCGGCGCGCGGCAGACGCACTGGGGCGACCAGTGGCACTTCGGGATCAGCCGGATGGTAGCCGCCTGCCGCGCCGAAGGCCTGCGGCCGATCGACGGGCCGTTCGGCGACTTCGACGACCACGACGGGTACATGGCTGCGGCACGCCGGGCCGCCGCCCTGGGGTGCGAGGGGAAGTGGGCGATCCATCCCTCCCAGGTGGCGTTGGCCAACGAGGTCTTCTCCCCGGGCGATGCCGAGGTCGAGCGCGCGCGGCGGATCCTTCAGGCGATGGAGGACGCCGCGAAGCGGGGCCAGGGTGCTGTGGCCCTCGACGGCCGCCTCATCGACGCCGCGTCGATCCGCATGGCGGAGAACGTCGTGCGCCAGGTGGAGCAGTTGAAGGAGCGCCAAGGGGGTGGGCCGGGGCTCGTCCTCGGCCCGGAGGGATCGTGAACATCCACGAGTATCAGGCGAAGGCGCTTCTGCGCCGCTACCGGGTGACCACCCCGCGCGGGGAGGTCGTCTACACGGCGAAGGCCGCGGCGCGCGTCGCCGAGGAGCTGGGCGGGAGCCGGTGGGTGGTGAAGGCGCAGATCCACGCGGGCGGTCGCGGGAAGGGCGGCGGAGTGAAGCTTGGTAGCACCCCGCAGCAGATCGCGGAGATCGCCGACCAGATGCTCGGATCGACCCTCGTCACCGAGCAGACGGGCCCTGCCGGCCAGCTCGTGAGCCGGCTCCTGGTGGAGCGCGCCGCACGGATCGAGCGCGAGTTCTACCTCTCGCTCGTCGTCGATCGCACCTCGCAACGCATCGTCGTGATCGCGAGCGAGGAGGGCGGCGTTGACATCGAGGAGGTGGCGGCCAGCCGGCCGGACGCGATCCACCGCGAGTACGTCGACCCGGGGATGGGACTCCTCGACTTCCAGTGCCGCAAGGTCGCCACGGCGATCGGTCTCGGCAGCCGCACCACCTCCTTCACGCGGTTGCTCAAGCGCATGTATCGCCTCTTCCGCGACAAGGATTGCCTCCTCCTTGAGATCAATCCGTTCATCGAGACGGAGGACGGCGAGCTCGTCGCGCTCGACGCCAAGATGAGCTTCGACGACAACGCCCTGTTCCGGCAGGGCGCCGTCGCGGAGCTCCGCGACTTCGAGGAGGAGGACCCGAAGGAGGTCGAGGCCAGCGGCCACGGGCTCAACTACATCGCGCTGGATGGGAACGTCGGATGCATCGTGAACGGCGCCGGCCTCGCGATGGGGACGATGGACGCCATCGCGCATCACGGCGGGCGTCCCGCGAACTTCCTGGACGTCGGCGGCGGTGCGAGCCCGGAGAAGATCGCGAACGCGTTCCGGATCGTGCTGAAGGACCCGAACGTGCGGACCGTCTTGGTGAACATCTTCGCCGGGATCAACCGGTGCGACTGGATCGCGCAGGGCGTCGTGCAGGCGGCACGCGGCGGCTCGATCGAGGTGCCCGTGATCGTCCGGCTGGCCGGAACCAACGTGGAGGAGGGACGCACGATCCTCGAGTCGAGCGGCCTCGAGCTGATCCAAGCCGAGGACCTGGACGACGCTGCAGCGAAGGCCGTCGCCGCGGCCGCGGAGGTGACGGCGGCGTGAGCGTGTTCGTCGGGGCCGGATCGCGCGTCATCATCCAGGGCTTCACGGGCCAGCACGCCACGTTCCACGCCGAGGAAGCTATGTCGTTCGGCACGAACATCGTGGGCGGCGTCACGCCCGGCAAGGGGGGAACGAAGCACCTGGGTCTTCCGGTCTTCAACAGCGTGGCCGAGGCGGTCGACGACACCGGTGCCGACGTCAGCGGGATCTTCGTGCCGCCGGCTCTGGCGACCGATTCGCTGCTGGAGGCCGCCGAGGCCGGCGTCGATGTCGCCGTCATCATCGCCGACGGCGTGCCGGTGCAGGACATGGTCAGGACGAAGCGCTACCTGGCCGGGCGCTCCACCATGATCATCGGTCCGAACTCGCCGGGCATCATCACGCCGGGCGCGTGCAAGGTGGGCATCATGCCCAGTCGCATCTACCTCACCGGCCGCGTCGGCGTCGTGAGCCGATCAGGCACCCTCAACTACGAAGCTGTGAGTCAGATGACGAAGCTCGGCCTCGGCCAGTCGACGTGCGTCGGGATCGGCGGGGACCCGGTGAACGGCACGGACTTCCGCACGGTGCTGCAGGCGTTCGAGGGCGACGACGACACCGACGTCGTCGTGATGATCGGTGAGATCGGCGGGCAGCAGGAGGTGGAGGCCGCCGCGTGGGCGGCGCAGTACATGTCGAAGCCGTTGGTGGCCTTCATCGCGGGGGTGTCGGCTCCGCGCGGGCGCCGGATGGGCCATGCGGGCGCCGTCATCAGCGCCGAGAGCGACACGGCCACCGCGAAGCTCGATGCGATCGAACGGCTGGGCCATCGGGTCGTTCGCAACCCCGCGGACATCGGCGACGCCGTCCTGCGTGCCGCGAAAGGGATCGGCGATCGCTCGGGCCCGGGCGGCACGTAGCCTCAGTCCTCCCGATGCCGCCCGCGGCGGCCGGCTCGTACGCGCTCCTGCTGGCCGAGGACCACGGTGCGCAGTCGCACGTGGTTCGGCGTGACCTCGACGCACTCGTCTTCGCGGATGAACTCGAGGGCCTGTTCGAGAGACATGTGGCTCTTGGGGATCAGGCGCACGAGCTCCTCCGCCGTGGACTGGCGGACGTTCGAGAGCTTCTTCTCCTTCGTGGGGTTCACGTCCATGTCGTCGGCGCGAGCGTTCTCGCCCACGATCATGCCCTCATAGACCTCCTCACCCGGTCCGACGAACAAGGCTCCGCGCTCTTGCAGGTTCAGCAACGCGAACTGCGTCGTGAGTCCCGTGCGGTCGGCGATCAGCGATCCGGACGGGCGCGTGCGGAGGTCGCCGTGCCAAGGCTCGTACCCCTCGAACACGTGGTGCAGCTGACCCGTGCCGCGCGTCTCCGTGAGGAACTCCGTGCGGAACCCGATCAGCGCCCGCGCCGGCACGACGTACTCCATCCGGATCCAGCCGGTGCCGTGGTTGACCATGTGCTCCATACGGCCCTTGCGCAGCGCGAGGAGCTGGCTGATCACCCCGAGGAACTCCTCCGGGGCGTCGACCGCCACCCGCTCCATCGGCTCATGGACCTTCCCGCGGATCGTGCGGGTCACCACCCGTGGCTTGCCGACGGTGAGCTCGAAGCCTTCGCGACGCATCATCTCCACGAGGACCGCCAGCTGGAGCTCGCCGCGTCCCTGAACCTCCCACATCTCGGGGCGTTCCGTGTCGAGGACCCGGATCGAGACGTTGCCGACCAGCTCCTGGTCCAGACGGTTGCGCAGGAGCCGCGCCGTCATCTTGTCGCCGTCGCGTCCGGACAGCGGGGACGTGTTGATGCCGACCGTCATCGAGAGCGAGGGCTCGTCGACGCGCGTGACCGGCAGCGGGCGCGGATCGTCCGGGTCGGCGAGCGTCTCCCCGATCGTGATCTCGGCGATCCCGGCAACCGCGATGATCTCACCGGGCCCCGCCTCCCTCGCATCGACGCGGTCGAGCGCCTCGGTGACGTAGAGCTCGGTGATCTTCACGCGCTCCGTCGACCCGTCGACCCGGCACCACGCCACCTGCTGGCCGCGCCGCACGACGCCCTCGCGCATCCGGCACAGGGCCAGACGGCCCACGTACGGCGAGGCATCGAGGTTCGTGACGAGCGCCTGGAGGGGATGTCCGTCCTCGTACTCCGGCGCCGGGATCCGCGAGATCAAGGTCGCGAACAGCGGCTCCAGGTCGACCCCCGGTGTGTTCCGATCGAGCGATGCGCGGCCCTCACGCGCATCGCAGTACAGGATGGGGAAGTCGATCTGGTGCTCATCCGCATCCAGATCCAAGAAGAGCTCCTCGACCTCATGCACGACCTCGTCGACCCGGGCATCGGGTCGATCGACCTTGTTGATCACCAGGATCACCGGCAGGCGGGCCTCCAGCGCCTTGCGCAGCACGAACCGGGTCTGCGGCAGTGGGCCCTCGGAGGCGTCCACGAGGAGCAGGACGCCGTCCACCATCGTGAGCGCGCGCTCGACCTCGCCTCCGAAGTCCGCGTGTCCGGGTGTGTCGACGATGTTGATCTTCACGCCGCTGTGACGGACGGCGGTGTTCTTCGCGAGGATCGTGATGCCCTTCTCGCGTTCGAGGTCCATCGAGTCCATGACGCGCTCGCCCACGTCCTGGTTGGCGCGGAAGGCTCCCGATTGCCAGAGCATGGCGTCGACCAGGGTGGTCTTGCCGTGATCGACGTGGGCGATGATGGCGACGTTGCGGATGTCGCTTCGCAAGGAGATGGCCGGAGAGGACACGAGGAAGCATAGCGGCACGTGACCCCCGGACATTCCCACCCTCGGAACCGCGAGCGCCGGTTCCTACGTAGGTGTAGAAAGAGCCAGGTCCGCACGCAGGGAGGAACCGAGACGATGTCGAACCGTTCGCAGCACCCCGAAGCCAGGCCCCCGATCGACCGACGCACGTTCCTGCGACGGGCCGCCGCCGCCGGGATCGCGATGCCCTCCATGGCAGCCATCCTCGCCGCATGCGGCAAGGGTGCGTCGAACGCCGTACAAACGAGCGGCCCCGGCGGGTCCGGTAGCGCCGGCCCCAACCCGTATGGCACCGGTGGGGTCGCCGGAGCCCCCTATCCTCTCGCTCGCCAGGAGGCGCCGGTCACCTGGAACGTGAAGAGCAGCGAGTTGATCGCGAGCGGGATGCAACCGGAGACTGGCGTCACGCTGCAGGTGCTGCGCTGGCCCTACTACCTCGACGACGGCGTCCTGAAGGCATTCGAAAAGCACTACAACGCCAAGGTTGTCGTGACCGAGTTCGCCGACATGGACAAGGGGCTCGCGAAGATCAACTCGGGCCAGGGCAACTTCGACATCATGTTCGGGATGAACGTGTGGGCGGTCGGACGCTCCATCGCCGCGGGTCTTCTTCGGCCCATCAACATGGACTACATCCCGAACCTCAAGAAGAACGTGTGGAACGAGTTCCAGAGCCCGTTCTACGATGTCGGGGCGAAGTACTCGACACCGTACTCCGTTTGGAACACCGGGATCTTCTGGCGCAACGACAAGGTCAACATCGATCCGCACAGCATGTCGAACCCCTATGACGTCTTCTGGGACAACGCGCCGAAGGGCAAGACGGCACTGCTGGCCAACGCGCAGGACGTGCTGGCGATGCCGATGTTCCGCGACGGCCTGACGGACGTGAACATCAGCGACCCGGCCCTTATCAACAAGGCCAGGGACGACATCACGGAGATCGCGAACAAGGTCGGGGGCCTGAAGTACGACCATGTCGACTACACCACACTCCCGGCCGGAACCACGTGGCTCCATCAATCCTGGTCCGGCAACGTGAGCGACGCCGTGGTGTTCCTACCGAAGTTGAGCGCGGCCGACAACCTCTCCTATTACTGGCCGGGGTCCGACGGCCATCCCGCCAACGTCGACAATGACACCATCGTCCTGCTCAACAGCGGCAAGGCGCCGGTGCTGGCGCACCTGCTGGCGAACTGGCTCCTGGACCAGAAGAACGGAATGGCCAACTTCACGAACACGACCGGCTTCCAGATGCCACTGAGCAACTTCTCGCCCGAAGCCATGGTGGCGAGCGGCATCGTGCCGAAGCATCTGGCGTCCGTGGTCGTCGCCGAGAGCGACTTCGCGAAGGGGTCGCGCGAGCTGGAGCTACCGCCCGACGCCGACGCGCTGTGGCAGCAGGCCTTCGCTCAGCTGCAGGCGGGTGTCTAGCGGCGTCCTCACCCAGGCTCGCAGGCGGCGGCGGTCTGAGCGGATCGCCGCCGCCGAGCGCGGCGCATGGGCCCCTCGGTGGTTCTGGCCGGCGTTCGCAACGCCGGCCACCGTCTACCTGCTGATCTTCTTCGTCCTCCCTTTCTACGTGGTGCTTGCGATCACCTTCGGAGGGGTCACGCCGATCCTGCGGCTGCCCGTGCCGGCCTGGAGCCCCATCACGTGGAGCCCGGCCATCCTCAACTTCACGTTCTCGAACATCGTCCACTCCGACGGCCTGTACTACGACGCGTTCATCCAGACGTTCATCTTCGTCGGCATCGCGACGTCGCTGTGCCTGGTGATCGGCTATCCGTTCGCGTACTTCCTGGCACGGCGCGCCGGCCGGTTCCGGGGTCTGTTCTTGGTGCTCTTCTTCGCCCCCTTCTGGATCTCCTACATGCTGCGGATGCTCGCCTGGATCTCCCTCCTGCAGGACAACGGGTACGTCAACCGGATCCTCATGGACCTTGGGCTCATGCATCAGCCGTTCTCATGGCTCTCGGGCAAGCCCATCACGGTGGTCCTCGGCCTCACGTACGGCTACGTGCCGTTCATGGTGCTGCCGCTCTTCGCGACGCTCGACCGTATCCACGGTTCACAACTCGAGGCCGGCCGGGACCTGGGCGCGAGCCCCGGACGCACCTTCTGGCGCGTGACGCTGCCGCAATCCCGGCAGGCGATCCTGGCGGGGTTCGTGATCTGCGCGCTGCCGATGTTCGGGGACTACTACACTCAGCAGCTCTTGGCCGGGACGCCGAACACGCGGATGATCGGCAACGCGATCGTCGATGCGTTGAACGAACCGATCTTCGTCGCCCGCGGCGCCGCGTTGATCCTGGTCCTCCTCGCGATGCTGATCCCCGCGATCCTCTACTACCTGTGGAGCACGAACCGCGCTGCCCGGGAGCTGGGTGTATGAGTACGACGACCGCCGCAGGGATCGGGGCGCCGCCGAGGAGGCGCGGCAGCTTCCGCGAATGGCTCGCGAACCCGTGGGCGAAGACCCGCTTCTTGTGGGTCTTCGCGATCGGGTACGTGATGTGGAGCCTCGTCCCGGTCGCCGAGGCCATGCTCTTCTCGTTCAACAAGTCGCGCTCGATCACGATCTGGGCCGGCTTCTCGATGCGTTGGTACACGGGGGATCCGACCGGATCGGTGCTCCACGATCCGCAGCTGCAGCACGCGATCGTGCAGAGCCTGAAGCTCGCATCCTTGACGGTCCTCATCTCGGTGCCCCTCGCGGTCGCGTTCGCCCTCGCGTTGCACCGCTGGCGGGGCCGCGGCTCGGGCACCTCGAACTTCCTCATGCTGTTCTCGTTCGTGACCCCCGAGCTGATCCTGGCCGTGTCGCTGTTCCTCCTGGTCGCCTATTCGAGCGTCTTGCGGTTCATCGGGCTCGGCACTGACGCCCAGCTCATCGGGCTCGTCGTGCTGGCACTCGCCTATCCCGTGATCATCGTGCGGGCCCGGCTGTTGTCGCTGGGTAGCTCCTACGAGGAGGCCGCGATGGATCTGGGCGCCTCACCCATCCGTACGCTCGGGAGAGTCACGTTGCCGCTCCTGGCGCCCTCGATCTTCGCCAGCGCGGCCATCATCTTCGCCATCACGCTCGACGACTTCGTGATCGTGCAACAACTGGCGAAGAATGCCACGAACCAGACCGTCGCGATGACGATCTACGAGGCGGTCAGGACGCAACCCACGCCTGCAAGCAACGCGATCGGGACGTTGATGCTCGTCACGTCGACCCTGGTCATCACGATCGCGGCCGTCACCTATCGCCGCGCCGCCCGCAAGACGGGCGACACGGCCGCGCCGCCTACGGGATAGCGAAGACGCGGTTGGCTTCCTAGCGTCTCAAGCATCGTTCGGCGCCCGCCGATGCGTCGGGGATGCGAGGCGACCACGTCCTACGTGCGAGCTGGTTGGCCACGACGCTGGCGATCGTCCTGGCGATCGGCGCGACCGGCGGGGTCGTTTCGGTCGCCGGCAGCGGGCGGGGCGACGTGGCGCACGCGGCTCGGCTGCCCTCGGAGTCTCGCCATCCGATCCGCGAGCCGAGCGTCATCCGCCCCAAGAAGCCGGCAGCGAAGCCTGTTCCGGAGCTGCTGGTGAGGGTCCGGGCCGCGACCCCGGTGCGCGCGCGGCCGGCTCTGGGCGCTCACGCGATCGGGGTGGTGCCCGCGGGCTCGAAGTACTACCACGTGGGTCTGTGGGCCTGGATCGAGACGACGGCCAAGCACGGGAGATGGGGGCGCGTGTCGGTCCCGTATACGTGGCCGCATCGCGACGGATGGATCTCATTGCGCGGACTGCGCCGCGCGAGAACGTTCGTCGAGGTCCACATCGATCTTTCGAGTCATCGGGTCAGCGTCACGAGGTTCGGCAAGCCGCTCGTCGGGTTCCGTGCGGGCGTGGGCGCCTCCTACTCCCCCACCCCGACCGGGCGCTACTTCGTCACCGACCGCATCCCATTCAGCCCCGGGTCGGTGTTGGGATCGTTCGCGTTCGGCATCTCCGGGATCCAACCTCGCCTGCCGGCGGGGTGGAGCGGCGGTGACCAGCTCGCGATCCACGGCACGAACGAGCCGTGGACCATCGGCAGGAACGCGAGCGCGGGGTGCGTGCACGTGACCGAACACGCCCTGCACGAGCTGGAGCCGCTCTTGCGGCTAGGGACGCCGATCATCATCGAGAAGTAGGGGCAGGACCGCAGACGAGCTCTGCCTACCCGGATGGTGGGCGGTGCATCGCCACGAACGCGCGGAGCTCCTTGAGGTGCGCGTCGGCGTGGCGGAACGGGCCGGTCGGGCCACCCAGGATCCCGCCGAGGCGCTCGCCCACCGGCTTGCGGCCGCGGCTCGTGCCCGGCTTCCGCCACCGCGCATCCGACATCGCCCGCAGCTGTCGCATGAGCTCCTCGTGGGTGGCGTCCGCGCGGCGGGTGATCTCGCGCGCCGACAGTTTCGACTTGCGCGTCACGGCGTCGCGGTTGACCCGGCCGGTGCCGGAGGACCACAGGAGCTTGTCGATCGCGGGGCCCCGCCCCGCCGCCCACGCGTCGAGCGCCTCCAGCGCATACTCCTCCCAGCTCGCGAGGTGGCCGATCAGGTCCTTCGGCGACCACGCACCACCGCCCAGTCCCACCGTGGTGATCGCCCTGGGCGGCAGCTCGGCAAGCAGAGCGCGCACCGAGGCGTGATCCCGCTCCAACGTCCGGATCGCGGCGATGCGCGAGGGCGTTGGAACGTGCGGTGCCATCAGCGCCTCACCGACTCGCCGGTCGCCGCGACCCGCTCGATGACGTCGGCGGCACGGACGTGTCCGGGGTCCGCGCGCACGCCGACGGCGATCGTCCGCATCCGGTCGCGGAGACCGTCGTCGGCGAGGAGCCGTTCGACCGCACCGATCAGCTGCTCGTCGGTCCAATCGTAGGTGGGGAGGCGCACGCCGAACCCGGTCTCGTCCAGACGCTGGGCGTTGTCGTATTGATCCCAGAACAGCGGGAGCCCGATCATCGGCAGGCCGAAGTGGAACCCCTCGCACACCGTGTTGTTACCGCCGTGGGTGATGAGGAGGTCGCACTGCGGCAGGATCGAGGGCTGCGGCAGGAACTGCTCCCCGTACATGTTCGGGCCCAGCACCATCTGATCCTTCAAGGGACCCATCGACACGATCGTGCGGTGCTCGGTCTTCGCGAGCGCGTCGATGAGTCGCTGCATGAGCGTGACGTCCATGCATCCGAGAGAGCCAAGCGACAGGTAGACGACCTTGCCCGCACCCGGGACGTGCTCGTCTACATCGAACGCGGCCTCGGAGGTGCGAACGGTGGACCCGACACGATGCCACGTGGGCCCCAGGGGCAACGAGCGCGCGTAGTCGACGGCCTCGGGGAACAGATAGAGGTTCGCCCATGGCGACGCGGTGTTGAACTCGTCCGGCGGACACGCGCGGGCGCCGACCGACGCCCGGAACTCGTTGTGCTCGCGCAGGAGGTCCACATGCGCTCGGTGGTAGGCATCGCGGAACGCCTGCCAGCCGCTTGGATCTGCCGCCGGCAGCCCGGAGAGGACGGGCGGGATCTCCGGGTCGCGCATCTCCAGCGGATTCGCCGACACGAAGCGCACCCAGGGCGCGCCCGCCAGCTCCACACCGGGATAGCCGGTCACGTTGTCGGTGACCACGACGTCGGGGTGCACGTCGTCCCAGATCGCCATGACGCGCTCGTGCGAGTACTGCTCGCCCGCCACGAGGGCCTCCCAGATCGGCTTCGTGACGGTCTCGATCTGCTCGATCGTGGGCTTGCGGAATTCGGGCGCCGTGACCCTGATGAACTCCGCCCAGGGGTCGGCCGCCGGGTCGGCATCCGCTTCGGGCGGCGCCATGCGGAACACCTGCTCCTCGAACCCCCGTCTCGCGAGCTCCCCCTCGAACGACGCGTCGAGCACGAACACGATCCGGTGGCCGCGCGCGGCCAGCACGTTCGCGATCGCGACGCAGTTGTTGGTGGGACCCCAAGCGCCCGGCTCGGGGAAGAACGCGATCGTCCGCTCGTCCGTCATGGCCGAGGATTCTAGGTGGCTCCGCGGCCGGATGATCGCGGGTCCGGGGCCGATAGGATGTGCCGACCACACGTCCGCAAAGGAGCCCCCGTGCCCTCCACCATCGGCCCCGCCCGCCGGGCCGTCGCGACCGCCCTCGGCGCCGTCGTGCTCACCGTCTCCCCGTTCGCGATCCCCACCCTCGCCGCAGCACATGGGGGAAGCGTCCCGAGCGCCACGCGGGAGCGCGCCCGGGCCACCACACCCGAGCTGATCGATCGCGCCGTCGCGGCCGGACGTCTGTCCAAAGCCGACGGCGCCCGCTACCTCACCTGGGCGTTCACGGCGCCCGCCCGGGTCCCGGCGGCCTACCGGAGCGCCACCCCCTGGGACGGGACGGTTCCGCTGATGCAGCTCAGTCAGATCGGACCCTCGTTGCCGCCGGGAGCCGACCGATCCACCGTGCGCGCGGCCGTCGCCCGCCTCACCACCCTGCCCTGCAACGGCGCCGCACGCCCGCTCCCCACCCGCGCCTCGACGAAGCACTTCTTCATCGAGTACGGCCGCGCGAAGCTGAGGGGCGTGATGATCGGTGGCTACGGCGCCGCCCTGGAGACGACCTGGAGGACCGAGGTAGGCCGATTCCGATGGCCCGCCCCTCCGAAGGATCCCCGACTGCCCGTCCCCGGCGGGCGCTACCTCGTGCGGATCCAGGCCCTCCCGCCGTACCTGTACGGGTACGTCACCGGGACACATCGCATCGGCAACAACCCCGCCACCCCCTGGAACGACCGGGACGCGTACGCCTCGTGCATGGTCCTCAACCAGAACATGGCGCACTTCGGCAAGCCGCTGGGCGCGATGCGCGCGACGGTGGCGCACGAGTTCAATCACTCGCTGCAGTTCGGCATGGGGGCGCTCACCGGCCCCACGAACGTGAAGCCGGTCTGGGTGGAAGGCGGGGCAACGTGGATGGAGGACGAGGTGTTCGACGGCTCGAACGACAACTACAACTACCTCGTCTCCAACTACCCCGACCTGCGCAAGCCGATGCCGCTGTTCGACCCCGGGTTCCCCTACCCCTATTGGGTGGTGTTCCGGGCGATGACCGAGCAGTACGGGGGATCGGGCACGGCGCACGGAGGTCAGCGGATCATGCGCTTCTTCTGGGAGGAGCTCAGCAAGAACGCTGCGACGAACACCGACGCATTCAAGGCGGCGTTCCGCAGCGTCGGCTCGAGCCTCGCGACCGCCTACCACAACGCCGGCATCGCCCTCCGGTTCCAGATGCCCTGTTCCCCGGGCGGGACGCATCGCCCCTACTGCCTGAAGGAGGCCTACGCGTACCGCGCGGTGCACGGCGCTAACGCCGACGACGCGACGGCGGCCCCCGGTTCGCCGCTCAACAGCAGCATCGCGAACGACTTCTCGACCGTGTGGGTCGGCCTACCGGCGACAGGCAGTACCTACCCCGTCACGCTCAGCGTGTCGAAGGGCACGGGCCTGTTGAAGACGAGCGTCGTGTGCCGCGAGGGCACGAGGCTGATCGTCAGCGACATCGGCACAGCCACCGCCACCAGAGCGCTCATGGTCCCGACCTACGACACCTCGGCGTGTGACGAGGTAACGGCGGTGATCTCCAACGTCAACGAGACGTCGCCGTCGCCGCGGAGCAAGACCTTCACGAGGTACACGCTGAGTCTGGATCCCTGAGGGCCGGCCCGATCACCCGGTTCGTGCGAGCGCCCGTTCAAGTTTCGACCGCGCGGACGCCGATACGCACTGCAGATGAGGGGGGCTCAACCGGCCGACGACGGTCTGGCAACCGCGTCGACCACGCTCTCCCGCCGCCAGGTGCTCCGCACCGGCGCGCTGGGGGTGGTGGGAGCGGCGGGGATCGCCTCTGCCCTGCTCCGGACCCCGACGGCCGAGGCCGCCACACGCACCGCGACCGCTTCGTTCGTGCCGCGGGACTTCGAGCTGCACCTGCTGCGGCGGGCCACGTTCGGCGCTACACCCGGCATGCACAAGCGCATCCGGAAGATCGGCGCCACCGCGTGGCTCGAGGAGCAGCTTAGACCGACCACGATCACGAACACCGTCTGCCAGGACATCGTGTCGCAGCGGTTCCCGATGTTGGCCTGGAGCATCCCCCAGGCGATGAACAACCTTCCGCCCTTCGCCTGGGACGCGATGCGGCAGCTGAGCTACGCCGCGGTCACGCGTGCGGCCTGGAGCAACCGACAGCTCCTGGAGGTGATGGTCGACTTCTGGTCGAACCATCTGAACGTCACGAACCCCTCCGACGGCGTCTGGGCAACGCGCCACGACTACGACCGCCGCGTGATCCGCGCCCACGCTCTGGGGAAGTTCTCGGACATGCTGAGAGCCTCCGCGACGCACCCCGCGATGATGGTCTACCTCAACAACGCAGATTCCACGAAGGTGGAGCCAAACGAGAACTACGGGCGCGAGCTGCTGGAGCTGCACACCGTCGGCGTCGAGGCCGGCTACAGCGAAGTCGACATGCGCAACTCGGCGCTCATCATGACCGGGTTCGGGATCGACTGGCAGACGAACACGTTCCTCTACACCCCCGATGACCACTGGACGGGACCGGTCAAGGTGATGAAGTGGAGCGCACCCAACCGGGCGGCGAACGGCTTCAACCTGGGGCTCGCCTACGTCGACTGGCTGGCCCATCACCCCTCGACGGCGCGTCACATCGCGCAGGAACTGTGCACGCGCTTCGTGAGCGACGTGCCGCCCGCGCCGCTCGTCAGCAAGCTCGCCGCGACCTACCTCGCCACCGACACCGCGATCGTCCCAGTGCTGCGCCAGCTCTTCACATCGAAGCTCTTCGCCGACTCGATCGGCGCCAAGGTCCAGCGGCCGTTCGAGGACGCCGCGGCAACGGTGCGGATCCTCGGCATCCGTCCCGACAAGGCGCCCTCGATCGACGGACTCCAGGGGCTCTACTGGATGATCCAGGGCCTGGGCAACGCTCCGATGGCGTGGCAGGAGCCCAACGGCTACCCGGACACGGCCGACGCGTGGCGCTCGGCGGGCGGCCTGGTCGGGCGTTGGAACGCCCACATGTCGCTGGCCGCGCACTGGTGGCCGGATCAGCTCCAGCGTCCCCCGTTGCGCGGCCTCCTCCCCACCCCGCTGCCCAAGACCTACGGCGGGTTCGTCGACGCCCTCGCCACGCGGCTGGTGTTCCGCACGCTGGCGCCGGTCCACCGCGACGCCGTGCTCGCGTTCATCGGGAAGACCGCCACCGCCCCGCTGAGATCCACCGACGAGGCCGTGGGCTGGCGGCTCCCCTACATCGTCTCTTTGATCCTGGATTCCCCCTATTTCACGATCCGATGAGGAGCGCCATGGCCACCACCACGACCTCAACCTCGCCGAACCCCGCCGCACCGGCGACGAAGCCCTGCGGGTGCCCCGACCTCGAGCGCGCGATCACGCGCCGGTCGTCCTGAAGCGCTCGGCGGCCGCAGGCATCGTCGCCGGCCTCGCCACGGACAGCCTGTTCACGCAGCTCGCGTTCGCGGGGACCCCCTACGACGGCGATGTCATGGTCGTGCTCTCCCTCCGCGGCGGCATGGACGGCCTCAACGTGATCGTGCCCGCCGCCGACCCCGACTACGCCACGTTGCGCCCCAACATCGGGATCCCGCAGACCGCCCTGATCCCGCTCGACCTGACGTTCGGGATGCACCCCGCGATGTTGCCGTTGAAGCCGCTGTACGAGGCCGGCACGCTCGGCATCGTCCACGCTGTGGGGATGTCCGAGCCGAACCGTTCCCACTTCCAGGCCATGGAGGAGATGGAGCGCGCGGCGCCCGGCACCTCCCTGCGTACGGGGTGGCTCGACCGCGTACTTGGCTTGCGTGATCCGGGCACCGCGTTCCAGGGAGTCCAGATCGGCGGATCCGACTCGGAGGAGGCTTGGCTGGGCCCCGTGCCCGACCTCGCGATGTGGTCGGTGGACGGCTTCGGGATCGACGCCGCGTACGACGACAATCAACGCGCGATGTGGGACGCGGCACTGCGCGGACTCCACGAGGGCGCACCGCCCAACCTCTCGCTGCCGGCCGGCGTGGCGCTCGACGCGCTCAACACCACCGCCCAGCTGAAGGCCCTCGGCTACATCCCGGACAACGGAGCGACGTATCCCGACACCGACCTCGGCAACGCGATGAAGGACATCGCCCGGCTCATCAAGGCCGACGTGGGCCTGCAGGTGGCGGCCGTCGACTATGGCGACTGGGACATGCACGCAGGCATGGGAGCGGTCGACAACGGCTGGCTGCACGACCACCTCGCTGAGCTCTCTAACGTGCTGGTCGCCTTCGCGACCGATCTGGGGTCGACGTTGAACGACGTGACGCTCGTGACGCTCACCGAGTTCGGGCGTCGCGCGGAAGAGAACGGCTCGGGCGGGTGCGACCACGGCTACGGCCAGGCCGTGCTGATGCTCGGCGGGGGCGTGAAGGGTGGCGCCGTACACGGGAACTGGCCGAGCCTGGCCCCCGACAAACTGGTCGACGGTGACCTCAACGGTTGGAACGACTACCGCAAGGTGCTCGCCGAGATCCTGGAGAAGCGGTGCCGCGCAGACGCGAGCTCGGTGAGCAGCATCTTCCCGAACCTCGACACCGAGCGCTACGACACCGTCAGCGTCCGGCCCTGACCCGGCGGCGAGGTAGGCTCCGCCGGATGGAGTTCGCTGAGGTCGTGCGCGGACGGCGGATGGTGCGTGCCTTCGACCAGCGACCCGTGCCGGCCGAGGTGATCGACCGGGTCCTGGACACCGCCCGCCGGGCGCCGACAGCCGGCTTCGCGCAGGGCGTGGAGTTCCTGGTGCTGGACACACCCGAGACCGTGAGCGCGTTCTGGGCGATCACCGACGACCCGGACTTCGAGGACGACCTGATCGACCCGGCCGTCGGGCCCAAGGTGATCGTGCTGCCGATCGCCGACAAGCGCGCCTACCTCTCCCGCTACTCCGAGGCGGACAAGATGGACTTCGGGATGGACGACGAGGCGAACTGGCCGGTGGCCTTCTGGGAGGTCGACGCCTCGATGGCGGCGATGCTCGCGCTGCTGGCCGCGGTGAACGAGGGACTCGGGGGATGGTTCTTCGGGATCACCCACGGCGAGCAGGAGTTGTTGGACCGCTTCGGTGTGCCGGCGGGCATCCGCCCGGTCGGGATCCTGGCGTTCGGCTACCGGGCCGATAACGAGACGGCCGGCGGGTCGGGCTCCGCGCGACGCCGCCGGCCCCTGCTGGATCAGATCCATCGCAACGGCTGGTGAGGCGACCGGAGCAACCGGCTCGTGCCATCCTGTCACCCATGACCCAGCCCGACGCCCGGATCCGTCACGCCGCACGCTTGCTCGTGCTCCTCGCAAGTCTGACCTCGGCGGCGACGCTGCCCGCGAACGACGCCGGGGCTCTCCCGGCGTCGAGGCCCGTCTCGCCCCCATCGGCCTGGAGCGACGGGAACGCGCTCGGACGCACGACGAACTATCTGCAGACCGCCTGGGCGAGCGACTGCCCACCGCCGTCGGGGCGCTGCGCGACCGACCGCGGGCCGTACATGGGCGTGTTCTGGCAGCGGGCGCGCACGACGAGCCCGGCGACGTGGGGACCCCCCCACCGGCTTTCGCAGCCGCACATGCAGGCGGCGCGACCTGCCCTCGCCGCCGCCCAGGCTCACGTCTACGTGGCCTGGGTAACCCAGAGGAGCTACCTCCACTACCGGGCGAACGCTCCGCGCAGGCTGTGGATCCGCTGGAGCGGCGATCAAGGGGCGACATGGGGCCCGACGAGGTCGCTGAACCCGCCGGGGGGACGCGTCGACTACCCGGTGATCGCCGCATCGGGCAACGACGCCTGGGTGGTGTGGACCGCCGCGGGAACGGGCGACATCCAGATGGCGTCCACTTCGGACGGCGGCGCGCATTGGACGGCCACGACGATCGGCACCACCACCTCCGGGGCCGGCTCTCGTGAGGGGTTCCACGCGTATCCCGCCGTCGGCGCGTCGGACACGGATGTGGTGGCGGCGTGGTTCGCGGGGCCGGCGGGCAAGCAGGTCGCCCTCGTTTCCAGCAACAGCGCGGCCGATTGGACCAGCGGTTCCGTGCCGACGACGCTAACGTCGGCCAGCCCCAACGACGGCGTGCACTATCCGGTCGTGCGGGGCGCGGACGACGGGTCGTCGAACAAGGTCGCCGTCGCGTATTCGACGGCCTCAGGCATCGCCGTTCGCATCTATGGCGGAGCCTCCCTGGGACCCCCGCTCCCCGTGGCCGGGCCATGGAGCCCCACCTCGACCTACGAGGGCGGCTACGGAGCCGCCGCGGTGCCGTTCGGCACAGGCCACGTGGCGATCGTGTGGTCTGGATGCCGCCACGTGAAGAGGGGTCGGAACCCGTGCCGGCCGAGCGTGCCTTCGTCGCGCATCGATCTGCTCGAGCGCGAGACGGCGAACGGCGGGGCGTCGTGGTCGGCGCGCGTGCGTCTCGCCGCCGCGATCCCCTCGTTGCCGGTGAACGAGGCCCCTTCGCTCGAGGCGGATGGCACCACGGGGCTCCGATCGTTCATCTGGTTGCGGCGCACCGCGCGCTGGACGAGCTACCGACTGTGGGTGGACAACATTTCGTGAGGACCGGCCCGCACAGCGCTCAGCACGTGCGGCGCAGGCAGATCCAGCTGAACGGCCGGCCGGCGACGCACGCGTGGAAGCTGTTCCCACACCCGTTGCAGCGATAGAGGTGGCCCCCACACCCACACCCCGTCTTCGTGATGGGCTGGCAGCGAACTCGGCACGGCGGGGGTTGGGGACGGCCGGCCTCGGCGACACCCCGGGCGCCGGCAACGACGGCGAACGCAGCGAGCGCCCCAAGCGACGTACGGGCGAAGAACCCTCGGCGCGTGACGACGATGGGCTCGAGGTTATCCATCGCCCGGCCCGCTCAGCACGATGCGGATCGCGCCCGCCTGGCGCAGGAGCGTGCGCACGGCATCGAGCGAGTCCGCGGGCCCCTGGGCCGCCACCGCGCCGCCCTCGTCTACGACGAACACGTGCGGCGTGAAGCCCACGTCGAAGGCCTTCGCGACGGCCTCGTCCGCATCGCGCACCACGACCACGCGGTCGCGCGTATCGGCCGCAGGGAACCAGGCGTCCGGCAACGGATCGGCCCCCTTCCCCGACGACACGACGGTGGGCGGAAGGTCCGCGGCCCCGACCAGCTCGGGTACCAGCCCCAGGCACTCCGCGCAACCGGGATCGGCGAACACGACGAGGTGCCGGCGCCCATCGAGATCCGACGACGTGAACCGTCCGCCGTCCGCCCGGTCCGCCTGGAACGCGGGTGCGGCGGTGCCGACCGCGAGGCCCGACGCCGGATGCTCGACCACGGCGGCAGGGGCGACGAGCGCGTTCATCTCCCGGCGCAGTTCGTCGATCCTGCGAACGGCTCCCGCGAGCGCGAGCGCCGTGAAGACGAGGCCCGACGCCAGAACCGCGACGGCGATCCAGAGCGCGATCATGTGGCCGCCCCGTTCGGCTCGATCCGCAGGCTCGCCAGGGTGTCGTTCACAGTGCGGAGGCGTTGGTCGACCCCGCGGCTCGTGCCCAGGACCACGTAGAGGCAGAAAGCGCGTCCGTGCGTGGAGAAGAACCGTTGATGGCCTTCCTGCACGCGGCTCGGCACCTGCAACGCACGCGGATGGAACCGTTCCCGCAGGAGCGGCAGGTTGAGGCCCTGCGGCGCGTACAGACCGCGGTCCGCCAGGGTGTGCTCGAACTCGAGCAGCGCGATGAGAACACCCGTGCCGCCGGCACGCGCCGCGAGCTCCGGAGCGAAACTGCTGCGTTCGCGGGACAGGATCGTGTCGGTGAGGTGCAGGACCGGGAGGTTCACCGCCGGCGGCGGCACGTCCGGAACGAAGAAGCGGCCCTCCCAACCCCTCGGAACCTCGATCGAGATGCCATGCGAGACAAGGATGTTCACCGAACCGCCCCCGCGGTCAACGCGACCGTCATCAGGGCGCCGGCCCCCAGGGCGGCGCGGCGGGTCCGGGCGTCCCACCGGCGGAGCGCGACATCCACTCGTCCGAGTTGATCGGGGCGGCGCACACCCGCCACCGTGAACACGGCGGCTGCCCGAGTGAGTCCGAACACGCCGCCGATCAACGCCCCGGCCGCCGGGGAGCCGCTCAGCAACGCGGCGGCGAGCGTCGCGTAGACCGCGGACGTCGTCACGACGGTGACGACACCCGCACCGAGCTGCAGACCGAACCCCAGTCCGTACGCCCAGGACCGGTAGCGCACCATCCAGTCCTGGTTCACCTGCCGGTGGACGGTGGGAAGACGCAGGCCGAACGCACCGACGTCGAGCAGGAGACCGATCGCCACCACGGCGGCCAGCAGGCCGAGGCGCACCGCATCCGACCATCCGGTGGCCTCGATCAGGAACCGGCCCAGCGCACCGAGGGCCCCACCGATCAGCACACCGCCGATCGTCGAGCCGGCCACGTACGCGGTCACCGTCACTCCCCATCTCCGGTTGCGGCCCCGCTCGCCGAGCGGGGTGATGCTTCCCAGCATCGACGTGCCTCAGGGCGACCACGTCGAGCGCACGGCCGCCACCACTGCGAGCGCGACCCCCGCCGCGGCGACCCCGGCCATCTCATCGGCCACGTGCGACGTCCTGGGCCAGACGCTCGTCCGCGATGGCGTCGGCCAGCAACGACCGCACCTGCTGCCACGTGCTTGCCGCACCCTCGGAGCGCACCGTGCCGCTCCACGCACCCACGAACAGGAAGTACGGGGACATCGTGACCCCGTAGTCCTCCCAGGCCTGCGACGACATCACGACGGGGACGTCGGGGGGCGCGAGCTCCTGCAGTCGCGAGGGGCTCTCAAAGTCCCGGTCCTTCACCACGATCACCAGCCGCGCGTCGTCGGGCAGCGGTTCTCGCCGATCGGCCTGGAGGCCGTCCCAGAAGGTGCGGCAGGTGAGGCAGCCGCTGGACAGGAACGCCAGCAACGTGTCCGTCTTCGCCGGCGCGATCGAGAGCTGACCGCCGTCGAGCGTGGCGCCGGCGATGTCGACGACGGGGGTCGAGGCGGCGCGGGGTCCCGGCAGATGCGCGGGGATCGCGGCGCCGTTCGGGGCGACGCCGATGTCATCGTCGCGGCGTTCGGACTCGTCCTCGTCGCGAGAAGCGTCGTCCTCCGGAAGGCGCCGGAGGATCTCGGCATGGCTCCGCAACAGCCCCACGAGGAGCAGGGCCATGAGCGCCAGCACGATCGTCTCTACCGCTACGATCGCGGTGAGCGCAGTCACCCGATCCACCGCGGTCAGAGACATCCTGCCTCGTGCGTGCACGTGAACTGGTCGACCGCCGCCGAACAGTTGCAGTTCAGGCAGTCGATGCGGCAGGGGATCATGCAGGTGACGAGTCGGCACTTGATCGTTCCCAGATTGTGGATCTGCGTGTTGCACTGGCCGTAGCGGAAGTTGATGCAGCAGGTCTTGAAGTTCCCGCACTCGTCCGCACCGCAGTGGCACCCGCCCGAGCACGCGTGCCCGGGCAGCGTGTTGCAGTCCATGTAGTAGCGCAGATTCGTCGTGCCGCAAAGGCCGGTCCCGCCGTAGTTGCACTGCCACCACCCGCCGACGTACGTGCCGGCCGGACAGCCGAAGTTGTTCCCTCCCGGCAGCGTGCAACAGAAGGCCGTGTAGCCGCCGCAGCATCGGCTGCCGGGCGGACAGCTCGCGCAGGTGCGACGGATCAGCTCCTTCGCTTTCACGGGCTGCGTCGCGAACGCCACAGGTGCGACGGCGGCCGCCGAGGCTGTGACGGCGGCCCCGGCGAGACGGCCGTGAGTTCCGGCGCGGCCGGCGCCGCGGGAACGGCGGTCGATCGCGGAGGCGAGACGATCGATGAGGCTAGCCATCCGACGTGCCTCGGCCGGGCGGGAGGCCTCCATCGATCTCGGTCGGATCTGCGCCCGGCCAAAGGCTGGCGTGACCGGGCCCGACCCCCGCGGTGGCGAGCGCGCTGTCGGCGCGCACGTGCCGGTCTCGATCGGGCTCCACCTGGTGGCCGGTTGGACGCCGGAACGCGGCCAGGGCCGGCGGAAGGTCGGTGACGACGACCGCTGCCAGCCCGGCTGCGACCACCAGACCGAGGGCGTAGGGGATCGCGGTGAGCCCCAGGTCCGCGAGCGCCTGGAACAGGCTCGCCGGCGGCCGCGACGCGGCGGCGAGGCCGGCCCCGGCGGCTAACAAGTTGAGCACCGCGTGGACCCAGCTGGGCGGAACGTCCTTCGCGCCCGCGCAGCCGCAGGACGCGGCCTCCGGCCGGCTCGTGACCAGGAACATCACGAACCCCGCGAAGACGACATAGAGCGCCGACATGGTGAGCCCGGACGCGCGTGACGGCGCCGCCAGGAACCAGATGCCGGTGCCGAGCTCCACGAGCCCGATGCCACGCGCGAGCCCGCGGGATCCGGACAGCCCGGCGGCATACATGGCGCCGGCGGTGGGCGCCGGACGAAGCAGCTTCACAGCGCCGGCGGCCGCGAGCAACCCGGCTGCCACGTAGGAGGTCACGGCGATCAACTGAGCGATCATGGCGCGGGCGGCACCCTTCCGACGACGAACGGATCAAAGCCTTTCCAACGGCCCGGACCGCCGCAGGGTATCCAGGCCGCGAGGCCAAGGTCAACGGGAAAGAGGGATAGGAAGTCGCCGTCCACGCGTTCCACGCCGTCCTCGGCAACGCCATCGAGAGGGAAGGAGTCAGAGCGGGAGACCGCATCGGCATCCGATTCCTCGGGGAGGTGCGGGCCGAGAACGGCACCCTGTACAACAACTACAAGGTAGCGGTGGATCGCTCCTCGTAGTCACGGGAGGGGGTCGGTGCCTCGGTGTCGTCGACCACTAGGGTACCGGCCCTCCTCTCCTGGTGGAAGCCCCCGCGCCCCTTGGTATCTCAGGGTTCGATTGATGCGCCGGGAGGTGAGAGGCCCCGAGACGAGCGAAACGTGGGACACCCCCGGGCGAGAGGCGGCGGCGCCGAAGGACGAAAGGGCCGGAGCGCGGAGGCGTACGGGGAAGCGCGACGCTTGGGGCGGTTAGGTCCCTAACAGGGCGGGCCCTTCAGCTAAAGGTAGGCGCTCGCCAACTCCTAGCTTGAGCGTGAGCGGGTCGTGACTTTCTGGACCCGAGGGGGAGTTGGGGACCATGAGGGATACCTCGACGAGAGAACCGACCCTGTCCGAGGACGACGTTCCCGAGCGGAAGCGAACGAACCTCGGGATGTATGTGTCGGCCTATCAGGCGTACGAGATGTGGAGGGCCGAGCCCCAGCGAGTCAACGTCCTCGACGTTCGCACTCCTGAGGAATACATCTTCGTCGGCCACGCCGAGATGGCGAGGAACATCCCCTTGGTCTTCGTCGAGTACGACTGGGACGCCGACAAGGACGAGACCGTGGTGCGGCCCAACCCCGATCTCGTCGCACGCGCGAAGGCGGTCTACGAACCGACGGACACGCTGGTCGTGATGTGCCGGTCCGGCGGACGCAGCGCGGCCGCGGTGAACGCGCTCGCTCAGGCCGGCTTCACCAACGTCTACAACGTGATCGACGGCTTCGAAGGCGACAAGGTGGACGACCCCACGAGCGCCTACGACGGCAAACGGATGAGGAACGGCTGGAGGAACTCAGCAGCGCCCTGGACCTATGACTGCGACACGCAACTGCTGTGGATCCAGGACGGCCGGTAGTTACAGAAGGAGGAGCGCGATGACTGCGATGACCGAAGAGAAGCGGGTCAGCACCACGGTGCCATTGAGCTGGGACGAGGTGTGGTTCACCAACTGTCCGATGGTCTCGGCCAACAACATCGACCAGGAGCTCGGGTGGTGCCGTGAGGAGTACAAGAAGATCGGCATCGAGTACGCCTACTTCCGCCACTCACCCGAGAACGACTACTACCCGCACTACATCCACAACCTCGACAACCTCATCCGCTTCGGCGGCCTGTACCCCCCGATCCACGTCAATGCCGATATCCGCCGAACCGTGCTATTGGGGGCCACGTGGGTCTACGAGGGCGGCTGCATGGCCGTCCGCGCCCGCGACGAGATCTTCCGGATCGAGGATCTGAAGGGCAAGAAGGTCGGCATCTCAAAGAGCCTCAACACCATCAAGAACGACTGGTGGCGCATCACCGAGCACATGGGCATCGAGAGCATGCTGAAGCTGCACGGCATGACGATGGACGACATCGAGCTCGTCGAGTTCCCCTATGCCGACGACTGGTACGACAAGCCGGAGATGCTCCAGGTGACGATGAACAACCCCTCGGAGCTTTGGCTGAAGCGTGACCACAAGCATGACTTGGCGTTCCGCCCGCTCGAGACGGCGCTGCTCGCCGGCAAGGTGGACGCGATCTACACCCTGAGCAAGCAGTTCCAGCACCTGCAGGAGGCCACGGGCAAGATGAAGATGATCGAGGACCTGTCCAGGTACCCGGACTGGGCGATCCAAGTGGCCAACACCCCCGTCATCATCACCTGCACCGACGTGATGGCCGACGAGCACCCTGAGCTGGTCATCGCCTACATGAAGGCCATGATCAAGGTCGGTCGGTGGGCCAACGACAACAAGCGGGCCGCCGCCTACATCCTCGACCGGCAGACCTTCTACCTCGATCCCGAGGACACTTACAAGGGCATCAAGTACGTGGACATGGTGCCGAGCCTGAGCGCACAGAACATGGAGTGCGTCAAGGTCGGCAAGGACTTCATGGTCAGCCACGGCTACATCAAGCACGACTTCGAGGTGGACGAGTGGGCTCGTCCGGAGTTCCTTGAGAAGGCGGCCGAGGAAGTGCTCAAGGAGGAGTGGGAGAAAAGGAGCTGGACCAAGCTCCCCGAGGGCGGCGGACTCGAGGTGGAAGGCACCCGGCTCGGGTAGACAAGGGGAGTTGCACAAGAGCGGAGCGCGGGGGTGGTGAGGCCACCCCCGCCGGAAGGAGGCGAGAAGATCATGGCACCGATCGACGAAGAGAAGACCCAACCCGACGTGCCCGAGTCGAACCGGACGAGCCTGGAGCTTTACGTGACGCCCCCCCAGGCATACGAGATGTGGAACACCGACCCCGATGGCGTGCACATCCTCGACGTGCGCACCTTCGAGGAGTACATGTTCGGCGGGCATGTGGAGACGGCGAAGAACGTCCCGCTGGTCTTCCCCAAGTTCAACCCGGAAGGTCCTTCGATGCCGGGCCGCCCGCCCGGCTGCTCGGGGGATCCCAACCCTGACTTCGTCGCCAAGGTGCAGGAGGCGTTCGGCACCGACGACACGATCCTGGTGATGTGTGCGACCGGCGGCCGCGGTGCCATGGCGGTCAACGCGCTCGCAAAGGCGGGGTTTACCCACGTCTACAACATCGTGAACGGCTTCGAGGGCGACCGGGTCGAGGACCCAGGGAGCGTGTTCAACGGCAAGCACATGCGCAACGGCTGGAAGAACGCCGGACTCCCCTGGGGCTACGACTTCCACCCGGACCTGATGTGGATCGCCGAGGAGCCCGAGAAGGTGCCCGTCACCAGTTGAGCCCGCGAGTCAGATCGCGGGAAGGGAGTGTCGCAATGAGTGCGAACGAGATCGATGAGCTCGGCCCGGTCGACTACATCGTCGTCGAGTTCCCAGCAGGGGTCAGCAACTTCACGGGAGAGGTGGCGAAGGAGCTCGTATCCCTGGTGGATCGAGGGATCGTCCGGGTGCTCGATCTGTTGATCATCCACAAGAACGACGACGGCACCTACGAGGCCCACGAGATCGATGACCTCGATGAGGTCGACGAGCTGCGCCAGCTCGAGACCGAACTGGCGGAGATCCTGGCCGAGGACGACGTGGTGAACCTCGCCGCGTCGATGGAGAACGGCAGCACCGCCGGCGTCCTCGTGTGGGAGAACCTGTGGGCGGCACCGTTCGGTGCGGCCGCGCGTCGCGCGGGCGGTCAGCTGATCGCGAGCGGGAGGATCCCGACACAGGCGATCGTGGCGTCCCTCGAGGCGGAAGAAGCCGCCATGAAAGGAGCATGACATGCCGATGAGAGCTGGACGAGCCGGACGGCGCGGTGTGATCGGGGCCCCCGTGGCCCGAACCGCCGCGGTTGCCGGGAGTGCTGTCGTAGTGGCCCACGGCGTGGGTCGTCGCCACGGTCGGCGTGATGACCGCCGTGACGACCGCGGAGACCGACGGGACGATCGCCGCTAGCAACGAACGCTGAGCGCCGCCCACCTCCCGCTACTAGGCTGGGGTGGGCGGCGTTCAAGCCCCCGCGCTGCGCAGCGATTGTGGGGTCGAGCCAAGTCGAGCTGTACCACTTTCGCCCCTCTTCCCCTTCCTATCCCGTCAACGGGGAAGAGGGATGGGAAGGGGCGGAGGGGTGGAAACCCCAACCTGGCGCCGTGCTCAAGGGCACGGTCCAGTCATTGGGGACGGGCGGACAAAGGAGCGAATACGGGACGTAACCGTTGCTCCTGATCAAGACGGACTCAGGAGAGTTCGTCTCCGTCCACGCCTTCCACACCGTGTTGGCCAACGCCATCGAAAGGGAAGGAGTCAACGGGCAGCGGCTGGTGGTCGACGCCAACTACGCGCCGGACACGACGAAGGCGCAGCGCGACGAGGAAGAACAGATCGTGCACTCACTCCGGTTCGTCTCGGCCGCGTAACCGCACCACGGCTGAGCCCTTGCGGATCGCATCTCGGTCGCTCCGTCGCGCGTTAGGGGACAAACCCGTTGCTCTTGATCAAGACGGACTCAGGTGAGTTCGTCGAGAGGATCCTCGCTGGACATGGTCTGCATGTAGATCACCTCCCTTCCTCTTCCGTGGCTTCTGTGAGCCGTCCGCTGGCGTTCCCAGCGGGATCCCCTGTTCGGGCAGGCGTCTATGAGACGCGTCGCCGCACGACGACAGCCCTCCTCCAGACTGCGAACAGCGCCTGGCCCGCCACAGCACCCGTGACGATCCAGGCGGCGGATCCAGGTGAACGCTCATGCGCCCAAGAACGGCCGCGTCGCACATCTGGCCCATCCAGCACCCTCGCGATCGTTCGGGGGGAGACGCCAAACGCACCTGCCAGGGCCTGCCGGTTGACATCCCTCCCGACCCGGGCCAGGTGTGAAGCCTCATCGGTGATCGCCGCGCGTGTCTCCGCTCCGACTCGAGCCATCCCTATGCCTCCGTTGCCGTCCATCGCTTCCGCCTGTTTCCCGGGTAGCGCTTGTGTCTCGTGCACCACGTCCTCGCACGCCCCGTGAGCTCGATGCCGCACTTGGGGGGGTGGCAGGTGCGTGCGAGCTCGACCTGGGCCCTCTGCACGTCCCATCCCAGGACCGCCTCCTCGTCACCCGCAGGTAGCTTTCGAGCCACCGCCCAAGGCTCGGCACCACCTGGACCCGCGATGGGCCCGCGTGCGCGAACCCGCCGAGCCGTTCCGCTGTTCGCACGTGCCACGGGGCGCCGTCGGGATCGCGGAACACCAGGTCGGACCACCGGGTCCGCTCGGGCTCGTAGCGGGCGACCAGGCGGGCCCGGGGTCGCCCCAAGGGCACCGGTACCAGCAAGGTCTCGAATGGCCGGATCCCGTCGGGGTAACGAGAGGAGAAGCACAACCGCCGCAGCGCCCGCCAATCCTTCGGGTGTGAAGGCGTGAACTCCTGCCAGGACTATCGTGTATGCGCCGCCCATCCACCGAACGCCGTCGCGACGGCGGCCATTCGCGTTCCCAGGCCGAGCGTCGTGTAGGTCTGCTCAGGAGGTGCCACGTGAATAAGAAGCTTGTGCCAGGTCTTGGCCGATCTTCACCGCCTCCGGAGTCGACGGCTAGTTCGTCGGCGCATCTCCGGTGGCGGACCTAATTCGCTGAACCTGGAGAATCACAGATGGATCCGCTCAATCAAGATGAGCTTCGGCGCGTCTTCGCGCTCCCCGAATACCCGCGCTCCTCGAACTACGACCCGCAGTGGGTCATCGGCAACAGCATGGGGCCCAATGTCCTGTGGCTGGCCGAGGCCCTGACCAACGCCATGGACCTGACACCGGGGATGCGGGTGCTGGATCTGGGCTGCGGCAAAGCGATCAGCTCGATCTTCCTGGCTCGTGAATTCGGTCTGGAGGTCTGGGCCACCGACCTTTGGACTGACGCCGCAGGCAACTGGAAGCGCATCCAAGATGCCGGCGAGACCGCGCGCGTTTTCCCAATCTACGCCGAGGCACATGATCTGCCGTTCGCGGACGGATTCTTCGACGCGATCATCTGCGTCGACGCCTACCACTACTTCGGCACCGATGACCTCTATCTCGAATACCTCACTCGATTCGCTCGGGACGGCGCCGAGATCGGGATCGCCATTCCCGGAACAACACGAGAACTTGACGGTCCGCCGCGCCACCTGGAGCCGTATTGGCACCGCGACTTCTCCACCTTCCACAGCGCTGAGTGGTGGCGCCAACATTGGAAGAAGTCAGGTTTGGTCGACGTCAGATCCTGCGACGAGATTCCCCAAGGGGCGCGACATTGGCAGCTGTGGTGCGACACTCGCGTCCAACAAGGCGATGGTCAAGCATCGGAACAAGCCGAGATGCTCCATGTTGACGCGGGGCGAACTCTCGGCTTCGTAAGGATGGTCGGGGTTCGGTCGGAGGACCCCACACAAACCTGGTCAGTTCCGAATTGACCAATAGGCAGTGCCACTTGATCTTCTGGCGCTGCACACCGCAGCTAGCGCGGCCCATCCGTAAACGGTCTCTGGCGTTGGCGTCGTTTTGGGGCGGCAGGGCGGACGCCATCGCCGCAAGTTTCTGTTCCGCTCCGGCAAGACTGATGTTGAGGCCCTCGACCTCCCCAAGCCACATCCGCTGCTTGACTTCACGAGCCGCTCTTGATTGTCCGCCTCCACTCTCACGAGACTCCGAGTGCGCCCGCATGGAGTGGCAACGTGGAGCGGCGCTAGCCCAGGGCCATGCCCTCGGCGGAGCTCGATGGGTTCGGATCGGGCAGTCGCATCATCCGGAGCGAGGTCACCAAGCCGAGGAGTGCGGCGATGAGCGGCACGAGCAGCGCCACCTGAAGCGCGAATGGTCGAGCCTCCGTGTTGATCCGGATGATCTCGGCCTGGACGTCTGCCGGCTGGCCGACGAGGAGCTCCTTGAGCTGCGTGTTGCTCATGACCTCCGCATTGTTTTCGAGTCCGGTCGCGACCTGCTGCTGCTCGGTGGGGGAGAGCACGGCGCTGTTCTTGGCCATGTCCGTGAAGGTCATCGAGAGCGTCGCCAGCATGATGGCTCCGGCGAACGCCAGGCCGAACGAGAGTCCGAACGATCCGCTGGCCGAGTTCACGCCCGCGGCCTCGCTGACCCGCTCGTCCGAGATGGGCGACAGCGTGTAGTTGTTGAGCTGGGAAACGAGCAGCCCGAGCCCGGCTCCGGCGATCAGCAACGGGATGAAGAGGTACCAGCCGGAGTCAGCGCGCGGTACGACCGCGATCAGCAGCACGATGCCGATCGCCAGGAGCGCGAACCCCGAGCGGATGATCCGGCTCGGACGCCGGGACCCCGCCTTCTTCCCGGCAAGCACCGCCACCCCGAACATCGTGAGCGAAAGGGGAGCGAGCGAGAGGCCCGTCTGCAGCGCGTTGTACTCGAGCACCATCTGCAGGAAGATCGGCAGGGCGATCATCGCTGCTCCCAGTGCGACGTTCTGGAACAACTGTCCCGAGATCCCGAACCGGAACATCTTCGATCGGAACAGATCCGGATCGATCAGCGTCGGCTTCTCCTCGCGCTTGCGACGCAGGAGCCACCACGCGAGCGATCCCAAGCCCACCATCCCGACGATCAGGAGCTCGGCGACTGCGTCCCCACCTTCCTGCCACGCCAGGATGCCGACGACCAGGCCGCCCATGCCGAGGACGGAGAGGATCGCGCCGACCGCATCGACCTGGCGAGGTCCCGTGTAGGGCACATCCTTGATGCGCCCGGAACCGAGCAGCACGACCGCGATGATCACGAGCTCGAGCAGGAAGCCGACCCGCCACGAGAGGTAGGTGGTGATGAAGCCACCGAGCAGTGGTCCGATCGCCGCGGCGACCGCCGCCGAGGCTCCAACCAGGGCATAGACCCTCTTCTGCGCGGCACCTTCGAAGTTGCCGTGGATCAGGGACTGCATCGCCGGCATCATGAGGGACGCGCCGAGTCCTCCGATCACGGCCCAGAACACGACGATCGCGATGACGCTCTGAGCGAGCGTCATCGCCAGCGCGCCCACGGCGTACCCGAGAAGGCCGATGACGTACGCACGCTTTCGGCCGATCAGATCGCCCACCTTGCTGCCGATCAAGATGAAGGCTGCCGAGACGAGCGCCTCGAGCGCGATCGCTGCTTGGACGCTGCTGACGGTGGTATCGAGGTCGTGGACCACGGACGAGATCGACACGTTCATGAGCGACGTGTCGAACACGAGCACGAACATCGCCATCGCGAGCAGGAAGGCGAGCCGCCGATCGAACGCGGGCTCTTCCTCTGTATGGGTCTCGGTCGTTCCCTCTCTCACCCGAGACCCTCCGATCTCACGGCGCAACGAGTCCGTCCGCTATCGTGGCTAACTATGGCATGCGCAAACCGTAGCCACGGGCGCGATGGGAGGCGGGAGCCGTGCGGCCCTTCCGGAGCGCGCCTTTCAGACGCTATTGTTCGGGAAGACAACGGTGCGGGCGTGATCGCGGCGGCGACCGCGGATCAGACCGGGGGGAAGAACCAGCTCTATCTGGTGGACGCGTCCAACGGCCAGATGCTGATCCACTTCGCCCTGCCCTCCCTTGAGTTCGCCCAGCCGCTGTTCGCCGACGGGTATCTGTTCTCGGCGTCGATCACGGGAGGGCTCACCGCATACGCCCCATAGGCCCGAGTCTCGAGATCGACTACGAGGTTCAGCCCGGTGAGTACCACGAGACCCCATCCCCCTTGAACCTGTCACGGTCCTTGCGTTACCTCTTCGGCAAGCCGCGCTGACGGGCGCTCGCCTCAGACGGTGATGACGACTCCTGCTCGAGCGAGTTCCTCTGCCAGATGCCGATGGGTTCGGGGATCACGCCGAGGCGTAGCCCAGGCGATCACGGACAACGGAACGGGATGCAGGCCCGGATCGGTCGACCCAGTGTCGCGGGACATGTCCGGACCCCGGGTGGGCGACCTCGGTGACCGGCCAGGCAGGAGCGATCGTGGAACCGCCGCTGTTGGTCGCTCGCCCAAGTCCGAAACCTGCGACGGGTCCCAGAACGAGCATCCCAGCGACGAGCACGAGGCGCAGTCTTCCCGGAGCCCTTCGCTCCCCCTCTTGGATCGCTTCCTTGACGATCATCACGACCCCTCCCTTCGTCATCGCTCAACGTAGGAAAGGCGCCCGGTCGACTCCATTCGACGTTCGTCGTATGGTCCGAAGGGAGAGGAGGGATCGCGATGAGCCTCCGCGAGACCGACTACCGGAAGTTGCTGTCGGTCATCGACGAACTCGGGTCAGCCCCGGACCCCGTAACGTTCATGGAGCGCACCGTCCGACTCGTTCACGAACTGGTGCCCGCCGACTTCGTGGCGTTCTCAGAGAGTGATCCGGGCAAACGTGTCGAACTCGTGGGGGTCGCGTGGCCCGTTCCCTTGTGGACCGAAGAGATGGAGACGGTCTACTGGACCTACGCGTATCAGAACCCGCTTTGCGACGCACTCGCGCATGACGGGGACGCGCACCTGCGACGCACGTCCGACGTGATCGATCGCCGCGAACTCCAACGGCTGGACTTCTATCAAGAGAGCCTGCATCCGACCGGGGTCGAGTACGACCTGATGATGCAGCTCCCTTGGGGCGCGGGACGCTGCCGGGCCGTCGAGCTGTCCCGGGCCGATCGCGACTTCTCCGAGCGAGACGTCGAGGTGCTGGGCGCCCTCCAGCCGCACCTGATCCACGGGTACGGGGGCGCCCAGGACCGGCACCGTCTGCGTCAGGCGGGTGCGGAGCTCGAGGACGCGGGCGACGCCAACGGGATCGGCTTAGCGATCCTTGGGCCGGGGGGACGCAGGCTCGAGGCGACAGAACGTGCGCGAGCGTACCTCGCGGAGTTCTTCGACGTGCAGGGAAGCCGGCTTCCCGAGGAACTGGACCGCTGGCTCGCTGCGGAACAGGCCCGATCGGATCGGGACCTGCGCGAACGTCCACGTCGTCCGTTCCTCGTGGAGCGAGGTGGGCGTCGACTCCGTGTGAGGTTCGTGGCGTCCGCTTGGGGAGGCCAGCTCCTGTTCGACGAGCGGATCGCTGCCCTCCCCAAGCCCGATCCGGCGCTCGGCCTCACGCCGCGGGAGGTCGACGTCCTGCTCCTCGTCTCGCAAGGGCTCACGAATCGAGAGGCAGCCCGTCGACTGTCGGTGACCTCCAACACGGTTCGCAAGCACCTCGAGAACACCTACACGAAGCTCGGCGTGGGAACGCGAACGGCCGCCGTCGCGAAGGCGTTCGGTGGATGGGCGGCGCATACACGATAGCCCTGCAGTCTCCAACGAAGAGGTTTCGGATCTCTCAACGGACGCCGGGAGGTATCTCCTGGTGTGACCCTCCCGGAGGTTGCAGGCAGCAACGCACGGCACTGGACTGCGCTCGGGGAAGCAGGGAAGGGTTAGACCCCCACCGACCGCCCGCTCAACGGATCCAGAGCTGGCCGAGCAAGATCCCCCACTGCGGGCTGACCTGGAAGTTGCCTGTACGGGATGAGACGAAGTAGACCTGTTTCGGCGTCGGCATCGTCACCCAGGGCGCCAAGTTGACGATAGAGCGATCGATGCCGGCCCAGGCCTCACCGGCTACGGCTGGGTAGCTTGCTTGAACGGCGCGAGCCCGGCGCATCTCCGCCTGGACCGGCACTTTGCAGAAATGCGACGTATTCGAACCGTGCCGTATGAAGGTGCAGTCGAACAAGGGGGCCACGAACCCTGACGGTGAGAAGTAGTCGGGCTGCCAGCCGTAGAAGCTGATCTGCACCCCGGCACTCGCCCGTGGATCATTTATCTCGCCCCAAAATCTGTTTGGCGAGAGGACGTTCAGGCGCGCCTGGTAGTGGAGGCTCTTGAGGACCGAGACGAGATCACCCCCCCAAGACTTCTGGGGGAATTGGTCCGGCGTCCACACGATGATCCTGGCTTCGCGTGTGCCCGAGGCATTCACGAGCTGCTGCGCCGTCGAGGGATCCGGTGCCGACCACTTCCCCGATGACCTATTCGGGTTGAGCGTGTAGGGACAGTACGGTCGGTAGCCGGGGAAGTCAGGCGGCAGGATCTGACACGAGATCTGGTTGAGCTGAGGTCCGCCAGCGTCTGTCACGAGTTGGTTCCGGTCAACCGCGAAGTTGAGCGCCTGGCGGACGCGGGGGTCATCGAAGGGATACTGATGGATGTTCATCGCGAACCCGAACGTCCAGGGAAGCACCACGTCGTGAAACTGGCTTGGATATGTCGTGTTGAGCTGACGCAATTGGTCTGCTGGCGGAGAGTCGTCAGCCATGACGTCAAGCCCTCCATGGTTGATCATCGATACCTGGTTGGCGGACGAGATGCCGTAGGAGCCCTCGATCCGATTCGGGTACCCCTCGGGCTGGGCCGCCTGCGACCATTGGGCGAATCTCGGATTGCGCACCAGCTCGATCGCTCCCTTGGGCCCCGGTGTGTAGGACGCGATCATGTAGGGCCCGGTCGCCGGTAGGGGCGTTGCGCCTATGGGCTTTAGCGGGGTGCTGGTGGGAACGGCATCGGCGAAGGGTAGGGCGAGCTTGTAGAGGAACTCCGGGTCGCGATCGGTGAGGTGGAACGTGATCGTGTCACCGTGCACGACGATCCCCCTCGAAAGGTCACACGATGCGACCGAGGTGCACTTGGCTGCCCCGACGATCTCGGAGTAGAAGGACGCGACAGGGGGCTTGGGTGCGCGGACCAACAGCTCCCGCTCGATGCCGCGTCTGAAGTCTTGGGGCTCCACGCTGACTCCGTTCGAGTAGTGGATCCCCGGACGTAGCTGGAACGTGTAGGTCAGGCCGTCGGGCGAAGGGGTCGGCACCGACAAGGCCAGATCGGGAACGATCGCTCCGCCCTGGGGGCCACCGACCCGCGCGACCCCCACGAGCCCATCGTTCGTGAGCGCGATGATGTGCCAAGCTTGCTCGGAATAGGCGGTTGCGGGGTCGATCGACTCGGGAGCATCGAGCGATGCGAATCGAAGGGTGCCCCCCCGGTGTGCCGAGGGTGGTGCCGAGGCCGCGACCCAGAGCACTCCGTGCCTGAGCGTCATCGCGATGGGTGCGGCGTTCATCTGGATCGGGGCGCTGGCTGCTCCGGTGGTCGCATCGACCCGAGCGATCGCTCCCCCGAAGTGATCGGCCACCCACACCGTTACGTTGTCCACAGTGATGCCTGTGGGGCCGTCCCCGATTGCAGTCGTCTGCTGCACCACCCCGGTGCCCGCGTCGAGCCGCCACAGGGTGCCGTCCAAGCTGCTAGTCACCCAAACCACCGTGCGCCCGATCGCGATCCCCGAAGGTCCGTTGCCGACCGGGATCGGTGAGCCCGGCTGTCCGCCGGTCGAGATCCGGGTGACAGTCCCGTCGCCATAGTTGGCGACCCATGCTCCCGAAGCGTCCGCCGCGACGGCTAGGGGTTCGACCCCGACGCCGACCCTCGAGACGACCTTGTAGGGCGTTGTCCTCGTTTCGACCCGCATGACGGTGTCGTCGATATAGTTGGTGACCCATACGGAGCCATGGGAAACGGCAACGCCCGTGGGACCGTTGCCGACGCTCACTCGGGTGACGTCGCCCGTGGTTGGATCGATCCGCGCGAGTTCTCCGTCGCCGCTGAGCGCCACCCACACTGCACGATCCCCGAAGGCGATCCCCGCCGGGCCTGACCCAACCGGGATCGTGTCCACGACCGCACGGGTGTTGGGGTTGACCTTCACGACTGTGCCAGCCTGTGCGTCGCTCACCCATACTGATCCGCCGCCCGATGCGATGCCGCCCGGAGCCCCAGGCAACGCCACGCTTCCCACGCGCTGCTCAGATGCGGCATCCATCAGCTGGATACCATTCGAGGCAAGAGCAGGGCCATTGGCGTGGTGCAGCACGAACGGAAGCGTCGCCGCGACCAGAGCGATGATCGCCACGGCGGAGACCAGGACGACGGTTCGGGGTCGAGCGTGCCATGTGTGCCGGACCCCGTTGCCATCGGCAGGGGCGGCCCGGTCGCGCTTCTCAGAGGACTCCGTGGTCCCGAGCGGCGGCAGGATCTCCTCGCCGTCGACCCGACTGAGCGCGAGCAGGCGCCACTGCCCCGGCACCCCCTTCAGCTCGCGGTTCCCGAGGTCGGAGAACTCGAGTCCGGAGCCAGCGACCAGATCGGCGATCGTGGAGGTCACGATCACCTGTCCGGGTCCGGCCAGCGCCGAGACGCGGGCGGCGGTCGTCACGGCGATGCCCCCCACCTTCTCACCGGTGAGCTCGGCCTCCCCGAAGTGCAGGCCCGCCCTCACGTCCAGTCCGAGCTCTCGGACGCCCTCGATGATCGCCTCGGCACAACGCAGGCCCTCGGCGGGCGTCTCGAACGTCGCGAAGAAGCCGTCGCCCGCGGTGTCGACCTCGTGGCCGTGGAAGCGTTTGAGCTGACGGCGCACCTCGTCGTGATGACGCGCTTGGAGCGATCGCCATCTGCGATCGCCGAGTTCGACGGCCACGTCAGAAGACCCCACGATGTCGGTGAACAGCAGGGTCGTCAGTCCGCGGGATGCTGCATGGCGGAACATGCCGCTCAGTGTGGGCTTGGCGCCTGCAAGCCACAAGCTCGTCGTCTTGGCAGCTGACTGACGAGGAGGTGCCCACCCCCGCCCCGCAAAGTCCGCGGTCGGTCGGGGGATCCGAGGCCCTCGGGCGCCGACCGCGGCCCGCGGGGTGTCACACTTTGGGGCCCGGGTAGGGCCCGCGCCTATACCCACCGCGTCAACGGGAAAGAGGGATAGGAAGGGGCGGAGGGGCGAAAGTGGTACAGCCGAGGGACGATAAGCCCCCGCTATCGAGGGCCTGAGCAAGTTCATGCCACGGAACTGCTCGCTCGGGTGTCCTAGCAGCATGGGTGGGGAACGAGACACGATAGTTTCCCCGATGGGTCGAGATGCGGAGGGCGACGGGGACCGGCTCGCGGAGATGTACGTCCGCTTCGCGCCGGGGGGTATCCGGCTCGCCTACCTGATGACCGGCGATCGCGCGGTCGCCGAGGACCTGGTCCAAGAGGCGTTCATCCGGTTCGTGGGTCGGCTCCACTCCCTGCGCGACCCCGGTGCCTTCGACGCATACCTGCGTCGCACGGTCATCAACCTGTCGAAGAACTACTTCCGGCGTCGGGCGCTCGAACGCTCAGATCTCGAACGTCAGGCGAGCCAGCGGCGTCCCGTACAGGAGGAACGCGACGTGTCCGAGTACGAGACGATGCGCCTGGCCCTGCTGTTGCTGCCGGCCCGGCAGCGCGCTGCGATCGTCCTTCGCTACTACGAGGATCTACCCGAATCCCAGATCGCCGACGTGCTTCGTTGCCGACCGGCCACGGTGCGCTCGCTTGTCTCCCGAGGTCTGGAAACGCTCCGCCAGAGCCCTGAGGTGACGCGATGAGCAACGACTCGAATGTGCGCGAGTTCCTGGAGCGGATGGCCAACGAGATCGACTCCTCGCCTGTGGACACGCGTTCTCCGGTGAAGCGTGCCCGGCTTCATCGTTCGGGCATGACGGCGATCGTCGTCGTCGCCGTGGCGGCGATCGTCACCGGGGGCTCGATCGGGTTGCGCTCCGTCCACGGGACGGGGCCGCGGCCGGCCGTGAGGCCCACAGAAGCGCCGGTCGTCCCGGGACACGCTCGACCCGTCTTCCAGCGCACCGCAACGGTCGGGGGCCTCACCGTCACGAGCCCCAGCAGCTGGTACCTGGTCGACTACTGGGGCGATTGGAACCCCGACGCCACCTCCTTGAACAGCCACGCGATCCCGCTCCTCGAGCTGACGAACTTCGACCCAGGACTCTCGAAGCCGGTTTGCGACGCCAGGCCCGGCGAGCCCACACGCTTGCCCGCCGACGGTGTCGCGATCTTCGTGAGGGTTGGGACCGACGGAACGAACGTCACCGATCTCTGCGGTGGGAGCGTCGATACCTCCTCGACGGGGACGGTCGGGCTGAACCCCTACCAGACCGTGATGACGGTCGGTCCACAAGTGAGCGAGAAGGATCGGACCAGCGCTGAGCAGATCTGGCGTTCGATGACGTGGAACAGCCGCCTCACCTTCTACGGCAGGGGACGAAGCCCCCGCTACGTGCTCGACGGCTGGCAGCAGGGGTTGGCGAGCACCCTCGTCGAGGCGCTTCCGTCGAAGAAGAACGTCAACCTCTCCTGGATCGAGGTCGACGGTTCGGGCGACAGTGGATCCGACGTCGCGAACTTCGACGTCCCAGCACCGAACGCGGTTCAGGGGGATACGTTCGGCGCCGTGACCGAGGCCGCTGCCCGGGTCGAGTATCGGCGGGCGGGCGTGGCGACCCCGCTCGTGGCGCGGCTCATCGATCTGCCGCCCAGCCTCCACGCCGCGTTCGACGCGTACGTGGTCGAGCGGCCCCCCCCGGGAGGGCCCTTCGAGGTCCTGGCGCTCGGAGCCGGCGGCAAGGTCTTGGGATCGAACCTCCCGCCCATCGTCCACACGGAGCGGGTGGGGACCGTGCACGCCTTCGGGACGACGTGGACCGTCAAGCTCTCCACGGGCGCGGACGGGTACCCGGCGAGCAGCTGCGTCGAGCCCGCGGCCACCAGCACCCTGGGCCCGTGCGCGCGCGGTCCGGGTGGCGGTCTGAACGTTCAGAGCACCGATGGGCCGACCCCCTCGGTCTTCGTCACGGAGGCTGTGGGCAGCAACGTCGGTGCGATCGACCTCCATGCGGACGACGGCTCGGTGTTCCACGCGGTGATGGTTCCGATCGGCCACGGATCCGGCGCCGGGAGCGTGGCCGTGGTCGCCCTCGAGGGCGGGGGCCGGGGCAGGCTCGTCTACCATCTGACCGACGGCAGCACCGACCAAGGCCGGCGACCGGAAGCGCAGGTGCAGTGGCCGGATCTCGGCCAGGTGATCGGCAACGGTTCCTTCCCGCCGCCCGGCTAGGCACGGCGACGGAAGGAAAGCAGTGGTCCTTATCGACGGACCTGGGCGTCACATCGATCGACGCCTTGGTCGTGGGAGGTGGCACCTACCCCAGCTACAGGTCAAAGCGCCCCCCCGTGGTCCACGCGCGACGGCCACTTCGTGATGAACCACACGGGGGGCGTCGTGCTGGGCCTCAGCGTCTGGGACGTCGGCCGGGTTCCTCGGAACCCGTGCCATTGGCGGGGGCACCTACACGATCCCGGGCCGACGGTCGACGATCTCGTTGCCGCACTTGAGGCACAACCGATGCGCCACGCCACGACACCCACCGACGTGACGCTCGGCGGATACCGTGGCCGGTACCTCCAGTGGTCAGTGCCGACTCACATGGTGGTGACCGGGGATGCGGACTTCCAAGGCTGTTCCGTGTTTCCGTCCAATGGGCACCGGGACTTCGTCAGCTGGTTCGGCAACGGCCTGGGCGAGCGGTACGAGCAGGTCGCCGGTCAGGTCGACAGGCTATGGATCCTCAACGTCCACGGGCAGCGGTTGCTCGTCGACGCCACCTACTCGCCGGACACCACGCAAACCCAGCGGCACGAACTTGGCCGGATCGCGAAGTCGATCCTATTCGCAGCTCCCGCCGCGCAGCTTCGGGGCCGTCCAGAGTGCCGGGCTCCGCGGAAACGAGAGGGTCGGTGGTCGACGACACATACGCACCGACCCCCTCCCGTGACTACGAGGAGCGGTCCACCGCCACTCTGAGTCCCTGTACGCGGTGCCGGTCTCGGCCTCCGCCTCCCCGAGGTATTTGATGCCGATACGGTCGCCCGCTTTGACATCCTCCTTCTCGAGGGCGTTGGCGAGGACGGTGTGGAAGGCATGGACGGACACGAACTCTCCTGAGTCCGTCTTGATCAGGAGCAACGGGTACGTCCCGTATTCGCCCCTTTGTCCGCCCGTCCCCAATGACTGGACCGTGCCTTCACCACGGCGCCCGGCTGGGGCTTCCACCCCTTGAACTCCTGAGCTAGGAGTTCGTCGAGAGGATCCTCGCTGGACATGGTCTGCATGTAGATCACCTCCCTTCCTCTTCCGTGGCTCTTGCGAGCCGTCCGCTGGCGTTCCCAGCGGGGATCCTGTGGGGTTGTCCTGAGCCTCACAGGGGACAGGCCGCACCATGGGGAGGAGGCGAGATTACCCAGCTATCGACGCGTTTCAACGGCAGTGGTAGCGATCGTGGACGCAGCCGGTGAGGGCGAACGCCGCAAAGACCGCAAACGCAAGCTCGAGCGCGCCCATCACGATGGCTGCGGTGGCAAGCCCCCTGCCGCCACCCCTCAGCTGGCGACTCCGCCTGCGTCCCTGCACCCCCAGGACGACCGTCGCGGCCGCCCACACCGGGAACGCGTAGGCCACTACCTCGGCCTGACCGACGAGATCGGAGTTCGAGAGCCGGCCCAGCGCCTCGAACGCCGCCGGTACACCCATCAACCCGACCACAGCGAACGCGAACCCCACGATGGCCCAGACGTTGCGCCCCTCGGATCGGCTCACGAGCGCCTCCGCGACAGTTCCCTCCTGGAAATCGATGTTAGTCCACCCACGCCTCCCGCGATCCGGGCTCACAAGCACCCGTGGGCCCGGGACGGACGGTTCACTCACGCGCGGACGAACGCCGGGGCTCGAAGACAAGGGGCGCCTCAGAGGCGGGCGTATCGCGTGCCAGGAGGCATAGAACGCACTTCACCCTTCCAGGAGGGTCGTCAGAGCTGCTTGAAGTACACCGCAACCGGGACAGGCGTGCAGCCGAGGCTCTCGTATAGCGCCCTGGCGGGTGCGTGGAAAGGGTCGCCGCCGGTGCCGATCGTGACCACCTCGGCACCGCGCTCCTTCATATCGGTGAGCGCGTGCTCGCACAAGGCGGTACCGACCCGATGACGGCGATGTTCAGCGGAAACGGCGAGGATCTCGATCTCACCGTGGTTGCGCTCGAGATCGATGTTCCAGGCCACATACCCGAAGATTGAGCCGTCACTGTCGGCCACTGCCACGTACCTGTTGTTCGTCGGGTCGTGGAGGGTAGCAACCTGTGTCCGGTAGTCGTGGCGCCAATCGCCGTGCTGATGGGCGAAGACGGCCTCGCCAACCAACGGTCGGAAGAAGGCCTCGTAGAACGGTCCGAAGGTTTCGATCGTGAGGTCGATGAGACGGGCGAGGTCGCGCTGAACGAATGAACGAACCTGCATGAGAGTGCCTTTCGCGGATGAGGGGTGACGGCGGCGCCGAGGCGTATCCGACGTCGGCTACGCGATACCGAGAGACGTCCCTCAGTGCCGGGCGCGCTGCGCGGCGAAGCACTCCATGAGCGTCATACTAGCGACCCTCACGTTCGCGCGCGTGAGTGCGCCAGCCGGTTTCGCGATCAGGGCGATGCCATGCTTATCCCGATCGCTGATCATGAGTCAGACCCAAGTGTGCGGGGCGGTCAAGACGGGAAGGGGCGTTGCCGAACTGGCTCTCGACTTTTTCCTCGCCCGATATGAGCAGAACATGGTCCTCATGACTCCATGAGGTGTGCGAGCAGGAGAGGAAGTCGTGAGGTTCACCTTGAAAGAGGTCGAAGCGGGGGCCCGCTTCGACGTCTTCTACGAGGAGGAGCGCGAACGGCAGTTCAAAGCCCTCTACTTCGTGACCGGGAACAAAGCTGACGCGGAAGAGCTCACGCAGGACGCGTTCCTGAAGCTCTGGGAACGGTGGGGCGAGATCGATCGGATCGAGGACCCGACGGCCTACCTCTTCCATCGCCAGGCGGTGAACAGCTCCTCGCGCTCGGTCGAGGATGTGGCTTCGATCCCCAAGAACGGCAACAGGCGCTGGCGGAACCATGCACGTTCGGGGCCCTCGGGAAGCACCGCCTCGAGCTTGGTCTGGGCGACCTCGGGTGGATCGGATTCCAGGATCCCGGCGTGGGCCTTCACGATCTCGCCCAGCGCCCAGAACGTGATGCCTTCCCCATAAGGGAGGCAGCGTCCCTGGCGCCAGGTGATGAGCTCGGGTCTGGCATCGATGTATGCGAACAGTTCGGCGACGATCCGGCTCTTGCCCAGACCCGGCTCGCCCACGACCGTGACGAGCTGGACGGTCTCGGAGGCGATGGACTTCTCGAAGATGCCCTTGAGCAGCGCGAGGTCGATCTCGCGGCCGCTGAACGGCGTGTCGTGGGTCCGCGTGAGGTCGGTGCCGACGCGTGCCCGGGGGGCTTTGGCGTGGGAAGACCGGGACGGGTTCGGCCTTGCCCTTGAGCGTCGCCGGTTCGAGTGCTTCGTAGTCGAAGACGGCGGCCGTGGCTTCGTAGGTGGCAGAGCCGACCGCGACGCCCATCTCTGGGGCCACCGATTGCAGCCTTGAGGCGGTGTTCAGCGCATCCCCGGTCACGAACCCCTGGCCGGATCTCTGGTCCACCCCGACGCGCACCAGAACCTCGCCCTTTTCACCCCGATCCGTACTCCGACGCCCAGGTCGGACGAGCCGACGTCTTCGACGATCCGAAGAGCCGCCCGGACCGCGCGCTCGGGATCGTCCTCGTGCGCGACCGGGACGCCGAAGACCCCCAGGACCGCATCGCCGATGAACTTTTCCACTACCCCGCCGTGAGACTCGATCCTCGCCCGACACAACCGCTGGTACTCGCGAAGGAGTCCATCCACGTCCTCGGGGTCCAGACGTCCACCGAGCGCGGTCCAACCGATGAGATCGCAGAAGAGCGCCGTGATGACCTTGCGTTCGTCGACGAAAGGGCGGGTTGGCGCCCCCAGAGGCGTGGCGCACTCGGGACAGAACTTGAAGCTGCCCAGGTACTCGAACCCACACGAGGGGCACGCTGCCACGGCGGGAGCCTAAGCGAACGGGTGGATGTCGCGCTTGCGGCCAGAGGGCAAACCCATACTTGCTCAGGAAAACGTGCCTCCCGAACGTTCAGGGCTGGCCGACGGCTTAAGGATCGATGCAGCGGTTGTGCTCAAGTTCTCTGAGGGTTGCCTCCGCTCGATCCACCATCGGAAGGTTTCCCTTCCTTCGATACAGCTCAAGCGCATCTTCCGCGATCGGCCCGGATTCATCCGGTCGTCCGATGGCTCGTAGAACGTCGCTCAGATCCATCTTCGCGTCAGCCTGAAAGCCGATGAAATCGGTCCGCATCGAGATCGAAACGGCTTCGCGCGCGAGTGCCTCGGCCCTTCTGGAGTCGCCCTGTCGAGCGAGCGCCCTCGCTCGCGCGGATCGCCACAGGATCTGAGAGCTGATGTCGTCGCTCGCGGCTGACTCCTCGCAGATGCGAGCGAACCGCTCGCCTTCATCGAAGCGGCCTCGCTCGCACATTACCCGAGCGATCTCACCGGCAACCGTCGACAGATGGTTCCTCTCACCCATGTCGTTCAGGGAAGCGTATTGCCCCAGGAGGTTCCGCTCTGCGGCCTCGAAGTCCCTCGCCATGGACTCGATCCTCCCGAGGTCCCAAGAGGCGAAGTCATCGAGCGTACCCCGCAGCCCGAGGTCGTCGAGGATCGCTTGGCTCTCCCGGATCATGGCTCGAGCTTCGGTGAAGCGGCCCAGCTCGGCCAGACACATCCCCTTGGCCAAGAGCGCGTCGACCACCAAGATGCGGTTGCCGCCCGCATCGGCCAGGATCTCCTCGGATCGGCGCAACCCCTCTTCGACGGTGGTTGGTCCGTCAGCGTCGAAACTGAGCGTCCACTGGAGCAACCTGGTCTGCGTTGGCGCATCGCCCGCACGCTTGGCGTGGATGAGGCCCTGTTCGGCCGCATCCTTCGCTGCCCCAGCCCGGGCGGCCATCCAATGAACCACCCCCATCAACTCCCAAGCCCGCGCCAGTCCGGCGTCATCCCCCAGCTCGCCCAGGACCAGGATGGCTCGCTCGGCGATCGAGCGGGCAGCTTCGGTCTTGCCCTCCGGGTCCAGATGGATCTGGGTATGCGCTCGCTCTACGCGGGCGAGCCACTCGGCTCCCGTCGCCCCGAACGTCTGCGCCCGCTCGACCGCTTCGGTGAGCACCCCATCCGCGTGCTGCAGCTCTCCCAGACGCAGGAGCTGGATGCCTCGCATGACGAGCAGATCGAGCCTGCGGATCGACTCGACCGGCAGGAGGGATACAGCGCGCCCCAGGAGGTTGGTCGCCGCGCGGAGGTCCCCTCTATCGGCGGCCTTCAGGCCGGCCGACCCAAGGTTGGCACCGGCTCGTGCACCCAGCTCGGCGCCCGCCTCGCCCATCGGCCCCAGCTCCGCCCGATACCGGCACGCCTGCTCGAGATGATGACCCAAGATCTCTTCCTGCTGTTCCGCGACCCGATCGCCGGCTATGCGCTCGAGCCAGTCAGCGAAGTCCTCGTGCAGCTGGGCTCGGAGTTGCTTGGGCATCGACTGGTACGCAGCGTCGCGGATCAGCAGATGGCGGAACGCGAGTGCCCTGGTCCCCGGCAGGTCGGACCGCTCAGGTCGCACGAACTGCTTGCCGACGAGGGAGGTGAGTCCGACCTCGATCGAAGCAGGATCGCCATCGGCCAACTCATACACGGCACCCAGGTAGAAGACCTGTCCCATCACTGAGGCGATCTCGAGCAGCCGGCGCTCGAGGGGCGGCAACCGCTCCAACCGTGCGGCGAGCAACGCCGAGATCGTCGGAGGGACCGGCACTTCGGAAAGATCTCCGGTCGCGACCCATCGGCCTCCCTTCAGCACCAGGCGACCCTCATCCACGAGGAGACCGGTGATCTCCTCGGCGTGGAGCGGGCTCCCCTCGGCGGCCTCCGCGATCCGTTTACGCACGCCTTCATCGACGGCATCCTCGGCGAGGAGGTTCGCGACCAACGTGCCGCACTCCTCGGGCCCGAGAGGTTCCAGCCGTATCGATGTCGCGTTCGGCTTCCCGTTCGACCATCCTGGGTTGTCGTCCAGGAGCTCTGGGCGGGCTAAGCAGACGAGCAGGATGGGGGCATCCTGAGCGAAGTCAGAGACGTGCTCGATGAGCTCCAGCAACATAGGCTCGGCCCATTGGAGGTCATCGATCATGAAGACCACGGGCCGTTCGGCTGCCAGTCGCTCGAGGAGCACCCGGATGGCCCAGAAGGTCTCCTCCGGCGCGGTCTGGCCGCCGGGTATCCCGATCGCTTGCCCGACACGCTCCGCGATCCGCTCGGCGCGCTCGTCCGAACCAGCAAGGGCTGTGAGCCTTGCTCGCGCGGCTTCCGGCTCGGCGTTGTTGAGGTCCGCGATGTCCATCAGCGCTTCGGCGAGCGGGTAGAACGTGATGCCCTCCCCGTAGGGAAGGCACCGTCCGGGGAGGACGACCACGCGATCACCGAGTTCCTCGACGAAGGCGGAAAAGAGCCTGGACTTGCCCACGCCTCCGACTCCTAGGACCGTGAAGAGCTGACAAGCCTGGTCGGCGAGGGCTCGGTCGAAGGCGCCGCGAAGGAGCGAGAGCTCGCGCACCCGGCCAACGATGGGTGCGTCGAGGTGTCGTGTGAACCCCGCCGCTCCCGGCGTCACCTCGATCAGGCGGTGAGCGGGCACGGGGTCGGTCTTTCCCTTGAGGTCCAAGGCATCGAGGGGCTCGGCGGTGACCGCATCGCGAACGAGCCGGTAGGTCTCCTCACCCAAGAGGATGTCGCCCGGCGCCGCTGCCTGTTCCAGACGTGCCGCGACATTCACCGAGTCACCCGTCACGATCGTGCGGTCGCCCGCGCCGGCGACGACCTCGCCGGTGTTCACCCCGATCCGGCAGGCAAGGGTCATCCCATAGTCACGGTCCAGGTCCGTGTTCAACGCGGCCAGGGCGGCGCGCATATCGGCTGCGGCCCTGATCGCCCGAACCGCATCGTCCTCGTGGAGCTGGGGCACCCCGAAGATGGCCACGACGGCGTCGCCGATGAACTTCTCGACCGTGCCCCCGTGGTGTTGGATCGTGGCCTGCATCGCCTCGAAGTAGCGCTCCATCACATGTCGTACCGACTCGGGATCCAGTGCCTCTCCCATGGCGGTCGAACCCACGACGTCGCAGAACACGGTCGTGACCGTCTTGCGAACCTCCGACGAGGGTTCTGCAGCCACGAGGGATGCGGCGCACTCGCCGCAGAACTTGTTCGTTTCAGGGTTCTCGTGGCCGCATGCCTCGCACCGGATCACCTGCGCAGCCTAGGACGGCGTGAGTACCGGCGAGTCCTGATCGCGGCGACGATGCCACCCACGAGAGCGATACAGATCGCCACTTGAGTACCCCAGAGGCCGACGAGCCGAACGATCGGCTCGGCGAGCACAACGCTCGGCACGCTCGTGCACCACGCGGCCGCCGCCCCCACCAGGGCCGCCGCCCACCGATCCTGTCGCCGTCCGAAGAGACCACCGAACGCCAGGATCCCAACGGCGGCGGCTGCTCCGTACACATGCAGGACGCCGCGGACCGACACGAGCACGCCGGACCCCAAGACCCCGTGAGCCAGGCTGTGCGGTTGCATCGCGAGAGCCTGCTCAGCGGCGCTCAGGCCGAAGCCGGTGAGCGCGGAGCGCGAAGCATGGGAGAAGGGCAGGAACGAAACGAGCACGAACAGGAGCGAACCGCCCAGCGCTACCAAGAAGCCCTCGGCCGCCGGATCCCGGTCATCGACCTGCGTGACGCGACAGCCGATCAGTGCGGCGAGGCCGCCGGCGAAGGCAAGGCAGATGCCGAGGTCCTGCGCCCGCGCGCCGAGCCAGCTGAAGCTGATCGGGAACCGTGCGACGTAGAGGAGCTCCTCGAGGATGCGCAGGAACCAGATCGAGGAGGCGCCGATCAGCGCCAGGGCCCAGCGTTCGTGGCGATCGCTCCGTAGCCCGCCGATCGAAACGACCAAGATGAGCACGGCGATACCGAAGAGGGCGACCATCGCCGCCAGCCCGGGAGCGAATCCGTCGTATCGGATGGCGAGGCGATACTGGCCGAGCAAGGTCGAGGGTCCGGGGCCGCTGTCCGCCCGGCTGGCGTAAGGAAGCACCGTGGTCCCGGCCAGGTAGAGCGCTGCCCCCAGGATCCCCAGGACGAACCCCGTCCGCGTGCTCGGACGCCGGATGGAAAGGCGATCGCGCACGCGCGACTCGGCCAAGAGTCCACCATGGAGTTCGTCGTCGGCATCGGCCATGGCGTGAACCGTATCGGTTCCGCGAGCGGCGTAGAAGAAGGGGATCGCCACCACGCGCACACATCGGGCGGTGGTTGTGTCAGGCTTGGGGGGATCGCTCCAGGATCCTCGACCCAGGGGGAGGCAGGGATGGCCGGCAAGGACAAGGGTGGATCGAAGAACTCGAAGACGGCGGCGAGCAAGTCGCTCAAGGAGAAGCGCGAGGCGAAGAAGGCCAAGAACAACCGCTCCAGCTCCACGCCCGCGTGGGGCACCAACACCAAGTAGCGTCGATCCTAAGATCGTAGCTGGAACCAGGCCGCTCGGCGGCGGCTGCCGCGCCAGGACATCAGCGCCTGACCCAGGAGCACGCCGTCGCCGACGTGGACCACCTCGTCCAACACGCGTCGGATGAGGAACGCGGGACTCCGCGCGTGGTCGTAGTCGATCTTCAGGACCTTCACATCGGGGTCCGTCTCGCTGGGCCCCGTCCACACCGTGAACGAGAACGTCGAGAGGCGTCCCGCACCTTCGTCGCGCACATCGTGATACCGGGGCCAGAGGGATCGCTCGACCGGACGCCACCCCGGCGTGAACAGGTTCCGTCCCACCCCGGCCGCGGGATCTACCGTCTTGCCCTTCCATGGCATCCAGAGCCGCGTCGCGCCCATGAAAGCGGGATCGACGACCGATCCCATCGTCGTCGTGAGCAGTCGGCCCTCGAGCGGTCCGGATGGCATGGCCGGCAGCCCTCCTTCCCGGAAGCAACGCTCGAGCTCGCCGAGTGCCCAGGCCCGGTCCGCCGGCAACGTGGCGACGGCGCGCCAGTAGCCGCGCTCGAGGTCCCCGCTCACGGCACCACCTCGAACCCATCGAGGACGAACGCATCGGGGCCGGCCTTCAGGGTGAGCACGAGCGAGTGTGAGGCGCCCCCACCTCCGGTCAACAGGTAGCACCGGAGCTCGCCCCGGTCCGGCGTGCTCGTCGCTTCGGAGGCGTCCGCCTTGCCGGCCGCGTCGATCGTGACGCCGGCGGTGGCCCCCGTCGCGGCGGGCATCCCCAGCACGCACACCTGCGAGCCGCCCGTGAACGAGAACGTCGCCGTGTCGGTGAGCGTCACCGAGGAGCTCGTCGTGCCCAGGAACGATGTCGGGGAACCGGTTGCCGACGTCCAGGTGCCGGCATACGCGACGGCCACGTTCTGGTCGTCGAAGGGGAAGACGATCGTCTTGGACGCGCTGATCGAGCTGTTGCCGGCGCGGTCGGTGGCGACAACGCGCAGGCGGTAGGCGTGCCCTTGCGTCCCGGTGACCGATACGGTCGGAGCGGCCGTCGCGCCGCTCGCGATGCTCGTCCACTTCGCGCTCCCGAAACCTTGCTCCTGAACCGCCCACCGCTTCACGCCCGAGCCCCGCTTGTCGTCGCGCACCGTGAACTTGGCGGGATAGGTGAGGTCGGGGCTCACGGCCGCGCTGTCGTGGGATGACTTGAGCCACGTCACGGTGGGCGGCGTGAGGTCCTGCAGGATCAGGGGCAAGCGGTTGGGCAGCTTGTCGACGCAGGGATGGTGGGGTGCGCACGGTTTGGCCGGGTAGTAGCTGTACAGGGCGAAACGGTAACTGGCGGGCCGGCCCATCCGGCGCAAAGGGATGTCCACCCAGAACTGGCTCGGCCCCGTGTGCGCCACCCTCGTCTTGACCAGCCTGTTCGAACCGGGATGGACGAGGATCGCTCGCAGCCGGCCGGCGACGACGTCGACATAGATCCAGTACTCGTAGTGGATCGGGAACACGTTGTTGAGATCGATCCCGATCGCGAAGTCGCTGTCGTGGCTGGGGTTGAGCTCCTGATCCGTGACCGGTCCCCAGGTCGAGAACCAGAGGCGGTCGAACCTGGGACCGAGGTGCACGAGCCGCAACGACCGCAGGTCCAGCGGCCCTCTCGTGTCGCGGCCGTCGGTGCGCACGACGCTGTGATGCCGGCTCAGGGTGGCACTCGGCGCGGCCACTGAAGCCGGACCGGCGGCCGCCAACAGGATCGTGCTCAATACGAGGCTGGGGATGATGCGACGACGTGGCACGCGGATCTCCTGGGTCGGTCGACTCGGCCGAGCGCAGTATAGGGGCGGACATCCCCCGACGCGGGAACACTGAGGAAGCCGCGCCGGTTCAGGGTCTGCGTAGAGTCTTCGCGACTGTGAAGGAGGACCGATGCCCGAAGTGCAGGACTGGAACGGGCCCATCATCGAGGAGTTCCGTGCCAACGAAGGAAAGGTGGGCGGCCCGTTCGAAGGAGCCCCGTTGCTGTTGCTGCACACGACGGGGGCGAAGACGGGCCAGGAGCGGACGAATCCCCTGGCCTACCAGGCGGACGGGGACCGGTTCCTCGTCTTCGCATCGAAGGCCGGCGCGCCTACGAACCCCGACTGGTACCACAACCTCAGGGCGCATCCCGACGTCGAGATCGAGGTGGGCACGGAAACGATCCCCGTGCGCGCCACGGAGCTGTCGGGCGAGGAGCGCGACCGGTTGTGGACGCGGCAGGTGGAGCTCATGCCCGGCTTCGGCGAGTACGAGGCGAAGTCCGGCCGCAAGATCCCCGTCATCGCGCTCGAACGTGTCACGTAGTGTCGCGGAAGGCTTCGGCGCCCCGACGACTGGTCTGGGACCGCCTCGCAGTCCTGGGTTGGTCACCCCGTATCTCGCTGGTAGAGGGGCTCCGCAGCTCGGTCGCTTGGTACCGCCGCCGCGCCGGCACGCATCACTGACGCATCCGACGCGGGTGGGAGCTGCAGCGACATCGCGATCCCGTAGAGGCCGAAGATCGTCGCGGTGCGGGTCACCCCCTCCATCACCGGGTTGAACGCCATCGCCACGAAGAACGCGTTCAGCGTGACGAAGATCAGCCGGGTCAGCTGCGCCTCGGCCTCCCATCCCGCCGTGCGGAACCTTCTGAGCCGCCGCGTCAAGGTGAGCTCCGTGAACACGATCCATCCCAGGAGCAATCCGCTCCCCAGCAGTCCACCCTCGGCGAGGAACAGGACGAAGTCGTTGTGGAACGGGAGCGCCTTCTGGTCGCGAGTCCGGGCGGCGGCGGCCTCCCCCGAGAACGCTTGACCCACCCACGGCGACGTCTGGAACTCTTCGAGCCCGGTCGCCCACAGATCGAGCCGCCCTCGGTTGGCATCCGCCTTCCCGACGTCGGCGAAGTAGGTCGAGGTGATCCTGATCCCGGTATCGAGGTTCGCCAGCGCGAAGACCACGGCAAGGACCACCATGACCCCCAGCACCAGCGTCCGCAGGGGGCCGGCGCGACGCATCGTCAGCAGGAGCGCGAGCCCGACCACGAAGACGCTGAGCACCTGGGTCGCCGAGGGATAGGCCAGGAAGATCCCCGCATACAACACGGAGAGGAAGAACAGTCGCCCCCAGCGCCTCGCGAGAAACGCCGCCGTGAGGGCCATCGCCACGAAGGCCGCGTTCGCGTTGCGGTACTTCAAGAACTGCACCAAGCCGGGGAGCAGGCCGCGGTTCACCGCGAACGCCATCACGACGTAGACGACCCCGATCGCGGACAGGCCGTCCAAGATGCGACGGACCTCGGCGGTCGTGGGCCCGTCGACGGCCAGGAGATAGAGCAGGCCCACCGACATCGGGATGAACACCGACAGAGCGGGCGCGGCGTCGTTGCGGAAGATCACGCCGATGATCGAGCCTGCGACCCCCATCAGGAAGAGGCACGCGATCAGCACGTCGCCGACCGCCCAACGCCGAACCAGCATGGACGGGCGGCGCGCGCGGATGAGGATCGCGGCCCCCCACGGGATGATCAGGATCGTATACCGCAGGCCCCCGTTGGGCCGGTCGAAGAAGTTGAACGCGTCGAGGGATGCCACGAGCATCAGGAGCAGCACGCCCCTTGCGAGAACGGCGGCATCGGTCCGCCGCGCGATGCGTCCCTCGCGGACGTCGGGGCGGGTACTCATGAGCCCGACCGAGCCCGTTCGCGGGCTCGCCGCCGAACGAGCGGGGCGAACATGCGCCGCGGGTAGGAGTACGTGATCGTCCCCCAGGGGCGGTAGGCCGTGTTCGCCAGGCGCAGCCGGTGGAGGCTTCGGCCGAAGTCGGGGTCCGAGGCCATCGCAGCGTCCAGCCGGGTCGAGGCCCACGCGTACAGGTCCTCGTCGAAGCGGTTCAGCTCCCGCAGGTATCGAAGCGTGGAGTCCGCGATGGGCTCCCGTTGCTGGCGCGCCGGCGACGCGTTGATCGGGATGTACGCGAGGCGCGACCAGCCGAAGGCGCGGTTCATCAGCACCAGGGATTCGTCGAACCGCTCCAGCTGCCCGACCACAGCGAAGCGACGCTCCAGGTTCCCCCTCGCGGTGTCGAGCATGTCGTCGGTGCAGGCTCCGAAGGAGGTGGTGGTGTCCCCCGAGATCGCCCGGGTCTGGCTGTTGTCGGCCTCGAGGGAGACCCCGCTGCGGACGTACGCGTCGAGCGAGCCGAGCTGCATCGCCCGCTCGTGAAGCAGGTGCGACGGGGTGCGCAGCACGTAGCGGTACTGGGAGATGGTCAGGGCCACCGGATCTCGCAGCAACGTCAGGTAGGTGCAGGGACGAGGGACCCATCGATGGATGCCGTAGATCACGTGCCCCTCGATCAGGCGTGGGCGCGCTCGCTCGCCCTCCGGCAGCTCGGCGAACCAACGAACGGTGTCCTCCCGCGGCGCCCGCCCGGGGACCGCGGTCCGGCTCAACACCAGCAAGCGCTCGGAGGGCCGGTAATGGCGGTACAGGATCCGCTGCAGCGTAGAGCCTCCAGTCTTCCCGATGTGCAGGAAGATCGTCGTCGGCTCGACGGCGCTGCGTTCCGCCGAACTCATGGTCGCGCCCCACTCGTTCGAAGCTCCGCGCGCCGGCGCACCGACGCGATCTCGTACGCCTCGCAGAGGCGGGCGTAGTGCACGGGTCCCGTGTGGTGACGCTCGTATTCGGCGCGAGCGTTTCGACCCATCGCCGCCATCTCCTGGCGATGCGCCCAGGCCCAGCGCACCTTCGCAGCGAGGTCCCGTGGATCGTCCGGCGAGAACAGCAGTCCCGTGCGACCGTCCTGCACCAACTCGGGGAGCGAGCCCAGGCGAGCCGCCACGATCGGGAGCCCGCAGGCGAGGGCCTCGATGATCGTCACCGGCGTGACCTCGTACCAGCGGGACGGGAACACGAGCAGGCGCGCCCCGCGCATGACCTCGAATACGTCGTCGTGCGGCAGGGGGCCGAGGAACTCCACGCCGGCAGCCTCGAGTACACCCAGCCTGCTTCGATCGCGAGCCGAGGGAGATCCGCCCACGACCTTCAAGGGGACGCCGTCGAGCTGAGACCACGCTGCCAGCAACGTCGTGATGCCCTTGTGCTCGCTGAGGTTGCCGACGAAGAGGCAGTGCGCCCCGTCGGTGGGCCGCTCCCCCGGATCCGGGTCCACGAGGTTGGTCACGATGTGGATCCGGTCCGCAGGGATCCGGCCTCGCACGAGGACGTCACGCTGCGCGCGTGAGGGAGCGAGGAACAGGTCGACCTTGGCACTCCAGGTCCCCAACGCCCGATGGGCTGCGAGCATCCCCACCGGGGCGACCGTTTCGACCCGGGAATCGCGGTAGCAGCCGTGGACCAGCCCCGGCCACGCGAAGCTGCGCCCAACGCAGTCCTCGCAAGGCGCCCCGGCGCGGAAGCACAGGGCGCTGGGACACACGACCCGGTAGTCGTGCAGCGTGGACACGACGGTCGCACCGGCATCCCTCGCCGCGAACAAGACGGAGGGTGACATCGCAGGGAACGTGTTGTGGACATGCACCACGTCCGGCCGGGTCCGGGTCATCTCGTCGCGGATCCGGCGATGCCAACGCCGGGACCAGATCGCACCGAGACCCAGGGCGATCCGCTGGCGGCGGTCCAGGGCACCTGGCGTCGAGTCTTCGACGGTGGTCACGTCCCATCCGTTACGGCGCAGCAGGTCTGCCTCTGCCCTGAACACAGCGGCGTCGCCCCCGGGTGTCCGGAAGTGGTGGTAGACAAGGAGCACCGAGGGGGATGTCTTCATCTAGGAGGCACGGGCCGGCGTGGCGTTCGCGTGCATGTGCCAGAGCGCCGCTTCGATCTCGTCGTCGGAACGATCCGAGCTCGCGAGATCGAGGACCGCCTCGTGCACCTGGCCGAAGGGCCGGAACCGACGGCGGAGCGCCGCGATCCGAGGGGTCTCCCCGTCGGGATCCCACCGCTCATCCGGGCCGACCAGGGTCTCGTGGCGGGCATGGACGGCCTCGAACCGCTCGGAGACGACCACCTCCGTCGCGCAGCCCGATGCCCGCAGGGTGGTCGCGACGACCGTCGCGAGCTCCACGATCGGGATCGGCCGGCCGACGTCGAAGATCGCGAGCGGGGCCTCGCCCTCCGACAGGGTCGCGCGTACCAACGCGCGGGCGGCCTCGTGGACGCAACAGAAGTAGCGGCTCATGTCGGCCGACCACACATCCAGCGGCCGGCCTGCAACGCCCTCACGCACGTAATGATCGAGCACCCCCCCGGCCGTGCCGAGCACGTTCGGCAACCGGACGGCGCGCGCCGGCGTACCGTGATCCGCCGCATGGCTCCCCACGATCTCCTCGGCCGTGCGCTTCGTGAGCCCCACCAGGTTCTGGGGAACCGAAGCCTTATCCGAGGAGGTCACCGTCACCCGGACCCGCGCATCCAGTTCCGCGCTCGCCTGGACGACGTTCACCGTGCCGATCGCGTTGGCCATGAGCGCCGCGCGCGCCGCCCCCTGAACGAACCGCACGTGCTTCTTCGCCGCGAGGTGGAAGACGCTCTGAGGCCGGAACCGCCCGATCGCCTCGTGCACCTGTCGCGGGTCGCACACGTCAAGCAGCTGGTACTCGGCGGTGGATCCCAGCTCGCCGCTGATCTCGTACAGACGATCCTCGTCGACGTCGGCAACCATCAGCGGGACGCCGGCCCCGGCGAGCCAGCGCGACAGTTCACCACCGATCGAGCCTCCGCCTCCCGTGACGATGCAGCGTCCGAGACCCGCCAACTCGCCCGGCCCCACGTCCGGGAACCACTCCGGCCGTCCGATGAGGTCGTCGCATCGGAACCCGATGCCACGCACCTGCAGCAGCCCGCCGTCGCCGAGCCGCGCGACCGTCTGGACGCTACCCACAACTCCCCCTTTCACCACACGAACCGATAGGGCACGAACCGCTCGGCGGACTCGACGCCGACGTCATATCCAGCCATCCTGTCCAGCGCTTCCACGTGATCGACGTGCCGGGGGTGTCCGGGCGGTTGGGCTTGCGAGGCATAGGCTTCCAGGGCAGCCAACTTCGTGTGCAGGTCTGCGGATGTGTCGACCGAGATCGTGGCGGGCTCGAGCTCCCGCGACCAGGCGCGCTCGTCGGGGATCGAGTAGCCCAGCACCGTTGCGGGCACCGGCTTCAAGGCGTCGGCGTGCGGCCGCATCACCACGTAGGCGGCCCGGTGCACGGCCACGTGATCCTGGTTCGTGCCCCCCGCTGCCGGCATGAGCACCACATCGGGACGGATGGCGCGCACGGACAAGGAGGCCTCGTCCTCGATCAGCTTGACGAGATCCAATCGAGGGACGGCGTCGAGCCGCATGTGGAGCCGGGAGTCGGTCCAACACACCTCCCCACGCTCCACGCCGAGCAGCTCGCACGCCTTCGTGAACTCATCCGACCGCTCGCCCGATCGGCTCGCGCCGCCGACGCGATCCAGGTCCCCGACGACCACGGCCATGACGAAGACCCGTGCACCAACGCGAGCGAGCCGGGCGATGGTCCCTCCGCAACCCAGGGTTTCATCGTCGGGATGCGCCGCGATCACCAGCACCTTGGCGCTCGCCGACAACCACCGCTCAGGCACGGCGATCGCCCCGTGCCGCGAGCACCGCGGCGGCGCCGGCGAGACCGGACTCGGTACCGAAATCGATCCACGGGGCAGCGACGGGAACCACCGCCACGCGACTCCGCTTGATCATGCGCCGCACCACGTCGGTCAGCTCGAACTCGCCGCGCGACGACAGCTGGACGAGCGGTGCCTCATGCCAGAACGCCTCTGTGTCGAAGCGCAGGCATCCCGTCAGCGCATAGGTTCCCGGCCCCCGCACGTCTTCGGACGGCTTCTCGACGAGATCGGTCGCGAGCAATGGGCCACCCGAGTTCCCCCGCGTCCGGATGACCGCGAGGCGCTGCCAATCGGGCGGGGTGGAGGCGGCGTAGAGACAGGCCGATGTGTCGGGTGGCAGCGAGGCCGGAAGCGACGGCAGCCGGCTCCACGCGAAGAGGTTGTCGCCGTAGTGGACGACGAAGGAGTCGTGATCGATATCGCCCCCGGCAGAGATGACCGCGTCCAACGTCCCCATCGGCGCCGGCTGAGCGCGGACGACCGTCTCGACGTCGGCCCGCGCATCGCGGACCAGGGCCTCCACCTCCACCAGCGAATCCGGCGTCGTGACGACGACGAGCTTGTCCACAGACCAGGTGGCCACGACGGTGTCGATCACGTGCCGCAATGCCGGACGGCCGGCGATCGGCAGGAGATGCTTGTTGCGCCCCCCAGTGAGCCGCGTCATCCGACGCCCCACGCCACCGGCGAGCAGAACACATGTCTCCTTCAGGCGGTCATGCGTGCGTTCGTCTTGGGCGAGCACCATGAGAGGTCGCCTCCACGTGGGCGGCTCACGATGGGCCGGGGGGCCCTCAAGCTTGCCTGGGGAGTAAACCCCGTTGCGTGTTGGGCGTCAATCGGTGCGCGCTGCGACCGCGTCCTGCGCCAGGAGATAGAGGAAGCGCGGGATCCCGAAGACGTAGCGTCGCCACAGGCGTCGCGGCTCCGACAGCATCACGAACAGCCACTCGAGCCCCAGCTTCGACGCCAGGGCGGGGGCCTGCCGTGCGGAACCGGCGAGGTTGTTGAACGCCCGGCCGACGCCGATCATCACGGGCACATCCAGGCGACCCGCCACCATGGCCATCCACTCCTCCTGAACCGGCGCCCCGAGTCCAACCCACAGGACGTGGGGACGGGTGGCGGCCACGGCGGCCTCGAGGGCCTCGAGTCGCCAATCCACCTCGCGCACCGGTCCTCCGATGTCCACCCACGCGGGGGCGAGCGGAGTGGTCTCCCCGTCATCCAGGGAGTCCGCCTGTGCGAAGGGAGGCGCGTCGACGCCGACGATCTCGGCCCCCGGAGCGCGCGCTGCGAGCCGGCGGCCGGCCGCGCACGCCATCGCGGGCGTCCAACCGTACAGGAAGTGCCGAAGCCCCACGGCCCTGCCGGCGGCAACGACCTGCGGAACCAGATCGGGGCCCGGAATCTTCTCCGTCTGCCCGAATCCGCGGTGGCGCAGGAGCCGAGCGAGCGGCATCCCGTCGGGCAAGGAGAGGAACGACCCCTCGACGGCCGCGCGGAAGGACGGCAGGTCGCGCGACAGCAGCGTCGTGTGCATGTTGGACAGGCACACGTAGGCGCCCGGAGTCGGTGTGAGCGCGCGGTCGATGATGGCGCGGACCGCCCCGCGTCTGCCGATCGCGTCCACCGGGTGACCGAGGATCCGCTCCCGCGGGATCGACGAGGGATGGCTCAACGGCTGCCGCGTCCCTTCTCCGGTGGGGCCGCCACTCTATCCGCCGCCGAGGGGACCGTCTAGGCTGGCGCCGATCGCGATGGAAACCGCCGAACCCAATCCCTGGCGCCGCACCTCGCGTCGGGTGGCCTACCGCAACGACTGGATCGAGGTGTACCACGATGAGGTCGTCGCTGCGGACGGGCAGCCCACGAGCTACGGAGTCGTGCACTCCCGCCCGGCGGCGGTCTCGATCCTCGCGTCCCGCGAGGGCGAGGTGCTCCTCGTGGGTCAGCACCGCTACCCGATCGACGCCTATTCCTGGGAGATCCCCGGTGGGGCGGCTGCGCCGGGCGAGGATCTGCTCGCCGCGGCCCAGCGCGAGCTCGCCGAGGAGACCGGCTACCGGGCGGCGCGCTGGCGCGAGCTCACGTCCTTCACGCTGTGGAACTCCACGTCGGACGCTCGCTGCCTCGTCTTCGCGGCGAGCGTGCTCACCCAAGGCACACCCGCTCCCGACTCCACCGAACGACTCAGCGTCCGCTGGGTGGGCCTCCAGGACGCAGCCGCCATGGGGCGCAACGGCGAGATCCACGACGCGATCTCGTTGATCGCGATCATGAGGCTCTTCCTGGACCGGGAAGATCTCGCTGCTGCGGGATCCTCACCCCCGCCGCTGGATCTTCCGCAAGGCTCGTAGCAGCGTCGGGTGATCGTAGGCGCGCTTGCGGATGCCGGACCTGACGGCGCTCAACCGCGAATAGTCCGGTTGATTCTTGAAGAACTTCCAGTCGCGGTACTCCTTCAGAGTGATGTAGTCCTTCGTCTTGAACAGATTGCCGAACACGGCCCCTTCGGGGATGTAATGGGCGGTGGCCGACTTCCGGGAGAAGCGGCCGTCCCGGGTCGGGAGCGATCCGTGGATCGTGGCCGCGTTCCAGAACAAGACGTCGCCCTTCTCGAGTGCCGGCGCGACGATCCGGTCCTCGTGTTCGGCTTCCCAGGCGGCCATGCGCGCGAGCCACTCGCGGTGGGTGAGCGTCTCGAGGTCGTGGTGGAGGTTCACCGACTGGGAATCGCGCATCACGTAGAAGAGCCCGGCCCGATCGTCCAGATCCTCCAAGGCTACCCACGCAGCGATCATGTTCCCGTTCGGGACGGTGTCGGGGTACCACCAATCCTGGTGCGCGGGCGTCGTCGGGTTGGCATCCATGAGCATCGTCTGCATCAGCTGCATCCGCGGGTGGCCGGTGAGGTCGTCGATCTCTCGCAACAGCGGCTCGCAGAAGAAGAGCTCCAACGCGCACTCGGAGAACCGCCGGTGCCTGCGGTAGTCGTGGATGTCGAGGAGGGCGTTCGCGAGGTAGCCGTGCTCCGTGAACCGGTTGACCTCGTAGCGTGCTGAATTCTGACGGTAGAACTTGTCCGTGCTCGGGAAGATGTCGGTGTGCAAGGCATCGATCAGCCGGTCGATGAGTTCCATCGGAATCACGCCCGGGCGGATCGAGAACCCTTCGGCCTCGTAGCGTTCTCGCACGAGGGATCGCGGTTGTGGGACGCGATCCCGCGGCGCCGATGTGGGTGCGGGGGTCTCGATGCTCGTCGGCCGCTCCATGCGCAAGGGCGCCCCCACCCAACCGGTCGACCGGGTCTCGGGGGGGAGGCAGGCGCCAGGGCCGCCATGCTAGTGAACCGATCTCGGGGGAGCAACCTCGCTGAGACGACGGCGCCTCCCCAGGAACCAGAAGCCGGGGATCGCTAAGACGCTGAGGTTCCGCAAGATCAGAAGGGCCTGGATCCGCCCTGGGTGACCGCCGACCAATCCGAAGTCCCAGGTAGCCACGGTGAGCCCTGTGAGCAGGCACGGGGCGAGGGCGAGGCACCACCACTTCCTTCCCTCCTCAGCCCCGATGGCGCCCCAGGGAAGGAGCCACGCCGCATACCCGGGGGAGAAGACAGGTGACACCACGAGCAGGATCGCGACGGCGACGAGGGCAGGGACGCCGGCGGGATCGGATGCGCTGCGCCTGGCCAGGACCCATGTCGCCACGAGACCTCCGCCGAGCACCAAGGCGGAACCGACGTGCGCCCACCCGGGGATGGTGCCCACGCGCGAGGCCCCCGCTTCGAACCGCGTCCGTCCCGCGGATACCCAGGTGATCGCCCCGACCGTGGATTCGAACTCCCAACCGGAAGCACCGCGGAAAGAGACGACCTCCCGGATGCCCTTCAACCCTCCGAGCGCCACCCACGCTGCGAGACCCGAGATGAGCACGACCGAGAAGGACAGGGTCGCAACGGTGCGCTTCTTGATGAGGAGCACCGGCAGGAGCAGCACCGGCCACAACTTGAGAAGGCCCGCCAGACCCAGGGCCGCGCCCCCCACCCTCTCCCGCTTCCGCTCCGCCAGGACGAGACCGAGAACGGCGAGCGCTACCGCGAGGAGGTCGGATCGTCGGTAGATGAAGAACAGCAGGGGGGTTCCGAGCCAAAGGTAGCGACGCGCGGAGGCCAGACCCCAGCCCCACAGGATCGCGCCGAACCCCACCATGTCCGCCGTGAACGCGATGAGACCCAGGACCACACGCGCCGTGCCGTTCGTCAGCGATCCCACGAGCTCGATGAGGGCGAGCTCTCCGATCGAGTACTCGACCTGGAAGTCGCGGTAGGGGATCCCGGGCGTCGCCGCGATCTGGTGGAAGCGATGGGCGACGGGAGATAGGTACGCCGGCATGTTGACGATGACGAGCGCAAGGACAACGAGTCTGAGACCGATCAGCAGGACGCAAGAAGTGTCGCGACTCCACCGGTCGCCAACGCTCCTGAGCTCGCGCTCACCGCGATCAACCACGGAGCATCTTGGCCTCTGATGCTTTGACGCCGCAAGCTCAGCAACCTGCGCCGACGGTGAGGAGGTTGCTCGTCGCTCGCTTCGACTCACTGAGGCCCTCGACGCCCGGCGCACCGACCCCGGGAGATGTAGCGGCGTGCCCCTGCATCGCCGCTCCCGAGGGCCCCATCGACGAGACTCACGTGCGTCAGACTGTTCTGGACGCGGGTGAAGGGGTTCGTATGAGACTCGAGAACAAGGTGGCGCTCATCACGGGCGGGGGTTCGGGGATCGGAGCTGCGGCGGCCCGGCTGTTCGCGCGCGAGGGGGCGAAGATCGTCCTCACGGGTCGGCGTCCCGAACCGATAGCAACGGTGGCGGCCGAGGTCGGGGGCGTGGCCGTTGCCGGCGACACGAGCGACCCGGCCCACGTGGCCGAGGCTGTGGCCGCGGCCGTCTCCACCTACGGCGGGATCGATGTGGTCCTCACCAGCGCCGGAGGAGGGTTCGATGGTTCGGTGGGTGACATCGACGACGAGCACTGGCGACGGACGTTCGACACGAACCTCAACGGACCCATGATGCTGACGCGCGCCGCGCTGCCGGTGATGCTCGGGCGTGGAGGTGGGTCGATCGTCCTGGTGGCGAGCGTCAACGGCATGGCGGCGGCCCCGGCCTCCGCCGCCTACGACGTCTCGAAGGCCGGCCTGATAGCCCTGGCCCGCGCGATCGCGGTCGACTACGGCGCGCGCGGGATCCGCGCGAACGCGCTGTGTCCCGGCTGGGTGATGACGCCGATGGGAGACGCAGCCATGGACGAGCTGGGAGCCTCGAAGGGCGTCGGTCGTCAGGGGGCCTACGACCTCGCCACGGCCGACGTGCCCCTGCGGCGCGCCGGCACAGCCGAAGAGATGGCGGCGTGCTGTCTGTTCCTCGCCTCGGACGAGTCCTCGATCGTGACCGGTACTTCGCTCGTCGCCGACGGCGGAGGCCTGGCCGTGGAACTGACGAGCACGCCGTTCGCCCCCGGATAGGCCTGAACACGCCTCCTCATCGGGATCGGTTCCTCAACCACCCACCGTCATCGTCTTGGCGACGTCTTCACCGGATTGACCGGTACGGCGCAGAACGAGCGCCACGGACGCGATGGCGATCAGGGTCACCATCAGCAACAGCGTCGAGACGGATGCGATCTCGGGCCGGAGCACGTTGCGCACCGCGCTGAACACGTACACCGGCCACGGCGAGGCACCGGCGACGCTCACGAACGACGAGATGATCGTGTCGTCCAGGCTGAAGCTGAACGCGAGCAGGGCGCCCGCGAGCACCGCGGGGAGCATCAGGGGAAGCGTGATCTGCCGGAACCGGCGCGCGGGCGGGGCGTAGAGATCGGCCGCCGCCTCCTCGAGCGTCTCGTCGAGCCCCTGGAGTCGCGCCCGTACGATCAGTGTGACGACCGCCGTCGCGAACAGCGAGTGGCCCGCCCACAGCCGAAGCATCCCGTAGCTGACGCCGGGGATCGGCGAGTGGGGCCCGAATGGCCCGCCCAGACGCACGTACCAGATCAGGAGCGCGATCGCATCCACGATCTCGGGGGTCACGAGGATCAGGAAGACGAGAGCCAGGAAGAGCAGGGTCCATTTGCCCTTCCGCCTGGCCAGGGCGATCCCCGCGAACGACCCCAGTACGGTGGCGATGAGCGCCGTGCCGGCAGCCGCGACGATCGAGGTCTTCACGGCACTCAGGATCGTGGGATCGGTCAGGCCCGTCCGGTACCCGTTCAACCCGACGCCGTTCCACGAGATCATCGCCCGTCCGTTGTTGAACGAGTACACAACGATCACGAGGATCGGAAGGAACAGGAACGCATAGACGAGGATCGCCCAGACACGAAGCCCCACGTCGGCGAGGTCCCGCCGATTCCCCTTCCCGCCAGCTTCGACGCCGCTCACGCCGCCCCCTCCGCGGCCCGCGGCAGCGTGATCCTGCGGTTCGCCCGGGCGACCGTGCGGATCGCAAGCGCGACTAGACCGAACACGGCGACCGTACCCATGATCAAGGCGATCAGGATCACCGCCTGTGCGGCTCCGAGTGCCCAATCCTGCGCGACCGTGAACTGACTCGCGACCATGACACCGGCCATGTTCCCTTTCGCACCTCCCAATACCAAGGCGGTGATGTAGTCGCCGGTGAGCGGGATGAAGACCAGGAGCAACCCGGCGACGATGCCAGGGGCCGCCAGCGGGAGCGTGATCTGGCGGAACGTCCTCCAGCGGCTGGCGCCGAGGTCCTTCGATGCCTCGCGCATCGCGGGATCCAGCCGGTCGAGCGTCACGAACAGCGGCAGGATCATGAGCGCCAGGTAGTTGTAGACCACGCCCAGCTGCACGGCGCCCCGGGTCTCCAACAGGTGCAGCGGCTCGCTGCGGAGCCCCCATCGCTGGAGGAGGCTCGAGACAGGACCAGCCGGCGACAAGAGGATGAACCACCCGATCGTGCGAACGAGGAAGTTCACGAAGAACGGCACGACCACCAGTCCGAGCAGCACGCCTCGCCACCGCGGGGACACACGGGTCGCGAGCCAGTAGGCGAACGGGAACCCGATCAGGAAGCAGAGGGACGTGCCGATGATCGAGATCTGCAACGTCTGCGCGAAGACGTGCAGGAAGGCGCCCGAGAACGCCTCCCGGTACGTGGCGAACGAGAGCTTGTCGGTCGCGATCGGATGGAAGATGTCCGGTTTGTATCCGAACGAGTAGTACACGATCCACAACACCGGCAGCGTGAAGAAGCAGAAGAACCAGATCCAGGCAGGCAGCGCCATCGCGAAGCGCGGCGCCCGGATCCTCCGGGCCCCGCGCTCGGACTCCGCGACGCGCTGGGCCACCCTCCCCGCCTATCCGCCCGCAGCGGCCTTCATCTTGAGGAAGATCTGCACCTCGCGTTCGAAGGCCGAGTTGATCACCTGCGGATGCATCGTGGCGAGCTCGGCATCGCTTAAGAACACCATGTCCAGGAACGGGAAGCCCGCGGCCTTAGCAGCGTCCTTCAGCCCCGTGATCCCCGTGTTGTAGCCGTGGAACCCCATGTCCTGCAGCGAGTTCCCCGGATCGAGGATGAAGTTGATGAACGCGTAGGCCGCGTTCGGGTGGGGGGCGCCCGCCACGATGGTCCAGTTGTCCATCCACAACTCGGTGTTGGGCGCGCCGATACCCCAAGCGTAACGACTCGGATCCTTGAACGAGTTGAACCCCTGGCGGGCGTCACCGTTCCACACATGCGACAACGCGTATCCCAGCTCGGAGAATTGGTAGCCGGGGTACGACTCGAAGGCCTTGATGTGCGGCGCCATCTGGAGGGTCCACGCCTCGTACGCGTCGAGGTCCGACTGGTTCGTGGTCGTCCAGTCGATCCCGTTCGCCCAGAAGTAGACGCCCATGACCTCGTTCTGGGCGTCGAGCAGGGAAACGTTCCCGCTCGCCTCGTGCATCGCGACGTCGATGAAGTCGTTCCAGGTCTTGATGGGGCGAGAGACCTGATTCTTGTCGACGATCCACCCGACCGTTCCCCAGTCCTTGCACACAGAGTGCTTGTTGCCCGGGTCCCAGGACTGGTTCGTGAAGACCGTCTCGAGGTTCTTGAAGTTCGGGATCCTCGAGAGGTCCAGCTCCTGCAGCAGGTTGTTGGCAACCATCTGCGGGATGTACGGGCCGGTCGGCACGACGATGTCGTACCCGCTGCTGCCCTGCGCCGCCACCAGCTTCGTGATCGCATTCTCGTTCGACGTGTAGGTGTCGATCTGGGTCACAGGTCCGAGCTCTTTAGTGAACCTCTTGAAGAGCTTCGGGTCATCGTAGGCGGCCCAGTTGAAGAAGTTCAGCTGGTTCTCGAGCGCCGGCGACGCGGTCCCCGAGGATCCAGCCGCCGTAGGCGAGGCCCCACTGGCGCTCTTGCTGCACGCCGACAGCAACATGCCGCCCGAGAACGCCGCCACGACCGACCCGCTCATGAACGCGCGCCGACTGATCCGCTTCGCCGACTCCTCCGACGCCAGGATCTTCAGACCATCATCCGGTTCGCTCATTCCCCCTCCTTCTCGTTCCTCAGCTCGATCTCATCCGGCGATCGCGGCCGCTTCGTCGCTCGCCGGATCGGCGAGCACGATCTCGGCCTGCTCCGCCCCGAACACGTGCGTGTGACCAACCTCCCACGAGCACCACACTGGACCGCCGACTTCCAATCGCGGCGCGCCTGGGCGCGGAAGCCGGGCGATGACCTCCCTGCCCCGGACGTGAGCACGACGAACTGGATCACGTCTCCCAGATGCGAGATGCTCGCCAGCTCACCCGAGATCGCATTCCGCCCATCCGACGGCCGCTCATCGGACACCCTGACGGCCTCCGGGCGGACGGCGGCGAGCGCGCCGCGCCCGTCCGCGGCGCCGATCGGCTCGAGGGACGAGCGGAAGCTCCACCCGTCTCCTTCTACGGTGGAGCCAGCGTCGCGCGATGTCCCCTCGAAGAAGTTCTGCTTTCCGATGAACCCCGCCACGAACGCCGACGTGGGGTGATCGTAGACCGTGTCCGGGTCGGCCAGTTGCTCGATCCTTCCATCCAGCATCACAGCGATCCGATCGCTCATCGATAAGGCCTCGTCCTGGTCGTGCGTGACGAAGATGAAGGTGATCCCGACTTGGGATTGCAGAAGCTTCAGCTCGATCTGCATCTCTTCGCGAAGCTTGCGGTCGAGCGCACCGAGCGGCTCGTCCAACAGGAGCAGACTGGGCCGGTTCACGAGCGCGCGCGCAAGCGCCACCCGCTGCTGCTGGCCGCCCGACATCTCTCGCGGCTTGCGCCCCGAAAGGCGGCTCATCTTCACCATCTCGAGCGCCTCGCCCACACGGCGACCGATCTCGGCTCTGTCCACCCTCTTCTGACGGAGTCCATAGGCGACATTTTCCGCGGCCGTCATGTGCGGGAACAGCGCGTAGTTCTGGAACACCGTGTTCACGTCGCGCTTGTGGGGGGGGACGCCCCGCACGGCGTTGCCCGAGATCCTGATCTGCCCCTCGTCGGGCTCCTCGAAGCCTGCCAACATCCGCAAGGTGGTCGTCTTGCCGCAGCCGGAGGGTCCGAGAAGCGAGAGGAATTCGCCGGGACGCACCTGGATGTCGATCGCATCGACCGCGGTCACCGTGCCGAAGCGCTTCGTGATGCCGACCAGCTCCACCGAGCCGCTCTCAGCGCCCACCTTGTCGGCTCCCCCGTCCGCAGACATACGCGTCGTAGTCTGGGCCAAGATGCGCTGGCGGCGCAAGTGACGGAGTGGACTCACGTGGGATGACCTCGAAGGCCTCCCCGACGTGATGCGCTGCAACTGGAACCCGGGTAGGAGGTAGGATGCGCCTGGCGAGCCGGGAGTTACTGCCGACGCTGCGTACGAAAGGAAGGCTCGGCCTCATGGCTCGAGCCTTGTGGTCGTGAGCCTCGCCGAGCTTGCCTCGCGCGTGTCCGCGCGCGAGGTGTCCGCGCGCGAGATGGTCGAGGAGGCCTTCGGCCGGATCGAGCGGCTGGATGGCGATCTGCACTCGGTGGTTGCGCTCCGCATGGAGGCACTCGACGACGCGCGCTCCCTCGATGACGCGGTCATCGCCGGGGCAGGAGCAGGAGCGCTCGTCGGCCTACCCGTCCTCGTGAAGGACCTGACCGATGTCGCCGGGATGCGCACGACGCTCGGCTCCCGTTGGTACGGGGACGCCCCGATCGCGGGGGTCGATGGTGTCGTTCCCGCTCGCCTTCGCGCTGCCGGGGCGATCGTCGTCGGAAAGACCAACACGCCGGAGTTCGCGATCGAGGCCTACACCTCGAACCTGCTCTTCGGAACGACGGGCAACCCGTGGCGCCCCGGCGCCGCTCCGGGAGGCTCCAGCGGAGGTTCGGCCGCGGCGATGGCGGCGGGGATGGTTCCGATCGCCACCGCGACGGACGGGGGAGGGTCGGTGCGGATCCCGGCCGCCTGGTGCGGCCTCGTCGGGCTGAAGCCGACCAACGGCGTGATCGGACGGGACCGGGCCCCCGACTGGATCGACCTATCGACGGACGGGCCCCTCGGGACCTCGGTGGCGGACGTGCGCCTGCTGCTCGACGTGATGGCCGGTCCGGTGGCCGGCGATCCGACGGCGCTGCCCGGACCCCCGCCCGGCGGCGCCACGCGGCCTGCTCGGCTGTTCGCGATCGAGCGGTGGGCCGAGTGGGGGCGGCCGCTCCCGACCGAGGTGACGACCCTGTTCGAGGGGGCACTCGACCGGCTGCAAGACGTGCTCGGCCTCAACGTGGAGCATGTCGGCGCTGGGCGCCTCTTCGGCCAGGCCAATCTGGATGATGACTGGTTCGCGATCGCGGGAGCCGAACACGCTCATCACCTCGGCCGCGCCCGGATCGAGGCGCATGGCGATGAGCTGCACCCGGCGACGCGCGGGTTCCTCGAGGACGGGCTGAGAGTCCCGTTCGAGGAGTATCTCGCGGCACGCCGACGCCGCTTCGATTACACGAAGGCGCTGGACGAGCTCCTCGGCCGCGACGCCTTGATCTGCTCGCCGGTGATGGCCATGACGTGGTGTCCGGCAGACGGGATGATGCCGGGCGCCGATGGACCCGGACTCCCCTCGGACGCCTACGTGACCCAGGCACAGAACCTGACCGGGCATCCCGCGATCTCAGTGCCGGCCGGCCGCACGATCGGCGGCGTGCCATTCGGCCTGCAGATCACCGGACCGAGGTTCCGCGATCGTTTCCTGCTCGACGCCGCGGAGGCCTGGGAGCGGGCCGAGCCGTGGCCGCTCGTCGCCGACGGCTACACGCCTTTCGACCCGACGGGAGGAACCAAGCCCGCCTCAGCTCCTCATGTTCGGCGTGATCGTGAAGCGTGACCGCGATCATGGGTCATGAGCAAGGCCCGAGCCGCACGCAAGCTCCCTCGCAGGCGCCGCCCAGTGCAGTCTCGTGGAGGTCGACACTCCGTCGGCGTCGCTCGATCCGCACGGCCGCACAGTCGAACTTGACCGAGATCGTCTCGCCGCCTACGGTTCGCGGCCAGGTAGCGGAGGAACCGATCTTGGAAGGGCGGGTCATGGGGATCGGAGCGAACGGTCATGTGTAGTTCGTCGCTCGACAGACTCGGGGTCGACCTGCAGCGCACGCACCGAGCTGACGACCTGCGCGGCTGGGGCCGACGCCACCCAGGTCGCTGCCGCGGGCGAAGGCAACGGCGTCTTCACCGTCATCTGGGACGACGCCCGCACCGGAGCCTGGAATGTCTGGCGACGCGGATCGACCGACGGTGGCCAGAGCTGGTCCGCCGATGCGAAGGCCTCAGACGCCACGACCGGTGCGTCCTACAGGAACGCGAACGGCTTCGGACCGGACCACGGCGACTACGACATGGTCGCGATCAACTCGGCCGGCAGGACGCTCGCCGTCATGGGCGAAAGGGATCCGAGCTAGACGAACGGTGACATCTGGATGAACCGGCACACCTGAGTTCCGTCGGCCGGTCGAGGAAGTCTGACGAGGAAGGGGAGTCCGTGGCCAGGGATGCGCGAACGTTGAGGCTTCTGGCGGGTGCCGCCGCCCTGGTGCTGATCGGGAGCGTGGCCGGGGCCACCGGTGCGACCTTGGCGGCGCATGGCAAGGCTCGGCCCGATACGGGCGCCCAAGGCACCGTCAAGATGGGCCGAGCGGGCTCGGCGCCGCTGGCTCCCGGCGCGGGGTTCTCGTCCGAGGCGTTGTGGAGCTCCTCTAACGACTGGGAGCCGAACGTCGCCGCCGCCCCCAACTCCTCCTGGATCTATGAACTGACGACGCGCTATGGGAACAAGTTCTGTTCGTCGGGCCAGGGCCACTGCATGGCGTTCCGGTCCTCGAGCGATGGTGGCACGACTTGGAGCGCAGATTCGCTGGTCTGTCCGTGCAAAGCCGCTCAGAACGACCCCGTCATGAAGGTCGCGACCGATGGCACGATCTATGGGGTCCACATGAACGGGTGGGCCGTCGTGTTCCAGAAGTCAACCGATCACGGGCAGACCTGGTCAGCACCGGTCGACTTCCAGGCTATGACCGGGTTCTCGTTTACGGACAAGCCGTGGATCGCGATCTCTCCGTCGGGACAGAACGTCTACATAGTTTTCAACTCGACGAACTCCTACGTCGCCGTGTCCCACGACTACGGTGCAACCTTCTCCGCGCCCGTGCAGACGAACAGCGATGCCTTGTACTGGTTCGCCGAGGGCGGCGCCGTGGCGCCGAACGGGAGCGTCTACTTCTCCGAGAGCGCGGAGCAGAACGCCAAGTCGCCGAAGGGGCCCATCAGACTGGCAGTGGTCTCCTCGGCGAACAGCGGCGCTTCGTGGACGACCACCTTCGTCGACACGAGCCAGCAGCAGCCACCGTGCACGGTCAAGAGTTGCCCCTCCGACTTCTTCGGAGCTCAGATCGCGCTTGGCGTCGACCCGGCCGGAACGGTGATGGTGGCCTATGCGAAGAGCACCACGGCGGCGGGACCCATGAGCATCTACGAGCGAACTTCAACGAACGGCACGGCGTGGAGCGCTCCGGCGGCACTCGCGAGCGGCGGCACCAGCGTCGGCGCCGACTTCCCCGCGGTCGTGGCCGGCCCGACCGGTGGTGACTTCCGGGTCGGCTGGATGGACGACCGCAACGGCGCGAGCGCATTCAACGTGTGGTGCACGAGCACGACCAACTCCGGAGGCACGTGGACGACGCCGACCAGGCTCTCGAACGCGACCTCGGGCGCTCCGTACATCAGGTCCGCCGGCTTCGCGTTCACCTATGGGGACTACTTCTCGATGGCGGTCGACCCAACCGGTAAGACCTTCGTCATCTGGGGGGAGGGACCGAACTACACTGGGCCGGGCGGTACCTGGTCTACGAGCGGCTCGTAGGGGCGCGTGGGTGGCCTTACCGCGATCGGAAGTAGCATCGTGAGCGCGACCCCCCGGGGCCGGGATCCTTGGCGGGACCCCTCCTCCCCAGGGAGTCGTTCTATTGGTCCGGGCTGCCCCCTCGACGCGCGCTAAGTCAGCCCTCCCCTGTGGCCTGTCGGCCGGGTGGTCTTTCCGATAGACCTGGTACCGGACTTCCTTCCGATCATCGGCCCGCTCGATGACATCGTGGCGGTGGTCATGGTGCTCGTCATCTGCTCAGGTCGACGCCGGGGGACGTCACCGCAAAGGCCTCGGCCCCTTCAGTGGTGGGTGCCTGGCCCAGCGAGGCATGGACTACGCGTCGTCCAGGATGAGCGTCATCGGTTGGGAAAGGGAGCGTTCGAGGATCGATTGACTCATCGAGACCCAAGTGTCCAGCGCTGCGGCCAGACCTCGGATCGCCTTGAACGTCTCTTCCTGGCGACGGACGAGCTCTTCAGGAGATCGCGCGGCCTCGGGCAGCATCTGGGACAAGCCCTGTTCGTTCGATGTCCATTGCTCGAGCATGCAAAGTCGCTCGTGGAGACGAGCGGCCACTTCGTGCATCTCCACCAATCGCTGCACATCTTCGGTCGACATCTCCCCGCCTCCTCCTGTCGAAGGGGACACTCGTCGCGAGGGCCCCACTCAACCAGGCGCCTCACGCCCTGGAACCGTCACGCCAAAGCTTGGCGACGAACTGAAGCAAACTCTCCTCGCACTCAACATCGCGTTGCAGATCGATTTCGTTACGGTCCTCCAATGACTTGGTGCCAACCGAGCAACTTGCAGATCGCGTTGTGGGTGTCGGAGTCGAGCATCCGCTCCTCGGACTCGATCTTTCGATAGGCGGGGAGGCAGACTCCGAATCGACGGGCAGCCTGAGCCTCGGTCATACCGCGGACATGCTCGAGTGAGAAGGGGAGCGTCGCGAGCATCGCCACGAGAAGCGAACGTCGCGACTTCCCACCTACGGGCGCCGTTTCCGTTGCGAGGCCCGTGATGGCGAAGGTGAGCCCCGGCGTCAGCCCGCAGTCTCGACGCCTGAGCACGAAGCGACTCCCCGGAACTAGGGGTCCACCAAGGGTTCAGGCCGGGGGGGCATACTCGCGATGCCACTGCGCAGTCTGGGGTCAGCGCGAGAAGGCCGGGGCGGGCGATTCAGAACCCGGTTGCCCGCCTCTCGCGATTGAGGGCCACGAGGGTCGTGGCGACTGGGCGCTCTTTGACTCCTTCCTGCCCGTCTCTCGGCAGGTCCGCGATCCGCGTCCCACTCTTTGACAGCAGTCCCCGCCGGCAGCTGCGTGCTCGTGAAGGTGCGCTCAGACGTTTCCGCGCGCGCCCGGTCCGCCGCCGCCCGAGCTGTGCGAACCTGAGTGGCCATGCTGGCCTGAGTCGCCGTGCTGGCCGGCCTTGCCGTGCTGGCCGGCTTTGCTGTGCTGACCCGAGTGGCTGTGCTGGCCGGCTTCGCTGTGCTGACCCGAGTGGCCGTGCTGGCCGGCCTTGCCGTGCTGACCGGCATGGCACTTCCCTGCGCTGGCGACGGTGCAGATCTGGGCGCCCTTGTCGACTCCGGTCGCGGTCGTGCCGGTGGCGACACCGGAGATCACGCTTCCCCTGCCCGAGCCGTGGGTGCCCGGGCCGGAGCCATCTCCCGAAGAGGTGCCCGTTGACGCGGTGGCTGTCTGCGTGCCGCCGCCGGAAGAACCCTGACCATCCGGATGCGTGCCTGCATGGAAGTCGGACGACATAGTCACACGCACCCTGGTCAGCATGATCGAGGCGACACCGCGCGCCGCTCCCGGCAGCCCCCCGGCCATCGCGAAACCCGCGCTGCCAACGATGATGGCCGATGCGGCCACGCCAACGAACTTCATCCGAGCGGATCGCGATCGTGCCTTCACGTTCCGGACTCCAAACGTCTTCTCGACGACGAGGGGGCTCGCCGGGATGCAGGCGGCCATCGCCTCCAAGGTTTCGTGCATCCGGCCCGTACCTGCCGCTGTTTCCGTCTCTGCGACCTCGGCCAGCAAGACGGCGACGCTGGAGAACCCGGGTGGTGCGTCGTCAGGCTCGATCCGGCCCTGAAGGAGCCGTTCGGCGGTGTCGCGGTCGAGTTGAAACGCCATGCTGCCCTGAACATCGCTTGCATGCGTCATGGCGTTACGGGCTCCTTCGCGAGCTTCTGTGCCAGCCGCCTGAGCGCCCGCAGCTGCAAGGCACGCACCGCACCCGGACGCTTGCCGACCATGGAGGCAACCTCCTCGACCGACAGATCACCGATCACGCGGAGCAAGACCACCTCCCCCTGATCGGGGGGAAGTTCCGCGATCTGATCGAGCGCCCACCCTCGACCGAGCCGTTCCATCGCTTCCTCCTGCGCATCCGACGAGGGGCCCAGCCGTTCCATCACCTGGGGCTCGACGGCGGTCGTTCTGCGATGGGCCTCACGTCGGCGGTGGTCAAGCAGACGCCGGCGAGCCACCGTGAACAGGAGCGCACGGAAGGCGTCCTCGTCGCCGTTGAAGCTGGGGAGCGCCCGCGCCACGCCCAGCCAGGCCTCGGACGCCAGATCCTCGGCGATGCCTGGGGCGATGGAGCTCAGGTACCGAAGGATGCGTGGTTGAAGTTCGACGTAGAGGATCTCGAGAGCCCAGGGAGCACCCGTCTTCGCGCCGGCGATGACGGTGTCGAATCGGGCTCCAAGGCTCATCGAGGGCTCACGAAATGGATTCTCGGCATCGGCGGAGCATGGCTGGAGCCCTCGAGCCTACCCGCCCGCTGCACGACGCGAGCTACTAAGCGTTCCGCGGCGCGGGACCATTTCCCGGGACTGGCCTGTAGAGACAGGAGTGGGGCTGCAAGCTCCCCGCTCCTGTCTGCAGCCATCCAACTCTCTCCCTGGGGGAGGGGGTGATCGGGAGAGCTTGTCGTATGGCGATCGTCAGGGGGTGTGACCGATCGGAGCTGCGGTCAAGCCCCCGCCTCCGTTGCCATGCTGCCCGGCCTTGCCGTGCGGGTCACCGGCCTTGCCGTGCGGGTCACCGGCCTTGCCGTGCGGGTCACCGGCCTTGCCGTGCGGGTCACCGGCCTTGCCGTGCGGGTCACCGGCCTTGCCGTGCGGGTCACCGGCCTTGCCGTGCGGGTCACCGGCCTTGCCGTGCGGGTCACCGGCCTTGCCGTGCTGACCGGCTTGGCACTTCCCGGCGCTGGCGAGCGTACAGATCTCGGCACCCTTTGCGATTCCATTGGCAGTCGTGGTGGTGGCGAGCTGGGATACGACACTGCCCTTGCCTTTGCCCGAGGTCGTGGAGGCGTCACCCGACGGGGTCGAGGTCCCGCCTCCGGTGGTCGTTGCCGGGCCATCCGGATGGGTGCCTGCGTGGGCGTTGGGGCCGGGAACCGTCACGCCGTGTTTGGCGAGGGCCGCGGCGGCTGTTCCACTGGCGGCCCCAGGGAGCGCCGCGAGCGCTACGCCAGCGGTGCCGATCACGGTCGCTGCCACGGCAGCGGCAGCGAACCTCGTGCTGACCCACTTGATGTTGCCCTTGACACCTTTCAAGTTCGAACCTCCTCGGTCGAAGGGAGCGGCCGTGACAACGCCGCCAGGCCGTGGGATTCCCTCGGAGTGAACATCGCGCGCCAGGTCCGTTTCGTTACGGTCCTCGAATCGATCGAGGTCAACGGAGGTGCTCGGAAGCGCGTCGCAAGCGGAACGGTCGTGTGAGGCTTGCTGGGTCTTGCCGAGGTTGCGGACAGACTCCTGGATCGACTCGGCGACGAGGGCGTTCAGATTCGTGCAGGAAGCGGAGTGGGAGTAAGGACCTTCACCAAGGAACGACGATCAAGGCGTCCCACTCCGGGGAAGTGGTGGGCCGCTGGGTTCGCGGAGGTCTACGGCGACTACGGCGAGATCGACGTGACGCGGAGGATGCTGTTTCAGCCGACAGATCTGAGCGCCGTAGCCTTGCGGGCATTCGCCCCGCCGCTGCGACGAAGGGACCAAGGCTCAGACCGTGTCGTGGCCGACAGAGGTGGAGGCGGCGGACCCGCCGCCTCCACCTCGCGCTCCCTGACTGGAGGGTTAGTTCCAGCTGTTGATCTCGACGTCGGTGAAGACGTCGGTCTCACCGATGCCGGTGTTGACGATGTTCGTGTTGCGCCCATCGGTCCACGAGGGATAGATCACCTTGTTGTTCGCGGCGATCCCGCTGTAGTCACCGATGAACGCCCCCGAGGTGAAGAACCCGAGATCCGGGTTCCACGTGGTGGTGCTGATCCTCACGTTTCTCCACGTCGCGCCGTCGTTGATTGAACGCCCCTCGAAGGTCCCGATGTCGTGGTTCGCGGGATCCTGGCGACGGTCGAGCCACATCGCGACGAACCGTCCGTTGGGCTGAGCGGCGATCCAGGGGAAGAACTGGTTGTTGGGCGCCGGCTTGCCGTTCTGCAGGCTGATCGTCTGAGCGTTCGACCACGTCATGCCGCCGTCGTGGGACAGGCTGACATCGATGTTGCCGTTCGCCCGACCGGAGATGTAGTTCGTGTAGACGTAGGCGAGCGTCCCGGTCTTGGGGCTGTAGGCGAGTGACTCGGTGTTCGGCGTGCGGAACGCCGTGTGAGGGATCAGGTCGGCGAGGTCCGGGTTGTCCTTCCACTGGCCCGGCTTGTTCACCTTGACGGCCTTCTTAAGGAACGTCGCTCCTCCGTCGGTGGACTGCTGGAACCGCAGCCCATGGTCCAGGCTCGTGTTGCACTCCTCCAGCACGTAGGCGATGTCCAGCGTTCCGTCCTTCTGCACGACCGGGACCGAGAACTGGTTCGCCGATTCGCCGATGCCCGTCCCGCCGAGGTCATCGGGCACCACGGACGTGTGGTTCCATACGGTCAGCTGGGGGTTCTGGGACGGCACGGTGTCGGTGTAGGACACCTGGATCGGACAGGAATCGCTCGACCCGTTGGCCAGGATATGGAACCGCGTGTAGGTCACGTACAGACGGCCGTAGTGAGAACTCGTCGGGTTGTTGTCAACCGTGATGTAGTCCTTGTCGTTGAAGATCGCGGCGTTCACCGTGCCACTCGTCGAGTCGAAGTTCGTCGCGGCGACCGCGGCCTGGCGCCCCGGTGTCCACGTGGCACCGTTGTCGAGCGACTTGTAGATCTGGACTTCGGAGGCGGGCATCGTGCGGAAGAAGCACAGCTGCCCCATGTAGAAGGCGTGATCGCGAGAGCTGTAGGCGACCGAGGGGTCGCCGCCGCTGCATGCGTCGCGCGTCGGGAAGAAGACCGGGACAACGCTCGTGCTCGCCCAGTGCTTCCCGCCGTCGGTCGTCCGCATCACGATGTTGCCACCGCTCACGTAATCGTTCGCTGCAGCCACGGCGATCATCGGGTTATCCGTGCTGTAAGCGATCGACTCTTCGTTCTGCGGTAGCTGAGGGTAGCTGTCGTTGTTCATCTGGACGTTGTGGGTTCCCACGCTTGATGGCGCCGCCACCCGCGCCGCGTAGCGGGACTGGGCGCGCATCACGGCCGGGTCCAGGTTGAACCGCACGCCGTTGGAGATGCTTCCGGGGTAGCGCTCGACGTGCAATACCCATCGGGGCGCCGAGGTCGCCGCGACACCCGGATGCGGCATCACGAGCCCCGCAGTGGCTGCAAGGGTTACCCCTGCGACGAGTAGACGGAATCCCTTCATGTACATCCCTCCCATCGGGCCCATTGGGGGGTCGGCCCGCGGGATCCCGGTGGACCCGCGAGTTTCTTCTACGCTCGAAAGGTAGATGCGTCAAACCAGGATCGGATCGTGAAGATGGGCCGAACGGCGTAGGTGCTTGCGCCTACCGATGTGACAGCATGGCGGTCGTCAACCGTTGCATGGCGTGGGAGGGGCACATGGGCCGTCGAAGCAAACTGCTCGCGCTGGGGATCGTCGTGGCGGTGATCGCGGGGGGCGCCGCATACGCTGCCACCTCCGGGAGCGCATCGGGGACCTCGCAGTCCTTTGCCCAGCGCATCTTGAAACAACCGGGGTCTCGGTACATGACGGCGGCCGCGCGCACGGGGCTCGGCATGATCGCGAGTGGGAACTTCCGTTTCGGCAGCGTGCTCTCCATCGGCGGGGACGAGAACGCGGCTCCCACCCAGCCAGTGGCGACCACCGCGACGATCCGTGTGGGGAGCGCAGCCGCCGCCGTGCCGGCCAACGTGCGCGTCAACAACCCGAGCGCCGACGGCAGGCAGCTGGATCAGACGACCCAGAGCGAGACGACGATCGCTGCGAGCGGCCCTGACCTCGTGACGGGGTACAACGACTCGCAGCAAGCGCTCATCGCCCTCACGGCGGGCGCCGACCTCACCGGGTACTCCTACTCGACGAACGGCGGAGCGAGCTGGACCGATGGCGGCACGCTGCCGAACGCTCCGGGGAACGTGAACCTCGGCGACCCGTGGCTCGCGAGCACGCCCAATGGAGACTTCTTCTACTCGACGCTCATGCTGAGCCCGAACGGGATCTCTGTGGGCGTCGCCCACTCATCCAGTGGCGGCCGCAGGTGGGGCAAGCCGGTCCAGATCCTGCCCAACCTAGGTGCGAACGGCTTCGAGTCCGCCGACAAGCCTGCTCTCACGTCCGGTCCCACCCCAACCGGCGGCACCGCCCTCTACGACGCGTGGGACGACTCGGGATGCAACGACACGGGCTGTTTCAACGGTCTGCCGGTGGCGCGCTCCACCGACGGCGGGCGGACCTGGAAGGTCGCCTATGCCGACAAGGTGCCTCAGGACTCCTCCGGCTGTTCGTTCACGCAATACATCGGAAGCCAGCCCTTCGTACTTGCCGACGGGACCCTGGATTTGGCCGCGGAGAAGATCTCGTCGGTCGACCCCAACTGCGAGGGAACACCCCCCAGGTTCTCCGAGGTGCTGTTCACATCCACCGACGGTGGCCATACGTTCGCGACCGGGCAGAAGATCGCGAACGTGACCCCGGCCTTCGCCGACGGGGCGCTTGTGCTCGGCCCCGGGGAGCTGATGCGCACGATCGAGTTCCCGTCGATCGCCAAGCGCTCGGGCGTTCTCTACGTTGCCTGGAACGACGGCCGGCGTTCGGGCCACAGCCACATCGCCCTGGCGTCCTCGGCCGATGGTGGGCAGTCTTGGGACCTCACCTTCGTGACGCACGGGACGGGCGACGAGGTCCAGCCCGCGCTCACGGCCGATGCCGCGGGTCTTCACCTCCTCTACTACGGACGAACAGGCCACACCCTCGACGTGTATGAAGCCAACTCCACGAACGCATCTAGCTGGAGCGTGCGGCGGGTGAGTTCCAAGAGTTCCCCCGGGGTGCCGACCTTCCCTCAGTTCGACCCGATCATCGCGTTCGGCTACATGGGGGACTACATCGCCAACGTGGAGGTTGGATCCCACCACTACTTCTCATGGGGCGACAACCGAGCCATCGTGAAGGATCTGCTGTGGCCTGGCGGCCGCCACGACCCCGACGTGTTCTTCGCCAAGAACTGAGCTGATCTCCCCAGACTGCCCCTGGCGCAAAGCCCGCCGGGACTGCTGCTGCGCCGGCGGGGAGATCGGTGGTACCGGATGACGGGAACATACAAGCCCTCTTCGTGTTGACGGGTTTACATCCGCAGCACCGTCGTGGCAACGTCGCTGATCGTCGTCTTCCGCCGCGCCCTCGGGGGGCCGGGGAAGGAGCCCGCACGAAGTCGCCCAGCCCCAACCCCTGGCGCCGAACGCGGTGGACAACGCCGTCTCCTGAGGCTTGCCCTCCGACTGTGAGGCGGTGGGCTCTACCGTTCGGGGCTCGGGCCTCGGGGTGACGATGGCCCAGCGCTGGAACCGGATGGGTCCCCGGTAACAAGCACAACGCGAACGACGGCGAGATCACCGAACGCGTCGCCCGTGGCTGCTGGGACGAATGAGTCGCCCGGTGGCACACGACGGTCATCGCCGGAAGGACGATCGAGTGGCAGGGGACTTCAAGGAATTGGGCCGATCTTCTGATGCGTTAGGTGAGGTCGCTTCAGCCCTGCATGTCGATCGTGTGCGCCCAGTCTAGGCTCCGCGCCAACCGAGCTGTTCCCGGGTCGAGGGCAATCGTGAAGCCGCGTTCCCTCCAGTAGTAGACGCCCTGAAAGTCAACCCCGGCCTGGTTCCGGATCACAGCAGGATCGCCGGCAGCTATCAAGCCGGATCTGGAGGCTTGAACAACGACTACGATCTCCCCTCCCCCGAGCGAGTACCAGGTCTTTGAATGGAAGTGTCCTGGCTCGCCCCAGACTTGCAGTCGCGTTGGTCTTCCTTGTCCAAGAACGATGGCCTGACCGAACTGGGCTTGCTGCCCTAAGAGCCCCAGTAGCTCAGTCCTGGTGGAGACGCGGAACATCTCGTTAGCCGGTGATCCGCTTGCGGTCGGTCTAAGGCTTGAAACAGTTGGGCGGGATGGTGAGGGCGTTGAGGAGGTGCACGCTACTAGGACGAGGGACACCAAGATGAATCGCCCCGGGTTCATCGGAGGCTCGGCTCTGTGGGTCCGTCAGCGTAGCTCGGGTCGTGTTCTCGTCGATAGGCCTCCTCCAACTCGACGGGCGGGACGTAGCCGATTGGCTCGAGCAGTCGACGGTGGTTGAACCAGTCGACCCACTCGAGCGTGGCGTACTCGACGTCGTCGATCCCCTTCCAGGGTCCTCGGCAACGGATCGGCTCGGTCTTGTAGAGCCCGATGATCGTCTCGGCCAGCGCGTTGTCGTAGCTGTCGCCCTTGGATCCCACGGAGTTCACGGCTCCTTGCTCACCCAGGCGCTCGATGTAGCGGATCGCGAGGTATTGCCCGCCCCTGTCGCTGTGGTGGATCAGTTCCTCGAGGTCGCGGCGAGCCCAGATCGCCATCTCGAGCGCGTCCAGCGCGAGGCTCCACGGTGCAGCGGGCGACGGTGATGCCCTCACGACGGAGCTGGTGCCAGACCTTCCGGGCCCCGTAGACGCCGAAGTTGGCGGCCGCGACCCACCGGATCTCAGGCTTCAGTTCGTCGTCGCGGAGCGCTCGAGCCGACGGTTGCCGGCGACGGGCCTTGTTATAGGTCGACGGGGCTATCGGCAGCAACGCGCAGATCGGCTCGACCCCGTAGCGTTCCTTGTTCGCCTCGATGTAGGCGATCATCTCGTCGGTCGGCGGTCGAGCTCCGCCGCGAAGAAAGCCGAGGGCCGACTTAAGGACCTCGTTGGCACGGCGGAGCTCGAAGTTCTCGCGCTCCAGGATCTTCAGGCGCTCACGCTCATCGGTCGTGAGGCCCGGACGCAGGCCTTCATCGGTCTCGGCCTGGCGGAACCAGCGCCTCAGCGTCTCATGCGTGATGCCGAACTTGTCGGCGATCGAACAGATCGCGGCCCACTGCGAGGAGTGCTCGTCCTGGTGGTCGAACACCATCCTCACGGCGCGCTCGCGCACCTCTCGTGGATACCTTCCTGGTCGTCGCATGGCTCCAACCTCTCACGGTCGGGAGCCTCCAGGAAACCCGGGGCGGTTCAAGAACGTTGACCCCGGAACAAAGCGGGTTCAAGAACGTTGACCCCGGAAGAAAGCGGGTTCAAGAACGTTGACCCCGGAACAAAGCGTATGTGTCTGTGAGGAGCTGAAGCCGACCCCCAGATCACCGTCGAGAGGAACATCCTCGGGACATCTTGCTGAAACCAGGCCTGCCACGCCAGAAGCAGGCGACCTTCATCGTCTGAGTGCCTTCCCGCCTGCGCAGCGGCCACGCGAGAAGGGTCTCATGCGCCGCCAGGCCCCACTTCGGCCGCTCAGCCCCGACTCGAAACAGCGCTTCACCAGCGCTGATGTGGCTCCACGCTCAGTGCCCGGGGTGGGATTCGAACTCCCACCGAGTCGATGATGTCCGATGCCGGTCCGCCACGACTGGTGCCGTGACCCGGGAACACGATGGGGGCGTCATGCCGATTTGTGACGGCTCGCACCACCCGACGATGCAGGGGTCGTTAGCACCTCGTTGCACCGACTGCCATCTGCTCAAACGAGATCGCGTTCACGATCGAACCTCTGGAGGAGGCCGACCACCGCCAGGGCCATAAGGATGGCGACCCCCGTGTATCCGACGCGTGTCACGCGTGCTCCTCTCGGTTGCGTTCCGAGGGTGCGCACACCCCGCGGATCGTTCAATGGCCGAACGACGGTACCGGAGCCCCTGCGTGACCCCCGTGTCCCGGGTCGTTCGGCCCGGTGCCCGGCCACGCAACGGACCTACGTTGAAGGTGAGCGCGAGATGCGCGCATCGAGGAGGTGAGCCGTATATGAGGCTCACGAGATGGAGCGTGATGCTAGCGGTCCTCGCGGCGATGGCTCTGGTGCTTCCCGCCACGGTTCCGACGGTTGCCCAGAACAGACCACGACCGCAGACCTACCCCTACCCGATCGTGGCTCAGGTGACGACGGGTGGCGGAGCGAGCTACATGCACGTCGAGGTGAATCGTCAGGGGAACCTGCGCTTCGAGTCGGGCGGCGGCCTGTACGACGGGTACGCCGTGTGCAGGCCGGATCGATCCGGCGAGTCGATGGCCTACGCGTACAACCTGCCTCTGGACGACGTCATGCAGCAGATCGTCGGCCTGGGTCCGGTCACCGTCACGCAGCCTCATCCCGGGTCGTTCCCGGTGACTATCGTGCGCGACACCAAGGACGGGAGGCTCAGGTTGTCGATGAAGTTCCCCGCTCCTGATCCGACCGAGAAGCTCGCCTCGGCGACGATGACCGTGCGCAACATCAGCGCATCGCCTACCAGCGATCTGCGGATCATGCGCACCTCTCAGGGGGGCTACCAGTACGACAACGACTTCCCCCCCTTCTTCATGGCCGCCACGACGGCGGACTCCGTGTTCCAGTGGTCGGACAACGACGCGAACGGCACCGCGAACGGCGTCGTGATGATGGCTCGCTCCGTGGGGAAGCCCCACGAGGCCGGGATGTCGGACGACATCGACCTGGCCCTCAACTGTGGCGGATTCAACGAGATGGATCCGAATCAGACGGGCGGAGGGCAGGCGCAGGTCGTCTACTTCCTGCCGACCCTCGCTCCGGGAGCCGAGTGGACCATGTCCTTCGGCTATCGCCGCCTTTGAGGATCGTAGCAGCACTCGTGGCCGCGAGACCCCTCGATCGCAGAGGGGCCTCGCGGCCTGGTTGCGTCTGCACGGCGACGGGGGCATGCTCCCCGCATGGCGGCGCGGATGTGGATGAGCGTTTCCGGGCCGCCGCCTTCGCGTACTGGACGGTTTGACCTCTCATCAAGGCGGGTTGGTCAGCAGGGAGCAACTCGAAGCGTTCACGTTCGAGGGGCAACGCGTTCCATTGTTCGAGCGGCAGAAGGGGATTCGGAAGGTGTTCGAGCGGCAGAAGGGGATTCGGAAGGTCGCCTGGCTCGATGCAGCGGTCAGCATCCCGACGACATCGATCCGCTTCCCCCCGGGTCCTTCGGACGCGGGTTCGCGAAGACGTTAGGCACGTCGCCATCGGGGCGGATCTGCCGCGGGGATGCCGGTTTCCGCACCCTTCCCCTCGACACGGCGACGGTCGGCGTGCTTCGTGACCACCGCCAACCGGCAACTCGAAGAGCGGTTGGCGATCGGGAGGTCCTACACGGACCTGGATCTCGTCTTCCCTGACACGGATGGCTCGGTGTTCAACCCGGAGAACTTGTCCAAGCGCTTCCACAGGCGCGTCGAGAAGCTCGCGCTACCAAGGATCCGGTCCACGACCTGAGGCACACGCACGCGACGCTGGCTCGTCGGAGCGGCATGGACATCAAGGTGTTGTCCGACCGGCTAGGCCACGCGAGCATCGTGACGACGATCAACTGGGTCAGCACCGCCCCAGTTCCCGCCCAGGCGATCATCAGGCCCCTCCGGCCGAGCTGGCGCCGCCCTGGTCAGTTGGCCGGTACTGTTACGGCCACCCAGCGACCGCCGACCCGGCCGGTCACCGTGAACGTTGCGAAGCTCGAGCCAAAGTGGCCAACGATGTGCAGATGGCCATCGGCGGTCCCGGCCCCCCAGATCTTCACGTCGGCGACCAGCCGTCCGGTCATATCGTTGAGGGCGATGTGTCCTCGCACGGCCACGTCGCGTACGAACCGGGCCCCGCGGAGTACGAGCTTGATGTGCGGGTAGTTCCTGTAGTCCGCGTCGAACTCCCCGCCACGGAGTCCGGGACCGGTGGCCACCGCGTCTGACTGTTCGTAGCTCTGCGTTACGGCGTCGGTGATCGCGTGGACGGCCGCCGCGGCTGCCAATCTGTCCTTCCTGTTCGATCGATCCCCGGCGCCGGCGATCGGGTGTGCGGGAGCTTCACCGGCCGCCCAGACGGGGAAGTCGGAAAACGCAGGACCTACCGTGCCTGGTACGGACGCACAGCTCGTATCCCCGGCGTGGCGGGTCCTGATGAATCGAGCGACGATGTCGCGTCCACACTGGCTCCAGGCACTGGAGGGATGCAGGGCGCCCGCCAGCACCACGAACGTCGCGTTGGGGTATTCGTCCATCAGCCCCCTCGTCGCCGTGGTGGCGATCGGGTCCAGGTCGCCCGCGAGCACGAGCGCGGGGACGCCGGGGAACGTGGCGTGGGGTGGGATCGCCGGAACGAACCGCTTCGGCCGGGGCCAGCCCATGCATTGGTCTGTCCAGTTCCAGGCCGTCCAGGTTGACTTCGTCATGGGCGCGAACGCGCCAGAAGGCAGCGCGGCAAGAGCCTTGTCGTACTGCCGTTGACGGTGGGCCTCGGGAGCGTTGCGGCTGAACGGCATGTTCACGTCGTTGCAGGTCGTGGCCGCGTTCGCGCCCGCCGAGTAATCGTGTACGTTCCCCTGATCCGCCGCCCTGACGTCGATGCCGGCGTTGGCCGCGAGGCGAAGAAGCGGGACCGGGTCGCCCCGGCGCAGCGCTACCGCCGCCGCCGGCAGTTGCCCCGCCGGGACCGGGTCGAAGGAAGAGTAGGCGATCGAGATCAGCCCGTACTGATCCACGACGACGTGGTGCGGATGGCCCTCCGAGTCCAGACCGGTGCCCACGACGGGATGCCGGCCCAGGCGGTGCGCGAGCCACGAGAACTCGCCACCCGGATCAGCGATCGTGGCCGCGCAGGTGGGTGCTCGCTCGCAGGCCAACGTGACCGCCTGCCGGAGCTTGGCGGGGAAACCGAGTCCCCACCCGTAGCGATGCCCGGGATCGGTGACGGTGAAGCCCGAGTCCGCGACGATCGCCCGCAGGTGGTCCGGATACCTGACGGCATACGCCTGCTGGAATACCGTCCCATAGGATTGCGCCCAGTAGTCGATCTGCGGGATGGCCAAGGCTTTGCGGATCGCCTCGGCGTCCATTGCGATATCGCCCGAGCCGTAGCGATCGGCGGATGATCCGAGTTGCCGGCCGCACGCGGCGACGTCCGCCCGGTGTTGAGCCGCTGCGAACCTTCCCGCTTGGAGCGCCGGGCAGTCGATGGCTCCCGAACCCCCGGTGCCGCGGGGGTCGATGAGCACGATGTCGCGCTCGTCGGAGAGCGACCCAAGCAGGTACTGGGCGAAGAAGGAGCGGTTGGCGGTGGTCGAGAAACCGGGCCCGCCGTTGGAAGCGAAGATCGCATCCTTCGCCGTAGACGAACTATCGCTGTGCGGAAGGATCTCGAAGGCGATGTGGAGCTTCTTCCCGAGCGGGTGCGAGCGATCCAACGGCACCGTGACACGTCCACAGTAGAACGTAGGGTCGTCCGCGCACGGGGACGGGGTGACGGTGGCGCCCGCCCTCGCCCGATATGCAACCACCGGCAACCGGGTGGCATTTCGAGCCCTGTCGATCTTTGCCGCCGCGGTTCGCCTTTGCATCGGGTTCGCGGATGCGGGTGTCACGATGGTCCCGAGCGCCAGCCCGAGGACCAGCGCGAGCACCGAAAACGCCCGCGCGTGATAGCCGACCGATCGACCTTGCCGCATGCTTATCGCCTCCAACATGGAGAGTTGGTCGAAGAGGTGCAGGCACTCGTCAACAGCCCAACGAGAACGAGCACTGATATCGCGATAGCCGTCCGTTCAGCGCGGTGCCGAAGCCGTCGTGCGTCACGTGCCATCCCCCCTTTGTCTAGTGCCATTCGGGCACTCATCTCACGGTCCGCGGTTCAGCATGCGTGGACTCTGGAAGCGGGCGGGAGAGGGCAGCTTCGACGTATCGGACGCGCTTGGATGTGCGGCGAACTCGGCGGTCTTCGCCGCCACGTGGTCGCGGACCCGCTCGAACGGCCCCTCCGACACCCCGCGTGCGATCCAGAGGTGGAGCTCGAGCGCGGAAACCGCGGAGCGTGAGGTGCCCAGCTCCGTGTGAAGCCGAGCCGTTTCCAGGCGCAGCTGCGTGATGCTCGAACGGCTCGCGATGAGCGATAGCGCGAGGCTCACCGTGATGACCGCCAGCACGAGAGCGAGGGCGATCACCCCCGGTCGGGTCCGCGCCCGGGAGGAGCCGACGGTGATGTCCCTGGTGGCCATGTGATCCCCTCTCACCTCGAAAGTCCGGTGGCATCACCGTAGGCGGCGCCAGGTCAGGAGGAATCCCGGGAATCCACCTCGATCACCGAACGGGTCCCACCTTCGGTCGGCTCCGGATGCCGGCCGACCCGTGCCGCCAGCTCGGTCCGGGACCGGATCCCCAACTTGCGGTAGATCCTCGTGAGATTGCCTTCGACCGTGTAGACGCTGATGAACAAGGCCTCGGCCACCTCCTTGTTGCTCCGACCTTGCGCCACGAGGTTCGCCACGCGGCGTTCCGTCGCCGTGAGCTCGGTGGGAGCTGCGGGGCGCCCGCCGATCCGCTCGAGCTCGGCTCGGGCCCGCTCGGACCAGATCGCGGCGCCGAGTCGATCGAACACCGCGTTCGCCGCCTCCAGCGACGCCCGAGCATCGGCCTTGCGCTTCGCCCGTCGGTCGATCTCCCCGCCCACCAGGAGCGTCCTGGCCAGCTCGAAGGGCTGAGCGTGCCGATCGTGCTCCCTCGCGGAGCGCTGGAGGGCACGACGGGCCGCCGGGAGATCCCCCCGGGCGGCCGCGATCAACCCTTGGCACCGGCCCGCCGCCGAGAGCGCCCGGGGACGGTCGAGCCTCCTGGCCGCTCGTAGATACGGGCGCAGCAGCGCGTCGGCCTCGTCCTCCCGACCGACCGTCGCGAGGGCCTCGATCAGATCGCTCAGGAACACGTTGCACGAGGGCTCGCGGATCCCCAGCCTCACCAGATCCGCCGCGGGCGCGAGCAGATCCGCAGCGAGCTCGGCGTGCCCGGCCGAGAGCTCCAGGAGACCGAGGGGAGCCGTGGTCCAGAGCGAGGTCCTCACGTTCGCAGCGTCGGCAAGCCGGAAGACTGCGGCGCAGGCTGCTTTCACCGCCTCTCTTCGTCCCGTGTGCGCGGCCACGAGCGCCGCGTGCCCCTGCGCCCGTGCGAGCGTGTCGGCGCCATACCAAGAGCCGACCTCGAGGAACTCCTCGCTCCACCTGGCTGCGGCGGGCCAATCGCCGGCCGACAGCTCTACTTCGAATGAGGGGGCCCAGCAGATCTGGCAGGGCACCCGGGTTCCCTCGCGCGTTCGCAGTCTCGCGCTCCTCTTCCAGGATCGCGCGCGCGGCCGGCAGATGTTCGCTCCACAGGTGCAACAGGCCCATGATCCATCGCGAGCTCCGGACCGTGCGAACGTGCTCACCGATCTCGATCGCCGGCCCCAGCTCATCGAAGATGTCGAGCCTGATCCCCCGCCCGAGCTGTGACTCCTGGAGCGCGAGGTTCGCCATCGCCTCCCATCTCATCACCGGATCGTGTCCTCGTTCGGCGAATGAGACCGCGCGCCGGGCATGGGCTACGGCTCGAGTCTGATCGGCGGTCGCGAAGCTGAGGCCTTGCTCGACATCACACAGGAGGTCCGCGTCGCCGTCCGCTTCGAGCCGGGCTTGCTCGAAGAGGTCGGCAGCCGTCCTCATGTCGCCGCCCTCGACCGTTTGGAAAGCCAGGGGGATGAGCGCGTTCGCACGATCGATCCCTCCCGGCAACCATTCCAGCGCCTGGGCCATCGCCCGCAGGGAGCCGACGGGGTCGCCTGCCTCTAGCAGGAGCCGCCCGGCTCTCACGCTCCGCGTCCCCCGATCCCGAACACGCTCAGGCGGGGTCAAGCGGATGGCTGCTGCGACAAGCTCCGCGGCCGCGTCGGGGGCGCCTCGGCCGTGGGCCACGGTAGCCGCGGCATCCAGCTCGCTGGCGACGGCGAGATCGGGGCCGCTGGTCGACAGCGCCAGGTGCCGGGCGCGCTCCTCCGGCTCGTGGACGAGCTCGGCGAGCGAGGCGTGCATCGCGCGACGCTGCCGTGGGGATGCGGCGTCGTAGGCGGCCGCGCGGAGCAACGGGTGTGCGAACCGCAGTCGATCTGCGTGGACGCCGATGATGCCGGCCTCGATCGCGCGCTCCAGTGCCCCCACGTCGCCGCCGTCGGCGCGGATCGCGGACTCCACGAGCGCTCGCGTGGGCACCGAGAGTGCCGAGGCTGCCAGCAAGGCGCCCCGCTCCGCCACCGGCACCTTCGCGATCCGGTCCTTGACGAGGACCCCGAGGTTCTCCGGAAGGGGGATCGGCTCGTGCGCCACCGCATGCTCGGCGGTGTCGAGACCGCGAGCCATCTCCAGAGCGAAGAAGGGGTTGCCATCGGTCGCCTCCCACACGCGACGCGTCGCCGGCAAGGAGAGCGCGAGGCCCGAGCGCTCGAGCACGCTGTGCAACCCGCTGAGGGAGATCGGGCCCACGGCCAACTCGGTCCGACGTTCCGCGGGCAGGGAGACGTCGAGTCCCAGCGGGGTGGATGCGGCCAGCGTGCCCGTCCGCAGCGTGAGCAGCGCTCCGATCGGCTCATCACGCAGCCGTCTGAACGCGAATCCCAGGACGCCGCGGGACGATCCGTCGATCCACTGGACGTCGTCGATCGCGAGGAGGACCGGAGCCTTCGAGGACAGGTATCGAACGACGCTCAGGAACGCCGCGGACACCGCCCGGGGATCGACCGGTGGGCCCGCGTCGTCCGTGCGCAGGAGCGCGACCTCCAGAGCCCTGCGCTGCGGGCTGGGGACGTGAGGGATCGCCCGCTCCAGCACGCCTTCAAGGAGATCGGTGAGCGCCGCATAGGACAGTTGCGCCTCGGATTCGGCGGGTCGGCAGGACATGACCGTGTAGGAGTGGGCCGCCGCGCGGGAGACGCCGACGGACCAGACGGTGGTCTTGCCGATCCCTGCGTCTCCGCTCAGCACGAATGCCGCCGGCCCCTCCCGGAGCTTCGTAAGGAACCCAGAGACGGCCTCGAGCTCTACTTCGCGGTCAACCGGATCCCTCGACGTCATCGAGTCGGGACGATACCGCCATCGCTGGTCACGCGGCGGAGGGTCCTCAACCCCGACCAAGCGTGCGGGCTTGCCCGATGTCCACAGAGCGAGGCAGGCAAGATCTCCTCGGCAACAAACGCCCTCAGGGCAGGCCGAACAGCACGTTCCAGTGGACCTGGCTCAAGAGGCCGCTCAGAGCGTCGCTGACTTCATTCTCGGCCGATCCGTTCGCACCGGGTCAGCAGGGCCTTCTTGAGCCTTGGGCTACCGTGCCAAGAAGGCATATCTTGCAGGCATAACGAATCTTCCTTCGGTGCCCGGGGTGGGATTCGAACCCACACGCCCCGAAGGGCAAGCGCTTTTAAGGCGCCGTCGTCTGCCAGTTCCGACACCCGGGCGATAAGAACGATGCTACCCCGGGCTGGTACCCCCTGGGACTCCAGACCACCTGCCCAGCGCCGATACGAAAGGCATGGACCTGATGCAGCACCTGGGCGTCGACGTCGACCCCCTGGACCGCCTCGCCGCCAGGATCCGCGACAAGGAGGCGCTGGCCGCCGTGGTGGGGCTCGGCTACGTGGGCCTGCCGCTGCTGGTCGGCATGCACGCCGCCGGGTTCCGCGTGATCGGGGTGGACTCCGACGTGGGCAAGGTGGACGTGCTCAAGGACGGCCGCTCCCACATCGTGGACGTGCTGGATTCAGAGGTCGCCGCGCTCGACCGCGCCTCGTTCGGCGCGACACCCGACGTCCTACGGGACGCCGACGTGATCGTGCTCTGCCTGCCCACCCCGCTCGCCGACGGAGCGCCCGATCTCACCATGGTCCTCGCCGCCGCCGAGGACGTCGCACGCTATCTCACGCCGGGCACGCTCGTCGTCTTGGAATCCACCACCTACCCCGGGACCACCGAGGAGGCCCTGCGTCCGATCCTGGAGACCTCGGGCCTGCAGGCCGGTCGCGACTTCGCCCTGGGCTACTCGCCGGAACGCATCGATCCCGGGAACCACGACCACGCGCTCGACACCACTCCGAAGATCGTGAGCGGCATCACCGAGCACTGTCGCGAGCTGACCGCCTCCTTCTACGGGCAGTTCATCCAGACGGTCGTCTCCACCTCCTCGCCCCGCGAGGCAGAGATGGCGAAGCTCATCGAGAACACCTACCGGCAGGTGAACATCGCACTCGTGAACGAGCTCGCGATCTTGGCGCGCGGCCTAGGCGTCGACATCTGGGAGGCGCTGTCGGCCGCAGCGACGAAGCCCTTCGGGTATCAGCCCTTCTGGCCCGGACCCGGAGTCGGCGGTCACTGCATCTCGATCGACCCGACGTACCTCTCGTGGAAGGCGGCGCAGCAGCTGGGCCACCGGGTGGAGTTCATCGAGCACGCGAACGAGGTCAACAATCGCATGCCCGACTACGTCGTGACCCGCGTGGGCGAGGCGCTCAACGACGCCGGCAAGCCCATCAAGGGCTCGAGCATCCTCGGGATCGGCGTGGCCTTCAAGCCGGGCGTCGAGGACCTCCGCGAATCTCCCTCGCTCGCCGTCCTGGATCGCCTCGCGAAGAAGGGAGCGTGCGTCGGATACCACGACCCCTTCGTCCCCACGTGCACCGTGGGAGGAGAACGCATGACGTCGCTGGCGCTCGATGCCGAAACGGTCGGCGCGCACGACCTCGTGGCGATCCTCACGCCCCACCCGGGGCTCGACGTGCCCGGTCTCGTTCGCGACGCGCGGATGGTGTTCGACACCCGCGGCGTCACCCGCGGCATCGACGCGGCGCACGTCGTGCGGCTCTAGAGGCCATCACTTCTTCTCGGCGATCGTGACCTTGAGGATGAAGATGGGGTCGGTGGGCGAGCAAGATCCTGACGGGCCGCATGCCGGGCCGGGGACGGTCGGAACGCTGCCGATCTTCTGCACGACGCTCATCCCCTGCGTGACCTTCCCGAAGATCGTGAACGACCCTGCCTGTCCGCCCGGGTTGAGACTCGGCTGCGGGGCCAGCGTGACGAAGAACTGGCTGCCGTTCGTGCCGGGCCCGGAGTTCGCATAGGCCAGCAGGCCCGGGGTGTCGAAGGTCTGACGCGGCGACGTCTCGATCTTGAACTGGTACCCGGGACCCCCCTTGCCGGTGCCGAGCGGGTCCCCGCCCTGGATCACGAACCCCTTGACGATGCGATGGAACGTGAGCCCGTCGTAGAACTGTTGCCGCGCCAAGAACACGAAGTTGTTGACGCCGACGGGAGCGACCTTCGGCCGCAGCTGCGCCGTGAAGCTTCCGCAGGTCGTGTCGAAGGTGGCCGTGTACGCGGCGTTCACGTCGATCGTCATGGGCGGCGCCGTCTTGAACGTCGGTTTCTTCTTCGCCGCATCGGCGGGAGGCGTGGGGTTGCCACAGGGCGAAGGGGCCGCGGAAGTCGTCGCCGAGGGGCTGGGCGAAGGGCTGGCCGCGGCGGTCCCGCCGTTCCCGCCGAGCCACCACACGAGGCCGGCCACGACGATCGTCAGCCCCGCCAGACCCGCGACGAGAGCGAGGATGAGGTTGCGACGCCGGCGGCGCCGCTCGACCTCCGCATGGCGGCGGGCGGCGAGCTTCGCGAGCTGTCGTTCCCTTGAGCGGCTGGGCATTCGGCCTGAGAGGTTACTCAAACGCCGAGCATCTCGAGGGCCAAGCCCTCGAGGATGTCGGTCTCACTCACCAGGGCCCGTTCGAAGCCGAATCGGCGCATCACGCGAGCCAGGATCACGGCCCCCGCCACGATGACATCGCCGCGTCCCGGCGCCATGACGGGGATCGCGGCACGCTGCACGTTGGTCATCGCGGCGAGGTCCACGAGCAACCGTTCCACGTCCTGGAGACCGAGCCAGCTGCGATGGATCCGGTCGGGGTCATAGCGCGAGAGCCCCAACGCGATCGCCTGCAGCGTGGTGGCGATTCCCGCCACGCCGACCATGGTGCGCGCGGTTCCGATGGGCACTGTGGCTGCGGCACGATCGAGCACGACGTCGATCTCCGCCTCGAGGGCCGCCAGGTCTCCGGCCGACGGAGGATCGTTGCGCACCAGCCGTTCGGTGAGCCGTACGCTTCCCATCTGCGTCGACACCGCATGCTCCGCGTGTCCCGGCCGGCTCCCCACCACGAACTCCGTGGAACCTCCGCCGATGTCCTGCACGAGGTAGGGGCCCGGCACGGCGGCCGGATCGAGTCCGCGCGTTCCACCGAGGAACGACAGCGCCGCCTCCTCTTCACCCGTGAGGATCTCGAGCTCCGAGCCCGCGTGCTCGCGCACGGCCGCCGCGAAGAATCCGCGGTTGGCGGCGTCGCGCACCGCGCTGGTTGCGCCGACACGGATGCGCTCAGCTCCGAGAGCCCGCGCCTGACGGCTGTAGCGGGCCAGGACGGCGACGGTCCGTTCCAGGGCGTCGGGATCCAGCACGCCCGTGCGATCCACGCCCTCCCCGAGACGTGTGATCACCATGTCGCGCGCGAGCTCGGTGGGATCCTCTCGTGCGGTCGTCCCCGGCTCCATCACGAGGAGGCGGCACGAGTTCGTGCCTTGGTCGACGGCGCAGACGCGCCCCGGCCGCTGGTCCGCGTGGACCGGTTCGACGCGCGAGGCGACCCAGGAGCCGACGGGGTCCTCACCGCCGGCGAGGTGATAGGCGTAGTGCGCGTGCAGGCACTTGATACCGGTGCGCGTCCCGGCCACGCCGCCCCAGTCGCGCGCTGCAGGGAAGTCCTGCGCCCTGTCCCGGGCATAGGCGGCGTGCCCCGCCTCCACCGCGGCAGCGAACGCCGCGTCCTCGCGGACCCGCTCGTTGAAGGTGGTGATCCATCCCTCGGACTCGACCCGGGCCACCGCCTTGACCGTGGTCGGACAGGTGAGCCAAAAGGTGGTGGGGAACGGACGCCCGCTGACATCCAGGGGGGCGTTGCGGATCACGAGCGGGTGGCCGCCCGTGCACCGACACACGACGACGAAGGGGGTGCTGGGCTCGCGGCCCAGCTGGTCGCGGACCGCCGTGACGTCGGCGGCGCGCAGCTCCCGCTGCGTTGTGAGGGCCAGGCGCTCCATCGCCTCATGTTGCCAGGAGGTGAGACTCACGTTCGGCCTGGAAGCGCCGCGCGGCTGTCGCCCCGCTACTTCCGCTTGTGCTCGACCGCGCGCTTGTAGTCGACCAGGCGCTCTTCGCTCTGCTTCATGAACCGCTTGAGCTTCTGTTCGAACTCGGGGTCGCTCCCCCGGCGAGGACGACGCTCGGGCGGAGGATCCTGCAATGCCTTGATCGAGAGATCGATCTTGCCGTCCTCCTTGATGGCCAGTACCTTCGCCTGGACGACGTCCGCCTCGTGCAGGTGGTCGTGTACGTCCTTGACGTAGTTCCTGTCGATCTCGGAGATGTGGACCAATCCGAGCCTTCCGTCCTCGAGCTTGAGGAAGGCTCCGTACGGCGTGATGCGTTCGACGGTGCCGTCGATCACGGCTCCAACTTCGATCTCTGCGATCTCGATCCTCCTCCTTGTCGCCTCACGCCCGGCGGACCGGGCATCCTGCTGCACCTGCGGGGCGGCAGGCGGCCAGTGTGCGGGAATCACCACCACACGTCAACGCGACGTGCTCAGCAGTCGGGCGGCGGGATGGGGGCGCCGTGCTCGGGTATCGTCACGAACGCGATCTGGCCTGGCATCACCATGCCGAGGCACTGGCGCGCGAGCTGCTTGACGTACGTGGGGTCGTTCAGCTGGTTGACGCGCGCCTCCAGGGCGGCATCCTTGGCCTGGAGAGTGACTGCCTGTCGTTGCAGGCGGGCGAGCTCCGCGCGTTGATCCATCAGGTTGCGAACCGGAGCGACGCTCGCCAGCAGCAACAGCATTTGAATCTCCGCTAATGGTGAACGTACCGCTGTCTTTACTCCCTCCGAACCGAAGGCTTTGATCCTCTCGACGATCCCGCGCCATTCAGAATAGCCAAACGGCGTATAAATCGTCGCAACGTCGTCTGGCGATACCCCCTCTGCGGTAAGATACGCGCTCAAGAATTCGGTTGGTCGTGCGCGGAAAGACGGCGTCGTTCCGAGCAAAACCCATCTGCGAACTTGGCCTCCTTCCTTGCTCATCAAATATCGAACGGCCGGAATTGCCTGCTAATTCGGAGCAGCCCCCGTGTAGAAAATGTTGCGCGAGCTTTCTTCACCCTCGTATTGCACCGGATAGAAAGTAGGCCGTTCAGCTGCTCGAAGATCGGCAGTACGGATTTGCGGGAGACGGAAGTCCAGCAGCCGAACACGGCTGCGACCTTTTCCTTCGTCAGTAGCTCCCGCGCTTTTTCGGCAAAGACGTCCCAATCAGACGCGGGATCAACGATGATTGGTTCCAGCTTCCGTCCGAGCAGCCCACCTTTCTTGTTTTGGTCTGCTATCAGCATGAGAACGGTGTCCTTAAGTACCGATTCGCTGATTGCCATGGTGCCGGACAAAGAATGCAGAATACCGATCTTGATGGTTCTTCGCCTGACCAGCCGCCGGAGGGACGAGCACGAGATGCAAACGAGCAATGTCGGCGCGATCCCCGTAGGACAGAAGCTGACTTCATGTCGATGTCCCGACCAGTTAGAAAATGCGGGTTTCCTTCGTCATGCCCTTGGCAATGACATTCGAGGGCTTTGAACTGGAAGCAGTGTTGGGCCCGCAAAAAGACGCCTTCGCTCACCAGAATAGTGGTCCCAAACTGCTTGTTCAGGCCTTCGAGGCGCACTTCAAGATTCACCGTATTGCCAAGGGCCGTGTAGTTCATGCGCTCGGTTGATCCAAGGTCGCCGACGACGGCCCCCCCGACATGAATGCCAAACCGGGTGAAGAACGATTTCAGACCCTCAGTTTCAAACTGGAGTTGAGCTTTTCGCATGCCAGTCTGCCCGCAAGAACTGCGCGGCAGGCCCGCTCGACATGGTCGGCCTGTGGATTGGGTGCATTCCAGAACACCATCACGGCGTCACCAATGAACTTGTCGATTGTTCCGCCTTCGGCGAGGAAAGCCTCTGTAAGGACGGAGAAATAGCGTGACGTCTGTTGCATGAGAATATCGGGGTCGGCGGACTCGGCGATATCGAAAATCCCTGAGTCGGTGAAAACAACGGTAATCTATCTCGAACCCCGCCAAGCTCCGTGGAGATGGAATTATCAATAATCCGCTGGACGATCTCCTTAGGAGAGAAAGTGGGCGAACGACCATATAGCGCGCTGCGCGAGCTCCATCGCATTGCCGAGTTCGTGAATTTCCTTAATGCGTGAAGTGACCGGCGAGGGGTCGGGCCAGCCAGCGTCTGGAGATTAACGGCCTCAGCCGTTATGATTTTCAAGGATCGAGACATTCCGCTACCAAAGATCCAAATGACGGGAATAAAGGCAGCGCCAGCGACGATTGCGAGGATTAGTCCCGCAAACTGGAGCCTCCGAACACCCTGGACAAAGTCTTCTTCGGCCGCCAGCAACAATATGTTGGCATTGTATTGCTCGCCCAGCGTGAATTTCGCCACCCTGAACAGATAGTCCCGCCCTTGATCGTCGCGGATACTTCCATCGTAGTGGTCGCGACCATCCGACCTTCGCAAGACTGCCGCCACGACCCCGGAATTGATCTCCTTGATGTTCGGCAATTGCGGTTGGGATGGATGTGTCATCGCATCGACAACGAACTGTGCAAAATTGGGGTGGGCGATAAGCGAGCCAGTCGAGTCGAAAATCAAGACGATCCCGTGCTCTCCAGGCCGTTGCGCTTGGACGAAATCGTTGAAGGTGTCGAGCTCGAAATCAGCGGCAATGACGCCGGGCACTTTGCCTCGCAAGGGTGTGCTAACTGTGATCACCGGTGCGCCGATGCTAAACGAAGGATAAGGCGATGAGGCCAGCGATCGGTCGGCTTTCATCGTTCCGATACCAAGGCCGCTTGCGCGCGTCGTATCCGTATTTCCACAGATCAAGCTGTCCGATTCGTTGCCCTGCTGATCTTCGAAAATTCGTCGCATGGGCAGTTCTCCGCTGGGGCTCGGGTGAACCTAATATGATCGCGGTGTTGGCACCAGGCGTCGCACGTATCGCCCGCGCTGTTCATCGTTGAGTTCGCTAATGCGCCGCACCTCAACCAAGCGCCATTTTCGAAGCCGACATAGATACTGTCCATTTGGGGCGGTTCCTGCAGTGCGGCTTTGAATAGTGGGATCCCGCGGCCGGTTTCGGTTCTCTCATTCAAGTCGGCCACACTGGAACTGGTCGCCAGCACATTCACTAACGAAGCGACAGCGGTTATCTCCGCCTAAGCCGCCCGAAAGCCTTCGTACTGGTCGCGTCCATATAGGCAGAGCAGCTTCCTGCGTGGCCCAATGAAGAGCCCGGACCTGAATAATGATCAGCAATGCGGTTAGAGCGACGATAAACGCCATCACCGCGAAGGTGATTAAGATACGAAATGTCAACATTCCGCGTGCCTTCCTCAA
>CAWKKN010000002.1:0-110000 GCA_963850315.1 uncultured Actinomycetes bacterium
CATGAGCCTCGAGGAAGGGTGCGAACCACCCCCCCCGGCCGAACAGGACGACGGCCGCGAGCCCCACGGTGACCGGGGAGAGCGCGAACGGCAGGTCGACGATGGCGTTGAGGAACCCTCGCCCGTGGAAGCGCTGGCGCACGAGCACCCAGGCGACGATGACGCCGAACAGCGTCGTGACCGCCACCGTGATGACGGCGATGATCGCTGTGAGCTCGAACGCGTGGGCGACGTCGGCCTCGCCGAAGGTGTCGCCCACGACGCGCACGCCGCCCTTGAACGCGCCCCACAGGATCCCGGCTAGCGGTAGGAGCAGGAGTGCCGCCACATACAGGAGTCCGGCTCCCACCAGCGCCATGCGGACCAGTCGCCGCCGCCGGAGGTCGGGGCGCTTCGAGGGAGCGGGTGCCGGGGGGGCCGCCGTCTTGGAAGGAGCGGTCACGGCGGTGCTCACGTTTCCTCCTTACGTCGCAGGAGCCGGGCCGTGATCAGGACCAGCACGAAGGAGATCGCGAACAAGAGCGTCGCGACGGCTGCAGCCTCCTCGGGCCTGAACTGGGAGGTGAGCTGGAAGATGTAGACGGGCGCCGTGAGCGTCTTGCCCGTGATGTTGCCCGAGACGATGACGATGCTGCCGAACTCGCCGCACGCGCGGGCGAACGACAGGAGGGCGCCGGCCGTGATCGCCGGCAGGATCGCCGGCAACACGATCTTGCGGAAAGTCGTCCACCCGTTGGCGCCGAGCGTGATCGACGCCTCCTCCTCCGCCGGGTCGAGCTCCAGCAGCACCGGCTGCACGGTGCGGATCACGAAGGGCAGGGTGACGACCAGCAGCGCCAGCTGGACCCCCAGCGGCGCGAAGATCACGTGGATGCCCGCGCTCGCGAGCGCCCTTCCGATCGGAGAGTTCGGGCCGTAGATCGCCACCAGCATCAGCCCGATGACGAGCGTGGGGATGGCGAGCGGGAGGTCCACGATCGTGGAGAGGACCCCACGTCCCGGGAACTCGTAGCGCACCAGGATGTAGGCGAGCAACGTTCCCATCACGCCATTCACGAGCGCGGTGATCGTGGCGGTGATGAGGGTGAGGCGGATGGCCGCGACCGCGCCGGGGCCGTGCAGCGCCAGGCTCAGCTCGTGCAGCCCGCCGCTGAAGCCCTTCGCGATCAGGGCGGCGACGGGGAGCGCGATCATGGCCCCCAGGTAGACGATGGCAGCGCCGCGCAGGCCCAATCGCCGCAGCCGCGCAGCCGACCGCGGCGAGAACCACCGGGTCCGGCTGCGGGTCGTGATCTGCGCGGCGCTGCTCATCGTCGTCTCTTCTCAGCTCTCGTTAGGACTGGCTGCTCGCGACCGCTTGGGTCGCGATCCCGTTGTCGCCGAACAGCTTCGTGTCCAGCGCGTCCCAGCCGCCGAGATCCTGGACCGTGAAGAGGTCCTTGATCGCCGGGAACCCCTTCGCCGGGTCGCCGGCCTGGGCCTTCGCGACGTCGGTGGAGCGCAGGAACCCGGTGTCGGTGTAGTCGGCCTTGGCGTCCGCCGTGTGCAGGTACTTCACGAACGCCTGCGCGATGGGCAGGACGCAGTCCTTCTCGGCGTTCTTGTCCACCACGGCCACGGGGTTCTGGATCAGCACCGAGCCCTTGGGGTAAACCGCTTGGTCCGTGCCGCCGGCCGCCTGCGCCGTCTTGACCTCGTTCTCATACGTGATGGCGACGTCGCCGTTGCCCGACTCGAAGTTCTGGATCGAGGTACGGGCGGAGCTGTCGTAAGCCATCACGTTCTTCGTGACGCTGTTCATCAGTGTCGTCGCCGCCGACTCGTCGCCCTTCGCGACGCCCGGGACGTCACCGCGGAGCGCCGAGCCCCACAGCGAGACGAGGTTCCACCGCGCGCCGCCGCTCTGCTGGGGGTCCGGCGTCAACACCTGCACGCCCGGCTTCGCTAGGTCGTTCCAGTCGGCGATGTGCTTCGGGTTGCCGGCCTTGACGTCGAAGACCACGACCGAGCTGGACACCATGCCGCCGTCGGGCTGCGCGGTCCAGTCGTTCGTGATGAGTCCGGCCGACTTGATCGTGTCCACGTCGGGCGCGAGGGAGAGCGCCACGACGTCGGCGGGCTGGCCGTTCACGACGTTCTCGGCCTGGGTCGTGGAAGCGGCGTAAGACTCCTCGAAGTTCAGGTTCTGGTTGTGCTTGTCCTTCCACAGGCTCTTGAACGCCGGGATGATCTTCTGGTCGTAGACGATCTGCGGCGTGCTGTAGGCCACGAAGAAGATGGTGGGGGTTGCCGCGGGCGTGCAGGTGCCGGTGCTGGTGCTGCCCGAGGCGTTGGTGCCGCCATTCGAGGAGCAGGAAGCGAGCACGCCGATGAAAGCGATCGCTCCGACGAGGGTCTTCCACGGGCGGTTGCCGTAGTCATCCCGGGGGTCCGGTGGGCCGGGGTTCGTCCCCGGCCGGAAACGCAGATGCATCCGAGCTCCTTCCGATCGACCGGCATGGTGAACGCCGGTATCTCCTGGGGCTCGGCCTCCGGTGGTCCGGTCAACCGAAACAAGGTCTCTCGCCTCGTCTCGCGTCACGCGAGGGGCGACGTACAGCAGCACCCGCATCTCCGGTGGTCCGGTCGACCGGCTGCGTAGGAAGAGATGTATCGGGTGAGGCAAGCGGTGTCAAGCGCCGGACGGCCGTAGACCTTTGGCAGATGGGTGCGGATTGCCAGAAGTCACAACTCCGCAACACGCGGCGCGGAGTCGGCGCTAGTAGCGGCCGTGCAGGGCGCTCTTCGGATCGAAGAACTCACCCACGGGACGCGCGTGGGCGTGCCAGTGGTCGGGGATCCGCCGGCGCTCCGGGTCGACCCAGTAGCCCTCGTCCCCGTAGCGCTCGGCGGCGACGCGTTCGAGGTGTGCCAGCAACGACGCCTCGTGCGCGGCCCCCGGCAGGCCGTGGGTGCGCCACACCACCATCGGCGTCCGGCACACCATGCACTCGGCCACCCAGCAGTCGTCGTCCTCGTGGAACCAGTCGGTGACGCGCTCGGCGTTGCAGAGCAGGCAGTCGGTCTCCGGCTCAGCCATCGGTCGTCTCCATGCGTACCCTGTCTCCCACGCTGATCCCCTTCTTCGTGAAGTATCCCGCGTTCGCCTCGATCGCCAGGGTGTATGGGGATCCGCCGGCGTCGTAGGTCGCGCACGGGTCCGCCGAGCAGGGCGTCATGTCCCTCAGCGCCAAGATCCGTCCGCCCGCGACGAACGCGATCGACAAGGGGATCATGGTGTCCTTCATCCAAAAGGTTGCGGTCGTCGGGGACGGGAACACGAACGCCATGCCGCGATCGGCCGCCAGGTGCGTCACGTTCATGAGCCCCTTCGCGCGCTCGGCGTCGGTGTCGGCCACCGCAACGTGCAGGAGCGAGCTGGCATCGCCGTGGCTGATCGCGATCGCGTCGAAGCCGCCGGGCGGGCTGGGGCTCGAGGCCGATGAGGCCGCGGAGCACGCCGCCCCGATCACGACCAGGACAACAGGCAGGATCGAGATGAGCCGCCTCATCGACTACATCGTCGCACGGGAGCGGGCCTCAGGATTTGACACGGCGTGCCCCCCGTACTTGAGTCCCGTGAGCGGTTGCGTAGGGGAGACACAGCGTGGATCCACCAACCGAGCTTGTTCCGTCCGAGGCCGGTGCCCCGGGAAGCCGGGCCCGCGAGCCACCGCCGGCGTGCGCCTGAACTGACGAGGCCCGCACGCCGGTTTTGAACCGAAATGAAAGGGACAGCCATGCCCGAGCAAGATCACCCGCATCCCGGCGGACTCGGTCGCCTGCAGGGAGACGATCCTCGAGACGTGAACCTGCAGACCCTCAAGGCGCTGGAGTCGAGCTTCACGCCCACGATGACGCTTCAGGATCTCGCGAACGACCCGAAGTTCGACTACTGGTCCGTGTACATCCTGTGGAAGTACGTGAAGTCGCTCCGGACCGGGCCGACCCCAACACCCGCTCCGACCGTGACGGCCAAGACGTGGGACGACCCCCAGCCGACGCTCGACCAGGGCAACACGAACCACTGCGTGGGCAACGGCTGCGCGCAGTGGGGGAACACCGAGCCCATCGATGACAAGTACATCGAGGACGACGCCAAGAAGATCTACTACGCGGCGAAGGTGATCGACGGCCAGCCGAACCAGGAGAACGGCACCTACGTCCGCTCCGGGATGAAGGTGCTGCAGAACATGAAGCGCCTGGCCGCCTACGCGCGACCCGCCACATCCGACGAGCTGGTGAGCTGGATCCTATCCACGGGCTCCGTCGTGCTGGGAACCAACTGGTACGAGTCGATGTTCACGCTCACCGCAGACGATCGCGCGGCGATCGACGACTCGGTGATCTGTCCGCAGACCGGCACGGCGGTGGCCGGCGGACACTGCTACCTCGTGCTCGGCTACGACCCCAGCCGGAAGGATCGCGAGTTCGAGTGCCTCAACTCCTGGGGCACGACCTGGGGGGCCAACGGCCACTTCTTCCTGGCGAAGGCCGACCTCCAGCGACTCGTGTTCTCCGAGTCAGGGGAGGCCTGGTGCGCAGTTGAACTAGCCGTTTGACCGGTGCTCGAGATCTCGGGTCAACGCCCTGCGCCTGCTGGGGTTTGGCGGCCCAGAGGTCGGCCTCGTCGGTGGGCCGGGACCGCTCACGCGCGGCGAGCCCACGCCTTGAAAGCCCTCCCTTCACAGGAGCAGAATCCGGTGATGGTCCTGCTGGAGCGGGGGGACTTCCTCGAGACGCTGACCGGGTACGCGCATGAAGCCGCTGAGGGCAACGGTCGCATGGTCTTCGTGGCCGGCGAATCCGGGATCGGCAAGACGGCCCTGCTCGAGGCGTTCCAAGGCGGCACCGACGGCGTCCGCTGGCTCTGGGGAGCGTGCGACGGCCTGCTCACCCCGCGGCCGCTGGGGCCGCTGTTCGACATCGCCGCGCAGGCCGGCGGAGAGCTGGCCGAGCTGTGCCGGCAGGAAGCCCCCCGCGAGCGGCTGTTCGCTGCGTTCCTGGCCGAGTTCGAAGCGCCCGGGCTCCAGACGATCGCGCTCGTGGAGGACGTCCACTGGGCGGACGACGCCACGCTCGACCTCCTGCGCTTCCTGGGCCGGCGACTCAGCCGCGTGCCGGGGATGCTGGTGGCGACCTATCGGGACGACTCGCTCGAGGAAGATCCTCCACTGAGCGTGGTCCTGGGCGACCTCGCGACGCAGCGGGCTACCCGGCGGATCTCGCTGCCGCCGCTCTCGCTGGAAGCCGTGCGCACGCTCGTGGAGGGACGAGGGCTCGACCCGGCCGAGCTGCACGAGGTCACCGGCGGCAACCCGTTCTACGTGGCCGAGATCCTGGAGGCCGGGTGGCCGTCGGTCCCCCCGAACGTGCGTGATGCGGTGGGGGCCAGGTTGGGTCGATCGACGCCTCCGGTTCGCCGTGCCCTGGAGGCCGCCTCCGTGATCGGTGGACGCGTGGACCCCACGCTGCTCGCGTCCGTCGAGCCCGACGCCTCGATCGACGAGTGCCTCTCGACGGGCATCCTGCTGTCCGATCTGTCGGGACTCCGCTTCCGCCACGAGCTCGTTCGTCTGGCGGTGGAGGAGTCCATCGCGGCCCGGCGCAAGGCCGAGCTCCATGCGCGGGTGCTCGCGGAGCTGGAGGCCCGCGGCGCGGCCGACTCGTCCCGGCTCGCTCACCACGCGGAAGCCGCGGGTGATCGACCGGCGGTGCTCCGCCACGCTCCCCAGGCCGCACGGGATTCGGCCGCGCTCGGGTCGCACCGCGAGGCCGTGGCCCAGTACCAGCGGGCGCTCCGGTTCGCCGAGGGGCTGGACGGGCCGGCCCTGGCGCCGCTCTACGAGGGCCTCGCCCGCGAGTGCTCGTTGCTGGATCGGTGGGACGAATCCGAGGCGGCGCTTCGGGTTGCGCTGGACCTGCGACGCGCGATGCGGGACGAGCGCTCTGTAGGGGAGGATCTCCGCCACCTCGCGCACGCCCTCTGGCGGCTATGCCGGGGAGACGAGGCCGCCCGGGCGGCCGAGGACGCTGTCCGCGTCCTGGAGCCTCTCCCACCGGGCAGGGAGCTGGCGTGGGCGAACGCCTACCTGGGCGCCCTCGGCATGGAGTTGGGCGATGCCGAGGCCTCCATCGCGTTCGCCGAGAAGGCTCTCGGTCTGGGCGAGCGACTCGGTCAGGACGACGTTGTGAGCGACGCCCTCAACACGATCGGATGTGTCCTCAGCGACCGCGGCGAGGAGGGCTTGGACTACCTCGAGCGGGCGCTCAAGGTGGCGCTCCAAGCGGAGATGGAGGAGTCCGCGGGACGCGCATACTGCAACCTGCAGAGCGTCAGCACAGCCGTTCATCGGTTCGACGAGTCGGAGCGGTACTTCGTCGAGGGGATGGCGTACTGCGAAGAGCGCGAGCTCGGTGTCTACAGCACGTGTCTCACGGGAGGTCGTGCCGACACCCTGATGCGCCTCGGACGCTGGCACGAGGCCGAGAAGCTCTGCCGGCAGATGCTCGACGGGCACAGCATCTCCCCGGTGAACCGGTTGAACCCGCTCATCGTTCTCGGGAGCATCCGTGCTCGCCGCGCGGAGCCGGGGGCGCGCGAGGTCCTCGATGAAGCCCTCGCGCTTGCGGAGGGCTCGAAGGAACCTCAGTGGTTGGCGCCGGTCGTCTCCGCGCGCGCGGAGCTCGCTTGGCTGTCGGACCGGCCCGAGCGTGCCCGCGATGAGGTCCGCTCGGTCTACCGGGAGGCCCTCGGCAGGGTCGAGCCTTGGGCGAGCGGCTCCCTGGCGCTGTGGCTGCACCGACTCGGTGCGCCGGAGGGTCGTTCGGGGGAGCTGCCGGAGCCGTGCGCACTGGAGATCGCCGGGGACTGGCGCGGCGCCTCAGAGGCCTGGGAACGGCTCGGGCTCTCCTACGACGCGGCGCTCGCGAAGGTGAGCAGCTCGGAGGAGGCGGGGATCAGGGAGGCGCTCGACGTCTTCGAGCACCTCGGCGCCGGAGCCGCAGCCTCGCTCGCGCGGATGCGGCTGCGGGAGATCGGCGTGAAGGGCGTGCCCCGCGGTCCCCGCCGGGGCACGGCGGCGGCCCCGGCCGGGCTGACCCCGCGGGAGCGGGAGGTCCTGGTGCTGGTGTCCGAGGGGCTCGCCAACAAGGAGATCTCCAAGCGTCTGTACATCTCGGAGCGGACGGTCGATCACCATGTCTCCGCGGTCCTGTCCAAGATCGGGGTTTCCTCCCGCACGGCGGCGGCTCGCGAGGCCACGCGCCTGGGCATCGTCGCCGCAAGCTAGGCACCGCTTCCGCTCCAACCTGGGCATTCCTCCCGATGGACCCGCCGCGGGGCACCGCTACGTTCGCTCGGACGGACCCCTACCCAGGAAGGAGGCTCCGGAGGTGCCCCTGTTCATGGACATGCACGAGATGGTCGGCGGCGTGTCGATGGACGACGTCGTCAAGGCCCACCTGGCCGACCTGCGGACCCAGGTCGGGCGCGACGTCCGCTATCTGCGCTACTGGGTCGCCGAGGACGACGGCCGCGTGTTCTGCCTGGTCGAGGCGCCCTCCGCGCAGGCCGCCGCCGACGTTCACCGGGATGCCCACGGGCTGGTCGCGACCGCGGTCTACCGGGTTCAGGAAGGGTCCTAGCGGACCGCGCGGAACGCGCGGTCGACACACAAGGGAGGTCGTTGCACGATGCGAACACGAATGGTGAAGTACGTGGCCGCCACGACCGTGGCCGTGGCGATCGCCGTGGCGATGGTGCCTGCCTGGGGTTCGGTGGGCTCCTCGGCCAAGGTCAAGGCTGCCGCTTCGGAGAACGCCACCCTCATCAAGGACCTCGCGGCGGCGCGGCTGGCGACCGCGAAGTACGCCACGAACCTGAACCGCGCCAAGCACGACGGCTACGCGATCCTCACGCAGATGATCCCGAACATGGGCTACCACTTCCTCAATCCGAACGTGACGGGGTTCAACGTGCGCAAGCCGCCGATCCTCGTCTACGAGCACACGGGTCGCAACCGGTGGCAGCTCGGCGCCCTGGAGTGGGTGTTCCCGCAGATGCCGGCGGCGCCCCCGCTGCCGAACGCGACGTTCGGATCCTTCCCGGCCGCCTGCCAGTACAAGGACGGCACGTTCATCGTCGACGGGTTCCAGAACACGTGCCCGGCCAAGAATCCCGACACCGGTGCGGCCTTTACCTTCTGGCACCCCATGCTGTTCACGATGCACGTGTGGATCTGGTACCCGAATCCTGAAGGGCTCTACGGGTCCGAGAACCCACTGGTCACTCCGTTCAACGGCGGCTGAGCGCTCCGGCCTCGGCAGGGGCGGGCCCGCTCCGGACCCGCCCCTGCGTGGCACGATCCCCACGTGGCGGTTCCCGCGCGCCCCGATGATCCGTCGGTCGGGGACGACGGATGGGCGCAGATCGACCTCGCCGACGCTGCTGCCGCTCCGGGTGAGGAAGTCCTCGCCCGGCTGAAGGTGGACGAGCACGGCCTCGGGGCCGAGGAGGCGGCCCGCCGGCTCGAGCTCGTGGGGCCGAACGCCGTCCGGACGCAGCGTGTGCGCTGGTGGGTGGTGCTCGGTCGGCAGCTGCCGAGCGCGCTGCTCCTGCTGCTGTTGATCATCGCGACGATCTCGTTCATCGTCGGCGACCCGGCCGACTCCATGATCCTGCTCGTTTCGGTGGGGCTGCGGTTCGTCAACGAATACCGGACGCAGCTTGCCGCAACGTGAGCAGCGATCCCGCTTCTTGCCGCTTCTTGCCGCTCTTGGTCCGAACCTCCATCCGTCGACCTCCTTGTCGAAGACCGAGGACCTTCGGCACGGACCGGGCAGGAGTCAAGGCTGGGGTGGCGGATGCCAGCCGTGGTCCGCTACCTTGGTGGATGCCACACGCTGGAGTGCTGGAGTAGCTCAGTCGGCAGAGCGCCTCCATGGTAAGGAGGAGGTCCGGGGTTCGATTCCCCGCTCCAGCTCGAAGCCGGATCGCAGGTCAGAGTGCCGCTTCCGCGATCACGGCGACCTCGGCCCGCGGGGCCGGGTCGCCCCGAAGTACTCGCCGGGGTCGTGCACGATCTTCAGATGCGCGCGCAGGTCGAGCTCGTTCAGGACCTTGACGACGTAGCGAATGGCCCCGACGGCGTTGACGACGTGGCCCGCAGGGTCCGGCCCCCCCACCCAGACGGTGACCTTCTCCCCGGCGGCGCCGGCGTCTTCGATCAGGGCATGTACGCGGTCGAGATCCGGGGCCGACCACACACGGCTGTCCGGCTTGAGGGTGTAGGGACAGAACGGTTCGTAGCCCTGGATGTTCGGCGGGAGGATCTGGCATGTCAGGCGCAGGCGCGTCGGGCCGCCGAGCAGGTCGACCATGTGATCGCGGTCCATCGCGTAGTTCAGCGCCTGCCGCACCCGCTTGTCGTCGAACGGTGACTTACGAATGTCCATACCGACGTAGTACATGGCCGAGGTCGGCGAGAGCACGACCCGATCCGGGTGGGCCCCACGCAGCGACGCCAGATCCTCCGGTCGCGGCACGTCGGTGACTCAGTCGAGTCTCTGCCTAGAGCTAATCGATCGGTGTCGGCAGATCACCGTTCGGGCCAACGAGCTGGAACGCCAGATCCGAGCGCTCGTGAGCACCCATGCTCCCGCGCTGCTCGAGATCCCTGGGTGCGCCGCGCTCACCGCGGCCAAGATCGTGGCCGAGACCGCCCAGGTCTCCCTCTTCCCGAGCGAAGGCCACTTCGCCCGCTACGCAGGGACCGCCCCGATCCCGGCATCATCGGGTGCTCGGCACCGGCAGCGGTTCAACCGTCGAGGCAACCGACAGCTGAACGCAGCGATACACCGGATCGCGGTCACCCAGCTACGTGTGCACGAACCGGCGAGGGACTGCGTGGCGACCAAGCGCGCTGAAGGCAAGACCAAGACCGAGGCGATCCGAGCCCTGAAGCGACACATCACGAGAGTGGTCTTCAAGACCATGACGTCGATCGATCAACCCACCGACCGCTTGACTGCGGCAGCGGCTTGAAACAGGAGCAACCCATACGGCGCTGGGAGGCAAACCACCGATCAGCCGATGCCCACGCGTCAACAATGTCGCGGTGTAGAACAGCTATTCCTGGAGCTAGCTAGTACCTGGAGAATGTCTCGACGTCCTTCTCGAAGGAAGCGATGACCTCCTCTGTGAGCGTCGGCTTGGTTTGCTTGATCGCGGCCAAGAAGTCCTCGGCGCTGGCACGATCCCGGACCCCTTCGAAATGTTCCTGTTCGAAGGCTCGCTGCGACGCCTTGTGGGCAGCGAACTCGATGTCCGCCGGGGTGAAGAAAACGCTCGCCGCGACGAGTGAGTCGATGTCGACCCGCTGGTCCGTGATCTCCCCCACGTAACGTCCCCAGATCGCAGTGCGGGCCTCCGCGTCAGGAGGACCTACCGGAAGGACGTAATCGAATCGTCCTGGCCGCAGGAACGCCGGGTCGAGAGCGCCGATCGCGTTCGTTGCGCACGCCAGGAGATGATGCGACGCCTCCCGGAACCGCGGGATCAGTTTCAGGAATTCGTTCGTCACTCGCGGACTCGCCTTCCGCTGATCGTGCCGGATGGAAGCCAGGTCCTCGACCTCGTCCACGAACACCACGGCCGCAGGGAGCTCCAAGATCCGATCGAAGAGCTGGGCCAGGGCCCTGGCCTCCTGTTCGGGCTTGTCGGCCGACAGCTCGCTCGGCTGGATCTCGACAAAGGGCCACCCCAATCGCGAGCTGATCCCCTTGGCGAATGTCGTCTTGCCGGTTCCGGGCGGCCCGAACAGCACGACGGCCTTGGGCGGCTGAACGGCGTGACGCTCCGCCAGCTCCGGCTCCGAAAGCGGAAGGATTACCCGTCGTTCGATGATCTCCTTCGCCTGGTCCATCCCTTTCAACACGTCCCACAGATGGCGGTCGATCTTGATCCCACCCAGATCGGCAAGAGCAGCCGGGCCGAGGACGGTCGGTGGGACCTCCCGCATCAGGCACACGGCGTTCTCGACTCGGTCATAGCCCCGCTCCTCAAAGTGCTCGCGAAGGGGGTGGCTGGGCATGACCAGGACCCCGATCTTGTGGACCCCTCGCTCGGAGAACTCCGCTTCCATTCGATCGAGCAGCAGGTCGGCCACCCTGGCCAGGCCCTGGACGCTCGAAGCTCCAAGCCGCGCGACCCAGCCCATCGTTCCAGAGACGAGACCCACCCCCGCACCCACGGGGATGCCGTCGGCTTCAGCAACGAGGACGATGGCCCCCTCCGAACCCACCAGGTCGATGGTCTCCTGAAGATCTTCGCGCGCGGGCCCCAACATGACGGAGCCCTTGAGCAGCTCGATCACTCCTGCGAGATCGTGAGACCGATAGGGCCGGATGATGAGTTCCATGACAGGTCTAGCCTAGTGAAAGATGTGGGCCTGGATCTTTGGCCGCATCGGTTCACTGGGCGGCCGGCTGCCCCCGACATCGCGTGCTTCGCTCGTCCACCACACACGGCGTGACGAGAACTCGCCCTGAGGAACTCGCGCTTGCTCCGGAAACGAAGCGTGGCAGGTCGGAGGTGGTGGGCAAAGGAGGAGTTGACCCACGTCCCCTCGGATACAGGAGAGCGTTGCCAGGCGGCCATTTACAGTGAGGCGTTCGCTCTGCGCGTCCGTGGCTTCGACCCAGTCAAGAAGACGCTGGTGATCGAGGTAGTGATGCAATCAAGCTGTGAGTCGTGGATCCTCCGGCGCTTCAGCCTCTTGGAACGCCGCCCATGAGGCGCGCCTGAGGGCGTCGGCGAATCGTCCCCGCTCCTCGTCCTGCGGGGTGCGCTCAAACAGACGGAGGTCCTCGCGAGGGCTGCTTCGCCTCGAAGTGGGCGGCCCGACCCTGCCGCTTGAGGCCTGAGGTCGGAGCACGGAGGCAACCGGCTCACCGCTCTGGGTCCCCTTCGTGCGTTCGTGGGAGGGCCGCTGGGCTCCGCCCCTACACGATTACAGGTCCGAGGAGGCGTCGAGTCGCTTGACGACCTCGCGAAGGATCTTGACGGCGATATCTTCCTCGTAGAGAAGGCTTGAGAACTGGCTCCTGCCCAACAGGAAGCATCGGAGCGGTTCGAGTGCCGCCACGGTGGCGGTGCGGCGGCTGCGATCCATCAGCGACGAGCGCAGGATCGCGATCTCGCCGAAGTAGTCCCCTGGCCCGAGCGTTGCCCGCTTCCTCCCACCCGTTCGGACCTCGGCACGGCCCTCCAGGATCACGAAGAATTCGTCAGCGAACTTCCCCTCTTCGCAGACGGTCTGACCCTTCTCGAATCCGTCCTCCCGTCCCAGCTCAGCGATGTGACGGAGCTGACGTCTCGTACAGTTGTGGAAGAGGGGGACGACCTTCAATTTCGCGATCGTGTCGGCGCGACTCATCTCCGCGCGAGCCTACAAGACGATCCCATGGGCGGGAGAACCGGTCGACCAGCAGATGCGCGTGTGCCCACAAGCTGTGGACGACCCTTCCCCGGGGGGATTCAGGCAGACTCGGTAGAGCCGCTAGACAGCCGCGACCGGGACCGCGCGCGGCCGCCCGTCGCGCCGCGTCGTGGCAAGCCAGTAGAGTTCGGGCGCTTCGAGGCGGTCGCGGCACTCTCCCCTGGTGCTCTGGACGATCTACTTATGCTCGGCATGATCTGCGGCCGTTAGGTCCCGTTGAGCCGTTCCGTGCCGTCTTGAGTTCTGCCTCCCAAAGGCCGCTCGCGAGCCCAGGCGAGTCCGATCACTGCCAGAGTGACAATCACGGAGGCAACCGGCTCACGGCTTCGGGTTCCATGCGGAGACTGGTGAGAGATGTTTCTCCAGGCGATGGTCAGAGTCGCAGACGCTTCCCGCAGAGCCGCCCAGCCGCCCTAACATTCTGGTGGTGCTACTGGTTCGGGCTCTCATCGCCCTCGCAGTTGGCGTGGCCGCCTCGGGATCGTCCACGCGTTCGCGGGCAACACGACCACTTGGGCCGATCCAGCCCTTTGCCGGAGTGATCGTGATCCCCTATGCCTGCGACCGCGCCTACCGGCGATGGGCGAACGAGACCGATCCATTTGTCGCGCTCGGAGCCCGCCTTGAGAGCGCGAGGACGGGCTACCACGTGAAGCGGGAAAGCGGGGCCGAGTGGCTGTGCTCATCTTCGAAGCTCGGCGAGGTCGCTCGGGCTCGGTCTGAGGCGCTCGTGGCATAACGGCAGGGACACATGGCGGGAGAATGGCGCTCTTGTCAAACGGCCGCGAGTTGCGACTTCGCGGGCCGCCGCCCCCTTCGATCCTCGAACCAGAGAGGCGTACAGTGGCCGCCATGCCAAGGGAACGGCGCCAAAGGGACGTCTTCAATGAGTCGACGCCGTGGCTTGGCACCACCCCGCCATTCAATGAGGCCTTCCCGACGGTCGCCAAGCTGGAGGTGGCAGTCACCGAGAAGAGTTCCGCCCCCGGCTGGTTGAAAGACTCGGCCTATGGGAAACACACGGCGGGCGATTACGTCGACTGCACGAACCCCGCTTGCAGCGACGGCGGTTTTCGGCTTGGCGACATCTTGCAGATGATGACGCATGCCCGCGAGTTGGAGTGGAGCGCCACCGAGTCATGCCAGGGCCACGAAGGGGGACCAAAGGGAACCAGTTCCTACCGCCCGTGTGACCACTGGTTCGAGATCGCCATCGAGATCGCGTACAAAGACGCCGACCCGTGAGCAGGGTTGCGTCGTTCCCGCAGAATGAGTAGCCCAGGCCCCCGCGATCACCGCCCTCATCCGGGTGATCGAACGGCAGTAGGGAACCTCCGGGTACATAGCCCGACACTCGCGGCCCGTGGCGACCGTGTCCTCAGGCGGGCCGACTCAGGTGCTTCCGCAAGCGATAGCGTCGTTGGTCCTCGTCAACCAGCTCGTACCCAGCTGGCGCCGTCCGCTCTCGACCACGGTGATGTGGCAGAGGAAGGCGTCGGGGCCGGACCCATCACCCGTTACCCACGTACTCATCGCGGTCCTGAACTGCGTGTTTGCCATTTCCGCAGGTCAGAGGCGGTACTCGCATCGGAAGCGGAACCGCCGAGAGGACCCGCTCGGACAAGAAGCCACATGCCCTGACCATGATTCCTCACAACCCCAGGACCTAAGGCCCCTTTCGCGCGCTCCTGCCCTTCTACGGTGGGGGTGACAAGGAGAACCTCCGATTCCGCGAGATCGACTTCACGCAGGGGAGATGAGTCGGATGCTGGATCCAAGAGCGGCGACGGATGGCGTAGGTGCGTTGGTTTGGTTCGGCGGTGTCGCTCTCGCGGCCTTCCTCGCGTCCTGGATCCTCACGGACCTGTTGGAGGTCCGCAGGACCCTCTATGTCGGTGCCTTGGCCCTCGTGACGGGGGGGCTGACGGCGGGATACCTGCTGTGGAGCGGTCAAGGAAGCTCGTTCTGGACGGACAACTGGGCGTGGGGGGTCCTCGGTGCCTTGGTGACCGGCGGGTTCCTCGCCATGGCGGTCCGTCGGCTCCCGATGGCCGGCACTTCGACCCGACACATGGACGCTGAAGAAGGTCTGTGGGAGGGGCTCGTCTACGGAGCGGCCGAAGGGCTCCTGCTCTCGGTGCTGCCGGTCGTGATCGTATGGCAAGGGCTCGCTGCCCACGGATGGACCGGGGGTTGGCTCACGATCACCGCGGGGCTCGCTGCGCTCGCGGGGAGCGCCTTCGTGATCGTGGTGCACCACCTGGGCTACCGGGAGTTCCGCAACCGGAAGATCGTGCAGGCCTTGTTCGGGTGTGGTGTGCTCAGCGTGGGGTCTTTGCTCACCGCCAGTCCGATCGCGGCCGTTGGCGGTCACATCGTTCTTCACCTGTCGATGCTGCGCCGAGGGATGGAGCTCCCACCTCACGTCTACCGACGTGCGGAGGTGACTCCTTCACCGGAGGCCAGGGTCGCGGCGTGAGCGCCGATCGTTGTTGAGCGCTGGAGAGATCGACCCTTCCCCCGAGTCTCAGCGGCGGTGAGCCTGGCGGGGCTCAGAGCCCCATGCGTCTGAGCCCCTGTCGGAGGGTCGCAGGCATGGCAGGTCCCATGTGGATGCATCCTTACGCTCAGGGCTTACCACCCCGGATACTCGGGCGGCTGCGGGTTACACAACGAGTGCAAGGTTGGAGCAAGAGTGTCGTAGAGCGCCTGCCCACCGGTCCTGAACTGCGGTGTCGCGGTCGCCGACGTACCAGCTCCTGAGTACACCAACGAGTGCAGCTCATTCGGGTCGGTGCTCAGGTCGTAGCCCTCCCAATCGGCACCCCACGTGTTGTCGGGCCAGTATCGGGTGAGGAGCGCGGTCTTCGTCCTGACGGCGCAGTACGTCGGCACCTTCGATCCGATGGCGATGCTCGCCGGATCCCAGTGTTCGATCAGCAGAGCGTTTCGAGGCGTGAACCTGCCTCCAGCTCCAAGTAACGGAGCGAAGCTCATGCCATCGAACCCACCGCCGTGCGCCTGACAGGCGGTCTGGTAGATGGATCCGTCATTCGGGCAATCCGGAGTACCGGTCGCACCGGTCAGTGCCTCGACGGTCGGGGCGAAGTCGATGTTGGCGAGCAGCGCGTCGTTGGTGGAGGGGTTCCCACCGAGCAGCGCATCATCGCGCACGACGAACGGGAGCTTCGCACTCTCGTCCCAGGGCACCTTCTTCTCGGTCTGCATGTGCGCCCCGTTCTGCAGGCCCTGGTCGGACGTGAACACGACGATCGTGTTCTGCAGCCCGGGGTCCTTGACCTGCAGCGCGGCCATGATGCGGGCGACACCGTCGTCGATCGCCAACGTCGACTCGCACTGATGCTCGTAGGCGGCCTGCAAGCTGGCGATCTTCGCCGCGCTGAAGGCTGCCCTCTTCGAGATCCACCGAGGCTTGTCGCTCGTGCCATCGACCGTGTCGGTCTTCTTCTCGTTGAAGCCCGGCAACGACTGGACGTTCAACCCCTGACAGGCCTTCGCCTTGGCCAGCGTGTTGTACCGGTCGGGAGGCGTCGAGGGCTCGTGCGGGTCGTAGTACGCCGTCCACATGAACAGTGGGTTCGTGCCCGACGCCTGGATCGCAGACACCGCCTGGTCAGACACCCAATCGGGTGCGTACTCCGCGGGCTTGACGGTCTTGCCCTTGACCGAGGCGGTCCACCACGTCTTCGTCGGCGTGTTCGCCGGGTAACCGACCTTCATCATGGCCCGCCAGTCCGACCAACCGGGTGGGACGTGTGACGCCTTGTTGTAGCCGTTCAGGTACTTGCCCTGCTCCGCCGTGTAGTAGCCGGCATTGTGCATCCACACCGGCAACGTCTGGTTCTCCAGCCCGGCGGCGACCGCATGACTCCAGCCACCCCACTGGTACGTGACGTTGTACTCACCGGTCGTATGCGCGTACTGCCCACGCAGGAACTGCATCCTCGACGGACAACAGAGCGGATCGACGGCGAACATGTTCGTGAAGCTCATGCCGTGGTTGACGAGCTGTGACTGGACGTTGGGCAGTCGGTTCATCAGCTCGAAGCTCATGTCGTCGGCGATGATGAACACGACGTTCGGTCCGGGCGACGCTGTTGCTGTCGGCACCCCAGACAGGCCCAATATCACGAGAGCGGCACCCAGCAGGGCGATTCCCCTTCTCATCCCATACCCCTTCCATCCTCCAACCCTGTACGAGATTTCGGCGAAAGAGGAGTCTAGGGACTGGCTGGGATTACTCCGGCACGCCTCACACGGGCATACGGCCACCTCGCGGATGCGCGCACGTTTGGCCAATGCCATCGGGACTCCCTGCCCGGCCCAGGGATCTGCTCGGGCTTGACCGGTCAACTGAAGAAGCCTGAGCCCGACGCGTAGGAATCTGATTCTGCAACGTTGCGTCGTGAAGCCCCGTGGGCAGCCGAGTGCCCCGCAATCGCCAGGCTGCTCGCGCCCCGGCGGGTGAGGCTTACCCCGAGGGAGACCTCGCGGACCGTTTCACCGACAATCCTGAGATGGCCGCCCTCGACCGTCGGGAGGATCTACGGACCGCCACGATGCTTTGCGGCATCACGGTCGGGTGGAACGCTCTGGCCGGGAGCGCAGCAGTCGCGATCGGCTTCGCTACTCACAGCCTGGCTCTTACCGGGTTCGGCCTGAACGCTGCCATCGACTCGGTCGCTTCAGCGACCCTCATCTGGCGGTTCAAGGCCGAAGACCGTGACGAATCACGGGCGACGGCCGTCGAGCGCAAGGCCCTATTAGTGGTCGGCGTCACCCTGTTGGTGATCGCCGTCTACATCGCCGTCCGCGCCGTGGCCGCCCTCATCGCGCGCTCAACCCCCGACAGCTTGACATTGGGCCTCGCCGTCGCGGCTGGCTCTGTACTTGTCTTGTCGCCCCTCGCCTACGGCAAGGGTCGTCTCGCTCGTCGCCTTGAGAGCAGGGCCCTCCGCGGCGACGGCTTCCTGTCCGGGGTCGGAGCTGCTCTCGCCGGGATAGCCCTCCTGGGAGCGGCGCTCTCGGTAGTGAGCGAGCTGTGGTGGGCAGACTCGGTAGGCGCCCTGTTGATGAGTGCGATCCTGTTCAGAGAGGCACTCGGCGCTCTTGCGTCGAACGCTCGATAACGTCCACGCGCCTCGGCTGGCTGTCAGGGGGAAAACTGTTCACGCGCCCCAGCGCGTCGAGACCGCGTTGAAACCGGGAAGCGGGTGTCGGTTGCGTCCAGAAGCGACATCGCGAGATATCAGGGCGACGTGAACCCCTTAGCTATCAGCCAAACGGCCAGGACGATCTCCTGTACCGCGATCGGGAGCACGAGGGGCACGTACGTCGTGACGGGATGATGGCCAAACAGGGCCAACAGACAAGCCACGAAAGTGAGGATGATCGCGAGGATCCCCCAGCCCGACAACCAACGGGGCACGAGTTGCGAATGGTAGAGCAGGTAGTAGTACATGAGTGCCCCCACGCTGAAGGCCATCACCGCGGCGAGGTTGGCCTGATCGCGGACGTCCAGCAGCGAATCGCCAACGGCCTGCAAGGACGCGCGCTGCCCAACGCCCGCGCCCAAGAATCGCTGGGCGACGCCGAGCAACGACAGCGCACTCACTACAGCGACGATGTACAGCAGGGCCTCCATAGTTCGGAACACTACGGACCCAAGCGAAAGCCCTCGGCCCCACGTCCTCAGCACCGGATACATGGCGAGGGCGATGCCGACGCTCGCCCCAGCCGCGATGAACTGAAGGAGCAGACCGGCATCCACTCGGTTCGCGTCATCGGAGAGGCTCGCGAGGTAGTTGGTACGGTCCAAGACGGGACCCGAAAGGGCGGAACCGGCGACGCTTGCCGCCGTCGCTACGATGAACAGCACGCCCGTGATCACCGCCGCCGATCGGAGCCGATCCGTCTCGGTTTCCGCTGGATCCAGCACCTGCGCCTCCTGGCGATCGACAAGGCAAGCCTAGGCTTCAACTGACCGGTCACTCAGGGTCGAACGGCCCGCTCTCCTTGAGCATTGCGCTCCCCGGTGAGCATGTCGGTCTCCGCCGGACCAGTGCTCCGGAGCTCGCAATAGGGCCAAACCTGTCACGCGCCCCGGCGTGCGCGGCCGCGCAAGACGCCCGGACGAGTGATCCGACTGGCGTGGGGGCCGGCCAAGGGCTTGAGCGAGCAACAAGTCCGTCCGAGTTCACTCTTCGGAGTCGACGTCGTCCCCCCCGCTCGACGCATCGGCCGACCATCGTTCGCGACGGTTAAGCGTCCGGTAGGCGATGACCGCCCAGAACCCCCACATCGCCGTGATGATGCCGAGTCCGAGGTAGGCATTCACGAGCGCGAGCCCGGTGGCCACGAGGTAGATCACGAAGCCGAGCGCCACGCGGCGACGTGTCGAGGAGATCAGTTCGGGCGGCACGCCCGGCTTCAGCAGCCCGCGCTCCGGCCGGAGCGCCAGCATGAAGATGTTCCATGCGGCGCTCGTGCCGAGCACGAACAGGCCATACGTCGCGACCGCGGACTTGCCGGCGGGGGTGTTCAGATACTCGCCGACCAACGTCGTTGGCACGATCGTCATCAACAACACGCCGTTGCCGAACATGAGCAAGCCGTCGATCCGTTCGACCAGGGCCAAGCGGGCATGGTGGTTGATCCACATGATCAGGATCGTGATGAAGCTGAGGACGAACGCGAAGTAGGACGGCCATTGATGCAGGATCGCGGTCGTGAGGTTTTCGGACGTGATCCCTTGGAGCTGTGGAACACGCAGATCCAGAGCCAGGATCGTGATCGCGATCGCGATGACCCCGTCGCTGAACGCCTCGAGGCGGGCCGTTTCGTGCCGGCCGGCTACGGGCAGAGTCATCCCATCGTGCTTGATGCAACAAGAGCCTAGTGGCTACATCGCTTTCGACACGGCAGGGAGCTGGAAATGAGGACGCGCTCCGGCCGTGTTCCTCTACGCCCCGAGCGCCAGATGGGGTCAAACCTGTCACGCGCCCCGGCGCGCGCTCCGACTCCACCAGCAGTCGGTCGCGCACGACCAGGCCGACCTCAACGAGCCCCCAGCGTGCGCCAGTGCCTCTGACGCAGAGTGGTCGGCGGCTGAGCCCCGTACGTCGGACCAGCCCTAGAGGCGACGCCCACGGGCCCCACGCATCTCGGCCAGGTGCTAGCGTCGGATCCGGTTCGTTCGTCAACTCGGCGAACGCGGGGAGCGGGAGCGTGCCATGGCCGACTATGTATTGCTGACCACAGGTCAGGGCAAGATGCCCGAGGGCGATGAAGCGATGACCGCCTTCATGGAGGCCTGGGGCACGTGGGTAGGCGAACTGGGGGCTGCCCTGAAGGATGGCGGGAACCCCTTCGCTGCTTCGACGGCGATCGACCCATCCGGGGCAGTCACCGGTAGCTCAGCGGTCGATGCGAGTGGCTACCTCATCATCACGGCGGACTCGATGGAAAACGCAGTGAAGATGGCCCAAGGCTGCCCGGCCCTCGGCACGGGCAACACCATCAATGTCTTCGAGACTGCCAGCATGGGACCGAGCTAGCGAAAGCGGACGGGAATCGCGCGTCCCGCTTGGCCTCCGAGGACTCGCGAGCTTCAACTCGGTGGGGCCTCCGTTCTTCGACGCCCTGAGCGCCTGACGGGGTCAAACCAGTCACGCGCCCCGGCGCAGGCGGGGGCACGTGCGTCGGTCGAATCGCCAGCAGGCGTGAGGCCCCCGAGCCGACGTCAGGGTGACACGCCGTCAGCTCAGAACGGGAAGGGAGGGCGGGACGAGCGTCGATCATCAGGCGAGGTGGGCACGTAGCAGGTGCACCGTTCCGGATACGCCTTTGAGCTCCACCGGACCGATATCGGCGAACGCGATCCCCTTCTCCTGCGAGGCGTCGGCGACTGCCTGGGTGACCAGCACCTCGCCCTGCCGCGCATAGTCGGCGATACGCGCGGTGAGGTTCACGGTCTGGCCGAAGTAATCGCCCTCCTGGAAGAGGACCGGCCCGGCGTGCAGGCCGACATGGGCCGGCGGCAACCCGGCGGCGGCCAACCCCTCCACCATCTCCAGGGCGGCACGCACGCCGGGGCCCGGATCGGCGAAGTAGAACATCACGCCGTCGCCCAGCCACTTGATGGGCTTGCCGCCGTGCTGCACGGAGCTGCGCTGCACCAGTCGCGCGACCGTCGCGGCCAGATCAGCGGCCGCATCGTCGCCGCGTTCCTGGGTCAGCCGCGTGTAGCCGGTGATATCGAGGAAGCAGATCGCCGGGAGTCGCGCGAGCCGGCTGTGGATCCCCGCCTTCTCCATCAGCACCTCGAACCCTTCGATGATGTTGGCGGTCCAGTTGCGCGCCTGATGCGCGTGGTACATGGCGAGGATGGCTTGTTCGGAGAGCGGGGCACTCCGATCCGCGAGCTCAGCGTTCCCGATCTCCTCCGGGCCCTTACCTGCGGCGGCGGCCGGCTCGATCACCTCAGAGTTCCACCAGGCGGCCTCCTGTTCGGCGATCCGACGGGTGCTGTCACCTTGGACACGGAGCAGACGCTCGATGGCGGCCGGGCGGAACCCCTCGGAGACCTGGAGCTCGATGAACGGCACGATCGCCATCTCGTCCTCGCGGAGCCGGTCATCGGGCGAGGGTTGCGCCATGCCGATCACCTCGCGGATGAGCGTCAGCAACTCGAGCGGGATCCCGGTCCGGTCGCTGACCTGCTGGAACGTCTCGGGGGCGAGGGCGGCGAACCTCTCGAAGCTGGCCGCGTCGAAGAACTCGAGCGACAGAGCACCGTGCCGGATGGCGGTGGCCACACCCTCGAGCGGGATCCCCGCATCCTCGAGCGATCTGGCCATCAGCACGCGGCGCACGTCGCCCGGCGAGAAACGATCCGGCTCCGCGGGGGTAAGGATGCCGAGATCCACCAGTCGGACGAGATAGGAAGGCGCGACCCCGACCCGCTCAGCGGCGTTCTCGCCTGAATACCCGGTCACTTGGTTAGCGTACTGGGGCTGCGATTCCGATTCACCGATACTGCGCCCGAGGGTGCCTCAAGGGGCCCGAATGGGTCCTCGGGTGTCAGAGGGACAAACGTGCCACGCGCCCCGGCGCAGGCAGATCGTTCCCAGCCCTACGCGCAGCCAGACTCTTGCCGACGGAGGCACTCAGAACCGTGTAGACGCCGTGGCCGCCCGCCCGGTGTAACGAGCGCCTCGGCCCGAAGCTGGCTGAGGTCGTTCCGCGCACCCGGGTCGGTGTTCTAAGGGTAGACGGCCGATCCTGTAGGGAGATCGTGAGCGCGACGTGAGGCCAACACGAAAAAGGCGAGGCAGATGGCGATGCCAACGACCGCGATCGCGACCCTGAGCGGGACGTACTCGTTCGAGCAGTAGGCGACGGGGGGAATGCACGGCGGACTCCCGGGAGTCGGAGAGGCACACCCGCTCGCTGGCGTGACGCATAGCGTTGGGTTCCAGACCAGCGCGAACGTAACGCCGGCGATCGCACACACGAGCCCAGTCAAGCGGAGGAGCATGCCAACCCTTTGACGGAAGGGGCCAGGTTGAAGGTTCCCGCCTCCTACAGGGTCGGACTCTCGTCTCCGCCGGTCTATAGGGGCGGCGCATCGGCGATGTTCGGGTGCGCCTGGCGCTTAGCTATGCGAAGGGAGGCCCCAGAGCTGCTCCCGGCCAGGTAGCTCTCTGTCTCTCTCTCTGGGTTGTAACGCGACAGCCTCGTGGTGCATCCGCCTTCGAGCTCAGTGACTCTCGCGCCGAGCCGGTGGACCTCTCCGTCGCGCGCCTCCAGCGCAGCGCGGGCGCCGTCCCGCTCGGACTCGGCCTCCTCCAGCGCCGCGGCGAGGTCGCTCCGCTCGCGCTGGGTCTCGGCGAGCTTGCGGGCCTCAGTCAGCTCGGCGATCCGCACCTGGGCCGCCCCCCCTTTCCGTCTCCAGCTCAAGGATCGACTGGCGGAGCGGCCGACTCGTGAACGTCGTCGTGTTCGACGAGGGAGAGACGACCGAGCAGGTACCGTTCGTGATCATGGCTCCCTCGCAGGCGCCACCACCTCCTGGTACTCCGGCTGCCTGACGCAGCGGCGGAACCCCGGCAACCTCGTCGTTCAGACGCGTGAGCGCATAGTGATCGAGGCCCTCGGAGCCTCGTTCCGCTCGTGGGATGAGACCACCTGCACGATCCAACGTCTGAGTGGCCGCTAAGTCTCTTGGAGGGTGAAGACCTCCCGGTCGAACGCTCGCCAGCCTGGACCGCGCGTCGGTTCGTCGATCGCCCTAAGGGTGGATGGGGTCTTGGAGTTGGATCCCCAGGGCCGACAGGTTGGGCCGGGCGGGACGCCTGATACCCGCCGGTCCCGAAGCGAACAGATGAAGCAGGTTCCCTGTCATCGTGACGACAGCATGGTGGCACGGGCTTCGAGAGAAGAGCCGCCCGCACGTAAGAGCCAACACCCAACCTTCGGTGCCGGCGTCGAACACGCCGGAGCCACTTCTGGTCGTGTAGTAAGAGACGTCTGCGTAGTCATGGATGCCCCCGCAAACGACCGGCGAGTGGGCGAGGATCTGGATGCGCGCGGGAGTGGGGACGGAAGGATCTACCCGGTCGTACTCGGGGTAGATGAGGTTGCTCAATCCCTTGCCGTTCCTGAGGTGTGTCCCCTTGAAGAGCCAGGACGAGGCCTGCGTGATGACCATCGCGGCCTTCACCGGATTGCATTGGTAGAGCCCCCCGTTCAGCACGCTCTCGACGCGCGGAACCGGTGGAGCGCGCCAATTCGACGTCACGAGGTTGTCATTCCTCCCATACAACGGGTCCTCGGTGCCGATCTTGTAGCAGATCTCCAGTCGGTCCCGGCCCAGAGGACTTGCCGCCAGACGGATGTGGCGGAAGTCTGCGTTCGCGCCGAGGAAGGCGATGTTCACTCCGTTGGCGCGGGCGTGAAGCGCGGCGTCGCGCATCGCGAGGGACCAATACTCGTCGTGGCCTGGCGAGACGAGGGCCGAATGGGACATCAGGAGCCCGGGATGCTCGCCCAAGTCGACATCTGTCCAGTACGCGAGATCCAGTCCCATCCTCTCCGCCTGATAGATGAGTGGCTGCTCGGTCCAGAAGAACCCCGCTGCCCCCCGCCCTGATGCGTAAGGCCGGTCGAAGGAGACGACGGTCGCTCGGTCCCCGAATCCGGCAGGCCCCGCATAGAGGCTGTAGCCGCCCCATGCGTTGTACGCCTGCCAGGTCGTCACCTCGCTTTGGATGAGAAGCGCCGCGTGACTCTGGGGGTCCGCGACGGTTAGTGGGACATAGGAAGCCGAGCCATCGCTCGCCACGATCTTCAGCAGGTACTCGCCAGTGGGCCAGTCGCGTCCGATCCGGAACCGAAGCGAGGGACGCCAGTGGCATTCGACGGTGTTCGTCGTCGGCGCGATCGACGCAGATGCCTGAAGCAGCCCACGCACGAGGGCGGAACGCCACACGAGCCGTCCCCCCAGACCCTGGTAGTAGCCCATGCGGTACGCATCGACACGGAACTTCTTGGCCGATGTCGATACGAAGAGGCGAACCGACTCTCCATCGCGCGCACTCACGTGATCTGAAAACCCCTGGACCCCGTGAGCTATCCCAGAAGGGATGCGCCAGGCCGTGGTGCCAGGCTTGCGGTTCTCCTTGGTGACCCAGGTGGTGGTTCTGATGCGAACCGTCTTGTGCAGCGGCGGCCGCAGCGTCGGGGTGGTGGGGGTAAGGCTCGCCGGAGACGAGCGAGCTCGTGACGCGGTGCCCGTGAGCGTCGGGGTGAGTACGACGATACCCAACGCCAAGACGGTGCCAGTTCCGATCCCAGAGATCAGGCTGGGAACCGGGTGGGTGCGACGTCGCTGGTGCTTGCCTCTCGTCGGCGTCCTCCTTGCCGCATCCTATCCCTGAGGCATTCGTCTACGGGCGACTTTGGTCACGGTGCTGTGGGAGGCAGGTGCTAGGTCGTACGCGTCGGGATGTACGCTGAGCTCCTCAGGGAGGCGGAGTGCGACGACCGGAGACGCGGTTCGCCAGAAGCGGCGATGCTCATATCGCCTATCAGGTGGTTGGGCCCGGTCCGCTTGATCTCGTGTACGTGCCCGGCTGGGTCTCCAACGTGGAGTTGAACTGGGAAGAACCGTCCTATGCGCGGTTCCTCACCCGGCTGGCATCGTTCTCGCGTCTGATCCTCTTCGACAAGCGAGGGACGGGGCTTTCCGATCGGGTTCCTGACCGGGAGCTGCCCACCCTGGAGCAGCGGATGGACGACGTCCGGGCGGTGCTGGACGCTGTTGGCTCAGAGCGCGCAGCGCTCTTGGGCGTCTCGGAGGGCGGCTCGATGTGCGCCTTGTTCGCCGCCACCTACCCCGAGCGCACGGTGGCTCTCGTCATGTACGGCAGCTACGCGCGCCGACAGCGAGCGTCCGACTATCCGTGGGGCCAGTCCGATGAGGACCTCGCTGCCTCTCTCCGGGAGATCGAGCAAGGCTGGGGCGGACCTGTGGGTCGCGCTGCTCGCGCTCCCAGCGCGGCCCACGATGAGGGCTTCATGCAGTTCTGGGCTTCGTATCTCGTGCAGAGTGCAAGCCCTCAGGCCGCCCTGGCCCTCGCCCGCATGAATTCCGAGATCGACGTCAGGCCGATCCTGTCGGCGATCCGGGTTCCCACGCTCATCCTGCATCGGGAGGGGGATCGGATCGTGCGCACGGAAGAGGCTCGGTACCTCTCCGAGCAGATCCCGGGAGCGAAGCTCGTGCTCCTTGAGGGCGACGACCACCTGCCGTGGGTGGGAGATCAGGGTGCCGTCCTGGATGAGATCGAGGAGTGTCTGACGGGCATCCGGCGAGGCCCCGAGCTGGATCGCGTGCTCGCTACGGTCCTGTTCACGGACATCGTCGACTCGACCAAGAAGGCCTCCGAACTCGGAGACGCGCGATGGAAGGAATTGCTGCGCGCGCACGACGAACGCGTACGAACCGAACTTTCCCGGTTCCGGGGGGTCGAGGTGAAGACCACCGGTGATGGGTTCCTGGCCACATTCGACGGGCCGGCCAGGGCGGTGGGGTGTGCCCAGGCCATCGCCGAGGCCGTGCGGAACCTGGGGATCGAGATCCGAGCTGGATGTCACACCGGGGAGGTCGAGCTGCTTGCGGGTGACGTCGGCGGTATCGCCGTGCACATCGGAGCTCGCGTCGCATCCCTCGCCAACGCCGGGGAGGTGCTCGTATCGAGCACCGTCAAAGACCTCGTCGTGGGGTCGGGGCTGAGGTTCGATGATCGCGGCCTGCACCAGCTGAAGGGTGTTCCGGATCGGTGGCGCCTCTACGCAGTAACGCGGAGCGGCGAGCCGGCGGACAGGGCGTCTTAGGAACCCGTGGCACCCGGTCGGGTGGCATACGACGTGGTCGTTCTGGGGGGAGGATCGGCCGGTTGCGTTCTGGCATCGCGGCTCAGCGAGGACTCGGGGCGGTCCGTGTGCCTTATCGAAGCCGGGCCGGACTACGGGCCTTACATGGACGGCCGCTGGCCGAAGGATCTCCTGTACGCCAACGAGCTCGCCACCTCCCATGATTGGGGCATAACGGGTGGGTGGTCTTCCTGGCGCGCCAAGGTCGTAGGTGGATGCTCTGCGCACAACGGCTGCTTCATCACGTGGGGAGCGCCGGCGGACTTCGACGAGTGGGCCGAGGCGGGGAACCCGGGGTGGTCCTATGGCGCCCTGGAACCCTACCGACGTCGCGGCCAGGAGATGCTTCGTGTCCGTCCCTCGCGCGTGGACGACCTCGAGCCGTTCATGCGCGCCGGACTCGACGCGGCAGTGGAGATCGGCCTTCCTTCGCTCGACAACTTCGACGATCCTCGAGCCCTCGAAGGTGCGGCGCCGATCCGGGTCAATGCGGTCGGCGACGTTCGCTGGAACGCGGCGTTCGCCTATCTCGATCCGGCTCGCGAGAGGCCGAACCTCACGATCATGCCTGACGCGGTGGTCGACAGGCTGCGCTTCGAGGGCGAACGGGCTGCCGGAACGGTCGTGCGTGTCGACGGCGACGAGGCGGAGATCTCCGCCGACCTCGTCGTTCTGGCGGCGGGCGCCTACGGCTCACCTGCGATCCTGCTTCGAAGCGGCATCGGGCCCGCGGAGGACCTCGCCAGAGTCTCGGTCGGCGTCAGAGAGAACATCCCAGGGGTGGGGCGGAACCTCATCGACCATCCGAGGGTCGAGGTGGTGTACAGACCGAGCGCACAGCTCCTCAACCGAACGCTGAACCATCGTCGCCGGCCAGCCGGCCCGTTCCCAGACCCTGATCAGGGCCCGAAGCGAGACCTGTCCTGCGGGCACCTGGGATCTGCACGTGATGATGCGGCTGCGCCGTTCCATCTCGAACGACACCGGTCTCGGCCCCGAAGATCCGCTGGCCTACCTCTACGTCCACGACTTGAAGCCGGAGTCACGGGGAAGCGTGCAGATCGGCTCGCAGGATCCCGGCATCCTCCCGATCGTGGACCACGGCTTCCTCTCCGATGCGGCGGGGCAGGATGTGGCGACCCTGGCGTCGGGGATCCGGCTCGCCCGCCGGTTGGCGACGGCTCGGGCGATGAAGGGGCTTCTCCAGGGTGAGCTCGTTCCCGGTCCGGGATCCGGCGACGACGAGCTCGCGGAGTACGTGAGGGGATCGGTCGGCGGGTACTGGCATCCGGTCGGGACGTGCAAGATGGGCCCAGCGAGCGACGCCGAAGCGGTCGTGGATGCGCGCGGGCGCCTGCACGGTTTCGCGAACGTCTACGTCGCCGACGCCTCGATCATGCCGACCATCCCCCGTGCGAACACCCAACTTCCCGTGATCGCTATCGCCGAGCGGATCGCCGACTTGCTACGTGAGCACTGAGACAGGAGCTGATACTCACCTCACTCCCCTCTCGGAACGATCGGCGATGCTGAGCCTCTCTTCCGCCGATGTGGCGGACACGACGCGGTAGTGCGTTCCGTACCGCGATCCGACGTGTCGTTCACCAGGCGTCGACGGGCGGTGCTCCCGGACCGCTCACCGCACCAGCAGGACCGGACACGTAGCGTGACGAACGACCTTGGTCGCGACCCCGCCCAGCAAGAGGCTCTTCCATTCGCTCATGCCCCTCGAGCCCAGGACGACGAGGTTCGCCTCGACCTCCTCTGCGATCTCGACGATCTGTCCGGGCGTGTCGCCCGAGCTCACCCGCCGAACCTCTCCGTTCGCCTCCACGCCCGCCGCGCGGAAGGTCGCCAGCACATCGTCCACCAGCTGTTCGGCGGAGATGGGAGGACCCATGTCCACGTCCGAGCCCTCGTAGCGTTCGTACTCGCGAACGTGGAGCACGGTGACGACCGAGCCGTACCGGCCGGCCAGGTCGAGAGCGATCGCGATCGTCTTCTCGCTGCGAGGGGAGCCGTCGACGGCGACCAGGATGTGCTCGAACATGATCAGCCGAGCTCAGGCGATGTCGGTGAGACGGCGGTGGGGAGGTCCGGCACGACGGCGTCGCTCGCGGCCGCCACGAGACCGGGACGGACCTTTCCGAAGTAGGCGCACGCCACCGCGAACCCGAGGCCGAAGGGCGCCCCGTACGCCTGCCATCTGATCCAGGTCCTGCGAGGGCGAGCGATCAGATCCCACGTGCTCTGGGGGTGCGAGGCCGCGTCGACCGCGCCCCACACCGCGAGTCCGATGAAGATGACGCCCAGCAGGATGATCCCGAGCAGTCCGGTGGAGACCCCGAGAAGCTTCAACGCCGACGCCAGCAGGACGAACACGAGCATCGGACGGATGATGCCGTCCGGAGCCTTGGACGACAGACGGGCTCCCACGTACACCGCCGGGAGGGCACCGATCAGGATCGAGGCCGTGAGGCCAAGCTCGAAGTCACCCACGATGATGTGCGCCAGCGCGGCCGATGCGACGAGTGGCACCGCTTGCACGAGATCGGTGCCGACGAGCTGTCCACCCCTCAGCTCCGGATAGGTGAGCATGAGGCACACGATGATGATCGAGCCCGAACCGACCGACGTCAGACCCACCAACAGGCCGCCGATCGCTCCGATCGTCACGGTGAGCAAGACGCGGACCCGGAGCGTCCCCGTTGGTCCCAAGGTAACCCGCAGACCTGCACGAGCCTGGGCGCTCCGTCGTGCCTGGAGCCACGCCTTGTACACCATGGCGAGCGCCGCGATCGTGAGGGTCACGCCCAGGAAGATCTTGGTGGTGTTCTCGACGGCGTCGCTGTTGCCGCTCGCGTGAAGGAGCAGCACCCCGGCGAACGCCGCAGGGATCGAGCCGAGGCACAGCCACTTCACGAGCCCCCATTGGACCGTTCCTCGGCGCATGTGGACGCCACCGCCGACGGGCTTCATCACCATGGCGGCGACGAGGTCCGAGGACACGGCGGCCGTCGGGCTGATCCCGAAGAAGATGAGCAGGATGGGCGTCATCAGCGCACCGCCGCCCATGCCGGTCAGGCCCACGGTGAACCCAACGATCACCGAGGCAAGCGCGATCAACCAGTCGATGTGGATCTGAGCTCTCCCTGCGAAGAAGGCCGGCAGTTGGCGGAACCTGTGGCCCCGAGCCTACCCTCAAACCCGCTCCCGGCAGAGCGGATCATCGAGGCGACCGACGTGATGATCGCTTCCGACTGAGATCATCCGGGCAGGCTGGCTACGGCGCGCTCCCGGTCGGTCGATGACCCTCCAGCAGTTCGCGGTCCCATCCGGCCAGCTCGGAGCCAGCCCCGTAGGTGGTATTCGCGAACGCCAGGATCTCGGCGCGCGGATCTTCGGCGGTCCGCACGTCGGGATAGTCCAGCAGGAACTCTCCTAGGTCGTCGTTCCAGCCGGCCGCCGCCGGTCGGATCGCCGCATCCTGGATGCCGTCGGGCTTGAGGTACGTGTACGCGAAGAAGGCGGGCTTCGGGTAGCGGGCGTTGCCCGGCCAGAACCCGACCGCCGCTTGTTCGGAGTCCATGGCGACGCGTGAGATCAGGTCCATCCCGTCGGTGGGCGGCACGGGGACGAGGTTGTAGCGGGTCACCGCGAGGTCGAACGAGCCCCACCAGAAGCTGGTCGGCGTCTGCTTACCCCAGTATCCCGCGCGGTAGTCCTCGAACACGGACGCCGCCTGCGCGAGGATGCGGAAGAGCCGGTTCGCGACCTCGGGCTCGTAGGCGTCGTATCCGTCGCACTCGTCGCAGCGCACCGGGTCGGGGACCTCGACGGTCATCGGGTTGATCGTGACGCGCACGTCCAGACGGGCGAGCGCGGTCAGCACGTCGGCGGTGAAGTCGCGCAGGGGCCGCGGCACGAGGTCGAACCCTTCGCGACGACCGTCGACGCTGAAGATCCAGAGCCGATGCTCCACCAGGTCGAAGGCGATCTCGATGTCCGTTCGTTCCGCGCGCAGCAGACCGGTCGTGAGGCCGCGCGCGTTCACGAACAAGGGGACGTTCTGCCATTGCGGTGCGCGCCGGGAGAGGGCCGCCTTGACCTTCCCGACCACCTGACTCTGCATGTGCAGCGCGTCGATGGCGTCCTTGCAGGCCGGGTAGTCCAGCTCCGGCCACCGGTCTGTGTCTGCCGACGCCATCCGGGCGATCGTCCTTCCTGTGGTTCCATGGAGTCCTGTACTCAAGGAGAGTAAGGGAGCCGGCCGGATGCAGGACACGTGCACCCACCTCGACCGCATCCTGACGAAGGACGCGAGCGGCCCTGGCTGCGTCGAGTGCCTCGCCGACGGCGGGGTCTGGATGCATCTTCGCCGGTGCACCTTCTGCGGGCACGTCGGCTGCTGCGACGATTCGCCCAACCGGCACGCCACCGGTCACTTCCACGACACCGGGCACCCGATCCTGCAGTCCTACGAGCCGGGCGAGGACTGGCTCTGGTGCGACGCGGACGAACTCGGATTCGAGCTGCCCGATCAGATGGACAGTCCCTCCCATCCCCCTGGGTGGTCGCCCGGGCCCCCGGCCGGGTACGCACGCCCGGCCGGTTAGGCGCCGATCGGTCCCGCATACTGTCCGCATGGCCGAGTCGATCACGAGCGCCGAGCTACGACTCGAGGAGGACAGGCTGTGGGCCGAGCTGCACGGGCTCGTCGACTCGCTTCCGAAGGACGAGGTAGCGACGCCTGGCTACTTCGCCGAAGGCTGGTCCGCCAAGGATCTCGTGGCGCACGTCGGGAGCTGGCTGGCCGAGGCGGGGCGCGTCCTCGAGCGCATCCGCTCCGGCACCTACCGGTTCGAGGAGCTCGACATCGACGCCATGAACCGGCGGTTCTACGAGGCGATGAAGGACGTGCCGTTCGAGACGGTGCGCGCCCAGTCCTGGGCGGCGCGGACCCGGATGCTGCGCGCGTGGGGGTCCTTGGACGACGATACGCCCGACGCCGACCGATGGATCCGTAAGGCCGGCCCCGAGCACTACGCCGAGCATCTCCCGAGGCTCCGGGAGTGGATCGCCGAACTCACCTCGTAGAACCGACTGGAGGCCGACCGTGTCGAAGGGTCGAGGAGCGTTGGAGTGGGCGGGCCGCTTGGCCCTGGCGGGCATCTTCCTCAAAGGCGGATGGGATGAGCTTACGGACCCGGGGATCCGTCCCGAGCTGGCGGCGAAGCTCGGCCTTCCCGAATCGAAGGAGATGGTCCGGCTGAACGGAGCGGCGATGCTGACCGGTGGTGTAGCCCTCGCCACCGGCATCCTGCCCCGGGCGGCTGCCACCGGGCTCGTCGTATCGCTGTCCGCCGTGACGGTGGCCGGCCATCGGTTCTGGGACGAGGAGGATCCCGTTCAGCGCGGACGGCAGTTGGGGCAGTTCCTGAAGAACCTCGGCATCATCGGTGGGCTGCTGATCTACCTGTCGCAGCCCGGATGATCCGCTGATCAGGATTCAGCGCGCGGTTGCTACCTGGATGCTCTCCGCTTTGGGCGTGATGAAGCTCTCGTGCCCGTCGGCCCAGCGGACCCAGTAGCTGACGCTGAGCTCGCCGCGGACGATCTTGAGGACCTCGCCCTCGCGCGGAGGTGAACCGACGTGAGCGGAGTCGATGAGGATGATGTCTCCACGTTTGGGATTGATCCGCTTCGCACTGACCCGCCTCGCCGTGGTCCGCTTGGCGGTCGTCCGCTTGGCGGTCGTGCGCTTCGCCGTGGGGCGCTTGGCGGTCGTCCGCTTAGCAGTCGTGCGCTTGGCGGTCGTCCGCTTAGCAGTCGTGCGCTTCGCCGTGGCCCGCTTAGCGGTCGTGCGCTTCGCCGTGGTCTTCTTCGCCGTCGGCTTCTTCGCCGTACTCTTCTTCGCCGTACTCTTCTTCGCCGTGGTCTTCTTGGCTGCTGGCATGGTGCCTCCTCGTGATCGTCAGATTGCTGTCTGCTCTCAGACTACGTGAGGAAGCGGGAGCCAGCCATGCGTGGTGGGCTCCTACGATGGGAGGACGTTCACCGCTCGGGCGATGACCAGGAGTCCGATCACGAGCGAAAGGGTCGACTGCACAACCATCGTCATCTTCGCCCAGGTGGCGATGGGGAGTGTGTCCGTGGGGCTGAAGGCGGTGGAGTTCGTGAACGCGAGATAGAGATAGTCGGGATACGTGGGCATCCAGTCCTCGGGCGCGAGCTCGGGCGTCGCGTCCTCGCCGAAGGCGAAGCTCGGCTGCACCCCCGAGCCGGCCGCGCGTTCGGCGGGCCCGCCGCGGTCCAGCTGCCAGTACCAGAGGCTGAACGCGATCACGTTCGTGAACCAGATCGCGGCGCCGCGCCCCAGCAGCTGGGTGGGCGTCAGGTGTGTTCCGATGATGATGTCCCGCACCAGGGTGATGCCGGCGATGATCGTGGCGGCCGTCATGAGCGCGATCAAGGCGAGCGTGAGTCGACGCAGGAATGTCGAGGGGCGATCGATCCTTCCCGGGTCGCCCACGATCAGGGTGGCGAGCATGGCGACCTCGGCGACGGGGAAGAGCCAGAACGCTGGGAACTTCTGACGGTGCGGCAGGATGATCTGCAGCGCCACGGCGGCGAGGACCGCTACGGCCATCGGCCAGCGGCGCTCACCCACCCCGGCCTTAGGCCGCCGATCCGCTTCGGTCACCCCGACCCCTTTCCACCTTCTCGTATCATCGCCGACAGGGCCTGGGATGCGTGCCGGGTCATGTCGGCCCGGGTAAACTGCCCCTTCGAACACGGCGGCGTAGCTCAGAGGTAGAGCAAGCGGCTCATAATCGCTGTGTCGGTGGTTCGAGTCCACCCGCCGCTACCACGAAGGCGACCGTGGGGACGACGTTCTCTAAGGAAGGGTTCACGGATGGGCAAGCAGAAGTTCGAGCGCACGAAGCCGCACGTCAACATCGGGACGATCGGCCACATCGACCACGGCAAGACCACCTTGACCGCGGCCATCACGAAGCGCCAGGCAGCCAAGGGACTGGCGGACTTCACGCCGTTCGACCAGATCGACAAGGCGCCCGAGGAGCGGGAACGCGGCATCACGATCGCGATCGCGCACGTCGAGTACGAGACGGCCAATCGTCATTACGCCCACGTGGATTGCCCCGGCCACGCCGACTACGTCAAGAACATGATCACCGGCGCCGCCCAGATGGACGGCGCCATCCTGGTCGTGTCCGCGGCCGACGGTCCCATGCCCCAGACGCGCGAGCACGTGCTGCTGGCGCGCCAGGTGGGCGTCCCTTACATCGTCGTGTTCCTCAACAAGGCCGACATGGTCGATGACCCCGAGCTCCTGGATCTCGTGGAGCTCGAAGTGCGCGAGCTGCTCTCGTCCTATGAGTTCCCGGGCGACGACCTGCCCGTGATCGTCGGCTCCGCGCTGAAGTCCCTGGAGGGGGACGAGGAGTGGGGCGCGAAGATCGATGAGCTGCTCGACGCGTGCGACAACTACATCCCCCAGCCCGAGCGCGACACCGACAAGCCGTTCCTGATGCCGATCGAGGACGTGTTCTCGATCACGGGACGCGGCACCGTCGTCACGGGCCGCGTCGAGCGCGGCAAGCTCAAGAAGATGTCCGAGATCGAGATCGTCGGCATCAAGGACACGAGGAAGACCACGGCGACCGACCTGGAGATGTTCCGCAAGCTCCTGGACGAGGTGCAGGCCGGCGACAACGTCGGGATCCTGCTGCGCGGCATCGACAAAGAGGAGGTGGCGCGGGGGCAGGTGCTGGCGAACCCGGGATCGATCACCCCCCACACGAACTTCGAGTCGCAGGTGTACATCCTGAGCAAGGACGAGGGCGGCCGGCACACGCCGTTCTTCAACGGCTACCGTCCCCAGTTCTACTTCCGGACCACGGACGTCACGGGGACCGCGGCGCTCCCCGAGGGCGTGGAGATGGTGATGCCGGGGGACAACGTCGAGATGACGGTGGAGCTCGGCGCGCCCATCGCCATGGAGGACGGCCTCCGCTTCGCGATCCGCGAGGGCGGCCGCACCGTCGGCGCCGGCCGCGTCACGAAGATCCTGAAGTAACGACGAAAGAGCGACGATGGCGAAGACCGACAACCGACCGAAGATCACCCTCGCGTGTACCGACTGCAGGCGGCGGAACTACAACACCGTCAAGAACCGCGTGAACGACCGCGACCGCATCGAGCTGAAGAAGTACTGCCGGTGGTGTCGCAAGCACACGGTGCATCGGGAAACGCGATAGGGAAGAGCCGGGGACGAGGCCCGACCTACTGTCCCATCGGGGCCTTCTCCGGATCCTCGGCCTTCTCCGGATCCTCGGCCTCGAGGGAGATGGTCGTGGTGTGGACCTTGCCGTAGCGGATCGCCGCGACGATCGCCTCAAGCTTGGAGTGCACCCCCAGCTTCGTCAGTACGTTCTGCGTGTGCGTACGCAAGGTGTGCCGGCTCATCTCGAGGTCCTCGGCGATCCGCTCCGGTGAGTCCCCGTCGGCCATACGCTGGAGGATCTGTAACTCGCGCGGTGTGAGCCGTTCGACCCTCTGGGAGAGGTCGCCGTCCTGCGCGCGACGGCGGCGCAGCTTGCGCAGGGCCTCCTCGACCTGGGCGCTCGTGTGGAGCGGTTCGCCTCGATACGCGCGGCGGATGGCGTCGGCAAGCCCGCCGACGGCCTCGGTCTTCTCCATGAACCCGCGCGCGCCCGCCTGGATCGCGCGAGCGAGCGCGACGTCGTCGTGTTCCTGACCCGACAGGATGATGACCGCCGCCCCCACGTTCTCTTCGTGGATCCTGCGCGCGGCCTCGATCCCGTTCACGCCCGGCATCTGGAGGTCGAGAAGCACCACATCGGGGTGCTCGCTGAGGGTGGTCTCGATGGCGGCCGCGCCCGAGGTAACCACCTCGATCACCGTGAGATCGTCCTCCTTGTCCAGCGCGATCTCCAAGGCCTCGCCGAACGACCGGTGGTCGTCGGCGATCACGATCGTGATGGGTGGTGCTGTGCCCCCCCGTTGAGCCATCTGGCGCATCGTAGGCGCCTTGCGGCAGGCTTTCACGCACTTTCACCCTCAATCTTGATCACGATCCCGGGCCCAAGTCGGCCGCCGAGCATCGCGGGTTGGTGGTTTTTCGCGGTTTTCGCTACCGATGCGTTGGCACGCGCTCCGCCTCGGGATGTAACACGATCAACACGAACAACGCGAAGACCAAGACGTGCATGACGGTGCACCACAGACAGATGGCGCGCACGACGACCAGTTCCGCGTAGAGCAGGTAGAGGACGGAGCCGATCCCCAGCACGGCGGTGATGAGGCGCGCGGTGCGGACCGCGGGTCGGTGCGAGCGCCACGCCGCCTGCCGGCACAGACCCACCATCGCCGCCGACCACGCCAAGCCTAGCAAGGCCACGGGGATGCCCAGGAACCGCGATTGCGCGCTGGTGGTGACCTTCGCGCAGTTCACCGCCCCGTTCTCGACGCAGATGAGGGCGCGCCCCGCGGTGAAGTGGGCCACGGTGAGATAGGTCGCGACCCCCAGCGCGGCGAGCGCCAAGCCGAAAGTGACCTTCGACACCCACCGCGGGGTCACGGCTACGCGCCCAGCTTCGTGCGCAGCGCGACGACGGCGGGGTCGTTGCACACGCTCGAGGGCTGGTTGTTCGTCGTGGTGCAGATGGCTGCGGTGATCGCGTTCGCGGAGCCGTCCACGCCCTGAGCGATCGGGCTGGAGGGATCCGACAGCGCCGCGGCGATCTGGTCGCGGGTCTTGCCCTGCAGCAGCGCCGGGTCGTAGCTCGCCCCCACCGCGACGAAGCGGTTGCCGATCATCAGGAACGGGATCGCGCCGGGCTGTGAGGTGTAGGGGGAGCGGTCGTAGCGCGAGAGCAGATCCTGCTGCGCGGCGGTGGGCTGATCCAGGGAGGTGTAACCCAGGCCGGAGAGCGAGGGCTGATTCGTGTTCGTCTCGACGGTCTGCAGCGCGAGGTAGTCGCTCGTATACGTGGCGCCGTGGAACGTGAAGGTCGGCGTCTTCGGATAGGCCTCACCGCCGCCCGCCGACTCGGTTCCCTTCAGGTTGGTGAACGAGCCGAACCGGCTGAGCGCCACGATGAGAGGCCAGCGCTGCACGGCGCAGAACGGGCAGTACTCCGCTCCGATGTAGAGCACCACGGGCTTGCCGTCCTGGGTGTTGGCGGGCGTGCCGGGGGGAAGGGCCATGGGCAGCGAGACGCCGCGGCCCGCGCCGACCCGGCCCAGGACCGAGCCCGGAACGTGTTGCACGCGTTCGGCGGCCCCGTTCGCCGAGATATCGCCGGTCGCGGAGTCCACGTGGCGGAACACGGAGAAGCCCACGATCGCCAAGGCCACCACCACCACCATGGCGATCGCCGCGTAGGCGCCGCGCCTGGGCGGGCGAGTCGGCTTTCGGGCCGGCGGCCGCGCGGGCGGGCGCTTCCTGCCCTGCTTGCTCTTCGTGCTCGCCATCGGAACCACGATAGAAGGGCCGTCGCGCTTCCGATCGGACCGAACGGCCCACCCTCGCCGGGACTTTCCCCGGGTCGGGTTGCCGGCCCCGGTGCCCGCCGGTAGCGTGCCCGCGTGGATCCCGGCGCCGAGGGCATCACCTACCCGTCGGTGCCGTTCACCGTCGATCCCGAACGGGTGGCGGCCTTCCGGGCGGTGTTCGGACAGAGCCAAGGCGTGCCGGCGACGTTCGCAACGGCGGCCGAGTTCGCCATCCTCCCGTTGGCGATCGGCGATCCGCGGCTGGGCCTGGACTTCTCCCGGGTCGTGCACGGATCGCAGGCCTACGAGCACCATCGGCCGATGCGTGAAGGAGAGACGCTCACCGCGACCCTCCGCGTCGAGTCCGCGAAGCAGAAGGGCGGGGACCGCTTCCTGATGCTCGTCACGGAGATCACCGATGTGAACGGCGAACCGGTGTGCACGGGGCGTTCCTCGCTGATCGAACGCGGTGAGGGCGCATGAGCGTGCGCGCGTTCGCGTCGGTGGCGGCGGGCGAGGAGCTGCCGCAGTGCCGGCGGGTGGTCATCGCGCGAGGACGTGAGGGCCTACGCCAACGCGGGCGGCGACCAGAACCCGCTGCACCAGGACGACGCGTTCGCGCGCAGCGTCGGTTTCGACGGGATCATCGCGCACGGGATGTTCACGATGGGGCACCTGGCGACCTGTGTGAGCGACTGGGCCGGCGCGTCCGACGCCGTCGTGGCGATATCCGCCCAGTTCCGCGCGCCGGTGTTCATGGGTGAGGAGCTGGTGGCGGGTGGCCGCGTTCGCGCGGTGGATCCGGCCGCGCGGACCGCCACCGTCGACACGTGGGTGCGCTGCGAGCGCGGCGGCGTCACCGAATGGCCCATCAAGCGCGGCCAAGCGGTCGTTCGGTTGGCGTAGACGAAGCGGTCGTAGGCCGGCTCGTTCCCGGCCTACTTCGGTGGCTACCCCGTCAGGCGTTGGGGGCGGCCGGCGACCGACATCGCGCGGATCGCGTCGGACATGCGGTCGATGACCACCTGCAGGTCGTTGCCGTACCCCTCGTCCACGCGGACCGTCAGCCGGTCGATCTTCTGACCGAGGACCTCGGCGACCTTGATCATCGCCTCCGCGGTGGACTGGGTCTCTGCGTGCAGCTGGTCCGTCACCGCCCGGAACCGCGTGTCCATCGAGCCCGCCACCTCGCCCGGCAGCCCGGCCTGGAACTCCTTGAGGGTGCGCAGGGTCTCGCGCACGAGCTCCGGCTCGGCTGAAGGCGCGGACGGAACCGGCTCCGCGGGCATCGCGTCCGCCGCCTGGGTGAGCCGGTCCGCCAGCGCCTGGTTGTCCGACCGGATCAGCCGTGCGATGCCGGTCATCCGGTCGTCGATGTGGGTCATGAGCCGATCCTCGATCGAGGCCTGCGTCTGCAGACCCGAGCCGAACGAGGACGCGATCGCGACGTCGGCGGCCTCGGCGGCGCGCTGCGCCACGATCTCGGCCATCGAACCGAATCGCGCCTCCAGGTGGTCGGCGAGGCGCGCCTCGAGCTGCTCGCCGATGCGGACGAGCTGGCTGTCCATCATCTTCTCCAGCTGTCCCTCCAGCCGGAGCTCGGCCGAGGTCAGACGGATCGCCACCTGCTGGCCGGCGGCCTCGGCGATCGCGTCCGTGTCCACGACGGGCTGGACGATCGGCCCGTCGGCCGACGTGACGACCGCGGCCGCGCGCTTCTCGATCAGGGCCCGCAGGGCGTTGGAGTCGGAGCGCACCAGCTCGGCGAGGCCGCGGATGCGCGCGTCGATCAACGCCTCCAGGCGCACGCGGACCTCGTCCTGGGCGCGCCCGTGCAGGCCCACCCGCTCGCTCACCAGCTCGAGCTGCTGCTGGATCGGCTCGGTGCCGGCGGCGACGGCGGCGCGCACGTCATCGGCGATCTGGATGTCCTGGGTCGCGAAGCTCTGGGCGTGCTCCTCCACCCGCTGGGCCAGGTGGCCCATGGCCTCGGTGCCGCCCTGCACGTAGCCTTGCATCGCCTCGACGATCCGGGCGGTCTCGCGGCTCACGAGGTCACCGTGGTCCCGCACCTGCCGCAGGATCGTCTCGGACAGCGTCTCGTCGCGCTCGTCGAGGTGCTGGAAGGTCTCCGCGATGTGGGCCTCGACCTGCTCCAGCTGGGTCCGCACGGCCTCGACGCCGTGCAGGGTGGGGGAGTCGGCGATCTGGCGGATGGCCAGGACCGCGGCCTCCATCGCCTCGCGCGTGGTGCGTCCGTTCTCGGCCAGCTCCTGCACGTTGTCGTCCAGGCGCGCCGAGCGAACGGCGAGCGCCTGGAACCGCTCGTCGCTGGAGGCCAGGAGGCTCTTGATCGTCTGGTCCCGGGACAGGAGCGAGACGATGCGCTCCTGCTCCGGGCGCGCGTCCGCGCTGGAGGCGCGCCACATCTCCGAGGCGATCTCGCGCATCAGGACGGTCGCCTGCTCCTCGAGCGCGTGGAGGCCCTGCTCCATGTGCCCGTCGATCGTCCGTTCGATGGCGTCGGCCACCTCGCGCTCCTCTTCGCTCAGCCGCGCTTGCGCGGGGGGTGGGGGGATGGGTGCATCCGGGATGGTGATCGTCGGCGGTCGCCGGAACAGGCCACGCCGGGGGCCGCCGGAGCTCGAAGCGTGTTCCGGCACGTATTCAGGACCTGGCTCAACCATGACGTCTTCTCGCGATCCGGGGCCGGCGCGGTCACGTCAGGCGGAGCATAGGTCACGACCTGGGCCGATACACGCAAGCACGTGCGGAAACTCTGTGATCGCCCGGGGGGTTTACGATTCCCCCGGATGGCCGACGAGACGCCCGCCGAGAACTCCGCCCTCGAGGTCTACCTCACCGGCGTCGACCCGGCCGCGGCGCCGTTGGTGGTCGCCCTCGACGAGGCGGTTCGCCTCGCCCACCCGGCCTTCGATGTCGCCATCAAGTACCGATTCCTGATGTACGCGCTCGGGGGCGACTGGCACACGTGGGTCTGCGGGATCGAGGCCACCAAGAAGAAGGTTTGCCTGCGCTTCCTCTACGGCGTGCTGCTCGACGACCCGATGGGTGTCCTGCGCCCCGGCAGCTCCGTCCTCATGACGTGGGACTTCGGCTTGGATGACGTCGTGCTGCCTGAGGCGGTCGGGGAGTACGTGGCGAACGCCGTCGCGCGGTATGACGACTACAAAGCGCGCAGGGATGAGGTGCTCGAGGCGAGCCGGGCCGCCGCCGCCAAGGCGGGCCGCCGACCGAAGGGCCGCTGATCGATAGGGGCACGACGCGGAACCGGTCCGTCAGGGCAGCGCCAGGCCCGTGGTCGACGGCCTCTTGGTCACGCCGGCACGGTCGGCGGGGAAGCGTGCGATCTGCTGCGCGATCCACCGTTGTGCGCCGGGATCGTTGCGCAGCAACGTCTCCACATAGGAGGCCCACACGCGCACGTCGGGGTCCCAGGGGTGCGCCGCGACGGCGGCATCGATCATGGCGCGGGCTTGCGCACCGGCCGCCACGTTGCCGCTGCGTGCGTCGACGGCGAGCAGGACCGCCAGGCGCTCGGTGCTGGTGATCCGCCAGGGCTGCACACGTGTCGCCGTGCGGTAGGCCCACTCCTCGCCGTAGCGGATCCCCCATTCCTCGAACGTCGCCGCGGTCGCCATCACGAGCGACACCACCAACCCCGCGGCCAGGATCGCCGTTCCCGCCAGGCGCGCGACGCGACCCCACGCCGGCGAGGTCGCCGCGACCCGAGCGGGCCCCGCCGCGGCGCCCAGCATGAAGAAGAGCAGCGGCGTCAGCACCAGTCCCACCGGCTCGAAGAGGGCGTAGACGCCGAGCGTGGTCGCTGCGCCGAAGGCCCACGCGCGCTCGGGCGGGCAGCGCACGGCGCGCAGCCCCGCGGGGATCAGGACCGCCAGCAGGGCCAGGAGCCCGATCACGCCGGAGGTCACCAACGTCTCCAGCAGAAGGTCGTGGGCGTCGGCCCACTCCCGGCTGGTGGTAGCGACGTCGGCGACCGTGCCGGTCGCGAGGTAGGCCGCCTGCGATTCGGCGGGGCCCCACCCCAGCACGGGCCGCGCCGGCACCGCCTCGCGCGCCAGCACGCTCCAGATGCGGAACCGCTGCTGGTCGGTGGCCTGGCTCTGGACGGTGATCTCGGCGCCACGCCCACCCTCGGGGATCATGGCCGCCACTACCTGCCACAGCCCCAGCACGGCGACCACCGTCACGGCGAGCGCGGCGGCACGGCGCCACGGCATCTTCGCCCGCACCAGGAACCCCGCGACGCCCGCGATCGGCAGGATCACGGCGCTGCGCTCACCGAACGTCGCCGTTCCCAGGGCGAGCAGAGCGACCAGGGCGATCGTGCGCCACCCCCACGCGCGGCGGGAGGAGGCCGCCGCCGGGATCGCGGACGCCACGAGCGCCGCGCCGAACAGCTGGTTGCCCATGGTCGCTCCCACGAACGAGAGGCCGCCGATCTCCCCGAACACGCCGGGGAACAGGCGAACGAGAACGGCGAACACGGCGATGATCGCCGCGGTCGCCACGAACCAACGCCGCGCACGTTCCCGCAGATCTTCGTCGAGTCCGACGCCGGCCAGGAGCACCACCGCGCTCGCGGCCACCACCATGAGCCCCCCGCCCTCGCCGCCCGTCTGTGCCGTGAGGCCTCGGGAGGGATCCGCTCCCACGAGCGCCGCGACCGCGGTGACGGCGACCCACGCGGCGGCGAGCCACGCGAGTCGGCGGTCCATGGGCAGGCCGGCGGCCCACAGCGCGAGCGCCGCCCCCATCACCATCACGAGCTTGGGGTCGCCGAAGGGACTGTGCGTGAAGGGCGTCACCAGGAGCGGCGCGGCCACCACCAGCAGGAACAGACCCAGGTCGGCCAGCTGCGGCCGCTCGGCTTCCATGACGCTGGCGAGGGTAGCCACGGGCGAGCGCGGGTGTGGGACGGGGCCCATATCTTTGCCGAGGCCGGGGGGTCAACCTATACTGGCCTCTCCGAACGTCCCCCAAGACCGGGGCCATGCGGATCGGCGGAGGCGCGTAGCTCAATTTGGTAGAGCACCGGTCTCCAAAACCGGCGGTTGGGGGTTCAAGTCCCTCCGCGCCTGCAAGGGAGCACCCATGAACCGACAGATGAAGCGGATGCAGGAGAAGGCGGAGCGCCAGCAGAAGCGCGCGGGCCTCGACCGCCAGGCGGCCCCCGCCTCCACCGCTCGCCGTGCCTCCTCCCAGGAGAAGCGCAAGCGCACGGGCGTCCGTCAGTTCCTGCGCGAGGTTCGTTTGGAGCTCAAGAAGGTCGACTGGCCGAACCGCCGGGAGCTCATCTCCTACACCACGGTCGTCCTCGTCACGATCATCGTCATGACGTCCTACGTCTTCGGGCTGGACTACTTCTTCACCAAGACGATCGTGAAGTTGCTCGGCTCTTGACCGACCTTACCGACCTTAAGGATCCCGCTGTGACCGACGAACACGACCCCACTGACGACGCCGCGCCCCCGAGCGACGCCGACCAAGCCGTGACCCAAGACGTGCCCGAGCCCGACGCCGAGGACGTCGCGTCTGCGTCCGACGTCGACTCGTTCACGGCTCTGCACGAACTCGCCGACGAAGCCGCCGCAGAGACCCTCGTCGAAGCGGCCGAAGAGGCCGCCATCGTGGAGGAGGTCGCCGACCTCGCGGCGGAGGACATCGTGGAGGAGGCCGCCGAGGAGGCCGACGCCCTGGACGCCGCGGGAGAGCACGAGGCCGCCGAGGCCGTGTTCGAGGCCGGCTTCGAACAGGCGATCGCGGTGGAAGAGGCAGGCGAGGAAGCCGCCGAGCAGATCCTGGCGGAGGCCGTGATCGAGGCCGAGGTGATGGAAGAGGCGGCCGACGAGGTCGCCGAAGAGATGGCGGTCGAAGAGCTCGTCGAGGTGCTGACGGTCGAGGCCGCCGCCGACGAAGCCATGGCTGAGGAGGTCCTCGCGGAAGAGCCCGTAGCGGAAGAGCCCGTAGCGGAGCCCGTAGCGGAGCCCGTAGCGGAAGAGCCCGTAGCGGAAGAGCCCGTAGCGGAAGAGCCCGTAGCGGAAGAGCCCGTAGCGGAAGAGCCCGTAGCGGAAGAGCCCGTCGCGGAAGAGCCCGTAGCGGTCGGGAAACCGGTGGCCGCGTCCGAACCCGAGGTCGCCGGCGACGATCCGTTCCGCGGCCCCGGCGACTGGTACGTCGTCCACACCTACGCCGGCTACGAGAACAAGGTGAAGGCGAACCTCGAGAGCCGCATCCACACCATGCAGATGGAAGGCAAGATCTTCCGCGTCCACATCCCCATGGAGGATGTGATGGAGATCAAGGGCGGCAAGAAGCAGGTCGTCCAGAAGAAGATCTTCCCCGGGTACCTACTGGTGAAGATGATCTACGACAACGACTCGTGGTACGTCGTGCGCAACACGCCGGGGGTGACCGGGTTCGTTTCGGCGGGCACGGGATCCAAGCCCACGCCGCTGTCCAAGCGTGAGGTCGAGAAGATCCTCGTCGTGAAGAAGGAGGAGGTGAAGCCCGCGTTCCGCCTCGGGTTCGAGGAGGGCGACGTGGTGCGGATCATCTCCGGTCCGTTCGCGGACTTCAACGGCACCATCAGCGAGATCAACGTGGACCAGAGCAAGCTGAAGGTCCTCGTCAACATCTTCGACCGCGAAACGCCCGTCGAGCTTGGCTTCGACCAGGTGTCCAAGGTCTAGCCCCACGAAGCGCGCCGACCCGCGTCGACCGCCCGGCCAACATCCCGAAAGACTTCCAGGCCTCGCCGTTGGCGTCGCCGTGGTATTCGGGCTGATCGCCCTGTGGCCGGAACATCGCGACGTCTGGTACCTCAATGACTCGTCCGTTCATCGCTCGATGGTGACGTGGGCCGCCCTGCGGATCCGGGAGGGTCATCTGCCCTTCGACGGCTGGTATCCGTACCTCGCGCTGGGCGCCAGCCGTTTCCACCACTACCAATCCTTGCCGCATATCATCACCGGGCTCGCATCCATCCTTTTCGGCCGCACGACGTTCGCGTGGTCCCTCTACCTCCTGCTGGCGCTGTGGCCCATCGCCGTCTACTGGGGGGGCCGCCTGATGGGATTGGGTCGGTGGCCGGCAGCGTGCGCCGCCCTCGTATCGCCGCTGCTTCGTGAGCCGTCCCGGCCTGGGCTACGAGTGGAACAGCTACGTGTGGCGTGGGTCGGGGACCTGGGCGCAGCTCTGGGGCATGTGGGCCCTTCCCTTCGCATGGGGTCTGGGCTGGCGGGCCGTCGCGAAAGGCAAGCAACTATGGCTGGCGGCGCTCGTCGTGGCCCTCACCGTGGTGGTGCATCTGCTGACGGGATACCTCGCGTTGCTGTCACTGGGCGTGTTCGTGCTCGCGGACCCCCGACAGCTGCTTCGCCGGTTGGGGCGAGCAGCGCTGGTGGGTGTCGGTGCACTCGCGGCGTCGGCGTGGATGCTCGTGCCGCTCATCGCCGGAGCGAAGTGGACGATCAACGACGAGCTGAGTCGGGGCACGTACTTCTACGACTCGTTCGGAGCCCGCAGGGTCATGGGCTGGTTGGTCACCGGCCGCATCTTCGACGACGGTCGCCTTCCGGTGGTGACGCTGCTGGTCGCCGCGGGCTTTGGGTTGTGTGTATGGACCTTCCGGGCTCGCGAGCCCGCCCGCGTCGTCCTGTTACTGGGCCTCCTCAGCCTGTTGTTGTTCTTCGGGCGGCCGACGCTGGGACCGGTGCTCGATGTCCTGCCCGGGGGCGGCGACCTGTTCCTTCGTCGCTACATCATGGGGGTCCACCTCGCGGGCATCTATCTGGCCGGCCTCGGTCTGACGTGGCTCGGTTCCTTGCTGGTCGCCCGCATCCCCACGTGGTCGTTCGGTCGGCGGATCGCCGCCGTGGCCGCCGTGGCGGCGTTGATCCTGGCCCCGGCGTTCGTCGACCGCGTCGACTACATCGCGAAGGACTGGACCTGGATCCCACGGCAGATCCGGGCGCAGCAGCGGGACGGCGCGGATTATGCCGCGCTCGTGCGGCGCGCGCAGGCTATCGGGCCGGGAAGGATCTTCTCGGAGTTGAGGAGTGCCCGGCCTCGCTACTACCTGGGTGGGGTGCCGGCGTTCGCGGCGTTGCTGAACCTGCAGGCCGATGCCGTGGGCTTCACGCGGCCTACGTGGTCGCTCGCCTCCGGCGCCGAAGCTCGGTTCGACGTCGCGAACCCCACCGACCCCGCCTTGTTCGGCGTGAGGTACCTGATCTTTCCCAAGGGCTGGGTTGCTCCTGCGGGTGCCGAGCGGGTCGCGAGCTCGGGTCGTCACGTCCTCTATGAGATCCCCCACGTCGGTTATGCGGCCCTCGTCGACACCATCGCGCCCATCGCCGTCGATCGAGACGACCTCGGGAGTCGTATGGGCTCGTTCCTCGACTCCAGGTTGCCGGCGCGCGGCTACATCCCCACGTTGGCTTTCGGAAGCGTGCGGCCGACCGAGCCGACGCTGCGGCCGAACGATGAGCCGATGCGACCGCCCGGGGAGATCGTGGCAAGTTCCGCGGACCCCGCGAACGGCATCTACGGAGCCGAGGTTCAGGCACGGCGGACGTCCGTGGTGTTGTTCAAGGTCTCCTTCGACCCCGGCTTCCGTGCGGAGGTGGATGGCCGCACGGCCCCGACCGAGATGCTCGCCCCGGCGTTGGTGGGTGTTCGCGTGACACGGGGACGTCATCGGGTGATCATCACCTACCGCCCGTACGCCTGGTATCTGCCTCTCCTCGGCGGGGGATTCCTCGTGCTCATCGGATCGTGGGCCTGGGAGCGACGAGCGCGTCCACGCGGGGGCGTTCACTCTCTACCGAGAACGATGTAGTCCATATTTCCTTGCGTTCATCCATCAGGAAACTGGGGATGTGCTTGAGGTGACCCTTTCGTGACACCAGGATTGGGGGTAAGAGCGCCGCCAGGTCGTCGAAAGGGGACTCCTCCGTGCACAGGAAACGCAAGAGCGCGCTGTCGCGGGCCGTGATGCTCGCTTCGGCGTTCGTGGTCGTCCTCGGGGTGGCGGTTGCCGCCTCGGCCGCGGTCGGAGGAACGGGCGCGTCGTCGAGCAACACCGTGAAGGGCTGCGTGAACAAGCAGAGCCGCGCCGTCCGGATCATCCCCTCGACGGACGCGTGCAAGTCCACTGAGTGGGGCAGGACGTGGAACGTCCAGGGAGTTGCCGGGCCCAGGGGGGCTACGGGAGCCCTCGGTCCTGCCGGGTCCCCCGGCGCTCAAGGGTCCCCCGGCGCTCAAGGGTCCCCCGGCGCCCAAGGATCACCTGGGCCGCGCGGGTTGACCGGAGCGAGCGGTGCCAACGGAGCCACGGGCGCCAACGGAGCGACCGGCGCCAACGGAGCGACCGGCGCCAACGGAGCCACGGGCGCCAACGGAGCCACGGGCGCCAACGGAGCGACCGGCGCCAACGGAGCGACCGGCGCCAACGGAGCGACCGGCGCCAACGGAGCGACCGGCGCCAACGGAGCGACGGGCGCCACGGGTGCCACGGGGGCGATGGGCGCGATGGGTGCTACAGGCGCGATGGGTGCTATGGGCGCCACCGGTCCCGCCGGAACCGACGGATCACGGGGCGCGACCGGCCCGATGGGCGCCACGGGTCCGATGGGGCCCCAGGGTGGCCCGGGATCCCCCGGACCCGGTGGGTCGCCCGGTCCACAGGGCTCCCCCGGTCCACAAGGTTCCCCTGGAGCCAACGGATCGGTCGGTCCGAGGGGGGCAACGGGTCCCTCCGGCACGCTCTCCTTGGTGACCGTGTCGAACACGAGCGCGAACAACTCGAGCAACAAGACCGCGTCGGTTTCGTGCACGGGCGGACGCCAAGTGCTGGGTGGGGGGTACACGCTGTCTCAGAACACCGGGAGCGTCCTCGCCTACTCCAGCTATCCCTCGAGCTCGACGACCTGGTTCGTGGGTGCGGCGGAGACGCACAACACCAACGCGAACTGGACCATCACGGTATACGCGGTCTGCGGATAGCGCGCCGCGATCGACCCCGCTCCATGTTCGCCCAACGGGGTCGGATAGCATGAGATCGATGATCGGGAGGACGTCGTCGGTCGCCGCAGCGGTCCTGCTCCTCGCCTCGATGCTGTTCGCGTGCACCCACCATGTCGATCCGGACACCAGCCTTCGGGAAGGGCTCGCACAGCAGCGGGCCGGGAACCTCCAAGCCGCAGCCGCCGACTATCAGGCCGTCCTATCCGTCCGGAAGAACGACAAGTACGCGCTCTACAACCTCGGATTGATCGCGCAGACGCAGGGGCATCTCGAGCCTGCCGAGGGCTTCTACCGCGAGGCCCTCGACGCGGATCCCACGTTCGAAGCCGCCCTGTTCAACCTCGCTATCGTCAGGACGAAGGTGGGTGCGACCCAGGAGGCGATCGACCTGTACGGCCGAGCCATCGCGGCCGACCCGAACAACGCGAACGCCTACTTCAACCGGGCGCTGTTGTATCGGGCGGCGGGACTTCATGGGAAGGCCACCGCCGGCTTCAACCGAGCGATCCAGCTCGATCCGTCCCTGGCGGGGAGGTTGACGACCCCACCCATCTCCCCGAGCCCGGAACCCTCGACGTCCCCTTCGGGCTGAGTCAACCCCTCTTGTACACTCTCTCTTCTCGATGAGCGGGAGGCCGCAAGGCCGTTCGAGCTCGGCTTCGACCAGGTCAGCAAGGTCTAACTACCGCGGGAGGCCCACCAGGGCCGTTGGCACCGCAGGAGGTGAAGGAACATGGCACCGAAGAAGAAGGTGTTGGCGCTCGTCAAGCTCCAGATCAAGGCCGGTCAGGCGACGCCCGCGCCGCCCGTGGGTACGGCCCTGGGGCAGCACGGCGTCAACATCATGGACTTCTGCAAGCAGTACAACGACGCCACGCAGCAGTACATGGGCCAGGTCATCCCGGCCGAGCTCACCATCTATGAGGATCGCTCGTTCACCTTCGTCACGAAGCAGCCGCCGGCCGCCGAGCTCATCAAGCTGGCCGCGGGGATCGAGAAGGGCTCGGACGTCCCCAACCGGAACAAGGTGGGGCGCCTCAGCTCGTCGCAGGTCCGTGAGATCGCCCAGCGGAAGATGGACGACCTCAACGCGAACGACGTCGACATGGCGATGCGCATCATCGCCGGCACCGCGCGCAGCATGGGCGTGGAGGTGGACGCATGACCGCCGTCGGCAGCAAGCGCATCCGCAACGCCTTGGCGCTGTACGACCGCGAGAAGGAGTACCAGCCCGCCGAGGCGATCAAGATCTTGAAGCAGCTCCCCGACGCGAAGTTCGACGAGACCGTCGAGGTCGCGTTCCGGCTGGGGATCGACACGCGCAAGGCCGATCAGGCGCTGCGCGGCACCGTGTCGCTCCCCAACGGCACCGGCAAGTCGGTGCGGGTGGGCGTGTTCGCGGTGGGGGAGAAGGCGCGCGAGGCCAAGGACGCCGGCGCCGACGTCGTGGGCGGCGAGGAGCTGGTCGAGGAGGTCATGAAGGGCACCATCGACTTCGAGGCCGCGGTCGCGACGCCCGACATGATGGCCTCGGTCGGTAAGGCCGGGCGGGTGCTGGGGCCGCGCGGGCTCATGCCGAACCCCAAGACCGGCACGGTGACGAACGACATCGCGAAGGCCGTCACGGAGATCAAGGGTGGCAAGGTGGAATACCGCGCCGACAAGACCGGCAACGTCCACATGATCATCGGGAAGAAGTCCTTCGAAGAGCCCGCCCTGCTGCAGAACTACCTGGCCGTCGTGGACGAGATCATGAAGGCGAAGCCGTCCTCCGCGAAGGGCCGCTATATCAAGAGCCTGGCGGTCTCCTCCACGATGGGGCCCAGCGTGAAGATCGACTCCAGCCACGCGAAGGACACCACGGACGTAGATGTGTAGGGCGGGGCTCGTCCCAGGCCTTGCGTCCCACCCGGCGTAAGCTCGGTCCATGGTGATCGCGCTCGGGGAGTCGGCACCACCCATCGACGGGGCCACCCTCGACGGTCCGCACGTGCTCGTCTTCTACAAGGTGACGTGCCCGACGTGCCGGATGGCGGCACCGATGTTCGAGCGGATCGAGTCGGCGTATCCCGGGCACGTCCGCGGGGTCGGGCAGGATCCGGCAGACTCGCTCGCCGAGTTCGCCTCCGAGACCGCGACGACGTTCCCCTTTGCCCCGGACCTCGCGCCCTTCGTCGCGTCCGATGCGTACGGGATCGAGCACGTGCCCACCCTGGTGGTGGTCGACGGCGCCGGGCGCGTCGCCGACGTGGTCGAGTCCTGGGATCGCGACGGCGTGAACCGCGCCTCCGCGACGCTCGCGACGCTCCTGGGCGCCGAGCCTTCGGTGATCTCCGAACCGGGCGACGGCCTCCCGGATCTTCGCCCCGGCTGAGGCGCGCGCAACGCCCGCTCGGTCTGAGCGGGGTCGGGGCCATCGGCCATCTCGGCTACGGAACGTGATGTTTGACGCCGGCCTCTTCGTGGGCTAAACACCCAGAGGATCCCCGGACCTGCGACGGCTCCGGGACGGTGCGAGAGGGGATGACGATGTCGCAAGACAGAAGCGGTATGGCCACCGGTCTGACGTTCTTCGCGGCGATCATGATGATCATGCTCGGTGCGTTCCACGCGATGAACGGGTTCATCGCGATCGTGCACAAGCTCTTCTTCCACACGCCGCCGAACTACGTGTTCGCGTTCAACGTGTCGACGTGGGGATGGGTCCATCTCATCGTGGGGCTCGCCATCCTCGTCGCGGGGTTCGGGGTGCTATCCGGCTCCATCGTGGCGCGAACGATCGGCATCATCTTGGCGCTCATCAGCGCGATCGCCGGGTTCGCGTTCATCCCGGTTTACCCGGTGTTCGCGATCGTGCTGATCGCCGTGGATATCGCCGTGATCTGGGCCCTGGCCGCACACCCGATGGAACTGGACACCTAGCGCAACCGCACGTGCGGGGCCGGGGCCTGTCTCCGGCCGGTCCCTACTCGGACTCGTACTTGAACGAGATGCTCACGCGCGCTCGGAAGAGCGAGACGTGGCCGTCGTCGATCGTCATGTCGAGCTTGGAGACCTCGCCGATCCGCAGGTCGCGCAGGGTCTTCGCGGCCATCTCCACCGCGTGCTTCGCGGCGTCCTCCCACGACTCGGGGCTGGTGCCGATCACCTCGGTGACGCGATACACGCTGTCGCTCACGCTGGTCTCCTTCCCTCAACGGCCCGCTTCAGTCAGGGCTCCAACGTACTCCACCCGAGCCGGCCTGGAACAGGCCGCGATACGCGCGGCATAGGCTGGCCAGCGAGGCCGTGGCGCCCATCGAGCCCACCGATGCGACGAACCTGCACGCCGACGTGTTCCTCGACCTCGCGAAGCTCAACCCCTAAGCCGCGTCTACGGAACAGTTACTGGGGCCGGCGGCGCGCGGCGGGGGCGAGCCACCACGGGTCGAAGCCGCGGTCGTTCTCATCGACGTTCAGGCCGGGAGGCACCACATCGTCGATCGCGTCGAGGACGTCGTCGCTCAGCGTGACGTCCATGCCTTTCACCAGGTCGACCAGCTGATCCTCGGTGCGCGGTCCGAGGATCGCGGAGGTCACGGCGGGGTGCGCGATCGAGAAGGCCATCGCGACGTGGGTCATCGACAGGCCGGCACCATCGGCGATCGCCGCGAGGTTCTCCACCAGGTCGAGCTTGCGCTGGATCTGGGGTCGTGATTCGTCGAACTGCGCGGCGAACGGCCCGCCGCGCTCGCGGTTACGCGCGGCGCGCGACTCGGGCGAGCGGTCGAAGGCCGCGCGCCGGTAGCGGCCGGTGAGCCATCCGCGACCCAGGGGGCTCCAGACCAGGACGCCCATGCCGTAGCGCTGCGCCACCGGCAGGACGTTCATCTCGACGCCGCGCGCGAAGATCGAGTAGGGGGGCTGTTCGGTGCGGAACCGCGAGAGGCCGCGGCGCTCCGCGACCCAGTGCGACTCCACGATCTGCCAGGCCGGGAACGTCGAGCATCCGAACGCGCGGATCTTTCCCTGGCGCTGGAGGTCGGTGAGGACCCCGAGCGTCTCTTCGATGTCGGTGTGCGGCTCCGGGCGATGGATCTGATACAGGTCGAGGTGGTCGGTGCCCAGGCGACGGAGGCTGTCCTCGATGGCGCGGCTGATCCACAAGCGCGAGTTGCCGTGCTGGTTACGGCCAGGCCCCATCTCCCCGTGCACCTTCGAGGCGAGGACGACCTCGTCGCGATGGCCGGCGAGCGCTCGGCCCACGATCGTCTCGGACTCACCCGAGGAGTAGACGTCGGCGGTGTCGACGAAGTTGATCCCGGCATCGAGCGCCTGGTGGACGATCCGCACGCAGGCATCGTGGTCGGGATTGCCCCAGGCGCCGAACATCATGGTCCCCAGGCAGTACGAGCTGACGGTGATCCCCGTCCCGCCGAGCGTCCGATACTCCATGGACCCAGCCTACGCTCCTTGCCGGCAAGACCAGGCCTTGCCCGGGTCCCTCCCAGGCCGGGGGTGCCCCATCACCGGGGCCTTGACCCCCCAACTCAGCCGACGACGACCGAGGAGGGTGAGGCTGACGCCCTCTTGAATCGGATGCGCTCCAACGGATAGCCTGCACTCCACAGCTCGAGGGAGACGGGGTCCAATGATCGAGCGCGGGTGCAGGGGCGTTCGCGCGAGCCTGCTCGTATCCGTCGCGCTCGTCGCGGCGCTGCTGGCTGGGTCGGCGGCGTCCCCCTCGGCCGCCGTCGCGGCGTCGCGTGCGACCGGCCTCGGCGAGGGCTTCTACTTCGGCTGCGCGCTGATGGCGACCCACACGGTGGAATGTTGGGGCAAGAACACGCTCGGCCAGCTGGGGAACGGCACCACGTCGCCGTTCAGCGACGTGCCTCTCCGCGTGAAGGGGATCCTGCACGCGGTCGGAGTCACGGCCGGCCAGGATCACGCCTGCGCGCTGCTCGCGAGCGGCGGGATCAAGTGCTGGGGGCGGGGGGCCGAGGGCGAGCTCGGCGACGGTCGCGCACAGAGCTCCTCGACCCCGGTGATCGTCAAGGGCATCGCGCACGCGACCCGCGTGGCGGCCGGAGGTGTGCACACGTGCGCCCTCGTGCGCGGTGGCGCCGTGAAGTGCTGGGGCGACAACCTCTACGGCGAGGACGGTGACGGCAGCGCGGCCGAGATGCGGCGGTTCCCGGTCCAGGTCGTGGGGCTGAAGAGGGGCGCCACGTGGGTCTCCGCCGGGTACCTGAGCAGCTGCGCCGTCCAGGCGGGCGTCGCGAAGTGCTGGGGCGAGAATCCCGGCGACGGCATCGGCGTGACCTCGGGCGTCCCCAAGCGGGTCCTGCGGCTGGGCACCCACACGCGGATCGCGAACGCCGGCTACGACGTCTCGTGCGCGCTGGTGAAGGCCCCGCTCGCGAACGCGGCGTGGTGCTGGGGGGCCAACAACTTCGGCCAGATCGGGGACGGCACCGAACACCCCAGGCTCGCCCCGGTCCGTGTGGTGGGCATGGCCGGGGGGGTCACGTCGATCTCGACGAACTACGGCTTCGCATGCGCCGTGCGGGTCGGCGCGGCGTCGTGCTGGGGCGACAACACCGACGGCAAGCTCGGTGACGGCAGCCTGAACGCGCACGAGGTGCCGATGCCCGTCACGGGCCTGGCGAGCGGCGTCGTGAAGGTGACCACGGGCTACACCACCGCGTGCGCCCTGATGGCCGCCGGCGGCGTACGGTGCTGGGGCTACAACGCCGACGGCGAGCTCGGGGACGGCAACGCGCCGAACGACAGCCACGTGCCGGTGAAGGTGCACCTGTAGAAGACGGCCGGGGACAAGCCCCGGCCTGCGAGGAGGGGAGGGCACCATGCGTAGCAAGCTTTTCGTGGCGGCAGCCGTCGCGGCAGCACTCGCGTTGGGGGTGGGGGCCGGAACGGTGTTCGCATCGGGCGGACAGGCACAGATGCCCCACAGAGCGGGGCCGAAGCCGCTCGTGACGTCCGGCGGGCCGCCGTGCGCGATGGCGACCACTGCCAGCCGCGGTTTCACCCCGCTGGGCAACGGCTTCGTGCCCGCTGGGGCGGTCACGATCAAGAAGCGGTGTGCGGGCCCCCTGACCGCACTCCTCACCGCCCAGGCCTACAGCTTTGTAGGCACCAACGGGTTGGTGTATGTGTACGCCCAAGCGACCTGCGTCGGCACGGGAGGATTCCCCCATGCCTGCATCCACGGCTCCGTTCACGGAGCGACGCCACCGAACCAGAGCAACCCCGAGGACCTGAACGGCTACTCCAACAGCTACACGGCGGAAGCGATCAACCTGTCGTGGGGCGGACTGCCGCCCGGCATCTACAAGATCCAGGTCTTCGCGGCGGGCGGCTCGACCAACGACGCCGTCGGCTATCGCACGCTGCAGGCGATCGCTTGGACGAAGGGCTGAGCTGCGAAGAGCGATCCGTAGGCCGGGGACGAGCCCCGGCCTACGGGTGTTACGAGGGTTGAGTTCCGGGGTCGGCGTTGTACGCCACGGTGGCGTAGTGGTACTTGCCGCTCGATCCTGCGCTCTCCCCGGTCACGAACACCCCGGATCCGTCGGGACTCACGCCGAGGGCGCTCGGCAGGTCCGTGAAGTTCCCGGTGCCGTTGTAGCGCTTCAGCCACAGCTTGGCCCCGGTGGAGGCGTCATAGGCTACGGTGGCGTAGTCGTAGTCGCTCGTCAGCCCCGGGCTGGAGCCCGTCACGAACACCTGTGACCCGTCGGGGCTCACCCCGAGGGCGCTGGCGCTGTCGTAGGAGTCCGCCGGGCCGTTGTAACGCTTCACCCAGAGCTTGGCTCCCGTGGAGGCGTCGTAGGCCAGGGTGGCGTAGTCGTTGTTCGTCGTTCCCGTACTGGAGCCCGTCACGAACACCTGGGACCCGTCGGGGCTCACCCCGAGGGCGCTGGCGCTGTTGCCCCCGACCGCAGGGCCGTGGTAGCGCTCGGCCCAGAGCCTAGCCCCGGTGGACGTGTCGTAGGCGACGGTGGCGTAGTCGTCCTGGCTCCTCGACATGCTGATGAACCCCGCCACGAACAACCGGGACCCGTCGGGGCTCACCCCCAGGGCGGTGGCGACGTTGGAGAAGCCCCCCGGGCCGTGGTAACGCCTCACCCAGAGCTGGGCTCCCGTGGAGGCGTCGTAGGCGACGGTGGCCCAGTCGACCACGTTCGATCCGGAGATGACTCCCGTCACGAAGACTCGGGACCCGTCGGGGCTCACGCCGACGGCATTCGCGCTGTCGCTGGGGTTCGCCAGACCCTGGTAGCGCTTCGCCCAGAGCCTGGCCCCCGTGGAGGCGTCGTAGGCGACGGTGGCGTAGTCGGAGTCGAGCGCCGCACCGTAGCTGGAGCCCGTCACGAACACCCGGTGCCCGTCAGGGCTCACGCTCAGGGCGTTGGCGCTATCGCTGGAGTTCGCGGGACCGTTGTAGCGCCGCACCCAGAGCTGTGCCCCGGTCGAGGCGTCGTAGGCCACGGTGGCGTAGTCCTCCTCGCTCATCGATCCGATGCTGGATCCGGTCACGAACACCATGGATCCGTCCGGGCTCACTCCCAGGGCGGTGGCGGAGTCGTTGTTGTTCCCCGGGCCGTTGTAGCGCTTCAGCCACAGCTTCGCCCCGGTGGCGGCGTCGTAGGCCACGGTGGCGTAGTCCTTGAAGCCCGTCGCGCCGGTGCTGCCTCCCGTCACGAAGACGACGGATCCGTCGGGGCTCACTCTCAAGGCAGCCGCGGAGTCGTCTCCGGGGGTGTTGGCGTTATAGAGCTTCACCCAACGCTGGGATCCGGGGTTCGCCGCCGAGGCGGCCGTGGAGAAGCCACCCACGCTCACCGATGCAAGCGTGAGCGCCGTGGCGAGGCGAGCAAGAGATCGGACCCTGACTGATCGAGCGCACGCGTGTGCCATGAGCGTCCCCATTTCTGGCGAGTGGTGTGGCGCACCATAGGGCAACCGATCCGGCCTGATGAGTGGGAAGTTCGACCGACCCGGCGGGTGATGCGGAGATAGGTGAGATGGCCGACGAGCATGGCGACAGCCGAGGAAGTCTCCCCGGTTCAACTGTTTCAGCGGGTTGAATGACTAGCCGAATGCGAACGTGATGTCGGTGAGCGAGGGTGTCTGGGAAGGATCGGTGGTGGAGAGCACGACCCGGTATTGCAGGTAGCGAGCGGTCGGGCCGCCGACCGAGGCACCGGAGGACGCCAGGGGTGCGAACGCGCTCCAGGTGCCGTCGGGGGTCGCGGTGTTGCCGGTACGCACGCTCACCTGCAGGCTCGTGCCGGTAGGCGTGGCCGCGTTCCAGGTGGCCGCGCCCCACGTGGAGGCCTGGGCCGAGTCCAGCACGCGTGAGGTGAAGGTGCCGGGTGAGGCGTAGGGGGTCATCCGCATCCAGTCGAGCACCACCGAGCCGGCCGTCGAGTTGAAGTCGCTCGCGATCGGCCGCATCTGTACGGCGGGCGAGATCGTGTGCGATGCCACCTGGACCCCGTCGATCCAATACACGACGCTCGTCGCGTTCCAGTCGATCCGGAACCGGTGCGGGGTCCCCAACCAGCTCCCGGGGATCTGGGTCTCCTGGATGCTCGAGGCGCTCACGGCCGTCCTGGCCCACAGCGCACCGCCGGTCTTCGTGGAGAAGATCGCCCAGGGCGGGCTGTTGAGATCGGTGGCGAAGCCGATGTGCTGGTAGGCGCCGCCGGAGAAGGTCGCCGTGAACTCGAGCGAGCGCCCGGGGTTGTAGAGCGCCGTGGTGTTGGCCTCGGCGGCCCCCACGCTCATCTTGCCTCCCGCGACGCTCACCGAGCCTCCGCTCGCCCAGATCGAAGACGTCCAACCGGTCGGCAGCGTGGTCCCGGAGAACTCAGATCCCGCGGCGGGTGCGAGCTGCAGCTCCCCACCCGAGGTGTCGGTGATCGAGGTGCCCGCATCGCCTGTGCCACCGGAGAAGTCGGCCACCGTCGTGTCGGTGAAGGTCCCCGGTTGCGTGACGTTGGGGGTCTGGAAGCTCGCGGGGGTCGCCGGGGAGGTGGCGGCGTTGCCCGAGGCATCGGCCGAGCGCACCTGGAAGAAGTAGGTGGTGTTGGGACTCAGGCCACTGAGCGTGATCGAGTGCGACGTCACGAGGGCGGCGTTGGACTGGTTCAGGTTCAGCGAACCCGATGAGGTGCCGTAGTTCACTCGAGAGTCCGAGGGCTCGTCGGTCGTCCAGGTGACCGTGGCCGAGGTGCCGTTGGTTGCGGGGCTGGCGTTCACCTGGGTGATCGTCGGCGGGGTCGTGTCGGGGGCGGGGGTCTGGAAGCTCGCGGGGGTCGCCGGGGAGGTGGCGGCGTTGCCCGAGGCATCGGCCGAGCGCACCTGGAAGAAGTAGGTGGTGTTGGGACTCAGGCCACTGAGCGTGATCGAGTGCGACGTCACGAGGGCGGCGTTGGACTGGTTCAGGTTCAGCGAACCCGATGAGGTGCCGTAGTTCACTCGAGAGTCCGAGGGCTCGTCGGTCGTCCAGGTGATCGTGGCCGAGGTGCCGTTGGTTGCGGGGCTGGCGTTCACCTGGGTGATCTCGGCGGGGTCGTGTCGGGAGTCGCCGTCAGGAAGCTCGCAGGGGAGCCTGTGGTCGGCGGGGAGGTGGCGGCGTTGCCGGAGGCATCTGTCGAAGTCACGCGGAAGTAGTAGGTCGTGCTCGGACTGAGGCCGTTGAGCGTGATCGAGTGCGAGGTGACCAGCGTGGCATTGGTCTGGTTCAGGTTCAGAGCGCTCGAGGAGGTGCCGTAGTCCGCCCGCGAGGTGGAGGGCTCGTCGGTCGTCCAGGTGATCGTGGCCGACGTGCCGTTGGTTGCGGGGCTGGCGCTCACCTGGGTGATCACGGGCGGGGTCGTATCGGGCCCGCTGGTGGACTTGAACGTGATGTCGGTGAGCGAGGGTGTCTGGGAAGGATCGGTGGTGGAGAGCACGACCCGGTATTGCAGGTAGCGAGCGGTCGGGCCGCCGACCGAGGCACCGGAGGACGCCAGGGGTGCGAACGCGCTCCAGGTGCCGTCGGGGGTCGCGGTGTTGCCGGTACGCACGCTCACCTGCAGGCTCGTGCCGGTAGGCGTGGCCGCGTTCCAGGTGGCCGCGCCCCACGTGGAGGCCTGGGCCGAGTCCAGCACGCGTGAGGTGAAGGTGCCGGGTGAGGCGTAGGGGGTCATCCTCATCCAGTCGAGCACCACCGAGCCGGCCGTCGAGTTGAAGTCGCTCGCGATCGGCCGCATCTGTACGGCGGGCGAGATCGTGTGCGATGCCACCTGGACCCCGTCGATCCAATACACGACGCTCGTCGCGTTCCAGTCGATCCGGAACCGGTGCGGGGTCCCCAACCAGCTCCCGGGGATCTGGGTCTCCTGGATGCTCGAGGCGCTCACGGCCGTCCTGGCCCACAGCGCACCGCCGGTCTTCGTGGAGAAGATCGCCCAGGGCGGGCTGTTGAGATCGGTGGCGAAGCCGATGTGCTGGTAGGCGCCGCCGGAGAAGGTCGCCGTGAACTCGAGCGAGCGCCCGGGGTTGTAGAGCGCCGTGGTGTTGGCCTCGGCGGCCCCCACGCTCATCTTGCCTCCCGCGACGCTCACCGAGCCTCCGCTCGCCCAGATCGAAGACGTCCAACCGGTCGGCAGCGTGGTCCCGGAGAACTCAGATCCCGCGGCGGGTGCGAGCTGCAGCTCCCCACCCGAGGTGTCGGTGATCGAGGTGCCCGCATCGCCTGTGCCACCGGAGAAGTCGGCCACCGTCGTGTCGGTGAAGGTCCCCGGTTGCGTGACGTTGGGGGTCTGGAAGCTCGCGGGGGTCGCCGGGGAGGTGGCGGCGTTGCCCGAGGCATCGGCCGAGCGCACCTGGAAGAAGTAGGTGGTGTTGGGACTCAGGCCACTGAGCGTGATCGAGTGCGACGTCACGAGGGCGGCGTTGGACTGGTTCAGGTTCAGCGAACCCGATGAGGTGCCGTAGTTCACTCGAGAGTCCGAGGGCTCGTCGGTCGTCCAGGTGACCGTGGCCGAGGTGCCGTTGGTTGCGGGGCTGGCGTTCACCTGGGTGATCGTCGGCGGGGTCGTGTCGGTCGCGGTCGTGTTGAAGACGACGTCCACCCAGTAGTTGCTTGAGGCGAACGACGACGTGGGGAAACCGGTCCCGTACAGGTAGACACCGTTCACACCGTCGGTACCATCTGCGAGCGCGGTCAGGGGGCCGCGCACGTGACTCGAGGCGAAATACCCTTGATCGTACGAATAGTTGCCGGTGTCCGTGTGGTACGAGGCGACGTACGTCGTGCCCGACGTCACCGCGATCGGCTGAGGCAAGGACGCCTGTTGCCAGCCGGAGCCGGTTTCGTTCGTGAACGTGACCGTGGACAGGAGGGAGCCGCTGGTGCTCCAGAGGTGACCGATGTGGGTACCGGTGTTGGTCGGGCTCTGGTAGTAGCGCAGGGCGGTGATGAAGCCATTCTGTGACGCCCGGAACTTGACTCCGAGCTCCACGGACTGATCATCGTCGGTGGCCGTCAGTGCAGGAGTCGTGTTTGGTGACCAGATCGAACAGGGGCACGTCACCGCGACCTGTCCAACCGTGACGCTGACGCCCGGCCCCGGTGATTCGAGGTTGCCGCTGTCGTCGACGGCGCGACTCTTGATCGTCACCGTGCCGTTCGTCTGTGGCGTCCATGAGTAGGTCCAATTGGCGCGCCCGATGGCAGGGTGCCAGGTTGATCCTCCGTCGATCGAAACCTCGACTCCTCCGACGACACCACCTCCCGTGTCGGTCGCCGTCCCGGTCACCGAGACGGTGTCGCCGACTCCGACCGTTGTTCCACTGGAAGGGCTGGTGATCACGGATACCGGGGCGGTTGTGTCCGTCGACTTCGTGGCGGGCACCAAGCCAGGCATCAAGGTGGCTGGTTGGGCGCTCATATCGGCGAGGAGGTTCACGGTCGCCTGCTGCACGTCGACGTCGGCGATCGACGTCCCGCGATCATGATTGTCGTCGAGGCCCCAGGCCCACTGCACGGTTCCAGCCCCGAACACCAAGGCCCCGCTACTCGCGCGATACAGCGTCAGACTGTGGGTTGCGGTACCGGGACCTTCGGTGCTGCCGTAGTCGAGCATCAGATGTGGTACGTCCACTGTTGTGTGGGACAGGTCGATCAAGCCGGCCGGTCGGAAGCCATTGTCGAGATCGGAGTCGAACTCGTAGCCGAGCAGACCGTACGGAAGCGTCGCCGTCTGGCCAGGCTGAAGATTCGCGATGCTCGTGTTTCTCCAGAACCGCAGATTGGCGTCCGTCGAGGGCACAGTCATCGCGTTGGTCGCCGGATCGTCGGCCATGAAGATCGTTCCGGTTAGGGCGTTCTCGGGGCGACCTCCGTCGGAGGGCGGACTGAACCTCGGGTCACGCCACGTTCCGGTCCATTGCGGAGACGGGTCGATCTTCGCGTTGGCCCAGGTCTCCTTGTAGCAGACAAGGGTGCGGTACGCGGTCGCGGAACTGTCGGTGCTCGCTTCCCATCGAGTCTTCCAGTAGACCTCGTTCCCGCTGAAGAACGCGAGGTTGACTCCCGCGGCCCTGGCTGCTTCGACATTCGTGCGTGCCTGTCCCGACCAGTACTCGTCGTGGCCCACCGACACGAAGGTCTTGTGCTGGAGTATCAGCGCCGGGAATCGGGCGGTATCGACGCCGGTGAAGTAGCTGACGTCGTACCCGTTCGATTCGAGGAAGCGGATCATGGGGTACTCGGCGTTGAAGATCCAATCCTCCGGGCCCGTGCCGCGAGTCTCGTACGGCCGGTTGTAGCTCACCTTGTAGGAGCGACCGGCCGGCGATCCCGTGTAGAAATCGTTGCCTCCGTACGCGTTGTACGCCTCCCACGTCGTGTCGGAGGTTTGGAACAGTAGGTCGGAGTGGCTCTCATCGTGCCCGGACGACGAACGGCACGTGGCTCGCTCCCGTGGTGGAGTCCGTTCGAACGAGCTTTGCGATGTACAGACCTGATACCGCGTCGCTCGGCACTGCCCATGAAGCCGACACGGCCCAGTTCCCGCAGTCGACTAATCCCGTCGAGGCATCGCTGAGGCAATCAGGTTGATTCTGCGGCAAGTGGGCCGTTGGCAGGATCGTGGTGATGAGCCGGGCTCCGTTCCCCCCGTAATAGCCAAGTCGGTAGATATCGATCCGATAGGACGAGGCGTCGGTGTCGATCTTGAAGCTGATCGTCTGCCCGTGATTGACAGAGATGTCGGTGGCGAACCCCTGGATGTTGGTGGACCCCGCACCGCTCACGTCCCATTGGCTCGGCGGATTACCTGGCTTCGTGTTCTCGCACGCGACAGGATTCACGATGGGCGGTCCGCAGGGGCCCGCCGCCGATGCGGGGGTTGCGGGGAAGATGCTCAGCCCGAGGGATCCGACGACCAATAGGATGCCCAGGAGCCCGACCCGTGATCGATCCCGTCTGGTGGCCGAGGAAGTCTTCATTCCGAGCGATGCTAGGGTCGCCCGCATTGAGCCTGCATCGCCCATCAGCCGTAGCCGAACTACGCTTGCCCGCCACGATGTGGGGAGTTCTCCCAATTGCGGTTCACTTCAGTGTTGTCGTTGATTAGGGTGTCGTGATCTTGGATGCTCAGCCCGGATTGGGGTTCACTCGACGTGGCAACCCAGCCTCCTCTCTCCTCTCGAGCTGCTAAACGGCTCCTGGACCTGGGCTTGAGTTGCGCGGCCCTTGCGGTGGCCGGCGTGCCCGTGGCGTTCGCTGCCCTCGTCATCCGCTGGATCAGCGGCGAGCCGGTGCTCTTCCGACAGCTGCGCCCTGGCAGAGGCGGCCGGTTGTTCGAGCTGTACAAGTTCCGCACGATGACCGAGGCACGCGGTTCCGACGGAGCGGTCCTTCCGGATCGCGAGCGGATCACCCGGGTCGGGGATCTCCTGCGGAAGAGCAGCCTGGACGAGCTTCCCGAGTTGCTCAACGTCGTGAAAGGAGACATGAGTCTGGTCGGGCCACGCCCCTTGCTGCCCCAGTACCTCGAGCGCTACTCACCGGAGCAGGCGCGTCGACACGAGGTGCGGCCCGGGATCACCGGTTGGGCCCAGGTCAACGGACGGAACTCCTTGGAGTGGGATGAGAAGTTCGAGCTCGACGTCTGGTACGTGGACAACTGGACCGTTCGACTCGACCTGAAGATCTTGTGGATGACGGCGCTCCAGGTGATCAAGGGAACGGGGATCAGCGCCCAAGGACATGCGAGCATGCCTGAGTTCATGGGGAACCGGGCTGACGAGGCCCTTGGTGACTGACCTCATCATCGTCGGCACGGGTGGTCAAGGGCGGGAGCTCCACGAGATCGTTGAGGCGCTCGGACTGGATCTCGATCTCGTCGGGTTCCTGGACGACGCCGAGCACCACGATGCTCCTGTTCACGGGCTGCCCGTGCTGGGGTCCGTCGACTGGCTGCGGGATCACCTTGACACAGCCGTGGTGGTGGGGGTCGGCGAGCCCTCGACTCGCAAACGCGTGATCCAGCGGATCCTGTCGTTCGGGCCTCGGACCTTCCCCACGTTGGTTCATCCCACCGCGACGCTCGGCTCGCGCGTTCGACTCGGTGAGGGGACGTTCGTCTGTCCAGGCGCAGTACTGACCACCGACATCCGCGTTGGGTCGCATGTGCTCCTCAACTTCGGATGCACGGTCGGACACGACGTGTCCATCGGCGACCATGTCACCGTGGGTCCCGGAGCCCATCTATCAGGTGGAGTCAGCGTCGGCGAGGGTACCGATGTAGGAACAGGGAGTTCCATCGTCCAGAGGATCTCGATCGGCGAATGGTCCGTCCTGGGCGCGGGGACCGTGGTGATCGAAGATGTGCCCGCGAACTCGACAGCGGTCGGAGTGCCCGCACGCGTGATCAAGAAGCGAGCGCGAGGGTGGCACCTCTAGACATCCGCGATCGCCCTCCCTACGACCCGGTACGCTCTCGCGCATGACGCCCCGACGTGCACTCGTGACCGGAGCCGCCGGATTCATCGGTTCCCATCAGTGTCGGCGGTTGGTGGCCGACGGCGTCGATGTCGTCGGCTTCGACGATCTCTCCGACGGCACGCTCGCGAACCTCGAGGACGTGCCTGAGGTGCGGCTGATCGAGGCCGATCTGCGGGACGAGGCTGCCGTGTTGGACGCGGCGCGCGAGTGCGACATCGTGATCCACCTGGGAGCCAAGCGATCGGTGCCGCGCTCCATGGAGCAGCCGGGGCTCACCACGGACGTCAACGTGCGGGGCACGCTGAACGTGCTCCTGGCGGCGCGGGACAGCGGCGCGGTCGTCGTGGTTGCGTCGTCCTCCTCCGTGTACGGCGATCAGACGGAGTTCCCGCTGCGCGAGTCGATGCGCCTGCGACCTCGCTCTCCTTACGCCGTCAGCAAGCTCGCGGACGAGGTCTATTGCGCGGGCCTGTGGGCGTCCTTCGGGGTCCCGGCCGTGTGTCTTCGCTACTTCAACGTCTACGGCCCCCGCCAGGATCCGGCCAGCGAGTATGCGGCCGTGGTGCCGCGATTCGCGGTGGCGTGTCTCACAGATGAGCGACCGGTGATCCACGGTGACGGCGAGCAGTCGCGCGACTTCACCTACATCGACGACGTCACCGACGCGAACCTGCGGGCGGCGGCGGCGCCGGAGTCGGCTTACGGCGAGGCGTTCAACATCGGCGGCGGCGGCGAGCCGGTCTCGGTGAACCGGCTCCTCAAGCTGATCGCGGCGGAGGTGGGCGTCACCCCCGATCCGGTCTTCGAGCCGCCGCGGGCCGGGGACGTTCGAACCACCGAGGCCGACGTCTCGGCGGCGCGCCGGGCGTTCGGGTACGAGCCTTCGGTGGACATCGAGGAGGGTGTGCGCTTGACCGTCGCCTGGTTCCGGGACAACCCATGAGGGTCGCGGTCGTCGGAACCGGCCACGTCGGTCTGATCACGGGAGCCGCGCTCGCGAGCCTCCAGCACGACGTGGTGGGTATGGATGTTTCGGCTGAGAAGGTGGCCATGCTGCAGCGTGCCGAGGCACCCTTCCATGAGCCCGATCTTGACGGTCTCCTGCGCGAGGGGATCGACGACGGCCACCTCCGCTTCACCACCTCCGTCCGGGATGCGGTCGAGGACGCCACGGTCGCGTTCATCTGCGTGGGGCGGCCGCCGGTTGGGCAGGGGGATCGCAGCCTCACGGCTGTGGAGGGAGCGGTGCGGGAGCTCGCAGACGCGGCTACCCCCGGCATCGTTTTGGTGGTGAAGTCCACGGTCCCGCCCGGCACCACCGGTCGTATCGAGGACGTCGTGCGACGGGCGCGGCCGGAGCTGGACTTCTCGACGGTGTCGAGCCCCGAGTTCCTGCGAGAGGGCCACGCGGTGGAGGACACGCTGCGGCCGGACCGACTGGTGGTGGGCAGCGACGACGCGCGGGGCTTCGCCGTCATGCGCGAGCTGTACGCACCGATCCTCGCCGCGGGCCATCGGATGATCGAGACGGATCCTCGAACCGCGGAACTCTCCAAGCTCGCTTCGAACGCGTTCCTTGCCACCAAGATCTCCTTCGCGAACGCACTGGCCCGGGTGGCCGAGCTTGCCGGCGCAGACGTCGACGGCGTCACCGCGATCATGGGGGCGGACCCACGCATCGGCGCTGCCTTCCTGGGTGCCGGGCTCGGGTTCGGCGGCTACTGCCTGCCGAAGGACATCGTGACCTTGGAGAAGTTCGCGGGACGGCTCGGCTACGACTTCGGCATCTTGCGCGAGGCGGTTCGCGCGAACGAGGACGCCCTGGCGGCGGTGACCCGCAAGGTGGAAGAAGCGGTCTGGAACCTGGAGGGAAAGAAGGTGGCCCTGCTGGGGATCGCCTTCAAGCCGGGGACCGACGACGTGCGGGGCGCGCCGGCGCTCGCCCTTGCGGCTGCGCTCCGCGAGGAAGGGGCCATCGTCGCAGCGTTCGATCCGATGGCGGCCGCGGCCGCCGCCGAGGAGGATCCCGACCTCGTGATAGCTGACCGACGCCTATGCCGCCGCCGAGGGCGCCGACTGCGTCGTGATCTGCACGGAATGGCCCGAATTCGGCGCTCTGGATCTGGATCGTCTTAGTGCAGCGATGAGGCAGCCCGCCATCGTGGACGGCCGGAACCTGATGGATCCTGAGGCCGTGGTGGCTGCCGGCTTCCGTTACTTCCCCGTCGGGCGCGTTGGGCGGAGCTACCCCGACTGAACCCCGGCCCGGCCACGGGCCCGTTTGGAGTTGGGGTCTTGCCACGAGCGGCTTCGAAGGATTTACTACGTCATTATCCGTACATGACTGTGGGGAGAGTCACCGACATTACCGGGGACCATCTGTACTACAGCACTTGCATGAGAGTCTTTCAACGTACTACTCTCGTTCTTCCACGGGGCAACGCGCGAGAGGACGACGATGCAAGCGGAGAGGGCCCAGCGGGTTGACGTCGCGGAGATCCTGGGTGAGGCGAGCCGTGAGCTCTGCCGCGTAAGAGATCTGGATGCTGCCGGCTCCGCTCTCGAACGTTGGGCGGAGGTCGTGGTCGGCGCGGGGACCACCGTTGCGCTGTTGCTCCGCGACGACGACGGACGGCTGCGCAAGGTGTTCGGGACGCCGGGTTTGGCAACGCGGACGACGGCCCGTCGGCGGATGGTGCTGCGGACCGGTTCTCCCGATGTCGTGGACACCGGTCCGAGAGGGTCCTCGGCCCTGTTCCCTCTTCTCGTCGGCGATCGGCCCGTCGGTGTGATGGAGGTGACCGCTCGCCACGGCTCGCTCCGCGCGTATCTGGGGTCTCTCGAGGTGTTGGCGAACCAGGTGGCCGTCGTCGTGGAGCACCTCGGACGGGAGAGCAGGTGGTCCTCGCGGGTAGCGTCGATGACTCGGGTCCTCGAACTGGGACGTCTCCTGACCGAGTCGAAGACCGCCGAGCATGTGGTGCGTTCCTGCGTCCGGTGTGTGCGCGATGTCCTCAACGTGCCCGTTGCGGGCTGGCTCTCGCACGATACGGACGCCGGTATCGTTTGGCGGTTCGTCGGTTCCAAGGGGATCGGAGCGCGGCCGCGGGAGCTCCTGGCCGAGGGCGATCTCGAGCACGACCAGATCCTGACGCGGTTCCGCGAGGTGACAGGACGATCCGACGTCTCGCTCATCGACTCGATGCGTGCCGCGCTGGTCCTGGCAGATGCGGGAGACGAGGCCCTTGCGATCCTCGCCCCGCTGGCCTCGATGATCGACGAGGCGATGGGGCGGATCGAGGCTGAACGACAGATCTCGTTGCGCTACCGGCAGCTCGACCTCGGACTGGCGATCACCGCCCACGAGATCCGTGGCCCGCTGCTCGGGGCCAGGGCCGCCCTCGAGTCGGTGAGATCCGACAAGGTCTGGTCCGAAGCGGACCGAAAGCTGCTCTTGCGGACCCAGCGAGAACTCGAAGAGCTCGCCGGGATGACGGACGGACTGCTGCGCTGGGCTTCGACGGCGCACGTTCTGCGTGCGCGGACGCTCGACCTGGTTCCCCTGGTCCGATCGGCGGCAGCCGGGACATGGAATCACGATCCGCTCCGGGTGCGGTTGGAGTCCGCAGGATCCGTCCGCGCCAGGGTGAACGCGTCGCAGCTCCGAGGCGCGGTCGCCAACCTGATCCGCAATGCGCTCGCTCACTCACCCTCCGACGGCGTGGTGCGCGTCTCGGTGACCTCTGCCGACGGGTGGGCCAAGATCGACGTTGAGGACGAGGGGCCGGGCGTGCCGGAGGCGATGCAGGCATCGATCTTCGACCCGTTCGCGCGAGGGCCTGCGCCGGGGAACTCCGAGGGGTCCGGCCTGGGGCTGTTCATCGCGCGCAGGGTGGTCGAGGCGCACGGCGGGAGCTTGTTGCTCATGGAGGGCTGGCCTACCACCTTCCGGATCCGGCTCCCGGCTGCACACGGAAGGCGGGAACAACCATCAGGGTCCTGATCGTCGACGATCATCGGCTGTTCGCCGATGCCCTCTCCACCATCCTGGAGCGGGCGGGCATGACCGTGGTGGGCACAGCCGAGCGTGGGGACGAGGCGGTCTCCACGGCGCGAACGACCCGCCCCGACGTGGTCTTGGTGGACATCGGACTGCCGGATCAGAGCGGTCTCGTGGTCGGCAGTCGCCTGTTGGAGGAGTTGCCCGAGACCAAGGTGATCGCCCTCTCGGCGATCGACGATCGCCGAACGATCGAGGAGGCCTTGCGACTTGGGTTCCACGGGTACCTCACCAAAGAGACGCCGGTGGCTCGCTTCGAGAGCGCCGTTCGGTCGGTGATGGAGGGACAGGTGATCGTGCCTCGATTCGGGGGTCGCCTCCTCGACATCGATGAGGACGCCTCCTTGCTCGCCACGCAACTCACCGGAAGGGAGATCGAGGTGCTGGGTCTCCTCGTCGACGGAGCACGCGGTTCCGAGATCGCGGCGCGACTCGGCATCAGTGCCAACACGGTGCGGACGCATGTCCAGAGCATCTTGACGAAGCTCCAGGTGCATTCCCGCCTAGAGGCGGCTACGTTCGCGGTCCGCCACGGTCTCGTGACCATCCAACCGACTCCGGCGGGCGCAACCGACACGGACGACGCAGGGGCACGCGGCGGCGCGGCGTAGCGCTCCTCGCGGCAACACCCTCATCCGAACGACGTATCCGGGCTACGAAGCCCGAGGGATGTGTGTGTCTCGCCTCGCGACTAGCGTGCAGGTGTCTGAGCTTCACGGAGGGAGGTCGAGGGACCGTGAGTGGCACAGACACCGTTCGCGTCCTGTTGGCCGACGAGCAGTCATTGTTCCGCGAGGCCTTCCGTGTGGTGCTGGCGGGCGTCGGGGACATGGAGGTCGTCGGGGAGGCGAGCGACGGCCTTCAGGCCGTGGCGGAGGCCGTCCGGCTCCGACCGGACGTCGCCCTCCTCGACGCCCAGCTGCCCAACGGCGACGGCGCGCGGGCCACCCGTCGGATCGTGGCACGGGTACCCGGATGCAAGGTCGTCGTCGTCAGCGGCGACCCTGACCAGCGCGTTCTCCTGGACGTCGTGGAGGCGGGGGCCACCGCGTTCGTATCGAAGGCATCCCCGATCCAGGAGCTGCTCCTGGCGATCAGAGCGGTGCATCGGGGCGAGGCGATGATCCCCGCTCGCCTGCTCGCCGGACTCCTCTCCGCCCTCGTCGACCGTCGTCACGAGCGGGACGTGGCGATGAGAGGACTCTCCGAGCTGACCCGTCGTGAGCGCGAGGTGCTCGGGTTGCTCGCCCAGGGGGCCGACAACGACGGCATCTCGCAACGTCTGGTGATCAGCCCGGCGACGGCGCGGACGCACGTACAGAACACCTTGGGCAAGCTCGGGGTTCATTCCCGGCTCGAGGCCGCGTCCTTCGTCCTGCGGAACGGACTCCTGGGCGATCTCGTTCCGGTCGTCGCCTGACCGCGTTATCGCTCGACCCGAGGAGAGGAACAGCGTCCGGTGCGTACGTTCTCACTACGTCACCGGACGTAGGGAAGATACGCCGCCCGCCTCATGAGTGTTGCACCCCTTCTCCCTACACTCCGGATCCCGACCGCATCTCACGCGCGTCGGCAGCTCGAGGTGTTGGCGCACGAGGACCCGGGAAGGAGTGGCCGCTCTGATCCGAGACGACGCGAACGAGACCAACCTCCCGTCACGCATCGTCGCGGCCGCTCGCCGGGACCTGCCGCTCGTGGCGATGGATCTGGTGATCGTGCCCGTCGCCTACCTCGTGGCCGTGGTGCTCAGGTTCGACGGGTCGATCCCGGACGGGTACTGGGCCTCGTTCCGGGTCTTCGCGCTGGTCGCCATGGCGATCTTCGTGATCGTGAACTATCTCTTCGGTCTCTACGGGGAGATGTGGCGCTTCGCAAGCGTCCAGGAGGCGCGGCGGGTGCTGATGGCGGGCGCGGTGTCATTCGTCATCGTCATGGGGGTCGGTTGGCGGTGGCCCCGGGGACTCTCCATTCCTCTATCCGTGCTGGTCGCGGGCTCCGTGCTCGCTCTCGCGGGGATCGGAGCGGTCAGGTTCCAGAGCCGCTTGTTCGGGTTCCGTCGCCGGGGCGTCGATGCGAACATCCATCATCGGGTGATCGTCGTCGGGGCGGGAGAGGCCGCCGCGATGGTGCTCGGGGACCTGCTTCAGCGCCAGGCCCCCGATTGGCGTCCCGTGGGGATCGTGGACGACGACGCACGGAAACGTGGGCTGTCCCTGCATGGGGTCCGCGTGCTCGGAACCCTCGCCGCGATCCCAGCCCTCGTCGGGCGCTTGGATGCCGACGAGCTGCTCCTGGCCATCCCGTCCGCGACGAGCGAGCTCGTTCGACGCGTCGCGGAGCTGGCGGAGTCGGCCGGTGTCGCGCTCAAGGTCGTTCCGTCGGTGCAGGAGATCATCGGAGGCCATGTCACGGCGCGGGACATCCGGGATCTGCGGATCGAGGACCTCCTCGGCCGCCAACAGGTCGAGATCGATCTGGGTGCGGTGGCGGACATCTTGCGGGGTCGGCGCGTACTGGTGACGGGTGCGGGGGGATCGATCGGTTCCGAGATCGCACGCCAGGTCGCCGCCTTCTTACCGGCATCGCTCGTGCTCCTGGAGCACGATGAGACCCACCTCCATGACGTGACGCGCGAGATCGGGGCGCACTCGTGCATCGACGTGCTCGCAGACATCCGCGACCCCGACCGGATGTACGAGATCTTCCACCGCTACCGCCCCGAGGTCGTGTTCCATGCGGCGGCTCACAAGCATGTGCCGATCCTCGAGACCTACCCGAAAGAAGCGGTTCTCACCAACATCATCGGGACCGCGAACGTCGTGGACGCCGCCGTGGCCGCGGGCGTCTCACGCTTCGTCCTGGTCTCCACGGACAAGGCGGTACGTCCCGCGAGCGTGATGGGCTCGACCAAGTGGTTCGCCGAGCAGATCGTGCGAAGCGTTCAGGCTCCGGGCCGCGACTTCTGTGCGGTGCGCTTCGGCAACGTTCTGGGGAGCCGGGGAAGCGTGGTTCCGGTGTTCCTCGATCAGATCCAGCGCGGCGGCCCCGTGACCGTCACCGATCCGGCCATGAGTCGCTACTTCATGAGTATCCCGGAGGCGGTCCGGCTGGTGCTGCAGGCGGCAGCCCTGTCCAAGGGAGGAGAGGTCCTGACGTTGGATATGGGGGAGCCGGTCAACATCCTCGAGCTCGCGCGCAAGCTGATCCGTCTGTCCGGACACGTCCCGGGCCGCGACATCCCCATCGAGATCGTGGGCATCCGTCCCGGCGAGAAGGTCGTGGAGGACATCGAGGATCCCACCGAGGAGCACGTTCCCACCGCCCACCCGGGGGTGGTCGTGAGCCGGCCGTGCGTCCCGGACAACCCGGCGCTGCGCCACGGGATCCAGGAGCTGGAGGCGCTGATGGCGGAAGGAGACGACGAGATGCTCGCGGCGCGGCTGCGCTCGATGGTCAGCGGTGAGCTCTCGCTCCTCGACGCCGGAGGCTTGGTGTGAGGACGCGCTCGATCCTCGTCGTGCACCGTGAGGCCTTGATGGCCGAGTCGATCGCGGCGGCGCTCTCACGCTACTCGGCGCTGGGGCCGATCGCGATCGCGACCACCTCGCGCGAGGCGATCCGCGAGGCTCCGGCGGCAGATGCCGCCGTGGTGGACGGCCTGATGGACCGAGCTGAGGTTACGGTGCGCGCGCTCCATCGGTCGGGTCTCCGTGTCGTGGTTCTCGGAGGACTAGAAGGGGATGAGGATGAGGAGGGGGGGCAGCGGGTCACCCTCGGCGCATCGGTGGACGACCTCGCCCGCGCGCTGTCTCCCCAGCTCATGCACCGGGTGTCGGCGGCCGACGCACTGACCCCTCGCGAGCGCGAGGTCCTCTCGCTCGTCGCGGACGGACTGGTGGCCAAGCAGGTGGCGAGACAGCTGGGGATCAGCGAGAAGACCGTCGAGAGCCACAAGGCGAGGATGTTCGCCAAGCTCGGCGTCACGAATCAGACGGCGGCCGTCTCGGTCGTTCTCACGGGCGGCTTGGGTGCCGCGGGACGGGTGTCGTGGAACCACTCTCGTATCTGAAAGCCCTGCGTCATCACTGGGGTGTCATCGCGCTGGCCGTGATCGTCGCCGTTGGATCTGCCTGGGTGCTGACAGCGACGGTGGCGCGGCCTCCCGCGCCGGCGCCGGACTCCTACGCCGCAACGAAGAGCTTCCTGTTCGGGTACTCGCAGCCGGACGCCGCGGCGGCTGCGCCTCCGGGAGCTCGAGACGAACCTGAGCACCGTGGCGGCGTTGGCGACCGTCGGAGCCGTCCCCGATCTTGTCGTGGGGGTGATCGACCGAGGCACCGGGGTCCCCCCCGAGGTCGCGAACCAACTGTCGGGCCTCAACGCCCAGACGTACGGGCAGATGGTCGCTGCCCAGGCGAATCCGGACAGTGGGTTGCTGCAGATCACGACGCACGCCGGTACGCCGCTCGCTGCGGCGTTCCTCAACAACACCGTCTCTTCGCAATTGATCTCGTACCTAGAGAGCCTGCCGACAAGGACCGCGCGCGAGCAGATCCAAGAATCTCAAGGCCGCACTGAAGAAGGCGACGCCCGGCGAGGTTTCCGCTCTCAATGCTCGGCTGACGCAGGCGCAAGCGGACCTTCGAGGCCTCGAGGAGTCGCCTCCCCAGACGGGGTTGGTTCCAACCGGAAGCGTCGATGTTCAGCGCGATTCCTCGACGGGCTTCGATCCGATCCGATCCCTCGGGGGCAGACTCCTTCTTGCTGCCGTCCTCGGCTTGATGGCAGGCATGGCCCTGGCGTTGATCCTGGAGCATATCGATCCGCGGATCCGGACACGCGAGGAAGCGGAGGAAGGCTTCGAGGCGCCGGTGCTCGGTGAGATCCCGCCGCTGGGCAAGGGTGGGGGACTTGCGGTGGTGGACGATCCCCGGTCCCCGGGAGCGGAGGCGTATCGGCTGGCAGGAGCGGAGGTTTGGCGGCGTCTGGGGACCAACCAGAACCAGGGCCAAAGGAGAGGCGCCGCGACCGTACTGGTCACTAGTGCGGGTCCCGACGAGGGGAAATCGACGCTGGCTGCGAACCTCTCCGTCGCTTTGGCGGAGAGCGGGCATCGGGTGATGCTTCTGTCCTGTGACCTTCGCCGCCCCACCGTGCATCAACTCTTCGGCGTCGATAACGAACGCGGCCTCACCGAGGTTCTCGCGGAGCAGGGCTCGCCGGTCTTGAACGGCCACGTGCGCGAAGTCGGTGCCGGCGTGTCGCTCGTGCCCAGCGGCATCCCGACCGATCGCCCGGGCGAGCTCCTGGCGTCCGATCGGATGTCGCTCGTCCTGCGTGAGGCTCGCTCGCGCTCCGACATCGTCGTGATCGATACGTCGCCCATCCTCACCGTCAGCGACGCGGCCTACCTGCTCCCGCAGTCGGATGTCGTGTTGCTCGTGGCACGGGCAGGGCGTACCACGTCGGAGTCGGCGGCACGCACGAAGGACGTCGTGCTACGCCTCGGAGAAGGCGACATCTGCGTGGTGCTGAACGACGCCAAGGAAGGCAGCCGTTCTCACGGCTACGGGAGCAACTACTACGCATATCTGGACAAACGGCGTAGGGGTATTCCCTCCCTATCGCGTCACTCCAAGGAGGGATAGGTTCTATGATGTACGCCATCACTGCGGCTGGATACCCACGAGCGTGTGGTGCGAGCTCTCCTCACCTACACGGACTGGTGGCAGCCGGTGACCGCCTCCGTCTATCAGGTAGGAGCGGCTCGCCGTAGCAGCTCCCATTCCGATGGGATCCCCGCGGGTCTCCTCTCATCGCTGGACCTTCGGACGGAGCTCTGCGTTCGCATGAGTCAGCTGTCCCACCGCGACCGCCGCCTCCTGTTCCTCTGGTACGTCGAGCAGCTCACGGTGGAGGAGATCGCGAAGGACCTGCACATCTCCCGGCGTCAGTGCTTCCGACGTCGGGCGCACGCGATCCGCGAGATCGTGAGATCGGGCGAGGCCGACCAGGCCGCCTGAACCCCCCAACGAGGACTTCGATATGAAGCAGACCGCGGCGCTCAGGCGCCACATCCTAGATCGTCGTGCCTTGGTCGGCGTCGTCGGCCAAGGCTACGTAGGGCTCTCCGTGGCGTGCTCCGCGGCCCAGGAAGGGTTCCGTGTCGTTGGGCTCGATTCCGACGCCGAGCGCGTGCGCGACCTCTTGCATGGAGAGTTGACGGTGCCCGGCGTCGAGGAGGAGACGTTCCGAGCAGCGATCGGGTCGGGCCGCCTGCGGTTCACGAGCGACCCCTCGCTGTTGGCCGAGGCCGAGGTCATCTTGATCACGGTCCCCACGCCACTGCGTGACGGAACGCCCGACCTCTCGTTCGTGGAAGATGCCTGTCGCTCGGTCGCCGTTCACCTGCGTCCCTCGAGCTTGGTGATCCTGGAATCCACGACGTACCCGGGGACCACCGAGGAACTTGTGGGGCCACTCCTAGAGACCTCCGGACTGGTTGCCGGGCAGGAGTTCCTGCTGGCGTACTCGCCCGAACGGATCGATCCCGGCAACCACGAGTTCGGCCTGAGGAACACACCCCGCGTTGTGGGCGGACACACCGCGGAGGCCACGGGAATGGTGACCCTGTTCTACGAGCAGCTGGTAGACAAGGTAGTGGCGGTCTCATCGTGCCGGGCGGCGGAGCTCGCGAAGCTGCTGGAGAACACGTTCCGCCACGTGAACATCGGGCTGGTCAACGAGCTTGCGATGCTCGGTCACGAGCTGGGTGCGGACATCTGGGAGGTCCTCGACGCCGCAGGATCGAAGCCCTTCGGCTTCATGCGGTTCCAGCCGGGCCCGGGGGTGGGCGGACATTGCATCCCCCTGGACCCCACGTATCTGGCGTGGCAGGTGAGACGTGATGCCGGCCGCCACATCCGGATCTTGGAGCAGGCGCAGGACGTGAACGGTCAGATGCCCGCGTACGTCGTGATGCGGATCGCGGAGGCGCTGAACGAACGAGGCCTGTCGGTGAAGGGTCGGAAGATCCTGGTGCTCGGCGTGTCCTACAAGCCTGATGTGGGAGATGTCCGTGAGTCGCCAGCGCTATCGGTGATCTCACTCCTGCGCAAACGGGGAGCAACCGTCGGCTTCCAGGATCCGTTCGTGGAGCAGATCGAGATCGACGACGCCGTTATGTATCGGACCGAGCTGTCCAACCGAGCGTTGGGGGCGGCCGACTGCATCGTCCTGCTCACCCCCCACACCGTGTACGACCTCGACTGGATCGCCTCGCGCGCCAGGCTCGTATTCGACACGCGCAACGCGTTCGGCGCCGACCGGCGAGACAACGTCGTTCGACTGTGAGCACGTCACCGAAGGGATCGGCTGATGGCATCGATGAAAGGTAGCGGTCTCCCTTCCGGGAACGGAGCTTCAGGGGCGGTTGCCCTCACCAAGCCCCCCGACGATCTCAGGTTCCGCCGCCGCGTGCGAGCGGTTCCCGCGCTAAGGGAACTGTGGCGAGCGCGCGAGCTGGTCCGGACGCTCGTCGAGCGTGAACTCCGGGCGCGCTACAAGCAGGCGATCCTGGGATTCGCATGGGCCATCGTCACGCCGTTCGTGATGATGGTGGTGTTCACGTTCTTCTTCCAACGCGTCGTGAACGTCAACACTCACGGGGCCCCCTACCCCTTGTTCTCGTACCTGGGGCTGTTGCCATGGACGTTCTTCTCCTCCTCTCTGTCCGTGGGAGGGATGAGCCTGCTCACCAACAACCAGCTGTTGAACAAGGTCTACTGTCCGCGCGAGGTGTTCCCGATGTCGAGCGTGGGGGTCGCGGGTGTTGACATGCTCGTCGCGGTTGGCCCACTGATGGTCTTGTTCTTACTGACGACGTACGCGCCCAGTGCGACGTCCGTCTGGGTGCCACTCCTATTGCTCGTTCAGATCGCATTCACGCTCGGTGTGGTTCTCGTCGTCTCGGTGCTGATTATCTATATGCGCGATGTCCGTCATGCGTTACCGATCGCGTTGCAGCTGGGGTTGTTCGCAACCCCCGTTGCCTACGGGATGGAAATGATCCCGGCGCAGTTCCGCGTGGCGTATTCCGCCATCAATCCGCTCGCGCCGGTGATCGACGGCTACCGGCGAACGGTCCTGTGGGGTCAGCCACCGGATTGGCACCTGTTGGTGCCCGCCATGATCACGTCGGCGTTGTGGCTGATCCTTGGCTACGCCCTCTTCAAGCGACTCGAACCGGGGATCGCCGATGTTGCCTAGCGGCACGATCAACGGCAGCCACATCTGGAAGCGATTCCGAGCCGATCGTAACCGCGCGCTGCTGCGGGACGAGGTGCAACGTCTACGGGCTCGGCTGCGCGGCGGGGTGCATGAGAGTTGGCGGTGGGCTCTGCGCGATGTGGATCTGTTTGCAGAGCCCGGGGAGTCGGTCGGGCTCATCGGGGCGAACGGTTCCGGAAAGTCCACCTTGTTGAAGCTCCTCACTCGGGTGATGTATCCCTACGCGGGTCGGGTCGAAGTCTCGGGTCGCGTCGGAGCCTTGATCGAGGTGCGGGCCGGGATCCACCCGGATCTCACGGGCCGAGAGAACGTCTATCTGTACGGCTCCCTCCTTGGCCTGGACCGCAAGACGGTTGCGGGTCGTTTCGATGAGATCGTTCAGTTCGCTGAACTCGGGACGGCCATCGATCGTCAGGTCAAGTTCTACTCCAGTGGGATGCAGATGCGACTGGGCTTCGGGGTTGCCGCCTTCCTGGAGCCCGATGTGTTGTTGGTCGACGAGGTGCTGGCGGTTGGCGACGCATCGTTCCAACAGCGGTGCCTCGACCGGATGCGAGCGGTCCTCGCCCAAGGCACGACGCTGGTATTCGTCTCGCATGACCTCGCCACCGTCGAGGCGACGTGCTCACGAGGCATCTGGCTGCGGGAGGGGACCGTGGAGGCCGACGGTCCGGTCGTCGACGTGCTCGGACGGTATCGCCGCGCGGTGGAGGAGGTTGCCGAGGCCGCGCTCCAACCTGCAGGCCTGGTGCGGCTCCTGAAGGCCGAGGTGGTGACCAGTGATCGACGGGGAGCGAAGACGGATGAGCCGCTCGAAGTGAGACTGGCCCTGGAGAGTCCGGAGGAACGAGCGGGCTCCATCTTCATCGGTGTCAGCGACGGTCCAGCCGCGCCGTTCTTCGTGCTCCGAAAGGACATCTACCTGGCATGCGGCGAGACCCGCGTGAATTGCGTGATCGATCGGCTCCCGCTGCCCAGAGGTCGGTTCTTCGTCTGGACGGGCATCTTCGACAACGTCGGACATGATCTCCTGGGCTGGCATCCCGCGGCACGGTTCGATGTTGCCGGGCCCGACCTCGACGCCACGCCGCGCGCTGTGGCTCGCCTCGGGCAGATCCACGTCAACGCCTCCTGGGAGGAGGGATGATGACGACGGATCGACCGCCCGTCTTACCCCAAGACCCAAGGGTGGTCGATGTGCTCTTGCGCTGGTCGCCTGCACAGGCGTTCGTTCGCTTGATGCCGGCTCAACTCCTCGTCTTGGCCTATCACGGAGTCGATGCGCCTGAGCGGTTCGCGGCACAGGTCGATTTCCTGAGGAAGCACTACCGACCGGTCGCCCTGGACGACGTACTATCCGCGATGGCTGGATATCAGCCGCTTCCGCGTCGCTCCGTGATGATCACGTTCGACGATGGCGACATCTCGGTCTACAGGGTCGCGGCGCCGATACTCGCGCAAGGTGGTACGCCGGCCATCGTGTTCCCGATCGCCGGCCTCGTCGGTACTTCTGCCCCCTTCTGGTGGCACGAGGCAAGGGAGTTGATACGCGAAGGCGGGAAGAGCACTCGATTCCCCGGACTCACGGGGGACGAGATGGTGTCGAGGCTGAAGAAGGTGCCCAACGCGATCCGACAGGAGACGTTGGCGGCCCTGCGGAGCACCGCGGGTGGTGACGACATCCAGCAGGTTCAACTCACCTGGTCGCAAGTCCGTGAGCTCGCCTCGTCCGGGTTGGAGATCGGCAATCACACGCTCTCGCACCCCTGTCTCCCGAACTGTGACGACGCCACGCTGCGCCGCGAGTTGACGGAGTCAACCTCCCTTCTGGCGCATCATCTAGGCACTCCCCCCAGGGCGTTCGCCTACCCGAACGGGGATTGGGATCCACGTGCAGACTCCGAGCTGCGGCGTCTGGGGTACGCGATGGCATTCCTATTCGACCACAGGCCGACACGGATCCGTGGGAACCCCTTCACCGTGTCCAGGGTTCGAGCGAACGCATCCTCAGGCATCGATCGATTCGCCACGTTGGTGAGCGGGCTGCATCCCGCGGTGCACCGTGCGCTCGGACGCGACTGAGCTCGTGCACGTCGAAGCGAAGGATCTCGATGAGGCGGCGGAACACGTAGCCGGGTGGCGGCGCCTCGCCCTGAGCGTCGGGGCAAGCTACTTCACGAGTCCAGACTGGGTGCTCGCGTGGTGGAGGCATCTCTCCCCCGGAGCCGGCGTCGTTCATCTGTGGGGTTCAGCCGACGGGAAGGTCGAGGCGGTAGCGCCCATCGTCCGGCGGACGGAGCGACTCACCGGTCGACTACCCCTCGGGCCAACGGTGCAACTGGCGATGGGAAGCGGCGTCGGAGGCGCTGATCATTGCGCCTGGCTCGCTGAGAAGGAGGCGGCGCCGCAGGTCGTTGATTGGGTCAAGACCGTCTCCGGCGCAGGAGCCTTATTGCTCAGGAATTGGGATATGGGAGTGGGTGGGGCCCTTGTTCCCGACGACGCCGTCATCGTCGAACGGACACCGTGCCCGAGGCTCGACATCCCGTCCGATCCAGGTCAGATAGGGGGCTCGCCCCGGTTCAGGAAGCACCTGAGGTCCTACGTTCGCGCTCTGGAGAAGGACGGGGTCGAGTTCTCGTGGGAAGCACCCGGCTCGGTCGCTCCGGACACGCTTCGCCGGTTGTTGACCCTGCACCGGATGCGCGCCGGGGTGAAAGGCATCTCCTCTTCGTTCGACGAACGACGATTGGGATTCCTTTCCGGGCTGACCGCAGCGTCGGACGGGGTCAGCGGCCCTGCCGCGATCGTAGCGACGTCTGGTGGCTCCGCGATCGGCATCCTCTACGGTTTCCTCTGGGGCGATACGTTCTCCTATTACCAGACCGGCTGGGATCCGCGTTGGGCTCGGTCGAGCCTAGGCACCGCACTCGTACGTGAGGCGATCGCCCGCGCCTCCGAACACGGTGCGACGCGCTTCGACTTCCTGCGAGGCGGCGAGTCGTACAAGTACAGGTTCGGGGCCAAGGACGTGTTCGACGAGACCTGGTTGGTCCCGAAGGGGCTCGGGGGCAGGTTGGTTGCGGCGAGGTTCCGCCTCCGAGGGTCTCCTCCCGAGGGTCGTACGACGCTTCAGGATGCAGAGGTGCCAGATGCGGCTGCTATGGCTGATTGACAGTCTGGACCCCCCCGGTGGCGCGGAGCAGGCCATCGCGGCGATGGCTCCCCGATACGTTCGCTCGGGTCTCGAAGTGGGGGTGGGCTACCTGGAAGAGATGCCTGGCCTGCAACAGCATCTCCGCAGCTCCGGGGTGAGCGTCTTCCCGCTGGATGGTCGTGGCGGCAGGCTGGGCTGGCTCGCAAGAACCGCGCGCCTCGTCGGAGCGTATTCACCGGATCTCGTGCACACAACGTTGTTCGAGGCCGATCTCGTGGGGCGGACCGCAGCATGGGCCCGGCGAACGCCAGTGGTGAGCAGCCTCGTGAACGTTCCCTATGGGCCAGAGCATCTGTCCGATCCGACGCTTCGACGCTCGCGCGTCAGAGCGGCGTGGGCCTTGGACGCCGCCACCTGCCACCTCGCCCGGAGGTTCCATGCGAATTCGAGCCACGTCGCCGACGTGATGGCCCCACGGATGCGGATCCACCGGAACCTCATCGACGTGATCCCTCGAGGCAAGGACCCCGAAGTCATCGGACGCAGGACAGCGGAGCGGCGAGCGGCCGCGCGCCTTCGGTTCGGGATCGCACAGGATGCGCCCGTGTTGGTCGCCATAGGGCGGCACGAGCATCAGAAGGGGTATGACGTCCTGATCGATGCGATGCCGATCGTGGCGCGCACTCACCCGGACGTGAGGCTCCTCGTCGCGGGACCTGAGGGGAATGAGACGGCGCAGATGCGGAGTCGGATCCTCCAGCGTGGCGTCGAGCGGAACGTTGAGCTACTCGGCGCTCGCCGCGACGCGCCCGACCTCCTGGTGGCCGCCGATGTCGCCGTCCTCGCATCGCGGCGTGAAGGTTTCAGCAACGTCCTGTTGGAGGCGCTGGCCCTTGAGACGCCGATCGTCGCGACTCAGATCGGGCCGTTCGTGGAGGCGCTCCATGACGTCGACGTCGCCGAGCTGGTGCCCGCCGGACAACCGGGCGCGCTGGGGAGCGCGGTCCTTCTCACCCTGCTCTCCTCTGAGAGGAACGCAGCTCGAACTGCCAGGGGGCGGGCGCTCTTCGAGCAGCGATACACGCTCGATGTCGTCGTCGATCAGATGCTGGGGTTCTACGACCGAGCACTCGGCACTCGAACGCACGACTCTCGAGAGTCCCTCGCTTCTTGAGGCCGTTCGCTCGAAACGTGGGCGACGCGGCGCAGGATCGCGCGCCAGAAAGGAAGCCCGATGCTCGAAGCGTTCGTGATCACCCGACCCGAGGAGCTCGAGGATCTGGCCGGGTCGTGGGACTCGATGCCACCGACGCGGGGTCCGCAGGCGGACTTCCACGATGCTTGCGGTTGGTTGTCGGGCTGGTGTCGTTTCAGCCGTTCTCGGCCCGACCTCCGGGTCGTCGTCGCGATGGACGGAGACGAGGTGCAGGGCGTTTTGCCCCTGCTCGCGCGTTCCAAGCACAGCTGGGAGTCGGCGGCGCCAGATGCTCGGACCCGCTTCCGCCCCGTCGTCCGAGCGGAGGATCCGAACGTTGAGGTCCTCGGTGCGCTCGTGCAGGCTGGGATGGATGCCGGCATGCACGAGCTGACGCTCCATCGGCTTCCATCTCGCGACCCTGCCTCCCTACAGCTCGTGGGAACGCTACGAGGCCTCGGTATGCGAACCGTGGTGCGTGAGCGGGCTAACGATCACATCGCGCATGTGGAGGGTGGCTGGGATGCGCATCGCGCGAACTTCGCTCGGTTCGATCGGATGGCCTCCAGCAAGAAGACCAAGATCGACGCCTCCTGGACACTCGCGATCGACCTCGTCCGCGAACCCTCGCGGATCGATGCTGCATTCGACACCTATCTGGATATCCAGAAGCGCAGCTGGAAGGGAGCCATGTGGCAGGAAGGGGCCGCCATCCGTGGCGCCCAATTGAGGGCGTTGTCAAAGCTCGGCTGGGCGCGCGTGTTCCTGATGGCGATCGACGGATACCCCGTTGCCGGTCATGTGTGGTATCGCGTCGGTGAGGTCATGACTTGGCTGTCGACGACGTTCGACAGCTCCTATTCCGCGCTCAGCCCTGGAACGGTCCTGATGTGGGAGGCTCAGCGCCTCCTCTTCGAAGAGGGCGCGCCCGCCATCGTGGACTACCTCCCCGGAGCGAGCGCACAGAAGAACATGCTGGCGCCGGAGCGGCCACCCTTGCTGATCGGGGATGCGGCGCGCAAGTACACGTTCCGTGGAGTGTCGTTGCCCGCCCGGATGGAAGGTCGCCGCGCAACGCAGGGGGCGGCAGCGCGGTTCGCCGCCCGCCGCGCCCGGCGCAGCCCCGTGGCTGCCCGCACTTGGGTTCAGACACTTCGCTACCCCCCGAAAGGTAGCTCGGTTCGTGCGCGTCAAGTCTCACCCGAGCCGGCCCTCCTGCGGTTCCTCGCCGTGGCAGGTAGGCATGCCGGGGTCGAGGAGATGCGCGGCCGGTGGGGCGAAGAGACCACCTGGTGGGTTCTGGACGACCCTCCAGCCGCGCTGGCACGAGTGGACCGCTCGGAGGATGTCACAGAGATCGTGCTCCTACGGGACGGGATCGAGGTATCGGATGATCTGATCTCCCCGTTGGCTCGGGCGGTTGGGTCGGAACTGTTGGTCAGGCGCTCCTCGAGCTCGGGTGAAGGCTCCGTTGGCGTACCCACGAGGGTGGTGACCTCTCGATTGTCATTGCCTCGGGTGGCGTCCGTGTCATGAAGGTCCTCCACATCGTGGCGACCGGGCAGCGGCGTGGGGCGGAGATCTTCGCCGGGGATCTGGCTCGTGCGCTCGCTCGCCGTGGGGTTCGGCAACAGGTTCTCGTGCTTCGGGCACCCGACGGCCGCGTCAACGTCGACTTCGGATGTGAGGTGGACGCCCCGCGTCCCGGTCACCCGAGGATGGGCGCTGTCGGCCTCCGTGTGTGGCGAGGCGTCGACGGCTGGCGCCCCGATGTGATCCAGGCCCACGGCGGGGAGCCGCTGAAGTGGGCATCCATCCGCCCAACCCGTGTTCCCGTCGTATATCGACGGATCGGGGCAACCACGTGGATCGGCAGTGCGGCTCAACGGTATTTCTACTCGGGACTGATGCGGCGGGCTGCCCTGACGGTTGCGGTTGCAGAGGCGGTGCGGCAGGAGACGATCTCGATGTTCGGCCTCGTTCCGAGCAAGGTGATCACGATCCCGAATGGAGTCGACCTCTGCAGGCTCTCGCCGACGTCCGATCCTGGCCACGCGCGCGCAGCGTTCGGTATCCCCAGCGACGCCCAACTCGTGTTGTGGGTCGGTGCATTGTCGGAGGAGAAGGATCCGCTGGCCTTTCTGCGCATCGTGTCGAGACTCGACGGCGAACCCTTCGCGCTCTTGGTTGGAGATGGGCCCCTTGCGGACGCGTGTCGCAGATCGGTCGAAGAACTCCATCTCACGGACAGGGTTCGCTTCGCGGGGGTCCGCAACGACATGGGCGACATCTACGCCAGTGCAGACGTCGTGGCCCTGACGAGCAGAACCGAGGGGATGCCCGCCGTTCTCATCGAGGCAGGGGTCCTCGGTGTGCCGGCGGTGAGCTATGCGTTGACGGGAGTGGGTGAAGTCGTGATCGATGGCCGGACGGGCTCGATGGTGCCGGTCGGGGACGAGGTCGCGCTGGCTTCCAAGCTTTCCGATCTGTTGAGAGATCCGCGAAGGCGTACGGAGATGGGTTCGGCCGCTCGCGCCTACTGCGCGAGATTCGACATCTCCAACATCGCCGATAGCTATCACGCGCTCTATCGGAGGCTCGTGTGAGCGAACGAGGGCGCGTTCTCTTGCTGATCAAAGGGCTGGGGCGCGGAGGGGCGGAGCAGATCCTGGCGACCTCGGCTCGCCATCTCGACCGGGAGAGGTTCGCCTACGAGGTCGCCTATCTGCTCCCCTGGAAAGACGCCCTCGTCAAAGAGATCGAGGGCGCCGGCATCCCGGTTCGGTGCCTCGACGGCGGGAGGGGAGCTGGGTGGACCAGGCGGCTGCGCCGCCTCGTGGTAGATGGCGGGTTCGACCTGATCCATGCGCACTCGCCGGTGGCCGCTTCAGCCGCGCGGCTCTTGCTCGATCGACGGTGCCGGATCGTCTACACCGAACACAACGTGTGGGGGCGTTACCACCGGGCGACCTACCTCTCCAACCTGGCCACGTTTCCGAGGAACGACCATGTGTTCGCGGTCGCCGAAAGCGTTCGTGAGTCGATCAGGTATCCGAAAGCGCTCGCCTGGCGGTACATGCCGCCCGTTGAAACACTCGTCCACGGTATCGACGCGGATACCCTCTCGCATCGGGCTTGCCCGAACGGCGTCCGTCGAGAGCTCGGCATCCCCGAGAGCGCTCCCCTGGTGGGCACGATCGCAAACCTGAAGGCTCACAAGAGGATCGACCTCTTGCTATCGGCGGTCGATCGGCTGCGTCGCGACGTCCCGGATGTCCGGGTCGTCGTGGTTGGGGCGGGGCCACTGGAAGGTGAGTTGAGGCGACTGTCGACCCGTCTCGATCTCGACCACGTCGTCACGTTCACGGGCTTTCGCGAGGACGCCCCACGGATCGCGTCGGCCTTCGATGTGTTCGTGCTCTCATCCGAGCACGAAGGTCTCTCGATCGCCCTGATCGAAGCCATGGCCCTGGGGAAGCCCGTCGTTGTGACGGACGTGGGTGGCTTGAGTGAGGTCGTGACCGACGGCGAGGAGGGGTTCCTCGTGGCCGCCGGAGATACAGCCGCGCTCGCGGGCTCGATCGAAAGGTTGCTGGTGGATCCTGAACTTCGCGGCGGCATGGGCGGCAAGGCGAGCGCGCGAGCTCGTGGTTTCGACATCCGGGTTGCCGTGGCTTCGATGGAGCGGGTGTACGAGCAGCTTCTCCAAGATCCTCGACCCTCCACACGGGGAGCGACGGTATGAGCGCATCGGCAGGACGGATGCGGTCAACGTCGAGCTCGACGGTGATCCGGCCGTACACGGACGAGGACGAGGCGCAGGTCTTGCAGTTGTTGACCGCGTCGCTGGGAGGGGGACCTGCGGGCAAGCGCCCAGCAGAGTTCTTCCGTTGGAAGCACATCGACAACCCATTCGGTCGCTCCTTGATGCTCGTGGCACAGGATGGGGAGCAACTTGTTGGACTTCGGGCATTCATGAGGTGGCGGTTCCGTGCTGGCGCACGGACGATCGACGCGGTGCGGGCGGTGGACACGGCGACGCACCCGGACCATCAAGGGCGCGGCATCTTTTCCCGTCTTACTCGGGCGGCCCTCGAGGACTTGCGGGGATCCACGGACCTCATCTTCAACACTCCGAACGACAAGAGTCTCCCTGGCTACCTGAAGATGGGGTGGCGATCCGTAGGCTCCGTGCCGGTGTACGTGAGGGTGAACCGCCCCCTTCGCTTCATGGCCGGGGCGCCCCGGATGGGCCATGAGGATGCATCTCCGTCGGTTGAGGCACCGCTCGACCGAGCCGATCCCGCCGCTCTGGCGCTCGAGGACTCGAACGCGGTCGCAGAGCTACTCCAAGGGATCGATCACGACGATCGCATCTCGACGGTACGGGATCTCGGTTACCTCCGGTGGCGATACGGTGAGGCACCGCTCCTCAACTACCGGGCGGTTTCTCTGCGATCCGAAGGTCGGATCAGCGCGATCGGCATCTTTCGCGTGAGGCCGCGCGGTCCACTCTGGGAAGCCACCGTGTCGGAGATCCTCGGCCCGTCCAGGGATCGCCGAACCGCCGCCGCGCTGTTGCGGGAGATCGGCAGATCCGTGGCCGCCGATCACCTCACCTGGAGTGCTCCCGTTGGATGGGCGGTGAGGGAGGCTCGCTCGCGAACGCTGTCGATCCGAGCCCCCGGGGGCATGACACTCGTCACGAACACCTTGGGCCACGATGTGGTGCCGGACCCCCTCAGGTTGTCGTCCTGGGGGCTCTCCCTCGGCGATCTCGAGGTCTTCTGAGATGCCGGCCCGCGGATCCGTCGTCCTCACGCCGCTCCATCCGACCCTGCTACGTGCGGTGGGGTTGATGTGTATCGGGGCCTACGTGGCCGTGCTGGTGCTCGCCCTCGAACGGCCCACGTACAACATCCCGGGTGTGCTGATCGTGGGTCCCGCCCTGGTGCTCCTGACGGTACCGGCCCTGGCCCGGCAGGCGCGTCGCGAAGAGGATCGGACCGTCTTCTGGATCTTGCTGGAGCGCTCCTGCTGCGATTCGTCGGCGCACTCGCGAGGCAGTACACGGTCAACATCATCTACGGTGGGACGGCGGATGCCCCGGGATACCTGAACGAGGGGGCGAGGATCGCCGCCCGATTCTGGCACGGGGATCTCTCCACAGGACTTTCAAGTCTCACGGGGACCAACTTCATCCGGTTCCTCACGGGTGCCGTGTACAGCGCGACAGGCCCAACGGTACTTGGCGTCTACTTCGTGTTCGCCTGGATGGGTTTCCTGGGACTGTTCTTCGCCTATCGGGCCTTCACGATCGCTCTTCCGGAAGGCCGACAGCGTTCCTACCTGAAGCTGATCTTCTTCCTTCCCTCGCTGTTGTTCTGGCCATCCAGTGTGGGCAAGGACGCATGGATGCTCTTCGCGGTCGGCGTGGCGATGTTCGGCGCCGCTCGACTGCTCACGGGCCGTTTGGGTCGGGGGCTGGCGGTGCTGACCTTGGGTCTGTGGATGGCGTGGCTGGTCAGGCCTCCGGTGGCGGGGATGCTGGGACTCGCCATCTTGATCACGTGGGCCCTTCGCCCACCCAGCCGCCGGCTGGGAACGTTGGTGCCTCTGGTGAAGGGGGTGACCTTGATCGTGGCGCTCCTCGCCGGCTGGCTGCTGGTTTCCAAAGCGCAAGCGTTCCTCGCGAGCGCCGTTGACACGTCCGGGACGTCCTCGGCGTTGACGGCCGTTACGCAGCGGACGATGGAGGGAGGATCGGCATTCCATCCGATCGTCGTTCGCAACCCATTGGAGATCCCTCCGGCCGCGTTCACGGTGTTGTTCCGACCATTGCCGATCGAGGCGAGGAACGTGCTCGCCCTGGGGATCTCGCTCGAGGGCAGCTTCCTGCTGGTCCTTTGCGTCGTTCGCCGCCGATGGATATGGTCGGCGCTCCGCAGCGTCCGGCGCCGGCCATTCATCACGTTCACGGTGCTCTACAGCATGCTCTTCGTCGTCGCGTTCTCCTCGATCGCGAACTTCGGCATCCTGGCCCGCCAGCGGATCCAAGTGCTCCCCATGGTGCTCGTCCTTCTTTGCGTTCCCCCGGATGAGCCTCGGCGTGGCGCGAACCGCAAGGCTCGAAACCCCGAGATCGCTGCAGCGGGGGAACCTCGCCCGCTCGCGTGAGCGGGCGCACGAAGAGCTGGCAGCTCCAAGAAGTGAGGGTCCGACGGGCCCTGCCTTGCGAAGTCCCCAGGTCATCGCCGGTGTGGCGGTCGTCTGCGCACGAAGGAGTCCATCAGATGGAACAGACAGGTGTTGCGGTCGTCGGGGCCGGTTATTGGGGCCCGAACCTCATACGCAATCTCTCGGCCCACCCGGACGCGGATCTTCGATGGGTATGCGACCTCGACGTGACACGTGCGGAACGCATGGCCGGGCGGATCGCCCGATCGACCGGATCGCTCGATGACATCTTGAGCGATCCGGCGGTGCTCGCGGTGGCGATCGCGACGCCAGTCGCGACCCATGCCGAAGTCGCCCTTGCCTGCCTCGACGCCGGCAAGCACGTGATGATCGAGAAGCCGCTGGCGCTCTCCGTCGCGGAGGGGGAGAAGTTGCTGGGCGCGGCCCAAGATGCAGACCTCGTCTTGATGTGCGACCACACGTACTGCTACACGCCGGCGGTGCGAAGGATCCGTGACACGATACTCACCGGCGAACTGGGTGAGTTGCAGTACTTCGATTCCGTACGGATCAACCTGGGCTTGATCCAATCCGACGTCGACGTCTTCTGGGATCTCGCGCCGCACGATCTCTCGATCCTAGATTCGATCTTGCCCGAGGAGATCTCGGTCGAGAGCGTTGCGGCGCACGGCGCCGATCCGATCGGTGCAGGCCGTGCCTGTCTCGGCTACCTCACCCTGCGATTGACGGGCGGTGCCATCGCGCACATCCACGTCAACTGGCTGAGCCCAACGAAGATCCGCACGATGATCGTCGGAGGCGCGCGGCGCATCGTGGTGTGGGACGACCTATCGCCGACCCAGCGCCTGAGCATGTACGACCGTGGAGTCGAGCTCAACGGCAGGCTGGGGCGGGACGCCAAGCGGGACCAGATGATCTCGTATCGGGTGGGCGACATGGTGGCGCCCGCGTTGCCTGAGGTCGAGGCGCTGCACGAAGCGGTGAGCGAGTTCCTGACCTCGATCGAAGAGCATCGCTCCCCCTTGACCGACGGCGCGTCGGGGATGCGGGTCCTGAGGATCCTGGATGCCGCATCTCGAAGCCTCGAACTCGGCGGGGCGAGTGTCCCTGTCGAGCAGTAGCCGGGGATCGGTCGGCCCTCTAGCTCAAGGAGAAGGAATCGGATGGATCAGCGTGTACTGGTAACAGGAGGCGCGGGCGTCGTCGGCTCGCATATCGTCGATCGGCTCGTGAGGGCCGGAGCTTCAGAGATCGTGGCGTTCGATCAACTGGTGCGAGGCCGGCCCGCCAACCTCGCCCAGGCCTTGGATCACGGTCCGGTGCGCCTCGTTCAGGGCGACATCCGCGATCCGGCGGCACTCGCGGGGGCGATGGAGGGGATCGACCTCGTGTTCCATCAGGCCGCGTTGCGGATCACCCTATGTGCGCAGGAGCCCCGGTTGGCTCAGGAAGTCATGGCCGACGGGACGTTCAACGTCTTGGAGGCGGCCGTCAACGCCGGTGTACGGAAAGTCGTTGCCGCGTCGTCAGCTTCCGTTTACGGCGCGGCGTCCGAGTTCCCCACACGAGAGTCGCACCCGCTCCACGCGAACCGGACACTCTACGGAGCGGCGAAGTCCTATAACGAACAGTTGCTCCGCAGCTTCAACGAGATGTACGGCCTGAGGTACGTCGCGCTTCGGTACTTCAACGTCTACGGACCACGGATGGATATCCACGGACCTCACACGGAGGTGCTGGTCCGCTGGATGGACCGGATCGCCGACGGGCAACCGCCGCTGATCCTTGGCGATGGTTCCACATCGACAGATTTCGTCTACGTGGGCGATGTCGCCGACGCCAACATGCTCGCCGCGATGTCTGACGTGACCGATGACGTCTTCAACGTAGGCACGGGTATCGAAACCAGCCTGAACGATCTTGCCCGCGCCCTGCTGAAGGTCATGGGCTCTGATCTCGAACCCGAGTACGGCCCGGAGCGGGGAGTGAACCCTGTACCGCGGCGACTTGCCGACACGACCCGCGCGCGAGAGCGGCTCGGATTCTCAGCTCGCGTGGACCTGGAGGAGGGTCTGCGCCTCCTGGTGGCGTGGTGGGCGGCGGAGCGAGGGCTCGCCGAATTGGTCGATACACGTTGATCCAAGAGGAGGATCGGATGGTTGTACGGTCAAACACGGAAGTGATCCCGATCATGAAGCCGTGGATCGGGCAGGAAGAGGCCGCGGCGGCTGCGGAAGCCGTCGCTTCAGGGTGGGTGGCGCAGGGACCTCGCGTTGCCGCGTTCGAAGAAGCGGTCGCGCGCCGAGTGGGAGCGGCACACGCCGTCGCCACCTCGTCGTGCACCACCGCGCTGCACCTCGCGCTCGTCGTCCTGGGCATCGGCCCTGACGACGAAGTGATCGTTCCTTCGTTGTCGTTCATCGCGACGGCGAATGTCGTCCGCTATCTCGGTGCGACGCCGGTGTTCGCGGACGTCGAACTGGCAACCCAGAATCTGACGCCGAGCACGATCAAGCAGGTGATCACGCCGAGGACGCGCGCAGTCATGGTCGTGCATCAGGCGGGTGTGCCGGCGGATCTGGACGCCATCCATCGGCTGTGTGACGCGAAAGGGATCGCGGTATTGGAGGACGCCGCGTGTGCGATCGGCGCGACCTACCGGGACCGCCCCATCGGGGGACACTCGGATCTCGTGGCCTTCTCCTTCCACCCTCGCAAGGTGATCACGACAGGCGAGGGAGGGATGCTCTTCACCCGGAACGGCGATTGGGCGGAGCGAGCCCGCCGCCTGAGGGAGCATGGGATGAGCGTCAGCGCAGCCGCTCGCCACAACAGCAGGGACCTCGTGCTGGAGGAGTACGTCGAAACCGGGTTCAACTACCGGATGACGGACATCCAGGCGGCCGTGGGTATGGTGCAACTCGGACGGCTGGACGCCATCGTCGAGCGACGCCGGGAGCTGGCCGCCCGCTACCAGGAGCGTCTCGCCGACATCCCCGGCATCGTGATGGCGGGCGACCCGAAGTACGGACGTTCGAATTTCCAGTCGTTCTGGGTGGTGCTCCCCGACGACTTCCCGATCGACAGGAACGAACTGCTTCGGCGCATGATGGCCGAGGGGATATCGCCCCGCCGCGGCATCATGGCCTCGCACCTCGAGCCCGCCTTCGCGGGTTCGCCGAACGCCCCGTTGCCGGTGACCGAGCATCTCACCGAGCGATCGCTCCTGCTGCCTCTGTTCCACACGATGACCGAGCAGCAGCAGGATCGCGTGGTCGACGTGCTTCTGACCGAAGCCGCCCGTTTCGCGTGAGCCAGGGGGAGCCCTTCATGGAGAAGCTGCTGATCGTCGGCTCGGGCGGATTCGGGCGGGAGACGCTCGAATGTGTCCGGGCGATCGATGCCGTCTGCCCCACGTGGGACCTCGTGGGCTTCCTTGACGACGACCCTGCACTCGTCGGACAGGTCGTCGACGGGCTCCCGGTGGTGGGCGACATCGATTCGGCGCTCGCGTCCGATCACAGGGTCGTCGTCACGACCGGGCACCCCGGCAACTACACCTCCCGCAAGCGCATCGTTGAACGCCTCGGCCTGCCGTCGCGGCGATACGCGACGATCATCCATCCAACCGCCGTGTTGCCCACGTCCGCGCGTGTCGGCGTCGGGACCATCCTCCTCGCCACCGTGGTCGCGACGACTACGGTCCGCATCGGGTCCCACGTCGCCGTGATGCCGGGGACGATCTTCACCCACGACGACGTCGTGGAGGACTTCACGACCTTCGGAGCAGGCGTGCGCGTCGCTGGGGGGGCCAGGGTCCGCGAAGGCGCGTACGTGGGCTCGGGCGCGATGATCCGCGAGGGGTGCTCGGTAGGTAGTTGGTCGCTGATCGGTATGGGGTCGGTGGTCACCAAGGATGTACCGGACTCCGAGGTCTGGATCGGAGCGCCGGCACGCAGGCTCAGACGGGCGGACACCGACGGTCGCCTCCCCACGTCCGGGCCCCGACCATGAGGTCGAGTCTCTATCAAGCGTCGCACCCCTCCCTCGACCTTCCGGGGGAGCCTTCAGTCGCCGCGGTGATCGTCACCATGAACCGGGCGTCGGTGTTGCGGCGCTGCCTCACGGCAGTTCAGGCTCAACTGCAACCGGTGGATGAGATATTCGTCATCGATAACGCCAGCACGGACCGCACCACGGATCTGATCCGCGAGGAGTTCTCTGACGTCTCCTATCGGCGCCTGGATGAGAATCTCGGATTCGGAGCCGGGCTGGCCGTCGGGGTCAAAGCCGCGTGCGAACGTGGCCACGACCTCGTCTGGATGCTGGACGACGATAGCTTCCCCTCGCCGACCGCACTCAGCGCCTGCGTGCAGGTGCTCGCCGGCCCGGATGGTATCGGGATCGTAGGGCTCGACGGCGGCCTCCTCCGTTGGGGTATCCCACAGCACGGGAGATACGGGGCCACCCTCAGGAGCATCGGCGGGGCCGAGCTGAAACGATGCGACTTCGTGCTGGTGGACGGCGCCTGCATACCTCGCCGCGTCGCGGAACAGGTCGGCGTGCCGCGATCCGACTTCTTCATGATGATGGAAGATGTCGAGTACTCCTCGAGGATCGGCCGGTCGGGGTGGGGCGTGGCCGTCCTCGACGATCGAAAAGGACTCATCGATCGCTCGCATCTGGGCTCGAGCGGGGGGGATGAAGGCTCCTCACCATGGCGGCTCTACTATCAGACGCGGAACCACCTCCTGATCGCCCTCGACCACCGGGATCCGCTCGAGGTGTTCGGATGGGCGGTGCGACAAGCGAAGTTCCTCATCGCGCTTGCGTGGGTTCCGGACCGTCGCGTCGCCCGGTTCCGGATGCGGGCGCTCGGGGCTTGGCACGGGATCCGCGGGATCAGGGGGCGGACGGTGGAGCCGTGACGGTGTCCACAAGCGAACCCGTGGTGAGCGTGATCGTTCCGTGCTTCAACTACGGTCGGTTCTTAGGCGACTGCGTCTCGAGCGTGATCCGGCAGGAGGGCGTGCGGGTCCGGGTCCTCATCGTCGACGATGCGTCGACCGACGACACGCCGGACGTTGCCACGGGGCTTCGGGCATCGGATGCTCGGGTGGAGTACCTGCGACATGATCGGAATCAGGGTCACATCGCGACGTACAACGACGGTCTCGATTGGATCGCCGGCGATTTCACCGTGTTGATCTCCGCGGACGATGCCCTGACGCCCGGCTCGTTCGGGCGAGCGGCAAGCGTCATGCGGGAGAGACCCGACGTCGGGATCGTCTACGGACGTGCGCTGCCACTCTCGAACGACCTGTCGTCAGCGCGCTCACCCACGACGGGGTCCGGACGGTTCAAGGTCGACCGAGGACTCGACTGGATCGCGGCTCGCTGTCGCGACGGAAGGAACCCGACATGGTCTCCCGAAGTCATGGTCCGGACGGGTCTTCAGCGAGCGGTGGGCGGCTACAAGCCGGAGCTGCCTCGCAGCGGCGACCTCGAGATGTGGATGCGCTTCGCAGCGAGCTCCAACGTCGCCAAGATCCTCGATTCTGATCAGGCGTACTACCGTCTTCACCCCCACGGCATGCATGTTCGGTCCTACGGCCTCCTCGAGACGCTGACCGAACGCAAGACCGGTTTCGATGTGTTCTTCGATGAACATCCAGGACTCTCCCAACGGACCACGTTGCATCGGTTGGCAGATCGCCGGGCTGCACGAGACGCCCTCTGGCGCGCTTGTATGGCCCTGGACAACGGCCAGATCGGGGAGGGCGAGGCGCTCGAACTCCTCGCGTTCGCAAGAGCCGCCTATCCGGACGTGCGAGCGCTTCGAGAATACAAGAGCTTGCGCTGGCGTCTCGCTGTGAGCCAGGGGACCCGGAGGGCCGCCAAACCTGTCGCGGATGCGCTCCTGATGCGGCGCGCGCGTGCCTGGGTCAGGTGGCAACGACGTACCCGTTTCGTCGTGTAACGGCCGAACACACGCTGATATTGGAGACCCGATGGCGCAGACAGACATGACGGACAGGATCGCCTTCGTCGACCTTGCCGCACAACACGAAGAGATCGCAGGTGAGGTGGCCGCGGGCTGGGACTCGATCTTGGAGCGGGCGGCGTTCGTTCTCGGCGAGGAGGTCGCGGCGTTCGAGGACGAGTTCGCGCGGTTCTGTGGCGTGGCGCATTGCGTCGGCGTCGGGAATGGCACCGATGCCGTCGAGTTCGCACTCCGAGCCGTCGGCGTGAGGGCCGGTGACGAAGTCATCGTGCCGACCAACTCGTTCGTTGCCAGCGCGATGGGCGTCCTTCGAGCGGGTGCGGTGCCGGTCCTGGTCGATGTGGACCCCTCGACGCTCCTCATCCAGCCGGAGCAAGCGGCGGAGCGCATCGGCCCGAAGACCCGTGCGATCCTCCCGGTCCACCTGTTCGGTCAGACAGCGCCCGTGGAGGCGCTCCGCGCGCTCGCCGGCGCGCGTATCTCGATCGTCGAGGACGCCGCACAGTCCCAAGGGGCGCGCCGTTTCGGGATCGCAGCGGGCGCGCTCGGCGACGCCGCAGCGACGAGCTTCTACCCGGGCAAGAACCTCGGGGCCTACGGAGACGCGAGGAGCGGTCCTCACCGGCGACCCGGAGACCGCAGAAACCGTCAGGGCTCTGAGGAATCACGGGTCCTGCGTCAAGTACGAACACCCCGTGATCGGCTTCAACTCGAGGCTCGACACGTTGCAGGCCGTCGTGCTTTCGTCGAAGCTACGTCGACTCGAAGCGTGGAACGAGGCCAGGCGTCTCGTCGCCGCTCGCTACGAGACCCTCCTCTCCGACATGGAACGTGTGGAGCTACCCCGAACGCTCTCCGGTAACTTGCACGCCTGGCATCTGTACGTGGTGCGGGTTCCAAACAGGGACGCGGTTCTCAAGCACCTCCTCGACGCAGGCATCGGTGCGGGGATCCATTATCCGACCCCCATCCACCTTCAAGGAGCATTCCGTTCGTTGGGGTATCGGCGGGGCGATTTCCCCGTCGCCGAAAGAGCGGCGAAGCGGCTCCTATCGCTCCCCATGCATCCTCATCTCTCAGCGGACCAACAGGACCGGGTAGCGGACGAACTCGCGCAGGCGCTCCGATGACAACATGCTCCGGGAGAACGCCGTGAAGTCAGATCCGGATCGTGGTCCGTTGTTCGTACATGAACGGGCGCTGTGTGAGAGCGATGACGTCGGCGACGGGACGCGTGTCTGGGCGTTCGCGCACATCATGGACGGAGCTCGAGTGGGCGCCGACTGCAACGTGGGGGAGGGCGCGTTCATCGAGTCCGGCGCGGTCGTCGGCGACCGCGTGACCGTGAAGAACCACGTGCTGATCTGGGACGGCGTCACCGTGGAGGACGACGTGTTCCTGGGTCCCGGCGTCGTCTTCACGAACGACATGGATCCCCGCGCCGAGGTGAAGAAGTCGTCGCTGGAGCTTACGCCGACGCGGGTCGAACGCGGCGCCACCATCGGAGCGAACACCACCGTGGTCTGTGGTGTCACGATCGGCTCGTACGCGTTCATCGGCGCCGGCTCCGTCGTGATTCGCGACGTCCCCGCTCACGCGCTCGTCGTCGGTAACCCCGCGCGGCAGATGGGCTGTGCGTGCCGATGCGGCCTTCGGCTCCCGGAGGACCTCGTCTGCACCTGCGGGCGCCGCTACCGCTCGCTGGGCGGAACCCGAGGCCTGGAGATGGTCGAGCCGGTCGAACGTCCAGCCTGACTTCCCGCCACCTCAGAACCACGTTCGTCCCCCGATCCATCCCGTCAACCCCTGAAGGAGGCGACGTGAACCCCACCACGCTGGCTCGCCGGGGTGTGAAGACGGCCGCCCTTCCTCTGGGGGCTCTGTCGCGCCGTCGCGCCGAGGATCTCGTCATCCTCCTGTACCACCGCGTCGGAGGGCCATCGGGCGAGATCGACATGCCGCTGGACGCCTTCGAGCGGCAACTCCTCTTCCTGCTGGCCAACGAGCCGGTGCGCACGCTCGACGACGCGCTCGCCGGCGCCGGAGGCGTCGTCATCACCTTCGACGACGGCTCGCGCGACTTCCACGAGCACGTCGTGCCTCTGCTCGATCGGCTGAAGATCCCCGCCGTGCTCTACCTCGCCACCGGGCCGGTCGCCACCGCCCCCGGCGACGACCCCGACGCCATCACGTGGTCGCAGCTCGAGGAGGCGGTCTCGACGGGCCTCATCACGATCGGATCGCACACGCACTCGCACCGGTCGCTCGCGCGCGCATCGCGGGCCGAGGCCGACGACGAGATGGTGCCGCTCCAAGGCGCTGATCGAGGACCGGCTCAGCGTCGCCTGCGAGCACTTCGCCTACCCGTTCGCCGTCGGTTCGCCCGAGGCCGAGCTCGCGGCGCGGGAGCTGTTCCGCAGCGCCGCGCTGGATGCCTGGCGGACCAACCGGGCGGGCCAGATCGACCCCTTCCGCCTCGGAAGGACGCCGGTCCTGCGCAGCGACGGACAGGTCTTCTTCCGCGCGAAGGTTCGCGGCGGGTTGAACGGTGAGGCCTGGGCCTATCGGGCTCTCGGCCGCGGTCCGTGGAGCCATCGATGAGCCGCGGGCGTGTCGCTCACGTCGCGACGGTGGACATGACGGTTCGGTTCCTCCTGCTGGGACAGCTGAAGCGGTTGCGGGAAGCCGGGTACGAGGTCACCGCCATCAGCGCCCCCGGCCCGTGGGTGCCCGAGATCGAGGCGGAAGGGATCCGCTTCATCCCGTGGAACGAGGCGACCCGCGCGTGGTCCCCGCGTGCGGACGCTCGCGCCTTCGCCGAGCTCGTGCGGATCCTTCGACGGGAGCGCTTCGACCTGGTGCACACGCACAACCCGAAGCCCGGCGTGCTGGGACGGATCGCCGCGAGGGTCGCGGGCGTCCCGAGCGTCGTGAACACCGTCCACGGCCTGTACGCGACCCCCCAGGACCGGGTCGCGAAGCGGGCGGCGGTCCTCACGGCGGAGGCCGTCGCATCGCGCTTCTCGGACCTGGAGCTCTTCCAGAGCGAGGAGGACCTCCGGTGGGCCCGGCACCGTCGCGTCGTGCGGGAGCGCCGGTCGCTGCTCCTGGGCAACGGGACCGATCTTTCGATGTTCGATCCAGATCTGGTCGGTCCCGAGGAGCGGGTCCGCGTGCGCCGGTCGCTCGGCATCGCGCCCGACGCGCTGGTCGTGGGCACGGTCGGAAGGATCGTGGAGGAGAAGGGGTACCGCGAGCTGTTCGACGCCTTCAGGAGCATCCGAGCGAACTTCCCCGACGCTCGGCTGCTGGTGGTCGGTGAGACGGACCTCGACAAGGCGGACGCGATCGCCACCGCGGAGCTCCCCGGGGTCGAGGAGGGGGTGGTGCTCGCGGGTTGGCGGACCGACGTCCCCTCGCTGTTGGGCGCGATGGATCTGTTCGTGCTGGCGTCGTGGCGCGAGGGGATGCCCCGCTCGGCGATCGAGGCCGCCGCCATGGGGCTACCGCTCGTGGTCACCGACATCCGCGGTTGCCGCGAGGTTGTCCGCGACGGCATCGAAGGGCTGCTGGTGACACCGCGGGACCCGGTGGCATTGGCGAGCGCGATCGAACGCCTCCTGAAGGATGAAGAGCTCCGTTCGCAGTACGCCGCTGCCGCTCTGCTACGGGCTCGCTCCCGGTTCGACGAGCGGCGCGTGAGCGACACCGTCGTGCGCGTGACAGATCGCCTCGTCACGCTGCGTAGTTCCACTGCTGCATCCGCGCGATTCCCTTCCTGACGAACCTTTCTAGCGTTCTCCCGCAGAGGGACCCAACTCGCCCGAGATCGGACCAGCCTCCGCATGGGCGGAGCTCACGGATCTCCCAACGATGAGGATCGATAGATGGCGACATCACTTCCCCGAAGCCAAGCGTTCGACCTACCGGCGGCCCTGGGAGGGGCCCCGCTCTTCCCGGATGGGCTCCCGCTCGCGCGGCCGAGGGTCGAGAACGCGGCTTTCGTCGTTCGGGCCGTTCGCGAGGCGATGACGACCGGGGTCCTGACGAACGGCCCGCTGGTCAGAGAGTTCGAGCAACGGACCGCGGAGTACCTGGGCGTTCGCCATTGCATCGCCGTCGCTTCGTGCACGTCGGGGCTGATGCTCGTGCTCCGCGCCGCACAGCTGACGGGGGAGGTGATCGTGCCCTCGTTCACCTTCGCCGCGACCGCCCACGCGGTCGCCTGGAACGGACTGCGACCCGTCTTCGCCGACATCGATCTCGACACGCTCACGCTGTCGCCGGAGGCGGTCCGACGCGCCGTCGGGGTCCGGACCTCGGCCATCCTCGCCACCCACATCTTCGGCACGCCCTGCGACGTCGAGTCCCTGGAGGAGATCGCCCAACGAGCCGGGATCCGCCTGTTCTTCGACGCGGCGCATGCGTTCGGCTCGCGTCACGGCGGTGTGTCGGTGGGCGGGTTCGGGGACGCCGAGGTATTCAGCCTCTCGCCCACGAAGCCGTTGCTCGCAGCCGAGGGGGGATCATCGCGACCGACGACGACGTGCTGGCGGAGCGCTGCAGGATCGGCCGCGACTACGCGAACCCCGGCGACTACGACTGCCGATTCGTGGGCCTCAACGCCCGCATGTCCGAGCTGCACGCGGCGGTGGCCCTTGCCTCGTTCGCCGATCTGGACAAGCGTCTGGACCGACGCAACGTGATCGCCGAGTGGTATCGCTCCGTGCTGGCGGACATCCCCGGGATCTCGTTCCCGCGCGTGCCCAAGGACGATTGGAGCACGTACAAGGACCTCACGATCCTCGTCGAGCCCGAATGGTTCGGGTGCGATGCGAAGACACTTGCGGCGGAATTGGCCCCGGAGGGGATCGAGACCCGCCGGTACTACTCCCCGCCGGTACACGTCATGAAGGCCTACCGGTCGACGGCGCGGTCCAGCGACGATCTTCGCAACACGGACCTCGTCGCCGGGCAGGTCGTCACGTTGCCGCTCTGGGTGGGCATGACGAGGGTCCAGACCGAGATGGTGGCGTGGGCGATCCGCCGGATCCACGGGTCCCACGTGTCGAACCTGACGCAGCCTCAAAGCTCATGAGTGGAGGTGGAACGGTGCGAGTCGAAACTGCGGTTGAGGAGCGGAGGTTCCCTAAGAACTACGACCGCGCCGCGACGGCGTTGTGGCAGTCGCGACGACTCCTGCGCGAGGCCGATGCCGAGCTCCACGTGGCGCTCGAGATCCTCGGGCAGCTCGAGGTTGCAGAGCTTCCGGCGGCCCTGGCTGCGGGCTCGATGGGCGAGTGGCTGCACGGACTGATGAACGCGCTGCTGATGCTCGAAGCGTCCGAGCGCACCTTCGAGGAATCGTGGCCCCTGCCATGAAGGTGCCCGAGGACCGCTATTCCTACAGCTACAGCGGGGAGCTTCCCTCCGTGCGCGAGCGCGTGCTGGTGGCCCCGGGGCGCGGGAAGCTCCACCGGGGTGCGATCGGCGACGGCGACCGGGTGCGCCGGGGCGCCGAGATCGGCTCGCTCTCCGGGCCGGACGGACCCGTCTCGCTCTGTGCGCCGGTGGCCGGCTTCTTCGACTCGTGGATGGCGCTGGACGGCCAGATCGTGTACCCGGGCACCCCGCTCTTCGCGATCAGAGGGCTCACCCGACGTCGTTGACGTCGGACCGCCCAGCACGACCACCGCGATAGCGGGGTCATTCAACCAACGCCGACCGTCGATCCTTCGCACCACCAGATGTGATATTCGCCTGCCTTTGGGGGGACCACAGATGGATGTAGCTCGCTCGCCGGAGGAGACTCCGACCCTCGTGTATTTCCAACGAGCGTTCGACCAGTCTCGTCTGGTGACGTATGTCCAACTCCACTATCTGCAGCAGATCAAGTGTCTCTCGCAGTTCTTCCGCGTCCATGTGGTGAACGAAGACTGCGATTTCGATCAGGTCTGTGACGCCTATCGGCCCGACGTGGCGCTCTTCGACAGCGGCATCGCATCCGAGGGATATCGCCGCCTATCCATCAAGAACACGTCCACGCATCCAGAGGTATTCAAGCTTGGCTTCTACAATGCCGACTCGTTCTGCCGAGCCAGAGCCGCCTTCCTCTCCGACATGGATCGGTGGGGGATCGATACGGTGTTCAGCATATCGACCCGCGCTGCGGAGTACCTGCCGGACCTTCCGGCCGACCTCTTCTTCTGGCCAAACTTCATCGATCCTGAGATATATCGCGACTATCGATACCCTAAGACGATCCCCGTTCTCTTCACCGGCAGCACGTCCTCCTATTACCCCTGGCGACGTGGAGTCCAGCAGGTAGTCTCGAGCGCTTATCCGTCCTTACTCAGCCCGCACCTGGGGTACGATCGCCAACAGGAAGAGCGGCTGGTCTGGGGCGAAGCGTACGCCCGCCTGCTCAACGCCGCTTGGCTCGTTCCGAGCTGTGGGACCGTCGTCAAGGACGTCGTTCGCAAGCATTTCGAGATACCCGGTTCGAGAGCATGCCTGGTGTCCGAAGAGAGTGAAGGGTTGAAGGCGGCAGGGTTTGCAGACATGCAGAACTGCGTGCTTGCGAACGCCGGCGACGTCCTCGACAAGATCGACCACCTGTTCCGGAATCAAGATCAGCTGTGGAGCATCATCGATGCTGGATATGAGCTAACTCATTCTTGCCACACGCTGAAACAGAGGGATCAGATGCTCCAATGGCTGCAGCTGAAGAGACGGCTGCAGCCAGAACAGCGCATCGTTCAAGACAACCCGTTTGGCCCACTCCGAGTGGCGTCTCGCCTTCACGAGGCGACCCCCAGCACGCCCGGCTTGGAAAGTGTGGATCGGAGGTTGCTGCAGCAAGCGAGAACGGCCCTTTGGGACGGACGCTACGATGACGCCACGCATCTGTTCATGGAGTGCCTGAACACGATCGTCGAGATCCCGATGCCCGAACCTCAGCTCGGGATAGCGCTGTGTCATCTCTTCAAGGGCCAGTCCGCGGACGCCCTGGCCTGGTTGGCGCGTCCGTTGGAATGCGTTCTGGTAACGAACGATTCGAGAGACCCCGATCCGGTGGAGTGGGCATATTTCATGGTCGCTCTGCTGTGTCACGGAGAGCTGCGGAAGGCCGGTGAGTGCGCGAAGCAGTTCCGATGGCTGCGACACGAGGAACTGGACCGCGCGCGGTGGCTGGTCGACGTGTGCAATAGCGGGACAGGAGATCCGCCCGATCCGGGGGTCCAGCCGCCGCGAAGGCGCTCCAGCGTTCACCAGATGCCGGTCGTTGGGATCGAAGAGTGGACAGATCGCGTCGGTGACATGCTGAGGGCATGCGGGCGCGGCGCGATGGCCGATCAGCTTGCTTCCTCCTTGACTCCCGTCTGAAGGAGACGCATCGATGCGATCGAGACGGTTCGAGAAGACATGCGATTGAGAGCGACTTGGCGACGTGCAAGGAACCAGATGCTTCTGCACGATCCTTACTATGTCCTGAGGCAGACGGTACATGCCGGGCTCGCACGTGGCGCGAAGCGCGTACGCAAGGGACGCTTGGGCAGTTTCTTCGTCGTGAAGTTGCGCCGCGCACGCGTGTCGAAGACCGAGCCCGATGTGGTGATGACGGCAGTGAGTACCTGGCTGAGCCTGGAGTCTGTCGGGCGCGTCGTTGTGCTCGGCGCAGCGTCCGGTGACGATCTCACGGAAATGGTCTTGAAGCGCGCCTCGTCGTCGCGCCACGCGATCCAGGTGGTTTGCGTCAACCGACCGACGGCCGAGTTCGCCGCGTTGCGAGATCGCTGGAGCGCTCACCCGCTCGTGGGATTCGTCGATGCGCCACAGCCCCATCAGGAGGCCAGCGCCGATCCAACATCGACCGTCCTGTGGCGGCGCGTGTTCGGCAGTGAGACGTCCGATGGTCCCGTGGGGGCGGGTGCGCACGACCGACGAACGAACGGGGTCTCGGACGACTGGGGCCCGTGCGATTGTGTCCTCGTGCTTGAAACCGGGTTGGTGAGCGAAGCCTGGCTGAAGGGCCATGATTCCCCCCCCGAGTTCTGTGCCGTGCTGAAGATGAACTCGCTCGAGAACCATCGCCTTGCGTGCAGGGTGTTGGAGGACGGGCGGTATGTGTTGGCGGAGTCCGGGCACGACGCCCGCGACGGCTACCTCATCGCTCGGCGCAGGATGCGTGGGCGCACGGAAGTGGGGATCTCCGGCATCCTCGATCTGGTGGAGTCCCGGTGAGACGACCGTCCCTGGCCTTGCGAAAGGCGCTGGGCCGTTTGCCCTAGTCGTTGCGAACTAGGTTGCGTTCTGTAGAATCATCGGGGCCGGGGGGCGTTCGAGAATGCCACGACAGGTGGCTCCGCGACGGATTGGGAGGAACCTTGAAGAACCGCATCTTGGTGTTGGTGATCGCCGCCGGAACCGTGCTCCTGACCGCGGGTTTGGCGCAGGCGTTGCCCGCCCAGACACCCGACACGACCGGAGGGGTGAACGGCCCCGTTCGCGCGCTCGTCCAGGTGCAGTCAGCGGGCCAGAACCTCATCTGGATCGGAGGCCACTTCTCCCAGATCCTCGATACCTCGGGCACCGGTGTCGCCGCTGCCGGAGGGCTCGCGCCTTTCGACGACACCACCGGAGCGCTCGATACCTCGGTGCACATCCCGATCGTGTCGGGTGGTTCGGCGACGGTGTTCGACCTCTCGCTCGGCTCCAACGGCAACCTCTATATGGCGGGCAGCTTCACCGCCGTCGACGGCGCGACTCGGCACAACGTCGCGGCGATCGACCCCACCACCGGCAACCTTCTGCCGTTCGCACCCAAGGGCGTCGCCAAGGCGAGTTCGATCTTGGCGACCCCCTCGGCGATCTACGTGGGGACCGGCAAGCTGCTGTCGTTCCAACTGAGCGGTGCGAAGACCGCCGGCTATGCGGCGCCGCTCGCCCACATCGATGCCACGATCCGCGCCCACACCACGATCGCGCAGTTCCGTGACATCGCCGAGGCGGGTTCCACCCTCGTGGCCGCCTGCCAGTGCGACAGCATGGACGACGCGAACGGCACCGGGCATCCGGTGAAGGCGGTCGTGGAGGTGGACGCCAACACGGGCGACCTCCTCAGCTGGGCGCCCGCCAACCTGCCCGCCACGAGCGCTGCCTTCGGCATCAGCCTTATCGTGCAGAACTCCATCGTCTACCTCGCCGCGGGCGGCAACGACTTCACCGCCGCCTACGATTTCTCCACCGGCCACCAGCAGTGGAAGACGGACACCTCCGGCTCGAGTCAGGCGATCGCGATGTACCAGGGCGACCTCGTTATCGGGGGCCACTTCGACTGGACCGCCTCGCCTTCCTCCGGGGCCTGCGGGGACAACAACCACCCGAACACCAGCTGCTACCACACGCCCAAACTCGCCGCCATGAACGCCTCCACCGGGGCGGTCATCCTGCTGTCGGGCAATCCCTGGAACCCCGGCATCTGCTGCAAGTACAACGGCGTGTGGGTGGTCCTGCCGGACGCGAACGGTACCCAGCTTCACGTGGGCGGGGAGTTCACCAAGGCGGGCGGGACATGGTCGGGAAGCGGTACCAGCTGGACGCTCAAGACGTCCAAGCCCCACTCCAACTATGCGCGGTTCAGCGACGCGCCGGTGACCGGCTGATCCGATCGTCCGAGGTGGTCGAGGCCCAGGTTTCAGCTCTCCTCGGCGGGGCCGCCGTCCGCGTCGAGGTCGAACGCGACCCCACTGAGGTCGGGTAGGTCCGATCCGCTCGCGGACGACCAAGCGTTACCCGGAACCGGCGCATCGACTTCCTCCGGAGCGTCCGGTGATCCGGATGCCTGGGACTCGATGATCACGGGTGCGTCGGCGTCGGGTTCTTCCAAGATGCCCTCGATGCTCTTGGCCGTCTCCAGCAGGCGGGACCGCACGTCCTCCAACTGCTCCATCAATACGCGCCGGCGATCCGCCAGCCCGGACATCGCTCGCTCCGCTTCCGCGCGTGCCTGCTCGAGCATCCTGCCGCTCTGGGCCTGTGCCCCTTGCGCGTGGGCATCGGCATCCGCCCGGATCCGGCCGGCCTCCGAACGCGCCTCCTCCAAGGTGCGCTCGGCCTCGGCTTCGGCCTCCTTGATGACCCGGGCCCCCTCGCTGTCGGCGGTGGCCAGCAGGGCCGCCATCCTCTTGCCGAACAATTCGTACGGATCCTGCTCGGGCTGAACCTCCTGGGCATCGGCGACCTCTTGCGATGACGCCTGGGCCTGCTGCATCGATGCCCGGGTCTCCTTGAGCTCGTGCTCCATCGAACCGATCCGTTCGGCCAGCGAATAGAGGTAGTCGCGAACGTGATCCGGGTCATAGCCCCGACGGGCCGTGGGGAACTCGCGCCGGCGGATCTGCTCCACGTCCGGCACCGAAGGAAGTTCGAAATCAGACATCGAGGAGGATCCCCTTGTCGTCGGTACCTCGGATGTGTCTCAACGATATTCTCTTCGCGGGGGACCCTTCGGCGCAAGAGCCCCAAGGAGCGCGCGCCGGGGTCCGTGACGACGTCGCTCACGCCTAGAGCAGCACCACGTTGTCCCGTCGCTCCTGACCCAGGCGTTGCGCGTATCCAGGATCACGGAGGCGCGGTCGGCGATCCGGTCCAGGTCGTAGGCGCGGTGGTGGGTGAGGAGCAGCACGACGTCCGCGGATCCCAGCTCGGCGTCGAGGTCCTCAACGCAACGCGTGGACCCAACGTCCAGGGGCACCTCGTCGACGAAGAAGTCGTGGAAGCGGACGTCGGCGCCCCGATGGTGGAGCGTCTGCATCGTTTGGAGTGCGGGGGACTCGCGGATGTCGCCCACGTCCGCCTTGTAGGACACGCCCAGCACCAGGATCCGGGCGCCGTTCACGGCGCGGCCCCTCGTGTTCAGGATCTCGCTGACGCGGCTGGCGACGTACTTGGGCATGCGCTCGTTCACGTCCTGCGCCTGCTCCAGCACGCCGAAGCGCCGCCCCGACTCTCGTCGCGCCTGCCAGGACAGGTAGGTGGGGTCCAGGGGGATGCAGTGGCCCGCCGACGCCGGGTCCGGGATGGAAGGGCATGTACCCGAACGGCTTGGACGAAGCGGCGTCGATCACCTCCCAGATGTCGATCTCCATGTCGTGGCAGAGCATCGTCAGTTCGTTCACGAGGGCGATGTTCACGTGACGGAAGGTGTTCTCCAACAGCTTCGACGTTTCCGCGGCGCGCGCGCTGGAGACGGGGATCACCTTGTCCACCAGCTGCCCGTAGAACGCGGCGGCGGCCTCGGTGGCCGCCGGCGTCGTGCCGCCCACGACACGGGGTGTGTTGCGCATCCCGAACTCGTCGTTGCCCGGGTCGATACGCTCGGGCGAGAACGCCAGCAGGAAGTCCTCGCCGTCGGTGAGACCCGAGGACAGCTCCAACAGCGGACGCACGATGCTGTCGGTGGTGCCCGGGTAGGTGGTGGATTCCAGCACGACCAGCGAACCGGGTTGAAGGTGAGCCGAGACGCTCGCCGTCGCCGCCTCCACGAAGCTCAGATCGGGGGCGCCGTCCTGCAGCGGCGTGGGGACGCAGATGAGGATCAGCTCCGCGGTCGCCACGGCCTCGGCATTGCCGGAGAACGTCAGGTCCCGCTGTCGATACCGGCGCGGAACTGCAGGGGATCGACGCCGGGCACGACCATCGTCCCGAGCGTCAACGCGGCGATGCGACCGGCGTCGATGTCCATACCGACGGTGCGGAACCCGGCTTCGGCGGCGGCGCACGCGAGCGTGAGCCCCACGTAGCCCTGCCCGAGGACGACCACCCCGGCGCGCCGATCGGAGATGCGGCTGAGGAGCGCCGCGGGGTTCATCTTCCCTTCCGCGCCGGACATCCCCTCACCTCTGTAGACCGTTGACCCCAGATCATTCAGGCGGAGGCCGCATGGTCCCACGAGGAAGCTCCGAGACGCAACCCCCCAGCCCCGAGGGATCCACGACGGCCTACTCCTAGGGTGCCTCGACCTTGGCGGCGCAACGGACTGGATCGATATTGACCGATCGAACGATCGACGCGTTGCTGTGGATCGCGGCGCTCGTCTGCGTCGCCCTCACGACCTATTTCAGCTTCTGGGCCTCGGCGCCGGGGGCCGACCTGTTCCACAACGCCGACAAGGTGGGGCACGCCCTGGCGTATTTCGCCACGACCTTGAGCTTCCTGCTGGCCGGGGTATGGCGTCCCGGTCGTGGTCCGGGGCGGTGGCCGTGGGCCGAATACTGGCTTCCCGCCGTCGCCGTCGTCGCCGGGATCGCCGTGGAGATCATGCAGGCGACGCTCACCTCCAACCGCAAGGCGCAGGTCGGAGACGTGCTCGCCGAAGTGGTGGGCGCCGGCCTCGCTCTCATCGTCCACTTGGCGATCCGCCGATGGTGGGCCCCCATCGGCGAAGCCCCGCGCGCGTGAGCGCGGGAATGTCTCGCCCGGTCCATCCCGGCGAGGAACCGGCGGCCCGCCTACATCGAGGAGGCATGAACCGCGATCAGCGCCACATGCCCGAATCGGGAAGCGTCGGGTCGGGCCGCGGAGGGGAGGTCTTCTCCGAGTGGGTGGCGGGGATGGGCGCGCCCGGTCCCGGGACCGCCTGGCCGTTACCGTCGGCCGCGGCTCGCCCACCGGATGACTCGCCGTAGCGGTAGTTGCCCCTGTAGTAGGGGCGGGGATAATCGGGATACCGGCGGGCGGTCTTCGGATCGAGGTTGTTCAGGACGCCGCCAAGGATCCGGCCGCCCATGCGTTCGAACTGATGCCGAAGTTGCGAGACCGCGGCCCGGGCTGTCTTGGAGGCATTGGCCACCACCAGCACGCCGTCGGTGTGGGGTGCCAATGCGATCGCGTCGGCCACCATCAACGCCGGGGGAGTGTCGAGCAGGACGAGATCGAACTTCATCCGCAATTCGTCCAGGACGCTTCCTATCCGCTCGGCTCCCAGGAGCTCGCCGGGGTTGTGGGGGATGGGGCCGCTCGCGATGATCGAGAGTCCTTCGACCTCGGTGGGTTTCAGCGCTTCGGTCAAACCGACCTGACCGTAGAGGACGGTGCTGAGGCCGACCTCGTTGCCCAGCCGGAAGAACCGGTGCAGCCGTGGCTTGCGCAGGTCGCAGGAGACAGCCACCACGTGGCGCCCCGCCTGCGCCAGCGCCACCGCCAGGTTGACGGTGGTCGTCGTCTTCCCCTCGCCCTGACCCGGTCCCGTGACCGCGATCACGGACAGGTTCCCTTCCTGCGCCAGGTACATGAGGTTGGTGCGCGCAGCCCTGTACGCCTCGGATGCGGGGCTGTCGGGCGCGCTCAGCGTCACGACACGGGTCTCTTTCTTGTTGCGCCAGTTCGGGACATGGGGGATCACGGCCAGGACCGGCGCGTCCAGCGCGCCCTCCAGCCCCTCGCGTCCACCGATCCGTTCGTCCATCCGCTCGCGGATGAAGGCGAGCCCTATCCCGAGCGCGAGCCCCAGGATCAGCGCCAGGATCCCGGTGGTCACGTAGTCCTTGTTCGACGGTCCGTCGGTGGCTGTGCCGGCAGCGCCGATACCGCGGCGTCAGGGGCCGGGGTCGGGAGTGTCGCGATCTGTTGCTCCGCGATCCAGGATCGTCGCGTTCCACTGATCGATCTGCTTCTGATTCGCTGGCATGGTCGCCGCGCGATGTCTCCAGCTTCTGGATCTCGTCGGTCGCGATAGTGTTGATCTGCTTCTGCAGTGCCGCCGACTGCTCTGTTGTATGCATCCTTAGCGCTTGCGACGCGGGCGTTGATATAGCCCTTCTCGAACGCGTCCGCACGGTCTGGGCGAGCCTGCTGGCGTCGGGCTTGGTGCACGAGATGTCCAGGAACGTGGTGTTCGAGATCGGTACTTTGACGCTGACATCTTTCAGCGCGTCGTTGACGGACGTGAGCGAGTCGGCGGATCGATCCGCAGGCTAGGTGCGTACGCCGGGCCGCACTGGTCGCCACCGGGGCCGTCGTCACGCGAGCCGACTCCGTGTCCATGTTGACGAATGAGCGTTGGACGTGCGGCCGTGAGCGAGGCATCGGAAGTCAGCGGGCGCACCTCCACGCGCGCGGTGGACGTGTACAGCGGCACTCGCTGATAGACCAGGCCGATCGCGAGACCAGTGACCAACAGCGTGACGATGATGATCGACCACTTTCGGCGGCGGATCACACCCAGGAACTCCCGCAGCGTGAGGGAGCCAGCGTTCGGGTCTGCTTGAGAACTCAAACCAGAGCTCCTTGAGGGGGAGAGCAATCAGCTTACAACCTCCTCATCTCACGCTCCAAGGGGCCTGTCGGACGTGCGTCCGGGAGGGTTGACCGCGCACGGCGCGTCAGCAGCTCGCCTCGACTACTCTTCCGATTGTCGGGACTGATTGACCTGTATGCAGTGTTCGGGAGCGGGGAGGCGGTGAAAGACAGCGACTGACTCTGATTCGGGTAACGACGCTACTGGATGTGGCATTCGAAGGAAGAACAACATCAAGGCGTGCAAGAGGCCCGTCAACGTTGCCACCGAGATGGACACTGTACTCGTCGGCGCGTGAGTGAGCGCCACCGCGAAGCTGCAGAGTAGGGCCTGAGCGGCCTACGTCACGAGCGCCACACCACGTCCGACCTTCCTGCGCCAAAGCCGGTGGGGATGAATGATCCGTGCGGCCCTCATATACAGTGCGCTTTCCTCTAATCCGGGCGATGACAACTAGCAATGCGTCGGACAAGGGCACGCCGATAATCACCAACACGATGACCCCTTCGCGGGCCCGGGGGCCGACAAAGTCGAGTCTCAGAGCAAGGGCGGCCAAGAGGAAGCCAAGCATGCGTGGCCCGTCATCGCTCTGGAAGATCGAGGCCGGCGGGAAGCTGTGACGAAAGAACCCGAAGCTTGCTCACCCACCGCGAGGGCAAAGGACGCACCTGTCCCCCATGCCCACACGCTTGGCGAGCCGTGCCGCGAGCGGCGTAGGAAGCCAGGTAAGTGCCCAAAGGCAGGAGGAATACGAGGAGGTATCGAACCAGCTCGTTCCTGTCGCTCCTGACCTGCGAAACTCAGAGCGACAAACGGTTCAATTCGAACGCAACCGTATCATCCACGATCTGTTCGATGGTCCGGGTCGGTACCCAGCCGGTTAGCGCGCTAACCTTGGAGATGTCCGGAAAACGACGCTCCATGTCTTCGAATCCCACCTCGTACGCTTCGTCATAGGGTACGTGGACAAGCCGAGAATTTGACCCGGTTGAGTTCAGAACCAGCCGGGCCAAGTCATTGATCGTTATCTCCTGAGGAGCACCAATGTTGAATACATCTCCAACGGCGCCGGGGTGGTTGAGGAGGGCAACCAGCCCTGAGACGGTGTCACGCACGTGACAGAAGGATCGCTGCTGCTCGCCGTCGCCGAAGACCGTTACGTCTCTTCCCGCTAACGCCTGGCGGATCAAACTTGGAATCACCATCCCATTGTCGCCCGACTGCCAGAGGACCAGTACAATTGAACAGACGGGCGACGACGGAAGGTGTTCCGCGGATACGCCAGTAGTTGTAGGAGAGGTCGCGTCGACTGCCTTGGCCGTGATATAACCAACGCGACTTGAACGGCGATCCCGAGGATACGGTCGGCATCTTCAGCCAGCGGCCCGGTGTTCTTGCCATAGATCTCCGAGGTTGAGGCCACCATAACCTTGCATCCTTGGTCGGCGCTGGCTTCGAGGACGATCTCTGTCCCCCGTATGTTGTTTAGAAGGGAGTCGAGCGGACGCCTGATGATGAGGTTGACACCCACCGACGCCGCAAGGTGAACGACAGCATCCGCGTGAGTGACCATCCTCCGAACGAGGAGCTCGTCCATGATGGTGCCCTCCACTAGCGGCACGCCGGGTCGTTCAGCATCGATGCTCGTGGTTTTGTCGAGCCCAGTCGAGAAGTCGTCCAACAACGAAACCGTTGTCGTCGCGCTTGAGCAGCGCCTCGGCGAGATGAGAACCGATGAACCCTGCACCGCCAGTAATGAGGAAGTTCAAGTTGGGAAACCGGTCTCTCCTCGTTGAGTCGCCGGGGAAGACGGCCTATGGGTTGTTACTATGACGTCGGCTGTAGACCGGACGACTGACGACGGTAGCAGCACTTCCCCGGAACGGTCAAACACTGGGGCCGCCGGATTGCCCTCAGTGGGTTCGGCCGTCTCGCTCACTACCTGCTCAAGCAGCCGACGATATGGCGAGAGTCGCTATGGGTACGGGCGTATCGGTCCGCGAAGGCTTCGCGGGCATGGCTGCCCCATCGACCGAAGTTCCTCGTCCGATGTCGACAGGATGAGCCTTCGCCAGGCGATCCGCTATCTCCCGGAGCGATTTGGATCCCGCAGCCGTGATCAGTGATGAGCCGGTCCACTTCTGAGTCCTCGTCAACGGCCGCGATGAATGGCATACTTCGCCGATAGCAGGCCGTAAACCTTCTCGGGACAACCGATCCCTTCAGACCGAGGGGCGAGCGAGACCAGGTGAAGGTTCGCCGCCGCGATTGTCGCTTGGGCGAGGTCCTTTGGTCGATAATCCAGGAAGGAGATGTTCGTGAGCATCCGGCGATGCGCGGTCGCCATGAGGCTTTTCCCGTGCCGCACCGTCTCCTAAGAAGAACAACTGAACCTCCGGGGCGAATACGCGCAGAGCTTCCGCTGCCTCCGGTACGATGCCCGAGGTACTGCCCAAGCCCATGTTGACGGCGAGCAACACGATTCGTTTCCCGTGCCACACCGTGACCCATCCCGAAACAAGTTGACGTCCGGGTGAGGCGGCGCCTCGTTCCAGTTCGGGATGACGACAATCTTCCAGACGGTTCACCTCCGGCACCAGCTTCTCCTCCATGTCCCGTCCGATAGCTACAATGCGTGCGGCCCCCCTGCGAAGCAGTCCGTTCGCCGTCGCCAAAGAGCACGACAGCCGGATTGTCGACTCTCCCCAGCGCGATACCTACGTGAGGGAAGATGTCCATGCACACATACACAAAGGGCGCCCTATAAGCGACGGGCAGCGAGAAGCCCGACGAGACCGATGACCGGGGGGTCGGTCAGGGCTACGATGACATCCGGACGGGGTACACTCTGGCCCGGAAGAGAGGCGGTAGACAAGAAGGTCATATGGTTTATGGCACGCAGCAGTAGAGTGTCTCTTGAAAATGAGGTAGACCACGTCCTGTTCACCGTCCTCAGTATGGGTCGAAATGTCGATGCGTCGGCATTGTAGCTGGGGCGCCCTGCGATTACCCGCACATCGTGAACGCGTGCGAGATCCTCTGCAAGCTCACCCAGCAGGTAAGAGGTTGCTGCCGAGCCGTCGGGGGGAAGTACTGGTTGATAAAGAGTATACGCACGCTAACTACTATAAGCTAATGGCCCGCTAATCCGATACGGTCAGTCGTCTACCTCTCGGGGGTCTAACGATGAGGATCTTGGTTACCGGCGCACGCGGCGCAGTCGGGACTCATCTAGTTGCGGAACTCGAGTCGCGCGGCCACGATGTGTGGCTCATGGACCGTGGACATTTCAACAAAGGCCGATACCGGCGAGGTGATGTTGCGGAGTTCCGACAGTTCGAAGTCATTAGTAAAGGAGGCTCGACCTGAGCTTGTCTATCATCTGGCTGCCGAGTTCGGGCGACGAAACGGCGAGGACTTCTACGAGACAATGTGGAGGGCGAATGCCGTCGGAACGAAGAACCTCTTGACGCTGCAGCGAAGTAACCGGTTCAGGAGCATTGTCTTCAGCTCTTCCGAGGTATACGGCGACTACGACGGCATCATGGAAGAGGACGTTTAGGGGCCGGGTACCGATCCGGCAGGTCAACGACTACGACATCTCGAAGTGGGTCAACGAGCACAAGTATTGAACGCCGCCGATGATTGGAGCGCCGAGGTTGTCCAGATGCGACTCTTCAACACCTACGGACCGGGGGAGTACTTCAGCGAGTACCGGAGCGCGATTTGCAAATTCATCTACAAGGCAATGTTCAAGCAGCCATTGACTATCTACCTGGATCATCGACGTACTTCAACTTATGTATCCGACACTTGCCGGACATTGGCGAACATCTCCCAGTAATTTTGTCCCTGGAAATGTCTACAATATTGGGGGAGAGGAATTGCATGATATGAAGTCGGTAAACGATTTGATTCTCAGTCTCATGGGCACAGATGATAGCCACGTGACCTATCAAGAGGTCGAACCTATGACGACGAAGGATAAGGTCGTGAACTGTTCCCGCGCGCGCGAGGACCTGAAGCACGACCCCTCTGTACCGCTCAACGTTGGTATTCGGAAAACGATTGAGTCGATCACTTCCGTCTACGACCCCAATACCTTAGCCGAAGCGGGCCTCGAGGATACTCACGATTCGGTCGGCAGCGTGGCCGTCCCAGAGCGCTGGCCGGCGGGGTTCGAGTCGGTATCCCGACGCAATCCTGCCCACGATCTCAAGGACCCGATCCTTGTTGAGACCGGTGACGATGTTGGTTCCCTCTGTGACGGTGACCGGTCGCTCAGTCTCAGCTCGCAAGGTAATGCAGGGAACTCCGAGCACGGTGGTCTCCTCCTTGGACGCCCCCGGAGTCTGTAACGACTCCCGCCGCTGACGACTCGAGCGCCATGAAGTCGACGTACCCGAGCGGGTCGACTATTCGAACTCCTGATGCTTCCAAGGCGGAGAGCTGATCTGTGCTGTCGAGGCGCAGGCGGGTGCGGGGGTGAGCTACGAGGACAGTCGGCATCAGGGCGGCCGCATGCTTGCAGGATCTGGACGGCCGCGCTGAGCGCGTCGTCACTCTGCACGGTGGATGGGCGGTGTAGCGTTGCGAGGATGTAGCCGGCGGCAGCCAGGCCAGCCGATCAACCACGTCCGACTCCTTGGTTCGCGGGAGAATCCATTCAAGGCTGTCAATCATCACATTGCCAACGAGGTGAATGCGGCCCGAACCGATTCCTTCATCGCGGAGATTCTGGACGGCATCACTTGAGGGGGCTAGCAATAGCTCAGATATTGCGTCGTGGTTAGCCGGTTGATTTCTTCTGGCATCGTCCAGTTGAAGCTACGGAGCCCTGCTTCGACGTGTGCGACCGGGATATGGAGCTTCACAGCGGTGAGCGCGGCAGCCATCGTGGAGTTGACATCACCTACAACCAAGACGCAGGCTGGTTGAACCCGCTCTAGGTAGGGCCCAAGCCGAATCATCACCTCGCCGGTTTGAACTGCGTGCGATCCGGAGCCGACGCCCAGTTCGAATTCGGGCCTTGGTATCTCAAGGTCCCGCAGAAAGAAGTAGTTGTAGCATCTCGATGTCGTAGTGCTGGCCGGTGTGGACGATGGTCGGGGCTGGCGAGTCGGACAAGGCTAGGAGTCGGTGGATCGGAGCAATCTTCGGGAAGTTGGGCCGCGCCCC
>CAWKKN010000002.1:112500-445699 GCA_963850315.1 uncultured Actinomycetes bacterium
TTTTTTTTTTTTTTTTTTTTTTTTTTTTTTTTTTTTTTTTTTTTTTTTTTTTTTTTTTTTTTTTTTTTTTTTTTTTTTTTTTTTTTTTTTTTTTTTTTTTTTTTTTTTTTTTTTTTTTTTTTTTTTTTTTTTTTTTTTTTTTTTTTTTTTTTTTTTTTTTTTTTTTTTTTTTTTTTTTTTTTTTTTTTTTTAAAAAAAAAAAAAAAAAAAAAAAAAAAAAAAAAAAAAAAAAAAAAAAAAAAAAAAAAAAAAAAAAAAAAAAAAAAAAAAAAAAAAAAAAAAAAAAAAAAAAAAAAAAAAATTTTAAAAAAAAAAAAATGAACCTTCCTGAGATGGGGTGACACTCAGGGCAGATGGGGGGTGGAATTACATGTCATCCCTGGGAGTGATCCCTGTCTATGTGAATCGGTGAATCGCGGGGGACAGTTGAGCCGAAAGCCACGAGGACGACGCGCCAGCGGAAGCGATAATAGCGCTCTTCGGACGACGGACCGTTGTTCGCGTTGGGCGCTTCTTACTCAACGAGGCCCGCCTCGATGTTCCCAACGATATGGCCGTCAACAGGAAGCTCAGGGTCCAAACAGCCGTTCTCAGGCGAACGCCTGAGCCTCGATCCGGTTGTTGTGGCTCATGTCGGGGCGAACGTTGGCGCTTGGAACTGCGCTCTTCTTCTCCCGCGCCACATTGATGCACGAAGGTCCTCTCTCGCTCATCCATGCATTCGAGCCCGATGAAGTTGCGTGCACACGCTTCCTAGAGAGCCTCCCCTCCCTCCCGGATAGGCTCAGGTCGAGTTGAACCGCCTTAGGCTCTCAAGCTCAACCAGGCGATCGGCTTTCATATCTTGGGGACGCGGAGGGTACGTAGTCTCTCCACCTTCCTTTCGAGGCGCCAGTGCCGTGGCCGACCAAGCGGGTGACCCTAACAACCCTCGACTCATACGCAGCGGAGAAAGGGATCGAGCACTTTGGATTGGTAGAAGATAGACACTGAGGGACATGATCTGCGCGTTATGGAAGGTGCCCATCATCTGCTTCAAGCAAACAGTATCGACGTGGTGCAGTTCGAATATAACCACCGCTGGATTGGTGCGCGCGCCTACTTGCGAGATGCCTTCGAACTGCTGGCTCCTCTTTAGTTACAGACTCGGAAAGGTGACGCCGAGAGGGATCGAAGTCGCACCCACTCGACTGGGATACTGAGCTGGGAAACCTACTGCGAAGGCAACTACCTTGCCTGTAGCCCTCGATGGACGAACGCCTTTCCCCTGGAACTCACTAAATGGAATACCCATCGGTGAGTTGCGGGAAGGGCTCTGCAACCGGGCCGCGCGCTTCTGTTGTTGGAGCTGTTCCATCTGTAGAACGACCGGACGGAGACGATCAAGATAGGTGTAGCCAGCGTTCACACATCTATTGCGGCCTGCAGTAGCGATTCGCTGGCGCTCCTCATCATGGTGCAAGTACCAAGTAATCTTCTCCTTAAGTTCTCCAGCGCTTTGGAAGAACTCCGGCTCTCCTTCCCCTCCTCCTCGAAGAGTCGTGCGTGCTCCAACAGCATCAATCAACAAGGAGGTACGTTTCGCACGCGGAAATCTCGAAAAGCTTCGTGTCGTCGATGCGTCCGGAACAGCGGGTCAGAAACCCTAGGCCGTTCTCCGCGCCTTCAGGACCTGAACGTAGTCCTCTCCAGAGACTCCAAGGCGCGCGAACAGCTCTTCGGAGCCAAGGTCTTGTGGCTGCTGCACGTTGCCAGGGCCCCCAAACAGGCCAGCCAGCTGGGCGCCCTGGTCTCCGAAACCGTGCGAATACATCGGAGATAGTGCGGTTCTTGACGGCCCACAAAGCATACGTCGGAACTGAAGTACTCGGATTCGTGTTGAGTTTCGGGGAAAAGGGCGGAAGAGTCGCTCGTCATAGCCGTGAAGCAATAGAATTACCCGTCGGGCTCCCAGTTGCTCGTAGAGCCAAAGCTCGTATCGTTTGGGGGTGATCAGGAGGTCGTACAAGGGGATCGTATCCTAGTGAAGTGTCTAGTTCTGTTGGAGCATAGGCATTGCATCGCCCGTGCAATGGGCATGAGCCTGCGCCCTTGGCGCTGCAAGGCAAGTCAACGTTCCAGGGTTAATCCATACGCCCTCTGCCAAATCCAGACCCAGTCGGTATTGACATTGGCACCAGCGGCGACCACCCCTCCGTTAAGGCGTGAGATCACTGCCCCCAGGGCTACCCGGTGGCGGGCTGAGCGCGCTATCCGAGGCCCAGCCGACCAGTGCGGATACGTATCGAACGGCGTCACAGTCAGCCCTGGAAGCTGCTCCAGGGCGACCTTTCGGTGGAATGCTGTACTTCCGGGTAATTCCTGCAGGTTCCCTACGTATAAGACGCGCAATCGCGTCCGTCACTGGCCAACCTCGGTAGGGGGGGGGTAGCGGCTTTGCCGGCGGAAGGGGAGAAGGCGCTTTGCCCGGAGGTCATGCGCTCAGACCAGCCAGCTGTGGAAATTTTCACGACTACAGACTTCAAGGGCAGCCCACCGACCGCATTGAGACTGAAGGATGCCTGTTACGCCATGTGATAGGAATGAGGTGGATGCTGCGTACTCAGACATCTTGACTTCTCGGAAGTGGCTTTCCACGCCGGACGCTATTGCCCTTAGGGCTTGCGGTAGCTCTTGGAGCAGGAGTTCTGATCGGTCGGCCTCCGAGGTTTGGTCCCACAGGGCTGCTCTTGCTCGGTCTCCACCTTGGTCTTGGCCTGCAGCCTGCCCCCTTCCCGTTGTCTTATGGCGGGTAACCTCCTCGGAGCCCTGCGTTCTTGTACGCCCTCGCGGTGTTCACTGGCATGGGATTAGGGAGCGTCGCCTGGTTCGGACACCCGTTTGTTCGATGCCTCTCCGGTCGTCAGCCAAGAATGGGTAACCCACGGCCTCCTTCTCGTCGGCGCCGGAATGACAGCGTTCTGGCTCGGGTACCTCGTTTCCTTTCCGCCCAAGACAGTGCCGCGATTCATCCCCAGAAGCTATCGCGCCGGTCGGGACCGTGTGGATCCTCTGAATCATTGGTCTGAGCGCAGATGTTGCGCTCTTCAGGGCGGGTCAGTTCGCCTATTCATGCCACCTTCTCGAGATAGGGCTCGCCCTGGGTCCAATGGGTGTTCACCGTCACCAAACTCACGGAGATTGCCATCAATATCTCCGCCATTCATGCATTTGAGCAAAAGGTCGTGCCCCCATAGGTGGGCGCTGCTTGTGATGCTCGGCCTTTCCTCAATCGTGGGCGTCATCTCTGGAGTTAAGGGTAAGTCGTGTCCAGGCCGCTGGTGTGGGTGATCTTTATCTACTGTTTCTTCCAGCGTCGCCTACCGTGGGGTCCTATCGCGAGACCTTAAACAATAGCTTTAATCCGGGTGTAAAAAAACCTTGCATACCGAACTACGTTACGCTCCACCGAGAAAGTGGACGTGGGGAGCCTCGATTCAGTTGTTCCCGCTGTTGTCCGAACGCTTTCGGACAGCTGGCATATCCCCGCCCGGCGAGCGGGTAGCCCTAATGGGTCAATGGGCCTCATTTCGATTCCGAGATATTGACAGTGTCGCTGCAATCATGCGCCTAACCCCTTCGCACTACCCCTACGTATCGAGCCAGCTGTATGTTGCAGGCCCCGTTCATCGTTCTCATCCCGAGGTGCCCAGGCGGCCCGGGAAGCCGGTATTGGACATTGGGTACCAGTTCAGTCAGAAATACTTCGGACTCCCCTCCATTCGTTCATATGTCGACCCCCGTCACCAATCCAGGAGATCTCTACACGGATATTTTGGAACCGCGGGCGTCGTTGTGGGAATGGCCCTTTGGGGTGCGGTCGCGGCAGCTATCTTCCGTTGGTTCGCTCATCGGTTGTCTTCTCAAGCATTGCTGCTCTTTGTGGCTACTGTCGCGTGCTTTACTCTCGTCGAGCTTGACTTCGTGTCTCTTATTGCTGGAGCTTTCCGAAGTCTGCTTCTTACGTGGTGCGTAGCCCGAATGGTCTATGGGAACACCTCGAGGGGATCGGTCGCCCGCCCGGCTAGAGGCTAGTGGCGCCCAGCATCGCGTCAGACCGTTGAGGCCATAGCGGTAGTTGAACCGCCCGCTTCAACGGTGAGATTGATCAGACGCTTGGATTGCCCACTCGGTCTGTGGCTTTGCGGGGGTTCCTGGAGCGTGGGTTCGACTATGGACGCCTGGACATCTAGGAGTCATTATGCCTGACGACAGTGAGTCCGGTCACCTCTGGACGTCTGTTGCCAAGAAACACACGGCAAACGTCGGTCTGGTATCTCTGCGGATCGAAGATCGCATCTTGCGCACGCCCGCCCGTTGGCGCCTATCCGCCGCCGCTAGCTCGCTGGTGTTGGCAAGTCCACTCGAGGATTCTCTGCGAGGGCGAAGACGCTTTCATCGCCAGGCCGCATGCCTGTCACGCCCCCAAGATAGGCGTCAGCGGATCCCCCAAAGGCAGGTGCAATGACGGGTAAGCCCGCAAGCGCTGCCTCCACCAATACAATCCCGAATCCCTCGCCGCCGGGCTCCTTCTCTAGCCGCAGCTCTGGTGGTGAGCACGAACACATCTGACTGGAGGTAAAGACGATCCAACTCCTGGTCCGAGGGGGAGGTAACTAAGTGTAGCCAATCGCTAGCCTCGACTGCTCTAGCGAGTTCGCTCGTGACGGGGCCTCTACCGGCGATTGTTAGGTGAAGCGGGCAATCGACGGCTACGGAGGTCATCGCTGGCCTTGATGAGGCAAGGCCCCCCTTTTCGTGATGAAGTCTTGAAGTCCTAAGACGCTGAGAGTACTCGAAGCATCTGTAATGCCTCAGAACCGGGTTCGTCGCCCGCGCAGTCGGCGGAATCTGTCCCGAGGGATTCCCGGGTGCAGCACTTGAACTCTTCCAGTCCTTGTAGGGCGCTGGCAGTGTGTTCGGCGCAACTGCAACCGGCTGGTCGTCAATGCGTGATGAGAGCCGATCCCTGAACAACTGCCCCCCCCAGTTTCCCCATCCATGGTGAACTGAGCAAATGGCTGGAGTCTGCCATTGCCGGCCGCTTCTTTGGCCACCGCCAGAGCCAGCTCCGAGAAGGAGCGATGGAAAGCCGTGATGACTACGACAGGGCCCTGTCGGCCGATATCTCTGGCGAGCGAAATGGCCTTTCTGGAAAATGCCCGTCTTCGCGGCCATGCTGGAACGGCGCGGTAGCTCGGAGAGGTATAAGGCATACACGATTACGTCCGCTGTCTCAAGAGCTTCTAGCACGGCCCTGGCGTATGACTCATACACCGCCCCCGAGGCCGCGGGAAGGCAAGAGAGCAATCACCACCGGAGTGCGACGCGCTGAGAGTCTGTAGTTCGGGGGATCCTGGTCACCTCCAAGCGGTTTTCTTCCAACCACCAGCTCAAAGTCCGATGATAGCGGTCGGAGTCAGCATGGGGGGGCATCCGCTACTTAACCACCGCGACAACCTTGCGTGTTTGAAGCATCAGTCGGCCCGCAAGCATCAAGGGAGCGGCGACGCGCTTGAAAGGCCCGCGTCGGTTGGGAGCCGCTGACAAACTCATGAGCTTGCGAGAAGCTCGCCGATACGTGGGGTCAGCCTAAACCTGATCCAGATCGGGGTCGGTACCGCGGGCGTGTTGCGGTAGGTCACCGCGCCGTTGCCGCCGACTACGCCTGGGGAGCGACCGGTGACGACGTCCCCACTCGGCAGGTGGATCGTGATGTTCACGGGCAGCGGCGAGAACGTGGGCTGCGGGATGAAGTCCAACCGGTACTCCCAGCCGTCACCCACCTTCGTCGCGGCGTTCGGTGCCACGTAGAACACCGACCACGTCATGCTGCCGCCCGACGGCGCGCCCACTACGCCGATCGCCACCGGGTGCCCGAACTCGCGCTCCTGCCCGGTCACGGTGGGCGCGCTCGCGTGGTTCGTCGGCGGGCCCTGCAGCTCGGCCGGCTCGTACACGCTCACGTAGCCCTCGAACGTCCCCACGGGGAAGTCCGTGCCGTCCCCCAGCAGATCCGAGGGCGGTCCCGAGGGCGCCGTGTTCTTCACCGTCAGCGTCTCGGTCACGCGCGCGGTGCCCTGGTCCTGCAGCGTGACGTCCACATCGATCGAGCGCTGCAGCGTACACCGCGATCTTGTTCGCCGACAGGTCCTCCCACACCACGTAGAGCGGGTTCTTCCCCAGGTCGGCGTTCCCCGCCGCGCCGAGGCCGCGGATCAACGCCTCCGCGCCGGGGTCGGCCATCCACAGCTGCATGTGCCGCTCCGCCGACGCTGCGCGACAACGCCGTGGCGAACGCCGCGGGCGAGAGGGTGCTCGTCTGGATCGCGCTCCACACGGCCTGGCCGATCCGGCCCTGCAGAGCGTTCGAAGGCCCCTCGGGCAGGGTCGGGACCTGCTTGCCGAGGACGTCCACGACGTTGTCCGACGTGAGCGCCCGCTGAGGCCCGCCACGCTTGATGGGTCCGGTCGCCTCCAGCATGTACTGCATCCAGATGGTGTCGACCATGAAGATGCCGTCGTAGTGACCCCATCCGCGCTCCTGCGCCATCTGCGTGATGACGCCTGCCACCGTGGGCAGGTCGGGCGAGTAGTTCGACTGGCGCAGGTCGATGAGGCTTTGGAAGCGCGCGTAGCGGGCGACGAAGTCGGCGGGGGCGCTCACCTTCGGCACGAACTTGCCGTCGGCTGGATGGAAGTTGGTGAGGTTGAGGTGCGTGCCGTCGGAGACGAGCGTGCCGTAGAAGCCCATGAACCCGCCGGTTCCGCGGGGCTCGCCCGGGTTCTGCACGATCAGGAGGTAGCGCGCGCCAGCGCTTGAGGAGGTCCAGGTACGAGCTTCGCGATATCGGTGGCCGAGCCCACCAGGTCGGTGCGTCCCGCCGAGCTCGCTACGTGCCGTGAGCACCGCGTTCTGCACGGGCTCGAGCAGCCCGGCGTGCTGATGGCATCCAGGATCGCCTGGGCCTGCGTGAGCGAGCCGTGTGCGGTACGTCAGGTCTGGCGCCATCTTCTGCAGGACACGAAGGCCGACAGGCCGCTGCCCGAGGAGACGCCGGGGATCCCGTGGCCGTTCCACCCCACCCGCTGCGCGGCGGCGGTGAGCCTTTGGCCCGCTTGCGCGGTGAGCGAGCCCGCCCGTGCGAGGTCGTCCACCGCGTGAACGTCGTCGCCGATGAAGGGGAGTGCGCCGGCGAGGAACCCCGATGGGTGATCCCCGAGCTTCGCCGCTGCGTCGGCTTCGCTGCGCGCCTGGTCGAAGTCCGCGGCGGCCTCTGCGATGTTCCCGTGGACCAGGGCATCGGCGCCCGCCGTGATCTGGTCGCGGGCCGACCTGAGGTCGTGCGCGGTGGTGAGGCCGGCCCAGACGGCGTCCAACGCCAGCAGCACGACCAGCACGCCCAAGCCGACCAGGATGCGTCGCAGCCACCGGCGAGGCCGGGGCCCGAACTCGGGGGAAGTTGACATGGGCATGCGACCTTATCGCAGGCCGGCGGCTGGCCGCTCGTGAGGGCCTGGCATCGGCCGAACGCCCTGACAACTTACGTTTGCATTCTGGGGCGTTCCCTGGGTAAGCTACGGCCGTGTAGGACCGGGCCGACCTCATGGAACCGGGCCGATGCGGCGTTGGTTCCCGAGGATGCCGAAGGGAAGGGTGCATCATGAGCAAGAGGTCCAAGCGGGCCGCTGCGGTGACCGCGTCCGTGCTGGCGCTCGCGTTGACCCTCGCCGGAACCGCCCTCGCGTCCAAGACGAAGATCTTCCCCACCGTTTCGTTGAACGCCTCCCAGAGCGGCCACAAGGTGGCGGCGTCCGGAACCTACGACCGCGTGTCCACCAAGTGCCACGGCCCCGGCGGCCGCACGGTATCGCTCTCGGCGAACAACGGAGATAGCGCCACCACCAGCACGAACGGCGCCGGCAACTACGGGGTGGTCAAGTTCGGCCACTTCAAGTTCAACCACACCTACACGATCCGGGCGTTCGTGCCGGGCGGCGTGAAGAGCGGCTACGGCGACACCACCATCTGCTACGACGCCTCGGCCAGCACCAGCGTTCACTTCCACAGCTGAGCGCCGATCCTCCCGCGGTCGGAGCACGGATCCCACTCGCTGCCTCGGCGATGCCGGTCGCAACTAACTGAGCTCGGGTTCTCTCCGGCTTAGGGGGCTCGCCAGCCGAGGATCGAGGGAGTCGAACGGTCGCGGGCGTGGCCGATCCGTCGGAACCCCAACGCGTCGTCGATCAATCGGAGGATCGAGTAGTGGTCGGCGCGGTGGGCGATCCTCACGCCGTCCGCGGCGCCCGGGCCCGCGATGACCGCGGCGACGCGCCCGCCGTGGATCGCCGGGCTGCAGCAGCCCAGCGACGTCGAACCCTCGTCGAACACCAGGATCAGCAGCCCGTTGGACCCCAGCTTCGGGACGATCCGCGGGATCCATGTGCCCAGCCAGGCGTCCCCGGTCCCCACCGAACACGAGTGCATGTCGTTGCACTCATCCGGGCTGATGAACGCGAATCGGGGCAGACGCCCGTTGCCGAGGTCCGGGCGGAGCTGCGAGAACGGGACGATGCGGTGGCAGCGGGCAGGTGACGAACGGATGTCGGCATACAGGATGAACGGGTCGTGCTTCGATGCGTACAGGTGGGGGAACCTGCCCGCCCGGCTGCCCTTGAAGCAGGGCGAGGGCATCCCCTGCATGTACGCCTTCCATCCCATACGGTTCCGGGTGACCTGATCCGCGATGTTGAAGAGTCGGTACGTGCATCGGCCGCAGTCGTTCCTGACGCCTAGCGTCCGGCCGGACGTCAGCGCCAGGTAGTTGGGCTCCGAGGGGTGGCTCACGGCGAAGGTGTGGGTGAGCAGGACGTTGCGCCGCGCGAAGGCGTTCAGGAACGGCGCCTTCCGCGACCCGACGACCTGTCCGTACTCCTTGTTCTCGAGCATGATCACGACGACGTGGGAGGCTGGGGGCCGGCGCCGGCCTACCGAGGCTACCGAGGCGGCCCGGGAGGAGGCCCGCCCAGCGGGAGCGGCCGCCCAGACCAGGAGGAGGGCGAGGGCGGCAACCAGCGACAGCGTGATCCGGGGGGTCTTCATGGTCCGACCGAGGGTATCGCCAAACGCTCACGTCGCTCGCGGGACACAGATCCGCCCGACCCGATAGGGTGGGCGCAACCGCCCCCGTCGGTTGGGAGATCCGTGCGCACGATGTTCAGATTGACGGCCGCCTTCGCGATCGCCGCCGCCCTCGCGGTGCCGAGCGCCTCGAGGCCCGTCCGCGCGGCCGCCACGCCCGCGCAACGTCCCAACATCATCGTGATCCTCACCGACGACATGCGGTGGGACGAGCTGCAGAACATGCCGGCGGTGCAGCGGCTCCTGGTGGCCAAGGGGATCGAGTACACGAACGCGTTCGTGCCGAACTCGCTGTGCTGCCCGTCGCGCTCCACGATCCTGACGGGGCAGTTCTCGAACCACACCCGCGTGTGGAACAACGAGTGGTCGACGGCGCTTCCCTTCGGCGGGTTCCGGGCCTTCATCTGGCACGAGGGCAGGACGATCGCCACGCGGCTGCACGGTGCCGGCTACACGACCGCGCTGTTCGGCAAGTACCTGAACGGCTTCAATGCCGCAGCGGCCAGGAGCCCCGCGAACCCGACCGGCTTGAAGCCGCGCCCCGGGTGGGACCGATGGGACTCGTTCATCGGCGGGAGCGGTGCCGCCGAGAAACCCGCCTACTACAACTACAGTGTCGATGATCAGGGCAAGATCGTGCAGCATGGATCCGCGCCCTCGGACTACTCCACGAACGTCTTCGGCTCCGCCGCGGTGAGCTTCGTGAAGAACACCCCGCTCGCGAAGCCCTTCTTCGTCTACTTCGCCCCCTACGGCCCTCATTCCCCCTACACGCCCGCTCCCGCGGACCTCTCGGCACTGCCGAACTGCGAGGTGGGCCATACGCCGCCCGGTTGCTATCGGCCGATGGCGGTCCGTGCCCCCGGGACGTGCCCGCCGCAGACGGGGCTCCCTCCGTACTGCTCGGAGAACATCAACCAGGCCGACGTGTCGAAGGAGGTCTCGTGGGTGAGGGCCCTCCCCAAGAACAGGAAGTCGTTCGATCTGACGCGCAAGCGGCAGGAGCAGACGCTGCTCTCCGTGGACCGGCAGGTGGCGGGCCTCGTGAACGCCGTCTTCGCGCGGCATCAGGAGCACAACACGCTGTTCATCTTCACGTCGGACAACAGCCTGTCGGGCGGCTCGCACCGCTGGATCAACAAGATGACTGCGTGGGACGAGGCCGATCACATCCCGATGATCGTGCGCTATGACCCGCTGACCCAGAGGCTCGCCGGCACGGTCGACCGGCACCTCGTCCTCAACGCCGACATCGAGCCGACCGCGTTCGCGTTGGCACGGGTCGCACGGCCCGCCAACTACACGTTCGACGGACAGGTGCTGCCGCCGTTCAACGCGGAGTTCTCCAGGACCGCGTTCCCGCTGGAACACCTGACCCAGAAGGCGAGCAACCCCCCCACCTACTGTGGGGTGCGCACCGTCGATTGGGCGTACGTGCGCTACCAGAACCTGCCGCACACCGGTTATCCGGCGTATGAGGAGGAGCTGTACCACCTCCAGACCGACCCGTTCGAGCTGCACAACCTCGCCGCCGATCCCGCGCACGCGAGCGAACTGGCGAGCTTGAAGGCGCGAGCCGAGCAGCTGTGCAACCCAGCGCCCCCCGGTTTCTCCTGGCACGGCTGAGCCCTACTCTTCTCGGGTGAGCCCCGAGGTGGAGACCGTGGAGGTGGCGGGCCGGCACATCGACGTCACCAACCCGTCGAAGGTCTTCTTCCCGGAGGCGGCCGGAGGTCCCATCACGAAGCTCGACCTGGTGCGCTACGTGGTGGAGGTGGGCGACGCGATGCTGGTCGGGTGCCGCGATCGCCCGTGCATCCTGCACCGGTTCCCCGACGGCGAGGCGGGCAAGTCCTTCTACCAGAAGCGCACACCCAAGGGGTCGCCCGAGTGGGTGCAGGTCACGACGATCACGTTCCCCAGCGGACGCACGGCGAGCATGCCGGTGATGGCAGACGTCCCGCACCTGGCATGGTCGGCAACGCTCGGCTGCCTTGAGGCGAACCCCTGGCCCGTGCGCCGAGACGACGTCGATCATCCCGACGAGCTGCGCGTCGACCTGGACCCGGGCCCCGACGTCCCGTTCGCATGGGTCAGGGAGGTCGCGATGGTCTCGAAGGACGTCCTGGAGGAGCACGACCTGGTGGGATTCCCGAAGACGAGTGGCAAGCGCGGCCTGCACGTCGATGTGCGGATCGAGCCTCGATGGTCCTTCACCGAGGTCCGCCGAGCCGCGCTCGCGATGGCGCGCGAGATGGAGCGGCGGATCCCGGACCTGTGCACCACGGCGTGGTGGAAGGAGGAGCGACACGGCGTCTTCATCGACTACAACCAGAACGCGCGGGACCGGACGGTCGCGAGCGCGTACAGCGTCCGGCCGATGCCTGACGCCCGGGCGTCGGCGCCGCTGGAGTGGAGCGAGGTCCCCGACGTGGAACCGTCGGAGATGACCCTGCGGACGTTGCCGGAGCGGTTGCGATCCGCGGCGACCCCGGCGCCGCCATCGATCGCCACGTCGGCTCGCTGGACGCCTTGCTCGACCTCGCGGCGCGCGACGAGAGAGGCGGCCTGGGCGACGCGCCCTGGCCCCCGCACTTCCCCAAGGCCGACGCCGAGCCACGGCGCGTCGCACCCTCCCGCCGCCGCAGTTCTTCGTAGGGCTGGGCAAGCCCCGGCTACCAAGTCGGTGGGGACATCCCCAGCTGTTCGAACGTGCAGCTGCGCGGTTCGCGGTCGGTGCGCCAGCGTTGGAAAGTCGCGGCGTGGCGGAAGCGGCCGGATTGCATGCGGTCGATCGTGACCTCGCACACGAGCGCGGCCTCCAGCCCCACCCACGACAGATCGCGGTTCGCCGACCATCGGCTCGGTCCGCCGGGCGTGCGGCCGCGCTCGAAGCTGGCGCCGCCCTCCAGCGGCCGGAGCAGCGCCAGGACCTCGCGGCGTTCCTTGGCTTTGAACGAGGACGTGTGCCCCACGTAGTGGAGCGTGCCGTCGCCGTCGTAGAGACCGAGCAACAGCGAGGCCACCCCGGAGCCGTCCTTCGTGGCGCGGTAGCCGCCCACGACGCAGTCCACGGCGCGGCGATGCTTCACCTTCAACATCGCGCGCTCCCCGGGCAGGTACGCGACGCTGTCCCGTTTCGCCACCACGCCGTCCTGGCCGATCCCCGCCGTGTCGGCGAACCATCGCTCGGCCGTCGCGAGATCCTCGGTCCAGGGCGTGAGGAGCAGCTCGGTGCCCGGTGTCAGCTTCTCGAGCTCGTCCGAGGCATGGGGGGCGCCCAGGCGCGTGCAGAGGTCGCTCAGCCGGCGACGGCGCTCGGCGAGCGGTTCCGTGCGCAGATCGTCGCCGCCGTCGGCCAGCAGGTCGAACAGGATGAGGCTGGCGGGCCACTCGGACGCGAGACGCTTCACCCGGGAGTCGGCCGGATGGATCCGCTGCAGGAGCTCGTCGAATCCCAGACCCGTCGGTCGGACGATCACGATCTCTGCGTCGGCGACGTAGGCCCCGTCACCCGCCTGCGCCACGAGGTCAACCAGCTCGGGGAAGTAGCGGGCGAGCGGGCGCTCGTCGCGGCTCTGCAGCCGCACGCCGGACCCGTCGTGGAAGACGAGGCATCGGAACCCGTCCCACTTCGGCTCGTAGGTCCACCCCGCACCCTGCGGCAGTTCCTCCGCGAGCTTCGCCAACATCGGCGCAACGGTGCTGGGGAACCCGCGCGGCAGCTCGTCCATCCGTGCCAACGCTACCCGAGGGGCCCGTCCTCTTGCCCACGGGCGGCGACCATGAGCGGTGCACCGGTTGCGGGGCTCAGGCGTCAACGGCGAAGATGCGCGCGTGGAGATCCCCGAGACGCGCTACGCGAAGACGGCCGACGGCGTCCACATCGCCTATCAGGCCCTGGGGGAGGGTTCCACCGACATCGTGTTCGTCACCTCCTGTTTCGTCTCGAACGTCGAGCTCGCGTGGGAGTGGACCTACCTGTCTTCGCTCTACCGCGGGCTCGCGGCGCGCGGTCGGCTGCTGATCTTCGATCGCCGTGGCGCGGGTCTTTCCGACGGAGTCAGTGGAGAGAGCCTGCCGACGCTCGATGCCCGGATGGATGACATCCGAGCGGTGATGGACGCCGCCGGCTCGGAACACGCCGTCCTGTACGGCATCGAAGACGGAGCTGCGCTCTGCTTCCTGTTCGCCGCGACCTACCCCGAGCGCACCGACGCACTGATCTCGGTCGGGGCGAGTTCCAGGGGGCGCTGGGCCCCCGACGCCCCCTGGATCTGGACCGAGGAAGAGTGGGCCGAATGGTTGAGCGAGATCGAAGCCGGCTGGGGCACGCCCGAGTTCGTGCGGAAGCTCGTCTCCTGGGTCTTCCCGTCTCACGCCGGGGATACCGGATTCGTTCGCGCCTACGCGCGCCTCGTTCGGAACTCCCTGAGCCCGGGAGACGCGCTGGCGGCCGAACGGGTCTACATGGACACCGACGTCCGTCACGTCCTGCCGGCGATCCAGGCACCGGCGCTCGTCTTCCACTTCGTCGACGATCAGGTGGAGTCGATCCAGGAGGGGCGGTACATCGCCGAACACATCCCCGGTGCCGTCTTCGTGGAGCTTCCCGGCGCCGACCACGGTTCGTGGGTGGAGTCCGTGACCTTCCCCGAGGTCGACCGCTTCCTTGCGTCCCTGCGAGCCGAGCAGCGGGAGTTCGACCGGGTGCTCGCGACGGTGCTTTTCACCGACATCGTCGGTTCGACGGAGAGGGCCTCCGCGCTGGGTGATGCTGCGTGGACAGACCTGCTTGAACGCCATCACGAGACGGTGCGCGCGCTGCTGGGTCGCTATCGCGGTCACGAGATCGACACGGCCGGAGACGGGTTCCTGGCCACCTTCGATGGTCCCGCGCGGGCGATCCGGTGCGCGCAGGCCATCCGCGATGCCGTGCGCGCGCTGGGCCTTGAGGTCCGCGCCGGGCTGCACACGGGCGAGTGCGAAGCCCTCGACGGGAAGATCGGTGGGATCGCCGTGCACATCGGCGCCCGCGTCGGTGCGCTCGCCGGTGCGGGCGAGGTGCTCGTGTCATCGACGGTGAAGGACCTCGTCGCCGGCTCGGACCTCGTGTTCGAAGACCGCGATGCGCACGATCTGAAGGGCGTTCCGGACCGCTGGCACCTGTACGCGGTGGTGGGGGACTGAAGCCGTGGAGACCCCTCGAACCCGCTACGCGAAGACCGTCGACGGCGTCAACATCGCCTATCAGGTGCGGGGCGACGGACCTATCGATCTCATCTATGCGATGGGGTGGACCTCGAACTTCGAGGTGCAACTGGAGGGACCTCGGAGCGGCCCTTACTTCGGCGGGCTCGCATCGTTCTCGCGTTTGATCCTGTTCGACAAACGTGGGACAGGGCTTTCGGACCGAACCCGGACGCCGGATCTCGAGATGCGCGCCGACGATCTGCGGGCGGTGCTGGACGCCGTGGGCTCCGAGCGAGCGGTCGTGATGGGCGATGCCGACGGTGGCGCTCTCGCGGCGTTCTTCGCGGCGACGCACCCGGAGCAGGTGCAGGCCCTGATCCTCGCAGGGGCCTACGCGCGCGTGGCGTGGGCCCCCGACTACCCCATCGGGCAGAAGGAGGAGGCCTACCTCGCCGACCGCGAGGACGACGCGAAGCGATGGGGAACGATCGAGTACGCACAGGAGTGGGTCGATCGTCAGGCCCCGTCGCTCTCGCAGGATGCCGAGTACGTCGAGTGGTTCGCGAAGGCCCTGCGGCATGGCGCGTCTCCCGCGGCGGTGCTCGAGTTCAGCGACATGTGGTACGCGATCGACGTCCGCTCGGTGCTCGGGAGCGTGCAGGCACCGACGCTCGTGATCGCCACCCCGGGGGCAGGAGATATGGTGCCGGGCACGGGGGATGTGGTGCGCGAGCGCTACCTCGCCGAACACATCCCCGGGGCGAAGTACGTCGAGCTGCCGGGCCGGGACCTGATCGTGGAACACACGAATCCCGGCCCGCTCCTCGATGAGATCGAACGGTTCGTCCGTTCGGTGAGCGCGGAGGAGTCGACCTTCGATCGCGTGCTCGCGACGGTGCTGTTCACCGACATCGTCGGTTCCACCGAGAAGGCGTCTGCGCTCGGCGATACCGCGTGGAGGGACCTGCTCGAGCGCCATCACGAGACGGCTCGCGCGATGATCGGCCGCTACCGCGGTCGCGAGAGCGACACGACGGGCGACGGGTTCCTCGCGACGTTCGACGGCCCCGCACGGGGTGTGCGGTGCGCGCAGGCGATCGCCGAGGCCATCCGTCCGCTTGGGTTGGAGATCCGAGCGGGCCTTCACACCGGAGAGGTCGAGACGATCGATGGGAAGATCGGTGGGATCGCCGTCCACATCGGTGCCCGGGTCGGGGCGATCGCCGGACCCTCGGAGGTGCTCGTCTCCTCTACCGTCAAGGACCTCGTCCCAGGATCGGGCCTCGTGTTCGAGGACCGCGGCGAGCACGAGCTGAAGGGTGTTCCCGACCGGTGGCGCCTGTACGCGGTTGTGGGTCCGGCGTCTTGAAGGAGAAGCCGTGAGGTGGATCGCGTTTCCGGCGGGCGCTTGAGCGACAAGTGGATCGCCGCGGACCTGCGTCGTGTCCTCGCGATCCAGGCGCTGCGCGCGTTCCTCTACGGGTTCGCGAGCGTTCTGCTGGGGGCGACGCTCGCCTCCACCGGTTTGAGCGACGCGCAGGTCGGGCTGGTGTTCACGGCGATCCTCGCCGGGATGGCGCTCACCTCCACGCTGGTCGGTGTCGGCGCCCATCGGCTGGGCTGGCGTCGGTCCTACGGGCTGCTGCTTCTGGTGATGGGGGTTGCCGGGGCCGTCTTCGCGGTCACCTCCAACCCCGTTGCCCTGATCATCGCGGCGCTCACCGGAACGCTCTCGACCGATCCGAACGAATCGGGCCCGATCACGTCGTTGGAGCAAGGCATGATCGGGCAGGCGCCCGCGGAGGTGCGCCTGCACGTCTTCGGCCGTTACAACGCCATCGCCTATCTGGCGGGGGCCGTCGGGGCACTCTCGGCGGGCCTGCCCTCGCTGATCCGTCGAGGCGGTCTGTCGGTCCCGGCTGATCGATGGTTCTTCCTCATCTTCCCCGTCGTGGCGGTCCCGTGCGCGATCCTGGCGACCCACCTGAGCGACGCCGTTGAAACACAACCGGTTTCCGGAAGCGCGGCACGCTCGGCGTTGAAGAGCTCCCGGCGCACCGTCGTCAAGCTGTCTGCCCTGTTCTCGATGGACTCCTTCGCGGGCGGGTTCGTCGTGCAGGCCTTCGTCGTGTTCTGGTTCGGCCGGCGGTTCGGCGCCTCGACCGACCTGATGGCGCTCGTCTTCTTCGTCTCGGGGCTGCTGCAGGCCGGCTCCTCGATCATCGCCGCCCGGGTCGGGAAGCGGTTCGGCCTGCTCAACACCATGGTGTTCACCCACCTGCCGTCGAACGTTCTGCTGATCCTGGTCCCCTTCGCACCCACGCTCGCAACCGCGGTCGCTGTCTGGTGGGCGCGCGTGGCCCTGTCGCAGATGGACGTGCCCGCTCGTCAGGCCTACGTCGTGGCCATGGTGGAGCCGGAGGAGCGTGTGGCTGCGGCGGCGTTCACGAACACGGCGCGCTACGTCTCCCGCCCGATCGGCCCGGCGCTGTCCGGCGCGCTCATGCAGGCGGTCTCCATCGGCTCGCCGTTCATCGTGGCCGGCACGCTCAAGGCGGTGTACGACGCCGCGATCTATCTCACGTTCCGCCGTGTCCGTCTCCCGGAGCCCACCGAAGACCGAACGGCATCAGGGCCCCCTCATCCTTGACGCTGCGGGTCGACGGGTCCACCCGGAAGACGCTCCTGCACGATCGCATGGGCTCGTTCGTTAGACGGACGTGATGGTCCGGACCCTGGTCGCCACGATCGGGCCTTCCACAACGCCGATGTCGGAGAACCCGGCCGGGACGCTCGGGTCGTAGTTCGCCCGGCATCGCACCTCGACGCTGGCCGGCGTCGTCAACTCCCTCGTGCCCAGCAGCGGCGCCACCTTGTCGTGATAGTCCTCGCCGACCCGGTACTGCAACAGACACGAGTCGAGCTGCCACCCACCGGCATACAGCTCGCACCACACCGATGCGGCCCCGCCTTCGATCCGCTGGGTGCGGAACCTGATCGGGGCATGGATCACGTACTTGCCGGCCGGGAGCGTGAAGGTCGCGACGGTGGCGGTCACCGTGTCCAGGAGGGGATCGAGCGGATAGACGGTCGCAACGAACACCTCGTTCATGCGAGTCTCACTACAGTACGCGCGGCCGGTTGTCGAACCGGGGAGGTCGCCTCTAGCATGGGGACGCCGTAGACCGCAGGGGCACGTTCGCACAATCCGGTTCGCCGGTACCTGCCGAGGCTTGCTCGTCCAAGACGCTTCGCATCGCGTGCGCGTTCCGGCGGCCTGCGGGACGCGCATCATCTATGTCAGGAGGCGCGATGCCCAACGCCGAGAAGGTCGAGCGGGTCGCTGAGCTGAAGGCGAGGATCGAAGGGTCCTCGGCCCTGCTGCTCACCGAGTACCGCGGCCTCACGGTGTCCGAGATCTCCGAGCTCCGCCGCTCGCTCGCCGAGGGTGGAGCACGATTCGCGGTGGTCAAGAACACCTTGATGCGCCGCGCCGCCACCGACGCCGGGCTCACGGAGCTGGAGGAGCTGCTGCAGGGTCCGTCCGCGATCACGTTCGTGGACGGCGACCCCGTGGCGGCTGCGAAGTCCGTCGTCAAGGCGCAGAAGCTCTATCCCGCCCTGGTGTTGAAGGGCGCCTGGATGGAGGGCCGGCTGTTGTCGGCCGAGGAGGCGAGGTCCCTGGCCGATCTGGAATCGCGTGAAGCGATGCTGTCGAAGGTCGCGGGGCTGATGAAGGCCGACATGACCAAGGCCGCGGCGCTGTTCGTGAGCGCCCAATCGAAGTTCCTGGGCGTCCTGGAGGCCCTCAAGGAGAAGCTCCCGGCCCCCGAGGAGCCCGAAGCAGCGGCCGAGCCCGTAGCCGAGGCGGTCGCGGAGGCCGAACCGGCGACGGAACCCGAAGCAACGAGCGACGAGGCGGAGTCCTCGGACGAACAGGAGGAGTGACCGATGGCGAAGCTCAGCACCGAGGACCTGCTCGATCAGTTCAAAGACATGACCTTGCTGGAGCTGTCCGAATTCATCAAGCAGTTCGAAGAGACGTTCGACGTCACCGCCGCCGCGGCGGCCCCGGTGATGATGGCTCCCGCCGGCGGCGGGGGAGCCGCAGGCGCCGAGGTCGCCGAGGAGCAGTCGGAGTTCGACGTCGTCTTGACCGCTGCCGGCGAGAAGAAGATCCAGGTCATCAAGGAGGTCCGTGCCCTCACGAGCCTGGGCCTGAAGGAGGCCAAGGATCTGGTCGACGGCGCCCCGAACCCGGTGCTGGAGAAGGTCAACAAGGAGGCCGCCGACAAGGCGAAGGAGGCCCTCGAGGCCGCCGGCGCCAGCGTCGAGGTCAAGTAACGGGGGTCGAAGCCGGCCCCTCCAGTTGCCCTTTCTACGGGGTTCTGGGCCTGTGCTATGGTGCCAACTGGAAGGTCGAGATGCGTATCTCGTGTCTCGGGGGGGACCAGAGCGACGATGGCGAACGACGGCAGGCACTTCGGCAACCGGCTCCGTGAGGCTCGCCTGGGGGCCGGTCTCAGTCAGTCCGAGCTCGAGGAGCTCTCCGGCATCCCCAAGGCCCGGCTCTCGCGCTATGAGAACGGGCACGTTGAGCCTTCGATCCAGACGTTGGCTCGCCTCGCGCGCGCGCTGAACGTCTCCGAGGCCTCCTTGCTGGGCGACCAGCGCGCCGCCCTCGAGCACTTCTTCAACGTGTTGATCGAGCGTGGCGTCACGATCACCACGAAGGAGCAAGCGGAGCGTCTGGGCAACGCCGTCGCCGACATGGTGAACGCGGCCGGGGGCATCGAGTCGCTCGCCGGCCCTGCGGACGCGACCGAGGGCAGCACCGGCTCGTTCACGTGGGGCCTCCAGCCTGCGCTGACGGCGGCGGCGACGAGCCCCGACCTAGCGCCTCAAGTGGGTGCGTTCGAACTCGATGACGTCCACGAGGATGTCGTCCATCGTGCGGGTCGGCTCCCATCGGGTGAGGTTGCGGACCCGCGTGATGTCGGGCACCCGCCGTTCCATGTCCTCGAACCCCTCTTCGTAGGCTTCCTCGTAGGGGACGTGGACGATCCTGGATGCGGACCCCGTCTTCGCGACGATCATCTCCGCGAGCTCGTTGATCGAGCACTCGTTGAGCGCGCCGATGTTGAAGGGGTCGCCCGGGCTCTGGGGGTGATCCAGCAGCGCCACGATCCCGGCCACGGTGTCGAGCACGTGGCAGAAGCACCGCAGCTGCTCGCCCGTGCCGAACACCGTGATGTCCTCGCCCGAGAGCGCCTGCCGCACGAGCGCCGGCACCACCATGCCGTAGGTCCCGGTCTGCCGCGGCCCCACGCAGTTGAACAGACGGATGACGATGGCCTGGGTGCCCTTCTCCTTCCAGTACGCGTGGGCCAGGATCTCATCCACCGCCTTCGCCTCCGAATAGGACCAGCGCGCGACGAAGGGTGAGCCCAGGATCCGGTCGGCGTTCTCCACGAGCGGCTCGAAGGAGTTCTTGCCGTAGATCTCCGATGTGGAGGCGACCATGACGCGGCAGTCACCCATCTCCGAGGCGTCCAGCACGATCTCGGTCCCGCGGATGTTCGTGATCAACGACCGGAGCGGGTGCTCGATGATCAGCTTCACGCCCACGGCCGCGGCGAGGTGCACCACGACGTCGGCGCGCCCGGCCAGCTGTGCCACGAGCGGATGGTTCAGCACGGTGCCCTCGCGCAGGCTGAAACGCGGGTGGTCCAGGAGGTGCTGGACGTTCTCGATGGACCCCGTGGAGACGTCGTCGAGCGCCACGACGTGGTCCCCTCGCGTGAGGAGCGCGTCCGCGAGGTGGGAGCCGATGAACCCGGCGCCACCGGTGATGAGGTAGTTCATAGGGGTCGGCTGATGGTACGACGGTCCCGAGCGCCGTGGGGGAGGGAGGAGGCTTCACTCGCGTCTGATCGCGGCCACCATCGTGTGCCCGTAGACCCCGCGCCGGCGTAGCGATCGCCCGCCGCCGGTGCTCGGGCCTCGCGGGCTCGCGCTCGCCACCCGCGCCGAGCTGTGGCCGCGGCCCGCGGTGGCGCCGGCCAGAGCGCGCCGCGAACCGCGCTCAGGCTCCTCGGCGAGCGCGGCGCGCTCGAGAGGTCCGGGCGGTTCGAATCGGACGTGTCCTCGACGAGGCCGGCGGCGTCGCGAGGCCGCGGAGCTGGGCGGGCCCCCATCTCGTGACGTGGTGGGGCGGACGGTCGATGGGCTCGCCCTCCTCCCTCCACGCCCGCTCGCGGTTGGGAACCGAGATCAGCAGCAGACCCTGCCCGAAGGCAGCCGCCGCCGCCCGGACCGTCGCCTTGGGGTCGCGCACGTGTTCCAGCGTGTGGAGTGTGGTGACGGCATCGAAGCGCGGGCCTCGTGCGGCGGCGAAGGCTTCGAACGAACCGCGTATGCCTCGGCCCCCGTCCGGCCAGTCGCCGGACGATGCCATCGTTGTGATCGACGCCGACGGTGCGGCCGGCCCGGGGGCCCAGCGATACGAGGAACCGGCCCTCGCCACAGCCGAAGTCCCACGACATCGAGGTCGGGGTCGATCGCGCGCGGGCGAGCGCGAAGTCCCAGCGATCGCGGCATAGGGGGTCGCCGCCATCAGCTCGGCGTAGAAGTCCGGCCCGCCCGGGGCCATCGGTTCGAACCGGTCCAGCCCACATCGCTCGCAGCGAAGGAGGGAGGTAGCGGCAGGCGCGTTCGCCCCGCGAACGGAATCGCTGAGCATCAGCCCCCAGTCCGCTCGCATCCTGGACCAGACCTCGGCGTAGACGACCTCGAAGGGTCGGCACCGGCCGGGTGTCGCAAAGGGGGCACGACCGGCACGGTCGTCGCGATCATCGGGACTCGCGCCACCGGAGCGCGCGCGATCCGACAGAGCATCGCCAGCTCCGCGCGCCCGGGCATCAGTGCACCGGATGTCCTTGGCCAAGCGACGAATCGCCACGAGATAGGCGACCCCCAGGAAGATGTAGGCGACGCTCGACCCGATGGATGCGGCCACCAGTCCGAAGCGGGGGATGAGAGCGAGGTTCCAAACGAGGTTCAGGGCGAGCGCGACGCCGCCAGGATGCTCACCGTGACGGGGCGGCCCCGCTTCAGCAGCACGCCCGCGAGGGGGCGTTGGACGGCCAGGGCCACCACGCCGGGCAGCAGCCACCGCAGGGGCCAGATCGCGCCCTCGTAACCGGCGCCGAACACGGTCCGGATCGCCCACGGCGCCACCAGCCACGCGATGGCGGCTCCCGCGGCGAGCAGCAGGGGGAGACGCGAGCCGTCGCGAAGCCCAGTCGGATGTCGTCGTCGCCCCGGGCATCCACCTGGTGGGGGAGCAGCGCGGAGGCGAACGGCTCCGACAGGAGCCACATCAGCTCGGCGAGCACGACCGCCAGCGAATAGGTGCCCAGGGCGGCGAACCCCAGCATGTGTTGGACCATGACCTGGTCCACGCGCAGCAGCAGGAACGTGAACACGATCCCCAGCTGAGCGCGCAGGCCGAAGTGGAGTCCCCGTCGCAGGCTCGGGACATCGATCCTGAACGCGACGATCCCGGCCTTCGGGCCGATGCCCAAGAGCACGCCCCAGGTGATGACGTTCCCGGCCCCCACGATCACCAGCGCGCGGAACGGTGTCAGCGCATGCTCCGCGTACAGCGCCACGACGGCCAGGGCCTCGGCGCCGGAGGCAGCCGCGCCCGCGGCGACGCCGGCGCGCACCCGCCCGGCGAGCTGCAGGATGCTCAGCCAATACAGGATGTGCAGCAGCAGGGGAAGCTGAGAGAACGTCAGGACGATCCAGCTCGTCGGTGTGCTCATGAGACCCGGCTGGACGACGACGACGATGGCCGCCACGACCCACACGATGACCGAGACGCCCACGCCCACGGCCGTCGCGTTCGCCCACATCGCGCGCGAGGAGGTGCCCCGGCCCGCGAGATACACCTGGGCCTGCTCGAGCCCGAGGTTCGTCACCATGAAGACGATCGTGAGGATCGCGAGCGGCAGGACGTAGCGCCCACGGCCCCCGGGCCCAGCGCCCTGGCGAGGAGCACGCTGCCGACGAACCCCAACGCATAGGTGACGAGCCGCAGACCGATCACGTGGATGCCGGTGCGGGTGGACCGCTCGAGGATCGCGAGGAGCTCCGGCTCGTCCTGCACGTCATCGACTCCCGATGAGGGAGCCCGCGCGGGTCCGCGCCTCGTGCCATCCGGCCAGCGCCAGGAGGTTCCACGTGCGGGTCGCGAGCCGGTCGTCCCCGGCGAGGAATCCCCTCACGAGTCGGCGCGTGGTGTCGGCGCGCAGCACGCCTCCGACGGGCTCGGCGGGTCCGAGCAACAGGTCCTGCACCGCCGGGCGAAGATGGGAGCGCATCCACGCCGCGATCGGCACGCCGAAGCCCTGCTTCGCACGGGTGAGGACCGGTTCCGGCAGCACGTCGTCGTAGGCGCCGCGCAGGATCTTCTTGCCGACGCGGCGGTCCATCAGCATCGGCGCGGGGATCCCCGCCACGAACGCCCACAGGTCCTCGTCCAGCAGCGGGGCGCGCGCCTCCACGCCGAACGCCATCGTGGCGCGGTCCATCTTGGTCAGCAGGTCGTCGGGGAGATAGGTCTGCGCGTCGACCCACGGGACCCAGGACTGCCCAGCGGCCGCTTCCCTCCACAGGCGGTCCAGGCGCCGGACGGCCGCCCAGGGGTCGAGGCCCTCGGCCGACATCAGCGCCCCGACCTCGCCGGGCGCGAAGTGGAACAGGTGATCGCGGTAGCCGGCCCAGGGGTCCTCCACGAACGAGGACGCGGCGGAGAGCTTGCCGACCCCGCTCAGCCGTGCGGCGCCGTTCGCGATCGACACCGCGGGTCGCACGAGCGGCCCGAGCGCGCTTCCGATCTTTCGGCCGAGCGCGAGCGCCCGGTACCGGTCGTATCCGCCGAAGAGCTCGTCGCCTCCATCACCGGTCAGCACGACCGTGACGTGCTCCTTCGCGGCCTGGGCCACCGCGAGCGTCGCGAGCGCCGAGGAATCGGCGAAGGGCTCGTCGTAGGCCTTCGTCATCTGCGAGAACAGCTCCGTGACGTCGGCGTCGGGGATGAGCACGTGGTGATCGGTGCCGAACCGGGAGGCGACCATCTGCGCGAACGGCCGCTCGTCGAAGCCGTCCTGGTCGAAGCCGACCGAGTAGGTCTTCGCGCGATGCCCCAGCGTCGCCATCTCCGCGACGACGACCGAGGAGTCCAGGCCTCCGGAAAGGAAGACCCCCAACGGCACCTCGCTCTCCAGCCGCCGTTCGACGGCGTCGCGGATGCGGGCCCGGAGCTCGGAACGGATCTGATCGACGTCGGAAGCGCGTTCCCGGGTAACGGCCCGCGGCGGCGTCCAATACCGCCGACGCTCGACGTGCCCCGCTCGCCACCGCAGCCAGGTCCCGGGCGGCACCTTCTCGATCCCCTCCCAGGGCGAGCGGTCATCCGGCACGTACTGCAGCACCAGGTACTCCGCGATCGTCTGGGGATCGAGCGCGGGCGCCGCGGGCAGCAGGGGCGTGAGGCCGTCGAGCGTGGAGGCGAACGCGATCGTGTCGCGGCCCGGCGCCACGTACAGCGGCTTCTTCCCGAAGCCGTCGCGGGCGAGGAAGACCTCCCGTTCGTGCAGGTCCACGATGGCGAAGGCGAACATGCCCGCGGAGGCGCTCGACCATGGCGGGCCCTTCGGCGGCATAGAGGTAGGGCAGGACCTCGGTGTCGCAGGCCGTCCACAGCGGGTAGCCGCGGGCGATCAGGTCGTCGCGGAGCTGGTGGTGGTTGTAGATCTCCCCGTTGAAGACGACCACGAAGCGGCCGTCTGCGCTGACGACGGGTTGCGTGCCGTGCGCGCGGTCGATGATGGACAGTCGTGCGTGCGCGAGGCCCACGCCGTCCTGCGTCCAGAGCCGAAGCTCATCGGGCCCTCGGTGTTCGATGGCCTCGAGCGCGCGCTGCAGCGCCGCCCGATCGGGCGTGCCTCCCCGAGGATCCCGGCCAGCCCGCACATCACGCCACCCGCGTTCCGCGGGGCCACCGCTCGCCGGCGGCGATGCGACGGTAGAAGTCCTCGGTGCGGTCCGACGACCCGGTCCCAGCCGAACGACTCGGCGCGCTGCCGGGCCGCGATCGCTGCGTGCTCCGCTTGCGGCCCTCGTGCGAGCGCCTGCACCAGGCGATCGGCGATCGCAGACAGGGTCGGCGTCGGTGAGCCAGCCCTCGCGGCCGTCCTCGATCAGCTCCGGGACGCCCCCCACCGCCCTCGCGACGACGGGGCGACCCATCGCCATCGCCTCCAGCAGCGCGTTCGGCAGGCCCTCGTGATCGGAGGTGAGCGCGACGACGCGAGCGCGTTCGACGAAGGGTCTGACGTCAGGTACCTGCCCGGCGAACTCGACCCGATCGCCCAGGTCGAGCGACGACGCGAGGTCCATCAAGCGCGTTCCGCTCGGGGCCGTCGCCCACGACGATCGCCTGCGCGCTCGGGACCGAGCGGAGCACGATGGCGAACGCGCGCAGGAAGAGGTCGTGACGCTTGTACCCGATCAGGTTCGCGACGATCGTCACGACCGGGTCGGAAGGGAGCGGGCTCGACCGCGAACCGCTCCAGGTCGACGCCGTTCGGCACGACCGCGACGGGCGGCACGAGGCGATCGTTGCGGAGCGTGAAGGCGGCGAGTTCCTCGGAGTTCGTGAGCATGAGCCGCACGCGCCGATGCGCGGCTCCCTGCGCGAACCGGAACCACGGCCGCTCGTCGTAGCCGAACGTCCGACCGCGCCGCGACACGAGGATCGGCACGCCGAGGGGCGTCGAGCATCGCGGCCACCAGCTCCGAGCGCGACAGATGTGCGTGGATCAGTTGGACCCCCTGCTCGCGGATGACCCGATGGATGCCCCGATGCGACGTTCGCCGCGGCGCGTGGGAGGCTCACCGTGCGAACCGCGGGTCCAGACCATGCGGGAGGCCGGGCCAGCGCCTCGGCGAGGGCACCGAGGCCCGCCCAGGTCACGACGACGTGGCGTCGGGGCTCGGAGCTGCGGCGGATCAGCTCCACCAGCTGATGCTCGGTTCCGCCCCGGTCCAGCGACCCGATCAGATGCAGCACCGTCGGCAGGGATGCGGTCGGTCCCCCCGCGCGCCCGCATCCGGTCGAGCGGTGGACGCCAGGGCCGTGTCGTCCTTCGATGTAGGCATGCCTACTGGGCCAATCGACCCTCAGCCGCACGGGCTTGAGTCGTGGCGGATACCCGGAACCGGGCATCACAGGTAGGGCCCAGACCTGCCGATGTCCTACCCATGGAGGCCGAGGGCGTCCGGCTGGCTCGTAGGCGCGGGAGCGATCCCGCGTGCCCCCGCGTCTTGCGGGTCATCACGCGCCTCAACATCGGCGGTCCCGCCCGCCAGGCGGTCTTCCTCACCGATGAGCTCCGCCGGAGCGGATTCGACACACGGCTGGTCTGGGGATCCTCGGGGCCCGGGGAGGGGACGATCGAGCCTGCCGCCTGCGTGCCGACCACCTACCTCCCATGGCTCGCGCGCGAGCTGCGCCCCCTCGACGACGTGCGGGCCGCCGTGGCGTTGTCGGGGATCGTGCGCCGATGGCACCCAGACGTCGTGCACACGCACCTCGCGAAGGCGGGAGCCCTCGGGCGCTCGGCGGCGTTCCGCGCGCACGTCCCGGTGGTGGTGCACACGTTCCACGGTCACGTCCTGCAGGATTACTTCTCCCGGATGAAGAACGCCGCGTTCGCGCGCGTCGAGCGCGGGCTCGCCGCGCGCAGCGATGCGTTGATCGCGGTGGCGCCGTGGGTTCGCGACGAGCTGCTGGGGATGGGGATCGGCGACGAACGCCGCTGGCACGTCGTGCCGGTGGGTGTGGACCTCGACGCGATCACGAGGATCGACCGCGCGCCGGCACGCCGCCGATTGGGTCTTCCGCAGGAGGGCCCCGTCATCGCGATCGTGGGCCGGCTCACGCCGATCAAGGATCACGCGACGTTCCTACGTGCGGCCCGCCACGTGGCGGAGGAACATCCCGGCGCGACGTTCGTGGTGGCGGGCGACGGCCCGCTGCGCGAGGACCTCGAGCTCGACGCCCGGGCGATCCTCGGCGACGCCGCGCGGTTCCTCGGTTGGGTGAACGATCTACCCTCGCTCTACGCGGCGAGCGACGTGGTGGTCCTCACCTCGCGCAGCGAAGGTACGCCGGTGGCCCTCATCGAGGCCGCCGCCGCGGGGCGGCCGGTCGTGGCGAGCGACGTGGGCGGCGTCCGCGAGGTGGTGGGCGCGGGCGTCACCGGCGATCTGGTGCCGGCGGGCGATCACCGGGCCGTCGCCGCGGCGATCGACGCCCTCCTGCGCGAGCCCGCGCGCGCGAAGGCGTATGGTGCCGCCGCCCCAGGTCACGTCCGCGCGCGATTCTCGCAGGCGCGGCTGGCCGCCGACCTCACCGCGCTCTACGGAGAGCTGTTGGCTCGCAAGGCGGCGGCGCCGGCCGGCGCCGGCATCCGCAGCAGGGTCACGAGCAGCCCGAGCCAGAGCGCGATGCACGCCGCACCCACGCCCAGCACGACGGGCTGAGGCTGCCGGTACACCACGAACGCCAACCCCGAGCAGATCGCCTGGGCCCCCGCCACCACGAGCACGATGGCCCGGCGCGAGACCCCCGCGGCCGCGAGCCGATGGGACAGGTGATCGGTTCCGCCCTGGTAGACGGGCCGGTGCCCGCCCACACGCGCCACGACCACCAGGGTCAGGTCGAACAACGGCACGCCTGCCAGCAGGACCGTCGACAACGCTCGCGGCGCCGCGGCGCCGACCGGGAGGTCGAGCTTGAGCGTCAGCGCCGCCACCAGGAAGCCCAGCAGCATCGAGCCCGCGTCGCCCAGGAAGATCTTCGCGGGCGGGAAGTTGTAGCGCAGGAACCCGAGCGCAGCGCCCGACACGGCGAGCGCGAAGGAGCCCACGAGGTAGTCGCCGTTGTGCGCCGCGATCGCCGCGATCCCCAGCGCCGACATCGCCGCGGCCGCGGCCGCGAGCCCGTCCATGTTGTCGATGAAGTTGAACGCGTTCGTCACGGCGACGACCCACAGCACGGTCACGGGCAGGTCGACCCAGGGGGTGTTCAGCACGCCCGCGCGGATCCCGACGAGCCAGAGCGCGAGACCCGCCACACCTTCGAGGCCCAGGCGAAGGAGCGGCGGCACGCCCTGAACGTCGTCGATCAGGCCCACGCCCGCCAGGACGATCGCGCCGACCAGCACCGTGAGCAGTGCGCCGTTCGCGCCGGTGGCGAAGGTCGCGACGAGCAGCAGCCCGGCGCACACGGCGAGCGCCGCCCAGATAGGGCGTCGCCTCGTGGTGCGTCTTGTGACCGCCGGGGTGATCCAGCACGCCGAAGCGGTGCGCGAGCCGTCCCGCGAACGGCGTCAGCACCAGGGTGGCGAGCAACGGGACCGCGAAGGCCAGCCCGTAGCGCTCCATCGGCGGCATCGTACGCCGCCGGGCGAGCCTCACCTGGGTAGGACGGGACCAGCCCGGTCCTGCACGGCGTCCCTTCGGGATATCCTCTGGCCGTGGCTCTCGCCGACATCGCCGGGGTACGCGTCCCAGACCTCGTGACGAGAACCGACGAGCGCGGGTCGTTCACCGAGACCTACCGGCAGGTGTGGCTCGGCCCGCTGGCGCCCCCGATCGTGCAGTCCAACCTGTCGCGGAGCCGGGCGGGGGTGTTGCGCGGTCTGCACTTCCACCGCAGGCAAGCCGACTACTGGTGCGTCGTGCAGGGCCGCGCGTTCGTCGCGCTCGTCGATCTGCGTCCCGACTCCGCGTCGTTCCGCTCGAGCGAGACGATGACGTTCGATGCCGCCGCCGGGCTCCGCGCGCTCTACGTGCCCCCCGGCGTCGCCCACGGGTTCTGCGCACTCACGGACGTGTCGCTGATCTATCAGGTGGACGCCTACTTCACCGGAGAGGACGAGTTCGGGCTCGCCTGGGACGATCCCGACCTCGCGATCGCGTGGCCGGTCGGGGACCCCGTGCTGTCTGAGCGCGACCGCGCGAACCCGTCCCTCGCCGAGGTCATCCTCGGCCTCGGCGCGAGCGAGTAGCCTCCACCGCGTGACGCTTCAACGCGTGCTCGTGACGGGGGCGGCCGGGTTCATCGGCTCGCACCAGTGCCGGCGCCTCGCCTCGGACGGCGTCGAGGTCGTGGGCCTGGACGACCTGTCCGACGGTACGTTGGAGAACCTCAAGGACGTGCCCGAGGTCCGCTTCGTCCAGGCGGACCTGCGCGACGAGGCGGCGGTGAGCTACGCGGCGCGCGGATGCGACGCGGTGATCCACCTCGGCGCGAAGCGCTCCGTCCCGCGCTCGATGGAGCAACCTGGGCTCACCACCGACGTCAACGTGCGCGGCACCCTCAACGTCCTGCTGGCGGCCCGGGAGGCCGGAGCCGTCGTCGTGTCGGCGTCCTCGTCCTCGGTCTACGGGGACCAGGACGAGTTCCCGTTGCGCGAGGACATGGTGCCGCGCCCGCGGTCGCCGTATGCCGCCAGCAAGCTCGCCGCCGAGATCTATGCCGCCAGCCTGTGGGCGGCGTTCCGGATCCCGACGCTCTCGATGCGCTACTTCAACGTCTACGGCCCGGGTCAGGACCCCGCCAGCGAATACGCAGCCGTCGTGCCGAGATTCGCCGTCGCCTGTCTGCGCGGCGCTCAGCCCGTCGTCCACGGGGACGGGGAGCAGTCGCGCGACTTCACCTACATCGACGATGTCACCGACGCGAACCTGCGGGCCGCGCAAGCGTCGGAGCCCGCCTTCGGCCGGGCGTACAACATCGGCGGGGGCGGGGAGCCGACGTCGGTGAACCGACTCCTCGCCTTGGTCGCATCGGCGGCGGACGCCACGCCCGAGCCGGTGTTCGAGCCGCCGCGCGCCGGCGACGTCCGCATGACCCAGGCCGACGTCTCGGCGGCGCGCGAGGCGTTCGGTTACGAGCCTTCGGTCGACATCGAGGAAGGGGTGCGCCGCACGGTGCGGTGGTTCCGCGAGCACGCTTGAGGAAGAGCGCCTCAGCGGTAGGAGATGCGCAACACGATCGGGCGTCGCGGTGGTGCCCCCCCAGGTGATCGTGCTACCGGCCACCTTCATGCCGTCGCTGGTGGAGAGCACCGTGCGGCCTTCGGGGATCGAGATCCTCACGTGGAGCTGATCGACGACGGCCGCCGCCTGCGGCACGATCCGGATCCGGTAGACCCAACCACTCCCGGCCCGCTGGGCGGCGTGGGCGATCCGTGCCGTCACGAGCATGGACATCGACCCGCCCGAGGGCGCGCTCACCCGTCCGGTGGCCACGGGCAGCCCGAGATCCTTCGTGACGCCCGTGACACTGGGGGAGCTGGTCTCGACGGTGATGTGGCGGGCGCCCGCGGGAAGGTAGACACCGACGTCGGCGGTGTAGGACCCGACCAGGGCGATCCCGTTCGCCGGGCCCAGGAGCACCGAGGGCGGCGTGTTCGGAGCCCGGTTCTCCAGGTCGACGGTGGCGTTCATCCGCGCCGTGCCGTGGGTGTCGAGCCCCACGCCGATCAAGAGCGAACGCCGCGTCAGCGCGCCCGTGCGCGGCGCACCCACCGTGTTCCACACGACGCCGACGGGGTTGTCCGCGTGGACGAATCTGCCGGTGGCCCCGAGCAGGCCGAGCAGCTGCTCGGTCTCGGGGTTGGTCGAGTAGATCATGAAGTGCCGTCCCGCCAAGGCCCGGGCCATCGCGGTGCCGAAGGCCTCGGTCGAGGGATGCCGCGCCAGCACGGCATCCCAGATGTCGCTCGCGAGCGCCGCCTGCTGGATGTTGGCGGCGCGGGGCGCGGTGCCCGTGAGGATGTCTCCGTCGAGCGTCGCGCCGGCGTTCGACCAGGACAGGGCGGTCGGCCATGAGGTGCTGGTCACGTCGCCGACCATCCACAGCAGGTCCTGCAGCCCTTGGGTGTCCACCATGATCACGCCGTCTACCGACCCCTGCCCGGCGGCCTGGGCCGCCGCCAGCATGTTCGCGGCGTCATCGGGGAAGTCGGGGGACGCGGCGGCGTCCGCGATCGCGCGGACGGCGGGCGCCAGCGGATTGAGCCGCAGCGTGCCGTGATGCGCCGTGAGGACCCCGAGGGGCCCGGTCCGGCCTCCGGGGCCGTAGGGCGTCGCGAGGCTCCCGACGGCCACCAGGTACCGCCGCTCGCGGTTGCCGCCCAGGAGCGGAGGCAGCACGTGGAAGAGGTTGTGGGCGTCCACGGCGAGGGCGGCGCGGCGCCCCAACGTGGCGAGCGTCTCCTTGAAGCCGGTCGCGACCGGGCCCACGAGATGCGAGCTGTCCACGGCCCGCAGCTGCCGGTAGGCGTCGTGCAGGAGCAGGGCGACCTTGTCGATCTCCGGCGTCGCTGCGCGGATCATCGGAAGGTCCACGTTCCCGATGCTGTGCACCGCCGGCAGGCCGAACGTGACCCAGTCGAGATCCTTGGCCGCCCGAACCATCTCCAGACCGGCCTGGGCCGAGGCGCTCTCGGCCTGGGCGACCGCCCTCACGGCGTCCACGTTGCCCCCGAGCAACGGGAACGAACCCACGATGCGGAGACCGGGGTGGCCGGCCGCGGCCACGGCTGCGTCGGCCGCCGCCAGCGCATCCTCGAACGCGGGCTGCGCGCCGGCCGGGTCCCCTGATACGACCGAGGTCGAAGCGTTGATGAGGTCGTCGCGCGACAGCTTGATCTGCGCGAGCGCGTGGCGGGCGGACAGGGCAGCGTCCGCCCCCAGCACCACCAGCAGCGTCACGATCCCCGCGAAGATGCCCCACGTGATGGCGCGACGGCGCGTCCTGGGGGTGGGACGGCGGCCGCCGGGGCGAAGGGCACGTTCGCTCAGGGCCTTCGCCCCGGTCATGCCGGTCTTCATCCCGGTCTTCAGGCCGGTCCGCAAACGTTCCGAGGGCTTCGTCTCACTCATCTGGTTCACCACCACCGCAACCCTACCGGCCGAGGGTCCCACGTCCTGTCGCGTTCCCGTGGAGGCCGTGCACCCCTTGCCTTCGCCGCCGAGGACGGTCGAGGATTGACGCTCATGGAACCACCCGCCTCCCTCAGGCTGCCTCGGGTCGTCTATGCCCTGGCAGCGGGGGCGTTCCTGCTGGAGATGGCGGTGAGCGCGCGCTACGGCTATCACCGCGACGAGCTCTACTTCATCGCGTGTTTCAAGCACCTGTCCTTCGGCTACGTCGACCAGCCGCCCCTCACCCCGGTCGTCGCCGGGATCGGCAACGCCGTCTTCCGCGGCTCCCTGGTCGGGTTCCGCATCGCTCCGGCGCTCGCGTTCGCGGCCATGGTGATCCTCGCCGGATCGATGACACGGGAGCTGGGCGGCGACCGCTTCGCCCAAGGCTTCGCCGCCCTTTCGGTGGCGCTGACGGCGGAGTTCCTGGCGGGCGCCCATCTCGTGAGCCCGACGATCTTCGACTGGCTCGTGTGGGCGGCCGGCCTCCTCGCGGCGCTGCGGCTCCTGCGGACCGGCAACCTCCGCTTGTGGCTCCTGCTTGGCCTCATCGTCGGGGTCGGGCTGGAGAACAAGTGGAACGCGGCGTTCTTCGCGTTCGGGCTCGTGACGGGCCTGCTGTTCACGCCCGAGCGGCGGCTCTTGCGTTCCCGGTGGGTGCTTGCCGGCGGCGCCCTCGCCCTCGTGCTCTGGGCGCCCGACCTCATCTGGCAAGCGGCGCACGGCTGGCCCCAGTTCCAGGTCTTCTCCGCGCTGCAAGGAGATGCCGCCCACAACCGTGCGGTCTATCTGCCCGCGCAGCTCCTGTTCGTGGGGCTGTTCCTCGTGCCGGTCTGGGTCGCGGGGCTGATCTGGCTGTTCCGCAACCCGGCGGCGCGTCGGTACCGGTCCCTCGCCTGGATGTACGTCGTCATCATCACGCTGTTCTTCCTCCTGGGCGGCAAGCCCTACTACCCGGGCGGGATGTACACGGTGCTGCTGGCGGCCGGCGCCGTCCCCGGCGCCCGGTTCCTGCGGGATCCCCGGCGGCGGGTGTTCAGACCCGTACCGGCGATCGCTCTGCTCGTCGCCGTCGCCGCCCTCCTGCTGCCGCTCGCGCTGCCCGTGCTGCCCGCGAAGACGCTCGCCACCGTGCCGCTGCAGAAGATCGACTACGACCTCGGCGAGCAGATCGGGTGGCCGCGATTCGTCGCAACCGTCGCCGGCGTCTATCGATCCATACCGGCCGCCGACCGGGCGACGGCCGTCATCCTCACCTCGAACTACGGCGAGGCGGGCGCCATCGACCGGTACGGCATCCGCTACGGGCTGCCTCCTGCATCCAGCGGTCACAACAACTATTGGTTGTGGGGACCTCCCCGGGAGCCACGTGGGGTCACGGTTGCGGTGAACCTCGACCCCGGGCAGCTGCGCCGGTACTTCACGGAGGTGAGGAAGGTCGGCACCTTCACGAACGGTCTCGGCGTCGAGGACGACGAACAGGGAGTCTCGATCTACCTGTGCCGCGGCCAGCGGGCATCCTGGGCGGCGATCTGGCCCTCGTTGCGCAGCTACGCGTGAGGGCCGCCCGGCGCCAAGCCCTTCAGTGGGTTGACCCTGTCGTTTCGGGGGCGTACCCTTTCCCGGTCCCTACCAGGGGATTCGGCAGGCGCCGTTGACGGTGCCTGCCTTCGTGCGTACAGTATCTGTTTGCCGTGCCGTCCACCGCGCGCAGCTCTGCGTCGTCTAGATTCCCTGGGAGGGATCCTTCTTGCCTGACCAGCTCGTCCCTGTTCGGGAACGTGTCAGTTTCGCCAAGCTCGACGAGGTTCTGCCCCTACCGGACCTCGTGGGCGTCCAACGGGAGTCCTTCGATTGGCTCCTATCCGAAGGGTTGAAAGAGGTCCTCGAAGAAGTATCGCCCATCGAGGACTTCACGGAGCAGTTCCAGCTCTACTTCGGTAAGCATCAGTTCAAAGAGGTCAAGGCCTCCGAAGAGGAGTGCCGCGACAAGGACATCACGTACAGCCAGCCGCTCTTCGTCGAGGCCACCTTCGTCAACAAGGTGACCGGCGAGATCAAGGAGCAGGAAGTCTTCATGGGGGACTTCCCGATCATGACCGGGCGGGGCACCTTCATCATCAACGGCACCGAGCGGGTGGTCGTCTCCCAGCTCGTGCGCTCGCCCGGCGTCTACTTCTCCCGCGAGCTGGACAAGACCACGGACAAGGAGGTCTTCATCGCGAAGATCATCCCCAGCCGCGGCGCCTGGCTCGAGTTCGACGTGGACAAGAAGGACACGGTCGGGGTGCGCATCGACCGCAAGCGCCGCCAGAACGTCACGGTGCTGCTGAAGGCGCTCGGCTGGAGCAGCGACGAGATCCTTTCGCTGTTCGGCAACGCCCAGTCGATCCAGAACACCCTGGAGAAGGACCACGTCGAGACCCAGGAAGAGGCCCTGGAGGACATCTACCGCAAGCTCCGTCCGGGCGAGCCGCCCACGGCCGAGAGCGCGAAGACGCTGCTGGAGAACCTGTTCTTCAACCCCAAGCGCTACGACGTCGCGCGCGTGGGCCGTCACAAGGTGGACAAGAAGCTCGGCGCCGCCGACGCCGCCCTGATGAAGCAGCTGCGGGCCCACCACAAGGCCCTGTCGGAGGTGGACAACCCCGACAAGAAGGCCTGGGAGCAGTTCAAGTACCGGGTCTTCAGCGACCAGCTCAAGGAAGAGCAGGGCGCGGGCGGGCCCAAGTACAAGGCCGTCCTCACCTACGAGGACATGCTCAAGACGGTTCGCTACCTCGTGCAGCTGCATGCGGGCGCCGAGGGCTACGACCCCGACGACATCGACCACTTCGGCAACCGTCGCCTCCGCAGCGTCGGCGAACTGATCCAGAACCAGATCCGGATCGGTCTGTCGCGCATGGAGCGCGTCGTGAAGGAGCGCATGACCACGCAGGACGTCGAGGCGATCACGCCTCAGACGCTGATCAACATCCGGCCGGTCGTGGCCTCCATCAAGGAGTTCTTCGGGACCTCGCAGCTCTCCCAGTTCATGGACCAGACGAACACGCTCGCGGGGCTCACCCACAAGCGGCGTCTCTCGGCCCTGGGGCCCGGCGGGCTCTCGCGCGAGCGCGCGGGGTTCGAGGTCCGCGACGTCCACCCCTCTCACTACGGCCGCATGTGCCCGATCGAGACCCCCGAGGGCCCGAACATCGGGCTGATCGGCTCGCTCTCCAGCTACGGGCGCATCAACCAGTTCGGGTTCATCGAGACCCCGTACCGCCGGGTGGAGCGCGGCAAGGTCACCGCGAAGATCGACTACCTGTCCGCCGACGAGGAGGACAAGCACGTCATCGCCCAGGCGAACGCGCCGATCGACAAGAACGGCAACTTCACCGAGCCCACCGTGCTGGTGCGCAAGAAGGGCGGCGAGGTCGACTCCGTGCCTCCCAACGAGGTCGATTACATGGACGTCTCGCCGAAGCAGCTCGTGTCGGTGGCCGCCGCCCTCATCCCGTTCCTGGAGCACGACGACGCGAACCGGGCCCTCATGGGGGCCAACATGCAGCGGCAGGCGGTCCCGCTCCTTCGTTCGGAGGCCCCGCTCGTGGGCACCGGGGTGGAGTTCCGTGCCGCCGTGGACGCCGGCGACGTCGTCGTGGCCGCGGAGGCGGGCCTCGTGGAGGACGTCTCGGCCGACGAGATCATCGTGAAGGAGCGCACCGGCAGCCTGCGCACGTACCCGCTGCTGAAGTTCCGCCGTTCGAACCAGGGGACGTGCCAGACGCAGAAGCCCATCGTGGACGCGGGCGACCGCGTGCTGAAGGGCCAGGTCATCGCCGACGGTCCCTCCACCGAGGCCGGGGAGATCGCGCTGGGCAAGAACCTCGTGGTCGCCTACATGCCGTGGGAGGGCCACAACTACGAGGACGCCATCATCCTGTCGGAGCGTTTGGTGAAGCAAGACGTCCTCACCTCCATCCACATCGAGGAGCACGAGGTCGACGCCCGCGACACCAAGCTGGGTGCCGAGGAGATCACCCGGGACATCCCCAACGTCTCCGAGGAGATCCTCAAGGACCTCGACGAGCGCGGCATCGTGCGCATCGGCGCGGAGGTGAACCCGGGCGACTACCTGGTGGGCAAGGTCACCCCGAAGGGCGAGACGGAGCTCACGCCCGAGGAGCGCCTGCTCCGTGCGATCTTCGGAGAGAAGGCGCGCGAGGTACGCGACACGTCCCTGAAGGTGCCGCACGGCGAGTCCGGCAAGGTCATCGGCGTCCGGGTCTTCAGCCGGGACGACGGCGACGAGCTCTCGCCCGGGGTCAACCAGCTGGTGCGGGTCTACGTGGCCCAGAAGCGGAAGATCTCCGACGGCGACAAGCTCGCAGGGCGCCACGGGAACAAGGGCGTCATCTCCACGATCCTGCCCGAGGAGGACATGCCGTTCCTGCCCGACGGCACGCCGGTCGACATCATCTTGAACCCGCTGGGTGTCCCGTCCCGCATGAACCTGGGACAGGTCCTGGAGGCGCACCTGGGCCTGGCTGCCCTGTGGGGGTTCAACAAGGAGGGCATCGAGCACGAGGGCCCGGCGCACGTGGCCACCCCGGTGTTCGACGGCGCGCGCGAGTCCGAGATCCTGGAATCGATCCGCTCGGTGCATCCCAACCGCGACGGCCAGAAGATGGTGGACGAGGTCGGCAAGTCCATGCTGTTCGACGGCCGCTCCGGCGAGCCGTTCGAGGAGCCGGTCACGGTGGGCGTCGCCTACATCCTGAAGCTGCTCCACCTGGTGGACGACAAGATCCACGCCCGGTCCACCGGCCCCTACTCGATGATCACGCAGCAGCCCCTGGGCGGGAAGGCCCAGTTCGGCGGTCAGCGGTTCGGCGAGATGGAGGTCTGGGCGCTGGAGGCCTACGGCGCCGCCTACGCCCTGCAGGAGCTGCTCACGATCAAGTCGGACGACGTGTTGGGCCGCGTGAAGGTCTACGAGGCCATCGTGAAGGGCGAGAACATCCCCGAGCCGGGGATCCCCGAGTCGTTCAAGGTCCTGATCAAGGAGATGCAGTCCCTCTGTCTGAACGTCGAGGTCCGTTCCTCCACGGGCGAGGAGATCGAGCTGCGCGAGACCGACGAGGACGTGTTCCGCGCGGCCGAGGAGCTGGGCATCGACCTCTCCCGCCGGGAGCCCGCGGGGGCCGACTTCGACTGAACGGGAACAGGGCAGCGTTGAAACCTTTGAAGAGCGAGCCACGCGAGGAGGCGAGCGCTTAAGTGTTGGACGTCAACTACTTCGATGAGCTCCGGATCGGCCTGGCCACCGCGGATCAGATCCGCGCCTGGTCCAACGGCGAGGTCAAGAAGCCGGAGACCATCAACTACCGCACCCTGAAGCCGGAGAAGGACGGCCTGTTCTGCGAGCGGATCTTCGGACCCACGCGGGACTGGGAATGTCACTGCGGCAAGTACAAGCGGGTGCGGTTCAAGGGCATCATCTGCGAGCGCTGCGGCGTGGAGATCACGCGCAGCAAGGTTCGTCGCGACCGCATGGGCCACATCGAGCTCGCCGCCCCGGTCACCCACATCTGGTACTTCAAGGGCGTCCCCAGCCGCCTCGGCTACCTCCTGGACCTCGCGCCGAAGGACCTCGAGCGCATCATCTACTTCGCCGCCTACGTCGTGACGCGGGTGGACGCCGACCGCCGCCACGAGGACCTGCCCGAGATCGAGCAGGGGCTCGAGACCGAGAAGCGCGAGATCGAGGCCGTCCGCGACGACGACGTCAAGAAGCGCCTGAACGAGCTGGAGGACCGGCTCAAGGAGCTGGAGGCAGAAGGCGCGAAGGGCGCCCAGCTCTCGGCCGCGAAGCGCGAGGCGCAGCGCGACGTGGAGCGCATCCACGAGTCCGCCGGCCGCGAGACCCAGCACCTGGACGACGTCCTGTCGGCGTTCAAGAGCCTCTCGATCAAGCAGCTCGTCGCCGACGACAACGTCTACCGCAGCCTGCGCGAGCGCTTCGCCGACTACTTCGACGGCGGCATGGGCGCCGAGGCCATCAAGCGCCTGCTCCTGGACTACGACGTGGAGGCCGAGGGCGACATCCTTCGGGACATCATCGAGAACGGCAAGGGCACGAAGCGCCTCAAGGCGATCAAGCGCCTGAAGGTCGTCTCGAACTTCGTGGATGGCAAGTCCCAGCCCACGGGCATGGTGCTGGACGCCGTGCCGGTGATCCCGCCGGACCTGCGGCCCATGGTGCAGCTCGACGGCGGCCGCTTCGCCACCAGCGACCTCAACGACCTCTATCGCCGCGTCATCAACCGCAACAACCGCCTCAAGCGGCTGCTGGACCTGCAGGCGCCCGAGATCATCGTCAACAACGAGAAGCGCATGCTCCAGGAGGCCGTCGACGCCCTGTTCGACAACGGCCGCCGCGGGCGACCCGTCACCGGACCGGGCAACCGGCCGCTGAAGTCGCTGTCCGACATGCTCAAGGGCAAGCAGGGCCGCTTCCGCCAGAACCTGCTGGGCAAGCGGGTCGACTACTCGGGCCGCTCGGTCATCGTGGTGGGCCCGGAGCTGCGGCTGCACCAGTGCGGGCTGCCCAAGCAGATGGCGCTGGAGCTGTTCAAGCCCTTCGTGATGAAGCGGCTGGTGGACCAGAACCTCGCGCAGAACATCAAGAGCGCGAAGCGCATGGTCGAGCGCGCCCGCCCGCAGGTGTGGGACGTGCTCGAGGAGGTCATCCGCGAGCACCCCGTCCTGTTGAACCGCGCGCCCACGCTGCACCGGCTGGGCATCCAGGCCTTCGAGCCCGTCCTGGTGGAGGGCAAGGCCATCAAGATCCACCCGCTCGTGTGCGCCGCGTTCAACGCGGACTTCGACGGGGACCAGATGGCCGTGCACGTTCCGCTGTCCGCGGAGGCGCAGGCCGAGGCCCGGATCCTGATGCTCTCGGCGAACAACATCCTGTCGCCGGCGCACGGCCGTCCGATCGCGACCCCGTCCCAGGACATGGTGCTGGGCCTGTACTACCTGTCGCTCGGCAAGGACGAGAAGAAGAAGGACGAGCAGATCCCGACGTTCGGCTCCTCGGCCGAGGCGATCCTGGCGCTGGACGCCGGGTACCCGTTGCAGTCCCCGGTGCGGATCCGCCTGGACGGCAAGGCGTGTCCGCCCGAGATGCTGCCCGAGGGCTGGGATCCCGCGTCCGGCCGCTCGCCGGTCGTGCGCACCACGATCGGCCGCATCATCATGAACCGCGCGTTCCCCGACGATTTCGAGTACCGCAACCATCCGATGCTGAAGCCCGACATCGCGCGCCTCGTGGATGAGGCCGTGCATCGCTACGACCGCGCCACGACCGAGGAGATCCTGGACAACCTGAAGAACCTCGGGTTCCACTTCGCCACCCGCGCGGGCGTCACGATCGGCATCGAGGACGTCACCGTGCCCCCGAACAAGCAGGAGATCCTGGACGAGCACGAGAAGCGCGCCCAGAAGGTGGAGACGCAGTACCGCAAGGGCATCATCACCGACGACGAGCGTCGTCAGGAGCTGATCGAGATCTGGACCCAGGCGACCGACGACGTCAAGGTCGCCATGGAGGCCGGGTTCACCCCGACGAACCCCATCTTCATGATGGCGAACTCCGGGGCCCGCGGGAACATCATGCAGATCCGCCAGCTGGCGGGCATGCGCGGTCTCGTGGCGAACCCCAAGGGCGAGATCATCCCGCGTCCTATCAAGTCGAACTTCCGCGAAGGCCTCTCGGTGCTGGAGTACTTCATCTCCACCCACGGTGCCCGCAAGGGCCTCGCCGACACGGCGCTGCGCACGGCCGACTCGGGGTACCTGACCCGGCGCCTCGTCGACGTCGCGCAGGAGCTCATCATCCGCGAGGAGGACTGCGGCACCGACCGTTCGGTCCCGGCCGTCGTGAACGTGAAGCGCCCCGACGGCACCGTCGTGAAGAGCGCGCACATCGACACGTCGCTGTTCGGCCGGGTGCTCGCCGAGGACGTGAAGGTGGGGAGCAAGAAGATCGCCACGGCGGGCAGCGAGCTGAACGACGAGGTCACGGCGGCGGTCGTGGACTCCGGCGTCGAGGTCGTGGAGGTCCGCTCGGTCACCACGTGCGAGGCCGAGATCGGCGTGTGCGCGGTGTGCTACGGACGCTCGCTCGCGAGCGGCCGGATGGTCGACATCGGCGAGGCCGTCGGCATCATCGCGGCCCAGTCCATCGGCGAGCCGGGCACGCAGCTCACGATGCGGACGTTCCACACCGGCGGGGTCGCCGGTGAGGACATCACGCACGGCCTGCCGCGCGTCGTCGAGCTCTTCGAGGCCCGCAAGCCCAAGGGCGAGGCGCAGATCACCGAGCTCTCGGGCACCGTGACCATCGAGGATGACGACGAGAAGCGCGTTCGGCGGATCCGGGTCACGGACGACACCGGCGACGAGGTGGAGTACCCGGTGTCGTTCCGGGCGCGGCTCACCGTGAGCGACGGCGACCCGGTCGAGGTCGGCCAGCAGCTCACCGAGGGTTCGGTCAACCCGCACGAGAAGCTACGGGTGGAGGGCGTGCTCGCGCTCCAGCAGCACCTGGTGGACGAGGTTCAGCAGGTGTACCGGAGCCAGGGCGTCACCATCCACGACAAGCACATCGAGCTGATCGCAAGGCAGATGCTCCGCAAGGTGCACATCATCGAGCCCGGCGACTCGGAGTTCCTGCCGGGCGACATGGTGGCCAGGAAGGCGTTCGAGGCGAAGAACGCCGAGGTCGTGGACAGCGGCGGCGTGCCGGCGAGCGCCCGCCCGCTGCTGCTCGGCATCACGAAGGCGTCCCTCGCCACGGATTCGTGGCTGTCGGCGGCCTCCTTCCAGGAGACCACCCGGGTGCTCACCGATGCCGCCATCTCGGCGAAGTCGGACCCCCTCCTGGGCCTGAAGGAGAACGTGATCATCGGCAAGCTGATCCCGGCCGGCACCGGGATGAGCCGCTACCGCAACGTCGCGGTGAAGATCAAGCCGGAGGCCATCCCCGAGTACTGGCTGGCACGGCAGCGCGAGCTGGCCGAAGCGGTGGCCGAGTCAACGGGCGAGCCCGCCCTGGTGGGTCTCACCCGCGAACAGGCCGAGCAGATGCTCGGCGGCTCCTCCCGCGACGACTGAACCACCTGAACGCCGCACCACCTGTAGGCCGGGGCTCGCCCCCGGCCTACGTCGTGCTGGTGGCGAGGCGCAGGAGCTCAGCGTGGACGGCGGGGGAGCCCGCCAGGATGGTGCCGGGCAGGTAGTTAGGGGTGCCGTCCCAGTCGGTGACGACGCCGCCGGCCTCCTGGATCAGCAGGCCGCCGGCCGCCACGTCCCACGGCGAGAGCACCAGCTCGAAGAACCCCTCGAACACCCCGGCCGCCACCCAGGCGAGGTCCATCGCCGCGGCGCCGGGGCGCCGCAGGTCCTCGAACCGCTCGATCGAGGAGGCCATCATCTGCAGGTAGCGCGGGAGCAGGTCCTTGCGGCGGAACGGGAATCCGGTTGCCACGATCGCGCGGTCCGGGGCACGCTCGCTGACGTGCAGGGGCGCCGCGGTCGGTCCCGAGAGGTCCCACGCCCCCTCACCCCGGGCGCCCGCGTAGATCGATCCCAGGAAGGGGGCGTGCACGCATCCGGCCACCGGGCGACCCTCCTGCACCAGGCCGACCGAGACGGCGACCACCGGGAACCCGTGGAGGAAGTTCGTGGTGCCGTCGAGGGGATCGACCACCCAGTAGCGGTCCGTCGTGGCCGATCCACCCTCCTCCTCGCCCATCACCGGGATGTCCGGGGTTCGCTCGGCGAGCAGGGACCGGATCGCGTCCTCGCTGTCTCGATCGACCTGGGTGACGTAGTCGCCCGGGAGGCCCTTGTCCCGGGCGAGGGACGCCGGCACGGTGCCCGCGGACCCCGACCGGACCACCTCGCCGCCGCGGACGGCCGCGAGCACCGCCACCCGTTGCATCGCACCGGGCTCATCCATGGCGCGACACGCTACCGCAACGAGAAGGGCGCCCCGGGGGGCGCCCTTCTCGTTCGTTGCCGATGGCGTCGGGATCTAGCCGTTCGCCATCGCCTTGATGAACGCCCAGCCGTTCGGCGTGCCCAATCCGGTCACGTCGTCGTAGCCCGGCGTCGTGTGCAACGTCCCGGTCTGGTTCATCGTGCGCAGCGAGTACGTCAGACCCGCGTGGGCATTGACGCCGTTCGCGTAGTTCGTCCGCACCACTGCGACCGTCTTGGACGGATCCACGATGTCGTGCAACGCGCTCGTTCCACCCACCTGCCCATACAGGAGCGGGTTGATGAAGCCGAGCGTGTGCCCCGCCTTCTGGTTCGCCAGGGCCATGATGCCGGCGAAGATCGGCGAGGACAGGCTCGTGCCGCCCAGCCGGTATTCGCCGTACTTGACGCCCGTGGGGAACGTCTGGGTCTCACCCACCAGGAAGCCGGTGTTCGGATCGCCGACCGCCGCGATGTCGGGCACCACGCGCCCGGCCTTCGTCCCGAAGTAGTGGGCGAGGGAGTTGGGCACGACGCCCTTCTGGTACGAGGGCTCCTTGAAGACCTGGCTGGTGCCGCCACCGCTGCCGTAGAGGTAGAAGCCCGGAGGCTTCGGGTTCCAGTGCTGGCCACTGGGGCCGAGGGGGGAGAGCCCAGTTCCCCAGCCGGTCTCGAACAGGTACTTGCCACCCTGGCCGATCGCCAGGCTGGTGCCGCCGACCGCCGTCACGTTCGGGCTGGAGGCGGGGTAGTCGGCCGCACGGCTGCCGAGGCCGCCGCAGAGGCCCTGCGGGTCGATCTCGTCGCCACAGTCGCCAGAGGAGAAGTAGAACCCGATCCCCTCGACGATGGCCTGCTTGTACGCGGCCTCCTGGGCGTTACGGTCCGCGGCGGGGATGTCCTCGCCGAGGTTACCGTAGGAGTTGCTGACGATGGAGGCCAGGTGGTTGTCGATGGCGAAGTTCGCCCGCTCGAGGATGTCGAGGTCCGAGTCGCTCTTCGCGCCCAGGAACACGAGCTTCGCGCCGGGGGCCATCGAGTGCACGGACTCCAGGTCGAGGGTCTCCTCGCCGTACCAGCCCTGCTTGTCACCGACGTTGCCCGGCGCGGGCTTCACGTTGTACTGCTTGAGGTTCGGCACCGGCAGACCGTGGCGCGCCGAGTACGTGTTGAGGTCCTTGCGGATCGTCGGCGCGTTGAAGGCGTCGATGACGGCCACCGTCTGGCCGGTCCCGTCGATGCCCGACTTGATGACCGGCGCCATGCCGTAGGCACTCTGCACCTGCTGGGGGTTGTACCCGCAGGTCGTGAAGGGTCGCGTGCTGCCGTACGCCTTCGGGAAACTGCTGGCCGTCTGCTGGGCCCAGTAGGTGGAGCAGGGGCGCCCGGCACGGAATCCAGGAGGCGGGGGAGCCCCCACCGCGCTGTCGTGACGAACGTGGACGTCCGCGAGGCCGACGACGCCGCTCACGATGCCGCTGAGCGAGGCCGGAACCCGAGGCGCCGAGGCGGGTGCACGCATCGTGCGCCGCCCCACCCGGTAGACGTTCAGCCGGGTGCCGAACGCCCGCTCCAGCTGGGCGGCGGTCCCGCTTGCCGGGACGAACAGGTGATTCGCCGGGGCGGCGCCCACCCGAAGTCCCTGGCTGCGCAGCCACGAAGCGACGGTGCTCACCGCGGAGGCCGGCTGCGCAAAGCGCGTCCGGAACTGCGCCGGCGTGAGGTAGCGTCCGTAGGAGGCGCTGTTGGGGTCGGACACGGCGGCCGCCAAGCGTGCAACGCCTGCTGTATCGCGCCATCCAAGCACGACCGCGATGTCGATCTTCGCGTTCGCGCTGGTCCGGCGCACGAAGTTGGATCGGGTGGCCCATCGGGGCTGTCCGGCTACCGCCCTGGAGGCGGCGGAGGCCCCTGCGCCGGTCACGAGCGCACCGACAACAGCTACGGTCGCGGTGATCGTGACGGCGATCCGGGCGAAGGAGGGAGCCTTCATCCCGTTCTCCTTTCTTCCGGCCGGGCTGAGCCGCGAGCGATCGCCCTGGGGAGGGCCGGCCGGTCGGATCGGACTATAGGCGTAGGCCACACGCTTGTCACCGGCCGAATGGCGTAATCGGGTATGATCAGGCCGCGCCACGCGCGCGATCGGAGCGGGACGGGCACCTCACGCCGAAGGCACCCCGCGTCGGTTGACACTGCGTGTGTGCGACCTGTAGCTTCGGTACTCGCGCCCCCAGAGTTCGGTGGGCCGTCTGGGCGCGTTCGGCTCCGGTTCCGGCGTCGATCTCCGATCAGGGCGAACGGGGTTTCCGCTGCGTCCCGAACGGGTCCGGTCCACGGGCACGGTCGCAGGGGTTCCGTGCGGGTCGTGCCCCGGTGTTTTGACAACTTAAGCGAGCAGACGAGAGCGCCATGCCTACGATCGAACAACTGGTACGCAAGGGTCGCACGACCCGAAAGATCAAGACGAAGGCCCCGGCATTGAAGGGGTCTCCGCAGCGGCGCGGCGTCTGCACGCGTGTCTACACCATGACCCCCAGGAAGCCGAACTCGGCGCTGCGCAAGGTCGCGCGCGTGAGGCTCACCTCCGGCGTAGAGGTCACGTGCTACATCCCGGGCGTCGGCCACAACCTCCAGGAGCACTCGATCGTGCTCGTGCGCGGCGGCCGCGTGAAAGACCTCGCCGGCGTTCGCTACAAGATCGTTCGCGGCACGTTGGACACCGCCGGGGTCCGCGATCGCCAGCAGGCGCGCTCGCGCTACGGGTCGAAGAAGGGCGGCGAGTAGGCATGCCGCGCAAGGGCCCCGCCGTACGTCGAGACGTGCTCCCCGACCCCGTCTACCAGAACCCGCTGGTGACCCAGCTCATCAACAAGGTGCTGCTGGACGGGAAGAAGACCGTCGCCGAGCGCACCGTCTACGAGGCCCTGGAGTCCATCAGCCAGAAGACCGCCAACGATCCCGTCATCACCTTGAAGCGGGCCGTCGACAATGTCCGGCCGATGCTCGAGGTCAAGTCGCGCCGCGTCGGGGGCGCCTCCTATCAGGTGCCGGTGGAGGTCAAGCCCCAGCGCGGCACGACGCTCGCGCTGCGGTGGCTCGTCAACTACAGCCGTCAGCGCAAGGAGAACTCCATGGCGGAGCGCCTCGTCGCGGAGATCATGGACGCGTCCAACGGCGCCGGGACCTCGGTCAAGCGGCGCGAGGACATGCACAAGATGGCCGAGGCCAACAAGGCGTTCGCCCACTACCGCTGGTGATGGAAACCTTAACCGTAGGCCGGGGCTCGTCCCCGGCCGTTTCGTGGACGGGGACGCGTTAGATGGCGATCCCCGCGGAGAAGATCGACGTGGCTGCAACCGAACAGGTCGTGAGCAAGGGGGGGAAGTCCTTGGACATCCGCGAGTACCCCCTCGCCCGCACGCGCAACATCGGCATCATGGCCCACATCGACGCCGGCAAGACCACCACCACCGAGCGGATCCTCTACTACACGGGCAAGGCCTACAAGATCGGTGAGGTCCACGAGGGCACGGCCCAGATGGACTGGATGGCCCAAGAGCGCGAGCGGGGCATCACGATCACCTCGGCCGCCACCACCTGTCAGTGGAAGGGCCACTGGATCAACATCATCGACACGCCCGGCCACGTCGACTTCACCGTCGAGGTCGAGCGATCCCTGCGGGTGCTCGACGGCGCCGTCGCCGTCTTCGACGCCGTTGCGGGGGTGGAACCGCAGTCCGAGACCGTATGGCGCCAGGCCGACCGCTACTCGGTGCCGCGGATCTGCTTCGTCAACAAGATGGACCGCACCGGCGCGGACTTCGAGCGCACGGTGGCGATGATCATCGACCGGCTGGGCGCCAATCCCCTCGTTCTGCAGCTCCCGTGGGGCACCGAGTCCGACCTGCACGGGGTCATCGACCTCGTCGACATGAAGGGCCACTACTGGGAAGGCGAGATGGGGGAGGACTGGAAGGACACCGACATCCCCGTCGAGTATCAGGAGGCCGCCGCGCTCGCCCGCCACCAGCTCTTCGAGAAGCTCGCCGACCACGACGAGTCCCTCATGGAGAAGTTCATCGCGGAGGAGGAGCCCACGATCGAGGAGCTCCGCCGCGCGATCCGCGCCGCGACGCTTTCGGGCGGAGGCGTGCCCGTCCTGTGCGGCTCGGCGTTCAAGAACAAGGGCGTACAGCTCGTCTTGGATGCCGTCGTCTACTACCTGCCGTCGCCGCTGGACGTGCCGCCGGTGGAGGGCCATCTTCCCAACCGCGAGGACGATCACGTCGAGCGCAAGGCCGACGACGCCGAGCCCTTCGCCGCCCTCGCGTTCAAGATCATGTCGGACCCCTACGTGGGACGGCTCACCTATCTGCGCATCTACTCCGGCGTCCTGCACGCGGGCACCCATGTCCTGAACTCCACGAAGGACCGCAAGGAGCGCATCGGACGCGTCCTGCAGATGCACGCGAACCACCGGGAGGACCTCGAGGTCGCGTACACGGGCGACATCGTGGCCGTGGTGGGCCTCAAGCACTCCACCACCGGCGACACGATCTGCGACCCCGACAAGCCCGTCGTGCTGGAGTCGATCAGCTTCCCCACGCCCGTGATCTCCGTTGCGGTGGAGCCCAAGACGAAGGCCGACCAGGACAAGCTCGGCTCGGGTCTGGCGAAGCTCTCCGACGAGGACCCCACGTTCGTCGTGAAGTTCGACGACGAGACCGGGCAGACGGTCATCTCCGGGATGGGGGAGCTGCACCTGGACATCATCGTGGACCGTCTCAAGCGCGAGTTCTCGGTGGACGCGAACGTGGGCAAGCCCCAGGTCGCCTACCGCGAGACGATCCGCCGCGAGGTCCACAAGGTGGACGCGCGCTTCGTGCGCCAGACGGGCGGCAAGGGCCAGTTCGGCCACGTCGTGCTCGACCTGGAGCCCACCGGCCCCGGCGGCGGCTACGAGTTCATCAACAAGATCGTGGGCGGCAAGATCCCGCGCGAGTACATCCCCGCTGTCGACCAGGGCATCCAGGAGGCGCTCGACAACGGGATCCTCGCCGGCTACCCGATGGTCGACGTGCGGGCCACGCTGATCGACGGTTCCTACCACGAGGTCGACTCCTCGGAGATGGCGTTCAAGATCGCGGGCTCGATGGGCGTGAAGGAGGCCGCACGCAAGGCCGATCCCGTGCTCCTGGAGCCGGTCATGGAGTACGAGGTCACCACGCCCGAGGAGTTCCTGGGTGACGTGATGGGTGACGTCACCGCCCGCCGCGGCCGCATCGAGAACATCGACGAGCGCAGCGGCCAGAAGGTGATCCGCGTCGTGGTGCCGCTCGCCGAGCTGTTCGGCTACGCCACGGAGCTTCGCTCGCGGACGCAGGGCCGCGCGGCGCACAGTCCCATGCAGCTCCACGCATACAACGAGGTCCCGGCCCAGATCGCGAAAGAGATCATCGCGCGGGTCACGGGTCAAGAGAGCTAGTCAGGAAGGATCGCTTCGATGTCGAAGAAGAAGTTCGAGCGGACCAAGCCTCACGTCAACATCGGCACCATGGGGCACATCGACCACGGCAAGACCACGCTGACCGCGGCGATCACGATGCGCCAGGCAGCCAAGGGCCTGGCCGACTACACCCCCTTCGACCAGATCGACAAGGCGCCCGAGGAGCGGGAGCGCGGCATCACGATCGCCATCGCGCACGTCGAGTACGAGACGGAGAACCGTCACTACGCCCACGTCGACATGCCCGGTCACGCCGACTACATCAAGAACATGATCACGGGGGCGGCGCAGATCGACGGCGCCATCCTGGTCGTGTCCGCCGCCGACGGTCCCATGCCCCAGACGCGCGAGCACGTGCTGCTGGCGCGTCAGGTGGGCGTCCCCTACATCGTCGTCGCCCTCAACAAGTGCGACATGGTCGATGACCCGGAGCTGTTGGAGCTGGTGGACCTGGAGGTCCGCGAGCTGCTCACGTCCTACGAGTTCCCCGGGGACGACACGCCGGTCATCCAGGTGTCCGCTCTGAAGGCCCTCGAGGGCGACGAGGAGTGGCTCACCAAGATCGACGAGCTCATGGCGGCCTGCGACTCCTACATCCAGGAGCCCGTCCGCGACACCGAGAAGCCGTTCCTGATGCCGATCGAGGACGTGTTCTCGATCACGGGACGCGGCACCGTCGTCACCGGCCGCGTCGAGCAGGGAGTGCTCAAGAAGATGGGCGAGGTGGAGATCGTCGGGTATCAAGGACACGCGCAAGACGGTCGCCACCGACCTCGAGATGTTCCGCAAGCTCCTTGACGAGGTGCAGGCGGGCGACAACGTGGGGATCCTGCTCCGCGGCATCGACAAGGACGACGTGGAGCGCGGACAGGTCCTGGCGAAGCCGGGCTCCATCACGCCGCACACGAACTTCAAGTCCCAGGTCTACATCCTCAGCAAGGACGAGGGCGGGCGCCACACGCCGTTCTTCAGCGGCTACCGTCCCCAGTTCTACTTCCGCACCACCGACATCACCGGCTCCGCGAGCCTGCCCGAGGGCGTGGAGATGGTCATGCCGGGCGACAACGTGGAGATGACGGTGGAGCTGATCGCGCCCATCGCGATGGAAGAGGGCTTGCGTTTCGCGATCCGCGAGGGCGGCCGCACCGTGGGCGCGGGCCGCGTCACCGAGATCATCAAGTAAGTCTCGACGAGAGAAGGCGTTCGATGGCAGGACCCAAGATCCGTATCAAGCTCCGGGCCTACGACCACCGGATGCTGGACGTGGCGGCGCGCGACATCGTGGAGCACGTCACCCGCACCGGCGCCAAGGTCGTGGGCCCGTGCCGCTGCCCACCGAGCGCTCCATCTACACGGTGATCCGCTCGCCGCACAAGTACAAGGACTCGCGCGAGCACTTCCAGATGCTCACGCACAAACGCATCATCGACATCGTCGACGCCACCTCCAAGACGGTGCAGGAGCTTCAGCGCCTGAACCTGTCCGCCGGGGTGGACATCGAGATCAAGTTGTAGGGGACATGGCTGACATCAAAGGCATCGTGGGACAGAAGCTGGGGATGACCCAGATCTTCGACGACACCCACGCCATCCCGGTGACCGTCATCCAGGCGGGCCCGTGCATCGTGGCGCAGGTGAAGTCCGAGGAGCACGACGGCTACCGTGCCGTCCAGCTCGCCTACGGCGAGACCCGTGCCCGCGACGTCACGAAGCCCGCGCAGGGTCACTTCGACCGCCACGGGGTGGGCGAGGCACGTCGCTACATCGTGGAGCTCCGCACGGAGGATGCCGCCGGGTACGAGCCCGGGCAGGAACTGCGTGCCGACATGTTCGCGGCGGGCGAGCTGGTCGATGTCGTCGGCGTGTCGAAGGGCAAGGGGTTCAGCGGCGTCATGAAGCGTCACGGGTTCCACGGACTGGGCGGCGGCCACGGCGTCGAGAAGAAGCACCGCTCGCCGGGCTCCATCGGAGCTTGCGCCACGCCGAGCCGCGTGTTCAAGGGCATGCGCATGGCGGGCCAGTACGGGAGCCAGCGCGTCACCGTGTTGAACCTCGAGGTCGTCCAGGCCGACGCCGAGCGCAACCTGATCCTGGTCAAGGGCGCGGTCCCGGGGCCGACGGGCGGGCTCGTGATGGTGCGTACCGCGGTCAAGGCCCCCGTCAACGGGGCCGGTCACGGAACCGGCCAAGGAACGGTCAGGGAACCGGGAAGGGGGCGTGAGCATGGCGAAGATCGACGTCCTCGACGCCTCCGGCAAGAAGGCGGGCACCCGCGAGCTGCCGTCGGGTCTGTTCGAGGCGAACGTCAGCGTGCCCCTGATGCACCAGGTCGTCGTGGCGGGACTCGCCGGCCTGCGCGCCGGCACCCACAGCACGAAGACGCGCGGAGACGTGTCGGGAGGCGGCAAGAAGCCGTGGCGCCAGAAGGGGACGGGCCGCGCGCGGCAGGGCTCGATCCGCTCGCCGCAGTGGGTGGGCGGGGGCGTGTCGCACGGCCCGCAGCCGCACTCCCACGCGATGCGCATCAACAAGAAGATGCGCAAGGGGGCCCTGCGCTCGGCGCTGACCGACGCCCTGCAGAGCGGCAAGCTCGCCGTCGTGAAGGACGTCGCGTTCGAGGAGCCGAAGACCAGGGACGCCGTCGCGCTCCTGGATGCTCTCGGACTGGACGGAAGGGTCCTCGTGGTGCTCGACCAACCGACGTCGGACGGCGCCGTCGAGAAGTCCTTCCGGAACCTGCCGTACGCGCGCGTCGCCTACGCGGGCGGCCTGGGCACGTACGACCTGCTGCTGGCGGACCGCGTGCTGTTCACGGCGGCGGCCCTGGATGCCCTCGACCCGGGCAGCGAGGCGGGGACGAGCCCTGCCCCACAAGCAGAGCCCGAGGGTGAGGTGGACGGATGAAGTCGCCGCGCGACGTCATCATCCGGCCCGTGGTGTCGGAGAAGTCCTATGCGGGGCTGGAGGCCGGGATGTACACGTTCCTGGTCGACCCTCGCGCGAACAAGACCGAGATCAAGGAGGCCGTCCAGGCGATCTGGGAGGTCCGGGTCGTCTCGGTCAACACCATGAACCGACCGGGCAAGGTGAAGCGCCGCGGCTACACCAAGGGCAAGCGAGCGGACCAGAAGCGCGCCGTGGTGACCCTGGCGCCCGGCGATTCCATCGAGATCTTCGAGAGCGGGACCTAACGACATGGCCGTTCGCAAGTACAAGCCGACCACGCCGGGACGTCGTGGCGCCAGCGTGTCCACCTTCGAGGAGGTCACCCGCGCGACGCCGGAGAAGTCGCTGGTCAAGAAGGGCCGCAACAAGGCCGGGCGCAACGTGCACGGCCGCATCACCACCCGCCATCACGGCGGCGGCAACAAGAACCGCTACCGCGTCATCGACTTCAAGCGGAACAAGGACGGCATCCCGGCGAAGGTCGCCCACATCGAATACGACCCGAACCGGAGCGCGCGCATCGCGCTGTTGCACTACCTCGACGGGGAGAAGCGCTACATCCTCGCCCCGCAGGGCGTCGTGCAGGGCGACCGACTCATGTCGGGGCCCGATGCCGAGATCCGTCCCGGCAACGCGTTGCCGCTGCGCAACATCCCGGTGGGCACGGTGATCCACGCGATCGAACTGAAGCCCGGCGCGGGTGCCAAGATGGCGCGCTCGGCGGGTACCAGCGTCCAGCTCATGGCGAAGGAGGGCTCCATGGCCACCCTGCGCCTTCCCTCGGGGGAGATGCGTCTGATCCCGGCCGCCTGCAAGGGCACGGTCGGAGTGGTGGGCAACCCCGAGCACGAGCTCGTATCGCTCGGCAAGGCGGGGCGTGCACGCTGGAAGAACCGGCGTCCGTCGGTGCGAGGTGTGGCGATGAACCCGGTCGACCACCCCCTCGGCGGCGGCGAGGGCAAGTCCTCGGGTGGCCGTCATCCCGCGTCGCCCTGGGGCAAGAAGGAAGGCCGTACGCGGAGGAAGAACAAGGCGTCGAGCAAGTACATCGTTCGGCGCCGTGGAAAGGGTCGGGGCTAGTCATGGCGAGGTCAGTGAAGAAGGGTCCGTTCGTCGACGAGCACCTGATGGTCAAGATCGTCGAGATGAACAGCCGGGGCGACAAGCGGGTCGTGAAGACATGGTCGCGCCGCTCCACGATCGTCCCCGAGATGCTGGGGCACACGATCGCGGTGCACGACGGCCGCAAGCACGTGCCGGTCTTCGTCTCGGAGTCCATGGTCGGTCACAAGCTGGGCGAGTTCGCGCCCACGCGCACGTTCCGCTCGCACGCACGCGACGAACGTCGCACCGGGGTGAGGTAGGCAGATGGAATCGCGCGCCACGATGAAGTACGTCCGCACGACGCCGCGCAAGATGCGGCGTGCGGTGGACCTCATCCGCGGCCAGCACGTCGAGGAGGCGCGGCGGATCCTGCGGTTCTCGACGCTGGGGGCCTCCCACGACCTCGGGAAGCTGGTCGACTCGGCCATCGCGAACGCCGAGCAGAACCCCGGCGTGGTGGCGGACAACCTGTGGATCTCACGCGCCTGGGTGGACGAGGGGCCGACGCTCCGCCGCTTCCGCCCGCGCGCCTACGGACGGGCCACGAAGGTGCGCAAGCGCACCTCGCACGTGACCGTGGTGCTGCAGACGATGGGAGAGGAAAGCTAGTGGGTCACAAGGTCAACCCCTACGGGTTCCGGCTGGGGGTCATCTACCCCTGGAAGTCCAACTGGTACGCGGGCAAGCGCGATTACGCCACCCAGCTCCACGAGGACGTCTGGATCCGCAAGCACATCCGCACCCGGCTGAACCGCGCGGGGATCTCCAGCGTGGACATCGAGCGCAAGGGCGACCAGATCTGGGTGTTCATCCGCACGGCTCGTCCCGGCATCGTGATCGGGCGCAAGGGCGCGGAGGTCGACCGCCTGCGCAAGGACATCGAGCGCTATACGAAGAAGCGGGTCGACGTGAAGGTCGAAGACATGAACCAGGCCGCCAGCGAGTCGCGCCCGGAGACGGATGCCGCGCTGCTGGCCCAGGGCGTCGCGGAGCAGCTCGCGGGTCGTGTCGCGTTCCGCCGCGCGATGCGTCGCGCCGTGCAGACCGCCATGCGCTCGGGCGCGCTCGGCGTTCGCGTCGCGTGCGCGGGCCGGCTGGGCGGCGCCGAGATGGGCCGCAAGGAGTGGTACCGCGAGGGCCGCGTGCCCCTGCACACGCTCCGCGCGAAGGTCGACTTCGGCACCGCGGAGGCACGCACGACGTTCGGCCAGATCGGCGTGAAGGTGTGGGTCTACCACGGCGACGAGGTGCCGCGCCGCGAGCAGGACACGGAGCGCGCGCTCGCGCGCGCCCACGCCACCGCCCAGCAGGTGGAGTCCTCGGGCCGGGGCGGCGCGGAGGAGACCGCCGAAGGCGCGGAGCCCATGGCGTCCACCGACGCCCCGGAGGTCCCCCGGATCGACTCGCACGAGGCCGCGGCACCCGAGCCGGTGGCGGCACCTGAGCCGGTGGCTGTGCCCGACGTGGCGGTGCCCGAGCAGACCGAGGGCGGTGAGGGCTGATGCTGGCGCCGAAGAAGGTGAAGCGGCGCAAGGTGCATCGCGGGCGTCGCCGCGGCATGGCGAAGGGCGGCACGGAGGTCAACTTCGGCGACTACGGCCTGGTGGCCTTGGAGGCCGCCTGGATCACGAACCGCCAGATCGAGGCGGCGCGCGTCGCCATCACCCGGCACATCCGCCGCGGGGGGAAGGTCTGGATCAACATCTTCCCCGACAAGCCCGTCACGAAGAAGCCCGCCGAGACGCGGATGGGCTCCGGCAAGGGCAACCCGGAGGGGTGGGTCGCCGTCGTGAAGCCGGGCCGCGTGATGTTCGAGCTGGCCGGGGTTCCCGAGCCGCTCGCGCGCGAAGCCATGATGCGCGCCCAGCACAAGCTGCCGATCAAGACGAAGTTCATCAGCCGGATGGGGGAGCTGAGGATGCCGAGCAAGGCCACGGAGCTGCGCGAGCTGCCGGACGAGGAGCTCTTGGCGCGCATCGAAGCCGCCAAGGAAGAGCTCTTCAACCTGCGCTTCCAGCTGGCCACGGGGCAGCTGGACAACCCCTCCCGGGTGAAGGAGGTCCGCCACGACGTCGCGCGCATCGCCACGGTGCTGCGTGAGCGCGAGATCGACACCGAGATCGAAGCCCTCATGGCGAAGGAAGAAGAGGAACAAGAAGAACGAGAGTGGGAGCAGGACCAGTGAGCGAAGAACAGAGCACCGCGATCGATCGCGGGCGCCGCAAGGTGCGGACCGGGGTGGTCGTGTCGGACGCGATGGACAAGACCGTCGTCGTCCGCATCGACCGCCAGGTCAGGCACAGCCTGTACCACAAGACGATCCGCCGTTCCTCGAAGCTCGCCGCGCACGACGAGCAGAACGAGGCCCGCATGGGCGACACCGTCCGCGTGATGGAGACGCGCCCCATATCGAAGAGCAAGCGTTGGCGCGTCGTTGAAGTCGTGGAGAGGGCCAAGTAAGTGATCCAGCAGGAGACGCGGTGCAAGGTGGCGGACAACACGGGGGCCAAAGAGGTCCTGTGCATCCGCGTGCTCGGCGGCTCCGGTCGGCGCTACGCTGGGGTGGGCGACGTCATCGTGGGCACCGTGAAGGATGCTTTGCCCGGCGGCGCCGTGAAGAAAGGCGAGGTCGTTCGGGCCGTCGTCGTGCGCACCGCGAAGGAGCGCCGTCGGCTGGACGGTTCCTACATCCGCTTCGACGACAACGCCGTGGTGATCATCAACGAACAGAAGAACCCGCGCGGGACCCGCATCTTCGGGCCCGTGGCGCGGGAGCTGCGCGAGAAGCGTTTCATGAAGATCATCTCGCTCGCGCCGGAGGTGCTGTAGATGGCGGGTATCGACATCAAGAAGGACGACAACGTCCGGGTCATGACCGGCAAGGACCGCGGCAAGGAAGGCCGCGTGGTCCGCGTGCAGCCGAGCGAGCGGCGGGTGATGGTCGACGGCGTCGCGCTCGCCAAGAAGCACCAGCGTTCCAGCGGCAAGCGCTCCTCCAGCGGTCAGCAGCTCCAGCAGGGCGGCATCATCGACGTGGAGATGTTCGTGGATGCCTCGAACGTGCAGATCGTATGCAAGACCTGCGGCAAGCCCACCCGGGTCGGGCACCGGATCGAGGGCGACAAGAAGCTGCGGATCTGCAGGAAGTGCGAGGCGGAGCTGTGATGGCCGAGACCTACGTCCCGAGGCTGAAGCAGCGCTACCGCGACGAGGTCGTGCCGCGGCTCGTCGAGGAGCTGGGCCTGTCCAACGCCATGCAGGTGCCTCGTCTGGAGAAGATGGTCGTCAACATGGGCGTCGGCGACGCCGTCAAGGACGGCCGGATGCTCGACGCCGCCCTGGACGATCTCACCGTCATCACCGGGCAGAAGCCCGTGGTGACGAAGGCGAGGCAGTCGATCGCCGGCTTCAAGCTCCGCGAAGGGATGGCGATCGGCGCGAAGGTCACGCTGCGCGGCAACCGGATGTGGGAGTTCTACGACCGGCTGGTGACGCTGGCGCTCCCGCGGATCCGGGACTTCCGCGGGATGGACGCTGCGGCCTTCGACGGCCATGGCAACTACACCATCGGCGTCACCGAGCAGCTGATCTTCCCCGAGGTGGACTACGACAAGGTCCTGAAGGTGCGGGGCATGGACATCACCATCGTCACCACCGCCAGGACCGACGACGAAGGACGTGCGTTGCTGTCGGGGCTGGGCTTCCCCCTCGCGGGCCAGCCCGCCGTCGCCCAAGCGAGCTAACGAGGACACGGATATGGCGAAGAAAGCACTCATCAACAAGCAGCAGGGACATCCGAAGTTCCAGGTGCGCGGCTACACGCGCTGCCAGCGTTGCGGGCGTCCGCGCGCGGTCTTCAAGCGATTCATGCTCTGCCGCATCTGCTTCCGGCAGCTCGCGCACGCCGGCGAGCTCCCGGGGATCACGAAGTCGTCATGGTGACCAAGGCGAAGTTCTCGAGCAACCTGACCGACCCGGTGGCGGACCTGCTCACGCGGATCCGCAACGCGAACCTGGCCTACAAGGACGAGCTCGTCGCCCCCGTCTCCAAGCTCAACGAGTCGGTGCTGAAGATCCTCGCCGCCGAAGGCTTCATCGAGGGGTACCGGCGCGAGGGCGAGGGCGTCGAGCAGGCGTTCCGGATCACCCTGAAGTACGGCAAGCAGCGGCAGCGGACGATCACCGGGCTCAAGCGCGTGTCGACGCCGGGGCGTCGGGTGTACACGGGACGAGACAAGCTGCCGCGTGTCCTCGGAGGCCTCGGGGTCGCCGTGGTGTCCACGTCCCAGGGGGTCATGACCGACCGCGATGCCTCCCGCAAGGGCATCGGCGGCGAAGTGCTGGCGTACGTGTGGTGAGGAAGACATGAGTCGGATCGGCAAGCAACCCATCGAGATCCCCGGCGGCGTCGAAGTGACGGTCGCGGCGGACAACGTCGTCACGGTGAAGGGGCCTCGCGGCACGCTCACGCAGACCATGCACCCCGACATGCGGATCCTCAATGGCGACGGCGAGGTTCGCGTGGAGCGGCCCGACGACGAAGCCCTGCACCGGAGCCTGCACGGTCTCACGCGTTCGCTGGTCGCCAACATGGTGGCCGGGGTCACCGACGGGTTCGAGAAGCAGCTACAGATCGTCGGCGTCGGCTACCGCGCCGCGCTCAAGGGCAAGGACCTGGAGGTGCAGGCGGGCTACTCGCATCCCGTGCTGGTGCCCGTGCCCGAGGGCATCGAGTTCGATGTGCCCACACCCACGCAGATCGTGGTGCGCGGCAACGACAAGCAGGCGGTCGGCGAGATCGCCGCGAAGATCCGCAAGATCCGCAAGCCCGAGCCGTACAAGGGCAAGGGGATCCGGTACGAGGGCGAGTACGTGCGGAAGAAGGCCGGCAAGGCCGCGAAGGGTGCTGGTGCCTGATGGAGGCGAAGACGAAGCGCGGCGCGCGCCTGCGGCGTCATGCCCGTGTCCGGCGCAAGATCGCCGGTAGCCTCGAGCGGCCCCGCCTCGCGGTCTTCCGCTCGAACCGGCACATCTACGTGCAGCTGATCGACGACGTGGCCGCCGTCACCATCGCGGCCGCCTCCGATGCCGAGGTGAAGGGTGCGGACAAGACGGCCCGCGCCAAGGCCGTCGGGGGACTGATCGCGAGCCGCGCCAAGGAGGCCGGCGTGGACGCCGTGGTGTTCGACCGCGGTGGCCGGCTCTACCACGGGCGCGTGGCGGCCCTCGCCGAGGGCGCCCGCGAAGGAGGATTGCGGATCTGACATGAGGCGATACGACGCGAACCAACAGGACCGGAGCCCGTACGAAGAGCGGGTCATCTCGATCAACCGTGTGGCGAAGGTCCATCGGGGTGGCCGTCGCTTCTCCTTCGCCGCGCTGGTGGTCGTCGGCGACGGCGCGGGCCGCGTCGGTGTCGGCTATGGCAAGGCCAAGGAGGTGCCCTCCGCCATCGCAAAGGGCGTGGAGGAGGCTCGCAAGAAGATGTTCGAGGTGCCGATGATGGGTACCACGATCCCGCATACGGTCGTGGGCGAGGAGGGCGCGGGGGTCGTGCTGCTGAAGCCCGCGGCCCCGGGGACCGGCGTCATCGCGGGAGGTGCCGTGCGCGCGTTGGTGGAGTGCGCCGGCATCAAGGACATCCTGTCGAAGTCCATGGGCTCTTCGAACCAGATCAACATCGTGAAGGCCGCCGTGGAGGGGCTGAAGCAGTTGCGCAAGCCGCAGCAGGTGGCCGTGCTCCGCGGTCGTGACGTCCACGAGGTGGCGCCCAAGCCGATGCTCGAAGCCGTCGCCGCGGCGGACGTTCGGCTCCAGGCCGCACGCACGGCGGCGCTCGAGGAGGTCTACACGGATGCGCCCCCGGGCGGACGCAATCAGGGTCGCGGTCCGGGCGGGGGCCGTCGATGAAGCTGAAGGTGACCCAGCGTCGCAGCGTGATCGACCGGCCTCAGGATCAGAAGGACACGGTCCGGCGGCTCGGCCTGCATCGCATCAACGACACCGTGATCAAGGACGACCGTCCCGAGATCCGCGGGATGATCGCGAAGGTCCAGCACCTCGTCGACGTGGAGGAGGTCGAGGTAGATGAAGCTCCACCACCTCAGGCCTGCCGAGGGATCGAAGACCGAGCGCAAGCGGGTCGGCCGCGGCCGTGCCGGCGTGCGGGGCAAGACCGCGGGCCGCGGGACGAAGGGCACCGGAGCGCGCAAGAACACCCGTCTGGGCTTCGAGGGCGGGCAGATGCCGCTGCAGCGCCGGGTGCCGAAGCTCAAGGGCTTCGCGAATCCGAACCGGGTCGAGTACGCCGTGGTGAACGTGGAGGTCCTCGCCAAGTACTGGACGACGGGCGAGGTCACGCCCCGGGACCTCTACGAGCACGGGCTCGTGCACAAGGGCAAGCCCGTGAAGGTGCTGGCCCGTGGAGAGCTCGACCACGCGCTCACGGTGAAGGCCCACGCGTTCTCGAGCGCCGCGAAGGCGAAGATCGAGGCGGCGGGCGGTCGGGCCGAACTTGTCGGCTGACCGGGGGTACCATTAACCACCGTGCTGAAGGCCTTCCTCAACGCGTTCCGGGTTCCGGACCTCCGCGGCAAGATCCTGTTCACGCTGCTCGTCATCGCCATCTACCGGTTCGGCGCGCACGTCCCCGTCCCGGTGGTGGACTTCAACATCCTCACGAAGGCCGTGAACTCGTCCAACGGCGGCGGCTTCCTCGCCATGATGAACCTGTTCTCCGGCGGCGGCCTGTCGCGGATGGCCGTGTTCGGCCTGGGCATCATGCCCTTCATCACGTCCTCGATCATCCTGCAGCTGCTGCAGGTCGTGATCCCGAAGCTGCAGGCCCTCCAGGACCAGGGCGAGGCCGGCGTCAAGAAGATCAACCAGTACACGCGCTACCTGACGGTGGTCCTGGCGCTCCTGCAGTCCACGGGCCTGGTGTTCCTGTTCCACTCGGGCTCCCTCGCCACCACGGGCGTTCCCGACATCTTCCCGGTCGGGACGTTCACGGCGCCCAACGTCTTGCTGATCATCCTCACGCTCACCGCGGGCACCGCCATGGTGATGTGGCTCGGCGAGCTGATCACCCAACGCGGTGTCGGCAACGGCATGTCGATCATCATCTTCACCAGCGTCATCTCCGCGCTGCCGGCTGAGGGCAACGCGATCCTGCAGACGAGCTCCGCGCACTTCGTGATCGCGCTCGTGCTGGGACTCGCCATCATCGTGGCCGTCGTGTTCATGGACCAGGGTCAGCGCCGCATCCCCATCCAGTACGCGAAGCGCGTCGTGGGCCGACGCATGATGGGCGGCACCAGTACCTACCTGCCCTTGAAGGTGAACCAGGCAGGCGTCATCCCGATCATCTTCGCGTCCTCCGTGCTCTACTTCCCCACGCTGCTCGCCAGCGTCATCCATGCGACGTGGTTCCAGAACCTGGTGACGAACGATCTGACGAACCCCAGGAGCTATGTCTACATGGGGGCGCTGGCGCTGCTCATCGTGTTCTTCAGCTACTTCTACACGGCCATCCAGTTCGATCCCGTTCGCACGGCCGACCAGATCCGCAAACAGGGCGGCTTCGTGCCCGGCATCCGTCCCGGGCCTCCCACCGCGACCTACCTCAACGACATCTTGGTGCGCATCACCCTGCCCGGGTCCCTGTTCCTGGCCGCCATCGCCCTCATCCCATCCATCGTGCTGGCTTTCTGGTCCGTGCAACGGTTCCCCTTCGGGGGGACCTCGGTGCTGATCGCGGTCGGCGTCGCCCTCGAGACGATGAAGCAGATCGAGTCCCAGCTCCTCATGCGCCACTACGAGGGCTTCCTGTGATCTGCGCTCAAGTGACCCCCGGCACGGAACACTAGGCATGCGCTTGGTGCTGCTCGGCCCTCCCGGTGCGGGGAAGGGGACCCAGTCGCAACGACTCACGGAGAAGTACGGGATCCCCCAGATCTCCACCGGGGACATCCTGCGCCAGCACGTACAGGACGGCACCCGGCTCGGGATCAGGGCGCGCTCGTATATGGACCGGGGCGACAACGTGCCCGACGCCCTCGTCGTCGACATGGTGACCGATCGCCTCGCCGAGCCCGATGCGCAGCACGGCTTCATCCTCGACGGCTTCCCCCGGACGGTGCCGCAGGCGCTCGCGCTCGAGACCGCCCTGGCGAAGGCGGACCGCCCGCTCACCGCGGTGCTCCGATTCACGATCTCCGATGAGATGGCCGTGCGCCGGCTGTCGAACCGGTGGGTGTGCCCGCTCTGCAAGCGCACGTACAACGTGGAGTTCAAGCCGCCGGCGAACGACCTGTTGTGCGACGACGACGACACCCCGCTCGTGCGCCGTCCCGACGATGAGGAGCTAACGGTGCGGCGCCGCCTCGCGGTCTACGACGAGCAGACCGACCCGCTCGCAGGGTTCTACCGGGATCGCGGGCTGCTGCTGGAGGTCGACGCCGAGGCGAGGGAGGATATCGTGGCGGATCGGACGCTCGAGGCCCTCGGGGAGGTGGGCGCGTGATCATCCGGAAATCGCCCGGCGAGCTGGAGCGGATGCGGCGGTCGGGCCGGATCCTGGCGGCGACGATCGAGGAGGTCGTGGCGGCCGTGGCTCCCGGCGTCAGCACGGCGGACCTCGACGCGATCGCGGAATCTTCGATCCGCGCCCAGGGAGCGACACCGTCGTTCCTGCACTACAAGGGCACGTACCCGGCCACGATCTGCACGTCGGTCAACGACGAGATCGTGCACGGCATCCCGTCGAGGCGCGTGCTGCGCGAGGGCGACCTCCTGTCGCTCGATTTCGGCGCGATCTGGCAGGGGATGCACTCCGATTCCGCCACCACGGTGTTCGTGGGTGGCCAGGCTCCCTCGGAGGACGCCGCACGCCTCGTCAAGACCACCGAGGCGGCCCTGGAGGCGGCCGTCGAGTCGATCCAGCCGGGCGGACGGCTGTCCGACATCGGTTGGGCCGTGGAGTCGGTGGCCGCCGCTGCGGGCTTCGGGATCGTGCGCGAGTACGGAGGGCACGGCATCGGCCACGCGATGCATGAAGATCCCTTCATCCAGAACTGGGGGCCTCCGGGGCGCGGCCCGGACCTGCGGCCGGGTCTCGTCGTGGCGGTCGAGCCGATGCTCACGATGGGGGCGGAGGAGACCCGGCTCATGCCGGACGGTTGGACGGTCGTCACCGCCGACGGATCGCTCGCCGCCCACTTCGAGCACACGATCGCCGTCACCGAGAACGGCCCCGAGATCCTCACCGCCCGGCGTTAGCCCTCAGGGTGAAGAGGCGTCGTCCTCGTCCGCGAGGAACTCCGCGATCCACTTGCGGACCTGCGGGTTGCGGATCGCCGCCGCGGGGATCAGCACCGCCAGGACCACCGCCAGCATCGTCCATGGCCCCGGCCCGTCGCCCGGCTGGGTGGGCACGATGCCCGCCGCCTGCGCGATCGGCACGTCGGTGGTATCAGCGCCCGATGGCAGCGGGTGCGGTGGCGCCTCCAGGTGGATCCCTGGAGGGAGTGCCGCGTAGGGGTTCGCCGCCGAGATCCGCCCCACGGCACGCTCTTCGGCCTGGTGGAGCCACCCGATCAGCAGCTTCATGGGGTCGTGCGCGACGTCGTGCGCGTCGTACCAACTGAAGTGCACGTGGGGCACGGTGGCGTCCCCGGTGGCGCCGCACCGGCCGATCACCTCGCCGGGGGCGACCCTCGTCCCGGACAGATCCTTGCGCTGCTCCGACAGGTGCGCGTAGTAGAGGAAGCCGCCCTGCGGCAGGGAGATGTAGGCGGCGAGCCCACCCAGCGAGTTCCAGCCGAACGACAGGCGTCCGGGGACCGCCGCGAGCACGGGCGAGCCCCACCTGCACAACACGTCCTGGCCCTCGTGGAGGTGGAACCCGCCCGTGTACCGCGGGGCGTGCCACGAGTCGGACCACGTTGCCGGGCCCTGCACGATGAAGGGCCGGTACACCTGCTGCAGGATCTTGCGCTCCGAGATGCCGTGAGCCCGAAGACGCGCCGCGAGCCGATCGAGCAGAGCCGTGGAGTAGGTGCCCCATCTCGTCGAGGGGGTCCATCCCCTCCACTTCCGCTGATCGTTGCCCGTGCCGTGGGCTCGGCGCCCATGCGGCGCCGGCGGAAGCAACCCGGGCGGCAACCGGCCGTCCCCCGGCGGAGGCCCCGTCTGCGACGACGAGGGCGAGGGGGACCAGGAGGGGGAGGGCGAGGGGGACGTGGGGGTCGCGGTGGGCGTGGGCGTCTGCGTCGGGGTGGGGGTGTCGGTGGGGCTGGGCGTGTCGGTGGGACTCGGGGTGGGGGAGCCGCTCGGGGAAGGGCTGTCGGTTGGGCTCACGGAAGGCGAGGGTGAGACGTCGGCGCGCGCCCGCGCCGGGATGAACCCCACCACCAGGACGGCCGCGACGAGCGCCACCACTACGACGACGGCGCGCCGGATGCGTGGGGCGGTTGGGCTCATCCTCGATCTCCCGCAGGAACGAAGGAAGGTGTCAACGTTCGCTCACGCGGCAAAGCGTGGCCCGCTCGGCGGAACGGGCGGTGAACGCGCAGTGTCCGGACGGCGAAGGCTCCCCCGCATGGACGCCGGGCGCGAGCGGCCCGTATACTCGGTGTTCGCCCCACCTAAGCCGCTTTCGCGTGCCCAGGATCTGCGGGGCGGACCCGGTCGAAAGGAATCGCCAGAGCGCTTGCCGAAGAAGGATGCTATCGAGGTCGAAGGGACGGTCGTCGAGCCGCTGCCCAACGCCATGTTCAGGGTCAAGCTGGACAACGATCACTTGGTGCTGGCGCACATCTCGGGGAAGATGCGGATGCACTACATCCGGATCCTTCCCGGGGACCGGGTGCTGGTGGAGCTGTCGCCGTACGACCTCACCCGAGGCCGCGTGGTGTACCGGTACAAGTAAGGTGAGTGGAGCGCGGCAGATGAAGGTACGTCCTTCGGTGAAGAGGATGTGCGACAAGTGCCGGGTGATCCGGCGGCGAGGGCGCATCCTGGTCATCTGCTCGAACCCGCGGCACAAGCAGCGGCAAGGATGAGCAAGGAGAAGCCGAGAAAGAGCTGGGCCTAGGAATGGCACGCATCGCAGGCGTCGACCTTCCGCGCGAGAAGCGGCTCGAGATCGGCCTGACCTACATCTACGGCATCGGCACCACGGGCGCGCGAGCAGATCGTGCGCGGGCTCGGGCGTCGACGGCAACACGCGGGTGCGCGACCTGTCCGAGGACGAGGTGCTGAAGATCCGCGCCTTCATCGACCAGAACTTCAAGGTCGAGGGCGACCTGCGCCGCGAGGTCGCCCAGGACATCAAACGGAAGATCGAGATCGGCTGCTACGCGGGGATCCGGCACCGTCGGAGCCTGCCGGTGCGAGGCCAGCGCACGCACACGAACGCGCGCACGCGCAAGGGACCCAAGAAGGCCATCGCCGGCAAGAAGAAAGCCGCCAAGAAGAAGTAGGAGACGGCAGTCCATGGCGAAGCCCAAGGCGAAGAAGACCAAGCGGCGCGAGAAGAAGCACGTCGTCCACGGTCAGGCGCACATCAAGTCGACGTTCAACAACACCATCGTCACGATCACCGACCTGCAGGGGAACACGCTGTCGTGGGCGAGTGCGGGCAACGTGGGGTTCAAGGGATCCCGCAAGTCCACGCCGTTCGCGGCGCAGCTCGCCGCCGAGAAGGCCGCGCGCGCCGCGCAGGAGCACGGCCTGCAGAAGGTGGACGTCTTCGTCAAGGGCCCCGGCTCGGGCCGCGAGACCGCCATCCGCTCGCTCGCCGCGGCGGGCCTCGAGGTCGCCGGGATCCAGGACGTCACGCCGGTGCCGCACAACGGCTGCCGGCCACGCAAGCGCCGCCGCGTCTAGCGCCGGTCAGGAAGGGCGGGGCTCGTCCCGGCCGCAACGAGGCGGGGAGGAAGTGGTTGATCCCCCGCCGAAGGAGGAAGCACATGTTCATCGTCGCAAGGCCTCAGATCGCTGAGGACGTCGTCACACCGACGCGCTCGAAGTTCGCCATCGAGCCCCTCGAGCCCGGGTTCGGCTACACGGTCGGCAACTCGCTCCGTCGCACGCTGCTCTCGTCGATCCCCGGCGCCGCGATCTCGTCGGTCCGCATCGACGGCGTGCTGCACGAGTTCTCGACGATCCCCAAGGTCCAGGAGGACGTCACCGACATCATCCTGAACCTCAAGGAGCTCGTCGTGCGCTCGGAGCTGGAGGAGCCCACCACGATCTACCTCAAGGCGAAGGGCCCGGCCGAGGTCACCGCCGGGGACGTCGCGCCGCCCGCCGGCATCGAGATCCTCAACCCCGACCTGCACATCGCGTCGCTCGGCAAGGGCGCGTCGATGGAGATGGAGATGACGGTGGAGCGCGGCGTCGGCTACCGGATGGCCGACAAGAACAAGAAGGCCCGCGATCCGATCGGCGTCATCCCGGTGGACTCGATCTTCTCGCCCGTGCGCAAGGTCAGCTACGCCGTGGAGAACACGCGCGTCGAGCAGATGACGGACCGCGACCGCCTGATCCTGGACGTCGAGACCGACGGCTCGGTGACGCCGCGCGAGGCCGTCGCCTCGGCCGGCGGCACGCTGCTGGAGCTCGTGACGCTCTTCAGCGAGCTGGCGGAGGCGGCCAGCGTGACGGTGGGCCCCGCCGAGGACGAGGAGGTTCCCGGCGACTACGCCATCACGATCGAGGAGCTGAACCTCTCGGTGCGCTCCTACAACTGCCTGAAGCGCGAGGGCATCAACGCGGTCGGGGACCTGGTGCAGAAGAGCGAGTCCGAGCTCATGGACATCCGCAACTTCGGTCAGAAGTCGATCGACGAGGTGAAGCTGAAGCTCGAGGAGCTCGGCTTGGGCCTGCGGGAGGAGTGAGCGAAGGTGCCGAAGCCCAAGAAGGGTCCGCGTCTTGGCTCGAACCCGGCCCACCAGAAGCTGATGCTGTCGACGCTGGCGGTCCAGCTGTTCACGCACGAGGGCATCAACACCACCGAGGCCAAGGCCAAGGCGCTCCGCCCCTACGCCGAGAAGCTCATCACCTTCGCGAAGCGCGGCGACCTGGCCGCGCGGCGTGAGGTGTTGAAGGACATCCCCGACCGCGACGTCGTGGCGCGCCTGTTCCACGAGATCGCGCCCCGGTTCGAGGAGCGTCAGGGCGGCTACACGCGGATCCTCAAGCTCGGCCCGCGCAAGGGCGACGCCGCCCCCATGGCCCGGATCGAGCTGGTCGACCGCGAGCCGTAGGTCCATAGGCCGGGGCTCGTCCCGGCCCTCAGCGCAAGGTGGTCCATGCCTCGCACGATCCGGCTGTTGCTCGCGTACGACGGGACGTCGTTCCGCGGGTGGGCGGCGCAGCGGGATCCCGCGATCCGCACCGTCGAAGGCGAGCTCACCGAGGTGCTTGCCTCGGTGCTGGGCCGAGCGCCGCGTGCTGTCGGTGGCGGGGCGGACGGATGCGGGCGTGCACGCGCGCGGCCAGGTCGCCTCCTTCTCGACGTCTACCGAGAGCCCGGCGGCCGGCAGTCCGCGACGCCATCAACGGCCGCCTGGGCCCCGAGGTGGTGTGCCGCACGCCGTGGACGCGCCCGTCGTCGTTCGACGCGCGGTTCTCCGCGTCGGCGCGCGAGTACCGCTACCGGATCGATCTCGCGGCGGTGCCCGACCCGTTCACGGCTCGATTCGTGTGGCACCGCCCAGGCGAGCTGGACGTCCGTTGCGATGCGGGCAGCCGCCCGCCAACCTGGTGGGAGAGCGCGATTTCACCTCCTTCTGCCGGCGCCCGGGGACGGGGCAAGTCCACCGTGCGAAACCTTCAGCGCCTCACGCATCACGAGGACGGAGACCGGCATCGAGCTGGGGTTCCGCGCGAACGCGTTCCTGCACCAGATGGTGCGTGCGATCACGGGCACGCTGGTGTTGGTGGGCGGGAACCGGCTCTCGCCCCGGGATGTCCCGCGCCTGCTCGCGGCGAGGGACAGGACCGGAACCGGCAACCTCGCCCCCGCTCACGGCCTGACCCTGGAGCGCGTCGTGTACGGCCTCAGAGCGCGGCCCTGACCGTTCGCGCGCCGCGAGGGGGCGCCGATCTATCGACAAACATCGATCAATACGCTAACCTAGGTATCGACGAACGTCTTCATCGAGGACGTTTCCCTGCCGGATGGCAGCGTGGACGTCGTGATCTCCAACTGCGTCATCAACCTGTCGACCGACAAGCCGGCGGTGATCGCGGAGATCAACCGGGTGCTGCGCCCGGGTGGGCGGGTCGGTGTCAGCGACGTCGTGGCCGACGACGACCTGTCGCCGGCGGATCGCGCCGAGCGCGGGAGCTACGTGGGCTGCATCGCCGGGGCCATGTCTTTCACCGAGTATCGCCGCGAGCTCCTGGGGGCCGGCTTCATCGACATCGAGGTGGAGGCGACCCACGAGATCGCCGACGGCATGCACGGCGCCATCATCCGCGCGAAGAAGGAGGCCAAGAGGAGGCCAAGAAAGAGAGAGGTGCATCGTGAACAGGACCATCGATCCTGAGTGTCCACCGGAGTGTTGTCCGCGAGGATGTTGTTGATGCTGGGGAAGCGTGGGTGATATGAGCGACGTGCCGGAGGTGCTGTTCGTCTGCGTGCACAACGCGGGGCGGAGCCAGATGGCCGCCGCCCTGCTCGATCGGCGCGCGCAGGGTCGCGTGCTCGTGCGCTCGGCCGGGAGCGAGCCCGCGGCCGAGATCAACCCCGCGGTCCTGGCGGCCATGGACGAGGTCGGCCTGGACCTGTCCAGGGAGTTCCCGAAGCCGCTCACGACCGAGGCGGTCGAAGGCTCCGACGTCGTCGTCACGATGGGCTGCGGCGACGCGTGCCCGGTATTCCCCGGCAAGCGCTACCTCGACTGGGAGCTCGAGGACCCCGCGGGGAAGTCGCTCGAGGAGGTGCGTCCCATCCGTGATGAGATCGATCGGCGCGTAACGGCGCTACTCGAGGAGCTCGTTCCCGACCTCCGGCAGGTCCGTTTTGACGCCCCAACAGCCGTGCGGGTAACCTGATGCGTCGGCCTGCGAGCTGGGCCGACACTTCCACGCATGAAGACCTACTCGCCTAAGCCTGAGCACATCGAGCGTCGCTGGTACGTCATCGACGCCGGCGGCGCTGTGCTCGGCCGTGTCGCGTCGGAAGCAGCAGCCCTGTTGCGCGGCAAGCACAAGCCGATCTTCGCGCCCCACATGGACACCGGCGACCACGTGATCATCGTGAACGCCGACAAGGTGGTCCTCACGGGCGGCAAGGAATCCAAGAAGATCGCCTACCGGCACTCGGGCTATCCGGGCGGCATCAGGGCGACCCAGTACGACCGGCTCATGACCGAGCGGCCCGTCTTCGTGATCGAGAAGGCCATCAGAGGCATGCTCCCGAAGAACCGGATCGGCCGCGCGATGATCCGCAAGCTCCACGTCGTGGCCGGCGCCGAGCATCCGCACGCCCCGCAGAGGCCGGAGCCGTACACGCTCGGTAAGCCTCCGGTGTGGGGCGGTCTGCCCGACCCATCGTTGAAGACACGTCACGTGGCGCCCGAGAAGCCCGCTTCCAAGCCGGAGACCCCGGCCGAGGAAGCCACCGGTCCGGCCAGGAAGGCCGCGGCCAAGAGCCCGGGGAAGAAACCCACTGCGAAGAAGGCCACGGTCCGCAAGCCCGCCGCGAAGGGCGCCACCAAGCCGTCCGCGAAGAAGAGCACCGCGAAGTCGACGGCGAAGAAAACGACCGCCCGCAAGCCCGCGGCCACCGAGGCCGCACCCGAGACCACCGAGACGAGCGAGGAGTGAGCCCCAGCGTGGCCGCCACCGCAACGAAGATCTCCACCGGACGCCGCAAGGAGGCCGTGGCGCGCGTGCGCCTGGTGCCCGGCGACGGCACCTTCAGCATCAACGGCCGCGCGTTGGATGACTACTTCCCGACGCGCGTGCACCGCATGGTGGCCGTCTCCGCCCTGCGCCTCGTCGGTCGAGAGAAGGACTTCGACGTCGTCGTGTCCATCCGCGGCGGCGGCATCAGCGGCCAGGCCGGCGCCGTCCGCCTCGGCGTGGCTCGCGCGCTCATCGAGCTCGACCCGGAGCTCCGCGCCCAGCTGAAGGCCGAGGGGTTCCTCACGCGCGATGCGCGTGAGAAGGAGCGCCGCAAGTACGGCCTCAAGAAGGCCCGCAAGGCGCCGCAGTACTCGAAGCGCTGAGGTCCGGTTCGACCCCGTTCGTTCGCCTCGCGTTGCCGGGTTCGTCCAACGCGCCGAACGTGAACACCTTCTGTTCAAGTCTTGTTCACCGACTGTCTGTGAGCCGTTCCCCCTGCCGCCGCGCCTGCCCGTCAGGCTTCGGGGCGAACTCGGGCGCTTGCTCCGAGGTCTCGAAAGGGGGAAACGCATGCGCAGCACCCTCCGTTTCATGGCGGTGGCCGGGGTCGCCGGCTTGCTCGTCGTGGCGACCGCCACGGCGTCGTTCGCGGTCGTCACCGTCGACCAGAGTCGCGTCTCGCGCACGTTGCTCGGCGTCGGATCCGACACGACCTACGAGCTCATGAACCAGCTGGACGTGCTCTACGACCAGTCGGCGGGCTGCGCGGTGATCCCGCCCGTCGGCGTTTCGTTCGCGACGTTCAAGGAGACCTGCATCCCCAACGGTCAGCTGGCGTACGCGACCAGCTACTCCAGCCTGATCGGCGGGGAGAACCTCTACCACGACCGCTTCTCCGAGGCGTTCCCGGTGGGCTCGGGCAACGGGACGAAGATCCTGACCCAGTTCGTCACCTCCGCCGGCACCGCCCTACCGGCGGACTACGCGCGCGCCTCCTCGAAGCAGACCTACGCATTGCCTGCAGGCCACACGGCCTAGGGCGTGGCCTTCGCCCGCAACGGGGACGGATGGTGGCTCGGCAGAACCAACAAGTTCGTGGCGCACAACAAGACGGGTCCCACCACGAACGCCACGGCGGGGCAATTGAAGAACGTGTTCGTCGGCAACGCCTCGGGCCAGTGCCTGAACTCGTTCTCGGGCCTGCCCAAGTCCGCGTTCAAGGGCACGTTCGGCAAGCCCGGATCCGGCATGGTCGCGCCATTCGCGACCCAGGTCGGCTCGGGATCGGGCAAGGACTTCCTGTCCAGGATCGATCCGACCTTGAACCCGTCGGATGCCTCCGCGCTGCAGAACTGCATCCCGGCGAAGTTCAAGGACGGGGACCTCACCAACGGTGAGCACGTGATCCAGGAGAACTTCGCGAAGCCGATCTGCAACCAGCCGGGGACGATCGCACAACTGGCAGAACCGGGCGGTCTACCCCTACGGGTTCGCTCGGTTCGTCCAGAACCACGGCGGCACGTCGGGCTGCATCGGCCGGCTTCAGAGGGTGAACGGTGTGCTTCCGACACCCGCGTCGATCTCGCTCACGACGGGCCCGAAGGCCTATCCGCTGACGGGGGACGTCTACCTCTACTTGGCGGTTCCCAACGCCCAGGACGTGACGGATCCCACCACGTGGGCCGGGAACACGCAGTCGGTGCTCGAGTACATCGACCCGATCCACGGGTTCCTCTGCAAGCCCAACACGCAGCTCGACCCCTACACGGGGGTGAGCTACCACAAGGAGATCGCCGCGACGATCATCCGGATGGGGTTCGGGCCGCTCAGGTTCGGCCCGGTGGGTGGTACTACCTGGTCGGGCAGCTCCTACTGCAGGGACGCGGCGGGAACGTGATCTAGACGGGTCAACCGCGCGACACCCGAAGAGGGCCCGGCCAGAGGCCGGGCCCTCTTCGCTGGGCGGCGATGCGATAGACGACGAAGGCGATGCCGGAGGCGATCAGGAACCAGCCGAACGCGTCACACCGCCGCGATGGCCGTTTCCGCCAAGATCTGGACCTCGGGCATCTGCACCATCGAGTTGTGGACCGTGCAATGCTCAACCACGGCCATCAGGCGATCGTGGTGTTCCGCCGGGAAGCTGGACGGCAGGCCCAGCAGGATCCGGATGTGGCCCACGCGGTTGGGCCGCTCCTCAGCCATCCCCCACTCGCAGGCGACCGTGAGCCCGTCCCGATCCAGTCCGTGCCGTGCCAGGAACCGACCTGCGTAGAACGCAACGCAAGACGCGAGCCCAGCGACGAACAGCTCGGTCGGGGTAGGACCGGCGTCGGTCCCTCCCTCGCCGACCGGTTGGTCGACGACGACTTCGTGTCCCCGGACCCCGATCGTGAATCGATCGCCCTGGTCGTGCCGCACCGTCATCTGTGCCATCTCGGGTGCCTCCTCGAGGCTCACGGCAGCTTCACGTAGCCGTTCTTCATCTTCCACAAGAAGTACTTCTCGAAGGCGATCTTCGCGGCATGGTTCTGTGGCCCGGGGATCATCACGCCGTGCTTGCGCGGCGGCAGCATCTTGTCCGCCAGGATCGCGACGCCGTTGTTGCCGGCGTCCATGATGCAGACCGCGGGGATGTCGGCGAAGTTCTCTTCCCGCGTGGGGTCCTCGCCCTTGATCTGGGACACGATGTTGGTCGCCGCCACGTGGGCCATCGTCTCTGCGGGGAACCCGGTCTTGGGCACACCGACCGCGTTCGCCGTCTGCCACGGGGCGTTCACGGCCGCCGCGATCCCGACCGCGTAGACGTTGGGGTAGCTGAGCGTCTGGTACGTGTCCTTGACCTCGATGAACCCCTTCGGGTTGCCGAGGCCGCTCGCGTTGACGACGTCGGCCCCGATGAACGGCGGCACGACCATCGCGTAGCGGAACGGGATCTTCTTCCCATCGGTGAGCCGGATCTCCCCGGGTGAGATCTCTTCCATCGCGACGTCGAAGATCCCCTGGATCTTCGTGTGCTTGAAGAACATCCCGAGCATCTTCTCTCCGCCCGGGAGCCCGCCGATCCCGAAGTGACCGGCGAACGGCTCGGCGCTCACGTAGGAGACCGGCACCTTCAGCTTCTGCTTCTTCAACTGGTAGGCGACGTTGAACACGAACTCATACGCCGCGCCGAAACAGGCCGCGCCCTGGGTCGCGCCGACCACCACAGGGCCCGGATCGTTCAGGAAGCGGGCCCAGCCTTCGGCGGCATCGACCGCACCGTCCAGCGACGTGATCGAGTAGGCGTTGCCCTGCGGCCCCAGGCCCGGGAGGACGTCGAAGTCGTTCAGGTAGCCGGTGGCGGTCACGAGGTAGTCGTAGGCGTAGGTGCCCTGCGAGGTCTCCACCTTCTGCGACGTCGGATCGATCTTGGTCGCCTCGCCGTGGATGAACTCGACCCCGCGCGACTCGAACGTCTTGGCCAGACGGAAGACGACGTCCTTGGCCTTGCGCTTGCCGAACGGGATCCAGATGAACGACGGGTTGAACTGGAACCGGTCGGACTTGGAGACGACCGTGACGTCGACGTCGTCGCCCAGTTCCTGTTTCACGCTGAGGGCCGCCGTAAGTCCGGCGAAGTTCCCTCCGAGCACGAGCACCTTGGGCGCCATGCGCCACCCCCTTGGGCTTCCTGATCGGCTATCATCTATGATACCCCCTAGGGTATCTGACCGACCAGGAGGAGGTGCTCGTGGCAACCGTGGATCTGACCGAAATCGCGTTCGAACCGACCGTCACGGCCGACGGCATCGTGCTCGTCGACCTGTGGGCCGAGTGGTGTGGCCCGTGCAAGATGTTCGGCCCGGTGTTCGAGGCCGCGTCCGAGGCACACGAGGACATCGTGTTCGCCAAGGTCGACACCGAGGCCGAGCAACGGCTCGCCGGCACGTTGGGGATCCGATCGATCCCAACGCTCATGGCCTTCCGCGAAGGCGTGCTCGTGTTCCAGCAGGCGGGCGCCCTTCCCGGGCCCGCCCTGGAAGAGTTGATCGCTGCGGTCCGAGATCTGGACATGGTCGAGGTTCACCGAAAGGTGGACGAGGCCCAGGCCGCCGGGTCGGCGGGTGGGGCCCGATGAGCGCCCCAACCTCGAAGATGGAACTGGGGACCGAGGACGTCGCGGCGCTCGTCCGCCGGCTCCGCAGAGCCGAGGGACAGATCGCCGGTGTGATCCGGATGCTGGAGGAGGGCCGGGACTGCCGCGACGTCGTGGTGCAGGTTGCCGCGGTGTCGCGTGCCCTGGACAAGGCCGGGTTCGCGATCATCGCGAGCGGGCTGCGTCGATGCCTGGCGTCCCCCGATGACCCCGGCGCCGTGGATCCGGGCGAGCTTGAGCGGCTGTTCCTCTCACTCGCCTGATGCGGGTTCTCGGCGAACCCGGTCAGCTCGAGCGCCGTCTGGGCGACGGGATGAAGCGAGGGGTTCGAGCCGCGTAGCTGGCGTAGGCCGGATAACGCACTTCGAGTCGGCGTTCCTCCCATCGCGCCTTGATCTCGAGCCACGCCACCAGGGCCACCGTGGCCGCGGCGATCGCGACGCTCCCCGAGGGGATCGCCGATCCGATGGCGAACGCCATCACACCCGTGTAGATCGGGTGACGCACGAGCCGGTAGAGGCCCGTGGATCGGAGCTCTCCACCCCGCACCGGGGTCGGAAGCGGCCTCGCGGATCGTCCGAGGTTCAACAGCCCGACGCCGAGCACGACGAGGCCTGCCAGCTCGAGCACACGTGCTCCCTTGTCGAGCCAGCCGGGCCCCGACCACGCATGGCCCGAAGCAGCAGGAAGATCGCGGCCAGAAGGCCGAGCTGGACCAGCAGCAGCGCCCACGCGACAACGCGTTCGCGGTCGTCCGAGGTGCGGTGGGACGTGTGCACGAGCATCGAGGCTACGCTCCTGCGGCCTCCTCAAGCCCCCAGGATGCGGTAGACGACGAAGGCGATGCCCGAGCCGATGAGGAACCAGCCGAACGCGTGACGCAGGCGCGGCCCGGCGACGTGCTGGGCCATGCGGCTGGTGGCGAAGCTCGACGGGACCGCGCCGAGGGCGAACGCGCCTGCGACGGTCCAGTCGATGTGGCCGAGCGCCCAGTGCGTCGCGAGCGTGGGTACGGCCAGTATGGCGATCACGAGCAGGCTCGTGCCGGCCGACTCGCGCATCGTGAGTCCGAAGATCAACAGGTACATCGGGACGAGCAGGAACCCTCCGCCGTTGGCGAGCAACCCGGTGAAGAGCCCGACCCCGGCCGAGGCGGCCACCAGCAGCAGGCGCTTCTTCCGCCGAACGCCACCGGCCGCGCGTGCGGACGGCTCGATCGGGCGGAGGACCCGCTCACCGACGACCACGAGGACCAGTCCGGACGCGATGAGCAGGGTTCGGCCCCCTACTGCGTCCGAGAGCAGGGCGCCCACCACGGCGGCCGGCAGCGCGCCCAGCAGCGTCCAGGCGGCGGCCCGAGGTCTGGCTTCACGCCGTCGGATGTAGGGTCCGGCCGCCCCGAGCGCCGCCGGGATCGTCGCCGGAAGGGGCGAGGCGATCGCGAGGAGCCCGGGTACCCCGAGCACGGCGAGCAACGGTGTGGCGATCGATGAGCCTCCGACGCCGAACAGTCCGGTCAGCGCGCCGATCGCGACCCCGGCCAGGACGAAGACGGGCCACGGTGCCACACGCGCAACGTATCTTCGCTCGCTAGGCAATCGCCACGCTCCAAGCTGAGGGGCGTTCTCGGCCGGGCACCGGTCCTTCACGCCTAGGGCCCATCGGCGGTAGCTCACACCGGAACCCCGGCCTACGCTGGGTATGAGGGGAGGCTGTGGCTATGAACGAGAAGATGATGAGCGTGCAGGACGAGCACCGTGCCTTTCAGCCCTTCCTCGAGGAGATGGAGACTCTCGCTGCATCCATGGATACGATCCCCGTCCCTGAGTTGACGCAGCGTCTTGATCGACTCCACGAGTTCCTGGCCCACGAGTTGATGCCGCACGCGATCGCCGAGGGACGGATCCTGTCCCCGACTCGTGATCGACGAACAGGGCGGTCCATCGCTCACGCACCGGATGACCCTCTGCCACGCGCAGATGGCGAAACTCATCGATGAGTTGGACGTCTTCCGCCTCAAGATCAAGAACGTGGGGATAGTGCCTCCGGTAAAGAGTGGGCTCCAGCGCGTCTTGTACGGGATCCATGCGCTCCTGAGCGCCCATCTCCTGGAGGCCGAGCAGGAACTGGAGCCGCTTCTCGAGCAGCGTTTGACACCGGAGGGACGCGTGGTTCTGTTCGAGCGGGTCGATCGATATGCGCGAGAGGTCCGAGAACTCTACGAATAGGTGGGAGACCGCCATGGAGGAGAAGACGGAGCTCGATGAGCTACTCGGAACCGTTGGAGAGGCGATGACGAGTCCGGTGGTCGTGGTGGACGAACGCACCATGGCCAGCGAAGTCGCGCGCATCCTCGAGCGCGCCGGATCTTCGGGCGCGCCGGTGACCCGAGATGGACGACTCGTCGGTGTGGTGACGTTGAAGGATCTGATGTCGAGAGCGGGGGCGTCGCAGGCGATCACGGGTCCGTTCCTGCGCTTCGAGCACCTGCTGGCCGGGATCGAGGTTGGCAAGGTCATGACCGGCGACGTCGTCACGGCCCAAGCCGAGTGGCCTCTCACGCGTGCCGTCGAGGCGATCGAGCGAACCGGCGTGAACAGACTTCCGGTCGTCGAGGACGACGGGAAGCCCGTCGGGATCCTGACTCGCGACGACGTCATCCGCGCGGTCGCGCTTCGATGCCGTGCCCGCCAGGGGCCGGTATGACGTCACCGCTCTCTTGGATATGAGCGACACGACCTGTGGACGTCAGCCCGGAACGTCCTCGACGGGGGTCGACACCGCCTGGAGCTCCTCAGATGGGATCTCGAACGCGCCGGAGCGCACGGCGTCGACGACGGCGCGCGCCGTCGCTTCGTCTTGCCCACGTACCCAGAGGTAGACCGGACCGAACCGGTAGGGGCCGCCGCCCTCGCCCTTCAGCATCGCCGGGATGCCCTCGGCCTGGAGGCGTCCCTTGACGCAGCTCACCGTCGAAGGGATCGCCGCTCGCATACACCTGCACCAGCCCGTCGTCCATGACGCTATCGTCCCACAGGCGGCGTCGTTAGGGGAGGTCTACCCCGGCGGTCCCGGTGGGAGGTCGTCCGAGCGGCGGCCCGAGCGGACGCGCAACACGAGCGGTCCGAACACCAGGGCGAGGATCAACAAGGCCATCGCGATGAGAGGAAACGCGCTCGGAGGGCGGAGCCCGAGGATCTGCTGGTCGGCCTGGAGCTTCAAGACGGCGAGCTTCTTGTCGGAGATGGTCGCCGGGCTGGCGGTCACGTAGACGTACGTCTTGCCGTTCGGACCGATGCTGACGCTGACGTTGGGCCGAGACGATCCGTTCCCGCTCCCGCTCCCGCCACCGCTGCCGTTCCCGCCCCCGTTGCCGCTCCCGTTTCCGCCTCCACCACCGCTGCCGCTCCCGCCCCCGTTGCCGTTCCCGCCGTTGTTGCCGGTGTCGTGGCCGGTGCCGTTGAGGTCGGTTCCCGGCAGCGACCCGGGATCGTTGTTCACGTTGAACGAGCCGTTCAGCGTGGGGTTCGCGCAGTGGGCGTAGTCGACGGGAGGTGGGTCGGGCGCGCCGGGGATCTGGCTCTCTGCCGCGAACGCGAATTGCACCAGGGTCTTCGGCATCGGGGAATAGCCGAGCTCCTGGGCGGCCTGCTGGCCCGTGCAGGCGAAGTAGAGGATGAATCTGCCCAGGACGGAGCCCTTGTCCGTGCTGATGGAGCTGTCCGTCGGCACGATCATGTACGAGTACGACGAGATGGGGTACGCGTTCTTCTCGGGTGCCGTGTAGACGCCGGAGAGGTCCTGCGTCGAGTCGGTGTGGAGCTGGGCGTGCTTGAGCGCCGTTGCGACGTCCACCGCCGTGGGAACCGTGAAGTGCCCGCTGGCGTTCTTCACGCCCACCACGGGGAAGTTCCGCGCCACGGCGTAGGCGGCCTCCAGGTAGCCGATCGCGCCCACCCCGAGACCGGGGTTCGCCACGTAGTTCGCGATGCCGTCCGACCCCTTCTGCCCGATCGCGTTGGACTCGCAGGGGCCGATGGGCCAGAACTCCGTCATGGTGTCGGGGATCCCGCAGGCTGTCGTGAAGCTCTTCCACACTGCCGGCTGCGTGGCGTCGAGGAACGCCGAGAACTGGGCCGACGTGCCCGATCCGTCGGAACGCACGATGAGGCGGATCGGCAGGTCGGAAGGGCATAGCCGTTAGTCGGCCGTGATGCGGGAGTTCGACCAGTTCTTGATCTTGCCGGTGAAGATCAGCGCGATCGTCGCAGGAGAGAGCTTGAGGTTGCGGATCTGCTCGCCCGACGGGGTAGTGCAGGTTGTACATCATCGACGTGCCGCCGGCGACGATCGGCAGGTACGCGAAGTGGCGCGCAGGGATGGGGTCGTCGAAGCCGAAGGGGATCTCGGAGACGCCGAAGTCCACCGTGTTGGAGGCGAAGAACTGGCGCCCCTGCGTCGATCCCACGCCCTGGTAGTTCACCGACAGCCCCAGGCGGTTGACGTCGGCGCGCCACTGGTCGATCGCGACCTGGGACCACGTGGAGCCCGCTCCCAGGATCGTGGGGCCGGTGCGCACGGGCTGGAGGAGCCCATCCGGCCACGAGCGCGGTTGCCGGCGAGTGCGGCAAGCGCCCGGCGCAGGACGGTACCGGCGCGGCTCATCCGAACCTCCCGTGGACGTAGTCGGCGGTTCGTGGGTCGGCGGGGTCGTTGAAGATGTGCTCCGTGGTGCCGGTCTCGACGATGGCGCCCGGGCATGCCCTCGTCGACGTTGAAGAACGCGCAGTATTCGGAGACGCGCTGGGCCTGCTGCATGTTGTGCGTGACGATGACGATCGTCACCGTCTGCCGCAGCTCGTGCATCGTCTCCTCGATGCGCCGCGTGGACGTCGGGTCCAGGGCCGAGCATGGCTCGTCCATCAGCAGCACCTGGGGGTTGACCGCCAGCGAACGGGCGATGCACAGCCGCTGCTGCTGCCCGCCCGACAGGGCCCCGCCCGGCCGATCGAGCCGGTTCTTGACCTCGTTCCACAGGCCGGCGCGCGTCCAGGCAGTGCTCGACCAGGGCGTCGGCGTCCGAGCTCTTCATGCCCGACAGGCGCAGACCGGAAAGGACGTTCTCCGAGATGGTCATCGCCGGGAACGGGTTCGGCTTCTGGAAGACCATGCCGATGCGCCGGCGGACGTCGGTGACGCGCACATCGTCGCCGTAGATGTCGACGTCGTTCAGCTGGATCTGGCCCGCCAACTGCGCGCTCGGCACCAGCTCGTGCATCCGGTTCAGGATCCGCAGGAACGTCGACTTGCCGCATCCGGAGGGCCCGATCAGGGCGGTGATCGTGTTCGATCGCATGTCGAGGTCGATCGGCCCCAGCACGTGGTGGTCGCCGAACCACGCGTGCACCTCGCTCGCCGTCAGCGCCGCCGGGGCGGTCGGATCGCCCAGCACGCCTTCGTTGGGTCGGGCATCGGTCGTCTGCATCATGGCTCCTTGGGTACGGTCGTCATCGGCGCCCGATCGAGCGCCGACCGATGAGACGTGCGGTCACGAACAGGATCAGAACGATCATCAGCAGCACCAGGGCGTACAGCCACGCCCGCTCGACGTCGCTGTTCTGCGACGAGAGGAAATGCTGGTACGCGGCCAGGGGCAGTGCCGCCTGTGCGCCCTTGAACGGGTTCGTGTTCATGGTCTCGCTGCCGAAGGCCGTCATGATCAACGGCGCCGTCTCGCCGACGACGCGGGCCACGCCGAGGATCGCCGCGGTGATGAGCCCCGAGCGCGCGCTGGGCATCACGACGCCCCACACGGTCCGCCACTGGGGCGAGCCGAGCGCGAGCGACGCCTCCCGCAGGCCGTCCGGCACCAGCCGGAGGACGACCTCTGCCGTGCGCGTCACCGTCGGCAGCATGAGGATGGACAGGGCGAGCGCCGCCGAGAAGCCGCTGAAGCCGTGGCCCTCCACCAGCACGGTGAAGATGAACAGGCCCGCGACGATCGAGGGGACGCCGCTCATCGTGTCGACGAAGATCCGCACGGGGCGGCGCATGCGTCCGCCGACCTCGTTCAGATAGACGGCGGTCATCATGCCGAGCGGCACGCTGATCAGCGTCGCGATCCCCACCTGCTCCAGCGTGCCGACGATCGCCTGGAGCCCGCCCGTCTGCGACGCGGGCGATTCGGGCCCGATCCCGGCGGACGTGGTGGTGAAGAAGGCCACCCGCAGGTAGGCGACGCCCTTGAAGATCACGTAGCCCAGGATCAACACGAGGGGCACGACGATGCCGATCGCGGCGATCGTGACGAGGGCCGCCATCGTGCGGTCGCGCGCCGCGTTCCTGCCGTCGGTCTCGCGGACCCCGATGTAGTACATGGCGAGGAACGCCGCCAGCCAGCAGATCAGGAACCCCAGCGCGCCCGTGAAGGGCAGGAGCTGCGTGTAGGGGAGCCACACCAGGGCGAAGGACGCCGCGATCGCGCCGCCCAGGACCACGGCGTCGCGGCGATGGAACCCCTTCGGTCGTCGAGGCGTGACCGGGGCCTCTTCGCCGGTGCGCAGCGGCGTCACGACCCCCATCTAGATCTCCACCCCCGCGCCGGAGCGCGAACGCGCCACGATCGACGCGGCGATGAGGTTCACGATGAGCGTCATCGCGAACAGCACCATCCCGGCGGCGAGGAGGCCCGACAGGGCCAGTCCCGAGGAGTTGCCGAACTGGTTCGCGATGAACGGCGCGATCCCGTTCGCGCCGGCCTCGATGATGTTGGCGCGGATCGCATAGATCGGCGAGATGATCAGCAGGATCGCGATCGTCTCGCCCAGCGCGCGGCCCAGGCCCAGCATCGAGCCGCCGATGATCCCGCCGCGGCCGAACGGCAGCACGACGGCGCGGATCATCCCCCAGCGCGTGCCGCCCGAGCGCGAGCGCGCCCTCCTTCTCGCCCGGTGGCACCTGCGAGAACACCTCACGGATGATCGAGGTGCAGATCGGCACGACCATGAGGGAGACCACGACGCCGGCGACGAACGCGGAGGGTCCGAAGACCGGGAAGGGGCTCGTCGGCTTGAACAGCGGGATGAACCCCAGATACTTCGAGAGCCAGGCGGAGATCCCGAGCATCCGCGGCCGCAAGAACTGCGCCCCCCACATCCCGTAGATGAGGCTCGGCACGGCGGCGAGCAGATCGACGAGCGACGTCAACGGCCCCTTCGCCCATCGCGGGGCAGAACTCGCTGATGAACAACGCCGCCGCGATCGACAACGGCACCGCGATCACCAGCGCGATGAGCGCGATCACGACCGTCCAGTACAGGAGGGCGGCGACGCCGAAGGACGTCCCGCGGGGCGGCGGGAGCCACTGCGTCGTCGTGAAGAACTTCAGCCCGCATCGCCTTGAACGCGGGCCAGGCCTTGACGAACAGGAACGTGCCGATCAGGGCGAGGATGACCAGCGTCGACATGCCCGCCCCCGTCGCGAGCCCGTTGAAGACGCGATCCGCCCGCGTACGCGCCGAAACCACGCGTCGCGGCTGCGGTGCCGTCGGTCCCGGCGGTGCCGACGGGGGACCGGTCGTCGTGGCTGCCATGGGCGCAAGCCTGCGGGCCTACCGTGAACGGGCGGCAAACGGATCGTGAACGAACACCGGCCACGGCCAGAACATCTCCTACGTTGACGCTCCCGCGGTTGACGGACCTCCGGTCGTGGCCGGAGGCTTGCCCCACACGATGAGGAGGTCCTTCCGGCCGACGCGGATCGCCGCGGCGCTGCTGGTTCTGTGCCTTGCCGCAGCGGCGCCCCTGGCGCCGGCTTCGGCGGCGCACAAGCCGGCGGCCCGCCACGTATCGGTCACGCCCGACAAGGGCCTGCTCGAGTTCTTCGCCGGCGACGGCGTGTTCGCCACCATCCACTGGTCGGGGTTCGCGCCGCGACAGGCCATCTACATGCACGAGTGCGTCCGCGGCGCCACTGATCCCACGTCGCAGTGCAGCAAGGGTGGTGCCTACGGGCCGTGTGGGCCCCTCACGCCGTCGTGTCCGGGGGTTCCCTTCCTGGGGAGCAGCGACAAGACGGGGAGGGGGATCGGCGTCGGACAGGTGGCCATCGGGCTCATCAACTCCACGCAGAACCTCGATCCGATCCCGGGGCTGTCGTTCACCTGCGACTACCAGAACCCCTGTTCGTTGTGGGTGGGGACCAATCCGAACGACCTCTCGACGGGCATCATGACGCCGATCTCGTTCGCGACCCCCGCCGACGCCTGTCCCGACACCGGCACGCCGTTGAACGGCTCAACCGGGTCGGCGCCCTTCCGGATCCTGCTGGGTTGGTCGACGCGGGTCTGTGAGGCGCCCACCAACATCGCGATGCAGACGACGCTGCAGACCGCCGCCACCGGGATCGATGGTTTCATCAGCGGGCAGGACGATTTCGCGGCCACCTCGTTGCCGATGAGCGCCCCCGAGCGCAACGCGCTCAAGGCATCGGGTCGCACCGCGGCGTTCGCGCCGATCTCGGCGTCCGCGCTGGTCTTCGGCTATCGCCTCTTCAACCAATACACCGGGAACCAGGTCACGAACCTCGTCCTCACGCCAGAGATGCTCGCGCAGATCTTCACCGGCAAGATCACGCGCTGGTACGACCTCAAGGGCATCCAGAAGCTCAACCCGGGGGTGGGGTTCCCTCAGCAGATCGGTGCGATCGCACGTGGAGACGCGAACGAGGACACCCTGGTCATGACGCGCTGGATGTGGGCGAACGCCCGCTCCACGTGGGTCGCGGGCGGCGTGGGATCGGGCATCCACCCCAACCCCTTCGGCGTGGGACCCACCGACCTCCTTCCGTCGCTCGGCCAGGCCTACCTGGTCACGGGCGCGAACAAGGAGGCGACCGTGATCCGCAACGGGGACAACAACGACTTCGTGTCCACGTCGAGCTACGGGCTCATCGGCTACCTGGAGTCCTCCTACGCCGCGCAGTTCTCGCTGCCCACGGTCAAGATCCGCTTCCCGAACGGCAAGACGGTGGTCGCCACGCCCGCCACGATCCGCCGAGGGCTCGAGCACATGCAGCCGGATTGTCAGACCGGGCTCCTGGAGCCGGACGTGGGCATCCACGATCCGAAGATCTGGCCGATGCCCACGGTCTCCTACCTCATGGTCCCCCACGGGACCGCTTCGGCGAAGACGAAGCCCACCCCGGAGGTCACCTCGGCGATCGAATCGCTCCTGCAGTACGCCACCACGCAGGGCGCCAAGGGACTCCCCGCCGGCTACGTTCCACTCCCGACGGATCTGCACAAACAGGCCGAGGACGTGACCAAGACGGTCGTGCACGCTCCGAAGCCCAAGGGCGGCGAGCCGATCTGCACGCCACCGCCTTCGCAGCAAGGTGGGGGCGGCACGCCCACGCCGCCGCCCCCGCCGGGCTTCGGCGGCACGACGCCCCCGATCTCGACCGGCGGACCTACGACGAGCCCGACGCCGACCGTCTCGCCTTCACCCTCCCCGACGCCGAAGCCGGGGACCATCCTGGTCCTGCCCACCCCGCCCCCGATGGCGCTCACGGCGTCGAAGGCGAGCATGATCCTTCCGGGGATCCTGCTGTTGGGCTTGCTGGCGCTGCTGGCGGGGTCCCTGCTGCTCTACGGCGACAGGATCTTCGCCCGTATGACTCCGATCACGCAGAGCATGCAGAAGGTCGTCCCGAGCAGATGGACGAACGGCCGATCGAGAGGAGATGCGACCGGATGAGGATCGAGGAGCGGCCGGAGGTCGATTGAGCTCGAGGAGGTGTCGGACGCCGAGACCGTACCGCCGCGATCATCCGGTACGGCGCCTGCTCCCCGGATCCGTCCTCCCCGGGCGCGCCGCATCGTCGGGTTCGCCTGTCTCGGCGTCGCCGCGACGATCGCGGCGTTCCTGGTGTTCGAGTTCGGCCTGTCCAGCCTGTCGACCGCTCGGTCACAGCGCCTGTTGCTCACCGAGTTCAGGGGCCTCGCCGACCAGGGCCCCGCGAGCACGCTCGACTGGCAGCCCTCGCTCGGTCAGCCCATCGGCATCCTCACGATCCCGCGCCTGGGTGTGGACACCGTCGTGGTGGAGGGGACGTCGTCCTCGGACACCGCGCAGGGACCCGGGCATTTCGTCGGCAGCCCGCTGCCCGGGAGACCCGGTAACAGCGTGATCGCCGCGCGCCGGTCGTCCTTCGGCGCCCAGTTCTCCGGGCTCGCCGAACTCCACAAGGCCGATGAGATCCAGGTGGCGACCGGCGTCGGCATGTTCACCTACGTCGTGACCGGGACGACGACGATCCGTCCGAACGATCTCGACGCGCTCAACCCCACGACGGACAACCGGCTCACGCTGATGACGTCCGACCCGAAGTATCGCGCGAGCGGGCGCCTGGTCGTGACGGCCAGGCGCTTGGGCCTGCCCGCCGCCCAGGCGCAACGGCCGGTCGCCGTCCTGCCCCAGGATCAGGTGGGGCTCACGGGAGAGCCGTGGGCGCTCGCGCCGCTCCTGCTGTGGATCGAGCTCCTGGTGGTCACCCTGATCGGCGCGGGGTGGCTCAGGCGACGCTCGTTGCCGCGAGTGGCCTGGCTCTACGCGACACCGCTCGTCCTCGCCCTGATGTGGGCGAGCTTCATGGCGATCAACCGGCTGTTGCCTGCGACCCTCTAAGACCTCCCCGAGCAGAGCCCGCCCGCGCGAGCCTCGCCCCCGCGCGTTCACCGTCCGTTTCCCCGGTGGTCGCTTTTCGTGCCCGGCCGCGTTGATACCGTCCTGAGCCATGGGGCGCCGACCTGCGACGAAGTCCCGCGCGTCCCTACCCCAGCTCGGCGCTGCCCTGCTGGGCCTCGCGGCCCTGGTTCTGGTGGTGTTCCTGGTCGCCAGGGGTGGGACGTCCGCTGGCGGTGCGCAGGCGTCGGCGGACCCCACGTTGCCCAAGTCGTCGCCGGTGCCGGCGACGCCCTACACCTTGACGCCCATGAGGGCCGGTCGCGCCGAGGGATGGGTGCTGCCGAAACCGCTGCTGGGACCCCGCGACGTCACGGTCGACCCCAAGGGCACGGTGTGGGTCACCGAACAGGACACCGGGATCGTCGACTCGTTCAGGGGGAACGTGCTCACGCGGCACGCAACCGACGCCTTCCCCGACACGGGCGCGTTCTGGCTCGCGAACGGTCCGAGCGGCAGCGTCTGGTTCAGCGGCTACCCGGGGGGCAACGTGGGGCGGGTCCTGCCCGACGGCACCGCGAACTCGTTCACTTCGCTCGACCCGAGCGCGGCGACGCTCGGCATCGCCCAGGGGCCGGGTGACGTGATGTGGGTGACCGACGTGAACCGTGCGTTGGTGCTGCGTCTCCATCCGAACGGCGTCGTCGACCAGCTTCCCGTCGCCCCGCCACAAGGCGTCGCCACGATCCCCGCTCCCCGCATCATCGCGCGGGGCCCCGACGACGACATGTGGTTCACGGATCCGCGGACGGGCTCGATCGGGCGCGTGTCGACGAAGGGCGCGCCCACCATCACCGAGTATCCGATCGGAGCGAAGTCCGATCCGCATTCGATCACCTCCGGCGCGGACCAGCTCTGGGCGACCCTCGGCGCACCGCGCTCGCTCGTACAGATCGATCCCGGCACCGGTGCGGCGAGGAGGATCCCCGTGCCCGCTGCGTCGGGGTCGTTGGGCGACCTGGTCGTGGTGCCCGACGGCACGCTGTGGGTCTCGCAAGATGCTCCCTACCTCCTTCACGTGCGCGCCGACGGCTCGCTCATCGCGCGCGTGAAGCTGCCCGGCGGCGCGCGCGGCGCAGACGGCCTCGCACTCGCGCCGGACGGAACGCTCTGGGCCGCGGCCCCCGACGACAACATGATCGTCGCCGTCCACCCCACGACCGCGCCGTAGCCCTGGCTGCTTCCCCTGGTGGAGCGCTCGTGCCCGGCCGACGGTGGGGGTGGAGTAGCCTTCCGCTTCGATGGGACGGCTCTTCGGCACCGACGGCGTACGCGGGGTGGCGGGGTCCGAGCTCGATCGCGATCTTGCGTTCGGGCTCGGCCGCGCCGCCGTGGAGGTGCTCGGCCGTCACGGCGACGGACATCCCACCTTCGTCGTGGGGCGGGACACTCGCGCGTCCGGTGAGTGGCTCGAGGATGCGCTCGTCCAGGGCATCCGTTCCGCGGGCGGTGACGTGGTCCTGGCGGGCGTCGAGCCCACGCCCGCCATCGCGTTCCTCACGGTCGACCGGGGGGCCTCATCCGGTGTCGTGATCTCGGCCTCCCACAACCCCCCCGAGTACAACGGCATCAAGTTCTTCGCCGCGAACGGCACGAAGCTCCCCGACGCACTGGAGGACGAGATCGAGGTCGCCCTCGCGTCGCCGGTGTCCGCCGCGACGGCGCCGGGCACGACCCTTCCCTCCGGCGATGCCCGCAACCGCTACCTCGATCACCTGGTCGACGCGGCGGAGGCTCCCCTCGACGGCATGACCGTGGTCGTCGATTGCGCGAACGGCGCGGCGTGGGAGCTCGCCCCCGAGATGCTGCGGCGTCTGGGCGCGACGGTGCACGCGATCCACGCCCGGCCCGACGGCACGAACATCAACGAAGGGTGCGGCGCTCTCTACCCCGAGGTGGTGGCGGCCGAGGTCGTCCTTTTGGGCGCCGACGCGGGTGTTACGCACGACGGCGACGCGGATCGTGCGCTGTTCGCCGACGCCACCGGTGCGATCGTGGACGGCGACCAGGTGCTCGCCGCGAGTGCCGTCGCCATGAAAGAGACGGGACGGCTCACCGCGAACACCGTCGTGACCACCGTGATGGCGAACCTCGGGTTCCATCACGCGATGCGAGAGGCCGGGATCGATGTCGTGTCCTCGAAGGTGGGGGACCGATACGTCTTGGAAGAGATGCTGCGCGTGGGAGCCGCGCTCGGCGGCGAGCAATCCGGGCACGTCATCTTCCGCGAGCACGCCACGACCGGCGACGGACTCCTCACGGCCGCCCGGTTCCTCTCGCTGGCGGCGGCGCGCGGTGTCTCCGTGCAGGATCTCGCAGCGGTCATGCACCGCTACCCCCAGGCGATGATCAACGTCCACGTCCGCGACCGCGAGGCGCTACCCGCCGCCGCCCCGGTATGGAGCGCGGCCCGCGCCGCCGAGCACGCCCTCGGCGACGAGGGTCGAGTCCTCGTCCGGTCCTCCGGTACCGAGCCGCTCGTCCGTGTGATGGTCGAGGCGGAGTCCGAAGACCTCGCCTCGAGCCACGCCGAGACCATCGCCGAAGCCGTCCGCTCCGTCCTCGGCTGAGGCCGTCTCGGTCGGCCGTTCGGAGCGGAGAAGACCCCTGCTAGGGTTGACCCATGTGCGGGATCGTGGGCTACGTTGGCCCCCAGGAAGCCCTTCCCATCGTCGTGGACGGGCTCCGCCGGCTCGAGTACCGCGGATATGACTCCGCCGGGATCGTCGTCGTCGACGACGGCCGTCTGGGGGTCGTGAAGCGCGCGGGGAAGCTCGTCGAGCTCGAGGCCGCCCTCGCGGACGGGTTCCCCCCCACCGGCACCGTAGGCATGGGGCACACGCGGTGGGCCACCCACGGCGCACCCAACGACCGCAACGCGCATCCGCATCTGGACTGCACCGGTCGCGTCGCCGTGATCCACAACGGGATCATCGAGAACTTCCAGGGCCTGCGGGCGCGCCTCGAGAAGGACAACCACACGTTCGCCTCCGACACCGACACCGAATGCGTGGCGCACCTCATCGAGGAGAAGCTGCGCGAGGGCGCGGGCGCGGCCTCGGGTCTCGGCGACGCCGTGCGCGCCGCGGTGCGCGGACTGGAGGGGGCCTACTCCCTGGTGGTGTGTGCGCTGGACGACCCCGGCACGCTCGTGGGCCTCAAGGTGTCGTCGCCGTTGGTGGTGGGGCTGGGCGAGGGCGAGACCATGCTCGCGTCGGATATCCCGGCGGTGCTCGATCGCACGGCCGTGGTGGTGCCGTTGGACGAGGGCCAGGTCGTGGAGATCACGGCGGCGGGGGCGACGTTCACCGACCTGGACGGCATGCCGCTGCTGCCGGAGTCGATCACGGTGGACTGGGACGTCGGCCAGGCGCAGAAGTCGGGGTTCGACGACTTCATGCTCAAGGAGATCCACGAACAGCCGGCGGCGATCCGCGACACGTTGGTGGGCCGGATGATCGACGGCCGGCTCGTGCTGGACGAACTCCATATCGACGACGACGTGCTGCGCGAGGTGAACAAGGTCTTCGTCGTGGCGTGCGGCACCGCGTTCCACTCCGGCATGGTGGCGAAGTACGCGATCGAGCACTGGACCCGGCTACCCGTCGAGATCGAGATCGCGTCGGAGTTCCGCTACCGGGACCCGGTGCTGGGGCCCGACACGCTCACCCTTGCGGTGAGCCAGTCGGGTGAGACGATCGACACGCTGGAGGCGGCCCGGCACGCGCGGCGTCAGGGCTCGCAGGTGATCGCCGTGACGAACACGGTGGCGTCCTCGCTCGCCCGCGAGGCCGACGGCGTGCTGTACACGCACGCGGGTCCGGAGATCGGCGTCGCCGCCACGAAGACGTTCGCCACACAGATGGTCTCGCAGTACGTGGTGGCGCTCTACCTCGCACAGGTGCGCGGCTCCATGTTCCCCGAGGAGATCACCGAGGTGCTCGAGCGCATGGACGAGCTCCCCGCCGCCGTCGAACGTGCCATCGGCCTGGACGCCCGATGCCGGGAGCTGGCCGAGCGGTACTTCGAGGCGCCAACGGTCCTGTTCATCGGACGTCACACCGGCTATCCGGCGGCCCTGGAGGGCGCGCTGAAGCTGAAGGAGATCAGCTACATCCACGCTGAGGGGTTCCCCGCGGGCGAGCTGAAGCACGGACCGATCGCCCTGATCGAGGAGGGGGTGCCGGTGGTGGCGGTCGCCACCGAGTGTCACGTGTACCCGAAGATGCTTTCGAACATCGAGGAGGTACGGGCCCGCGGCGCCGACGTGATCGCCGTGATCACCGAGGGCGACACCCGCACTCGCGCCATCGCGACGCACATACTGGAGGTGCCGGCGACGCCCGAGCTGTTGGCTCCGGTCGTCGTCACCGTCCCGCTGCAGCTCTTCGCCTACCACGTCGCGAAGCTGCGCGGCTGCGACGTGGACCGACCCCGCAACCTCGCCAAGAGCGTCACCGTCGAGTAGACAGACGTGGCCACGCCCGTCCCCACCCCGTCCTCCCCGTTGCACATCCCGCTCCCCACCGTGTCGCACCCGGGCGTCGCGGCGGCAGCCTTCGTTCTCCTGCTGATCGGCACCTCCGGCGCCCTGTGGTGGCGCGTCCGCCGCGAGTACATCCGCCGCACCGACGAGACCCTCCGCCGCCTCTACCCTCCCGACGACGACGCATGACCCGCGTCCCGCAGGGTAGGGACAAGCCCGGCCAACGATACGGGCGGGCGGGTGGCGTAGCCTGGGTGGATGGAGATCCTGGGACTCGGGGTGGACATCTGCGAGGTCCGGCGGATGGAGCGGGCGTTGGAGCGTCATCCCACGTTGCGGGAGCGGGTGTTCACGGCCGAGGAGATCGCGTATTGCGACTCGAAGGGACGGCCGGCCGAGTCCTATGCGGGGCGATTCGCGGCGCGGGAGGCCACGATCAAGGCGCTGGGCGGCTACCGGGGGAAGCGATGGCAGGACATCAGTGTGTCGCGGCATCCCTCGGGGGCGCCCATGATCGCGTTGGCCGGGAATGCGAAGCGGCGCGCCGATGTCCTCGGTGTCGACCGCATCCTCATCACGTTCACCCACGAGAAGACGAACGCGGTCGCGTTCGCGATCGCCGTGCGCACGGCATGAACCGGCGGTGACAAGGTGAAACCCATCCTCTCGCCCCAACAGGCCGTGGAGCTGGATCGCGCGGCGCAGGCCTCGGGGGTGGCCGCCTCGTCGCTCATGGAACGAGCTGGCTGGGCGGTCGCACGCGCGTGCGTCGACCTGATGGGTGGGGTCTACGGACGTCGCGCGGTCGTGGTGGCCGGCAAGGGGAACAACGGTGGCGACGGCCTGGTGGCGGCGCGTCATCTGGCCGCGTGGGGCGTTGGAGTCGCGGTCCTCGTCGTCGAGCCCCTGGACGGGGCTCGCGAGCCCGCCGCCGAGCACCTCGCGCGGCTCGCCGACGTGGGATTGGCGGTCCGGCCGTGCGGCCGTGCAGTGTTGGAGCACGAGCTCGCACGCGCCGACGTAGCGATCGACGCCATCTTCGGCACGGGGTTCCGCGGCATCCCCGAGGGCGATTGGGCCGCCGCGATCGAGGGTATGAACGCCGGCTCCGCCCCGATCGTCGCGGTCGACATCCCCTCGGGGGTGAACGGCGCTACCGGCGAGGTGGAGGGAGACGCCGTGGGGGCCGACCTCACGGTGACGTTCGGGGCTGCCAAGGTTGGCGCGGTCCTGCTTCCCGGAGCGGAGCGCGCCGGGGCCGTGCGGGTCGTCGACATCGGCTTCCCGCAGGTCCTGCTGCGAGCCGACGTGTTCGTCACGGAACCCCAGGATGTGGCGGCGTCCATCCCGCGACGCGCGGTCGATTCGCACAAGCGGGAGTCGGGCGTGCTGCTCGTGGTTGCGGGCTCGCGCGGGATGACCGGCGCGCCCGCTCTCATCGCCTCCGCGGCGGCGCGGATCGGGACCGGCCTGGTGATCGTGGCGGTCCCCGCGGGCGTGCTGTCCGTGGTGCAGGCATCCAGCACGGAGTCCGTGTTCGTGCCGCTGCCTGAGACCGACGACGGCACGGTCGCCGCCGCAGCGCTCGATCCGGTGCTCGAGGCCCTCGACCGCGCCCACGCGCTGGCGATCGGTCCGGGCCTCACAGCGGAGGCGGAGACCTCGGCGTTCGTGCGCGACCTCGTGGCGACGAGCCCGGTGCCGGCCGTGGTGGACGCGGATGCGCTGAACGCGTTCGCTGCGGCGACGGAGCTCCTGGCCGACCGCAAGGCCGACGCCGTGTTGACCCCGCACGTGGGGGAGTTCGGCCGTCTCACGGGTCTGTCGGCGCACGACCTCGAGCTCGACCGCCTCGGGCACGTCCGCTCGCTCGCGGCGCGTGCGAACGCGGTGGCGCTGTTGAAGGGGAGTCGCACGGTGATCGCGGCACCGGACGGCACGGCGCGCATCAACCCCACCGGCAGCCCGGTGCTCGCGACGGCGGGATCCGGCGACGTGCTGACCGGCATGATCGGAGGGCTGCTCGCGCGCGGTGTGGCGTCGTTCGAGGCGGCGTCCTCCGGCGCCTACCTCCACGGCGTCGCGGGCGCGCTCGCCGGCCGCGCCACGGGGGAGGGGACGCTCGCCGGCGACCTCGTTGAGCGTATCCCCGAGGCGGTCGCGTGGATCTCGGAGCCGGCGTGAGCGCGTACCGACCCACGCGCGTTCGCGTCGACCTCGATGCGATCCGGCGCAACGTGCGCACGCTGAAACCCGCGACCGCCGAGATGATGGCGGTCGTCAAGGCGGACGGGTACGGCCACGGTGCAGCCTTCGTGGCGCGTGCCGCGCTCGAGGGCGGCGCGACGTGGCTCGGGGTCGCGCTCGCCGAAGAGGGGATCTCGCTCCGCGACGCCGGTGTCGAGGCGCCCGTGCTCGTGCTCTCCGAGCTTCCGCCCGGATCCGAGGCGGACGCGATCGCGGCCCGACTCACGCCCACGCTCTACAGCGATGCGGCGCTCGTCCGGTTATCGGAGGCGGCGGGCCGTGGCGTCGGCGTGCATGTCAAGGTCGACACCGGCATGCATCGCGTCGGGATCTATCCGCCGGAGGCGACGGGTGCGTTCCTCGACAAGGTCGCCGCCGCGGGTTTCGTGCTCGAGGGGCTGTTCACCCACTTCGCGCGGTCCGAGGAGGACGCCACCACCACCGAGGAGCAGCTTGCGTTGTTCATGAAGATCGTCGAGGACGTCCGTGCCGCCGGCCACGCCCCGCGGCTCCTGCACGCCGCGAACACGGGGGCCACGATCCTGCATCCGGCTTCCCACCTCGACCTGGTGCGGTGCGGCATCGGCGTGTACGGCCTGGAGCCCGGGCCGGGCGTCGGCGCCGATCTGGGCCTGCGGCCCGCGCTCAGCTGGTTCTCGGAAGTGACGATGCTCAAACGCCTGCCCCACGGGGATCGGACGTCGTACGGGCACCGCTACCGATTGGAGCGCGACGCCTGGGTTGCGACCGTGCCGGTGGGCTACGCGGACGGCTACCCTCGGCAGCTATCGTCGGGCGCCGACGTCTTGATCGGAGGCCGGCGTTGTCGTGTGGCGGGGAGCGTGACCATGGACCAGCTGATCGTGGATTGCGGAGAGCTCGAGCCCGACGTGGGAGACGAGGTCGTGCTGATCGGACGACAAGCTGGTGAGGAGATCAGCGCGGCCGAGCTCGCGGATCTCGCCGGCACGATCGACTACGAGATCGTGGCGCGGATCGGGCCCCGCGTGCCGCGAGAGTACGGGGCCGAGGAGCCGGTGGCCAAGTCGGTGACGGAGCCCGCGGAGCGTGCCTCGGCACCGGCCAATGAGCCGGTCGCCAAGTCGGTGACGGAGCCCGCGGAGCGTGCCTCGGCACCGGCCAATGAGCCGGTCGCCAAGTCGGTGACGGAGCCCGCGGAGCGTGCCTTGACACCGGCCAAGGAGCCGGTCGCCAAGTCGGTGACGGAGCCGACATGACCAAGAGGCGAACTGCATTGATCGGGGCGGCGGCGGGCGCGCTCGCCGCGGGCACGATCGGCGGGATCGTCGTGAAGCGTCGCCACGACCACGGGGCGGAGCCGCCGCGGTGGGAGCTACCGCCGGAGGACCTGGGCGAGGTCGGATCCTTCGACGGGACGCGCATCTCGGTGCATGCGGCGGGACCGTCGGAGGCACCGGTACTGCTGTTCGTCCACGGGTTCAGCCTGGACGGCACGACATGGTTCGAGCAATGGATGGATCTGTCGTTGGAATTCCGGTGCGTCGTGATGGACCAGCGCGGCCACGGCCGGTCGGGCCCCGCCGCCAACGGGGATCTGTCGCTGCCGGCGATGGGGCGGGATATCGCGGCCGTGCTGGACCTGGTGGCGCCCGACCGCGCCGCCGTGGTGATCGGCCACTCGATGGGCGCGATGGCGATCCTGGCGATGGCGGAGCAGCGCCCGGAGCTATTCGGCCCGCGGGTGGCGGGGGTCGTGCTGGTCGGCGCCTCGTCATCGGATCTGCTGGCGGGAGCGATGGGATCTGTGACCGAGCTCCTGCGACCGCGACTCGGCTCGTTCACCGCGGCCGCTCGTCGCGTGGACCGGCTTCGCAAGGCGGTGCTCGCGAGCCCCGCCGACGTACGGGGGGCCGTCGTGCGCCTCACGCAGTTCGGTCCCGACGCGTCCCATGCCATGGTGGACTACGTGGTTCGACTTGCGCAGCAGGCCTCCTCGGAGGTCTGGACGCAGGGTCTGGCCGGGCTCATGGAGACGGACCTGCGGCCGGCCTTGGCGCGCGTCACGGTGCCGGCACTCGTGGTGGTGGGTGAGGACGACCGCGTCACGCCGCCGGGCTCGGCGGTCGGGCTCGTGGGGGCGCTGCCCGACGGACGTTTGGTCGTGCTCGAGGGCGCCGGTCACATGGCCATGCTGGAACGCCCGGTGGAGCTGGATCGGGAGATCCGCTCGATGGCCCTGAAGGTGCTGATGCCAGAGCATCTCCACGCGCCGCGACGCCGCTCGAAGAAGGCATCGCAGGGCGAGGCGAAACGGGAAGCCTAAGGCAGGGGGGTGCCGCAGATGAGCCGAACGTTGGCGGAGGCCGCCGCGGAGGCGGCGTCGTGCACGAAGTGCCGTCTGGCGCAGGGCCGCACGCAGGTCGTGTACGGGGTGGGCGATCCGAACGCCGACCTGATGTTCATCGGCGAAGGGCCCGGCTTCCACGAGGACAAGCAAGGCGAACCGTTCGTGGGCGCGGCGGGGCAGTTGCTCACCCGTATGCTCGCCGAGATCGGGCTCACGCGCGAGCAGGTCTACATCAACAACATCGTGATGTGCCGGCCGCCCGGGAACCGCGACCCGCAGGCGGACGAGATCGAGGCGTGCACGCCCTGGCTCGTGGAGCGGATCTCGCTCATCCAGCCGCGCGTGATCGTGACGCTCGGCAACTTCGCCACGAAGTTCGTGCTGGACACCCAGGTGGGGATCACCCGGCTGCGAGGTCGCGTGCACCGATGGCACGACCGCACGGTCATCCCGACCTTCCACCCCGCGGCGATCCTGCACGGAGGCGGGGAGAACTCCCGGCAGCTGCAGCTACTACGGGACGATTTCCGGCTCGTGCGGACGACGTTGGACGAGATGGATGTGGGGCGAGACGGCCCGTCCGACGATGAGGCGTCGGCCCACACGGAGGCCCTGGCCCACGACGATGTGTCGGCGCGCGACGACCAGCTGGAGCTGTTCTAGCCGATGGAGCTGGTGTTGGGGGCGGCGACGCCCGAGGACACCCGGGCGATCGGGGGGGCCCTCGCGCCGCTGTTCCGTCCTCGTGACGCCGTCATCCTCACCGGGGAGCTGGGCGCCGGCAAGACGACGTTCGTCCAGGGCGTCGCGCGGGGGCTCGGGATCCAGGACCAAGTGGTCTCGCCGACGTTCACGCTCGTCAAGGAGTATTCGGGGCGGCTCGAGGTGGCCCACGTCGACGTCTACCGTCTCGATCGCGTGCAGGACGTCGTCGATCTCGGCCTCGACGAGTTGGGACGGGGCGACGATCTCCTCCTCGTCGAATGGGGCGACGTCGTGGAGGAGCTGCTCCCCGCCGACCACCTGCGGGTGGAGCTCACGCTGGCGGACGGCCACGGGGAGGCCGCGACCGACGGGGAGGGGGACGGGGATGATCGGCGGGTGGCGCTGTCGGGTTCGGGGCCTTCGTGGGCCGAGCGCTGGGAGCTCGTGGAGCACGCCGTCGACCCGTGGAGCTCGCGACCATGATCGTGGTAGGCATCGAGACCTCCACGCCGCAGACGAGCGTGGCGCTGGGCACCGAGGCGGAGATCCTCGGGAGGATCTCCGTGGCGGGCCGCGCTCGCCAGGAATCCGTGACGCCGGCGCTCGCGCAGTTGCTGGCCTGGACGGGCGTGGAGATCGCTCGGATCGGGGGGGTCGCGGTCGGGATCGGTCCGGGGTTGTTCACGGGCCTGCGCGTCGGCGTGCAGACCGCCAAGACCCTCGCGCAGGTCCTGAACCTGCCGATCGTGGGCATCGTGAGCCTCGACGCGCTCGCCTATACGCACCGCTACTCGCACAAGCGCATCGCGTCCGTGATCGACGCCCGTCGCGGCGAGGTCTTCTTCGCGACGTACCGCTCGGTGCCCGGCGGCGTGGTCCGCGAGACCGAGCCGATGGTGTCCTCGCCCGAGCGGCTCACGGCGGAGCTCCAGGCGATCGCGGGCGACGTGTTGGCGGTGGGCAACGGTGCGATGCTGTATCGCCATGAGCTGGAGCAACAGGGTGCACGCGTCGAGATCGGCTCGCCCACCTCGGCGCATCCCGACGCGGCCGCGTTGGTCGAGCTGGCCGTGCCCCGGTTCCTGCGGGAGGAGCGGGACCGGCTCCACGAAATCGTGCCCCTGTACCTGAGGAAGTCGGATGCGGAGATCTCTTGGGATCAGCGAGCCCGGGGCTTCCAGGCTTGAGATCGTGCGGATGCGGCGTCGCCACCTGCGCGGCGTGATGGCCATCGAGCGCCAGGTCTACGCACGGCCGTGGAGCCCGAACCTGTTCGTCGCCGAGATGACCGAGCCCCACAACCGCTGCTACCTCGTGGCGCGCATCGACAAGGCCGTGGTGGGCTACGCCGGCATGATCTGCTACGGCGACGAGGCCCATGTCACGAACATCGCGGTCGACCCGCAACGTCATCGGCACGGGATCGGCGCGCGCCTGCTCCAGGACCAACTGCTCCAGGCCATCGATATGGGCGCGCACGCGGTCTCGCTGGAGGTGCGGGTGACGAACTGGGGGGCGCAGCGGCTCTACGCGCGTTACGGCTTCCATCCGGTGGGGATCCGACGCAACTATTACCAGGAGCTCAACGAGGACGCGCTCATCATGTGGACCGACGACGTGCGCACCAGCGCCTACCGCGCGCGGCTCGACGCCCTGGGGGGCGCGCTCGGGTCCGGCGCCGGGGTCGAGCCGGTTCCGTGATCACCCTGGGGATCGAAACCTCCTGCGACGAGACCGCCGTCGCGGTCATCGAGGACGGCTTCTTCATCCGAGCGAACCTCATCGCGTCGCAGGTGCACCTCCACGAACGGTTCGGAGGGGTGGTGCCCGAGGTGGCGGCGCGGGCCCACGTCGAGGCCCTCAACCCGTTGATGGAGGAGGCGCTTGCGGCGGCGGACGTCGGGTTCGCCGACCTCACGAACGTCGCGGTGACGGTCGGCCCCGGACTCGTTGGCGCCCTGCTCACCGGCATGGCGGCCGGCAAGGCGGTCGCGCTCGCCACCGGGGCGGACCTCGTCGGCGTGAACCATCTGGAGGGGCACGTCTGGGCGAACTTCCTCGAGCACGGCCCCCCGGCGCCTCCCTACGTCGCCCTCGTCGTGAGCGGCGGCCACACCATGCTCGTGCACATCCCCGAGATGTTCCATCACCGCGTGATGGGCCAGACGCTCGACGATGCGGCGGGCGAGGCCTTCGACAAGGTCGCCCGCATGATCGGCCTCGGGTTCCCCGGGGGCCCCGCGCTCGACCGGATGGCGCGTGAGGGCGACCCCCACGCGATCCGGTTCCCGCGCGCGATGGAAGACTCGGGGAACTACGACTTCTCCTTGAGCGGGCTCAAGACGGCCGTGCTGCGCCACGTGAAGGCGGAGCGCGCGGCCGGGCGCGACCTGGATCTGCCGGATCTTGCCGCGAGCTTCCAGGAGGCGATCGTCGACGTGCAGACGACGAAGACCGTCGCGGCGGCCCAGGAGGTCGGCGCGCCCACGGTGCTGCTCGGCGGCGGCGTCGTCGCGAACTCGCGCCTGCGCGAACGTCTCAGGGCCGCCGGCGAGGCGGCCGGCCTCCAGGTGCTGTACCCGCCCCTCGACCTGTGCACGGACAACGCCGCGATGATCGCGTGCGTGGGGGCGGCACGAGCGGTTCGGGGGGAGCGCACCTCGCTCGACATCGCTGCCGATCCGCAACTAAGGTTGTCGGCGTGAGCACGGTCCTGGTGACCGGGGGCGCCGGGTTCATCGGCTCGCACCTCGCCGACCGCCTCCTCGCCGAGGGGCACCGCGTGATCAGCGTGGACGATCTCACCACCGGGCGCATCTCGAACCTGGTGGAGGCGAGGGGCTACGGCAAGGACTTCACGTTCTTCAACATGGACGTGCGAGCCGAAGGTCTGCTGCCCCTGTTCGAGCGGCACCGCCCGGAGGTCGTCTTTCACCTCGCGGCCCAGTCCGGTGTGCGTCCCTCCCTCGAGGACCCGGTCCACGACGCCAGCATCAACCTGATGGGAACGCTCAACGTCATCGAGTGCGCCGCGAAGGTGCAGACCCGCAAGGTCCTCTACGCGGCGAGCGGCGGCACGATCTACGGCGAACCGCGCCGACTGCCGGCGAAGGAGTCGGCGGCCCAGGGATCGCATCCGGCGAGCCCCTACGGCATCTCGAAGAAGGTCGTGCTGGACTACCTGGGGTTCTATCAACGCTACCGGGGGCTGGACTTCACGGCCCTCGCGCTCGCCAACGTGTACGGCCCGCGCCAAGACCCGAACGGAGAGGCGGGCGTCGTGGCGATCTTCACGAACCACATGCTGGCGAACGAGCCCGTCACGATCTTCGGCGACGGGAACCAGACGCGGGACTTCGTGTTCGTCGACGACGTCGTGCATGCCTTCGTGCAGGCGATCGAGCGCGGATCGGGCAAGCTCGTCAACATCGGCACCGGGTTGGAATCGAGCGTGTCGGGCATCTTCCGTCTCCTCGCGGAGATCACGGGCTACACGAAGGAGCCAGAGCACGGTCCGCTGCCGGCGGGGGAGCTCCGCCGCAGCGTGCTGGACATCGGCGCCGCCCCTGCCGCCCTGGCCTGGAAGCCGTGGACGCACCTCGAGGACGGTCTCGCGGAAACCGTCGCGTTCCTCAAGGGCGTCTAGCGGGGCGCCGCCCTTTTCCAACGAAGGGTCTAGTACCGTTGCCGTAGCCAACCGCTACGTCATCAGGTATGACTAGCACGACATCGGAGGGCGACCAACGACCCCCGGGCCATCGCCCGCGGGGAGCGTAGCCGGGCGCAGGCGGGTACGCTCGAGGCTTCCCGTACGTTCTCGAGGGCGCCGCTGGAAGGAAGGGATCGACATGAGACATGCGGTCGTGGGAGGTGCCGGAGGGTTCATCGGCCACCACATGGTGAAGTACCTCAAGGATCGCGGCTACTGGGTTCGCGGTGTCGACATCAAGGAGGCCGAGTACGAGCCCACCGCCGCCGACGAGTTCCTGCTCCTGGACCTGCGGGAGTACGAGAACTGCCTCAGGGCGACCGCGGGCGTCGAGGAGGTCTACCAGCTCGCAGCCGACATGGGCGGCATCGGCTACATCACGGGCAACCGTGTGGACATCTCGCGTAACAACGTGCTGATCAACGCGCACATGCTGGAGGCGGCGTACAGCAATGGCGTGCAGCGCCACTTCTACTCCTCCTCGGCGTGCATCTACCCGATGTACAAGCAGCACGACCCCGACGTCACCCCGCTCAAGGAAGAGGATGCATACCCTGCCGATCCCGAGGAGGGCTACGGCTGGGAGAAGCTCTACTCGGAGAAGCTCTGCCAGTACTACCAGGAGGAGGGCAAGCTCCTGACGCGCGTCGCCCGTTTCCACAACATCTACGGCGCGCTGGGCACGTACGAGGGCGGCCGTGAGAAGGCGCCGGCGGCGATCAGCCGCAAGGTGGCGCTCGCGAGCGACGGCGACGATATCGAGATCTGGGGCGACGGGCAGCAGACGCGGTCGTTCACCTTCATCGACGATTGCGTCGAGGGCATCTACCGGATCGCGCAGTCGGAGCACTCGGAGCCTCTGAACCTGGGCTCTGATCGCCTCGTCACGATCGACGAGCTCGTCGACCTCGTCTCGGCCGTTGCCGGCAAGACGCTCGTGAAGCGGCACGACCTCACGAAGCCACAGGGCGTGCGGGGCCGCAACAGCGACAACGATCGGTGCAAGGCGGTGCTCGGCGGCTGGGCGCCGGAGGTGACGCTCGAGGAAGGCCTCAAGTCCACCTATGCATGGATCGAAGGTCAGCTCGAGTCCGCCGGCCGGGTGCCCCAGGAGGCCGGCGCCTAGGGCCACAAGGCTTGCCCGCACAACGTCCAGTAAGGGCCCGGGCCGCCCGGCCGGCCCGACGTGTCGATGAGGAACATGCGCGAGGGATGCCGGCTGCCTTGACAGGTTCCCTGCCAAGGCATATCCATGGCCGGCATCCCTTTGCGACATCGGAGCGATCGTGCCCCTCGTTCCACCCATCACCAGGTCCGACCGCTCGCGCGCACGGCGCGGGCTTCTTCTGGTCCTCGCGGCGGTGAGCGCGACGACGGTCGGGATCGCGCTCCTGCCCTCCGCCGCGGTGGGGGCTGCCGCGCCGTTGTTCTCCGACGGCTTCGAATCGGGCAGCCTCTCCTCGTGGACGCACGCCTCGGGCCTGTCCCTCGAGCAGCAGAACGTACACACGGGGGCGTGGGCGGCGACGGCTACCTCCACCGGCGCCGGCAAGACGGACGCCTATAAGAAGCTGACATCACCGGTCGGCGAGGTCTATCTGCGGACCTGGTTCGACCTGGTCGGGAGGTCGACTCCGGTCACGCTGCTTCGCACGCGCACCGCCGCTGGAGCGCCCCTCGCGTCGGTCAACGTGAACAAGAAGGGGATGCTGGCGCTCACCAACTCCGTGACCAAGGTCACGACCGGCAGCTCGGTGGCGATCGCCCGTGGGAGCTGGCGGAGCGTGGAGCTCCACGTGGCGATCGCGGGAACGACGAGCCGCGTCGACGTGTGGCTCGATGGAACTCGGGTCGCCGCCCTCAGCCACCAGGTGTCGCTCGGTACCGCACCCGTCGGCAGGATCGAGATCGGGGAGTCCGGCACGGGGCGCATCTACTCCGTCGCCTTCGACGACGTGGTCGCCGGCGCCCAGCCCGTGGACACGGCGGCCCCAACGACGCCCACCGGCCTGCATGCGACGGTGGGAGGCGCGGGCGTCATCGACCTGTCGTGGAACGCATCCTCCGACGACAGTGCCGTCGCCGGGTACACCGTGTACCGGTTCGACGGTACGGCGTACACGTCGATCGGCACCACGAGCGGGACCTCGTTCGCGAACCAGGGGCTTGCCCCATCGACCACGTATTCCTATGAAGTGGACGCCTTCGACCTGGCGGGCAACCATGCCCCGCCCGCTGGACCCGCAGCGGCGACCACGTCGGGGGGGAGCCCGACTCCGATCCAGCACGTCGTCGTGATCGATCTGGAGAACCACAGCTTCGACAGCCTGCTCGGGAGGTTGTGCGCGCAGATCGCGGTGGGGACGATCACGGGTCACCAGCCCTGCGACGGCGCGACCACTGCGACGTTGTCGACCGCTCAGGTCATCCCGATCCGGACGAGTCCGGACGTCGTGCCGGCGGCCGACCACACCGTGAACTCGCAGAGCGTGGCGGTGGACGGTGGTCGGATGGACGGGTTCGACCTGATCTGGAACTGCACGAGCGCGACGGACTACCCGTGCATCACGCAGTACGACCCGTCGCAGGAGCCCAACATGGCGGCGCTCGCGGAGCGGTTCGTGATCTCCGACCGCACGTTCGAGTTCACGAACACCCCGTCCTGGGCGGGCCACATCGTGCTCGCCGCGGCCTCGACCGACGGCTTCAACGGCGACAACCCCACGACGTCCACGTTCACGACGAAGACGGGCCCGGGGTGGGGCTGCGACAGCTACAAGGACGCGCCGTGGTGGAACGGCTCGGCGTTCGTCCTGGTCCCGTCCTGCGTGCCCGATCGCAACGGCGCCGGGCCCTATCGCTCGTCGCCCGTCCCGTACGTGCCGACCATCTTCGACCGACTGGACGCTGCCGGACTCACCTGGAAGATCTACGGCGGGGTTGGGAAACCGGGAACCGAGTCGGGATACGGGTGGACGATCTGCCCTACGTTCTATGAGTGCCTCGGATCGTCCCAGCGCGCCAACCTCGTGCCGTCGGCGAACGTCATCCCGGCAGGCCAGGCCGGGACCCTTCCCAGCTTCTCCATCGTGACGCCGACCGGCGCCAACTCCGAACACAACGGCTACTCGATGGCGGTGGGAGACAACTGGCTCGGACAGGTCGTCGGCGCGATCGAACATGGCCCGGACTGGCCGAGCACCGCGATCTTCATCACGTGGGACGACTGCGGCTGCTTCTACGATCACGTCCCGCCCGCGTTCCCGGGCGAGGGCATCCGGGTCCCGCTCCTGATCGTGAGCCCGTACGCGCGCCTCGGCATGACCGATTCAACCGATGCCACCTACGCGTCGATCCTCGCCTACGTCGAGCACGATTTCGGGCTCGCGCCCCTGTCCGGCGCGGACGCCGCGGCCTACGACTATGCGAACGCCTTCGACTACTTCCAGACGCCGGTGACCGCACCCGTGCGCATGGTGCACACGAAGGTGCCGGCCTGGGAACTCAGGCGGATCGCGGCGCATCACCCGGATGCGAACGACCCCACCTAGCGCTCGACGTCGTAGGTCGTCGTCGTCCGCCTGTTCTAGACCGTCGCGCGAGCCTGGCAGGTCTCGCCCGTGTCGGCGTTGTTCGCGGCGACGCTGAGCTTGTCCACACCGGGCAGATCCTTCACCTTGCGGTACACGACGAAGGTGCCCTGGCTGCTGGCCGTCCGCGATCCCGCGAAGACCCCGTGGCCGTTGTCGCTCATGAAGACGTTCCACCTCTGCCCGGCGGCGCTCCCCGACACGGTGAAGGAGATCTGCAGCGGAGCGCTCGTTGCCACGTTGATCTTCAGCGCCCAACGGCTGGGACCGCTGCACGTGCCGTGCGTCCTCACCGTGGCGGCGACGCTCGGGCTCGCCAGGGCCGCCGGGCTCGAAGCCATGACGACGACGGTCAACAGCAGCGCGCTGAGGCTGGGGATCCTGCGGAGATTCCGTACCGTCGTCATGGGATCAATGTCGGCCGAACGGGGGTCGGTCTCAATGGGACGATGGTCGCGCGACCTGATGGCTCGTCGCAGACCTTCCGTTCGGTTCCTTGGCCGGCATCGAGGCACGGTGCTCGGCAGCATCGAGGAGGCCACTGCGTTCGGCCCACAGCGCCGCCTGAGTGCGGTCGGGAACCCCGACGCACTGGAAGATGCGTGTGAGGTGGCCCTTCACCGTTTTCTCGCTGATGCCCAGGCGCGTCCCGATCTGCTTGTTGGCGAGTCCGGTCGCCACGAGGATCAGGACCTCGCGCTCCCGGTCCGAGAGCGTGCCGTTGGGCGCGGAGACGGTTCGCTCCGCGAGGAGCTCGGCCGCGGCCTTGGGTGCCAGCGGCGCCTCGCCCCGCGCGGCCGCCAGCAGGCCCCGGTGGAGCTCCTCGGGCTCGGCGTCCTTGAGGAGGTAACCGATCGCGCCCGCATCGAGGGCCTGGACGATCCGCGCGCGGTCGGAGAACGAGGTGAACACGACCACGTGCGTGGATGGGAACGCGGAGCGGATCCGCCGAGTAGCCTCGATCCCGTCCATCACGGGCATCTCTAGGTCGAGCATCGCGACATCGGGGAGGTGCGCCTCGCAGCGCTCGACCGCCTCGCGTCCGTTGGCCGCCGTGCCCACCAATCGCACGTCTTCGAAGGTGTCGATCAACTGCTCGAGGCCGGTCCGCACGACCCGGTGATCATCCGCGATCACGACCGTGATCATCGGATCGGCACCTCCAGGCGGATCCGGGTTCCGCGTCCGGGGGCCGAATGGACGTCGAGCGAGCCGTGGGCATCGCTCGCGAGGTCGTTGAGCACCTTAAGCCCAAGGTGCCCGTCGGCACGGGCGCGAACCTCCTCGGCCACGGAGAAGCCGACGCCGTCGTCGCGGATCTCGAGCACCGCGCGGCGCCGGTCGCCGCGCACGCACATCTGCACGTCGCCGGCGCGCGCATGGGCCATGATGTTGCGGGTCGCCTCCTGTGCGGCGCGGAACATCAGCGCCTCCACCCCGCGTGGAAGCTCGAGCCCGACCGGCACGTCGACCCCCACCTTCACCCCTTCGGCCTCCAGGGGTGCCGCCAGGTCCGACAGGGCGGAGCACAGGCCCGCGTGTTCCAGGGTCGGCGGGTAGATCCCCATCAGCGCCGAGCGCAACGATCGGATCCCCTGCCGCGTCCCGTCCGCGGCGTCGCGCAGCGTCGTTGCGGTGTCGGGGTCCCGGGAGGAGACGACGTCGGCTCGTGCCGAGAGCGATAGGGCGAGGCCCGCGAGCTGCTGCACAGGCCCGTCGTGCAGGTCGCCCGCGATCCTGCGTCGTTCGACGGTCGAGGATTCGACGGCCCGCTGCAGGAGGCGCTCCCGCTCCTCCCGCGTTTCGCGCACGCGCCGCGCGAGCCGATATGCGAGCGGGATCTGGAGGATGGCCAGGGCGAACAGCGCCACTGCGAGCACCGGGAGGAACGCGGTCCAGAGCTGGCGGGCACTCGCGAGCACGGAGTCCGACCGCAGGTAGGCCTGGAACACGAGCTCGTGCTTGTCGGGCGTGTAGATGGGCACGGACACCTCCAACAGGGGACCGAGCCCTCGTTCGAAGCGGTTCTGGGCAAGCGAGAGATCCGCGGGGCTCGCGACCACGTCGCCGGCGGCCAGCGCGTATCGGGCATTCGAGTCCAGGGGGTACCGCGTCTTGCCGAACAGCAGCTGCGTCTCGTCGGAGTACACGACCTTCCCGTCCGGGGTCCAGATCTTCACGCGCACGATCGGGTCGTGCAGCACGCCCCCGTTCACGAGCGAGTCGACCGAGTTCAGGCTGTCGGCGTCCCCCCGCAGGAGCCCGTTCGTGACACGTTTCTGCACCAGCTGGCCCGTGACGACGGTGATGTTCGCCGCCTCCCGCATCGCCTCGTTCGTGCCGAGACGTCGCAGGACCAGCCCCCCCACCACCCCAACCAGCACGAGTACGACGAGCCCGGACAGCGCGAACATGGCCACCGCGCCGCGCACCGACCCTTCGCCTCTCACCGTGTGCTCCTTGCCAGATCCCGCCCTACGTCGTTGTGTCGACCTCGAACCCCCCCGGCTGAAGCGCCGGACCCCGTGCGAGGAGCAACGATGGGCGAGGGGTCTCCCGTATCGCGCAGCGGGTTCGGTATCGGCAGGATGCAACGGGACCGGGGAGGATCAGGGGAACGCGATCGTGAGGCCGACCCCGCGCGCCCGCGCCCGATCGAAGAGCAGGGCGCCCAGCGCCACGTCGTCCATGGCGATCCCCATGTTGAGGAACGTGCGGCGCCCGGTGGCGGGCACGGTCACCTCGCCCGCGACGACCTGTGCCAGTTCCGCGTCCGGCTCCCGGAACCCGTGGAAATGAAGGTCGGCCACGGACCGATACTGTTCCAGGTCGTCGACGACGTAGAGGGTGGATGCGTTCGCGCGGCCGGCGCTCAACGCGTCGTCGTAGTCCACCGGGAGCAGCAGCGCATCGTCCGCGGTCTCGGCGGCGTCCAGCCGCACCTCGATCGGCGCGGTCACGGTCGTGATAACCAGGTCCGCGCCCCGGATCGCGTCGGCGGCCGAGGACGCGGCGAACGGTTCGCCGGTCACCGGCAGGGCGAGGAGCGAGGCGGTGGCCGACGGGTCGCGATCGAACGCCTGCACCGTCTCGACATCGGGCCGCAGATGCAGCACGAGCTCGAGGTGCCGGCGGCCCTGGACGCCTGCGCCGACGATGGCGACGACGCGCGGACCGGTCGGGTACGTGGCGCAGCACGACGCCGGACACCCCGGCGGTCCGCATCTCGGTGATCCAACCGCCGTCCATCAACGCCAGCGGGGCGCCGGTCTCTGCGTCGGTGAGGATGAAGACGCCGTGGATGTAGGGAAGGCCGCGCGCGCGGTTCGTCTCGTAGCCCGCCACCCACTTGATCCCCACGCGGTCGGATCCACCGAGGTAGGCGGGCATCGCGTTGATGAAGGCGTCCGGGACGGGGATGCACCGCCGGCTTCGGCGGGTTCTGCACCAGCCCCTCTCGCCTTCTGTCCGAACGCGTCGTCCAGCACGTCGACGACGTCGTCCGAGGCCCAGCCCCAACGTCTCCAGGCTCGATCGTCCCAGCACCAGCATCGTGGCCCCTACGCTAGCGCTCTCACTCGGGGCCGCCGGGCGGCGGCACGTTGACCCTCTGGCACTCTCGGTGGCTATCCTGTTAGCACTCGCGCATACAAGAGTGCTAACGGACCCAAGGAGGAGGAACGCACGCATGGCGGACTTCAGCCTGAAGCCCCTGGAGGACCGGATCGTGGTCCAGGCCATCGAAGGCGACCAGACCACCGCATCCGGCCTCGTGATCCCCGACACCGCGAAGGAGAAGCCCCAGGAGGGCACCGTCGTGGCGGTGGGCCCCGGTCGTTTCGAGGACGGCGCGCGCGTGCCGCTCGACGTCGCGGTCGGCGACAAGGTCATCTACTCGAAGTACGGCGGCACCGAGGTCAAGGTCAAGGGCGACGAGTACCTCATCCTGTCGGCGCGCGACGTGCTGGCCATCTCCAAGTAAGCACGACGGCCCGCACCATCGTCGGGACGGGGCTCGCGCGCTCGCAAGGGTGCCGGGCCCCGTTCCGTCTAGAAGGAGGAAGCCTGTGGCTTCGAAACTACTGAGGTTCGGTGAGGACGCGCGCCGCTCGCTGGAGGCGGGCGTCGACAAGCTCGCCGACGCCGTCGCCATCACGCTCGGGCCCAAGGGCCAGAACGTGGTGCTCGACAAGAAGTGGGGCGCCCCCACCATCACGAACGACGGCGTCACGATCGCCAAGGAAGTCGAACTGGAGGACCCGTGGGAGAACATGGGCGCCCAGCTCACGAAGGAGGTCGCCACCAAGACGAACGACGTCGCCGGTGACGGCACGACGACGGCGACCGTGCTGGCGCGCGCCATGGTGAAGGCGGGCCTCAAGAACGTCGCGGCCGGCGCCAACCCGATGGCGCTCAAGCGCGGCATCGAGAAGGCCGTGGTCGCCGCGGTCGAGGAGATCAAGGCGCAGTCCAAGGATGTGGAGTCCAAGGAGGAGATCGCACAGGTCGCCTCCATCTCCGCCGCCGACACCACGATCGGCGAGATCCTCGCCGAGGCCCTCGACAAGGTGGGCAAGGACGGCGTCGTCACGGTGGAGGAGTCGAACACCTTCGGCATGGAGCTCGAGTTCACCGAGGGCATGCAGTTCGACAAGGGCTACATCTCGCCGTACTTCGTCTCCGACCAGGAGCGCATGGAGGCCGTCATGGACGACCCCTACATCCTGCTGGTGAACAAGAAGATCTCGAGCGTGCAGGAGACTGCTGCCGGTGCTCGAGAAGGTCATGCAGGCCGGCAAGCCGCTGGTGATCGTCGCCGAGGACGTCGAGGGTGAGGCCCTCGCGACCCTGGTCGTCAACAAGATCCGCGGCACGTTCAACGCCGCCGCGGTCAAGGCGCCCGGCTTCGGCGACCGCCGCAAGGCGATGCTGCAGGACATGGCCGTCCTCACCGGCGGTCAGGTCGTGAGCGAAGAGGTCGGGCTGAAGCTCGACAACGTCACGCTCGACCTGCTGGGCACCGCCCGCAAGATCGTCATCACCAAGGACGACACCACGATCGTCGAGGGCGGCGGCTCCACGGACGAGGTGAGCGGCCGCATCAACCAGATCAAGGCCGAGATCGAGAACACGGACTCGGACTGGGACAAGGAGAAGCTCCAGGAGCGCCTCGCGAAGCTCTCCGGCGGCGTCGCCGTGGTGAAGGTCGGCGCGGCCACCGAGGTGGAGCTGAAGGAGAAGAAGCACCGGATCGAGGACGCCCTGTCGGCGACCCGCGCCGCGGTGGAGGAGGGCATCGTCCCCGGCGGCGGCGTCACGCTGATCCGTGCCGAGGCCGCCCTGGCCAAGCTCGACCTCGAGGGCGACGAGGCCACAGGTGCCGCGCATCGTGCGCGAGTCGCTGTCGGAGCCGGCCCGCCGCATCGCCGCGAACGCCGGGTACGAAGGCGCGGTGATCGTCCAGCAGATCCGCGCCGAGTCCGACAAGGGCTTCGACGCCGCCAAGGGCGAGTGGGTGGACATGGTCAAGGCCGGCATCATCGACCCGGCCAAGGTCACGCGCTCGGCGCTGCAGAACGCCGCGTCGATCGCCGCGCTGGTGCTCACGACCGAGGATCGGTCGTGGAGAAGCCCGAGGAGGAAGAGCCCGCGGCCGCAACGGCCACGGCCACGCTCACTGAGAGCACGTGTTCGTTCGGTAGGGCGGGGCTCGTCCCCGCCCTACCTCACGGTTCGATGATTCGATCGCAGTAGACGGTATCCGTGCCGTTGGGGCCGTCGCACCGGGCGGTGGTCGCGAACTGGTAGGCGCGTCCGAGATCCTTCACCGTGTCCGGGAAGTGCACGCCGTAGTGGATCGCGCCGGAGGCGTTCGCGGAGTACCAAGGGTAGATGCAGTCGGGACCCCCGTAGGGGCCGCAGAACCGCTGGATCTCGGCCGTGCCGCCGTAGTCGCTCACCACACCCCACCGGTCGGCCATCGAGCCGTCGCCGAAGCGGACCGACTCGATCGAGATCGGCGTCGTCCCGGCCCATGTCGAGGTGTCGTAGCTCCGGCACCGTGGATGGCCCGGCAGGCAGAAGGCGCCCGCGTGGCGGGCGAAGTCGGGCGTGTGGCCGATCTCCCAGACGAACGACATCGGCGTGTCGCTCAGATGCCCCACTTCAGTTTGCACGGCTTCCATCTGACGGTGGAACGGATCGCCGCGTGATCGCGGGCGCCTAGACTTCGAGCTGGCGTTCGAGGATCTGCTGCGCGGCTGGGACGGGCGGGAGGTATGCGTTCGCTTCGACGAGCCCACGGATACATGGATGTTCGTCTGCGTGCACAGCACCGTGCTCGGACCGGGGATGGGCGGCACGCGGATGAAGGTCTACCCGACGCCCGCCGACGCGCTTGGCGACGGTCTGCGACTCGCCGGAGCGATGACTTGAAGCAGGCCGCCGCGGGGCTTCCCTACGGCGGGGGCAAAGCGGTCCTCGCGGTTCGGGCGGTGCCGCCACGAGGGACCCCGCAGCGGCGGGAGCTGCTGCTTCGCTACGCCGATCTCGTCGACTCCCTGGGCGGCACGTACGTCACCGCCGCCGACATGAACACATCGGCGCCCGACATGGATGTGATCGGGGAGCGAACGGCGCACGTGCTGGGGCGAAGTCCGGAGCACGGAGGGTCGGGGGACCCGGGTCACGGCACCGCGGTGGGCGTCTTCCACGGGATCCGCGCCAGCGTGCGCCGGGTGTTCGGCGATGCCGAGCTCTCCGGGCGAACGGTGTTGGTGCAGGGCATCGGGTCGGTGGGTTCCCAACTGGCGCAGATGTTGCACGATGCCGGTGCGAGGCTGAGCCTCAGCGACATCGACGAGGCCAAGGCGGCGACGTTGGCCGCGCAGCTGAGGGCGCTCGGACCGTGGCGCTCCGACGACGTCCTCGGCGAGCCCGTGCGACGTGTTCGCGCCATGTGCCACCGGCGGGCTGTTGAGCGACGAAACGATCCCGCGGCTCGCGTGCCGCGTCGTTGCGGGATCGGCGAACAACCAGCTGGCGACCGCTGCCGACGGCGAACGTCTCGCGGCCGCAGGCATCCTCTACGCGCCCGACTACGTGATCAACGCCGGAGGCGTGATCCATCTGGCCGGCTACGAGACGCTCGGCTGGGACGACGCGCAGATGGCGGCCCGTCTCGCCGGCATCGGCGCCACCCTCGACGAGGTCTTCGCCACGGCCGACCTCGAGGGGATCAGCACCGCCGCGGCCGCGGACCGTCTGGCGACGGCCCGGATCGAGCCGCCGCGCGGCGGGCGCGCTAGGAGAGGACGCGGTTGCGGAAGCCTTGGATCCCCAGGGCGCTCAGCCCCACCGCGAAGACCGGATCAGCCCCGTAGATCGCCCAGATACGCCATGTGCGGGATCTGCGGCGTGAGGCTCACCCGCATCGCCTCGCTCATGTAGACCAGCGGGTTCACCAGCACGAGCGCCTTGAGCCAGGGGATCGGCGTCAGCTCGGCCCAGGGGTAGTAGGTGGCGCCCAGGAAGGTCATCGGGATGACCACGATGCCGAACAGCAGAGGGACCTGGCCGAGGGTTCGACCCGCGTGCCGATCACGAGACCCAGCGAGGACCCGGTGACGCACGCCAGCGGCAGCAGCGTGAGCAGCTTGGGCCACTGCACGTTCAGGTGGACCGGGTTGACGGGGATGATGGCTGCCAGCGGGAACACGATCAAGGCGGCGATCAGGCCCTGGATGCGCGCCCGCCGAGCAGCTTCTCGGCCGCCACGCCCCAAACCGGCAGGGGCGCCATCACGCGGTCTTCGATCTCGCGGCTGATGCTGAACTCCTGGACCAGGGGCAGGGCCACCGCCTGGATGCCCTGGAAGATGCACGCGATCGCCACCACGCCCGGCACGAGCAGCTGGAGAACTCTGCTCGCCCGCCGCGCCGCCCACGCCCTGCCCGATCTTCGGGAACACGTAGGTGAAGACGAATACGAACAGCAGCGGCTGCATCACGGTGCGCAGGACGAACTCGAAGATGTTCTTGCGAAGCACGGCGAGGTCGCGCAGCAGCAGCGCTCCGAAGGCGACCGTCGGAGTGGGGCTGGGTGTCTCGATGCGGGGCAGCGTCTCTCCGCGGATCATTCCCGCAGGTCCTTCCCGGTGAGGTTGATGAAGACGGTCTCGAGCGTGGGTTCGTCGACCGACGACGTCGTGGACGGGGAACCCGCCCGCCTCGGCGGCGGCGATGACCCGGGGCAGCAGGCCCGTGGTGGCGCGTGCCGTGACGTGCACGGTCTCGCCCACCACATGGGTCCCGGTGACCTCGTCGAGGCCGCCCAGATGTGCGGCCAGCCGGTCGGGTTGGTCGCCCGCCTGGATCCGGATCACCATGTCGCCGCCCACCGTTCGCTTGAGCGCGTCGGGCGAGTCGAGGGCCAGCAGCTTGCCGTGGTCGATCACCGCGAGACGCTGGCACAGCCGGTCGGCCTCCTCCATGTAGTGCGTGGTGAGCACGACCGTCTGCCCGTCGGCGTGGATCTGGCCGATGATCTCCCACAGGGCGATGCGGCTCTGAGGGTCGAGGCCCGAGGTGGGCTCGTCCAGGAACAGGATCCGGGGGCCGGTGCACGATGCTGCGCGCCACCATCAGCCGCTGCGCCATCCCGCCGGAGAGCGTCTGCACGTCGGCCTTCGCACGGTCGGCGAGCTTGAAGACCTGGAGCAACTCATCGGCGACCTTGCGTGAGCTCCGCGCGCCCATCCCGAAGTAGCGGCCGTGGAAATAGAGGTTCTCCCAGACGGTGAGGCTGCGGTCCAGGGTGTTGGACTGCGACACCACACCGATGATCGCCTTGGCCTCCGAAGGATGCGCCACGACGTCCACGCCCGCGAGCGTCGCGCGACCCGACGTGGGGATGACGCGGGTGGTGAGCATGCCGACCGTGGTGGTCTTCCCGGCGCCGTTGGGCCCCAGCAGACCGAAGATCTCTCCTTCGCGCACCTCCAGGTCGAGCGCATCGACCGCCTTGACCCCCGTCGGGTAGACCTTCGTGAGGGCCTCGGTGTGGATGACGACGGCGTCCGTGCTCATGCGAACGGCTTCTCCTCCCCGGCCTCGCCCATCCCCACGAGCAGCCCTGCTCCGACGCCTCCGTTCACCGCGGCAAGGGCCCACCACGGCCAGACGGGCGTGCCCGCGGGTCGCCCGAACAGCGCTGTGAGCGCCAACAGCGTGGCGGTGCCGACCTCCAGGATCGCGAAGGCCCAGGACCACCACCACAGCTCCTCGATCCGTTGAGATACGAGGACCATCAGCATGGCGAGCACCAGGCCCATGATGCCCATCTCGCGCAACCAGGCGTACTGGGACAACGGCGGCTGGCCGAAGACACCTTCTGACACCCAGGCGGGCGCGACCAATACGGCGAGGCTCCACACGAGCCACAGGGCGGCCTGGAGCTTCAGGAGTCGTTGCAGGAGCTTCACAACCGCCTATCTTCCCAGCTTGGTCGGGTTTCCGAAGGGGTTGGTAGGATACGCACACCGCGGAAGCATCCGCTCGCGGGACCACGCGTGGCTTCCGCCTCCCGCACTCGTATGAAGGGAACCACGCGATGCTGCAAGGACCCCGGGTAGCCGTCATCGGCCTCGACTGCGCGGCGCCCAAACTCCTGTTCACGGACCTCGCCGGCGAGGTCCCGAACCTGCACAAAATCTTCGCCAACGGGATGTTCGGCGACCTCGCCAGCATCACGCCGCCCATCACGGTTCCGGCGTGGGCTTGCGCCATGACCGGCAAGACCCCCGGACAGCTCGGCATCTACGGTTTCCGCAACCGTAAGGACACCTCCTACGACGGTCTTGCGGTGGCCACCTCGCTCTCGGTGAAGGAGCCCGCCGTCTGGGACAAGCTGGGAGAGCGCGGGATGCGGTCCCTGCTGATCGGCGTGCCGCCGGGGTTCCCGCCTCCGAAGGAGTTCCCAGGTTGGCGCGTCGCCTGCTTCCTCACACCTCCCAGCGCGGAGCGCTTCGCCTATCCCGCGGAGCTGGAGACGGAGATCGCGGAGGAGCTGGGCGGGCCGGGCGAGTACATCTTCGACATCCCGAACTTCCGCCAGCAGGGCGCCGAGTTCGTGATGGAGCAGATCTTCAAGATGACGGAGCGGCGATTCCAGGTGGCGCGACGGCTCGTACGGAACAAGCCATGGGACTACTTCATGATGGTGGAGATGGGATTGGACCGGCTCCACCACTGCTTCTGGCAGTACTACGATCCCGCGCACCCGCTCTACGAGCCCGGCAACAAGTACGAGACGGCGTTCCACGACTACTACCGATTCCTCGACACCCAGGTGGGCACGCTGCTGGAGGTACTGCCCGACGACGTCGTCACGATCGCCATGAGCGACCACGGCGCGCGGCCGATGATGGGCGGCCTCTGCTTCAACGATTGGCTGATCCAGGAGGGGTACCTCGTCCTCGAAGGAGACCCCGCGCGAGGTCGACGCCGATCGCGGACGCGGCCATCGATTGGAGCCGCACGACGGCGTGGGGCGACGGGGGCTACTACGGGCGGCTGTTCCTCAACATCAAGGGCCGCGAGCCTGGCGGCATCCTGGAGCCTGCGCAGTACGAGGTCGTGCGCAACGAGCTGATCGCGAAGCTCGAGACGCTGCCGGGTCCCGACGGTCGGACCATGGGCACGAAGGTGCTCAAGCCGCAGGACGTCTACACGGAGGTGCGCGGCGTGGCCCCGGACCTCATCGTCTACTTCGGCGATCTCGACTGGCGGTCGGTCGGTTCGGTGGGCAACCCGAGCATCTACACCATGGAGAACGACACGGGTACCGACGGTGCCAACCACGACCGCACCGCGTTCTTCAGCATGATGAACCTACCCGGTCAACCGATGGGCAAGGTCGAGGGGCTCAGCCTCGTCGACGTCGGCCCCTCCATCCTGTCCCTCTACGGCATCGAGGCGCCGGCGGGCGCCGTCGGAAGGAGCTTCCTCAAGTGAGCGAACAGCAGGGCTTCACCGTCTGGTTCACCGGCCTGTCGGGCGCCGGCAAGTCGACGATCGCGGAGATGCTCTTCCACGAGTTCCAGGCTCGCGGCATGAAGACCGAGATCCTCGACGGCGACGAGGTCCGCCAGCACCTCTCGAAGGGGCTGGGCTTCTCCAAGGAGGACCGGGACACGAACATCTTGCGGATCGGTTACGTCGCGAACCTTCTGACGCGAAACGGCGTCGCCACCATCTGCTGCCCGATCAGTCCCTACGCGGCCGCCAGGGACGCGTGTCGGGAGCTGATCGGCGAGTTCGTGGAGATCTACGTGCACGCGACGGTGAAGGAGATCGCCGAACATCGCGATCCCAAGGGGCTCTACAAGAAGGCTCTCGCCGGCGAGATCACGCATTTCACCGGCGTCGACGACCCCTATCAGGCGCCGGAGCACCCCGAGCTCAGGGTCGACACCGAGCAGGAGACCCCCGAAGAGTCGCTCCAGGAGGTGCTCACGAAGCTCAAGCAGCTGGGGCGCATCGCGGACGACACCGTCATGGTGACCGGGGATCGGGCGCATTCGGGGCTCACCGACCTGCGGGTCGACTCCGCCGGCACGGTGATCAAGGAGTCCTGAGCCTCCTGGACGCGGTTCGTTCGGCGAGCCCGCGCTACGTGTGGCTGAACCCCGCCTTGGGCTTCGGGACGCGCGGCGGGTTGTCGGCCAGGTACACCGTCGCCTCGTCAAGCGCGGTGGCGAGGTCCTCGGCGAGGTCGTAGCTGAAGCCCTCCCGTACCACGACCCGCATGACGGCGACGTCGGTGGCGGCCTCGGGCATCGTGTAGGCGGGGACCTGCCAGCCCCCGATCCGCAAGCGCTCGGAGACGTCGAACACGGTGTAGGGCGTGCCGGCCTTGAGCGAGAAGGCGAATACCGGGATCGCCGTGCCGTCGCTCACCAGCTCGAACGGCCCGGTCGCGGCCACCTTGCCGGCGGTGTGGACGGCGAGGTCCCGCAGCGACTGCATCACCCTGCGGTACCCGGACCGCCCCAGCCGCAGGAAGTTGTAGTACTGGCCCACCAGCTGGTTGCCGGGCCGTGAGAAGTTGAGCGTGAAGGTGGGCATGTCCCCCCCCAGGTAGTTCACGTGGAAGACGAGGTCCTGCGGCAGGTCTTCCTTGTCCCGCCACACGACGAAGCCCACCCCAGGGTAGACGAGGCCGTACTTGTGCCCCGACACGTTGATGGACTTCACCATCGGCAGGCGGAAATCCCACGCCACGTCCGGGTGCAGGAACGGGGCCACGAACCCGCCGCTGGCCGCATCCACGTGGAGGGGGACGTCGAGCCCGGTGGCGGCGTTGTTCGCCACGACGGCGTCGTGGATCGCCTCGATGGGCTCGAACTCGCCGGTATAGGTGGTGCCGAGGATCGCGACCACCCCGATCGTGTTCTCGTCGATCCGGGAGACCACCTCCTCGGGCGTGATGACGTAGCGGCCGTGCTGCACCGGGATGTAGCGGGGCTCGACGTCCCAGTACCGGCAGAACTTCTCCCACACGACCTGGACGTTGGAGCCCAGGATGAGGTTCGGACGATCCGTCGCCTCTCCGGCGGCGGTCCGTCGCGCCCGCCAGCGCCACTTCAGCGCGAGGCCCGCCAGCATGACCGCCTCGCTCGAGCCGATCGTTGAGGCGCCGACGGCTTCGCCCTCCTCGGGCGCGTTGAACAGGTGGGCCACCATGTTCACGCACCGGCGCTCGATCTCGGCGGTCTGCGGGTACTCGTCCTTGTCGATCATGTTCTTGTCGAACGCCTCGGCCATCAGCTTGTCGGCCTCGGGTTCCATCCACGTCGTGACGAACGTCGCGAGGTTCAGCCGCGAGCTGCCGTCCAGCAGCAGCTCGTCGTGGATCAGCCGGTAGGCCGCCTCTGGCCGCGCCCCCGCCTCCGGCATCTGGAACTTCGGGATGGGCTCCATGTCGAGCCGCTGGGTGTAGGCGGGGGCGACGGCGCCCTGCCCGGGTGGAAGGTCCTTCTCGTGTACGCGCTCGTGAACCACGGTGACCGGATGCTACCCGCTGGAGCGCCGCCATGCGCCTCGGCGATCCGGGGCGGCTGCTACCATCAGCGTATGTAAGAGAACGCCCATCCGGGAACGGGTGGGCGTTCTGCGTTCTACAGACGGACGGCCTGGGGGAGCGGATGGAATTCGAGATCGGGATCGGCAAGACGGCGCGGCGGGCCTACGGCTTCGACGAGGTCGCGATCGTGCCCTCACGACGGACGCGCGACCCCGAGGACGTCGATATCGCCTGGGAGATCGACGCGTACACCTTCCCGCTGCCGATGATGGCGTCGGCGATGGACGCGGCCGTCTCGCCGGCAACCGCGATCGAGATCGGCCGCCTCGGCGGCCTGGCGTGCCTGAACCTCGAGGGCCTGTGGACGCGGTTCGAAGATCCCGAGCCGATCTACGAGGAGATCGCATCCCTGCCTGATGAGAAGGCAACACGCCGGATGCAGGAGCTCTACGCCGAGCCGCTCAAGGAAGAGCTGATCGGGCGGCGCATCCAGGAGATCAAGGCGGGCGGCGTCGTGAGCTGTGCCTCGCTCACGCCCCAGCGCGTGGAGCGGTACGCCCCTCTCGTCCTGGCCGCCGGGCTCGACATCCTTGTGATCCAGGGCACGGTCGTATCGGGAGAACACGTGTCGACGCGGCACGAGCCGCTCAACCTCAAGCAGTTCGTGCCCTCGTTCGACATCCCGGTGATCGTGGGCGGATGCGCCTCCTATGCCACCGCCCTGCACCTCATGCGTACCGGCGCGGTCGGGGTGCTGGTGGGAGTGGGGCCCGGCAACGCGTGCACGACACGAGGTGTGCTGGGCGTCGGCGTTCCCCAGGCGACGGCGATCGCCGATGCCGCCGCCGCGCGGCGCGAGCACCTGCATGAGACCGGCCGCTACTGTCATGTCATCGCCGACGGAGGCATGCGCACCGGCGGGGACATCGCCAAGGCGATCGCCTGCGGCGCCGACGCCGTGATGATCGGATCGCCGATGACCCGCGCGTACGGAGCGCCGGGCCGTGGCTACCACTGGGGCATGGCCACGTTCCACGCCACACTGCCCCGCGGCGCGCGTGTCAAGACCCAACAGGTCGCGTCGATCGAGGAGATCCTGCGCGGTCCGGCCCACGAGAACGACGGGACGTTCAATCTGTTCGGCGCGCTCGCGACGTCGATGGCCACCACCGGCTACGCCACCATCAAGGAGTTCCAGAAGGCGGAGCTGGTGATCGCGCCGACGATCAAGACCGAGGGCAAGACCTACCAGACGCAGCAGCACGTCGGGATGGGCCACTAGGTTGAGCGACGCGGGAACGCGCCCGGTCCTCGTGGTGGATCTGGGCGCGCAGTATGCGCAGCTGATCGCCCGCCGCGTGCGCGAGGCGCGCGTCTACTCCGAGATCGTGCCCCACGACCTGCCTGCGGCCGAGCTGGCGAAGCGACGTCCCAGCGGCATCATCCTGTCGGGCGGCCCGTCCTCCGTGTACGAGCCCGGTGCCCCACAGGTGGATCCCGGGTTGTTCGAACTGGGCGTGCCCGTGCTGGGGATCTGCTACGGCCACCAGCTCATGGCGCGCGCGCTGGGCGGCGAGGTGGCGGCCACGGGCCGGCGCGAGTACGGCGGAACATCGCTCACGGTGGACGAGAACGGCGGCGGGGTCCTGTTGCAGGATCTGCCGGCCCACGACCTCGTCTGGATGTCGCACGGCGACGCGGTCACGAGCGCTCCCGAGGGTTTCCGCGTCACGGCACGTACCGAGCAGATCCCGATCGCGGCGATGGAAGAACCTGAGCGCGGGCTGTTCGCGGTGCAGTTCCATCCCGAGGTATCGCACACCGCGCACGGTCAAGCCGTCATGAAGCGGTTCCTCTACGACGGCTGCGGACTGTTGCCCGACTGGACCCCGACGAACATCATCGAGGACGGTGTGGCGCGGATCCGTGCGCAGGTCGGGGGCGCGGACGTACTGTGTGCGCTGAGCGGCGGCGTGGACTCTGCTGTGGCGGCCCTCATGGTGCATCGCGCGGTGGGTGACCAACTCACGTGCGTGTTCGTGGACCACGGCCTCAACCGGGAGGGCGAGCCCGACCAGGTGGAGGAGACGTTCGAGCGCCACTTCCGGGTGCCGCTCGTGCACGTGAAGGCAGCCGACCGGTTCCTCGCGAAGCTCGAGGGCGTCACCGATCCCGAGCGCAAGCGCAAGGTCATCGGCGCGGAGTTCATCCGCGTGTTCGAGGAGGTGGCGCGCGAGCACACGGACGCTCGGTTCCTGGTCCAGGGGACGCTCTATCCCGACGTGATCGAGAGCGGCTCGAAGACGGCGGCGAACATCAAGAGCCATCACAACGTGGGCGGGCTACCCGAGGACATGCGGATCGAGCTGGTGGAGCCGCTGCGCGACCTTTTCAAGGACGAGGTTCGTGAGGTCGGTGCCGAGCTGGGCTTGCCCGAGGAGATCGTGCGGCGTCAGCCGTTCCCCGGTCCCGGGCTGGCGGTGCGGATCGTGGGCGAGGTCAACCGCGAGAACATCGCGAAGGTGCGTGGGGCCGACCACATCGTCCGCGAGGAGGTCCGCCGCGCCGGTCTCGAGCGCGGGACGTGGCAGGCCTTCTGCGTGCTGCTCGCCGACGTGAAGAGCGTAGGGGTGATGGGCGACGGCCGCACCTACGAGGCGCCCGTGATCGTTCGCGCGGTGACGAGTGAGGACGCCATGACCGCGGACTGGGCCCGGCTTCCCTACGACGTGCTCGACCGCATCTCGAGCCGCATCGTCCGCGAGGTTCCCGGGATCAACCGGGTCGCCTACGACGTCACCAGCAAGCCCCCCGGCACCATCGAGTGGGAGTAGGCTCGGGCGGATCTACTCCCGGATCGCCGTCACGATCAGTCGCTGATAGCTCTCGTATCTCGGGTTGCAGGTGGTGAGCACCAGCGACGGCTGCTTCGTCTGAGCGAGCACCACGCCGGAGCCCGTCGCCGGTACGACGAAGGGCGCCTTGTTGACGAGGTAGATGAACGTCCCGTACTGGGTCCTCAGAGTGATCAGGTCACCCTTGCGCACCTTGTCGAGGTTGAAGAAGGGGTGCAGGTACGTGGTGCGGTGTCCGGCGATGCCGACGCGTCCGGTCGCGTTCCACGGGTTCGCGGTGTCCGGGTAGTGCCCCGGGCCCAGTTTGAGATCGGGGTACGCGGTCCCCTGGACGACCATCATGTCGATATGGATCGCGGGGATCTGGATCTCGGCGTACCGCGACCCGAGGGCGACGATCGCCGGGGCCGACGCCGGTGGCTTCGAGTTGACGGTGCGCTGCCAACCCTGCCGGAGCTGCGACTGGGCGTGTTGCGTCGTGAGGCCGGTGCCCCACAGCAGCCAGACGACGTAGCCGGCGAACCCGGTCGCCAGCAGGAGGCAGCCGATGCCCGTCCAATGTGCGGCGAGCCGCCACCCGTCGCGGCGAGCGCGCGGCTGAGCGGGGGAAGCGATCGTCTCGGTCACCACTCCACGCTACCGCGGTCAAGCCGTGTAGAACTCCCACTGCACGTTGTCGGGGTCGCGGAAGCACACGTACTCCTTGCCGAGCACGGGATCCGTCTCGATGCCCGCCGTCCGGACGTCCGCCGCGGCGAGAGCGGTCAACAGTGACTCGAGATCGTCGCGCCCATCGACGCCGAACGCCAGGTGGTCGACCCCGATGCGGTGCTCGTCGAACCGATCCCCAGGGTCGGAGCCCTCCAGCGGCGGCGCGAAGATCACGAACGTGGATCCCACCTGCGTCGCGAGCATCACACCCTCCTCGGGCGAGCCCCTCCAGATGGCCGCGGTGTCGCGTCCCACGGGGATCTCCATGAACGAGAACCCGAGCCGCTCGAAGAACGCGCGCGAGGCATCGGGGTCCTGGGTGCGGATCGACACATGATGAAGCGACGTCACTCCCATGTGGCTCCCTCCAGGGTGCGCGTGGCGAAGGCGTGCAGCTGCTCTCGGATGATGGGGTCCTGCGTTCGAGCGGTCAAACCGTCGACGATCGCGACGGCCCGCGATCGGAAGCGATCGGCCTCGTCGCCTTCACGAAGGTTGGCCGCGAGCGCGCCGGCCGAGCGCCATGCCAGCCCCGGCATGTCATGCGCCTCCGCGAGCGCGAGCGCCTCCTCGGCGGCCGCGCGAGCGTTCGAGCGATCCTCCAAGCTCGTATGAGCCTCGGCGGCCACCAGGAGCGAACTGGCGAGCGCCTCGTGCAGCCCCGCATCGCGCGCGACCTCGATGATGTGGGCGAGCAGTGTGAGCGCGGCTTCTCCCTCTCCCCGTTGGGCCATCACACTTGCGGTGCAGGCATATGCATCCCAGCCCAAGATGAATGCCACGCCAGGAGGGGTCCGCACTTCGTCGAGTTCTCTGACGGCCTGCGCCAGCAGCGCCCCGACGTCCCGCTCCCCGCCCAGCTGAGCGCCCACCCACGCGAGGCGCCCGGCCGCACGGACCCCGTGGAGCCCTGCCCCCGACCTTCCCGCGGCGATCAGACCGGACTCCAGGATGTCGGCGGCGCTCTCGAAGTCCCCCCACTGGCACAGCGCGTGTGACAGGGTCACGCTCATCCACGCCTCCCATTCGGCGTGCCCGCGCGCCCGTGCCGCAGCAAGGTCGTGACGTCCGCGCCGCAAGGCCTCCTCGTAGCGGCCTTGGACGGCGTCGATCCACGTGTAGAGCCCTCCGAATAGCGGCTCGTTGCCCAGATCGCCGATCCGTTCGCCGATCGCCGATCCGCGATCCAGGAGATCCATCGCCTCGGCCCAACCGCTCATCGCGGCGGCGCGGATGGCCAGTTCGAAGCAGATGAACTCCTGCTGCCACAGGTCTCCGCGGCGCTCGGCGATCGGCTGCAGTCGATCGATGTGGCCGACCTCGGCGTCGAAGTTCCCCAGCTGGAGCTCGACCTGCTTCGCGGCGTCGAGGGCCGCCATGAGGGAGGCCTCCTCGCCGGTGGCCTCCGCCCGCTCGAGAGCCTGTTGTTCGTACGTCGAGGCAAGATCGAACCGCAGCCGATTCGCCCAGGCGAGCGCGAGGGCCGAAGCCGCCTCCACTTGCCCGACGGGATCGCCTCGCGCGTCGGCGAGCTCCATCGCCTTCTCGAACAGTCCGATGGAGCGCCGGTAGTCCACCGCCCCGGACAGAACCAAGCCGAGCTCCATCGAGGCACGCTGCCGACGCGGAGTGTCGTCGGCGGCGCGTGCACGTACCAGGGCCTCTTCGGCATCGACCCTGGCCTCGCCCATTGCACCCGTTCGGCTCCGCAGATGCGCGCGCCACAGGAGCAGGTCGATCGCGTCTGCTTCGGGGGGAGGTGAGCGCAGGGCCATGCGGCAGGCGGCGTCGACGTGCGCGAGGGCTTCCAGCAGGGCGGAGACGCCTTCAGCTCTGCGGGCAGCGCGAACATGGTGCCCGAGGGCCCGGGCTGCATCTCCCGCCTCCTCCCAGTGATACGCGAGCTCGTCCGGGCCTGCCGCGGCCTCCGACTCCAACGCCTCCGCCACGGCGCGATGCAGGTCCCTTCGCCTTCGCTTGAGCAACGTGGCGTGCGCGACATCGCGGATGAGCGGGTGGGCGAAACCGAGCGCGTCATCGGGGCCTTCGATCACGCGGCGTTTCCGGAGCCCTTCGACGGTCGCCGACGTCTCGTTCGGAGCGAGGACGATGGCGGCGAGGCCGAGCGAGAACGGTTGTGCGAACACGGCGAGCTCGGCCGCCGCCGAGCGCAGCGCGGAAGGGAGCCGGTCGAGCCGGGACAGGATCACCCGATCGATCCCTCGGCCCGGGTCGGCATCGGCCACGAGTCCTACATCGACGCCTCGGGCATCGGACGGAAGAGCGGCGTCCTCGAGCGAATGCACGAGCTCCACCAGGTACAACGGATTGCCCCGCGCCGAGCCCAGGATGCCCCGTTCGACGTCGGGCGAGAGCATGCCCGGCCCGACCAGTTCCTCCAGCAACCTGCGGTCTTCGCCCTTGGGCAGTGGTCGCAGTTGCACGAGGTCGGCGTGCGGAGCCCCCGTCATCGCGGCGAGCATCGCCCGGCTGGCACCTTCCTGCTCGGGCCTGCATGTTCCCACGAGCAGGACCCGCCGTTCCCCCGCCGATCTCGCGATGCGCTCGACGACCGCGAGCGTGCTCGGGTCGGCCCAGTGGAGATCCTCCATCGCCACGACGGTGGGCGCTGTCGTCTCCGAGCCCCCCAGGACGCGGTCGAGCGCCTCCATCGTCCGCAGACGGACCGCCTCCGGGGACAGCGTCTCGAGCGCGGGCCGCGCCTCACCGAGCAAGGCGGCAAGCACCTGCGCGGAATCGGGAGTCTCGGCGTGCGTGCCGCGGCTGCGACGGAGGAGGTCGATGAAGCCCGCGAACGGTCGGGAGCGGTCGATCGCTGCGCATCTTCCCTCACGCCAGGGCACGCTCGCCGCCTCGGCCGCCCGGTGCATCTCGGCGAGGAGCCGCGTCTTGCCCGCCCCGGCATCCCCGATGAGGAACACGCTCCCGCCACTCCCCAGGGAGAGACGGCGGATCGCTTCGACGCAGGCCTCGAGCTCACGCTCGCGCCCAACGAGCTTCGGTCCGATGCCGGGCATCTCGGAGGCGTCTGGGACCATCGGGGCGAGCGCCACCGCAGCTTCGACGACCGACGCCTTCCCTTTGAGCTCGAGACCCCTCACGGGGCCCCACAGGAACCGTTCCCCGACCTGTCGTCGGGTCGTCGGGCCCACCAGGACCTCGCCCGGAACGGCCTGCGCTTCCAGGCGCGCCGCGGTGTTCATGGCGTCGCCTGTGGCGCCGTACTCGACCCGAGTCCCGCCGCCCACGGCGCCCACGACGACGAGGCCGGTCTCGACGCCGACGCGCACGCCGAACGCCTCCACGCCGAACTCCCGGGCGGCGCGATCGGTGTGACGCCGCATGGCGTTCTGGATCTCGAGCCCCGCACGGATGGCCCGCTCGGGGTCGTCCTCGTGGGTCGTCGGCGCCCCGAAAAGGGCGAGGACGCCGTCACCGGCAAGCTCGTTCACCGTGCCGCCGAACCGCTCCACCACCTCGCAGATGTCGCGGACGCAGCCGCCGACCAGATCGACGACGTCCTCCGGATCCAGGGCCTCACCCAGCGCCGTCGATCCCTTGACGTCCGCGAACAGGGCCGTGACGGTGCGTCGTTCTCCGCGCATCGGGTCGGTCCCGCTCATCGTCGCGAGGCTACTCCGACCAACGGCCGGGCGGGCAGGTTCGTGTCGCCGCCGGCCCTACACTTGGGCCGTGACGCAACCGTGACTCAGGTATCTCCGCTCCTCGACGGCCTCAACGACATCCAGGCCGAGGCCGTCCTCCACACGGAGGGGCCGGTGCTCATCGTGGCCGGCGCGGGGTCGGGCAAGACGCGGGCGCTCACGCACCGGATCGCGTACCTGATCCGCGAGCACGGGGTCCACCCCGGCGCCATCCTCGCCATCACGTTCACGAACAAGGCGGCCCGCGAGATGGCCGAGCGGGTGGAGGCGCTTCTCGGCGCGCACGTCTCGAAGAGCATGTGGATCCTCACCTTCCACTCGATGTGTGCTCGACTCCTCCGCCGGGAGCACGACCACCTGAACATCCCGTCCGGCTTCACGATCTATGACGACGGCGACACCGAACGGTTGATCGGCGGGGTCGTCAAGGACCTGGACCTCGATCCGAAGCGGTTCCCGCCCCGAGCGATCGCATCCGCGATCGGCCATGCCAAGGACCAGGTCATCGACGCCGACGGGTTCGCGCAGATGGCGTCGAACTTCTACGAGGAGACGGTGGCGAAGGTCTACGCCGTCTACGAGCAGCGCAAGCACGCCGCCGGAGCGCTGGACTTCGACGATCTGATCACGCGATCCGTGCGTCTGTTCGAGGAGCACCCGGAGGTGCTGCAGCACTACCAGGAACGCTTCCGCTACCTGATGGTGGACGAGTACCAAGACACCAACCGCGCGCAGTACCGGCTGGTGAACATGCTCGCGGAGCGCTACCGCAACGTGTGCGTGGTGGGCGACGCCGACCAGGGGGTCTACAGCTGGCGCGGCGCGACGATCGCGAATCTCCTGGACTTCGAGCGCGACTATCCCGACGCCACGGTGTTCATCATGGAGCAGAACTATCGCTCCACGCAGAACATCCTGGAGGTCGCGAACGCACTCATCGAGCACAACGTGCAGCGCAAGCCGAAGACCCTGTGGACGGACGCGGGCAACGGCGAGCTCACCGTGCGCTTCCGCGCGGACAACGAGCACGAGGAGGCGTTCTTCGTGGCCGAGGAGGTCGAGCGCCTGCGGGAATCCGAAGGGTTCCGCCACCGCGACGTCGCGATCTTCTACCGAACGAACGCGCAGTCCCGGGTGCTGGAGGACGTCTTGATGCGGGTGGGCACGCCGTACCGCGTGTTCGGCGGGGTGCGCTTCTACCAGCGCCGGGAGATCAAAGACGTCCTGGCCTATCTACGTCTGTTGGTGAACCCGCAAGACGTCGTCAGCTTCCGGCGGGCGGTGAACACACCGAAGCGTGGGATCGGCGACGCCACGGTCGCCGTGCTCGAGTCCTTCGCGCGGGACGAGGAGATCACGGTGGTGGACGCGTGCCGTCGCGTCGATGAGATCGCGGTGCTGCAGACGCGCGCGAAGGGCGCCGTCGCCGGCTTCAACCAGGTCATGGAGGCGTTGCGGGTGCACCTCGACGAGGGCGCGGGGCCCGCACGGATGGTGGAGTTCGCGGCACAGGAGTCCGGCTACATGACCGAGCTGGAGGAGGAGCGCACCGTCGACGCGCAGGGTCGCATCGAGAACCTGCAGGAGCTCTCCGGGGTGGGGGCCGAGCTCATCGCGCGCGAACCCGAAGCCTCGCTCGAGGACTTCCTGGAGCAGGTCTCGCTGGTGGGGGAGCAGGACGAGTACGAGGAGGACGCCTCGGCCGTCACGCTGATGACGCTGCACATCGCGAAAGGCCTCGAGTTCCCCGTCGTGTTCATCGTGGGGATGGAGGACGGGATCTTCCCGCACTACCGGTCCATGACGGACGCCGCGGCGCTCGAGGAGGAGCGTCGGCTCGCATACGTGGGGATCACACGCGCCCAGCAGCGCCTGTACCTGTGCCACGCGTGGAGCCGGACGCTGTTCGGGCAGACCCAGTACAACCCACCCAGCCGGTTCCTGAACGAGATCCCTCCGCATCTGGTGGACCTCAAGGAGGGCGAGTCCACGTCCGGTCGCGCCCGCACCCGTGAGACGGACCGGCCCGCGTCCGCCGACCGGAGCCCTGCGGCACCGGCGAGCATCGCGCGACGGGAGGCGCCTTCGATCGATGCGGGAGACACCGTCTTGCACGACAAGTGGGGCGAGGGCGTCGTGCTCTCGGTGAGCGGTTCGGGCGACGGCACCGAGGCGACGATCGCGTTCCCCGAGGTGGGAGAGAAGCGCGTCCTGCTCGCGTACGCCCCGCTCCGCAAGGCGGGATGAGGGGCCTCAGTGGAACAGCGCGAGATACCCGGCCGCAAGGATCACGATGCCGGCGATCAGGGGCGCGATGACCCATGCCATACCGAGGCGGCCGCGATAGGGTCCGAGCGTGCCCACCTTGGTCGTGGGCTTGAAGCCGGGCGGACGGATCTGGATCTTCTTGCCCATTGCCACCGAGTATAAGAGGGGACGTCGATGAGGATGCGGGTGCTGAGCGCCGCGGTGCTGGTGGGAGCCCTGCTCGTCCCCGCGGCGACAACGGCGTCCGCGGGAACGGTTGCGCCGGCGTTCGTGCGCGTGGACCAGGTCGGCTACGTCGCTGGGGGCGCGAAGCGCGCCTGGCTCCTGTCGTCCACCGACCTGTCGGGCTCGACGTTCCAGCTACGGAACGGATCCAACGTCGCCGCCTTCACCGGGACGGTCGGCACCGACCACGGAGCGTGGAACGCCAGGTTCACGCATGTGTACCCCCTGGACTTCGGGAGCTTCACATCCTCCGGCACCTACCGGGTCATGGCCTCGGGTGCCACCTCGCCGCCGTTCCGCATCGGCACCGCCGCCGACCTGTACACCCCCTGGTGCACAACGGCGATCTCTACTTCCGCGCACAGCGCGACGGTGCCAACGTCGACCCGAGTCTGCTGCACCGCAAGCCTTCGCATCGCAACGACGCACATGCCTCGGTCTATGCCATCCCGCACTACAACGCCGACGACGTGCTCCTGGGCGGGACTCAGGAAGATCGGCGGGCCCCTCAACGTGGAGGGCGGCTGGTTCGACGCGGGGGACTACATCAAGTTCGCGGGCACGACGTCGTTCGCCGTGAGTCTCATGCTGCTCGCGGCGCGCGACCACCCGGCGGTCGCCGACCCCGCCCGCATCCCCGCCGAAGCCCGCCACGGGGTGAGCTGGTTGCTGAAGATGTGGAACGATCGACGGAAGATCCTCTATTTCCAGGTGGGGATCGGTGGCGGCAACGCCAAGATCCTCGGCGACCACGACATCTGGCGGCTCCCGCAAAGCGACGACCACTACGAAGGGTTCGCGTATCGCTACATCGCGCACCGACCGGTGTTCCGCAACGGGCCTCCCGGCTCGCGCCTCACCCCATCGCTGGCCGGGCGCCTCGCGGCGGTCTTCGGCCTGTGCGCCCAGGTGTGGCACGGCACGGCGTACGGCAACCGCTGCCTGCGCGAGGGGCAGGACGTGTTCGCGCTCGCACGCACCCATCATGTAGGCCCCCAGATCACGGCGGCGCCGCGCGACGACTATCCGGAGGACACCTGGACCGACGACCTCGAGTACGGCGCGATCGAGCTGTACCTGGGCCTGCGCGAGCCTGGGGCGCCGAAGCCCGTCGTCAGCGGGCGCACGCCCCGCTTCTACCTGTGGGCCGCGTCGCACTGGGCCCACGTCTACCTGCACTCGAACAAGGACACCAGCGACACGTTCAATCTCTACGACACGTCGGAGATGGCGCACACGGAGCTGTACCGGGCGATCGGCGCCGCGGGCGACGGCGGACTCGACGTGACCCAGGCGCAGATCGTCGCCGACCTGCGACGCCAGCTGGATCCGGCGCGGAAACGTGCGTCGAGCGCGCCGTTCGGGTTCGGAGGGACCCGGAGCGATCCGTCGCCGCACGCCTTCGGCCTGGTCATCGCGGGCACCGAGTACGACGGGATCACCGGCACGTCCAGGTACGCCGGGTTGATCCACGACGAGCTGAACTGGGCGCTGGGAGACAATGCCTGGGGCACGACGTTCGTGGTGGGCGCCGGCACCGTCTTCCCGGTCTGCATGCAGGATCAAGTGTCGAACCTCGCGGGGTCGAACACGGCATCACCGCCTCTGCTGCTCGGCGCCTCGGTGGACGGGCCGAACTCCTACATCCCGACGGGCTTCTTCGACAACGCTCCCGCGTGTCACCACTGGGGCTTCTCGCGTTTCGATCGACCCAACTGGCACTACGTCGACCGTCTCGCATCCTGGGCCACCGTGGAGCCCGCCCTCGACTACACGTCGCTGTCCCTGTTCGCCTTCGTCGAGCTGGCAGGGTAGCCCGGCCGGGTTCGTCCCAAGGCCCTCAGCCGAGCCGGTCCAACACGTTGCGCGTGATCCGGCCGACGTCGGGATCGCCGAGGCCGTACGTCCAGTCGGTGCAGCCTGCGTTGAAGACCGTTCCGCCGCCCGGGGTCGTGAACATGCCTATCACCGCGGAGTTGTTCCGATAACGGTCCACGTGGTCGCGCCACGCGTCGCCATGGATGGCCATCGCAACGCTCTCCACCTCGCCGGGCTCATGCGCGTACCGACTCGGTTGCTCGTCTTGGGACCACAGGTGCGCCGGCGCCGTCGCGAGGACCTCGAGACCTCGCGGCGCGCCGTCTCCGTGGGTCGGCACCGGCAGGCCGTTCGTCATCTCGAGCTCGCAGCCGTCCACCTCGTAGGCGACGACCGTGTCGGCGAGACCGAGCGCGTCGCCGTAGCGCAGGTCCGTCCCCTCGAACACCCAGTGCCCGGGGCGCCAAACGGTGTAGGCGCCGCCGGCGCGCGGGACCCCCAGCCCGTAGCGCGAATAGCCGCCGCGGGAGAACGAAAGGCCGGTCGTGGAGAACTCCGGCCAGGCGATCCGCCGGTCCACCCACGCGCTCGTGATGAGTCGTTCGTCCCGGGTGCCGACCACGGGGTCTTCGTCGGCTCTGTACTTGAAGCAGGTCATCGTGCCGCGGCGGTGATCGAACCGGACCTGCCAGAAGCACGTGTTCCCCGAGAAGAAGGCTGCGTTGCCTCCGGAGGCGATATGGCGCTCGACGCGTTCGCGCATGGCACGCGACCAGTACTCGTCGTGACCGACCGACAGGAAGAGCCGATGTCCGTCCAGGACCTCGGGATGCGCCTCCAGATCCTGCGAGATCGCGACGTCCAGGCGGTAGCCCTTGGACTCGGCCCATCGCAGAAACGGACGCTCCCAGGTGGGCCAGCCTGCGCCGCCGCTCCAGCTCGACAACCCGTGGGCCTCCGCCCACAGGAAGTAGCCGAGAGCCTCCCGGTCGGGCGTGGCCTGGGCCTTGCGCTCGGCGTCCCGCGGCTTGACGAGGAAGCCGGGCGCGAGCGGCCGTTCGAACGAGACCTTCGTGCCGCCCGTGTACAGCGAGGGGCCGCCCCAATCGTTGTAGGCGTTCCAGGTGCTGGTGGCGAGCACCATGAGGATCGGCGCCTGTGTGCCGGCACGTGGCCGCACGACGAGGAAGGCATCGGCCTGCTCGTCGCCGGCGGCGACCGTGACGCTGTAGTAGCCGGAGGCCCAGTCCTCGCCCACGCGGACCCGCAAGGTCGCCGGCCAGTCGCAGCCCTGCGCGGCTGCATCGGCGGGGACGAGATGGTGGGGCGCGTCGCCGGCACCGATCCACGCGACCTCGCGCTCGGCGCCGTCGCGCGCGACCCTCACGTCGAAGCGCCGCGCCGGATCCGAGGAGACGTGCAAGGACACCTCGTCACCCGGCTGCACGCTCTGCGGCCGGCAGTACGCCTCGAGCATCGAGCGCAGTCTAGGCGACGCGATACCGGTGCCGGGAGCCGGGCCCCTGAGCTCGTGTTCTCCGGCGTCCTCGAACGTCAGGTCGGTCCTACCGTGTCGAGCGTTCAGGGCTGAGCGTCCCCGTCGGGCAGGGCCGTTCGCCCGCGTCGCGACCCGGGGCTCCCGCGTCTACTGCAGATAGGGGTCGCGGAGGCGAGCAGCAGGAAGAGGTGATCCATATGACGCAGGATCCGTTCGAACTGTTCCATGAGGTGTGTCCCGAGCTCGCATCGAGGTACGAAGAGCTGGTGGAGGCGCAACGGGTGCAACCCGGGCTCGACGCGAAGACGAAACAGCTCGTCAACGTCGCCATCCAAACCGCCAACCGGAATCCCTCCGGAGTCAGGTGGCACGCGCTGATGGCGCAACGGGCCGGCGCGACCTCCGACGAAGTCGTCGGTGCCGTCGTGATGAACCTGCATCTCTGCGGGATCGCCCCCGTGCTGGAGTGTCTCCCGGCGGCGAAGGAGGGACTCGGGATGGCGGCGGCAGGGGTGGCCGGGCCCTGATCGTCCCCCCGTCCCGGCGCACGCGTGGAGAGCCGCAACCCGAACACTAGACTCGGGCGGATGGCACCCACGTATCGCATCGTCGTCGCGAAACCAGGGCTGGACGGGCACGACCGAGGGGCGAAGGTCGTCGCGCGCGCGCTGCGCGACGCGGGCTTCGAAGTGATCTACACCGGCCTGCATCAGACGCCCGAGCAGATCGCGGAGACCGCCATCCAGGAAGATGCCGACGCCGTCGGGCTCTCCTGCCACTCCGGCGCGCACCTGACGCTGTTCCCGAAGGTGGTGGAGGCGCTGCGTGCGCGTGGCGCCGCCGACATCTTGGTCTTCGGCGGCGGCGTCATCCCCGCCGACGACGTCCCGGCGCTACGGTCATCCGGCATCGAGAAGGTGTTCACGCCGGGTGCCGACACCGGCGACATCGCCGCCTGGCTCCGCGATCGACTGAGCGCCACCGCCCCGTAGAGGAAAGGCATCTCGTGGATCTGTACGAGCACCAAGGCAAGGACCTGTTCCGCGCCCAGGGGATCCCCACGCCCCACGGCATCGTCGCCGAGTCCCCAGGAGAGGCAGCGGCGGCCACACGCGAGCTCGGAGGTCGCTCGGTCGTGAAGGTGCAGGTCCAGGCGGGGGGTCGCGGCAAGGGCGGGGGTGTGGTCGTGGTCGACGGACCGGAGCGCGCGGCCCAGGAAGCTGCCCGGATGCTCGGCTCCGACTTCAAGGGGCATGTCGTGACGCGCGTGCTCTGCGAGGAGTTGCTGCCGATCGCGCAGGAGCTCTACACGTCGATCGTGCTGGACCGCTCCACCGGCGATTACCTCGCGATGATGACCGCCGAAGGCGGGGTGGACATCGAGGAGCTCGCCCGCACACGTCCGCAGGCCCTTCGACGGGTCCATGTCGATGCGATGCTCGGCATCCGCGCCTTCCACCTCCGAGAGCTGACCGGGACGCTCCCGGCGGCGGCCCGCGAGCCCGCCGCCGACATCCTGCGCAAGATGTTCGCGTTGCTCCTGGAGCGCGACGCCACGCTGGTCGAGATCAACCCCCTCGTCGTGTTGGAGCACGGGGGGCTCGTGGCGCTCGACGCGAAGGTCACCCTCGACGACAACGCACTCTTCCGCCACGAGGATCTCGACGCCCTCAAGGCCGCGTTCCCGATCGATCCCGTGCAGGCGCGCGCGAACGAGAAGCATCTGCAGTACGTGAAGCTCGACGGCAACGTGGGCGTTATCGGCAACGGTGCGGGTCTCGTGATGTCGACGCTCGACGTCGTCGCCCAGGCGGGGGCGCGCGCCGCGAACTTCCTCGACGTCGGGGGCGGCGCGAGCGCCGATCAGATGGCCACCTCCCTGGAGGTGGTGCTCTCCGACCCCGCCGTCAAGGCCGTGTTCATCAACATCTTCGGAGGCATCACCCGGTGCGATCTGGTCGCCGAGGGCGTGCTGGCGGCGCTGGAGCGCGTGGACGCTCAGGTCCCCCTCGTGATCCGTCTGGACGGTACGAATGCCGCGGAGGGCCGCAGGATCCTTTCCGAGGCAGGGCATCCCAGGATCGTTCCCGCGGCCACGATGTTGGAGGCGGCCGAGCGAGCCGCCGCCATCGCGAACGGCGCGGCCGCGTGAGCATCCTCGTCGGCGACCAGACCAGGCTGGTGGTCCAGGGACTCACCGGCAAGGAGGGCACGTTCCACACGCTCCGCAACCGCGCGTACGGCACGAACGTGGTGGCGGGCGTCACCCCGGGCAAGGCGGGCCACGATGTCGATGGGATCCCCGTGTACGACACCGTCGCCGACGCCGTGCGGGACCGCGGCGCGAACACCTCCATGATCTTCGTGCCGCCGCGCTTCGCGGCCGAGGCGATCCTCGAGGCGGCCGACGCCGACGTCGCGCTCGTCGTCTGCATCACCGAGGGGATCCCGGCCAAGGACATGGCGATCGTCCATTCCTACCTCAAGGGACGCGGCACCACGCTGGTGGGGCCGAACTGTCCCGGCGTGATCTCCCCGGGCGCGGCGAACGTGGGGATCATCCCGCCGGAGGTGTGTCTGCCCGGCCGCGTCGGGTTCGTGAGCCGATCGGGGACCCTCGTCTACCAGATCGTCTACGAGCTCACGCAACGGGGGATCGGGCAGTCGACGTGCGTGGGCATGGGCGGCGATCCGGTGCACGGCATCGGTTTCATCGAATCGCTCGCGATGTTCACGCAGGACCCCGACACCGAACTCGTGATCCTCACGGGCGAGATCGGTGGCGACGACGAAGAGCGCGCGGCGGCCTTCGTCGCGGCGAACGTGACGAAGCCGGTGGTTGCCTATATCGCGGGGTTCGAGGCGCCTGCCGGCAAACGGATGGGCCACGCGGGAGCCATCGTGACCGGCTCCCAGGGCACCGCGGCGGCGAAGGCCGAGGCGCTGGAAGCGGGCGGGGTGCGCGTCGCGCGAACCCCGAGCCAGGTGGCCGAGCTGGTCCAAGACGCGCTCCCATGAGCGCGCCGGCTCCGCCGGCCGCACGTCCCTCCGCAACGAGCCGCCGCGCCGCCGCCCGCAGGGGGTTCCTCGGCGGCCTGGGTGCGTTCGGGATCGTGGCGGCGATCTGCATCGCCATCGGGATGATCGAGTACGCGGGGAGTGGAGGTCGCTACCACGCGTGGACGTGGGTGAAGGTGGGCTTCCTCTACCTCCTGTCGTCCTGCGATGTCGCCGTGCGAGTCAGGGCGATCGGTGCCGGCACGAACCTCCAACTCCTCTACCGAGTGCCGCTGCTCGCCGGGACCACGCTCATCCTCTGGCTCATCGTGCGGGCGACCCGCAGGGCCCTTGGGGAGGATCCGGCGAAGGGGGTCTCGGTCGCCGGCGGAGCCGCAGCCGCGCTCGGTTTCGCCGTCCCCGGCGTCCTCGTCGCGCTGCCGGCCAACCTACGGTTCCCCAGCAGTCTGCCGTTCGAGCTCTTCGTGTCGCCGGTTCGGTGGCAGGCCGCGGTGTTGGTTCCGGCGGTTTCCGCGGCAGGAGCCGCGACGGGGGTGTTCCTCGCTCGCCGGCACCGCCCGACCGCCCGCTCCGAGGCGGGGGCGCTCGCCGCGGCCTGGCTCGGGGGTGGAGCACGGATGTTCGCGTCCGCGTTGCTGTTGGGCCTCGTCGGGTTCCTCGTGACGGCGGCGCTTCGGCCGACGCAGACGAGGGCGTACGTCCAGGACGCCCAGGGGTGGGGCCGCGGCGGCGTGGTCGCGGTGACGCACCACATCCTGCTGATCCCCGACCAGTCGATCTGGCTGCTCGCCCCGTCGATGGGCGGGGTCACCCACCTCCGTGTGGATCTGGGGGATCAACCGCTAGGACGTCTCAGCATCACGCTGCGGGAGATCACGCTGGGGGGGGAAGCGCTCGGCGCCGATGCCGGACCGTTTCCCCGACACGTTCCGCTGGACGCCGCGGCCCGGCTGTTCCTGTTGGTCCCGGCGATCTCCACGGTCCTGGGGGGTCGCGCGGCGGCGCGAGAGAGACGAGTAGCCGCGAACGGGTGGTCGTCGGGTTGGGCGCCGGGGTCGTGTTCGCGATATTCGTGACGCTCGGCGTGTGGATGACCCGAGCAGCTCTGCCGTTTCCCCCCGTGTGGCTCACGCGGCTGACGATCTCAGCCGCGATGCCCTCGACGGCGCTCCTGGCGCTCGTTTGGGGGGTGGCGGGGGGCGCGCTCGGCGCCTCGACCGCAGGATGGTGGCCGGCCGAAGAACCGGCCGAAGTGGCGGCGGAGAAGGATCAGGAACCCGTCGCGTCCGATCCGGCCTGACCGCCGCCGAGGCCGACCTCGGTGTAGTGGTGCTCGATCTGCGTGAACCGTCGCCACGCTGCGGCCCAGCCGGCGTCGTCGCGTGCGAACTTCTCCACGGGGGTGGCGGGCGCCTGGCGATCCCAGATCCCGAAGAACGTCCGGCCGTAGCCCAGGAGGTAGCGGGTGCCCGAGTGCGTGTACTGCACAACGTCGTCGTTCTCGCCTGCGGATGCGACGGGCGCCTCCGTCGCCCCGGACCCCGGGGCGCCTGCCCCGGTCTGGGACGGACCCGCCTCCGTCGGCACCGCCACGTGGCGCGGCTCCAGCGCGGCGAACCGGGTCCATGCCTGTCGCCACCCGTCGTCGGTGCGCGGGTAACGCTCCGCAGGCGCGCTGGGGCTCTGGCGGTCCCAGATCCCGAAGAAATCCTCCGCGTATCCGAGCACGTAGCGGTAGCCGGAGTGCGTGTACCGCACGGACGACAGGTCGGGAGCCGGTCCCGTGACGGGCGCGGTCACCGCAGCGGTGGTGTCGGGTGCCGCGGACGGCGACGGTGACGGGGAGGGGGAAGGGGAGGCCGCCGGCGTGCCGGAGAGGGTCGAGGAAGGCGTCGATGAGGCGGCGGCCGGCTGTTCGGTGGACGAGTGGCCTTCCGACGGCACACCCGTGCCGGCGGCGGAGTCCCGATGGGACGCCGGTCCCTGCGGCGGGCGCGCCGGTGGGCGGCGCCACCGTCAGGTCGCTATGGCAATAGCGGCACTTGATGGCCTCGTCCTGGATCTCTTCGGCGCAGTACGGACACTTCTTCACGCGTTCGTCCTCCCGATCGGCCGGCCCTGTCTAGGCTAGCCGAAGCCGGGCGGCATCCGCCGCCCGGCTCGTTGGCGGAAGCTCCGGCGTCAGCTCGCTGCCGGAGGTGGAGGCGTCATCGGCTCGGGCGCCTTGAAGTCCAGATACCCGCCGTACGCGACGACGAGCGCCAGGACGAGACCGATCCAAGCGAAGATGGAGGGCTTGATCGAGCTCGTGAGCACCAGCAACACCTTCAGGATCGCGAAGGCACCGACGGCGAAGGCCAGGTACGCGCTGATCTTGGTGGAGGAGATGGGCATGTTCATGTTGACGTTGGCGAGCTGTACGCCTTCGAAGATCAGCAAGGCGATCAGCAGGATCCCCATCATGAAGCCGAAGAAGCTCCCGCTGCCGCTCCAGGCGCTGACGCGCCGCACACGCTCCGGGGAATCCGGCGAACGCTCCGATGCAGACCTTCTGCCATTGCAGGAAGCTGACACCAGCAGCAGGATGCCTGCCACCAGGATGATCTTCGCGGCTAAGGCCATCGAAGCCACATCGAAGCCCTTAGAACCACCGGGCTGTTGCTCCATACGGATCCCTCCTCCTCAGGTCCCGCACCGAGCGGCATGGGACACGGGTCGATTCAAGCTCCTCCGGAGGGGGTGAGTCAACGAGCAAACGGCTGATGGGCGGCGGCCGGGGGCCTCGTGGTAGCGTGGCCGCCTCCATGGAGGCGAGGGTCGCGGTGCTCGTGTCGGGGTCGGGAACGAACCTGCAGGTGCTCCTGGATGACCCCGCGATCGCTCCGCACATCTCGTGGTGCTCTCGGACCGCCCCGCCGTCAAAGCCCTGGAGCGGGCCGTCGCACGCGGCGTGGAGCCGTGGTGTCTCGGGCCCGAGGGCTTCGGGATCGGGACGCCTACACCGTCGCCCTGCGCGACGTGCTGCTCGCGCGCCGGGTCGACACGGTGGTCCTTGCCGGGTTCATGCGCGTGCTGGCGCCTTCCTTCTTCGACGCCTTCCCCGACCGCGTCGTGAACGTGCACCCGGCGCTGCTGCCTGCGTTCCCGGGGGGCCATGCCGTCCGCGATGCTCTCGACTGGGGCGCCAAGGTGACGGGCGTCACGGTGCACCTGGTCGACGACGAGGTCGATCACGGCCCGATCGTTCTGCAGGAGGCGATGCGGTGCACGACGACGACGACTGGGATTCGCTCGAATCCGGATCCAGGAGCTCGAGCACCGGCTGCTGCCCCGTGCCGTGCGTGCCTTGCTGGCGGGCCGGTTGAGGTGCAGCGTCGGCGGCCGGCACGAGAAGGAGGACCCATGAGCGACACCGGCCGATCCGTCGCGCGATCCTTGCGCCGTACGACAAGACGGGGCTCGTCGAGTTCGCGCGCGCGCTCGCCGACGTGGGGCGTCGAGCTGGTGGCGTCGGGTGGGACTGCGGCGCGTCCTCAGGGAGGCCGGGATCCCGGTGACCGCGGTGGAGGAGGTCACCGGCGATCGCCCGAGATGCTCGACGGCAGCGTGAAGACGCTGCACCCGAACATCCACGCCGGGCTCCTGGCGGACCGGCGGAACCCCGAGCATGTTCGCCAGTTGCAGGAGCGGGCGATCGAGCCGTTCGACCTGCTGGTGGGGGGCCTCTACCCGTTCCGCGAGACGGTGGCGAGCGGTGCCGGGCACGACGACGTCATCGAGAAGATCGACATCGGCGGCCCCGCGATGATGCGTGCCGCCGCGAAGAACTTCGAATCCGTCGCGGTGGTCGTGGATCCGGGACGCTATGCCTCGGTCCTGGCGGAGATCGATGCGAACGACGGCCTGTCGCGTGAGACCCGTCGCTCGCTCGCGGCCGCCGCGTTCGCGCACACGGCGGCCTACGACGTCGCCGTCGCGGATTGGTTCGCGCAGCAGACGATCGAGGACGGTGCGCTCCCTCCGTTCGTCGGGCTCGCCTACGAGGCGATCGGCGAACTGCGCTACGGGGAGAACCCCCACCAGCGGGGTGCGCTCTATCGATCGGCGGGCGCGAACGGTCCCCTGAACGGCGCGAGCGTGCTGCAGGGCAAGGAGATGTCCTTCAACAACTGGCTGGACGCGCATGCGGCGTACGACCTCGCCGGCGCGCTCGCGGAGGGCGCCGCCGTTATCGTGAAGCACAACAACCCCTGCGGGGCCGCGGCGCGCGGGACGCTCGCCGAGTCCTACCGGGCCGCCTTCGCCTGCGACGAGGTGAGCGCGTTCGGCGGCATCGTGGCGTTCCACGGCGAGGTGGACGGCGATGCGGCCCGCGCGATGGCAGACGTCTTCACCGAAGTCGTCATCGCGCCCTCGTACACCCCGGCCGCGAGTGCGGTGTTCTCGGAGCGGCCCAACCTTCGGGTGCTTGCCGCTCCGCTCCCCTCGGGCGTCGAGCTGGACGTACGGCCGCTGCCGGGTGGCGCGCTCATCCAGGACCGCGATGTCGTGCGCGAGACGCGGGCCGACTGGAAGGTGGTGTCCAGCCGCGAGCCAACGACGGCCGAGTGGGACGATCTGTCGCTCGCTTGGACGATCGGGTGGCGAGTGAAGTCCAACGCCATCGTGTTCGTGAAGGACGGGGCGACGGTGGGCGTCGGTGCCGGACAGATGTCACGCGTGGATGCGGCATGGATCGCCACGCGCAAGGCGGGGGAGCGGGCCACCGGCGCCGCGGTGGCCTCCGACGCCTTCTTCCCGTTCCCCGACGCGCTCGAGGTCGCCGCCGATGCCGGCTGCACCGCCGTGATCCACCCCGGCGGATCCAAGGGCGACGAGGCGGTCCTTGCGGCGGCCGAATCCCGCGGTATGGCCGTCGTCCTCACCGGAACCCGGCACTTCCGCCACTAACAGCCGTAGCCCACGCACCGGGAGCCGGTCGCGTAAGCGAGTCCGAAGAGGATGAACAGGACCAGGGCGCCGACGCCGACCCAACCCAGGACGATCCCGGCGACGGCCATCCCGCGCCCGCTCTCGCGCCCGCCCGATCGGTCGATCTGGCCCTTGGCCTGATACCCGAATACGAGCGCCAGGATCGAGCCGATCCCATAGATCCACACGATGCCCAGCACCAGCGACGCGATCGCGAGGCCGTTGGTCTTCGGGGCCACGGGGGCGACCGGCATCTGCTGGATGCCGGCCCCGAAATCGAGCCCGCAGAACCGGCACACGGACGCGGCGGCCTGCACGGTCTCGGCGCAACGGGGGCACACCTTGGTCCCGGCAGCGGGGGCGGTCTGCCCTGCGGACGGACCTACCGGCTGATCCGGGATCGGTGGTAACTCCGGCACGCGCGGCCCTCCTCGAGGCTGCATCGTCGCAGACCGATCACATGCGGGCAAGGGATCGCGGAGCCTGAGATAGGATTCCGCGCGTGACAGCCCGGATCCTGGACGGAAGGGTCATCTCGGCGCAGATCCGCTCGGAGGTAGCAGGGCGGGTGCGGGCGCTCTCGGAGAAGGGCGTGACCCCGGGCCTGGCCGCCGTGCTCGTGGGCGACGACCAGGCCTCGCGCATCTACGTGGGCTCCAAGCACAAGGCGTGCGCCGACGTCGGGATCCGCTCCGAACAGGTGGACCTGCCGGCCTACGTGACCGAGGGGGAGCTGCTGGCAACCCTGCGCCGGCTCAACCGCGACCCCGAGATCCACGGCATCATCGTGCAGCTCCCGATGCCTCCGCACCTGCGCGAGCTCGAGGTCCAGCGCACGGTAGCTCCCGAGAAGGACGTGGACGGCCTGCACCCCTGGAACGTCGGGATGATGGTCCGTGGAGAACCCGCCTTCCAGCCGGCGACGCCCTACGGCATCGTCGAGCTGCTGCTGCGTAGTCAGATCCGGCTGGAGGGAGAGGAGGTCGTGGTCGTGGGCTACGGTGACCTCGTTGGCGTTCCGCTTTCGATCATGCTCGCCCAGGACTCCATCCGGGGGAACGCCACGGTGACCTGCACCCACGTCAAGACGCGCGATCTGCGGGCCCACACGCTCCAGGCCGACATCCTGGTGGCCGCCGCCGGCGTGCCCCGCCTCATCGGTGCCGACATGATCAAGCCGGGGGCCACGGTCATCGACGTCGGGGTGCATCGCACAGCCGAGGGCCTGGTGGGCGACGTGAAGTACGACGAGGTGGCCGAGGTGGCGGGCGCCATCACACCGGTGCCCGGCGGGGTCGGCCCGATGACCGTCGCGATGCTTCTGGTGAACACGGTCTCGGCCGCCGAAGCCGCGGCGTTCGGCCGGTGATCGGGGCCGACGTCGGCGGCCGGCTCGCCGCCATCCTGCGCTCGGGCACGTTCGCGGTGACGGGCGAGGTCGTACCGCCGCGCTCGGCGGACGGCGCTTCGGTGACCGCCCACGCGCGGGGCCTGGTCGGCTACGTGGACGCCGCCAACGTCACCGATGATCCCGCCGCCTCGGCTCACATGTCGCCCGCGGCCGGCGCCGCCTTCGTCGCCCACGCGGGCGTGGAGCCCACGCTGCAGCTCACCGTCCGCGACCGGAACCGGCTCGCCCTCACCGCCGAGCTGCTGGGCGGGTGGGCGCTCGGGGCGCGCAACCTCCTGTGCCTGTCGGGCGACCCGATCGGCATCGGGGATCATCCGGAGGCGGCCACCGTGAACGACCTCGATGTCCGCCAGCTGATCGCGCTCGCGCGCGGGCTCCGCGAGCACGGCCGGACACTGGCGGGAACCGAGATCGACGTCCCGCCGCGCTACCTCATCGGCGTCGCTGACGCCCCGCTCGCCGACCCGTACGATCCGGCACGCCTCGAAGCCAAGCTGGACGCAGGCGCCGACGTCGTCTGGACCCAGATCACCTACGACGTCGACGCCCTCGCCGCGTGGGTCGACGCGGTGCGCGCCCGTGGCGTCATGGAGCGTGCGACGGTTCTCGTGGGAGTCGTGCCGCTCCGCAGCACGAGGGCGGCACGCTTCCTCGACGAGAAGCTGCCGGGGGTGAGCGTCCCGGCATCGTTCATCGCCCGGCTGGAGGAGGCTGGTCAGGAGGACGCTGCCTCGGTGGGAGCGAGTCTCACGGTGGAGGTCGTCGAAGGCATCCGGAAGATCCCGGGGATCGGCGGAGTCCACCTGATGGGGATGGGACACGATGACGCGGTCCGTGCCGTGGTGGAGGGAGCCGGCCTGTTCCCGCGCCCCACCGGCGTCCGCTGAACGTCGGCGGGCGGTTCAGCGGCGCAACATCATGCGGTGGAACCGCGAGAAGTGCCAAACGTGGAAGCCCGTGGAGCGCACGAGGACGAGGAGCAGCAGGAGCAGTCCCAACCCCACGAGGCCGAGGATCATGCCGGCCGTGGCGAGCGACGCGGTGTGCGGCGAGCCGGCCTCGCGCGCCTTCGTTCGTCCAAGGGCGCCGAACACGACCGCCAACACGTCGCAGATCAGGCCGACGACGAACGTGATCGTGAGGACCAGGCCGACGATGCCCAGCACCAGGGAGGCGATGGAGAACCCGTTCCCCGCTGCGGCCGCTGCCGCCAGCGGCGGCGTCGGTGGTGGCGGCGTCGGCGCCGCCACCGGCGTCTCCTCCACCTGTGGTTGCTCTTCGTCGGCCACGTCGGCTCTCCTCAGGAGCGTTCTTCGATCGGAACCCAGTGCTGGTCGCGTGGTCCGACGTACTCGCTTCCCGGCCTGATCACCTTGTTATCGGCATATTGCTCGCGGACATGAGCGGTCCAGCCCGCCATCCTCGCCAGCGCGAACAGCGGCGTCATGAGGTCGGTGGGGATCCCCAGCACGTGATAGACGGCTGCCGCATAAAGGTCGACGTTGGGCCACAGCTCCCGTTGCTCGTAGACGGTGGTCTGGAGGGCCTCGAAGATGTCCGCCCACCGGGTGTCCTCGTGCCGCCGACCCACGTCGCGCGCGAGCTCCTTGAGCACGGTCGCGCGCGGATCCATCGTTCGATACACGGCGTGGCCGAAGCCCATGATCTTCTCGTGGTTCGCGAGACGGTCGCGGACGTAGGACTCGGCACGCTCGGATTCCCCGATCTCCTCGGCCATCTTCATGGCCTCCTCGTTCGCGCCACCGTGCAGAGGCCCTTTGAGCGCCCCGATGGCACCCGTGATGGCGCTGAACATGTCCGAGAGCGTGGACGCGATGATGCGTGCCGTGAACGTGGACGCGTTCATCGTGTGGTCGGCGTACAGCACGAACGTCGTATCGAGCGCGTTGGCGTCGTCGAGGGACGGTTCCTCGCCGAGCAGCATCCACAGGAGGTTCGCCGCGTGCGGCAGCTTCGGGTTCGGCGGGACGACGTCCTGGCGGGTTCGCAGCCGGTGGTAGGCGGCGATCAGCGTGGGCGTCTTCGCGATCAGCCGCATCGCCTTGCGGTACTCGGCCTCGGGCGAGTCGTCCCATCCGTCTGGGTCGTAGGCGGAGGCGGCGCTCACGCTGGTGCGCAGCATCGACATCGGCGAGGCCTGCTGGGCGAGCGTCTGCATCATCCGCAGCAGGAACGGGCTCAGCTCGCGCTCCTCCGCGAGGAACTCGTCCAACTCGTCCAGCTCGTCGCGGTTCGGGAGCTTGCGGTTGTGCAGGAGGTAGACGACCTCTTCGAACGAGCAGTGCTCGGCGAGATCGGCGATGTCGTAGCCCACGTACCACAGCCGACCCTGCGCGCCGTCGATGTCCGAGATCATCGTGTCGGCGGCAACGACCTCGCGCAGGCCCTTCTCGGTCACTGATCACGTCCTTTGAGGTTGATCGCACGTCCGGGCGCACCGGGCACTATCTGCCAGGATAGTCGCACGGCCAGCCGACCGAAGCTGCCATGCCCGCCCGATGGAGGAGTCACCCCGAGTTGTCCCACCGGATCACGCTGATCCCCGGTGACGGGATCGGTCCCGAGGTGATCGAGGCCACCCGTCGCACCATCGAGGCCACGGGGGTCGACGTCACGTGGGATCGCCGCTCCATGGGCTCCGGCGCGTTCGCCCGAACCGGGCGGTCGCTTCCCGCCGATACGGTCGACTCGATCCGAGACCATCGCGTTGCACTCAAGGGTCCCGTCGAGACACCGATCACGAGCGGCCTGCGAAGCGTCAACCTCACCCTTCGCCAGGAGCTCGACCTCTTCGCGAACGTCCGGCCCTGCCGGCTCTATCCCGGCGTGCCCAGCGTGTTCGAACGAGTCGATCTGGTCGTGGTACGGGAGAACACCGAGGGCATGTACACGGGCGTCGAGTTCGAGATGGGCACCGTCGCGGTGAAGGAGCTCATCCGGTTCGTGCAGGACACCACTGGGCAGCGGATCCGCGAGGACAGCGGCATCTCGGTCAAATCGATCAGCGAGACGGGCAGCGAGCGGGTCGTTCGGTTCGCGTTCGACTGGGCGATCGCGCATGCGCGGACGAAGGTCACCGCCAGCCACAAGGCCAACATCATGAAGTTCTCCGACGGCCTGTTCCTCGACGTCGCGCGCCGCGTCGCGCGTGAGTCCTATCCGGAGGTGGCCTTCGGCGATCGGATCATCGATGCGCTCTGCATGCAGCTGATCCAGGCGCCGGAGCGCTTCGACGTCCTGGTGATGCCGAACCTCTACGGCGACATCGTCGCCGAGCTGGGAGCGGGACTGTGCGGGGGTGTCGGGATGGCGCCCGGCGCGCACTTCGGCGGGGAGCACGGCCGCGAGATCGCGGTGTTCGAGGCCACCCACGGCACGGCGACGCATCTGGCCGGCACGAACCGGGCGGACCCCTTCGGTCTCATGCTGTCGGGCGCCATGATGCTACGCCACGTCGGTGAACGCGAGGCCGGCGACCGCCTGGAGGCCTCCGTGGCGGGGGTGATCGCAGAGGGAACCGACGTCACGCGGGACCTCCGAGCTCCCGGCGACGATCGTCCCGCGGCAGGCACCTTGCAGGCGGCCGACGCCGTGATCGCGGGGCTCTAGTCGCGATCCGACGCCACGTTCCCGGGATGGCCGAATCCCGCATTGCGCACCATGCCGTACGCGACGGCGCCCGCCACGAGCCCTGCGACCCCCCACGCCACCAGGACCTCGGCTCCCGCGTCCAGCGATCTCGCCACGCCGAACACGGCGCGGACAAAGGTGGCGACGTTGGCGAGCAAGGCCACGACCAGCACCAGCCGTCCCGCGATCCCGGCACGCGGCCACGCCCCGTCCGGCGCGGACCGCAGCTGGAGGCCGGCCCACAGCAGCACCGCCACGAGCGCGATCGAGGCAAGCAGCCAGGGGACGAAGCTCGAGAGCGGGGTCTTCGCCTCGTCGGGGGTATAGGTCTCGCTCGCGATGACGTAGACGAACGTCACGAGGCGCGCCCCCGCGACGAGCAGCCCTTCGGTGATGAGGGCCGCGCCGACGTTCCCCGCCCGATCCGCCATCGTGTGGGTGAGCATACGGACGCATACTCCTCGTATGTCCCAGATGCCGATGGACAACTCGCGGCTCAAGATCACCACCGCCCGCCTCGACGCCCAGACGCTCAACGAGCGCCTGGAGCTCGCGGACACGGCGCCCCCCTCCGACGCTGCGTGGCGCTACCGCCTCGACGGGCCGTCGAGAGCGATGGCGGTGGTGGGCGTGGTGTTCGGGTTCGTCCTGTTGATCGTGCCGGGCCTCGTGGCGCTTCGTTCCTACCGCCGGTGGCAGGCGCGGATCACGCCGGAGCCGACGTTCGCGTGGTCGATGGCGGTTGCCGGCGGCACGGCCCTCGTCTTCGTGCCGGTCTTCCTCGTCCTGCCGGTCGTGGCCGTGCTGCTCGCGCTGTTCGTGGGGCTCCCGCTGCTCGTCCTCGTCGCTCCTCGCCGCTGATCGAGGTTGTCATCGCCTTCGGTAGCCTGATGGCTTCCGAGCGCGAGGAGCTATGGAGATGAAGGTCACGGTGGTGGGGAGCGGGTTCGTCGGGCAGACGACCGCCATGCGCATCCTGCAGAAAGGCCTCGGCGAGGTCGTCCTCATCGACATCATCGAGGGCAAGCCCCAGGGGCTCGCGCTGGACCTGAAGCAGGCGGCGCCGGTGGAGGGCTACGAGCCCTTCATCACGGGGACGAACGATTACGGCGATACCGCGGGCAGCGACATCGCGGTGATCACCGCGGGGTTCCCGCGCCAGCCGGGGATGAGCCGGATGGACCTGCTGGCGAAGAACGCCGCCATCATGACCAGCGTCGTCGACAGCATCGTGTCGGGCTCCCCGGACACCATCTTGATCGTGATCTCCAACCCGCTCGATGAGATGACGTTCCTGGCGGCGGAGCGCTCCGGCTTTGCGAAGGAGCGCGTGATGGGGATGGCCGGCGTGCTGGATTCGGCGCGCCTGCGCTGGTTCATCGCCGAGGAGCTCGGCGTGTCGCCGAGCGCCGTCGAGGCCATGACGCTCGGCTCGCACGGCGACGCGATGATCGCACTGCCTCGCCACGCGACGGTCGACGGTCGTCCGCTTCCGGAGCTTGCTGATGCAGCGACGCTCGACCGGCTCTTCCAGCGAACGCGGGACGCCGGCGCCGAGATCGTCGGGCTGTTGAAGACCGGCTCCGCCTACTACGCCCCGAGCGCCTCGGCGTCGGCGATGGTCGAGTCGATCGCCCGCGACGCGAAGACGACCCTCCCCGTCTGCGCCTGGGTCAGCGGCCAGTACGGGATCCACGACGTGTACGTCGGTGTGCCGGCGCGCCTGGGGGCCGATGGCGTCGAGGAGATCGTGGAGCTCGACCTCAACGACGAGGAGCTCGCTGCGCTGCGCGGCGCCGCTGAAGGCATCCGAGCCAAGTGCGAGGACCTCACCACCCTGTGACGCCGTAGTCCGGGGCTCGTCCCCGGACCTGGCTCAGGGCTCTTCGTCGGCCGGCTCGTGCGCCGGCGACGAGCCCTCGACGGGCGCGACGGCCCATGCCAGGTCCAGCACCGCGCCGAGCGTGGCGACGACGCCGCCGGCGGCGGCGAGGAACATGCCGAAGCCGCGCTGGAGCTGATCGCCGGGGTTGCGGATCGACGCGAACGACGACAGGATCGCCGAGCCCGCGAACGCCAGGCCTAAGAGCGCCGCGACGATCATGACCGTCGCGATGGTCCGCTGTGCCCGGCGCGAGCGCGCGCCGCGAAGGGCCATCAGGCCCACGAGCAGGACGATCGCCGCCGCGAGGCAGATCTTCCCCTGCGTGAGATCGAGGCCCTTGTAGACCCCGTTGATGCTGGCCGGCCCCCCCGGAACGGAGAGGGTGACCCACGTCATGACCGATCCGATCCCGAGCATGGCGGCACCCAGCGCGGTGGCCAGGAAGCCGGCCAGCCGCAGGGGAGAGGGCGCCGAGATACTTGCGAACCCATCGCCGGGCGCGCCGGAGGACGCAGCGGGCATGTCCGGCAGTCTCGCATCCCGCGCACCTCGATGGAAGCAGCCGAAGGAGGCTACGGGAGTGCGCGGGCGATCGCCTCGGCGACCTGCATGGTGGAGGAGGTTCCGCCGAGGTCGGGCGTGCGCACCATGCCGAGGGCGAGCACCTGATCCACCGCCTGATGGAGGCCCTGCGCGGCGGTTTGCTCCCCGATGTGACGCAGCAGCATGGCGCCCGACAGGATCATCGCGATCGGATCGGCCAGCCCCGCGCCGGCGATGTCCGGCGCGCTGCCGTGCACGGGCTCGAACACCGCATACTCCCAACCGATGTTCGCTCCGGGAACGAGACCCAGCCCGCCCACCAACCCTGCGCACAGGTCGCTCAGGATGTCGCCGTAGAGATTGGGAAGCAGCAGCACGTCGAACCGATCGGGATCCTTCGCGAGCCGGCTGGTGAGGTGGTCGATCTGGATCTCCTCCCACCCGAGGTCCCCGCGTGTGGCCGCCTCTTCTTCTGCGGTCTTGAGGAACAGCCCGTCGGAGAAGCGCATCACGTTCGCCTTGTGACCCACCGTGACCTTCCTGCGGCCGTTCGCCTGCGCGTACTCGAACGCGAAGCGCACGATCCGGCGCGTGCCGCTCACGCTGATGGGCTTCACGGTGAAGCCGGCGTCCTCACGAAGGGTGTAGCCGCCGAGCTCCTGGAGCTCCTCGCGCAGCGCCATCGCCTCGGGAGAGCCGCGCTCGTATTCGATCCCCGCGTACAGGTCCTCGGTGTTCTCGCGGATCACGACAAGGTCGACGCCTTCGTGGCGCACGGCGACGCCGGGCAGGGCGCGCGCCGGCCGCACCGCGGCGAACAGGTCGAGCGACTGGCGCAGAGCCACGTTCACGCTGCGGAACCCCGTGCCCACCGGGGTGGTGATCGGACCCTTGATCGCCACCCGGCTGGTCCGGATCGCGTCGAGGGTCCCCTGAGGCATCAACTCGCCGTGCTCTGCCAGGGCCGAGACGCCGGCGAGGCGCTCGTCCCACTCGATGCCGACGTCGACGGCGTCCAGGACCAGGCGGACGGCGTCCGCCACCTCCGGCCCGATGCCGTCCCCCGGGACGATCGTCACCCTGTGCGTCACGGTCCGTCACGATACCGGGCGAGCCGATCCCGCCTCCCCACCGTAATACGGTTGACATCGTCGTCGCCGAGGGAGGGCTCATGCGTTCGATCCGGTTCGCCCTGGCTGCAACCGCAGCCATCCTGCTGACGGTGGGGGTGGGGTCGCCCGCAGGCGCCGGTGTCCTCGCTCAGCTCGGGGTGCAGGATTACGCGTTCACTCCCGGCCCCCCCACGCCCTACGTCGGGCTGCTGGGGTCCGCGGTCCACTGGCACAACGTCGGGCCCAGCACGCACGAACCCGCTCAGGACGCACGGCTCGCTCTGTGGAACACGGGGCCCGTCGCTGCCGGCAGCGACAGCAGGAACGTGACGCTCTTCGCCGCGGGAACGTTCCGCTACCACTGCGCGATCCACCCGTTCATGAAGGCAACGATCCAGGTCCCGGTCACCACGGACATCAGCAGCGGTGGGGTGGGCGACACGGTTACGATCCGGGTCACGTCCCGCGCGTCGCATCCCCGGTTCACGTTCAACGTCCAGCGGCGGATCGACGGCGGGACCTGGGCGACGTTCCGCAAGGGCGTGACGGGGGTGAGCGTCACGTACAAGGTGGGCAGGACGGGCACGTATCAGTTCCGCGCTCAGATCGTCCGCACGACAACCCACGGCGCAAGCCTGTGGTCGCCGTTCGCGACCGTCACGATCAGCTGAGCTCTTTCAGAACCGGTCGAACAGGATCGAGCGCTTCACTTCCTGGATCGCCTTCGTGACCTCGATGCCGCGCGGGCAGGCATCGGTGCAGTTGAACGTCGTTCGGCAGCGGAAGACTCCGGTCTTCTCCGAGAGGATCTTCAGCCGTTCCCGCGAGCCCTGGTCGCGGGAGTCGTAGATGAACCGGTGGGCGTTCACGATGGCGGCGGGCCCGACGTAGCCCTCGTCGCCCCAGAAGATCGGGCAGCTCGTCGTGCAGGCCGCGCACAGGATGCATTTCGTCGTGTCGTCGTATCGCGCGCGATCCTCCGGTGACTGCAACCGCTCCTTCTCGGGCTCGCCTTCGTCGTTGATCAGGTAGGGCAGGACCGACCGGTAGCCCTCCAGGAACGGGTCCATGTCCACGATGAGGTCCTTCAGCACGGCGAGCCCGCGGATGGGCTCCACCGTGACCTTCGGCGCGACGTCGGTGACGAGGACCTTGCACGCGAGCGCGTTGCGGCCGTTGATCAGCATCGCGTCGGAGCCACAGATGCCGTGGGCGCACGAGCGCCGGAAGCTGAGCGTGCCGTCCTGATGCCACTTGACCTCGTGCAGCACCTCCACGAGGCGATCCAGGGGGTCGGCCGTCACGGCGAACTCGTCCCACCAGCTGTCGTCGGAGACCTCCGGGTTGTAGCGGCGGATCCGCAGGGTGAGCTGCCACCTTGCGATGATCGACGCGACCCACCTCCCGCCGGTCGGACGTCTGCAGGACCTCGGCCGCGCTCGCCATCAATACTTCCGCTCCATCGGGATGTAGGGGCCGAGCTTCACGGGCTTGAAGTCGAGCTGGATGGAGCCGTCGTCCCGGCGGTACGCGAGCGAGTGCTTCATCCAGTTCGCGTCGTCGCGCAGCGGGTGGTCCTCGCGGTAGTGGCCGCCGCGGCTCTCCGTACGCGCGCGCGCCGAGATGACGAGCGTGTCGGCGCAGTCCAGCAGGAAGCCCAGCTCCACCGCCTCCATCAGGTCCGTGTTGTAGACGCTGCCCTTGTCCATGATCGAGACGCGCGTCGTAGCGCTCGCGAAGACCCGCGAGGATCCCTTGCATCTCCGCGAGGCCCTCCTCCGAACGCACGACGAAGGCCAGGTCGAACATGCTGTCCTGCAGCTCCTTGCGGATGTCGGCGGCGTTGTCGCCCTGTTCGCGGGTGAGGATGGGGTCGAGGAGGTCGAGGGTGTGCTGCGCGGGTTCCTCGGGGAGCGCGGTGAAGGTCCGTCTCCTTCGCGTACGCGGCCATGTGCGCGCCGCCGCGGCGACCGAACACCACGATGTCGAGCAGCGAGTTCGTGCCCAGGCGGTTCGCGCCGTGCACGCTCACGCACGCGCACTCGCCGGCGGCGTAGAGGCCCGGCACGGCGGTCTCCTGCGGCCCCAGGACGACCCGCCCTTCGACGTCGGTGGGGATGCCGCCCATCGCGTAGTGCGCGGTTGGCTGGATCGGCACCGGCTCCTTCGTGGGCTCCACCTGGAGGTACACGCGCGCGAACTCGGTGATGTCGGGGAGTTTCTCCTCGATCAGCTTGGCGGGCAGGTGCGTGAGGTCGAGGTAGACGTAGTCGGCGTTGGGGCCCGCGCCGCGGCCCTCCTTGATCTCCTGGTAGATCGCTCGGCTCACCATGTCGCGGGGGGCGAGGTCCTTGATCGTGGGCGCGTACCGCTCCATGAAGCGCTCGCCGTCCTTGTTGCGCACGATCGCGCCCTCGCCGCGCGCGGCCTCCGACAGCAGCACCCCCAGCTTGTAGAGGCCCGTCGGATGGAACTGGAACATCTCCATGTCCTCCAGCGGGATGCCGCGGCGCCAGACACGACGGCGGGGCCGTCGCCGGTGAGCGCGTGGGCGTTCGACGTGACCTTGAACATCCGCCCGTACCCGCCGGTGGCGAACAGCACGCTCTTGGCGCGGAACACGTGGATCTCGCCCGTTGGCCAGCTCGTAGGCGACCACGCCCGCGGTATGCCCCCGGTCGTCCAGCAGGAGGTCCAGGCAGTAGAACTCGTTGAAGAAGCGGACGTCGCGCTTCACGCATTGCTGGTAGAGCGTCTGCAGGATCATGTGGCCGGTGCGGTCGGCCGCGTAGCAGGCGCGCATCACGGGCCGCTCGCCGTGGTTCGCGGTGTGCCCGCCGAACCGGCGCTGGGCGATCTTGCCCTCGGGCGTGCGGTTGAACGGCAGACCCCAGTGCTCCAGCTCGTAGATCGCCTCCACGGCCTCCTCGGTCATCAGCTGCGCCGCCGGCTGGTCGACCAGGTAGTCGCCGCCCTTCACGGTGTCGAAGGCGTGCCACTCGGGGCTAGTCCTCCTCCATGTTGCCCAGCGCCGCGCACACGCCGCCCTGCGCGGCGCCCGTGTGCGACCGGGTCGGGTAGAGCTTGGAGATGACGGCGGTGCGGACATGGCCGAGGCCTCGATCGCCGCGCGCATCCCGGCGCCGCCCGCGCCCACGACGACCGCGTCGTAGGTATGCGTGGTGGCCATCAGCGTGCTAGACGCTTCCCGGCCACTTCGCGGCGTTGAACGTGAGCACGATGACGCGTGCCCAGGATGAACAGCGCGAATCCGAGCGTGTAGAAGAACATGTTGGTGGCGAACCGCACGCCGGGCCTGCGCACGTAGTCGAGCGTGATGTTGCGCAGGCCGTTGATGCCGTGGATCAGCGCCAGCGTCAGCAGCATCCAGTCCCACGTGCGCCAGAAGGGGCTCTGCCAGCGCACCGCCACGAAGGCGAAGTTGACGCGCTCCACGCCGCCGTCGGGGATGTGCATGATCAGGACGTGGCCGACGGCGAGGAACATCAGCACGATGCCGCTGATCCGCATGAACAGCCAGGCCCACAGCTCGAAGCCGCCGACCGGGCCGCTCGCGGCCCATCGCGCAGGTCGCCGGCCGGCGCCGGTGCGCGGCGGACGCGGCTCCCGGGCTCGGGCGGGTCGGGGTCTCGGTGGCCATCTAGTTCCTCAGCAGGTCGAGGGCCTGCTTGCCCATGATGTAGGTGATGGGGATCATCGAGCCCACGAAGATGACGAGCGTGCCGATCGAGAGCGCGCTTGATGTGCTTCACGAGCTTGGGGAAGAAGTCGATCAGCGTGATCTTGATGCCGTTGATCGAGTGGAACAGGACGGCGGCGACCAGGCCCGAGCTCCAGCAGCCGCACGAAGGGGTTCTCGTAGGCCGCGATGACCCTGTTGTAGGCGTCGGGGCCCCAGCCGATGACCGCGGTGTCCACCACGTGGGCGAACAGGAACAGGATGATGGCGACCCCGGTCACCCGGTGGAACAGCCAGGACCACTGCCCCGGGTGCCCCTTGTAGACGGAGCCGTAGTCGTCCTTCTTCTTGCGCGTCCGGTCGCCACGTCGTCGATCGCCCTCAATCTATCGCGCCGGCCGCGCCACGTCCGGTGCCCGACCGTCCAGCAGACGGCGCGGAGTCTATCCGCTCCGCGCGCGCGCGGAGCCTACCCGCTCCGCGGCGCGCGCAGCCGGGATCACACGTGCCGCAGGGCCGCCATGACGCCGTCGCGGATCGGCAGGATCGACGAGATGAACCGCTCGTCCGCCGCGATCAGCGCGTTGTGCTCGCGGATCGCGTCGGTGACGGCGTCGGGTGGCTCGCCGTCGGCGGGCGACCCGGCCCGACCACAGGACGTTGTCGCAGAGGTAGAGCCCGCCAACCCGGATCCGCTCCCGCGCCGCCCGCCAGGCGTCCGGGTAGCCGTCCTTGTCGATGTCGTCAGTAGACGACGTCGAACAGGCCGCCGGTGGCGTCGAGCGCCTCGACGGCGTCGCCCACGTGATAGCGCACGCGGTCCCACAGGCCCGCGCGCGTGAGGTAGTCCGCCGCCTGCCATCTCGTTCGCGGCGTCGCCGTCGGTGCAGTGCACCTCGCCCTCGCCGCCGACCGCCCGCGCGAACCAGTACGCGCTGTACCCGAAGCCCGATCCGAGCTCGAACACCCGCCGCGGCGCCGATCGAGCGGGCGAGCAGCTCGAGGGTCACCCCGACGTTGCGCCCGACGATCGGGAAGCCGCGGCGCTCGCCCTCGGCCTCCATCTCCAGCAGCACCGGCTCGTCGTAGCGGCCTGCAGCGACCTGCAGGTACGCGTCGATCCGCGGATCCACGATGTCCATCGACCGAACCCTACGACGCTAGGCTGCGTACCGATGAGCGACGAGCGGCGCACGGACTCCGGGATCGAGATCGAGCCGGTCTACACGGTCCGAGGATCTGGCGACGGGCGTTCGACCCCGCGCGCGGCGCTCGGCGGCCCGGGCCAGCGCGCCCTTCACGCGCGGGATCTACCCCACGATGTACCGCGGGCGGCTGTGGACGATGCGCCAGTACGCCGGGATGGCCACGGCGGACGAGACGAACGCGCGCTTCCGCTACCTGCTGGAGCAGGGTCAGACCGGGCTGTCCGTCGCCTTCGACCTGCCCACGCAGATGGGGCTGGACTCGGATCATCCGCGTGCCGAGGGCGAGGTGGGCAAGACCGGCGTGGCGATCGACTCGGTCGACGACATGGAGCGGCTGTTCGACGACATCCCGCTCGACCGCGGTGTCGACGTCGATGACGATCAACGCCACCGCGCCGATCCTGCTGCTGCTCTACGAGCTGGTGGCCGAGGAGCAGGGCGTGGCGCCCACGGCCGATCAGCGGCACCGTGCAGAACGACATCCTCAAGGAGTACGCGGCGCGCGGCACCTACATCTACCCGCCGGCGCCGTCGATGCGCCTCATCACCGACCTGTTCGCCTACTGCGGCGAGCGCATCCCGCGCTGGAACACGATCTCGATCAGCGGCTATCACATGCGCGAGGCCGGCTCGACGGCCGCGCAGGAGATCGCGTTCACGCTCGCCGACGGGATCGCCTACGTGCAGGCCGCGATCGACGCCGGCCTCGCGGTCGACGACTTCGCGCCGCGGCTTTCGTTCTTCTTCGCGTGCCACATGAACTTCTTCGAGGAGGTCGCGAAGTTCCGCGCGGCGCGGCGGCTGTGGGCGCGGATCATGGCGGAGCGGTTCGGCGCGAAGGACCCGCGGAGCCTGATGCTGCGGTTCCACACGCAGACCGGCGGCGCGACGCTCACCGCGCAGCAGCCCGAGAACAACATCGTGCGCACGACGCTGGAGGCGCTGGCCGCCGTGCTGGGCGGCACGCAGTCGCTGCACACGAACGCGTTCGACGAGGCGCTCGCGCTTCCCACCGAGCGCAGCGCCACGATCGCGCTGCGCACGCAGCAGATCATCGGCTACGAGAGCGGCGTCGCGGACTCCGCGGACCCGCTCGGCGGGTCGTACCTCGTGGAGTCGCTGACCGACGAGCTCGAGCGGCTCGCCGACGGCCTACCTCGAGCGGATCGACGCGATGGGCGGCGCCGTTCGAGCGATCGAGGCAGGCTTCTTCCAGGACGAGATCCACGAGGCCGCGTTCCGCATCCAGAAGGGCATCGAGTCGGGGGAACGCGTCGTGGTGGGCGTGAACCGATTCGCCGACGACGACGGCGACGTGCCCGAACTGCAGCGGATCGCCGAGGAGAACGCGGCGAAGCAGGTCGCGCAGGTTAGGCAGGCTCCGCGCCGAGCGCGATCAGGCCGCCGTCGACACGGCGCTCGCGGACGTCGGAAGCGCAGCGCGGGGGACCGGGAACCTGCTGCCGCCGATGAAACGGGCCCTGCGGGCCCGCGCGACGCTCGGTGAGGTGTCGGACGCCCTCCGCGAGGTGTTCGGCGAGTACCGGCCGACCTTCTAGCGGTGCCCGTGGACTTAATGGGTCATCGACCAGACGGCGTGAGCCACGGCGGCCGCCCCCGCCACGGCGAGCACGACGGCGGCCACGCGCACGCCCCGACGCCAGGTCCCGACCGCCGCCGCGAGACAGGCCGCGCCGACGGCGAGTTCGATGATGTCGATCACGAGCTGCGGCACGGCTCCCAGCCCTACGGGTAGGCTTCCCGGCGATGGACCTCGCGGTGATCGGCGGCACGGGCGCGGAGGGGTTCGGCCTCACGCTTCGCCTCGCCGCAGCGGGGCACCACGTCACGATCGGCTCGCGTGAGGCCGACCGGGGCGCCGAGGCCGCGCGAACGGCCGCGGGCACGCTCGGTACCGACGTGCGCATCGAGGGAACGGACAATGCAGTCTGCGGCGGCGGCAGCGGAGATCGTCCTCGTCACGGTGCCGTTCGCGGGTCAGGCCGAGATCTATCGCTCGATCAAGGAGGCCGTGCAACCGGGATCGGTCGTGCTGGATGCGACCAGCCCGCTCGCGACCGCGGTGGGAGGACGGCCCTGGCAGGTGGTGCGTCCCTGGCACGGGTCCGCCGCCGAGCAGGCCCGGGCGATCCTGGGGGCGGGTCCCCGCGTGGTGGCGGGGTTCCACACGATCGCCGCCCCGGCGCTCAGGGATCATCCCAACCCCATCGATTCCGACGTGCTCCTGTGCGGCGACGACGCGGGGTCCAAGGCCATGGTCGGGTCCCTCGTGCAGGAAATCCCGGGGCTGCGATGGGTGGATTGCGGCGACCTCTCGGCGGCACGGATCGCCGAGACGCTCACGGCGCTGCTGGTCGGTGTGAATCGCCGCTACAGGGTCAAGGACAGCGGGTTCCGCATCGTCGGGCACGACGCCTGGGGTCCGCCCTCGGAGGGTTCGCCGCCCTAGCCCTTCGGTCGCGGCGCGAACGCGCCGAAACACTCGGGAACATGGGTTCTTTGCGCGCGCGCTCGGTGGACGTCTACATCGCCATCGTCATCGTGGCGGGCGGCTCGATCTTCGTCTGGGCCGCTCGTTCGGACCAGTTCCGCCTCGCCGTGGGAACGCACGGCTTCTGGCTCCTCGCCTTGCTGGTGGCTCTGGGCGAGGTCTTCCCGATCTCCGTTCCCAGGCGTGGTGGAGAGGTGCACGAGATCAGCGCCTCCACCGCGTTCACGTTCACGCTGCTGATCGCCTACGGGGCGCCCGCGGCGATCGTGACCCAGGTCGTCGCGTCGGTGATCCCGAGCATCTTCGTGCACAAGGGGCCGCGCCGGATCGCGTTCGACGCGGCACGATACGCCGTGTCCCTAGGCGCCGCGGGTCTGATCTACGTGGGATCGGGCGGGATGCGGGATCCCGGCACGCAGAGCGTGATGCCGTTCGTGCTCGCGGCGCTCTTCTACTTCTTCCTCACCACGACGATCAGCGACGTCGCCTGGGTTCCCGACGGTGTCCCCTTGGACCGCTTCTTGTGGAAGGACCTGTCCTTCCAGGCCCAGGCCACGCTCCCACTCCTCGCGCTCGCCCCGGTCGTGGTGAGCGCCGTGCAGGAGTCCCCGTGGCTCGCGCTGCTCGCGGCCGTCCCCGTTGTCGCGGTGTGGTGGGGGACCCACATCGCGCTCGACAACGCCCGCCTGGCCGGGCAACTCCAGGCCTCCCTCGATCAAGAGAAGGAGCTGAACCGGACGAAGGCCGAGTTCGTCGCGGTGGTCTCGCACGAACTCCGGACGCCTCTCACGTCGATCCAGGGGTACCTCAAGACCATGCTCCAGCTATCCGCCGAGCTGCCCGAGGACCAGCGGCGGTCCTTCCTGGAGGCCGCAGACCGGCAGGGAGATCGGTTGCGTCGCCTCATCGAGCAGCTCCTGATTGTGGGCCGGCTCGAGGCGAGCGCCGACACGCTCACGCTCTCATGGGTGGACCTGGAGCCGCTCATCACGGAGGTGGTGGACGAGCTGCGGGCGCGGGCGAACGGCCACACGTTCGACGTGCGGATCTCCGCCCATCTGCCCGCGCTCCGCACGGACGAGGGCAAGCTCCACCAGATCCTGTCGAACCTCGTCGAGAACGCCCTGAAGTACGCGCCACCGGATACGTGCGTCACGATCCGTGGGGAGCCCCGTGTGAGCGGCGTCGTCGTGAGGGTGCTGGACGAAGGCGGCGGCATCCCCGAGGAAGCCCACGATCGGATCTTCGAGCGCTTCTTCCAGGTCGACCAGTCCGCGACACGCCGTGTCGGGGGCACGGGCCTCGGGCTCTACATCTGCCAACGCATGGCGGAGGCGATCGGCGCAGAGCTGACCCTCGTCCGTTCCGACGACGCCGGATCGGAGTTCTCTCTGTGCGTCCCCGCCGATGGGTCCGGCCACCTCGTCCCCCACACGCAGCCGGACCACGGAGCGCATGACGGCGAGGACGACGGGGTCGCCGCCCTCAGTCGATGACGGCGAGCGTCTGACCCGTCTCGACGACCTGCCCGACGTGGATCGGCAGGTCGGTCACCTCGCCCTCGCGGGTGGAGGCGATGTGGTTCTCCATCTTCATCGCCTCCAGGATGCAGATCACATCGCCGGCCTCGATCGGCTGGCCCTTCTCCACCAGCACCTTGAGGATCGTGCCCTGCATGGGAGCGAGGATCAGCCCGTGGACGTGGCCACCGTGATGCGCGTCGTGCGCGCTCGGCGCCTTGGGAGCCAGGTCGCGACGCGCGTCGAAGATGCGAACGGGAACGCGGCGGCCGTCCACCTCGACGAGGATGTCGGCCGGCCTCGCCGGCTTGGGAGCCCCCGGCGCCGGCTGGCGGTCCACCTGGGCCGGCAGATGCGCGTCCGCGAGCGCGCGCTCGAGCCAGGTGGTGGTGTGCGTCGCGTCGCGGAACGCCTTGGACTCCAAGATCCAACGGTGTGCGGGGATCGTCGTCGGCACGCCCTCCACCTGGAACTCGTCGAGCGCCCGCAGCATGCGCAGCCGCGTCTGCTCGCGGTCGCGGCCCGACACCACCAGTTTCGCGAACATCGAGTCGTAGTCGCCTGGGACCTCCATCCCGCGCACGACCCCCGAATCCACCCGCACGAACGGCCCTCCCGGCTCGCGGTACCGCGTGATCCGCCCCGGGCCCGGCAGGAAGTTGCGCCCCGGGTCCTCGGCGTTGATCCGGCACTGGATCGCATGGCCGCGTGGCTGCGGCTGAACGTGGTCGATCCGCTCGCCCATCGCCACCGCGAGTTGCAGGGCAACGAGATCGACGCCGGTCACCATCTCGGTGACGGTGTGCTCCACCTGCAGCCGCGTGTTCATCTCCAGGAAGTAGAAGCCGCCATCCTCGTCGAGGATGCATTCGATCGTGCCGGCGTTGCGGTAGCCCGTCGCCCGCGCGAGTCCGACCGCGGCCTCGCGGAAGCGCTCTCGGAGCGCGTCGTCCATCGAGGGGGAGGGCGTCTCCTCGATCAGCTTCTGGTGGCGTCGCTGCACCGAGCAGTCGCGCTCGCCGAAGAACACCACATTGCCGTGAGCGTCGGCGACGATCTGCGCCTCCACGTGGCGCGCCCGCTCGACGTAACGCTCCAAGAACACCTCGGGCCGTCCGAAGTACGATTGCGCCTCGCGTGCGGCGCGCCGCAACGACTCCTCCAGATGCTCCGTGTCGCGGACCACGTGCATCCCCTTGCCGCCGCCACCGAACGCGGCCTTCACGAGCAGGGGGTAGCCGATCCGTTCCGCCCGCCGGCGCGCGGCCTTGAGGTCGACCGCCTCAGGCGTCCCGGGGACGATCGGCATGCCGGCGGCGTCGGCGGCTCGGCGCGCGGCGGCCTTGTCGCCCATGACCTCGATCGCCGCGGCGTCCGGACCCACGAACCCGAGGCCCGCCTCCTCGACGGCGGCGGCGAACGCCGCGCTCTCGGCGAGGAACCCGTACCCGGGATGGACCAGGGTTGCCTTCGATCGCCGCCCCGCCTCCACGAGCGCCTCGATCGAGAGGTAGGAGTCCGCGGCCGGCGCGGGTCCGATGCGGAACGCCTCGTCCGCCATCTGCACGTGGAGGGCCTCGCGGTCGACGTCGGAGTACACGGCGACGCTGCGGGACGCCGAGCTCTCGGCAGGTGCGGATGATCCGCACCGCGATCTCGCCCCGGTTCGCGATCAGGAGCTTCGGCTTCACTTGGCTCGCGATACTCTCCGGACTCCTGGAGGGAGTCAAACGATGACGACGACGACCGACGTGCAGCGCGCCCTTGCGTCCGCTGGCGTCGTGGCGCCCGTGCGACTGGCAGGAGGTTACCGGTTCGACGAACGCCACGGCGCTCGAGATGGCCGAACACGATGCCCCGCAGTGGTCCCTGGCCGCGGCGGCGCACCAGACCGCAGGGCGCGGGCGCCTCGGGCGCGTGTGGGAGGACCGTCCCGGCCGGGCGCTCCTGTTCAGCGTCGTGCTGCGGCCCGCGATGGCCCCCGCGGGCGCGGGGCTGCTGCCGCTGCTGGCGGGCGCGGCGATGGCCGAGGCGTGCACCGCCCTGTCGGGTCATCAGGTGCGTTGCAAGTGGCCGAACGATCTGATGGTCGAGGCAGGGGACGTCGCGAAGAAGGTGGGAGGCATCCTCGCGGAGTCGGGAGTGACGGGCGGCCGTCTGCGGCACGTCGTGGTCGGGGTCGGCGTGAACCTCGACGCCCCACCCGGGATCGGGGACGCCGCGGGTCTGGGACCCTCGGTCGATCCGATGGAGCTGCTGACCCGTTTCTTGATCGGGTTCCGCGCGGGGTACGAGCCCGGCGTCGACGACGAGGCTGCCGTCGCGCGATGGATGGCGGTGTCGGCGACGATCGGGCGCGAGGTCGAGATCGCGTCGCGCGACGGCGCGAAGGTCACCGGGGAGGCGACCGGCGTCGACGCCCGGGGAAGGCTGGTCGTGCGGACGACGACGGGGTCGGTCACCGTTTCGTCGGGCGACGTCGTGCACCTTCGCTGAGGCGGTTGCCGCGCCCCTGAGCCGGGGGTACGTTCCCCGCATGGCGTACCCCAGGAAGAACCTCGTGCCCGGCGAGGAGCTGGTGCTGGACACGCGTCCGCATCCGGTCGCGCTCGCGATCCCGGCGCTCGTGACGTTGGCCGTCGTCGTCGTGGGCATCTGGCTCATCGTGAAGCTGCACGGGGTCCTGGACGTGATCGTCCTCGCCGCGATCGCGGTGGCGCTGATCGTCTACCCGATCCGGCGGCTTACGGCCTGGCTCACCTCTTACTTCGTCGTGACCTCGGACCGCGTCATCCAGCGCGAGGGGTGGATCGCCCGCCAGTCGATCGAGATCCCTCTCGAGCAGATCAACGACATCCGGTTCAAGCAGGGCGTCTTCGAGCGCATGATCGGCGCCGGCGACCTCATGATCCGCTCGGCCAGCAACGACGGCCCCACCACGTTCGAGGACATCCGGCATCCCGAAGAGGTGCAGAAGACGATCTACCACCAGGGCGAGCTGAACAACCAGCGGATGTACCAGGGCCGCGCGGCCCCCGCCGCCGCCCGGGCCGCCCCTGCGCCTCCCATCACCCCCGGCGTCCCCAACGTCAGCACCGAGTTGGAGCGCCTCGCCGACCTGCGCGCCAAGGGGGTCCTCACGGACGAGGAGTTCGAAGCGCAGAAGGCGAAGATCCTGGGCCGGTCGTGATCGGGCCGCTCGACCACGTCTACTACTGGGTGCGGGACATGGACGTCGCCGTGACCTTCTACGCCGACGTCGTCGGTCTGCGCCTGGCCCGCCGCGCCGGCAACGAGTGGGCCGAGTTCGACGCCGGTCCGGTCCGGCTGGCCCTGCACGGAGCGGAGGATCCCCAACCGGGCGGCGGCACGGCGGTCTTCCGCGTGGACGACCTCGACGCCGCGCGCTGGCAGCTCGAACAGCGCGGCGCCCGCTTCGACGAGCGCGTCGGCGAGGTCGAGGGCTTCGCCCGCTTCGCGACCTTCCGCGACCCCGACGGCAACGCCGTCCAGCTCATCGAGTACGCATAGGTCCTGACTCCGGGGTCCGTTGCACGGCGTCCGTATGCTGAGCCGCGTGGATGCCCAGGTCTGTCCCCGATGCGGCGAGCCGTTGCCGGAGCACGCGCGCTTCTGCCCGAACTGCGGTGCCCCCGTCGCCGTTTCGCCGGCATCCGAGCGGCGCGTCGTCACCGTCGTCTTCGCGGACCTCGCGGGGTCGACGGAGCTGGCGGCACACCTGGATCCCGAGCGGTTCCGCGACGTCCTCGCCGCGTTCCACGGGATGGTCACCGACGAGATCGCCGTGCTCGGCGGGCGGGCGGAGACCTTCATCGGGGACGCCGTCCTGGGCGTGTTCGGGGTCCCCGTGGTGCACGACGACGACGCCCTGCGGGGGGTCCGGGCGGCCCTCGCCGTCGTGGAGCGCTCGGGGCGCCTTGGGGCGCGCCTCGGTCTTCGCACGCCCATGCAGGTGCGCGTAGGCGTCAACACGGGGCAGGTCGCCATCGGCACGGCGATGGATCGCAACCTCGTGATCGGCGCGGAGGTGAACGTCGGCGCCCGTTTGCAGCAGGCAGCGGAACCGGACGAGATCCTCGTGGGCGCCACGACACAGCAGCTCACCGCCTCCTCGGTCGTGTTCGGTCCGGGGCGCACGATCGACGCGAAGGGCTTCGACGCCCAGCTGCCGGCATGGCCGGTGATCGGCGTCTCGGCGACATCGACCTCCAGGTCGATCCCCCTGGTCGACCGCCGCCGCGAGCTCACGCTGCTCACCGACACGTTCGAGCGACTGCGGGACCGCGAGCGCGCGCATCTCGTCACACTGCTCGGAGAGCCGGGCATCGGCAAGACGCGTGTCGTCGAGGAGTTCCTGGCGCGATTGCCCGAGGACGTGAAGGTGTTGACGGGCCGCTCCAGTCCCTTCGAGGAGGAGGTGACGTTCTGGCCGCTCGCCCAGATGGTGTACCGGGAGATCGGGGAGGAACGCGACGCGCCCGAAGACCGGCTGCTCGAGCGCCTTCGCGAGCGTGCGCGCGGTTGGGTGGAGCCGGCGGAGGTGGATCGCGCGGCTCGTCGGCTGGGGTTCGCGTTGGGGTTGGGCGAACAGGGCAGCGAGGAGAACCGCTACCACGCCGCCGAGGTGCGGCACGGGATGATGGCCATGCTCACCGGCCTCGCAGCGAGCGGCCCGGTCGTCCTCATCTTCGAGGATCTCCAGGAGGCCGATCCGCTGCTCCTGGATCTCATCGAGCAGCTCATGCGGAAGGCACGGAAGGTCCCGCTGATGGTGGTGTGCGTGGCCCGCTGGGAGTTCCTCGAGCTCCGCCCACACTGGGCCGGAGGGCTGGCGGACGCCGTGACGTTGTGGGTGGAGCCGCTCGGCTCGGGCCAAGCGACCGAGCTCGCGATGGTGGCGGGCGACCTCGCGCCCGACGACGCCGAGCGCGTGGGACGCCACGCCGGGGGCAATCCGTTCTTCATCGTCGAGATCACGGGGATGCTGCGCCGGCAGGAGGCCGGCATGCCGCCGCCGGCCTGGGCCGCCGGATCCGCGGGAACGATCCTGCCGCCGACCGTGCAGGCGGTCATCGCGGCCCGCATCGATCAGCTCTCACCGCCGGCGCGCGAGCTGGTACGGCGAGCGGGGGTGTTCCCCCGCGGGCGCTTCGATCTGGATGAACTCTCCCTGGTCGTCGAGCCGCGCAAGGATCTGCTCGCCGAGGCCGAATCCGAGGGCCTGCTGGTGCCCGACCCGGATCGCCCGGAGGTCTGGGGTTTCGGCAGCGACGTGCTCCGCGACGTCGCCTACGACGCGCTGGCGAAGCGGGAGCGGCAGCGGCTGCATCTGCGGGTGGCGAACAAGCTCGCCGAGGCGGACACGCCGGACCGCTATCCCCGGACGGTCGCCTTCCATCTGGAGCAGGCCGCGCTCGCGGCGCTCGACCTCGATCCACGGGACCGCACGCTCGCCGAACGGGCCGAGGAGGCGCTCGCCCATGCCGGCGACCTCGCGCGCCGTCGTCTCGAATCGCGGTCGGCCGCCGACCTGTTCGAACGCGCGCTCGCCCTGAGCGGTCCCGAGGAGGGCTGGGGTGAACCGCAGGCGGGATACCTCGCCGCGCTGGGGGAGTCCCGCTACTGGCTGGGCGAATTCGAGGCCGCGGAAGAGGCGCTGGGCCGCGCGCTCGCGATCGCGGCGGACCGGAGCGACCGCGTCTGTGCCGACGCGTCGCGGTTCCTCGCCGACATCACGTTGATGGTGCGCGGGGACGAGCCGAGGGCCTCCGAGCTGTTCGACGACGCGCTCGCGGCCTCGAGCCGGCTCGGCGACCCAACCACGCGCGCTCGTACGCTCCTCATGGCCGGCTGGGTCCCGTTCTGGCGCAACGATCTCGAGCGGGCCGAGACGATGTTCCGCGAGGCCCTGGAGCTCGCGCGCACCCGCCAGCCCCGCGATGCGTGGGCGGAGTCCCGAGCCCTGGTGGGCATCGCGAACGTGATCTCGCCGGTCGGGGACGAGCAGGAGGCCCTTCGCGTCGGGTTGGAGGCCCTCGCGGTCGGAGACGAGGCCGGCCAGGCGTTCACCTCGGCCGGCGCCCACGAGACGGTGGCGGGGTCGCTCCGGCGCCTCCTGCGGCTGAGCGACGCCCTACGGCACGCCGAGGCCGCCACCGGGACGTTGCGTGAGCTGGGCGCCCGGTGGGAGCTGGCAAGCGCGCTCGGCCAACGGGGCGTGATCCATCGCCTAGCGGGGCGCCTCTCCGACGCCGAACAGGACCTGCGCGAGGCGTTCGTCCTGTGCCGCGACCTCAAGGAGCGGGCGCTCGTGACCTGGACCGCCGCGGAGCTCGCGCGGATCCTCGCGATGGGGGGAGACACGGGAGGGGCGCGGCTGATCCTCGCCGACCCGACCGCGCGGATCGCGGAGGGCGAGCCGGGGTCCGCCACCGCGCTCCTGTCGGCCGAGGCCGTCCTCGCCCTCGCCGAGCACGACCGCGCGACCGCCCGCGCGAAGTCGCTCGCTGCGCTGGAGGCAGAGCGCGCTCCCAGGGGCCTGCCGAACCCGCTCGCCGCCCAGGTCGTGTGGGTGGCGGCGCTGTTCGGCGACGACGAGGCAGGCGGCGCGGAGGAGGTCGCGGCGGCGAGGGATCGCCTGCACCGCAACGGCTGGCGCCAGGCGCTCGCCGAGCCCGATATCGCGATCGGCCTGCTGGACATCGGCCGGAGGGCTTAAGGCCCCTGCGGCCGCCGCCGAGGATGGTTGCATGAAGAGTGGCCCGGGTCCACGCTGAAAGAACGGTCCGGTCACCTTCCCTCTTGGACCGAAGGACCGAATCCGCAGATGACGAGATCCTGCAGGCGCTTGCCCATCGCGTCCCGCCTCTTGGTGAGTGCTGTCGTGGTCGCCGTCGCCGTAGCGCCGAACGTCGGGGCCGGCGCGGCCACGAAGGGCGACGTGCGGCAGGCGACGGCGAATGTGCGGCGCCTGCTGAGGGACGTGCATCAGGCTCGTGCTCAGCTCGCGCATCTCCAGCAGGCCCTGGCCACCAAGACCGCGCAGGTGGACGACGCCGCCGGGAGGCTGGATCAGATCAGCGCCCAACTGCTCTTCACGCAGGAACAGGCAGCGGCGGCGGGGGAGCGGTACCGGCAGACGGTGGGCGATCTCAACGACCGCGCCGTCGCGGCGTTCATCGGGGGACCGGCGCAGAACTTCGACTTCCTCGTGGGATCGTCATCGTTCGGCCAGCTGTCCGACCGGATGGAATTCATCAGCGCCCTCGCACAGAACGACGCGGACCTCGCGGAGTCGGTCGCCAACACCAGGAGCGAGCTCCTGGACCAACAGCGGCAGCTGACGAGTCTGCAGGGCCGGCAGCGGGCCACGCTCGCCCAAGCGGAGGCGGCGCGTTCGGCCGTGGTCGACAACCTGTCCCAACAGCAGACGTTGTTGCGTCGCATCGGTTCCGACCTCTCGCAGGCGGAGGCCCAGAAGCGGCGTGTGTCGAAGTCGTATCAGGCGGCGCTGCGGGCCGCGGCGAGCCAGGGCTACGGCGGATCCCATCCCGCCGTGCCGCTCCCGCCGGGCTACGGGCACGTCTTCGGGGTCTGTCCGGTGGGAGAGCCCCGCGCGTTCACGGACTCCTTCGGCGCACCTCGCTACGGCGGCGGCTACCACCTGCACCAGGGCAACGACATCGTGGCGCCCGAGGGCGCGCCGATCTACGCGGCGTTCGACGGGTTCGCGACGAAGGAGTACAACGTGCTCGCCGGCAACGTCGTCGCAATCTCGGGGCGCTACGGCACCGTGTACAACGCGCACCTGTCTGCTTACGCACCCGGCTCGAGCGGGCGGGTGCATGCAGGCGAGGTCGTGGGCTATATCGGCATGACCGGCGACGCGATCGGCGTACCCCACGACCATTTCGAGTTCCATCCGAACGTCATGCCGTCGTCGTGGCCTGCGAGCCCCTACGGGTACTCGATCATCGGGGATGCCGTCGACCCCTACCCGCTGCTGGTCGACGTCTGCGGCTGAGCGCTAGCGGCGTCGGCTGTTCCGCAGCACGAGCCCCAGCCCGATCAGGAGCGCGGCCCCCGCCGCCACCACCAGCCCGATCGCTACGGTGTCCGTCGCGCCCCCGGAACCGGTGCCCGGCGACGTCGTCACGACCGCCGGCCCGGGGATCCCGCCCACGACCACGTAGCCCATGCCCGGAGGCTGGGCCTCGATCTGCTGCGTCGAGATCAGGTCGGTGCTCTTGAGCGCGAGCCACTTCGCGCCGGTCGGGGCGTAGAGGATCTCGTGCTTGTGGGCGAAGAGGTTCGCGGTGACCGGATACGTGAGGACGACGTCGAGCTTCAGCGGATGGCCCAGCTTGCTCACCGGGGTCTTCGACGGGAGGTAGGTCCCTGCGATCCGATACGCGTTGCCGAATGGAGCGAGGCCGCCGCCGAGCGAGGACAGTGTCGCGGGATCGACGGGGGTGATGTCGATCCGAACCTGGGTGTCCGAGCCGTGCGGCGGGACGACCCCGGCGCGCAGGATCAAGATGACCTGTTTGTCGGAGGTCACGAGGCCCGGCAGTGCTTGATTCCCCTTCGGACCGAGCGGCACGTTCGTGGTGGCGCTGCTCGGCGCGACGTTCGTGGGTGCCAGCGCCGCTGGAGGATCCACCCACCGATACGCCTGGGGGGGTCCGACGCCGTCCAGCAACGGCCCCCGGGCGGTGGGCGACAGATGCCCGGACACCGCCGCCGACGCCACGTACGCGGCGATGAGGACCACCCCGACCAGCACGGTGATCCGACGGGTCACCAGGCGTCCGAGGTCGATGGATCGATGGGCTGTGTGGCGAAGGAGGGAGGCCAGATCACCGCCGCGTGTCCGGGGGAGACCCACTTCCAGATCACGCTGGCGGCGGCGAGGTTGTCGCCCGCCTCGGGCGTCCCGACGCTTCCGAAGCGCAGACCGCTCCCGTTCGGCAGGCTTCCTCTTGGCAGATCGAAGCCCCGAGCTGCCGCCGCGATCGCATCGGGTGTGAGCGAGGAAGCCGCGGGCAAGACGTCGTGGAACAGCGCCCAGCCGGCGGAGAACCCGGCGAGGGCGGGCGGGCTCATCCCGATCCCGTATTTCGACGTGTACAGGGCGTTCGCTCGTTCGAGCAGCGTCCTGGCATCGGGACGCAGGCCCGCCGGATCGATCGAGGACGCCGACGGCTTGTCCGACGCGTACACGCCCACGGCCTCCTTGCCGAGCGTCTGCCCGAACGCCGGCATGCAGTAGCTGGAGGAGGTGCCGATGTTGGCGAGGAGCGGCACGTGCTGAGCGACGAGCTGGCGCCGAAGGGCGATCGCGTCGGCGAGGTACGCCGAGACGAACAGGACGTCCGGCTTCGCCGCCTTGATCTTCCCGACCAACCGCGCCATGTTGACGGTGGTGTAGTCATAGCCGAACGACCCGACGGAGCGCAGACCCAAGGCATGCATCTGCGCCTCCGCTCCGCCCCGAACCGACCGGCCGTAGACGTCGTCGACGAACGCGATCGCGTAACGGAGGGACCCCGGATCGCGGTGGAGCTTGGGCGCGACCTGATCGGCGATGAACCTGATGGCGGCGCGGCCGAGCACCTCGCCCGTGGGGGGCACGCGGAAGGTGAGGGACCCCAGGCGTGAGGAGGACGGCAGCATGCCCACCGCCCCCGTTTCCCAGAACAGGAGGCCCCGTTTCGCGGCCTCGGTGGAGGCGGGGCCCGAGATGGTGCTCAGGTAGCTGCCGAGAACGATCTTGACGCCGCGCGCCGCCAACGCGTCGACCGCCCCGCTCGCGGCGTCGGAACCGGGGGCGTCGACGGACTCGACCTGGATCTGCCGTCCGTCGATGCCGCCCTCCTGATCCACCAGCTGTGCGGCCAGGAGCGCGCCCCGGTGTTCGTCGATGCCTCCGAGGGCCGCCGTCCCGGTGAGCGGGTAGACGGCTCCGATCTCCAGGGGCGCCTTCGATCCGGAGCACCCCACGGCGAGGGAGCCCACCAGCAGCAGCGGGAGCGCGATCCCGAGCGTTCTCCTCATCGCAGCGCGACCGCCAGGACGTTCGCCACCACATGAGTGGTCGCCGGCACGGTCCAGGTTCCCGAGGCCCATCGCTGCCAGCCCAGGAGCAGACCGGCACCCAGGTCCACCGGGAACGCCGCCACCCCGTAGAGCGGCAGGTGGATCGCGGCGAACAGCAACGACGTGACCCCGATCGCGATCGCGGCGCCGGCCGGTTCGAGCGCGGCGAACGCGACGCGCCGGAACAGCGCCTCCTCCGCCACCGCGGCCAGGAGCACGAGCGGGAGCACCCAGCCGTTGTAGGGGATCGGGACGAGCGACCCGGACGCCCGGACGGCAAGCACCAGCGCCGCGCCGCCCATCGCCAGCGCCGCCGCCGGCGGGAGTCGCCGTCGCCCCGGCGCCACCGGAACGAGCAGGGAGGCGATCAACATCGCGCCGAACAGGACCGCGGTCGCGAGCGCGCGCGCGTCCGGGGGCAGCACCAGCAGGCGCGTGCGCATGAGAAGCATCAGGCTGCCTGTGGCGACGAGGGCCAGCATCCCGGCGGTGTCGCGGGTTCTGGCAGGGGGGCGGGCGAACGGCACCTGCGGGTCGGCCCGAACGCTCATCGGCTCATCCTTGCACGTCGAACGTCACGACCGCCACGACGGGTGGGTCGAAGGGACCGTGATCGTTGGCGACGAAGTCCACCTCGACGACGTGGTGGCCCGGCGTGACGGGAACCGCGGTCCGCAACGACGCGGTCATCGTGATGAGTGCGCCGTCGAGCTTCACGTGGATGTGTCCCTCGTCCGGCACCAGGTGGGTGCTGACCGGCTTCACGATCTTCGCGCCCTTGAGGCTGACCCTGACGATGACGGAGCTGCTCTTGATCGTCTGGCCCTCGGTGGGGCTCAGGATCGTGAGCTTCGCCGTGCTCGCGGGGCGGGTGGCCACGGTGGGGGTGATCGTGGAGCTCGGGCCGGAACCGCCGCCGCTGCAGGCCGCCGCCACCAGCGCCAGGGCCAGGAGCGCAGAGATGAAGAGGGTGCGTCGCATCGCGCTGGATGCTAGCCGGTCCTTCGGACCCATCGCGGCAGCGACGCCGCCACGCCCGGTCATCCGGCGCCCGCCGTCGTGAACGTGACCGAGGCGGAGACCGGTGGGTCGAACGGCCCGTGGTCGGCGGCGACGAACTCCGCCGTGAGGGTGTGCGAGCCGGCGCGCAGGCCCTGCAGCGAGATCTCCTGGACGAGGCCGTACGTCATCGAGATGAGCTTGCCGTCCATGAGGAGGTGGATGTGTCCCGTGTTCGGTGTGAGCTTCAGGCTGGTGGCGTCCACGATCGTTCCGCCGGGCAGCGTCATCACGACGTCGAGCGTCGTCCCCGTCTCCGTCTGGCCCGGCTTGGGATCGACGATGTGGATCGAGGCCGTCGACGCGGGCCGAACGGTCGCCGTAGGCGACGGCTTCAGCTTCAGCGCGGGACCCCAGATCAGCGGCGGGACGACGGCGGCGCTCAGCGCGAGTCCGACCGCCCCCACGATCAGCGCGTACGCACCGGCCATCGGCAGCCGCGGGAACCCCTTCCCTTTGATCCGCGACCATCCCGCCCAGCCCACCCAGATGCCGCCGAACAACAGGACCACGGAGAGCGTCTCCGGGGCGCCCCCGGCGTGGGCCAGCATCGAGGTCGGACCTCCTCCTTACGGTGTTCCATACGCCCAGCCTTCGACGAGGGTTCGGCGGTGGTCGGGATTGTAGGCTGGCCACCCGAGGGGGACGGGGGTACCAGTGCAGCCTGGGGATGTTCGGCACGTCGGTGTGGTGGGGTGCGGCCTGATGGGCTCGGGCATCGCGGAGGTCGCCGCCCGGGCGGGCGCCACCGTCACGTTCACGGAGGGAACCCCGGAGCTCGTGGACGCCGGTCGCGCGCGGATCGAAGCCTCGGTGCGCCGGGCCGTCGACCGCGGCAAGCTCTCCGCGGAGGACGGCGACGCCGTGCTCGGGCGGGTGAGGGGCGGCACCGACCTCAACTCCCTGTCCCAGGTGGACCTCGTGATCGAGGCTGCGACGGAGCAGCTCGAGGCGAAGCTGGAGATCTTCGGCGCGCTCGGGGCGATCGCGGCGCCCGACGTGATCCTCGCGTCCAACACGTCGTCGATCCCCATCGTTGAGCTCGCGATCGCGAGCGGGCGGCCGGACAAGGTGGTCGGCGTGCACTTCTTCAACCCGCCGCCGGTCATGGCGCTGTTGGAGCTGACCCCGGCCATCACGACCTCGGCGGAGACCCTCGCCTTCGCGCGGGCCTACGGATCCGAGGTCCTCGCGAAGACGTGCGTGCAGGCCCGGGACGAGGCCGGCTTCATCGTCAACCGCCTCTTGATCCCCTACCTGTACGACGCCATCCGCCTGTACGAGCGGAGGTTCGCGACGCGCGAGGACATCGACACGGCGATCCATCTCGGGCTCGCGCACCCGATGGGGCCGCTCATGCTCACCGATCTGATCGGTCTCGACACGACGCTCTCGGTCGGCGAGGTGCTGTTCGCGGAGTTCGGCGACGCGCGGTACGTGCCCCCGGCGATACTGCGGCGGATGGTGGCTGCGGGACGGCTCGGGCGCAAGTCCGGCCGCGGCTTCTACGACTACGGATCGGGCTGAGCAGGCCGATCAGCGACGCAGACGCTCCGTGAGGCCGGCGGCGTAGCCCGCCATCTTCGCGGAGTCGAGCCACGCGATGAGTCCGGGCACGACGAGCGTGGCCGCCGCCCGGTCGAGCGGCCGGTCCACGCTCCGCCACGCGCGCCGGATCGGTGTCCGCGCGTAGCCGACACCGCCCACGAGCGCCAGGAGCTTCGGCCACCCCCGGCGCGATCTCAACGCCGCCGCGAGGCCGCCGTAGGTCGCGAACCGCAGCGCGTGGCGCTCCGGGTACATACCTGCGACCGCGTCGCCGCGGGCGTAGCGGAAGTACTGCGTCCAGGTGGGTGCGAGTCCCGAGCGCAGACGCCAGTGCACCACGGCGTCCGGGGCGAACCGGATGTCCAGCCCCAGCTCTCGCCATCGATGGTCGACCCACATGTCCTCGCCGATGTCGAGCCACTCGGGGTAACCGCCCACGGCATCGATCGCGTGACGGCGGTAGGCGACCGAGCGCGCGCTCGGCATGAATCGGTCGGGGTCGACCTCCGAGGGGTCGCCCGGGAGGTTCACGGCCGCGACGCACGCCTGCAGGAAGCCCTCGGTGACCGGTCGGTAGAAGCCGGCGGCGACGTCGGCGCCCGCTTCGATCGGCGCCACGATCGCGGCGAGCCACCCGGGATCGAGTTCGCAGTCGGCGTCCGTCGCCGCGATCACTTCGTGACTGGCGTGCGCGAGCGCCACGTTGCGCCCCGCGGCGATGTTCGTACCGGGTGCGTCGAGGACCGTCACGCCTTCGTCCGCGCGGAAGCGTTCGGCGGTACCGTCGGAGGAGCCGCCGTCCACGATGAGCACCTCATCGGGCTGCCGTGTTTGTGCGGCGAGGGACGCCAGGAACGGAGTCGCGCGATCCGCACAGTCCTTCACGGTGGAGATGAGACTCACCTTCATCGCGATGTGCCCTCCTGGCGGCCGCGCGGCTACTCGTCCAGGCCCGCCACGCGGCGATAGGCATCGAGCGTAGCGCGAGCCGTGGCGCTCCAGGAGAAGGCGGACGCGCGCGCGGCGCCGCGCCGGCGAAGGTCGGCGGCGAGCGTGTCGTCGGACAGGACACGGGCGAGCGCGTCGGCGAGTCCTGCCACGTCCTCGGGATCCACCAGCAGCGCCGCATCGCCCGCCACCTCGGCGAGCGCCGGCGCCTCCGAGGTCACGACCGGGACGCCGCGCGCCATCGCCTCGAGGACCGGCAGGCCGAACCCCTCGTAGGAGGACGGGTACGCGAACGCGGCGGCGCCGCGGTAGAGGGCGTCGAGGGCTCCGCCTTCAACGCGACCCGTGCGAAGGATCGTTCCGGGACCCGCGCGCTCCAGCTCCCGCTCGAGCTCCTCGACGCGCCAGCCATCGGGACCCGCCAGCACCAATGCGTGCGGGAGGTCGGGCGCGATCTGCCGGTACGCTCGCACCAACCGCACGACGTTCTTCCTCGGCTCCAACGTGCCGACGAACAGGAGGTAGGGACCCCGAACGCCCAGCCGATCCCGGGATCCCTGTGGATCGGCGGACCGGGGCGGCAACGTCACCGCGAGCGGAGTGACGTAGACCCTGCCCCCCTCGACGGACGTGAGCTCCAGGAGGTCGTTCGCGGTCGCCGCCGACGGACACAGGATCGCGTCCGCGCGCCGGGCCGCGGCGCGGACACCCGCCCGATAGAGGAACCGCCACGTGGGCGGGAAGCGGTCGGGGAACCGCTCCACCGCCAGATCGTGCACCGTCACCACCAGCTTCTGACCGGCGCGCACCGGCGGAGCCCCGGCCGGGTTCGTGGCGTGCACCATGTCGAACGCGTCGAAGGACGGGGGGAGCTTGGGCCGCCCCAGCATCGCCCACTGCGGGTAAAGGGTGCGGATCGGCCCCGGGACCTCCAGCGTGGACAGCCCCGCGATCGACGACGGGCCACGGTCCGGATCGGCGAAGCGGCAACGGAAGAGGGTGAGCGCGAGCGCGGGATCCTCGGCGGTGAGGGCCGGGATCAGCTCGCGCACGTACGTCCCGATGCCGCCCGGCGCATCGAACCAGAGCTGATCGATCTGGAACGCGATCCTCATGGGACGGCCTATCGGACGTCGCCGCGGCCGTTCGCGTTCGGCACGCCCTTGCGTGCGAACGGCGCTTGCTGGCCGTGCCAGGGCTCGTGCGCGTACCGCCGCGCCTGCAGCGCGCCGACACCGGTTGCCTCCATCCGGCCCTGCAGGACCCACGGCATGGGCTTGGGGCTCTCCTGCAGGAAGTAGCGTTCGAGCGCCATCAGGATCGCGCGCTCCTCCTCGGGCGTGAGGCCCTCGGGGATCTCCAGGAAGCGGTCGTCCTCGGCCATACTCGCCCCTCCTACAGGGGGATGTTCCCGTGTTTGCGCGCGGGCACCGTCTCGCGTTTCGTGGCGAGCATCCGCAGCGACTGGATCAGCCGGCGCCGGGTCTCGGCCGGCTCGATCACCTCGTCGATGAAGCCGCGCTCGGCCGCGGCGTAGGGCGTCGAGAACTTGTCCCGGTACTCGCGGATGAGGTCCGCGCGCTTGCCGGCGGAGTCGGGGGCCCGCTCGATCTCGCGCTTGAAGACGACGTTCACGGCACCCTCCGCACCCATCACCGCGATCTCCGCCGTGGGCCACGCGAACGAGACGTCCGCCCGAAGGTGCTTCGAGTTCATGACCAGGTACGCGCCGCCGTACGCCTTGCGCGTGATCACCGTCATACGCGGTACCGTCGCCTCGGCGAAGGCGTACAGCAGCTTCGCGCCGTGGCGGATGATCCCCTGGTACTCCTGCTGCGTGCCTGGCAGGAACCCGGGAACGTCCACCAGCGTGAGGATGGGGATGTTGAAGGCGTCGCAGAACCGAACGAAGCGGCTGGCCTTCTCGGAGGCGTCGATATCGAGCGTCCCGGCGATCACCTTCGGTTGGTTCGCGACGATGCCGACGCTGCGTCCGTCCAGACGGCCGAGCCCGATCACGATGTTCATCGCCCACAGCGGGAACACCTCCAGGAACTCGCCGTCGTCCACGACGTAGCGGATGACCTCGTGCATGTCGTACGGCTCGGCGGCGCGGTCGGGCACGATGTGGGTCAGCGCGTCGGCGAGGCGGTCGGGGTCGTCCGTCGTTGCGTAGGCGGGCGTGTCCTCGAGGTTGTTCGAAGGAAGGAAGCTCAGCAGGTAGCGCACGCGCTGCAGGACGTCCTCGTCGTCCTCGCCCACGAACGCGGACACGCCCGACTTGCCGGCGTGGGTCATGGCCCCGCCGAGCTCCTCCATGGTCACCTCTTCCCCGGTCACCGTCTTGATGACGTCGGGTCCGGTGATGAACATGTGGGCGGTCTCCTTCACCATGAAGGTGAAGTCGGTGATGGCGGGGGAATAGACCGCGCCCCCCGCGCACGGGCCCATGATCACGCTGATCTGGGGGATCACGCCGCTCGCCCGCACGTTGCGCTCGAAGATGTAGCCGTAGCCCGCAAGGCTCGCGGCGCCCTCCTGGATCCGCGCGCCGCCCGAGTCGTTGATCGAGACGAAAGGGCGCGCCCGTGCTGATGGCGAGATCCATCACCTTGCAGACCTTCTGGGCCATCACCTCGCCCATCGATCCGCCGAACACCGTGAAGTCCTGGCGACGCGACGAACACCTTGCGTCCGTCGATGGTGCCGTAGCCGGTGATGACGCCGTCGCCCGGCGGGTGCTTCTTGTCCATCCCGAAGTCGTGGGCGCGGTGGATCGCGAACGGATCCGTCTCCACGAACGACCCTCGATCCATCAAGACGTCGAGCCGCTCGCGCGCCGTGAGCTTGCCGCGATCGTGCTGCTTCTTCGCGGAGTCCCGCCCGCCCGGCGTGAGGGCCGCCTTCCGGCGCCGGCGGAGCTCGACGATGCGATCTTCGACCGTGACAGCGGGCTCGGCGGCGGGGAGATCCTTGTCCGTGGTAGCCATGGGTCCGGAGTCTAGCCCGCGCCCGTCGGCATGGCGTTCTATGCTTTCAAGGCCTCTATGCTGGAACCCTCGTGAACGGCCGACGCCGACCGCTGCTGAGCGCCCTGGTGACGGCCGCCGCCTTCGGCGCGGTGGCCGGGCACTCCGCCACCTATGTCGTCGCGATCCCCGATCCCGCCACCCGTCGCGTCTTCCTCACGGCCACCGGTCACGACTACTGGCCGGCCGCCGTGCCCGCCGCCCTGATCCTGGGGGTCTTCGCCGGCGTCTCTACGTTGATCCGGCATCTCGGCGCCGACCGCGAGAGCGACCCGGCCGGCGGGTGGAGCTGGAGCCGCACGATCGGCGTCCTCGGCCTCCTCCAGTGCGGCATCTTCCTCACCCAGGAGACGCTGGAACGGATCGCGGTCGGGGCGCCGCTCGGCACCATGCTCCAGGGCCACCTCCTGCCGATCGGCCTGCTGGTGCAGCTTGGGGTCGCCGCGGTGGTCGCCGTCGTGCTGTTCGTGCTCGCCCGCACCGCGGAGATATTCGCCGCGGCTCTCGCACGGGGCGTGGCGCGCGGCCGCGTCGCGCGCTCCTTCGGCCCTCGCGCGCTCGCGCTCCACGCCCGGCTGGATCCATCGTCGTCGGCCATCCGCGCCCCGCCCTCGACCGCGTCCTCCCCGGTCATCTGAGGACCGCTCGGCCTGCGCTGCCGCCACGCGGTCGTTCGGCGCTATCTCCCGGAAGGATCGACATATGAAACGCGCCATCACGCTCTTCGTCGTCGGTGTGTCCATGGCCGGGGCGGTCGCAGCCTTCGCGCCGGCCGCCTCGGCGCACGAGGCCCGCATCGTGAACGGCTATCACTGGCTGGTGGGGTTCGGTAACGAGCCGACCTACGCCGGTTTCCAGAACTACGTTGTGCTGTTCCTCAACGATCCCAGCGGCAAGCCCGTCGTGGACATCGGCAACAAGCTCCACGTCACCGTCTCGACGGGTTCCGCGTCCAAGGGGTTTCCCCTCGTGCCCTCGTTCGACCCGGATTCCGGCCTGGGCACCAAGGGCGAGTTCGATGCCTTCTTCATCCCCACCACGCCAGGGCCGTACACCTTCCATTTCACGGGGAACCTCGGCGGACCGGTGGATCAGAGCTTCACGTCGGGGCCCCAGACGTTCGCGACGGTCGAGGATCCCACCTCGATCCAGTTCCCGGTGACCGTGCCATCCGCCCTGGAGCTGAGCCAGAAGCTCGATCGTGAGATCCCACGCCTGACGGCGGCGATCGTGGCCGCCCAGGCGACTGCCGAGAGCCACGCCGACAGCAAGGCCACCACCGCGCTGATCGTCGGGATCGCGGGGGTCGTGCTGGGGCTCGCGGGGCTCGGGTTCGGCATCTCCGCCAGGCGCAAGCGAGCCTGAACCATGGTGCGGCGCCTCTGTCTGTCGGCGTTGGTCGCCCTCGCGGCGTTGATCGTGTTGCCCGGGGTCGCCGGCGCTCACGCCCTGCTGAAGACCTCGGTCCCCGCTGCGGGGGCCGATCTGACAGCGGCGCCGCACCAGATCCTGCTCACGTTCACCGAGCCGCCCGATCCCACGCTGTCGCTCGTCACGCTCGTCACATCCAGCGGAGCGACCGTCAAGACCGGCAAGGCGCAGCCGGTGCCGGGACAGCCCACCGAGCTGCGACTCGCGGTCCCGTCGATCCCGAACGGGGTCTACACGGTCAACTGGCGGACGGTGTCGAAGACGGACGGCCACGTGACGGGCGGTTCGTTCGCCTTCGGCGTCAATACGGCTCCGCGGACGTCGACCTCGAGTACGACCGTATCCACCTCTCCGTCCCCCACCATCCCCGCGCTCGTGAGCCGATGGTTGGTCTACGTCGGGCTCGCCTTCATGGTGGGGGGCGCCGCGATACGGCTGATCGTCCGCCTCACGCCCTCGCGGAGGGCGGTCAGGGGTCTCCTGCTGGGCGGACTCGTGATGGCCGTCGTCGGGCTCGTGGGCGCCTTCCTCGCGGAGGCACACTCGACGGGAGCGTCGCTCACGGAACTCGCGAGGACCTCCACCGGCCGGCCCGACGACCTGTCGGGGGCCGCGATCGTTCTGACGGCGGTGATCGTGGCGGGGCTCGTCCGCCGCGACGCGCGAGGCCTTTGGTTCGCACTCGGGGGCGCGGCGCTCCTCGCGATGTTCATGGTGGCGCTCGGGAGCCACGCGAACAACCCTTCGCCCTGGCGCTGGTTCAACCTCGGCGTCGAATGGGCGCACCTGGTCGGGGTCGGGATCTGGATCGGCGGGCTCGTGTGGTTGTTCGTGGCGATCAGGGGACGGGTGGACGACGAGGCGACACGGCGTGATGGGGTCGTCCGGTTCTCCACGATGGCGGCCGTCGCGCTCGCAGTCGTGGCCGCGAGCGGGCTGGGCCGAGCCCTCGCCGAGCTGAACGGGCTGCACTCGCTGTGGTCCACCAGCTTCGGCAAGACGTTGCTGCTGAAGATCGCCCTGTTCGGAGTGTTGCTCGCTTTCGGAGCCGCGAACCACTACCGGATCGTCCCCAAGATCCGCGAGGGCGCGGGAGCGGCGTCGCTCGCGCATTCGGTGCGGCTCGAGCTGGTGGTGGCCGCCGCGACGATCTTCGCGGGGGTGCTGCTCAGCCAGCTCCCACCGGCCTCCTATGCCGCCGCGAAGGCGTCGCCATCCGCGCGTTCGATCGTCGTGACGGGCTCTGACTTCGGCACGACCGTGCGCCTGCGTCTGCAGATCTCACCCGGCGTCATCGGCTCGAACACGTTCGACGCCCAGCCCGTCGACTACGACACGGGGGCGCCGATCGATGCGCGGTCGGTCGTTTTGAGCTTCTCGCTCCCGTCCAACCCCGACCTCGGGGGATCGAGTCTCGGCCTGACCCGCTCGGGTTCCCACTGGAAGGGGAGAGGCTCCAACCTGTCGGTGATCGGCACGTGGGCGATCGCGGCCGTCGTGCAGGAGCAGACGGGCGCGGTGAGCGTTCCTCTGAAGGTGACGCCGAAGCTCCCCCCCGAGCAGATCTCGACGATCGTGGGGAACCCGACGCTGTACACGATCGCGCTCGGCGGCGGGTACTCGGTGCAGACCTACGTCGAGCCGGATACGGCGGGCGTCGCGAACGTGCACTTCACGTTCTTCAAGGCGTCGGGCAAGGAACAGCCGATCGGGTCCGCGACCGCGACCCAGACGAGTCCCGCCGGCACGACGTCGGCCCTGAAGCTCATCCGGTTCGACCCGGGCCACTTCGCCGCGAACACGCGACTCACGTCCGGCACCTGGACGTTCACCGTCCGGGCCAAGACGACGACCGGGATCCCGCTGAGCGCGTACTTCACACAGCCGATCGGATGAGCCTCACGCGGGGAAGGCTCCGCTCGGTGGTGCGCTCAGCAGCCCCGCACAGGCCAGCCGGCGGCGGCCCAGCCGCCGTATCCGTGCACCATCCGCAACGTCACGATGGTGTTCGTGCGGCCGTTGAGCGCGGAGATCCCGAGGTGCCAGGCCGGCCAGGCCCACCGCTTGTAGCGGGACGGCCACGCCTTCGCGCTGTGCTGGAAGAGCCCGAGGTAGCCTCCGCCCGGAGACGTCGCGCTGGGAACCAGGCCGCTCTCGCGCCGCGCGATGCACACGGCCCGCTTCGCGCCGCCCGGAACCGTCCAGTGCGCGGCGCCGCACACGATCAGCTGCCTCGCGTAGGCCTGAACCGTCTCGCCGGAAGCGCGCGCGACCCGGCACGGACCCGAGGGGGTGGTGGCGGTCGCTTCGTCGGTGTGCGCCGAGGCGCTCGATGACCACGCCAGCATCAGCGCCGCCGCGAGCCCGGCGATCGCGGCGACGTGTAGGCCGATCCTCCGCCTCGTCCTCATGCCCTTCCTCATCGAGCGCTCGTCGTCCAAAGCCTTGGGAAGGTTTGGGAAGTTGCCGGGGGACCGGCACCACCGAACCTAGCATCCCGCACCCGAGAGCGTCGACCAGCTCCCGATGCTGGGCCGCCCGTCTCCTCACGCCTCCACGCGCCCGCCGCCATGTCCGCCTGTATCCCTACCATGGGTGGCATGGAGCTCACCGAGCCGCAGCGCCGGACCCTGGAGCAGCTGATCGGCACGGACGCCCGTCCATCCTTTCCCGCGGACCTGTCCCAGCGGCTGCGTGACCGCATCGAGGAGGCGGTCCGCGGTCTGGAGCTTCGCGAGCCCCTGTGGCTCGGCAAGGACAAGCTCAAGGACCTCGCCCGCTGCGAGGGGAAGTTCCATGCCGTGGTCGTGGGCGACGCCCCCCCGTTCGAGCATTCTTCGAAGAGCGCGGCGGGCGTGTTGCTGCATAAGGCCGTCGAGGTCGAGGTGGGCAGCCGCACCCCGTTGGGCCCTCACGCGGTCGCCGACGTCGCGGTGGGCCGGGTGGTGGAGCGCGAGGAGCGCTTCCAGGTCTACTGGCGTGAGCTGAGCGCGCCCGAGCAGGATGACCTCCTGATGGAGGTCGTGCGGCGCATGACCCTGTTCCAGGGATCGTTCCCGCCCCTGCGGGAGCTTCGGCGCGAGCTCGCGCCGGTGAGCGAGATGAAGTTGCGGACGGAGCTGCTGGGTGGAGACCTCGTCCTGTCGGGCCAGATCGACCTCGTCCTGGGTCTGGCGGATCAGCTCCATCCCACCCGCGCCACCCGGCTCGCGATCGATCTCAAGAGCGGCGGCGCCTACCCTGAATTCGCGGAGGACATGCGCTTCTACGCGTTGTTGCTGACCCTGCGGTTCGGGGTGCCGCCGTACCGGGTGGCGTCCCTGTTCCTGGAAAGCGGCGCGTGGCAGGCGGAGGACGTCAACGAGGAGCTGCTCCAGCACGCCGCAGACCGCGCGATCGCGGCCGCTCGCAGCGCCGCGGCGCTCATCCATGGGCGGGAGGCTGTCTTGACGCCCGGCGTCTACTGCGCCTGGTGCCCGCGCGCGCCGGTCTGCCCCGCGGCCGAGTTGTCCTCCTCGGGAGAAGGCGTTCCCGAGCCGGTCGCCGGTCCGGCGACCGCGTAACGCGCCGCCAGGCGGTCGGCGTAGCCCGCGAAGGTCTCGGCGATCTCCTCGTTCACGATATGCAGGACGTTCTCGGCGTTCTCCTCGCCGCCCTTGGACAGGTTGTAGCTGCCCACGAGGACCTCGTCGTCGGCAACGACGAACTTCGCGTGCATGTAGTCGTGTACGGACCCCGGTGCGTACGGCGTCGACACCTTGCCCGACAGACGCGGCGCGATCGCGCGCCAGGCCTCGATCTTCCAGTGGTTCGCCGCGACGGTGCCCCACTGTCGCTGCACTTCCTCCATCTGCGTGGCGTCGAATGCGCCCGTGAGATCGAAGCGCATCCGTCCCGCGAACTCTGCGAGCGTGCCGAGCACCGGCCCGGAGGTCACGACCGGTGAGCAGATGCGCAGCCGCCGTTTCGCCTCCCCGATCCGGTCAGCCTCGAGGTGCGCCACCGACGGCGGCGCCGGCAGGAACCAGGGCGTCACGAGGGTCGCGTGCCCCATCGCCACCTGTTGGCCCTGTGCGCCGCTGCGTTCCATGTGCCCCCGCCGCCAGAGCTTCTCGAAGTTCGCGGTGTAGGCGGCGGCGATGGTTCGGTCGTCCGCCTGCACGACGACGTTCTCCTCCCTGCTGAAGGCGTCGTCCGTCCAGTTCGTCGACCCGCTCAGCACGCGCTCGCCATCCACGACGATGTACTTGTGGTGCATCAGCGCGCCCTGGTCGTGCACACCTCGCGTCGCGACGTCCAGGCCGTCGATGAGTGCGGGCTCGCCGGCCATCGGCCTGGGCGCCGACGGCGCCGGGTTGCGATCGACGTTGAACGCAACCCGCACGACGGCGCCGCGACCCGCCGCGGCTTCGAGGGCGTCGGCCACCGAGGCGCTCGAGCCTTCCCGGGCATGGAAGTCGTAGATCGCGACGTCGACGGTGCGCTCGGCGCCGGCGATGAACTCCGCGATCCTGCCCGCCACCACGGGCGCCGGTTGCGCGCCGTCCTGCAGGAAGTCGAATGCGAGCGTCCCGGTCCTCAGACGGCCCCCCGGCTCGGCGTCGGCAACTTCCCGGTAGGAGTCGACGACGCGACGAACGGCAAGGGCGGGGGAGTCGGTGATGCTGAACAGGGTCAGGTCGGACGCCGACACGTAGCCGCCCTCGGTGAGCTCGCCCCGCACCCAGTTCAGCAACGGGTCCCAGTGGGCGTGACCGAAGAGCACTACCGGGAAGTGACGGATCTTCGTCGTCTGGATCAGCGTGAGCGCCTCGAACAGCTCGTCGAGTGTCCCGAGGCCGCCGGGGAAGACGACGAAGCCCTCCGCCGCTTTCACGAACATCACCTTGCGCGCATAGAAGTGCTCGAAGGTGGCGCCGATCTGAACGAATGGGTTCATCCCCTGCTCGTGTGGCAGGAGGATGTTGAACCCCACCGATAGCCCGTCGCGCTCCACGGCTCCGCGGTTCGCCGCCTCCATGATCCCGGGCCCGCCGCCGGTTACGACGGCGAACCCCTCCGCGGCGAAGCCCGCTCCGGTCGCAACTGCCTCCGCGTACCAGGGGCCGCCCTCGGCGGTGCGCGCCGACCCGAAGATCGAGACCGCCGGCCGGTCGATCTTCGCCACCGCCTCGAACCCCATCGCGAGCTCGTCGGCGATCGGCGCCACCATCGCCCCGACGTCGTGCTCCTCACGCCGTAGGAGGCGAGGGTCGCTGAGAGGCCGGGCCTCGTTGGCGGGGTTATCCATGCCGACAGTCTCCGCGGCCCCCCCGAACCCGACAAGCCGCGTTCGCCTCAACTGCCCGTCTTTGGCCGCTGCTCCGTGCTTCAACCCCAAACAGTCGAACATGTGTTCGGGTGAAGTGATCGGGCGAGATCGAACTTCTTGGAGCTGTGGCGGGACACTGAAGGGCGGCGGTGTCGGGGGCGGCCGGCACCGTGGCCGAGCGGCCGCCGCCTCCTCACCTCTGCGCCGCGGCGTCGTACCATCGGATGCGATAGCTCACGAGGAGGAGACGATGGGTTCCATCTCACGCGGGTTCCGGTTGGCGAAGGCCAGTTGGGGCGTGGTCCGAGAGGATCGAGAGCTGCTTTGGCTGCCGATCGTTTCGTTCCTTTGCTCGCTGGTCGTGGTCGCGGTCTTCGCGCTCGGGATGGTCGGGGTCGGATTGCCGAAGCAGGGCGAGTCGGTGAGCCCCGGGATCTACGTGCTGGGCTTCCTGCTCTACGTGGCGCTCGCCTTCGTCTCCATCTTCTTCAACGCCGCCGTGATCGGAACCGCCATGAAGCGCCTGAAGGGTGAGCCGGCGTCGATCAAAGACGGGCTCGCACTCGCGCGGCAGAACATCGGGAAGATCTTCGCGTGGGCCGTGGTGACCGCGACCGTCGGCATGATCATCCGCACGATCCAGGAGCGGTCGGGCCTGATCGGCCGGATCCTCCTCGGCATCGTGGGCATCGCTTGGACCGTGCTGACCTTCTTCGTGGTGCCGGTGCTCCTGTACGAGGACGTGAGCGTCGGCGGCGCGATTAAGCGCTCGGGCTCGATCTTCCGGCAGCGTTGGGGTGAGCAGTTCATCGGCAACGCCACGATCGGCATCGCCATCTTCCTGGTGGCCATACCGATCGTCCTGGTTGGAGGGCTCATCGCCGCCGCCGCGCCGATCGTGGGCATCCCCTTGCTGGTTGTCGCGGTGGGCGCCCTGATGGCGATCGGCGCGGCCTGCACGGGCGTGTTCAACGCTGCCCTCTACCGCTACGCCACCACCGGCAAGAGCTCCGGGGCCTTCACGGAGGCCGACATGGCGGGATCGTTCCGGCCGCGCGGGGGGCGCTCGAGCGCACCGTTCGCACCCGGTGGATTCACCGGCGGCGGCTTCAGCGGCGGCGCCCCCACCGCGGGTCCTGCCGAGCCGCCCGCGCCTCCCACCGACACGCCCGAACGTCCCGACTTCTAGGGGTCGGGCACCCGGGAGAGCATCTGCACGGGCACTCCTCGTCGAGGTGAGTGAGCGCTTGCTAGGGTGCGGCCCATCCGCGAGCGCCGAAGAAGGGTGATCACGATGGGCGAAGACCTGCCGAAGGACCTGTACGAGATCGGTGAACTGCCGCCCATCGGCACGGTGCCGGCGAAGATGCATGCGCAGGTCGTGCGGCCCGAGCGGTTCGGAGAGCCGGAGAAGGCGATCGTCGACGAGGTGCTCGACGTGCCGGAGTTGGGGCCCCACGACGCACTCGTGATGGTGATGGCGGCCGGAGTGAACTTCAACAATGTCTGGGCTGCAAGGGGTATGCCGGTCGACGTGACGAGGACGCAGGCCCGCTGGGGCGAGCCGACGGACTTCCACATCGTCGGCTCCGATGCCAGCGGGATCGTCTTCGCCGTGGGCGAGCGGGTCACCGAGGTGACGGTGGGCGACCGGGTCGTCGTGCACGCGGGCCAGTGGGATCCCGACGACCCCTGGGTGAAGGCGGGCAAGGACCCGGGTCTGGCGGCGAGCTTCCGCGTGTGGGGGTACGACACGTGCTGGGGCTCGTTCGCGCAGTTCGCGAAGGTCCAGGCACATCAGTGCCTGCCGAAGGCGGACTTCCTCACGTGGGAGGAGGCCGCCGCTCCCACGCTCACCGGCGCCACCGCCTACCGGATGCTGTTCGGGTGGCCGCCCCACACCGTGGAGCCGGGCGACGTCGTGCTCGTCTGGGGCGGGTCGGGAGGGCTCGGCTCGCTCGCGATCCAGTTGGTCGCCGGCGCCGGGGGCCGGCCCGTCGCGGTGGTGAGCTCGGACGAGAAGGGCGAGTATTGCAAGAGTCTGGGCGCTGTGGGCTTCATCAACCGCAAGCGGTTCTCACATTGGGGCGTCCCTCCGGCGTGGGATACGCCGGAGTGGAAGGACTGGTTCGCCGGAGCGAAAGCCTTCGGCAAGGCGATCTGGGACGTGCTGGGGGAGAAGACCAGCCCCAGGATCGTGTTCGAGCACCCCGCGCAGGACACGATCCCCACCTCGATCTTCGTGGCGGATCGCGGCGGCATGGTCGTGATCTGCGCCGGCACCACCGGGTACGACACGGTCGTGGACGTGCGCTACCTCTGGTACCTGCAGAAGCGGTATCAGGGATCGCACCTGTTCAACGACGAGCAGGCTGCGGCGTTCAACGACCTCGTCATCGGGGGCAAGGTCACGACGACCCTCGGATCGGTCTATCCCTACGATCAGAGCGGTCACGTGCACCAACTCATGGGCGACGGCCTTCTTCCCGAGGGCAACGTCAGCGTCCTCATCAATGCACCCTCCGAGGGACTCACGGACCTCGCTTAGCTCACGTCGGGTCGTCGGTCTCCTTCGGCGCGGCCGCGAGCCACCTGCGCTCGCGTTCGGGGAGCCGGACGCTCGTGACCAGCTTCGTCGGAGCCAGTGCCGGCGGCCGACCGAAATCGAACGCCCCCATGTAGTCGTAGGCGGGTGTTCCCCCGGGGCCGACCAGATCGTCGGTGCAGGCCGGATCCGGATCGTCGGCGCACGGGTTCAGGGGCGAGAGCCCGAAGATGTGCTCGATGAACGTGAGGATCGAGGTGACCGCCGTCGGCGTCGAGTCGGTGAAGCCCGGCTTGGCCCACGGCGAGATGAGGATCAACGGAAGGCGCAGCCCCCACTCCGGGTCGTACTGCAAAGGGTTGACGTGATCGTAGAAGCAGCCGCAGTCGTCCCAGGTGAGCAAGATCGCTGTCGACCCCCATTGGGCCGTGTCGTGCTGGATCGCGGATACCAGCTGGCCGATCCACGCGTCGCCTTTCGAGATCGACTGCGGCTGATGCTCGGAGGTCGTGTTGCCCGGCACCACCATGGAGACCTGGGGGAGCGTCCCGCCGGCGGTGTCCGTGAAGAGTTTCGAAACGGTCACCATGCGCGCCCGTTGGGAGGAGTCGAGGCACTCCTCGAACGTTGGACACATCGACCATCCGTAGGACCCCTCGTAGATCCTCCAGGACACGCCCGCCGCGTCCATCCGGTCGAACAGCGTGGGCACGTAGTACGCGTGGGGCTTGGATGCGTAGACGGTGTGGTCCCACAGCGGCCCCAGCGAGCCCGAGGCGTCGGGGATGCACGAAGGGGCAAGCACCGTCTTCTTGTGGAGCGCGTCGACGAACCACTGCGCCACCTCACCGGAGTCGCAGCCCCATCCCTGGCCGTGCGGGATCCCGGACGGTCCGCGGACGGGGATCGTTCCTTTGAAGCTCTCGATCGTCGCCGCCGCGAGCGCCATGTGCCCCGTCCATGACGGCGTCCCCCGGAGCTCGAACGTCCGGTCGGAGATCGCATAGTCGGTGGCGAGCGTCGCGGCGTCGGGGATGCAGCTCTGCTTCCCGTTGAGGCCGCACGTGCCGCCGAGCGCATCGAACTGACTCAGACATCCGTACGGGAGCTTCGAGGTGGGCGTGCACCCGCTGATCTTGTCGAACCCGTCCATGGCCCCGCCGTCGATGGAGGTTGTCTGGCCGTAGACGCCGTGGTCGATCTTGAGACCGGAGTCGGGCTCCGCCTGGAGTGGGAACGGGGCTCCGTTGGGCAGGGTGCCGACCGTCGACCCGTCGCACGGCGCATCGTTGCCCGCTCGCACGATCTGTCCGCTCGCCTGTTCGCTGCACAGTCGCCCCAACATCGCGTCGAAGGATTGGTTCTCCATGATGATGACGACGACGTGGTCGATGGGTGACTGGCCGGCGGTCGCGACCGGAGGATCGGTCCCGACGAGGCCCGACGCGAGCAGTGCCGGGAGCGCGGCCGCCACGAGCCAGACGTAGGTTCGGGTAGTCCGACGAGACAACGTGCGCGGGAGCCTAGCGGGATACCCGGATGTCACGCAAACTAGCCGGCGCTCTGGACCAATTCCACGAGGACGCCGCCCACGGCGCTCGGATGGAGGAAGGCGATCGTCGTTCCGCGAGAGCCGGGGCGACCGTGTTCGTCGATCAGCCGTGCGCCTCGGCCTGCGAGCTCCGCGAGCGCGGCCTCGATATCGTCGACGCGGTAGGCAACGTGGTGCAGGCCGGGACCGCGCCTCCTCAGATATCGGGCCACGGGGGTGTCGGGCGTCAGTGCGCCGAGGAGCTGGATGAAGGAGCCGCTCACCTCGAACAACACCTCCTCGACGCCCTGCTCCGTCACCCGCTCACGATGGGTCGGCGCGACGCCGAACAGCATCCGATACCGTTCGACCGCGGCATCGAGGTCGTCCACGGCGATCCCCACATGGTCGATGGCGGTGAGGTTCACGCCTTCGCCGCCCGGTCGGGACGCATCCTCGCCACCAGATCCATCGCGTGGGGGAGGTGATACGCATCGAGCGCCAGCGCGTGCGTGACCGCGGCCACGCCCTGGGAGCACAGGTCGTCCTGGGGCTTCGCGCCGCGGCCGTGAGGCGCCTCCAACACGTAGAACTCCACCAGCTCGAGGAACTGCGGAAGTGACGGCACCAGGTCACCCCGCTCATAGGCGTAGATCGTTTGGCGCGAGGCGGGGCAGGCGCTCCGGGCCGCCGCCGTCTCGACGGAGCGGTAGCCGGCGGCGCGGCGCAGGTCGCGAAGCAGGCCGCCGATCAGGGCCTTGTCCGCCGCCGCGATGGGCGGTTGCTTCTTGCGAGCCATCCGCCGCACCCTATATCGGCTCCCCGCCGGGGCGGAACCTTCAGGTCCCCCATCTGGGCCGAAGGACCGATGTCCGGGGTAGGGCACCCGGTGTAGCGTTGCCTCGCCCGCACATGATGAGGAGCGCAGCCCGTGGACAAGCACGACGCCTCGGTACCGGCCCTGCTGGAGGGCTCGCAACTCACGACGAAGGGCCGCGCGGACGTCTTTCGGCAGCGGGAGCGGACGAAGCGCAAGAAGCTGATCCGCGCCATCGTCGTCGTCCTGCTCGTCGACGCCTACCTCTATCACCGCGTCGCCACCGACCACCCGTTCCAGCTGCCGACCATCGGGTCGGAGTGGATCATCTTCGCGCCTGCCATCCTGCTGATCTTCGCGGTGCTCCTGATGGTGGCGCTCCCGTTGATGAACGGGAAGTCGCCGCATGTCACGATCCAGCCCGAGCAGGTCGAGGTCGGCCTCACGCAGGTTTGCGGCCTCGACACGCAGGTCGAAGAGGTGGTGCGCTCGCTCGACATGTTCCTGGGTTACGCGACGTTCCGCGACGAGCTCGGCGGGACGCCCCGCCGCGGCATCCTCTTCGAGGGACCGCCCGGCACCGGCAAGACCTACCTCGCGAAGGCGATGTCGAAGCAGGCCGGCGTGCCCTTCATGTTCATCGCGGCGCCGGCGCTGCAATCGATGTGGTTCGGGATGACCGCCTTCCGCATCCGGTCGTTCTTCAAAGCGCTCCGCAAGGCGGCGCGCAAGGAAGGCGGCGCGATCGGTTTCATCGAAGAGATCGACGCGATCGGGGTGTCGCGCGACAGCATGTCGGCGATGACGCCCCGCCCCCGGGTTCCTCGGGCGGACCCGCTCGACGATGATGTCGTCCGGCACCGGGGGCATGGTGAACGAGCTGTTGATCCAGATGCAGTCCTTCGACCAGCCGCCGTTCCGCGATCGTGTACGCGCGAAGTTCGTCGGTTGGGTCAACGGGTACCTGCCCAGCGACCGTCAGCTGAAGACGGGGAAGTCCCGGTATCACAACATCCTGTTGATCGCGGCCACCAACCGCGGCGACTCCCTCGACCCGGCGCTGCTGCGCCCCGGTCGCTTCGACCGTCGCCTCTTCTTCGACGTGCCGAACAAGAACGAGCGGGCCGAGCTCATCGACTTCTTCCTGGTCCGCAAGAAGCACCACGAGCAGCTCGACGATCCCGCTGATGCGCGAGCGGCTCGCGCACGAGACGTTCGGCTACACGCCGGTGATGATCGAGCACCTCATGGACGAGGGCCTGCTGATGGCGCTGCGCGACGGCCGGCGGGAGATGAACTACCAGGACCTCATGGAGGCGAAGTTCACCGAGGAGATCGGGACGAAGCAGTCCACCGTCTACACGGATTCCGACCGCGAGTCGGTGGCCACCCACGAGGCCGGTCACGCCACCGTCGCCTACTTCCTCGGCAAGGACCGGCGTCTGGAGGTCCTGTCCATCATCAAGCGGCGCGGCTCGCTGGGCCTGCTCGCGCACAGCGACCAGGAGGAGCGCTTCACGCGCACGAAGTCCGACCTGGAGGCGGGCATCGCGATCGCGCTCGGGGGCCTCGTGGCCGAGGAGATGTGCATCGGCGAGTCCGGGACCGGGCCGGCGAACGACCTCGCGCACGCCACGACGCTGGCCGCGAACATGGTCGGCTCGTTCGGGATGGCGGGTTCGCTGATCTCCTTCGACGCGCTGTCCAACGGCCCCCTCGGCGGCGCGAACCTCGTCGCGAAGGTGCTCGGCGACGCCGACGGGCAAACGGCGGGTCGACGACATCCTCGAGGCGCAGAAGGAACGCGTGCGCGCGGTCCTCGCGGAGAACCGCGACGTCCACGCGGCGCTGCGCGACGCGCTCATCCAGCGCGACGAGCTCGTCCGCGACGAGATCCTCGACGTGATCCAGCGCGCGCTGTCTCAACGCAGGGCTACGCTCGGCTCGGTCTCGATGCTCGAGCCCCCCGCACCCCCCGCCTGACGCAGCAGGTACTTGACGGCAGGGCCAACGCTCGGCTTCGCGTCCCTCATTGAAGCCCTCATACCCGGTGTCAGTGGGAGGGCTGCGCTCGGCGGGCCGTAGACTCCGCTCATGACGCGGTCGGTGATCGTCGCGGGGGCGCGCACGCCCATCGGGAAGTTCCGCGGCGCGCTGGCATCTCGCTCTGCGGTGGAACTCGGCGGCGTGGCGATCGCGGCGGCGCTGGAGCGCGCCGCGGTGGCGCCCGAGCAGGTCGAGTACGTCGTGATGGGCCACGTGCTCCAGGCGGGGCAGGGGCAGATCACCTCGAGGCAGGCGGCGATCGCCGCCGGCATCCCGAAGGAGATCCCGCGCTCACGGTCAACAAGGTGTGCCTGTCCGGCACGTCGGCCATCGCCATCGCCGACCAGATGATCCGCGCAGGCGAGCTCGACATCGTGGTGGCCGGCGGGATGGAGTCGATGACCCGTGCGCCGTTCGTCCTGCCCGAAGGCGCGCGAGGGCGCGCGCCTCGGCGATACCCCGATGCTCGACTCGATGATCCACGACGGCCTGTGGTGCGCGTTCGACGACCGCCACATGGGTGCCGGCACGGATGCGATCAACGCGGAGCTCGGCATCACCCGGGAGGAGCAGGACGCGTGGGCGGAGCGCTCGCATGCGCGGGCGCTCGCTGCGTGGGAGGCAGGCCGGCTCGCCGAGGAGGTCGTTCCCGTCTCGATCCCGCAGCGCAAGGGCGGCCCCGTCGTGGTGGAGCGGGACGAAGGCATCCGGGCGGACACGACGGTGGCCGGGTTCGGGGCGTCTGCGTCCCGCGTTCACGCCGGACGGCACGGTCACGGCCGGCAACGCATCGCAGATCTCCGACGGCGCGGCGGCCGTCGTCGTGACGAGCGAGGAGAGGGCCGATCAGCTGGGCCTGCGTCCGCTCGCCGAGATCGTCGCCTACGCGATGTCGGCCGACCGCTTCGCATCGCTGCAGACCGTTCCCGCCATCGCCATGCAGAGGGCGCTGAAGAAGGCGGGTCTGGACGCCGGCGACCTCGCCCTGCTCGAGGTCAACGAGGCGTTCGCGGCGGTGCCCCTACACGCGGCGCGGATGCTGGGCATCGACGAGGACGTGGTCAACGTCAACGGAGGAGCCGTCGCGCTGGGGCATCCGATCGGAGCGAGCGGAGCGCGGATCGTGCTGACCCTCGCGCACGAGATGCGGCGGCGCTCGGTCGAGCTAGGCGGCGCCGCGATCTGCGGCGGCGGAGGTCAGGGCGACGCCTGATCCTGCGGCTCCTCTAGGCGGGGGGCCCGCCCGCATCAATCCTCGGCCGTGATCTCCGACAGCCTGTGCAACTCCTGCACCAGGAGCTGCTCGGGGGACTGGGTCCATGTCTCCGCCGGCTGCTCCTGCCCCGTTTCGACCACGATATGGAGGTCGTCGTCGGATCCTGCGGGCACCGCCACCTGGGCCTCCGGCTCGGTCGCGCCGGCGTCCTCGTCCGCCGCCTCGGACTCCGAGCTCTCGACGTCGGTCGGGGCGCTCGCCTCCGGCGCGTTCGCGCCGTCGGGCAGGAAGACCCGGAAGGCCGACCCGCCCTCCTCACGGCTCACCACCGTCGCCCAGCCGCCCTGGACCTCCGCGAAGCGTTCCACGACGGGGCTCAGTGAAGCGTCCGACGACGGCTCGGGGTCCTCGACCGAGAGCAACGCGCCGCCCTCGTGCGGGGTCAGGCGCACCGTGATGATCTTGTTCGCCGGGGTGCGGTCTCCGGAGGCTCGCAGCAATCCCGAGAGGATCTGCTCCGTGCGAACCTGGTCGATGCTCACGACGACGCGCTCCGCCTCCACGATGACCTCGTGGTCGACGTCCACGCCGGACTCCTCGACGATGCGCCTGAGCATCGGCTCGAGATCGGTCCGACGCAGATTCAGCTCGATCGTCCCACGCGCGAGGCTGTCGGCGTCGCTCATGTCGGACACCACGTGGTCGAGCCGGCGGGCGTAGGCGGTGAGCTGACGGACCAGCTGTCCCTGCTCTTTCGGATCCCGCTTGTGCTTGAGGATCTGTGTGAGGCCCAGGATCTGCATGAGCGACTTGTGGGCGTCGAGCGACAGCTCCTTGATGAACGGGGTCGTGGCCCGCCGGTCCTCTATCGGCGCCTGATCGACGGCGTCCGCCATCGCGACCGGCGCCTCCGCGTCCGGCACTTCATCGTGGCCCTCGCCGCGGATCTGGCGCATCGCCTCGGCCATCTGTACGTGGCGAAGCTCCCCTTCCACCTCGTCGATCCGCTCGAGCTTCGCGTGCATCTCGCGCTCCAACTGGTGGACCCGGTCCTCGGCCGCGATGAGCTTCTCGGTCTGGCCGGCGAGCCGCTCTTGCGTGATCCGCAACAGCTCGTCGAGGTTCGCGCGCCCCTCGCCCTCCGCGATCTCGAGGGCACGTCGCGCCTCCAGCTCCTGCAGCCGTCGGTTCACCTCGGCGTTGTCCTGCGTCGCGGCCTCGAGATCGTTCGCGAGGCGCACCGCCCGCGCGACCGAGTCCGCCGCCCGGGCCTCGGCCCGCTCCACCCGTTCCCCGAGGGTGCGGGCCGATTCCGTCTCGGCGACGAGCCGGTCTGCCGTCGCGCCGAGCTCACGCGTGGCCTCGGCGAGCTCGGCCGTGAGCCGCTCGGATCGCTCCTGTGCCTCGGCGACCGCCTGCTCGGCGGTGCCGTAGCGCTCGTCGCGGTCGGCGAGCTCGCGCTCGAACCGGTCCAACTCGATGCGCTGGGCCCCCTCGACGGCGGCGAGCCGCTCGGCCAGCTCCGCCTCACGCGCGGCGATCCCCTCGCGGTGCGAGGCCTCCAACGCCTCCACGTGCTCCTGGAACCCCTCCCGCAGGATCCTCACCTTGTCCTCAAGCTCGGCCTCGCGCTCCATGAGCTCGGCCCGATGAGACGCCGAAGCGCTCTCGAGCTCGGCCCGGGCCCCGCGAAGCTCGTCCTCGAGCATGGCCGCGCGCTGCTCCTCGTTGCGGAGCACCCGCAGCTCCGATCGGGCGTCCTCGAGCTCCGTCCGCGCGGAGCTCAGCTCGGACTGCGCCGACTCGGACGCCTCCCGCGCGTGGAGCGTCTCGACGTGTGCGGCGTCAAGATCCTCCTGGAGCTCTCTCGCTCGCTCGAACTGTCCGCGGAGCCCCTCGAGCTCCCGGCGTGACATCGCGAGTTGCGTCTGGGCTCCCTCGAGCTCAGCTCGCAGGCCGATCGACTCGGTCTCGGCCTGCTGCACGCGACGGAGCAGGTCGGGATCCTGCGTAGGCTCCGCGCCGGCGGCGAGCTGCTTCGTCAGCTCCGCGTGCTGCGCCCCCATCTCGTCCCGCTCGGCGACGAGCGCATCGCGCTCGCGGCGGAGCTGGTCGCGTTCGGCCTTCAGGGCCTCCAGGCGGTCGTTCGCCTTCACCATGATGTCGGGATCGGGCGCGAGTCGGGCGAGCTCCCGGTGCTCCTCCTCCAGCAGGCGGTACTTCGTCTCGAGCTCGCGCGCCCGGAGCTCGAATTCGCGTGCGCGCTGCTCGGTGCGCGCGAGCTGCTCCTGCATCTGCTCGTCCGGCCGTCCTGCGGCGGCCTGCTCCTGGATGCGCCGTTCCGCCCCCCGCAGGTCATCGAGCGTCGAGCGGTACTGATCCTGCAGCACCCCGAGCCGTTCCTCCGCGGCGCGCGCGCGGTCCTCGGCCTTGCGGCGCGCCTCGGCCTCCTCCCGAAGGCCGGGCGAGGGGACCGCCGCCGCCACGGCAGACGCGGGCTGGATCACCGCGCGGCCGGGCGCGGGCTGGATCGCCGCGTGGCCGGATGCGCTCGATGCCCCCATGGGCCGGGGCGCCGCCATGACGCGGTACAGCGCGAATCCGACCACTGCCAGCAGCAGCGTGAGGAATAGCGCGTTGGTCCGCCACGGCGCCGGGGCGCCGTCGATCGGGCTCGAGGTCGTCGTGAGCTCGACGGCGGTCGGCTCGCCCACGCCGGAGGGAAGCTTCAGCGGCACCATCACGGAGAACGACCCGCCGGAGGATTGGATCTGCGGATCGCCGTGCAGCGCGTTGTGGATCCGCGTCTTCTCCGCGTCGATCGTGCTGCCGATCCGGCCGCCGGTGGAATACAGGATCCTGCCGTCCGTCGACCACACCGTGACCGAGTTGAACGTGCTGGGATCGAGCACCACGGCAGCGACCCGGGCGTCGAGTGCGGTGGCGCGCGCGGACGACACCGGGGCCGTCGTATCGGTGGGCTGGAAGACGAGCCCCAACGAACGATCGGCGATCGTGCTCGCCTGATCCGTAACGGTCTTGATCGCGCCTTCGCGCGCCCGTACGCCCATGTAGAGGGAACCCGCGATCCCCGCGACCAACAAGATCGCGGCTCCGATCAGCAGGTTCCTAGCGATCCACTGCCCGTTCCTCGTGCCAGCCATCGAGTGGCCCCCTCAAGCGAAATCCACTGGTCTTCTCGGGCGGGTTATCGGCAGTACGTGGGCCCAGATTCAGCCCTGCTTGGGGGATATATCCATACGACCATCGGCCGACCGAGGACCTAGGGCCCTTGCGGGCGCCTCCGTCGGAGGCGGTGGGTATCCTTCGCCCATGCCGATCCTCGCCGCCGATCCCTGGAGCCCCGAGCGCGGCATGGGGTTCGAGGCCGCGCTGCACGAGACGCGGGCGAGCGCCAACCCCTACGTCGAAACGACCGATTGGACGACGCCCATCGCCCCGCGCGCCGCGGCCGAACCGGGCCGTCTCTGGTTCGTCGACGGCGTGCGGCGGATCGAGTTGCGGCTCCTCGCCACCGAGGGCGAGCGGCGCGCGTTCGGGCTGTTCGGCACGGCGGCGGTGGGCGCGGTGCGGTGCGAGGGCAGAGCCACGTTCGCTCACGACGAAGTGCACCGCGCGCTCGTGCTGGGCGCGGGCATGGCGGCCGAGCCCGTCGCGCTCTCGCTCGGTGACGCCCGGCTCGTCTTCCTGCCGGCAGCCGAACCCGGCGCGGACGCGAACGCTCCGCTCGACGGTCTGCAGAAGCTCATGCAGGCGGCCGAGGCGAACCTCGCGGCGCGGCTCGCGGCCGATGGCGACGCCCTGGTGTTCGCCGACGGACGGCTCGGGTTCCTCGACCCCACCGCGTCGCCGGTCGTCGGCGTGGTGAAACGACTCGTCCGCGCCTATCTCGAACCGGCCCACGACGCCCTGCTCCCTCGGCTCGCGCCCGGGCAACGCACGCCCCTGTTCGGTCTCGCGTACGAGGGCTCCGGCTTGGAGCGCTTCGCCTGGTACACCCGCCTCACGGCGAGACGGGCGCCGTTCCACGCCCATGCGGGGATCCTGCGCTGCGAGGTGCGCGCGGGCCTGGGCGTGGCCGAGGCGGTCGCCATCGCCGAACGCGTCAGCGCGCTGCTCCCGGGGTTCGCGGGACGCCCCAGCGATCCGCGGGCCCCGCAGAACCTCGTTCCGGTCGGAGGCCTCGAAGGCTGGCTCCAGCATCGGATGGGTCACCGAGGCTTGATCCGGCGCGCCCTGATCGCCGCGCTGATGGGGCAGGAGGGATGAGCGTGGACGACGCCAGCGAGCGGGTGGGGATGGTGCTCGGCACGGAGGACGCCACGCCCCTCACGTTCTGGGTCGGCGTGGCTCCCGAGGGCTACCTGCAGCTCGACGACGCCGTGCTCGTCGAGTCGGAGGTGCCGGGGAGAGGGACGCTGCGCGTGAGCGGCATCGTGCAGAACGTGCGGGCACGGCACGAGGGCGCCCAGTTCGACACGGACGTCTTCCTGGTGGATCAGGGTGTGCTTCCGGTGGACACGGCGGTCGCCGCCGAGGTCGTGGCCACACGCTTCGAGCCCGAGATCTTCGTCCCGCCGATGCCGGGCCTGCCGGCGTATCGGGCGCGCGGCGCGGATCGCGACGAGGCCCTCTACCTCGACCAGATGGAGCGGCGCCTGCCGGCGGGGCTCACGCGCGACGACGAGCCGGTGTTCCTGGACCTGGACTTCCTCGATGGCTCGCGGGGCGCGCACGTGAACATCTCCGGCGTCTCGGGCGTCGCCACGAAGACCAGCTATGCGCTCTTCCTCTTGTATGCGCTGTTCCACTCCGAGGCGCTGGGCGGCTACCGCGCGAACACGAAGGCGATCGTGTTCAACGTGAAGGGCGAGGACCTCATGTGGATCGACCGACCCAACGCCAAACTCGAAGAGGAAGGTAGAACCGACTACGCGCGCCTCGGGCTGCCGGTGGGGCCGTTCGAGTCGGTAGGGCTGTGGGCGCCGGTGCGTCGCGACGCGGCCGGCCAGGCGATCCCGCAGGTCGAGAGCCGCTCCGAGGGGGTCGGCTCCTACTACTGGACGATCCGCGAGTTCGTGCGCGGGCGGCTGCTGCGATTCATGTTCGCGGAGGCGGACGACGAGCGCTCCCAGATCGCGGACCTCGTGTCGCGCGTCGAGGTTCAGCTGGATCGCGAGTGTGAGGACGACCCCGACAACGACGCCACCGTGACGTTCGGCGGCTACCCCGTCCGCGACTTCGAGGCACTGTGCGAGATCGTGCGAGGGGAGCTGGATCAGGACGGGTTCCCCTGGCGAGGCCGCGTCGCCGATGCCACGGTGAACGCGTTCCTGCGCCGCCTGGACTCGGGTCGCTTCCACATGGGCCACCTCGTCTGGGGACGCGACGCCGAGGATGCTGGACGTCATCGGATCGACTGGGAGGCCCGCCAGGTCACGGTCGTGGACATCCACACGCTCAACGACCGTGCGAAGCGGTTCGTCACCGGCGTCGTCATCAAGCGGTTGTTCGAGGACAAGGAGCGGATGGGCACGCGCGAGCCGCTCACGTTCCTGGTGCTCGACGAGCTCAACCGGTATGCACCGCGCGAGGGCTCGGGTCCCATCAAGGAGATCCTGCTGGACGTCGCCGAGCGCGGACGCTCCCTCGGCATGATCCTGGTGGGCGCCGAGCAGACCGCGAGCGAGGTCGAGCGCCGCGTGATCGCGAACTCTGCGTTCCGGGTGGTGGGCCGTTTGGACTCCGCCGAGGCCCAGCGCAGCGAGTACGGGTTCCTGCCCGCCGTGTCGCGCCAGCGCGCCGCGATCTTGAAGCCCGGTTCGATGATCCTGCAGCAACCGAACATCCCGGTGCCGCTGCAGATCCGGTTCCCCTTCCCGTCCTGGGCGACGCGCTCGGACGAGGCATCCGCCCCGGCCGGTGATGTGTTCTCCCGGTTCGAGGGCGAGTAGGCGGAGGACCGGTGCGGTTCCTGCACACGAGCGATTGGCACGTCGGGCGTACGATCCGAGGGCGCTCGAGGATGGGGGAGTTCCGTGACGCCCTCGACCAGGTCGTGGGCATCGCCGTCTCCGAAGGCGCCGATGCGGTGCTCGTGGCGGGCGACGTCTACGAGCACCGGTCCACGTCGCCCGAGGCGGACGATGCCGTGTTCGAGGCCCTGGTGCGACTGCGGGAGGCGAGGATCCCGGTCGTCCTGATCCCCGGCAACCACGATTCGAACGTCCGCTTCGAGGCGCTCGGCAAGCTGCTGCGGCCGCTCGGCACCCACGTCGTCGCACGGGTGCTGCCTCCGCAGCAGGGCGGGGTCGTTGAGGTTCCCTCCCGCGACGGGACCCAGGCCGCGCTCGTCGCCTGTGTCCCGTTCGTGCCGGAGCGCCGCTTCGGCGACGCTGCGGCCCTGTTCGACGCCACGGAGTCCTGGTACGCGTCCTACGCGGAGGGGATGGGCGAGCTGCTTGCCGCCATGGCGGGCACGTTCCGGCCCGATCGCGTCAACGTGTTGATGGCGCACCTGTTCACGGACCGTGCGCTGCTGGGCAGCGGCGAGCGCGAGCTCACGATCGGGATGGCCTATGCCATCTCGCCCGGGCGTCTCCCAGGGACCGCCGCGTATTGCGCGCTCGGTCACGTCCACCGTCCGCAAGCGGTGCGGGGGGCGCCGGCTCCCACCCGCTACGCGGGGTCGCTCATCCAGCTCGACTTCGGCGAGGCCGAGCAGGCGAAGTCCGTGGCGCTCGTCGATGCGGCGCCCGGCACACCCGCGAAGGTGCGTGAGGTCCCCGTCACCGCCGGCCGACCTCTCGTCGACCTGCGTGGCTCGCTCGACGACGTGGTCGCCCGCGCCGACGACGTCGGCGATGCGTTCCTCCGCGTGTTCCTGGAGACCGATGGCCCCGTTTCCGGCATCGCGGACCGCGTGCGCGACGCGCTCCCGAACGCACTCGACGTACAGCTCGTCTACGAACGACTGGACGCTGACGTGGCCGCGCACGTGCTCGGGGCGCTGACACCGCGCGAGCAGTTCGCCGCATCCTTCCGCTCGCACCACGGCGTCGAGCCGACCGCCGACATGCTCGCGTCGTTCGACGAGGTGCTCGAGCTCGAGCTCGAGCCGGAGGGGGGATAGGCGGTGCGTCCCGTCCGCCTGGAGCTGCGAGGCTTCACCTCGTTCCGCGATCCCCAGGTGCTGGACTTCACCGGACTGGACCTGTTCGCGATCTCGGGGCAGACGGGATCGGGGAAGTCGTCGTTGCTCGACGCCATGACCTACGCGCTCTACGGCTACGTCGAGCGCGTCGGCAGGGGCACGGGGCAGCTCGTGAGCCAGGGCCAGAAGCGGATGGCGGTGACGTTCGACTTCACCGTGGACGGGACCACGTGGCGCGTGACGCGGAGCACGCCCGCCGCGGCCGGGACCACGAAGATCCTGCTGGAGCGCGCCGAGGGCGAGGGCTGGGTGCAGGCCGGCGAAGGCGCCGACCGCGTCCGCGACGTGGACGCCCGCGTGAAGGAGCTCATCGGCCTGGACTTCGACGGGTTCACGCGGTCCGTCCTGCTGCCGCAGGGACGGTTCCAGGAGTTCATGGTAGGCGAGGCGAGGGAGCGCCGCCGGATCCTCACGGACCTGCTCGGCCTGGAGCTGTTCGAACGCCTCAACGTGCGCGCCGGCGAGCTGGAGCGCGACGCGAGGCTGCGCGGCACCGCGAGATCGGAGATCCTCGCCACGGAGTACGAGGGCGTGAGCTCGGACGCGATCGAGGCCGCCGAGGGTCGGATCCGAGCGGAGCGCGAACGCGAGCATCGCCTCGCCGCGGCGGAACAGGTCGCGCGTGGTCTCGAGGAGCGATGGCGGCGCGAGCGCGAGCGGCTCGAGGCCTTGTCGGAGAGCACCGAGGAACTGCGCGGCATCGCCACGATGGCCAACGATGCCGCCGAAGCGCTGGTGCGACTCGGTTCGACGCTCGCCGAGGCCCACGCAGGCGCGGAGCTCGCGCGGATCGCCGCAGAGCAGGCCGTCACCGCGGTGACCGAGGCCCGCATCGCTCGAGAGCGAGACGAGATGGGATCGGGTGGCCTGGAGGCCCTCGTGGAAGCCAGGGAGCGCGCGCGCCGGCTGCCCGAGCTCCGGGACAAGATCTCGGCGGCGGCGGCGGACCTCGTCGTCGAGGCGGAGGGGACGGAGGTCCGCGCGAAGGCGCGTGGCGACCTCGCCGAGCGCCTGTCGACGGTCGTTGCCGAGGCCGCGCAGGCCGAGATGCGCGCGATCGCCGCGACGGCGCGGCTGGAGGAGATCGTGCTCGCCGATCGGGCGGCGGCGGTCCGGGCGGAGCTCCACGCGGGCGACGAATGCCCCGTCTGCGGAGCCCACATCGACGTGCTTCCCGAGGCCGCGGCACCCGACCTAGCACATGCCAGAGCGGATCACGAGGCCGCGCTCGCCGGCCTCGATCGGGCGCGGGGCGAGGCTGACGAGGCGAACGAAGCGGTCGCCGAAGCCGCGCGCGATGAAGAGCGGCACGCCGATGTCGCGGCCCGGCTCACCTCGGACCTTCAAGGGCTTCGCGGAGAAGAGCAGGCGCTGGAAGCGGAGCTCGCCCCGGTCTTCGCCGAAGCGCTGCCCGCCGATCCCGTCGCCGCGCTCACCGCCCGCGTCGAGCGGCTCAATGCACGTTCGCAGGAGGAGCGCATGGCTTCGGGGCGCGCGATGGAGGCGGAGCGCGAACGTGCGGAGGCAGACTCCGCGCTCGATAGGCTGAACGCGGAGGTGGCCGTCGCCGGGTCGAGCCTGCGAGCCCTCTCGCTCGACGCCGTGCTCGCCCGCGCGCGCCGAGCCTCGGACGACGCCCAGCTCGCGGACGCGCTGAAGCCCTTCCCGCGGATCGGGAGGTCCGAGGATCCGGAGGTGCTCTCGACCTGGGCGAACGCCGTCGCCGGCCACGCCAAGGCGGCCCTCGACGTGGTCGCGGCCGTCGCGGATCGCGCGGGCGTCGGCGAGGCCGGTCTCCTCGCCGAGGCCGCCGAAGCCCTGCGCGACGTGGACGACGTCCTGGACGGACCGCGCTCGATCGCCGAGCTGGTGGAAGCCGTCGCCGTCGCGCGGCGGACGTCGGCGGCCGCGGCCACGACCGCCCGCGACGACGCAGAGCGCCTGGCGCAGCGGCTGGACAAGCGCCGCGCCCTGGAGATCGAGGTGGCCGGGGTCGAGGGACGGCGCGGGCGCTTCCACGACCTCGCGCAGGAGTTGCGCTCGGATCGGATCGTTGCGTTCCTGCAAGCGGAGGCTCTCCGTACGCTCGCCGCCTCGGGTTCTGAGCGCCTTTCCTCGTTATCGGGGGGTCGCTACCGCCTCGCGTACGAGGGGGAGCAGTTCTTCGTCGTCGACACGTGGAACGGAGAGGAGATGCGCGCCGCGCGAACGTTGTCCGGCGGAGAGACGTTCTTGGCGTCGCTCGCGCTGGCGCTCGCTCTGTCCGATCAGGTGCAGGCGCTCGCCGTCACGCAGCGGGCGCGCCTCGAGAGCTTGTTCCTCGACGAGGGGTTCGGCACGCTGGACCCTGAGTCGCTGGAGCTCGTCGTCGAGGCCATCGAGCAGCTCGGCGGCGACGGCCGCATGATCGGCGTGATCTCCCACGTGCAGGAGCTCGCGATCCGGCTCCCCGCGCGCATCGAGGTGGAGAAGTCCCCGAGGGGGAGCCGCCTCGTTCGCGTGAGTTGAATCGACGGGCGTTAGGGAGCGGTCGCCATCACGTGCGACGACGCCTTGATCCAACGTCCGCTCGCCGCGTAGGTCAGCACCGTGGTGCGCATCGCGCTGGGGCAGCAATGAGCGTCGCCGGGCCTGAAGACGGCCTGCGTCAGCGTGAGCCCGACGGGCGACTCGGAGGGAGCGACGCGGGCATCGCACAGGCTGTTCGCGTAGACCTGTCGACCCGCAGCCAGGTCGATCACCCGCCACGTTCCGCAGCCGCCGCTGCCGCCGGTGGCCTCGAACACGAGGGCGTCGGGAGAGCCGTCGCCGGTGACGTCTGAGGTGGCCACGGTCTGGATCGACAGCACGCCCTCGTCGGGCGCGTGATCGATCCCGAACACGGCGCGCCACTGGTTCTCCCCGGGGGTTCGGCGCCAGACCACGAGCCCGCGCCCGGCACGCGGGGGCTGGGACCCCGGCGTCGCATAGACCACGACGATCGCGTCGCCGGACGGAGTTGTGGCGTACCAGCTCCCGACCGCCGTGGCGCCCTGAGGGATCAGGGCGTCCAGCGGCACATCGCCCGCCGCGGCGTCGCTCGGGTACGAGGTCGGCACCCCCGGCGGGAGCGAAGGTGCCGACGCCGCGGAGGGCGTGGCCCGCGGCTGCGTGGCCGCGGCGGAGGAGGGTCCATCGTGCTGACAGGCGGCGAGCGCCACGAGAACCGCCGCCAGGAGGGGAAGGGCACGTGCCACGACGCGATGCTACCTGCGGCCCGGAGCACCCTTAGGATGCGAGGGTGAACCGCGACCTTGCCGCGAGGCCCGTGCGTGACTCGCACGTGACCCTCACGCAGATGATGGAGATCACCGACGCCAACGTGCAGGGCAACGTCCACGGCGGCGTGATCATGCGGCTCGTGGACACCGCCGCCGGACTCACCGCCATCAAGCACGCCGGCGGGCTCGCCGTCACGGTGGCGATCGACGAGATGACGTTCTTAGAGCCCGTGCACATCGGCGACGTGGTCGTGCTGCTCGCATCGGTGAACGACGTCGGGACGAGCTCGATGGAGTGCGGCGTACGCGTGGAGGCCACCGATCCGGTCACGGGACGTTGCGTCCACGCGAACAGCGCGTACCTCGTGTTCGTCGCGATCGACCAGCAGGGACGACCGCGCCCGGTGCCGCCGCTCGTCGTGGAGACCGAGGTCGAGGCCCGACGGCAGCGTGAGGCGAAGCTCCGCCGGAAAGCGCGTCTTGCGCATAAGGAGTCCGTGCGTCGAGCCAGGGCGGTCGAGCCAGGGTTCGGAGACTGATGGTCGATGTGTCGAGCGCGGCCGTCGGCTAAGAGTCCGGCGCTCCTCGACCACTGAAGGAGGCTGCGCGTGCCTCTGGGCGGAAGGAGGCTGCGCGTGCCTTGGGGTGAAGGAAGCTGCGCGTGCCTTGGGGTGGAGGGGGCTGCGCGTGCCTCTGGCTCGGAGGGGGGCTGCCTGTGCCTCTTGGGCGGGCGGTCCGGCTGGTGGTTCCCTTGTGCGTGGGAGGATGGAAGTCGAACACCCGCGCACGAACAGGAGTCTGCGTCCACATGAGTGATGACCTCAGCGGGGCTCGGGGCGGTCTGCAGACCGCCGCCGGCGCCGTGGACATCTACCGCCTAGGGTGGCTTGCGGATCAGGGGTTCGGCGAGATCCACGCGCTGCCGCTCACCGTCAAGATCCTGCTGGAGAACCTATTCGCCGCGCCGGCACGCGCGACGTCAGCGAGGACGATGTGCGCGCGCTCGCTGCCTGGCCCGAGGCCGGAGGCGGACATCGCCTTCATGCCCTGCCGCGTCCTCATGCAGGACCTGACGGGGGTGTCCGGCCGTCGTCGACCTCGCCGCGATGCGCAGCGCCACCGCGCGCGCCGGCGGCGACCCCGCCGGTATCAACCCGCTCATCCCCGTCGACCTCGTCATCGACCACTCCGTCCAGGTCGACCTGTTCCGGACGGCCGAGGCCTATGGCCGCAACATCGAGTTCGAGTACCGCCGCAACGGTGAGCGCTACACGCTGCTGCGCTGGGCGCAGCAGGCGTTCGAGGGGTTCCGCGTGGTGCCGCCGGGCGCCGGGATCTGTCACCAGGTGAACCTCGAGCACCTGGGGCAGCGTGGTGTCGGTGCGCGACGGCGTGGCGTTCCCCGACACGCTCGTGGGCACGGACTCGCACACCACGATGATCAACGGCCTCGGCGTGCTGGGATGGGGCGTGGGCGGCATCGAGGCCGAGGCCGCCATGCTGGGCCAGCCGATGTTCCTGCCGCCAGCCGATCGTGCGTGGGCGTGCGCGCCACGGGCGCCCTTCCCGCCGGCACCACCGCCACGGACCTCGTCCTCACGCTCACCAGATGCTGCGCGCGCACGGCGTGGTGGGACGCTTCGTGGAGTTCTTCGGCGACGGGCTTTCGACGCTGTCGATCGCCGACAGTGCCACGCTGTCGAACATGTGCCCCGAGTACGGCGCCACGGCGTCCTTCTTCCCCGTGGACGCCGAGACGCTGCGCTACCTCACGTTCACCGGGCAGGGGCGACCGGTCGTCGACCTGGTGGAGCGCTACACGAAGGAGCAGGGCCTGTTCCGCTCGACGGCGGATCCTCAGCCCATGTTCAGCGAGACACTCGATCTGGACCTGGCGGCCGTCGTGCCCTCGCTCGCCGGCCCGAAGCGGCCGCAGGACCGCGTGGCCCTGCCGAAGGTCTGGGACTCGTTCGTCGCGGCGTTCCGCGACAATCTCGAGCCCGACCCGAAGGCCGAGCGAGATCGGCGCGTTCGTGGCGGAGGGCGGGACCGTGCGCCAGGAGTCGCTCCCCGGGGGCGAGCACACTGACGCCGAGGTGAATCGAACGGCGAGATGGTCCGGGACGGCTCCGTCGTCATCGCCGCCATCACCTCCTGCACGAACACCTCCAACCCTCTGTGATGCTGGCGTCGGGGCTGCTCGCGAAGAAGGCGGTCGAGGCGGGCCTGCAGACCCAACCGTGGGTCAAGACGTCGCTCGCGCCCGGCTCGCGCGTGGTCACGGACTACCTCGAGCGCGCGGGTCTCACGTCCGTACCTCGACAAGCTCGGATTCACGCTCGTTGGATACGGATGCACGACCTGCATCGGGAACTCCGGTCCGCTCATCGAGGAGGTGGCGGCGGCGGTCGAGGAGGGCGAGCTGAACGTCGTCGCGGTGCTGTCGGGCAACCGCAACTTCGAGGGGCGGGTCCATCCGCAGGTGCGTGCCGCCTACCTCGCGTCGCCGCCGTTCTGCGTCGCTTACGCCCTGGCGGGACGGGTGGACATCGACCTGTCCACCGAACCGCTGGGGACGGCACCGACGGGCCGGTCTACCTCCGCGACATCTGGCCCGACGCCCAGGAGGTCGCCGAGGCGGCGGCTGCCGCCCTCACCGCCGAGCAGTTCACCGAGGAATACGGGCGCATCTGGACGGGCGATGAGAACTGGCGAGGGTTGCCCTCGCCCCTCGGGCCTATGTACGCGTGGGATCCCGAGTCGACCTACGTCCGGGAACCGCCCTTCCTGGACGATTCGCCGATCCAGGGCCCGGGAGACATCGTCGGTGCGCGCGTGCTGGTGAAGGTGGGCGATTCGATCACGACCGACCACATCTCGCCCGCCGGCTCCATCAAGGCGGACTCGCCGGCGGGGCGCTACCTCCAGGAGCATGGCGTCGGGCCCGCGGACTTCAACTCCTACGGGGCGCGGCGCGGCAACCATCAGATCATGATGCGCGGGACGTTCGCGAACATCCGGCTCCGCAACGAGCTCGCGCCCGGCACGGAGGGCTCCTTCACGACCTACCTCCCGACGGGGGAGGTCACGAGCATCTTCGAGGCGGCCGAGCGTTACCGCACCGAGGGTATCCCGCTCGCAGTGCATGGCCGGCAAGGAGTATGGGAGCGGCTCAAGCCGCGACTGGGCGGCGAAGGGTCCGAACCTACTGGGCGTGCGGTTCGTGATCGCGGAGAGCTTCGAGCGGATCCATCGCTCCAACCTCGTGGGGATGGGCGTGCTCCCGCTGCAGTACACGGCCCGTGATGCGGCAGCGTCGCTCGGGCTCACCGGGACCGAGACGCTCTCGGTGCATGGGCTCGAGGGCGCGCGATCAGGCCGGGACAGGACGCCGCGGTGGAGATCGCTCGGCAGGACGGGACCATGGCGTCTTTCCCGGTCATCGTGCGCATCGACGCGCCGGCCGAGGTCGACTACTTCGCGGCGGGGGGCATCCTCCGGCTGGTGTTGCGCCAGATGCTGGCCGGATGACCTACGCGGTCAGCGCGGCGGTCATGATCGGTTCGTGGTGGGGCGCCGGGACAGGACGCGGACTCGACCGTGACCGCCATCTCGCGTGGCGTCGCTGAGGTTCGCGTCGAGAGTGGACGCACGCTGCCGTCCGTGGGGCGCAGGCAGCCGCCCAGACAGGTGCTACCGTTCGCGATCATCCAGACCTCATAGACCTTGCCGGCGCCGGGATCCTTGAGGTCCGAGCCCCACAGCAGGGCCCCGGCCTCCCCGGGCGTGAACGCCACGTGAGGGTGCCCTGGCGTGCCGGCCGCCAGCGCGAACGGCACGATCTGGTCTGCGAGGCCAGCGAGACCGTCCCGTTCGTGGTGCTCCATTCAGCACGACGCTGCCCCGCCCACCAACAGCGCCAATGCGGCGGCGATCGTCACGGGGACGCCGAGCGCGCGGCCCCGGCCGCCGTTGCGCCGCTCCGCGAGCCGTCGGCCGGTGCCCCGCGGGGCCTCCGGGGACTCCGAGGTGGACACGATGATGCGGTCGGCCATGCCCGGGGTCGACGGGCACGGGATCCAGAGAAAGCCCCAGCCGACCCGCGACCTGGGTGAACCCCCCTCGAGCTGCCGGCAACGGTCGCAATCGCCGTGCGAGGCGAGCTCCTGGGCGAAGAGCTGGTCGTCCGCGCCGTCGAGCCCCCCGAGCGCCCGCCCGGCGAGGAGCTCCTCGATCGTGGAGTGGTCGCGCGTGCTCAACGTTCGATCCCCCCAGCGCTGCGCGGAGCCGCGCATCCCCAGCAACGTCCGCGACTTCACGGTCCCGAGCGGCAGCCCCGTCTTCTCGGCGATCTGCGACTGCGTGAGCCCGTCGAAGTACATCGACGTGATGACGTCACGTTGCTCCGAAGGGAGCTTCGTCGAGCGCGGCCCGGACGGCGCGGCGTTCCTGCGGGAGCCCGAGCGCGTCGACAACCTCGTCTGCGTGGTCCGCCTCTTCGGCCATGGCCAGCGGGATCGAATCCTCCGCACGGCGACGGTATGGCCTCCTCGCGCCGTACGAGATCCACCGCCCGGTGGTGGACCATGGCCATGAGCCACGATCGCACCGAGCCGAGTTCGGCGTCGTAGGCGCCGGGGATGCGCCACACGGCCAGGAACGCTTCCTGCACGATCTCCTCCGCAAGATGGGGTTGCCGCACGACCCGCAGTGCGAGGGCGTTCGCGGAAGATGCATATCGACCGAAGAGGCCGCGGAACGCGTCCTCATCGCCGTGCCGCATCCGACGAACCAGCTCCCGGTCATGCGCCTCGGCGACGTCAGCCATCCCCACCGGTTCGCTCCGGTTCGCCACGTCCAGCACGAGCTGAAGCACCTCTCGTTGAGCGGGCGTTTCTCCAGAGGCATTCGCAGCTCATGGTGGGTCGGATGACGGATCGGCTCCCCGGGTGATCCCCGAGCTGGGCGGTTCGGCCGTGAGACGGCGCCCGGCGTGTTCGAGGATCTGCTCCAGCGTGGTGGGCTGGGCGGGATCGTAGAGGGCGCTGCCGACCGAGATCGAGAGCTCGCGCGGGCGGTCCCGGCGAGCGTCGTGCACGGCGATCGCCTCCACCAGCCGCGACAGGACGATGCTCTCGGCGCCGACGGCGTCTCCGGTGAGGAGCACGCAGAACGTGTCGCCGGCGATCCTGGCCGGGACGTCGGATTCGCGCACGGCCTCCAGCAGCACCTCCGCGGCCTCGCGCGCCAGATGGGACGCCTCCTCGATCCCGAGCGAGGAGACCACTTCCAGGTACCGATCGAGACGGACGAACACGAACACGACCGGTGTCTTCGCACGGTCCGCCATACGGAGCTGATGCTCCGCGATCGGGGCGAAGCCGCGAAGGTTGGGAAGGCCGGTCGCCTCGTCCTGGGTGGAGAGCTCACGATGCAGCCGGCGGCGCGCGACCGCGTAGCGCACCGCCCGAGGCAGGAGGCCCGGCGGGATCGACCCGTCGACCAGCGCGTCCTCGGCGCCCGCGTGCAGGGCCACCGTGATGTCGGTGTCGTGCCCGGGCTGGGTCACGACGAGGACCGCCGCGTCTGGGAGCCGGGTCCGGATCGCGCCGAGGGCCTCCAGCGGAGCGTTGCCGTCGACGGCGACGATCACCGCGTCGGCGGGCGCGGTTGTCGCGATGTCGATCAGGTCGCCGACACGCTCGACGGCGAAACCCTCCTCGCCTGAAAGTTCCTTCGCGAGCGCTTCGTTCAACCCGATCAACAGCACGGTCACGGTGTCTTGCTTCAAGGGAACCCTCCCGGTGCGGTGCGCGGATTATGCCACCTGGGGAACCTGCGCCATAACCCCGTCGAGCGGGCCCGACGCCGCCACAGGAACGCAACGCCCCCGCCCGGGCGTCCAAGGGAGCGTCCCGCTACCCTTTGAGTGACCCCATGAGCCAGCCTTCCGACGCGCCCGCGCCCCGTCCCCACGGCCGCCTCGCGCGGTGGTTCGTCGCGATCTCGGCGTCCTTGGCGCTGCTGATCACCGCCGGCTCGGCCTTCTCGATGGCCGTCGTGATCCACGATCAGCACAAGGGCCAGGACCCCTGCGGTTTCGAGAAGTCATGCAAGGGCAAGACCACGAACACCACGAGCTACATCGGGCCGTGCGAGAAGGATGTCTGCAATTACCTGCTCTTGGGCAGCGACTCACGAGCCGGGCTCAGCGCGGCGCAACAACGGCAGTTCGGCACGAACGCCCAGGCGGGGGCGGGTCTGAACTCGGACGTGATCATGTTGGTCCACACGGATCCGAAGCTGCAGAAGGCGATCATCCTGTCGTTCCCCCGGGACCTGTGGGTGAAGATCCCCGGCCACGGCGAGGGCAAGATCAATTCGTCGTTCGGCGACGGCGGCGGGATCGCAGGAGACGGTCCACAACTCGTTGCCCGCACGATCCACGCGATCACGGGGCTCAAGGTCAATCACTTCCTCTACGTCGATCTGAAGGGGTTCGAGGGCGTCGTGCAGACCCTCGGCGGCGTCGACATGTGCATCCCGGCCGAGAACGTGAACACACCGGGCTGGCTGGATCAGGAGACAGCCAAGGGCTCGACGCAGGTCTACAACAGTGAGGTGGGGCACATCGTCGATCCCAACACGGGGTTGGACGTTGTACCCGGATGCCAGCGACTCAACGCCCTCCAAGCCCTGGCCTACGTGCGGTCTCGCCACCTCCCCTGTGACGTCACCGGCGACTTCTACCGCATCGGGCGTCAGCAGCAATTCCTGCACGCGATCTTGAACCGGCTCCTGCAACCGTCCGAGATCTTCAAGGCGCCCCTGCTCGTAGGCCCGATCCTCGGCAGCATGCGTCGCGACGACCAGCTCGACATCGCCGACCTGGTCCACCTCGTCGGGGAGATCAAGGGCATCAATACGGGCTCCGTCGAGTTCCGAACGATCCCTGCGGCCCGATTCACGAGCCCGACCGGGCAGGACGCGCTCCGCCTGACCTCGGTGGCCGACCAGATCTTCGCGGCGATCCGGCAGGGCAAGCCGCTGGGCAACCTGGGACTCTCCACCGGGCTCGCGCCACCGTCGCCGGCGCAGATCACGGTTCCCGTGGTCGACCACGCCTCGGGCGCCAAGGCCCAGAGCGTGTGGCAGGTCCTGTCCGACAGCGGGTTCAACATCGCGGCGTCGCCGGTCGCCTCGGCGAGCTACGGCAGAGCCGTGCCGGGCAACGTGATCGCCTACGCGCCGGGGCAGTCTCTGGAAGCCACTGTGGTGCACCAATACCTGCCGGGACTCAAGATGGTCCAGGTCAAGGGCCTGCCCGACCACGTTGCCGTGTTCGTCACCTCTTCGTACAAGCCCGCACAGGTGGGGACGGGCAACAACGGCGGCACGACCTCCCAGTGCGTGGGCCCGACGGGCTGAGGATGCGGGCGCTCGTCCTGTCCGGGGGAGAGGGCTCGCGGTTGCGGCCGCTCACCCACACGAACGCGAAGCAGCTGATCCCGGTCGCGGGCACGCCCATCCTGTTCCACGCCTTGGAATCCATCGCGGCGGCGGGCATCACCGAGATCGGCATCGTGATCGGGTCCACGGGCGAGGAGGTGCGCGCCGCCGTGGGCGACGGGACGCGCTGGGGGCTTCACACCACGTACATCCCCCAGGCGGAGCCGCTCGGCATCGCACACGCCGTCATGACGGCCGCCGACTTCGTCCGCGGCGAGCCGTTCCTGTTGTTCCTGGGCGACAACGTGCTGCTGTCCGGCGTCACGCGCTTCGTGCGGGAGTTCGAGCGGAACCGGCCCGACGCGCAGATCCTGCTGACGCGGGTGAAGGAGCCCGAGCACTTCGGCGTCGCGGTGCTCGACGGCGAGCGGGTGGTGCGGCTCGTGGAGAAGCCGAAGGAGTTCGTGTCGGATATCGCCCTCGTGGGGGTGTACCTGTTCGACGACTCCGTGCTCGAAGCCTGCGCCACCCTGGAGCCCTCGTGGCGTGGCGAGTACGAGATCACGGAGGCGATCCAATGGCTCGTCGACCACGGGCGCACGGTGCGTGCGGAGATGGTCGAAGGCTGGTGGAAGGACACGGGCAAGCCGGATGACCTCCTTGAGGCGAACCGGATGATGCTGTCGGTGCGCGCCTTCGAGGTGGAAGGGGACTTGGACGATGCCACCGTCGATGGAAGGCGACGTCGCGGTCGGCGCCGGCGCGAGGGTGACTACTCGAGCGTCCTGCGTGGGCCGCTCGTGATCGGGCCGGGAACCGTCGTGGATGCGTGTGAGCTCGGCCCGGACGTCTCGATCGAACGCGACTGCCGCATCCTGCGCAGCGAGGTCTCCGATTCCATCGTGATGGAGGGATGCCGCATCACGGACGTGCGCGGGCTCACCGGCTCGATCCTGGGACGCAACGTGGAGGTGCGGCATTCGGGCGCGCAACGCACCCACCGCCTGATCGTGGGTGACCAGAGCCGCGTCGAGGTGGACTGACGCCCTCGGGACCGGGCGCGCGCGTCGGCGAGAGCCGCTAGGGTTCTTCGCGTCGTGAAGGCGGTGATCGATGCGAGGCCGGCGCTCGACCCCCGGCGCACGGGTGTGGGGCACTACACCCAGCAGGTCATCCGTCATCTGCCGCACATGGATCCGGGCAGCGAGTATGTGGCCTGGTACCTGCACGCCAAGGGATTGTTCCGCCCGCGGTCGTTCTTCGGCTCGGTCGAGGCGACGAACCTGTCCGAGCGCGCATCGCGGTTCCCTGCGCGGGTGTTCGAACCGATGTCCTCGCGCCTCGGCGTACCCAGGGTCGAGTGGTCGGTGGACTTCGACATCCTCCTCGCCACGAACTTCCTTCCGCCGGCAACCCGCAACCCGGGCGTGGTCATGGTCGTGCACGACCTCGCGTACGAACGGTTACCGGAGACGGCGCCGCACATGAGCGAGCGCTGGCGTCGCCGGTTCGACGCCTGGCTCCCGAAGGCGGCCGGCGTGCTCGTCCCTTCGATGTCGACGCGGACCGATCTGCTCGAGGCGCACCCGGTGGATCCGGGCCGGGTGACGGTGGCCCCGCTCGGGGTGGATGCCGCAGCCTTCTCTCCCGCATCCTCCGGCGCGGTCGAGGCCACCCTGCGGCGCTTGGGCGTGGACGGGCCGTACGCGCTCTTCATCGGAGGGATCGAGCCTCGCAAGAACCTGGACGCGCTCGTGCGGGCCTTCGCGACGCTCTCGCCGGGTACGCGCCTCGTCATCGCCGGGGGCCCCGTCCGGTGGGACCCCAAAGCCGTCGGGCGTCTCAGCGAGACGATCGCCGCATTGCCCGCTGCCGCGCGCGCGCGCATCGTGCAGACCGGCTACGTCAGCGATCGGGACAAGGTCACGCTGCTGACGGGGGCCACGCTGCTCGTGTACCCGTCCCTGTACGAGGGATTCGGCTTTCCCGTGCTGGAGGGGTTCGCGGCCGGGACGCCGGTGCTGACGTCGAACGTGTCGTCGCTGCCCGAGGTCGCGGGCGACGCAGCCTTCCTCGTCGACCCGCGCGACGAGGCGGCGATCGCGGCGGGGCTCGCGCAGCTCTTCGAGGACGACGATCTGCGAGCGGTCCTGTCGGCCGCCGGACTCGCGCGTGCGGCAACCTTCACGTGGGAGGCGACCGCGAAACGGACCGCCGAGGCGCTGCACCGCGCTCACGGCTTGATCGCCGGGTAGGGTGCCATCGTGACCACTCCCAACATCGAGAGCCACGTGCTCGTCACCGGTGGCGCCGGGTTCATCGGATCCCACCTGGTGGATGCGCTGCTCGCGCAGCCGGGAGCCCGGGTGACCGTGTTGGATCGGTTGTCCGCGGGCGGCAGCAGGATGAACCTCGCCCAGCACGAGGACGATCCGCGCTTCAGGTTCGTGTGCGCGGACGTGAACGACGCGCCCGTCGTCACCGATCTCGTAGGGGCGGCCGACCTCGTCGTGCATGCCGCCGCCGAGTCTCACGTCGACCGATCGATCGAAGGTCCGCGGTCCTTCCTCCGGAGCAACCTCATGGGGACGCAGACCGTCCTGGAGTGCGTCCGGCGCCACGGCCGCCGCATGCTGATGGTGTCCACGGACGAGGTCTATGGCCCCCGGGCTCCGGACGGGAGTCGGTTCGGCGAGGACCACGCGCTGGCGCCGCGGTCGCCCTACGCCGCGAGCAAGGCGGCGGCGGACCTGCTCTGCGGCGCCTACGTCGCCACCTATGGCGTCGACGTCACCGTTGTGCGCGGCACGAACGCCTTCGGACCCCGGCAGATCGAACGCGTCGTGCCCACCTACGCGGTCTGTGCGCTGGAGGGGGCGCCCGTCCCGGTCTACGGGCGGGGACACGAGCGACGGGAGTACCTGTTCGTTACCGATTGGGTGCGCGCCGCGATCGCGGTGTTGGAGCACGGCGATGCGGGCGTCGTGTACAACATCGGCGCGGGGCACGAGCTTGCGAACCTGGAGCTCGCCAGGCGGATCTGCGACCTCGCTGGGGCCGATCGGTCGCTGATCACGTTCGTGCCCGATCGGCCCGGGCACGACTTCCGCTACGGGGTATCGGCCGATCGAGTGGGGGCGCTTGGATGGCGACCCGAAGTCGCGTTCGACGACGGATTGGCCACGACCGTCACCTGGTATCGGGACCACCTCGACTGGCTCCGCGCGGCCCACGACGTCGCCATCGTGACGGCCCCGCGCTCGGCGGGGGCCGTGGGGTGAGGCTGGTCGTCACCGGTGCCGGGGGAGGCCTCGGCCGGGCCTTCCTCGAGCAGATCCCGCCGCACCACCAGGTGCACGCGTTCGACCATGCTGCGCTCGACATCGGAGATCACCACGCCGTGCGCCGGATCGTGGAGCCGCTGCGACCGGACGCCATCATCAACCTCGCCGCGTTCACGCAGGTGGATGCGAACGAGGCGGACCCTCCGAGGGCGGCACGGGACAACGCGATCGGGCCGCAGAACCTCGCCCTCGCGGCGCGGGCGTGCAACTCCGTGGTGCTCCACGTCTCCACCGACTACGTCTTCGACGGCGGCAAGGGCGCTCCCTACGACGAACTCGACCTCCCGGCGCCCATCTCCGTGTACGGCCGGGCGAAGCTGGCGGGGGAGCGGTGCGTACGTGCGCTCGTCGCCGAGCATTTCATCGTGCGGGTGGGCTACGTATTCGGCGGCCCTAAGCACTACCTCACGACGGCGGTGCGCGCACTCGCCGCGGGCGCTCCCGCCGGAGGCCTCACGGATCGGGTCGGCACACCGACGTTCACGCGGGACCTTGCCCCCCTGCTCCTGCCCCTGCTGATGACGAGGCGGTTCGGCACCTACCACCTCGCCGGCTCCCACGCCGCCTCGTGGTTCGAGATCCTCGAACGCGTGCGTGAGCTCGGCGCGTTGCCCGGTGAGGTCCGGCCGCAGACGGCGCAGGATCTCGGGCTCGCGGCACCGCGTCCCGCTTACTCGGCGCTGACGAGCCTCTACGTGCCGGAGCTGGGGCTGCCGTCGATGCCGCCGCTCGACGACGCGCTCACACGGTTCCTCGACGAGGTCCGATCAGGCCACTCGTAGCGCCGTTTCGCGACGTCATGGAACCGCGACAGGCCGGTGCTACGCTCGCGCCGATGAGCACGCCAGAGAGCCTGGAGGACTCTGCCGCGCAGCGCGATCTTGCCCGCGAGCTCTACTGGGCGCAAGAGCGCGCGTCGCGTGCGCGGATGGACACGCCGGAGATCCGCGACCGTCTCCACGACCTCGCGGCGCAGCTGCGCGCCGACGAGAAGGTCGATCATCCCCTACGGCGAGGGGAACCTGGCCTCGCCCTCGCGCTGGCGCCGCCAGATGAAGTTCGGGCTGTTCCGCGTGATGCGGCCGATCTCGTGGCGCTACGACCGCCTGATCGCCGATCACGCCGAGCTCTCGACGAGCCTCGCCGAGCGCCTGATGGCGGCGGAGGCGGAGATCGCCCGGCTGCGGGCGCGGATCGGCGACGGGGACGACGCGCAGTGAGAGTCGCGGTGCTGCACCCGCAGACGGCGTTCGTCCGGGGCGGGGCCGAGACCCACAGCGAGGGTCTCGTTCGCGCGCTGCGCGCGGCCGGCCACGACGCCGACCTCGTGCAGATCGCGGGCAAGTGGTACCCGGCGGCGCAGCTCGCCCACCAGATGGCCGTCTGGCGCAGCTTCGACATCACCGAGTCCAACGGGCTGAAGGTGGACGCGGTGGTGGCGCTGAAGTTCCCCGCCTACCTCGTGGAGCACGAACGCAAGATCGTGTGGCTGATCCACCAGCACCGAACCGCGTACGAGCTGTGGGACCACCCGGTCTATGCCGATCTCTCGCGCCAGGACGACGGCATCGCGGTCCGCGACATGGTCTGGAACGCCGACCGCCTCGCCCTCAACGAGGCCAAGCGCGTGTTCACGAACTCGCGCAACGTGAAGGACCGGCTGTGGAGCTCGCTGCGGATCCCCGCGGAGGTGCTCTACCACCTGTCCCCGATCGGCCGAACGCCTGCTCGACCGCGAGGACCCGGGGGCCAAGGCGACTACATCGTGTTCCCCAGCCGCATGGAGGGCCTGAAGCGGCAGTCGCTCGTGATCGACGCGATGGCGCACGTGAAGACCGGCGTGCAACTGGTGCTCGTGGGCAAGGGGCCCGACGAGGCGCAGCTGCGCGCGCACATCGAGCGGCTGGGCGTGGGGGATCGCGTCCGCATGGAGATCGCCGTCATCCGACGACCGGCTGTGTCAGCTCTACCGAGATGCGCTCGCCGTCTACTACGGACCGTTCGACGAGGACTACGGGTACGTGACGCTGGAGGGGTTCGCGGCCGGGCGGCCCGTGGTGACGCTCACCGACAGCGGCGGCCCGCTCGAGTTCGTGCTGGACGGCGAGACCGGTCTGGTGTGCCCTCCGGAGCCGAAGGCGATCGCCGAGGCGTTCGATCGGCTCTTCTCCGATCGTCCGACGGCCGGGCGCATGGGGGCCGCCGGCAACGCGAGGATCCGTGCCGACGTGCCACGATGGCCCGACGTCGTGGCGCGATTGCTCGACTGATGGCTCGCCTCCGCCTGCTCGCCCTTCCCGCCCGGCAGCCGCGTCAACCGGCGAGCTGGTCTTCGTCGGGCCCCTGCCGCCCGCGCACACCGGGATCGCCACCTACGACCGTGCGGTGCTGGACGGCTCGCAGCGGATCGGGTTCTCGAGTCATCACCGGATGGACGTCCTGTGGCCGCTGGAGCCGAAGGACACGCCGAAGCTCCCCGGCTACCGCCTCGGCATCTTCCAGCTCGGGCAACAACGTGGAGTTCCATCTGGAGGTCTACCGCGCGGCGTTCCTCGTCGCCTGCGCTCGTCGTGCTGCACGATCTCGCGCTGGACGACTTCGTGCGAGGGCTCCGGACGCTGGGCGAGCCGCTCGGCTACATGGCGCACGCGGGAGGCGGCGGCGCAGCGCCGCAACCTCACCTCGCCCGACGTGATGCGCAACGAGCCCCTGCGCGAGCCACGTGCGCGCACGTCGTGCGCCGCGCGCGCGGCGTCATCGTCCATTCGGACTTCGGCAGGCGCTACCTCGAGGAGCTCGGTTGCCGAACGCCGGTCTTCGTGGTGCCGCATCCCGCGGTCGAAACGCCCGAGGCGATCAGCGCCGCGCAGGCGCGAGGCCGTGAGCTGCGGCGCGCCGCTCGAGGCCCGCGGCGCGCGGACGGTGGTGGTGGCGCCGGGCGACCTGAACCCGGCGAAGCGCCTCGATGCGCTGCTCGAGGCGATGCAGCGAGCTGGATCCCGTCGGTGCACGTCGTCCTGGTGGGCCGGCGCATCACCGGCTACGACGTCGACGCCGTGATCGATGGGGCGCCGGATCTGGGCGAGCGGGTGACGCTTCGCGCCCGACGCCGATGACCGCGATTTCCTCGGGTGGATCGCGGCCGCCGACGTCGTCGTGGACCTTCGCTTCCCCCACCGCGGCGAGGTGAGCGGCTCGTTGGCGCGGCCGATGCAGGCGGGCAGGCCTGCGATCGTGAGCGCCACGGGCACGTACCTCGATGTGCCGGACGAGGCGTACTGCGCGTCGCCGCCGGTCCTGCCGGACCCCGCACGAGCTCGCGGCGCGCCTGCGCACCCTCGTGGACGACCCGGGGCTGCGCACGAGGATGGGCGCGGCGGCGCGCGCTCACATCGACGCGCAGCGCGACGTCCGAGGCCACGGCGCACGGCTACGAGGAGGCGGTCGAGGCGACGCTCGCCCTCATCGGCGACCCCGGCATAAGGCCCTCGCGATCTGGGGCAAGGCCCTCGCCGACATGGGACTGGATGAGCACGATCTGGCCCGGGGCCTCGGGCTTGGAGTACGCACGGGCCCTCGAAGACTTCGAACGATCGCCATGACCCGACTGGAGCACCTCGTTCTGCCCCGCTGACCAGCGGAGATGCACTACCGAGGAGCCCCGCGATCGCCCACGCCGGCCTCATCACCGAACGCACGTCCGAGGAGCCGAAGCTCCGCGTCCTTGCGCGCCTGCGCGAGCTGTGGGGCTACCGCGAGATCCTCGCGAACCTCGTCCGCAAGGAGCTGAAGGTCAAGTACACGGCCTCCGTCCTCGGCGCGGTGTGGTCGGTGTTCAACCCGGTCGTCTTCCTGGCGGTTTTCACCTTCGTCGTGAAGATGCTGGGCAACCCCACGCCGCACTATCCGGTGTTCCTGCTCTCGGGCCTGCTGGCGTGGAACCTGTTCTCGGTCGCGGCCGGCAACGGCACGCGCTCGGTGATCGACAACGGGAACCTGGTGAAGAAGGTCTATTTCCCGCGGGAGATCCTGCCGCTGGCGGTCGTGGGTGTGTGCCTGGTGGACTTCGTGCTGCAATCGCCTGGTGCTGCTGGTCTTCATCCTCGCGAGCGGGTACGGGTTCCACGCCGAGGCCCTCATCCTGTATCCGCTGTCGTTCGTGACGTTGATGGTGTTCACCACGGCCCTGACGTTCTGGGTCTCGGCGGTGAACGTCCGTTACCGCGACGTGCAGCACCTCATCAACCTCGCGCTGCTGGTGTGGTTCTGGATGACCCCGATCGTCTACCCGGGCGGGCTCGTCCAGGAGAAGCTGACCGCACCCGGGGCTCCGCTCTCGGCCCGCACCTGTGGCAGGTCTACCTGCTGAACCCGCTCACGCCGATCATCTCGGGCTTCCAACGCGCGATCTACGCGGTCGTCACCCCGACCGTCGACGGAACCCCGATCCACGTGCTGCCCGACGTGAGCGTGGCGTGGCTCGCTGGCGTCATCTCGATCACGCTGGCCGGCTCGCTGATCCTGCTCTACCTCACATGGCGCCTCTTCTTCCGTCTCTCGGGCGACTTCGCGGAGGAGCTGTGACGAGCGCGATCGAGGTGGCGGGCGTCTCGAAGCGGTTCCGCCTCTACCGCGAGCGGCCCAGCAGCATCAAGCAGCGCCTGCTGTCGGGACACATGCGTGCGGAGGACTTCTGGGCGCTGCGCGACGTGAGCTTCCGGGTGGAGGAGGGGACGTCGACCGGCCTGGTCGGTCATAACGGGTCGGGTAAGACGACGCTGCTGAAGTGCGTCGCGGGGATCCTGCGCCCGACGACGGGCACGATCCGCTACGGCGGGCGCGTGGCCGCGCTCCTGGAGCTCGGGGCGGGGTTCCATCCCGAGCTGACCGGCCGCGAGAACGTGTACCTGAACGCCTCGTTCCTAGGCCTCAGCCGCAAGCAGACCGACGCGGTCTACGACGACATCGTCGGGTTCGCCGAGCTCGGACGACTTCATGGACAACCAGGTGAAGTTCTTCTCCTCGGGGATGCTCGTGCGGCTGGGGTTCGCGGTGGCGGTGCACGTCGACCCCGACGTGCTGCTGATCGACGAGGTGCTCGCGGTGGGGGACGAGGCCTTCCAGAAGAAGTGCTTGAACAAGATCCGTTCCTTCCAGGCCGAAGGACGAACCATCGTGCTCGTGACCCACGCGCTCGACACGGTGGTGGCGGTCTGCGGGCGTGCCGTGATGCTCGAGCACGGCAAGGTCCACATCCAGGGAACGCCGATGGACGTGGTCGCCGAGCTGCGCCACCGTCTGCTGCGCACCGACCCGAACTTCGTCGCCGAGGAGGGCTCCCGCGAGGTGGAGATCGAGGCCGTGGAGATCCTGCCGGGGGGCGAGCCGGGGCACGGGCTCAAGCCCGGCCAGGACCTGGTGATCCAGGTGGACCTCGTCGCGCACGCGCCGGTCACGGGCGTCGACGCCGCGATCGCCGTGGTCTCGGCGCACACGAACCAGGAGGTCCTCGTCAAGCGGACGTCGGAGAACGGCCATGCGCTCGGTCCCCTGGACGGCCGGCGCCGGGTGCGCTTCCGCGTGCCCGCCACCGAATGGGTGGGCGGCAAGTACTTCGTCTCGGTCGGGCTCGAGGCGTCCGACGGACACCCGTACCACATCCAGACCCAGCGCTACTCGTTCGAGGCGATCGAGGCGGAACGGCTCCCGGTCCCGTTGGTCGTCGACGCCGACGTCGAGGTCGAAGAACCGTGAACGGCCAGCCCCCCGTCACCGATCCCGAGGCTCACGATGCCTCCCTCACCTCCGAAGGGACGAACCGCGCCATGTTGATCGCCCTGATCCTCGCGTCCGTGCTCCTGGCCGCGCTCGCCCAGCTCACGCTCAAGCACGGTATGAACCAGGTCACGGCCGAGAGCGGCACCGCCACGTTGAAGCTCTCGTCGCTGAGTCGATGGCTTCGAACGTCGCCGTCGTCGGCGGGCTCGTGATCTTCGCGCTGTCGGCCGTCATCTGGCTGATGGTGCTGTCGCGGGCGTCCCTGTCCTTCGCCTACCCGTTCGCGTCGCTGAGCTACCTGGTCATCGTGCTCGCGGCCAAGTTCGTGCTGGGAGAGACGATCCCGCCGCTGCGCTGGGCGGGCGTCCTGTTGATCATGGCCGGCATCGTGCTGGTGGCGCAGACGCCGTATCGCTAGTGGAGACCGGTAGCGGTGTCGGCGGCGCGTCGACCGTCCCGGTGGTCGATCCCGCCACGGCCGAGTTGGCCGTCGTGATCGTGAACTACAACACGGGCCCCTACCTCACGCGATGCCTGACGTCGTTGGCGGAGCATCGCGGCGACATCGCGACGGACGTCCTGGTGATCGACAACGCGTCGGAGGACGGCAGCCATCGGGAGGCCATCGCGGCGCACCCCTGGGCGCGGCTCATCGAGAACCCGACGAACGTGTTCCTTTCGCCGGCGTGGAACCAGGGCGTCCGCGAGACGTCGGCACCGTACATCCTGTTGTTGAACCCCGACGCGGAATGGTGGTCGGGCACGCTCGCCGGCTACGTAGGGGTGGCGCGCGATGCATCCGCGCGCCGGGATCGTGGGGCCGCGCGTCCTCAACCCCGACGGCACCGTCTACCCCAGCGGGCGGTCGTTCCCCAGCGTGCTCGACGCCGTGGGCCACGCCTTCCTCGGCCCGGTCGCCCCGCCAACCCCTTCACGCGCCGCTACCAGCTGGAGGGCTGGGACCGCACGATCGAGCGCGAGGTGGACTGGGTGAGCGGCGCCTGCATGCTGATGCCGCGCGACCGCGCTCGAGGAGGTGGGTCCGTTCGACGAGGCGTTCCCCCTCTACGGCGAGGAGCTCGACATGGCGTCGCGTCTGCGGGAGGCGGGCTGGTCGGTGCGGTTCACGCCCGTCGCCGAGGTCATCCACGAGATCGGCGTGTCGACGGGGCGGTCGCGCCGCACGCTGCGCGATGCACTCCTCCAGCATCTACCGGTACTACCGCAAGCACCGCGCCCGGGGTTGGCGGCGGCTAACCTTGCCGTTCGCGTGGGCCGTGCTGCGGCTGCGCGCCGAGCTGGAGTGGTTGCGGGGGAAGGTAGCGCGGGTGAGGGGACCACGATGAAGGCGGTCGTGCTGGTGGGAGGTGAGGGGACTCGCATGCGCCCGCTCACCGAGACGATCCCCAAGCCGCTGCTGCCGTTGCTGGACCGGCGGTCGCTCGACCACGTGCTGGACCACCTCGCGCGGCACGGAGTCCACGAGGTGGTGCTGTCGTCGCCCTATCTGGAGGAGACGTTCCACCCGTTCATCGAGGCCCGCCGAGGCGACCCCGCCATCACGTGGATCACGGAGACGGAGGCGCTCGGGACCGGCGGGGCGGTGGTGAACGCGCTCGACCAGGTGGGCGACCGGCCGTTCTTCGCGCTGAACGGCGACATCCTCACAGACCTCGATCTCACCGCGATGCTCGCCTCGCACCGGGAGCGGGAGGCGTCGGTGACGATCGCGCTGCATCACGTCGAGGACGCCCGGGCGTTCGGTCTCGTGGCGACCGAGCCCGACGGCCGTGTGTCGGAGTTCCGGGAGAAGCCGCAGGACTCGATCCCCGGCGACATCAACGCGGGCACGTACCTGCTGGACCCCGAGGCGCTCCGGTCCTGGGAGCCGGGCGTGAGCGTCTCGATCGAGCGCGAGGTCTTCCCCGCGGTGATCGAGAGCGGGCGCAACGTGTACGGCTTCGTTTCGGACGCGTACTGGCTCGACCTCGGTACGCCCGAGAAGTACCTGCAGGCGCACTTCGACATGATCGAGGGCAAGGTGCACGACCTGTCGTACCCGGCGCCCTGGATCGCCGATGGCGCCGACGTCGACCTGCGCGCGCATCTCGGCCGTTGGGTGGCAGTGGGCGGCGAGCGTGCGCGTCGGGCCCGACGCCCAGGTGGACGACTCCGTGCTCCTGCCGGGGTCCCGGGTGGGGGACCACGCGAAGCTCCTGCGCTCGATCCTCGCGCCCGGCGCCCGTGCCGAGGACGGTGCCACGCTCGTCGATTCCGTCCTGGGAGAGGACGCCGTCGTGCCGGCCGGCATGAGCGTGCAGAACGCTCGCGTGCATGCGGGGACGACGGCCGCCGGCGACTGATCGGGGCCTCCGCGGAGGTGCGGCCGTCTCAACCGGAGGCCGCCGGGGGCCGATGTGCGATGTGATAGCGTGCTGCCGACGACCGGGGGGTCCCGCACCGAATGCCTCGCCGCGCCTTCCTCACCATCTGCCTGACGATCGTGGCCGTCGCTTGGACGGCCGTTCCCGCCCTGGCCGCGGTGGGGGGAACGGCGCGCCGGCCTCCTGCGGGGCCCGCTGCACCCTCCGCTCCCGCCACGTCTGGCAGCATCACGTTCTACGGCTCCGGCGACGGTCACGGCATCGGCATGTCGCAGTGGGGCTCCTACGGCCTCGCACAGCAGGGCTGGACGTACCAGCGCATCCTCACGCACTTCTACTCGGGCACGCAGGTGGTGAGGGCCCCGTCGCCCGTTGAACCTCGGTGCGGGTCGAACTCACCTACGACCGCAGGGTGATCCACCTCAAGGCGCTCGCCGCGCCCGTGAAGCTGTGGGTTGGGCCCCGCGGCGGGACCCGCTGTGGGGCAGATCCCGCCGGCATAACGTGGACCGTGACCGCTGCCGCCGGACGGGTACGCGGTCCGCGACGCGCACGGCGCGCTGGTGGGCGGCAAGACGTGGGGCGGGCCGGCCGCGAACCTCTACGCCACCTACGTCGCCCAGCGGCGCTCGCGTGTTCGTCCCCGAGGCCGACGCGATCTGGCATCAGCGGCTTCACCTACGCACGCGGGTCCTTCGAGTTCAACGAGTACGGGTGTCCGTCGGCGTGCCGCGAACGGCTGATCCTGCCGATCGCGTTCGAGGCGTACCTGCTCGGGATCGGGGAGATGCCGAGCAGCTGGCCCGCAGGCGGCCCTGCGCACGCAGGCCGTCGCGGCGCGCACCTACGCCACGTACGAAGTGAAGCACTACGGGCTGCGTGCGAGCTGCAACTGCAACCTCACCGACGGCGCGAACGACCAGACCTACGTCGGGTACGGCAAGGTCGAGCGGCCCCGACGGCGCGCGGTGGGCGGCCGCGGTCACGTCGACGGCCGGTCAGGTCGTCACCTATCAAGGGCCGTGATCCAGTCGTTCTTCGCCGCCTCCGACGGCGGCCACTCCGAGAACATCGAGGACGCATGGTTCGGCGGGAACCCCGCCTACGCCGTCCCCTACCTGCAAGGGCGTCTGCGATCCCGGCGAGTACACGCCGGCGAACCCGTGGACGAACTGGAGGTATTCGTACACGAAAGCCTCTCTCACGAGCCGCCTGTCGCCGTACACCGGCGGATCGGCACCGTGACGGGGTTCCCGTCGTGGTGCACGCCGAGGGAGGCCAGATCCTGCGGGCCACGGTGCAGGGCACGTCGGGTCGCGCGACGGTGAGCGGCATGGAGCTGCGCGCGGCGCTCGGGCCTGCCCGAGGACCGGGCGTGGATCGGCGCCAACAAGAACATCCTGGGAGCGGTGCGCGCGAAATACGACGGGCTGATGTGCGCGCCGGGTCTGCCGCTCACGCCCGACTCCTCGCTGCCGGGCGGGTCTCGCCAGCGATTCGTCGAGGGCGGCATCTACCGCAACGACCGGCGCCAACGTCACGGTGTGGATGACGGGGCCCACGGACAGTGAGTACCTCGTCCGTGGGCGGCGCGGGCGGCGTCCTGGGGCTGCCGACGTCCACGATCGGAGGGTTCGGCGCGATCCGCGCCGTCGCGCGCCGCATGCACCTGCAGCCGCGATCATCTTCGCAGGGGGTCGGATCTACTTCAAGTCGGGCGTGGGCGCCCATGCCCTGTGGGGCCCCGTCCTGAGCGCCTACCTCGGTGCACGGCGGCGCGCGGGGCCCTGGGCTTCCCCACGAGCCGCATCGGCCACGACGGCACCGGCGCCGCCGTTCGCCACGTTCGAGCACGGGCGGATCACCTGTCCGCCGGCGGGTACCTGCACGGTGAGCTGACCCACCGTGCGACTCAGCAGTCAGGCGAGGTCTTCGGCTCCGGCGCGTTCAGGTGCAGACGAACGCGTTCGCGAAGCCGTTCGCGATCGTGGTGGCTTGGGCGGCCGTCACGGTGGCGGGGCACGTCTGCAGCTTGTTCCAGGTGGCGAGCGCGAGCGAGGTGCCCGTGGGCAGGTCGGGAAGGGGATCAACAGGGTGTTGGGCTGGCGTGCGCCACGCCGGCGAGCGCGTCGACGACGTCGGCCGGCAGGGCTCCGGCGCCGTCGGCCCGGTAGTAGAGGATGACGCCCGCGTGCTCCAGGAAGTGCACCGCCTTCGTCTCGTCGACGGGTGCGTGTAGACCTCGGGGAGGTGGGCAGCGGCGTCGGGTTGTGGATGCCGGACGTGGCGGGATGCTGCGTGTAGGTGGTGGTCTGGCCCGGCGCGAGGTGGCCCGCGCACGGGGTCGGTCGAGGGCGTGACGCACGCCAGTGCAGCCCGCGTCCTGGCGGCGGCGGTCACCGCCGCGGCCGCGGATCGGGCGCGGGCCGCCGGGCGCGCTGGCGCCACCACAGGAAGCCGAACAGCACAAGGCCCACGAAGCCGAAGACGGCGGCTCGCGCGCCGCGAGGCGCCGCGTCGCGGCGCGCTTGCGCTGCCGCCTCCTGCTCGCCGGCGCGCGCGTTCCTTGCGCTCCGGCGGGCCGGGCCGGGGCTTCTCGGTCGGGGCGGTCGCCGCGCCGTCCACGTCCGTGGACGCCGGCGGCCGGTGCCGGGGTTTGCGCCGTCTTCTTCGCCATGGGGAGCCGTCGCTACAGCGGCAGGTTCGGTTCGCGCGCCTGACACCCTTGTAGGTGCCGCCAGGCGGCGCGTTCGAGTACTGGGAGGTGAAGTCGTACGCCACGGCGAGGCTCGGGATCGCGCACGTCTGGAGCCGGTGCCAGGCCACGATCGCCATCTGGATGCCCGCGGGGCAGCGAGCCGCCCGCTCCCTGGCTCGTGTAGTCGTAAGGGGCCACGATGACCTTCGACTGCCCCACGTTCGTCTTCTGCGAGTAGAACGCCTTGATCTGCTTCACCGCGTCGGAGTTCGCCGCGCCGGGGCGTACCAGATCACGGCGCCCGCGTGCTCCAGCGAATGGATCTCGCGTAGATGTCGGGAGGGCGGTCGTACACGCCGGCGGGAAGCGGCGTCGGCTCGTGCGGGCCCGAAGCCGGCGGATCGGTGGGGTAAGACGAGAGCGGCGGCGCGGCGAGCACGGGAGCGGTCCCGATGTGCGCGTGGTCGATCGAGGGGTCGGTGCCGGGAGCGTTCTGGTAGTTGGGCGTGGTCGCCACTGCGATCGCAGCCGGCGGACTTGCGTCGCGGCGGTCGCCTGCGCGAGCAGGTGTTCGCCGACGGGATCGCGACGTCGCTCTTGCCCGGCTGGACCACGAAGACCACGACGACGACGGCCACCGCGGCGAGCGCGATCAGCACCAGGCCGATGTTGCGGTTGCGGCGCCTCGCCGCCGCTCGCGCTGGATGCGCTCGCGCTCGCGGCGCGCCTGGTCCTTGCGCTCGGCCTTCGTGGGGCGGCGCCGTGCCGCCGGCGGTGCCGTTCGTGTTGGCCACGTGGGGTGATCTCCTTGGGAGTGGTCTGCCCAGCGGGGAGGCCGAGCAAGGGTATCAGCGCCACGCGACGAACTCGCCGGGATCGATCGGGGGCCGCGGCGGAGGGGCGCTCGCTGCCGGCATCGGCCCACACGCGACCGTTGCCCAGGGCGAACCACGATCCGTCCATGCCGAGGGCCGCTCGCGTCTCCGGCTGGCAGAACATCGAGGACGGGCTCCAGCAGGACGCCATGCCCTGCGCGTGCAGGGCCAGCAGGAGCGTCTGGATCGCCGCGCCCCCCGACAGCAGGAACATCTCCTGCTCGGCGTGTGGCGTTCGGCGTCGGGGTACGCCGCGGGCCCTGCGAAGCTCAGCCAGGGCACCACGAGGACGGGGGCCTCGCCCAGGACGGCGTCGCTCGCCGCGATGCGTCGGTCGATCTCGTCCTGCGATGTCCCGTCGCGCCGGAGGTCGCCACGCCACGCCGTCGCCATCGCGGACAGCAGCTCCCGCTTCGCGAGGTCCGTCGTGAGCACGGAGAAGCGCCAGGGTCGCTCGCGGCGAGGAGCGGGTGCCGTGCAGGCCGCGCGCACGGCCTCCTCTAGCAGTTCGCGAGACACGCCGCCTGGGCCGAAGGATCGGATCATCGCGGCGCCCGTGGAGCGCCTGCAGCGGCGATTCGCGGAAGAGGTCTTCCTCGGCGTGGGCGGAGCAGGTCCGCGGCGGCCCCGTCGGGTGCCTCGCTCCGATCGATGCCACGGACGATCGCGGCGGGGACCCGGGCGGCCTTCGCCATCACCAGCCCGCTCGCGGCGGCGACCTCGTCCGCGAGCGCCACGACCGTGGCCTCGAGCTCATGGCCGAAATGGTCCGCCGTGCCGCGCAGATCGACCACCGCCGGCAACCCCGCGCAGCCGATCGCCACGTTGACGAGACCCGTTCGCCAAGCGCGTCCGAACGTGTCCGTGATGACGACGGCGAGGCGCACGCCCAGCCGCTCCGCCAGGGCGGCCCGCATCGCGAGGGCGGAGCGGTCCGGATCCTCGGGCAGCAGGGCGAGCGTCCCGGGCTCCACGTTCGAGGCGTCCACGCCCGCGTTCGCGCAGACGAAGCCCTGGGCGGTCTCCGCGATGACGAGGTCGCCCCGGCGGGCCACGACGCGGCGCGTCTCCCGCGCGATGGCATCTGCCCGCTCGAAGCCGGGGACGAGCCGTCCCTCCGCCTTGGAGACGATCTTCGAGGTGACGACCACGACGTCGCCGTCGGCGACCTGCGCGGCCTGCAGCGAGCGGCGCGCAGGAGCGCCGCCAGGTCGTCCCCCGGCCGGACCTCGGGGATGCCGGAGAGCGGCAGGACCTGGAGCGTCACCCGAGCGCCAGGTCGAGCGCAACCCGCGCGAGGGCCTCCGCGCGGTCGTCGTCCACCATGATCGTGTCGGTCACGGCGACCCGGAGCCCGGCGGCCTCGAGGCGGGGTGCGAGACTGCGGTCGCGCTCGTCGATCACCCAGCCGGCGAGCAACCCGTCGTACGCAGCCGCGGCGCCCGCCGCGGTCACCTCCAGGCCCGCCGCGGGCATCAAACGATCGGCCATGCCCGAGATAGGCGCGCCGGCGACGATGCCGCTCACCCCCGCCGCGACCGGGCGGCGGGCCGCGACGGCCTCGCACACACCGGGGACGGCGAGGATCGGTCCGATCGACACCACGGGGTTCGACGGGCAGAAGAGCACCGCGTCCGCGCCACCGATCGCCGCGAGGACGCCCGGAGCGGGCCGTGCCGCCCGCGGCCCCGTCGTAGCGGACGGCCTTGACCGGATCGGCGGCGCGGCGCCGCACCCAGTATTCCTGGAAGTGCAGGTCCAGCTGCTCGCCGGTGACCGGCGTCCGCCGCATCGATCCGCGTCGCGACCCGGTCGTCGCGTGACCGGCAGGAGCCGCGCGGCGACCCCGAATCGCCGGGCGATGCGCCGGGTCACCTCCGACATCGTCGCGCCGCCGGCGAGCAGCTCGGTTCGCAGCAGATGCGTCGCGAGGTCGAGGTCGCCGAGGTTGAACCAGGCCTGGTCGGCGCCGAGCGCGGCGCAGCTCCTCGGTGGCGCGGAAGGTCTCGTCGCGCCGCCCCCACCCGCGCTCGCGATCGAAGACGTCACCGAGCCAGTAGGTGACCGAGTCGGGGTCGGGAGAGACACGGAGGCCGTGGACGTCGTAGTCGTCGGCGACGTTGAGGATCACCGTGAGGTCTTCACCCGGGACCGCGCGCGCGAGTCCCCGTAGGAACTTGCCCGCCCCGATGCCGCCGGCCAGCGCGACGACCTTCATACCGGTACAGGGTAGTAGGCTCGCGCCCATGCTCCAGGGGACCGAGCGGATGGCGCCGCCGGCGCAGCAGATCCGCCGTGCGCTCGCCCGCGCCGAAGCCGGAAAAGCGCTGTCCGTCGCCGAGGCGGAGGCCCTTCTCGCGGCCCGTGGGGACTGAGCTCCGGCGGTTGATGGGCGACCGCGGCGTCGCTGCGCGACCTCGGTCACGGCGACGTCATCACCTATTCGCGCAAGGTCTTCATCCCGCTCACGATGCTCTGCCGCGACCACTGCCACTACTGCACGTTCGCGAAGCCGCCCGCGAAGCTCGATCATCCGTTCCTGACCGCCGGAAGAGGTCGTCGCGATCGCCGCGGGCCGGACGGTGCTATGGGGTGCAAGGAAGCGCTCTTCACGCTCGGAGACCGGCCCGAGGAGCGCTACCCGGTGGCGCGGGCGTGGCTCGCGGAGCGCGGCTACGCCTCCACGCTCGATTACGTACGCGCGATGGCGATCCGCGTCATCGAGGAGGCGGGCCTGCTGCCGCACCTCAACCCCGGCGTGATGTCCTACGAGGAGCTCGCGCGACTGAAGCAGGTGAGCGCATCGATGGGGCTGATGCTCGAGACGTCGTCCGACCGATTGACGGCGCGCGGCGGAGCGCACTTCGGCTCACCGGACAAGGTGCCGGCGGTGCGACTGCGCACGATCGAGGACGCGGGCCGGCTCGCGGTGCCCTTCACGACGGGCATCCTCGTGGGGATCGGCGAGACGATGCGCGAACGCGCGGAGTCGTTGTTCGCGATCCGCGAGATCCAGCGCCGGTACCACCACGTCCAGGAAGTGATCGTGCAGAACTTCCTCGCGAAGCCCGGCACCGCGATGCGCGATGCGCCCGAGCCCGAGCCCGAGGACTACCTCGCGGCGGTCGCCACGGCGCGCCTGGTACTGGGGCCGCGGATGCATGTCCAGGCGCCCGCCGAACCTCAGCGATCCCGCTCAGCGGCTGCGGCTGCTGGACGCGGGCATCGACGACTGGGGCGGTGTGTCGCCACTCACGCCGGATCACGTCAACCCGGAGCGCCCGTGGCCCACCATCGAGACCCTCGCCGCCACCACGGCGGCGCGGGGCAAGCAGCTTCACGAGCGCCTCACCGTCTACCCGGAGTTCGCGCAGCAGCCCGATCCCTACCTTGCCGCCAAGATGCGCGCGCCGGTGGACGCCCTGATGGACGCCGACGGCCACGCCCGCGAAGGGCAACGTCCGCGGGCGATCCCGTGGCAGGACCCCGACGTTCGGTGGAAGCCGCGGACGATCGAGCTGTCGTTCGCGAAGAGCGCCGACGCCGGGCTGCGGGCCGACGCCCAGGCCGTCTACGGCGACTTCGAAGCGCTCGAGGTGACGCGTGCATGGGCGTCCTCACGGGTGGAGGCGCCGCGCCTCGACGCCGACATCCGCGGCGCGCTGCACAAGGCCCAGCGCCATGCCCCCATCACCGACGAGGAGGCGCTCGCGCTCTTCCGTGCAGAGGGCGCGTCGCTGGACGCGCTGTGTCGCGTCGCCGACGATCTGCGGGCGGAGGCCGTCGGGGACGACGTGACGTACGTCATCAACCGGAACATCAATTTCACGAACGTCTGCTACGTGGGGTGCCGCTTCTGCGCCTTCGCTCAGCGGGAGCTGGATGCAGAGTCCTACACGTTGACCTTGAACGAGGTCGCCGACCGCGCCGAGGAGGCGTGGGAGTGGGGCGCCACGGAAGTGTGCATGCAGGGGGGCATCCACCCGGACCTTCCGGGGACGTTCTACTTCGACCTGCTCGATGCCGTGAAGGCCCGCGTGCCGCAGATGCACGTGCACGCGTTCAGTCCCATGGAGGTCCTCAACGGCGCCACCAAGCTCGGGGTCACCTTCGTGGAGTTCCTCGCGGAGGCGAAGGCCCACGGCCTCGGCACGATCCCCGGCACCGCGGCCGAGATCCTCGACGACGACATCCGGTGGCTGCTCACGAAGGGCAAACTGCCCGCCGACACGTGGGAGGAGATCGTGCGCACCGCGCACGGCCTCGGGATCCGTTCCAGCTCAACGATCATGTTCGGCCACGTCGATGCTCCGCCGCACTGGGTGGCGCACCTGCGGCGACTCGCGCGCATCCAGTCCGACACGGGTGGCTTCACGGAGTTCGTCCCGCTTCCCTTCGTTCATCACAATGCGCCCATCTACCTCGCCGGCAAGGCGCGGCCCGGCGCAACCTTCGAGGAGAACCTGCGCATGCACGCCGTCGCGCGGATCCTGCTCGACGGGCTGATCCCCAACGTGCAGGTCTCATGGGTCAAGCTCGGCGTGGAGGCGTGCCAGGCGATCCTGCAGAGCGGCGCGAACGACTTCGGCGGCACGCTCATCGAGGAGACGATCAGCCGCATGGCCGGTGCGGAGTGGGGGATCGTGATGACGCCCGAGCAGTTCGACGATGCGATCCGCGGCATCGGGCGCGAGCCCGCGGTGCGCACGACGACCTACGACCGCGTCGTGCCGCATGCAGAACCCACCTTCCGTCAATCTGGTTGACGTTACTGGTCAAGCCGATTGACTAGCTGTTTTCCACACATTTCGCCTCCGATGTGCTTGCCAGTGACAGGGGTGCCGCGGGACCATGGTGTGGGACGAGGGATGAGGCAGAGAACTTCCTCGAAGAAAGGGCTTGTCACCGAGGTCGTTCTTCCCTCAGAATCACAAGGTTGTGATTTCGGGGGGAGACTGAAGACGTGCACCACTACATCCCTTGGCAGGAACGAGCGCGGTGTCGCGACTACGACCCGGAGATCTTCTTCCCCGAGAAGGGAGGCTCATCGAGGGAGGCCAAGCGGATCTGCAGCGAGTGTCCCGTGCGCATCGAATGCCTGAACTACGCCCTTCGCCGCGATGAGCGCTACGGCGTCTGGGGCGGGATGAGCGAACGGGAACGCCGACGCCTGAAGCGCATGGCGTCCTGAGAGAAGCCTCACACGTTTCGAAAGGGGGCAGCATGGCAGCAGCCAGAAGAAGACGGCGGCCCGCAAACCCGCCGCCAGGAAGAAGACGGGGGCGCGCAAGCCCGCCGCTAGGAAGAAGACGACGGCTCGCAAGAAGACCGCAGCGCGCAAGCCCGCGGCCAGGAAGAAGACGACCGCGCGCAAGAAGGTCGCGGCGCGCAAGAAGACGGTCGCGCGCAAGGTCGGAGCCAGGAAGACCGCGGCCCGCAAGAAGGCCACGGCGCGCAAGAAGACGGCCACGCGCAAGGTGGCGGCCAAGAAGACGGCGGTCCGCAAGAAGGCCACGGCGCGCAAGAAGACGGTCGCGCGCAAGGTGGGAGCCAGGAAGACCGCGGTGCGAAAGAAGGTCGCGGCACGCAAGCCGCGCGGCCCGAAGGAAGACCACGGCTCGCAAGCGCTGATCCTTCCACGCGCGCAGTTCGAAGGGGGGCCTCGCGCCCCCCTTCCGCTGTCCACGGCCGGGCGCGTGCTAGCCTCGGCGCCGCGCGAGAAGCGCCTCGCATGAGTTCACCTTCCTCCGCCACCGTGGCCGAGCGCGCGCCCTCCGTCCTCGTCGTCCTCGTCGTCCGCGAAGGGGTCGGATGGCTCCGCGAGAGCCTTACCGCCCTCGCCGATCAGACGTACCCGCGCCTCGCGGTCATGGCGGTCGACCGCGCCTCCACCGACGGCTCCGGTCGAGCTGCTCGCCCAGGCCCTCGGCGAGGGACGCGTGATCACGCTCGGTGAGGACACGGGGACCGCGGGCGCCCTCAAGGCCGCTCTTGACCTTCCCGTGGCCCACGAGGCCGACTACGTGCTCCTCGCGCACGACGACGTCGCCATCGATCCCGACGGCGTCGCGAGGATGGTGGAGGCCGCAGTGGGGATCCCCGGGATCGACCGCGTCGGCGCGGTCGGGGCGAAGGTCGTGGACTGGGACGACCCCCGGGAGCTCGCGGACGTCGGCCGGTCCGCCGATCGCTTCGGCCATCCGTACTCCCCGCTGCAGCCCGGCGAGATCGACCAGGGGCAGTTCGACCGCGTCCTGGAGGTGCTGTGCGCGTCGTCGTGCGCGATGCTCGATCTCGCGAGACGCCTGGCAGCGCGCCGGCGGGTTCGACGAACGGCTCCCGGCCGGGCACCAGGACCTGGATCTCTGCTGGCGCATCCGCCTCGCGGGCTTCCGCGTGCTGATGACGCCGCTCGCCCGCGTCCGACGCCGAGCCGCAGCGCCCGTCGAAGAGCCGTCCGGATCGGGCCGCCGCACCGCCCGATCCATGGAGGACCGAGCCGCCATCACGTCGGTGCTGAAGAACTACTCCTTGTTGAACCTGCTCTGGGTCGTTGCCCCTGTCGCTCGCACTCGGTGTCGTTCGGCTGATCTACCTCCTCCTGGGCCGGCGCTTCGAAGAGGCCTTCGACCTGGCGGCGGCGTGGGGTTGGAACGTCGCCCACTTGCCCGGGACGCTCGCGCGCCGGCGCCGCGCGCAGAAGGCGCGCCGCGTGAGGGACCGCAAGCTGCGCCCGTTCATGGAATCTGCCGGTCTGCGGCTCCCGAGATGGTTCCAGACGGCGGAGCGGATCTGGGATGAACAGCGGGGGCTCGAGGACGATGAGGCTCAGCCGACGACCCGGGGCCTGCGGCATCGGACGGCTTCCTTCGTAGGCGAGCATCCGGTCATCGTCGGGTCGTTCCTCGGACTCGTCGTGATGGCGGTCGCGATCCGTGGCCTGCTGAGCGCGGGCCCCCTCGCCGGCGGCGTGCTGCCGTCCTTCCCCTCGCACGCGTCGGGGTTCTTCGGTGAGCTCGACTCCGCCTACCGAACCACCCCCCTGGGCGGCACGCTGGCGGCGAGCCCGGCGCTCGCGGCGATGGGAGGATTGTCGAGCCTGCTCCTCGGCAGCACGGCGCTCGCGCAGAAGGTGATGCTGGTGGGCGCCCCCGTGCTCGCAGCCGTCCTCATGTACCGGGCGGCCGTGCGACTGACGGGCCGTCCGGGGCCCGCCGTCGTCGCGGCGGCGGCCTACGCAGCGTCCGCGATCGTCATGTGGAGCTTCTCGCAGGGTCGCCTCGACCTGTTGGTTGCGCTCGCCGTTCTACCCGCCGCCGTCGAGCGCCTCGAGGTGGCCTTCGGCGGCGGCGGGCCCGCCGACGCCGGATGGCGCTTCGTCGTGGGCGTGGGCTTGACCTTCGCCGTCGCTGGTGGCGTTCCTGCCCGGCGGTGCGCTCGCGATCGCCGTCGTCGTCCTCGTCGAGCTCGCGACCTCCCGCTCGCGCGCGCGCGGACTCCGACTCACCCTGGCTTCGCTGGGGACGGCGGCGGTTCTGCTGCTGCCGTTCGTTCCCACACTCGTCGCGGGCGGTGGACGCGCCTTCACCTCCTACGTGGGCACCACGGACGTCACCAGCTTGGGCGCGGCTCGTGTTCGGGTCGGGGCCCGGAACGTGGGAGCCGGCTGCGTTCCTGCCGGTCGCGGCGCTCATCTCGTTCGCGCTCGTGGGCCCGGCCGTGCGCGGCCCAGCCATCCGCGCCGCCCTCATTGCGGCCGCAGGCCTGATCCTGTCGTGGCTCTCCGCGGCGGGCTACCTCCCGACGGCCCTGTCGAACCCGCTTGCCTACGGAGCACTTGCGGCGGTCGGTGAGGCCATGGTGATCGCGTTCGGTCTCGCATCGGTGCTCACTGGGCTCGGCCGCGAGTCGTTCGGATCGCGCCAGGTGGGCACCTTCCTGCTATCGGTGGTGTTGGCCGGTGGCATCGCGCTGCAGGCGATCGTGGCGATGGCCGGCGGGTGGGAGGTGGGCGGTCTGGAGAAGGTCCCCGCCGCGTGGTCCGTCGTGCAGAGCACCGTCAAGGGGGACTACCGCGTGCTCTGGGTCGGGGCGGACGACGGCCGCCCGTTCCCCGCGCCCGGCGGCGATCCGCAGGGCGTCGTGGAGGCGGGCGACGCGACGCTGCGCTACGCGCTCACCGATCGAGGCGGCACCTCGGCGCTCGACATCGGTCGGCCGCTCACCGGAGGGGGCCGCGACGCGCTCCAAGAAGCGATCGGGGAAGTTCTGTCGGGCACGTCGTCCCACGCAGGTGCGCTCTTGGCGCCGTTCGGCGTCCGGTTCGTCGTGGCGAGTCCGACGGCGAGCTGCCACAGGCGTCCGCAACCCGACTGAACGCACAGATCGACCTCAACCTCGAGTCGGCGAGCGGTCTCGTGATCTACCGCAACGCGGCCTTCCTTCCCCGCCGCGGCCGTGCTGAAGACCACTCCGGCGCAGGCGAGGCAGGTCCTCGCGGGGACGCCCGCCGCGACGGCGGCCCTCGACACCGTGACCGCCGTGCCGATGACGCCGGTTCAGGGGGGGTGGGACGGGCCCGCGCGCAGCGGCTTCATCGCGTTGTCGAGCGAGTTCAGCGGATCGTGGCTGATCAGCGGCTCGAAGATCTCCCCGCAGCCGTCGTTCGGCTGGGCGACGGCCTTCGCCGGCGCGAAGGGCAACGCGTCCGTGCGTTTCGGGGCGCAATGGCCGCGAACCGTGGAGATGCTGCTGCTGGCCGTGGCGTGGGCGGCGGCCCTGTGGATCACCAGGAAGCCGGTGCACAAGTGAGGTCCCGCGGCCAGGGCGCCCTGGCGTTGCTGCTTGGGCTGGTGCTCGTTGGCACGGGCGTCGCGTTCGCCCGACTCGGGCCGAAGGAGCCGGCCCCGGCCACCCCCGGACAGGCTCCGTCGGGTGGCGTGGTTCTGTCCCCACGGCGGGGGCAAAGGCTGGACGGGGACGATCTACCTCGCCAACCCGGGCACGGCGGCGGTCAGGGTGCGTCTGACGTCGCTCACGATAGCGGGCCTCGGACACCGATCTTCGTCGACGTCCCGGCGGGGGGCGAGATCGCCAGGCGGTCCCAGCGACCGACCGGTCGTCCGCGACGTTCGTCGAGTATTTCGGGGGATGGATCGCTGCAGGCTGGCGCACACGCGGAGGCGGTCAGGAGTCCGGTGTCGCCGCCGAACCCTGCGCCTCCGCCGCCTCCCAGACCTGGTACGCGGCGGACAACGACACCGAACAGGGACAGGATGCCTACCTCGTCATCATGAACCCCTTCGCCGCGCCAGGCCGTATTCGACGTCGTTCTGTACACCGCGGACCGGGCTCCGATCCGCAACTCCGCTCTGGACGGACTGATGTGGCAGCGCCGCGGAGCATCGCGCTGCACCTGAACAACAAGATCCCGGGAGAGACGGCGGTGACGGCCGCCGTCGTCCTGACGGCCGGCCGTGTCGCGTCGGGGTCGCTCGAGGTCAGCCGGTCGGGCGGTCTGCGGAGTGCGCTCGCCTGGCCGGCCACCTCGTCCTCCGCCTTCCTACCCGTGGCGGGCGGGGCGGGCCAGTCCCAGCTCGCGGTGACGGTCCCGGGAGGACGTGCGGCCGGCCTGAGCGCCACCCTGTTGTCCGGGTCCCCCCCGGCCCCCCTGAGCGAACTGGTGGGTGCCTCACAGGCATCCGAGACCGCGCGCGTGTATCCCGTGACCACCACGGGCCCGTCCATGATCGAGCTGACGACGCGGGGCGGGGTACAGGTCGTGGCGTCGCTCCGAGCGGCCGGGCCGTTGCGTGACGGCGGGGCGACGGCGGGGCCACCGCAGCCGCGACGTCGTGGATCGTCACGCCCACGGTGGTGGCAGCGCCACTCCACCCCGGGCTGGTCCTGGCCAACCCGGCCGCCAGGAAACCGCGGTCCTCCTGCACCTGCTCGCCCCGCCCGGCGTGCTCCCGCCGCCGACATCACCGTGAACGTGCCGGCGATCTCGGTCGTGGGCGTCCCGTCGGACTTCCTGGCGTCGGCGCCACAGGCAAGTGTCTTGGTGACCTCGAGCGGCGGGCCGATCCTGGCGATGGGGGCGTCGACGTCGCGGGGAGCGCTCGGGCTCGCCGACTACGCCCTCGCGATGGGAGTTCGCGTCCCGTCACGCCTTCCCTGCAGGAAGCACGGCGGGTCGGCCCGTCCAGCGAGGGCCGCCTTCAGGCGGTGTGCCGGGGCGTCGATGCCTCAGCAACCGTCTGACCGAGCATCAGCAGGTGCCGTATCATGCTGCGGTCCGCCCGGACAACCGAAGGACCCATGGCCCAGGCAAGAGGAAGACACGCTCCCTCGCGTCACGTGCGCGCCGCGCTGATCGTCGGCGTGGCTGCCGGCGTGTTCGTCGTGCTGCTGGGCGGGATCGCCTTCTCCGCCTATCGGTACGAACAGGCCCGCGCGGGGCGCTTCCTGCCCGGGGTGTCGATCGGTGGCGTGAGCGTCGGGGGGATGACGCGCGCCCAGGCGGTCGCCGCCGTGCGCGGCGGCGCCGCGGCCCAGCTCGGTTCGACGATCACGGTCACCGCCGGGGCTCGCACGTGGACCGTGACGCCCGCGCAGCTCGGGGAACGAGCGGCCGTGGCCCACGCCGTCGATCGTGCCCTCTCCGAGGACCGGTCGATGGGGGTGTTCAGCCGGTTCTGGCACCGGTTCCGCAACCAGCCGGTGGATCACAACATCGCGCTCCGTTTCCAGGGAGCAGGCGGAGTGGGTCCGTTCGTCGAGGAGATCGCGAAGGCGGTCGACCGCAAGCCCGTGGGCGCGCAGCTCACGACGGACGGCACGCGGCTGATCCACGTGGCGCCGAAGCCGGGCCGACTGCTGAAGACCGGGGCTGCGACGGCGGCCGTGAGGACCGCGCTCGCCCGACACCACACCTCGGTCGATCTGACGGTTGCCTCGGTCCGGCCGAAGGTGACGGCGGTGACGCTCGGCCGCACGATCGTCGTCCGCGTCGATCAGAACCGGCTCTACCTGTACCAGGGCTTCCACATCGAGCGGAGCTGGCCGGTGGCGACCGCCAAGCCGGGCTTCATCACGCCACCCGGGCAGTGGCACATCTGGCAGAAGGCGCAGTGGCCAACCTGGTACAACCCGGCCCCCAACGGGTGGGCCAGCGCGGACCCGCTCGTCGTGCCCGGTGGGATCGACAACCCCATGGGTGCCCGAGGCCTCTACCTGAGCGCCCCCGGGGAGATCCTGATCCACGGCACGAGCCCGAGCGAGCGTTCCTCGATCGGGCACTACGAGTCGCACGGATGCATACGGATGCTGAACGAGGACGTGGAGCAGCTCTATCCACTGATCTCGGTCGGCACCCACGTCCTGGTGATCGGCAGCCGCCCGTACTGATCCGGTCGCGCTCGGGCCAGACCGCGATCTTGAACCAGGTGTCCGGGTGGCGCCTCGGGGCTCAAGCAGTGAGGCCGAACAGAGCGCGCTCATCGAAGGATCGACCCCCGTCGCTTCGGTGGGGCCTTCGGGCTCAAGCAGTGAGGCCGTGAGGCCGAACGTAGCCCGGATCCGAAATGTGCTTGGAAATGACAGACGTGTGATCTAGCCTTCGCGGGATGCGAACCTGCGCGAAGATGCGATGTGACGCGGAGCCCGTGGCCACGGTCACGCTCCGCTACACCGATCGGGAGGTCCTGGTGGGCGACCTGCTCCCCGACCGCGACCCCAACCTGCTCGACCTGTGTCGCGAGCACGTGGAGCGCATGACTCCACCCGTCGGGTGGGTCGTGCACGACCGTCGCACGGTTTCCACGCTGGCCGGTTGATAAGGGCGGGTGATGCGCTTATCCCCCGGTTGGGGGGGCGCATCGGACATCGCGGCCCACGGGAATCGCCATTGGGAGGGCGTATGGAAATGGGCGCCGCGTGCTATGGCCGTGAACTTCCGGGATGCCGAAGATGAATGACATGGAATCGAAGGGCACCTGTCCCGACTGCAAGGCGGGGGATCTCATCAAGATCACGATGACCGTGGGCGGGCGCGACCTCGCCTTCGCCACGTGTCATCACTGCGAGGCCAAGTGGTGGTTCCGCGACGGCGAAGAGGTTCCTCTCGCCTCGGTCATCGGCCTCGTGGTTCAGAAGTAGCCGGCGCTACGGCTCCTCGAGCCTGACGCGCCCTTCGCCGACTCCGTAGGCTGAGGTCCATGTCGCCGGACCTCGATCGCATCTTCAAGGCGTACGACGTCCGCGGGGTGGTGCCCGACGAGCTCGACGCCGAGGTGGCTCGTCGCATCGGGGCCGCCTTCGCGGAGTGGAGCGGGGCCGCGGCGATCCTGTTGGGTCGCGATTGCCGGCTGTCCTCGCCCGAGCTCGGCGACGCCATCGCGGAGGGAGCCACCTCACGCGGCGTCGACGTCGTCGACCTCGGTCTCGTGTCGACCGACCTGCTCTACTTCGCGAGCGGGTCGCAGGACCTGCCCGGCGTGATGCTCACGGCCAGCCACAACCCCAAGCAGTACAACGGGCTGAAGTTCTGCCTGCAGGGAGCCAAGCCGGTCGGCGAGGAGACCGGCCTGCGGGAGATCCGGACGATCGTGGAGGCAACCGAGGCGCCCTCGGCGGCGAGCCCAGGGCGGATCGAGCAACGCGATCTGCTGGAGGCCTACGTCGAGCACGTCCTCGGCTTCGTCGACGTGGGGGCGATGCGCCCGCTCGTGGTCTGTGCCGACACCGCCAACGGCATGGGCGGGGTGGTGGTGCCCGCCGTGATGGAGCGACTGCCCGTGACGCTGCACCACCTCTTCCCCGAGCTGGACGGGACCTTCCCCAACCACCCGGCCGACCCGATCGATCCTGAGAACCAGCGGGACCTCAAAGCGGCGGTCTTGGAACACCATGCCGACGTCGGACTCGCGTTCGACGGGGACGCCGACCGCGTGTTCCTCATCGACGAGCGCGCGCAGGACGTCGGGGGGTCCCTGCTGACGGCGCTCGCCGCGGAGGCCATGCTGCGGCGAGAGCCGGGCGCCAAGATCGTCTACAACCTCATCTGTTCGTGGGTGGTGCCCGAGGTGATCCGGGAACACGGCGGCGTGCCGGTTCGCACGCGGGTGGGCCACTCATTCATCAAGCAGGTGATGGCCGAGACGGGAGCCGTCTTCGGGGGCGAGCATTCGGGCCACTACTACTTCCGCGAGAACTATCGCGCTGACTCCGGGCTCATCGCGGCCGTCGTGGCGATGGGCGAGCTGTCGTCGGCGGACGTGCCGCTGTCCGAGCTGCTCGCCCCTTTGAAGCGCTACGCCGATTCGGGGGAGATCAATTCGCGGGTCGCCGACCAGGGCGCGAAGATGGAGGAGATCGCCACGACGTTCGCCGCGGGCAAGCAGGATCGGCTCGACGGCCTGACGGTAGAGTTCGACGACTGGTGGTGCAACGTACGGCCCTCGAACACGGAGCCGTTGCTGCGCCTGAACGTGGAAGCTCGCACGTCGGAGTTGCTGGAAGAGAAGGTGGCGCAGCTGCTGGCGCTGATCCGAGCCTGATGAGGGAAGGAGCGCCTCGATGACCGTGAGCGCAGAGCTGTTGGAGCTCCTCGTGTGCCCCAACGACCGCGGAGATGTCGACTACCATGAGGCCGAGCAAGTGATCGTGTGCCGCACGTGCGGTTATCGCTATCCGGTGCGCGACGACATCCCGGTCATGCTGATCGACGAGGCCAGAAGCCGGGCCAGAAGACGGCCCAGAAGCCGGCCCAGAAGCCGGCCAAGAAGCCGGCGGCGCGGCCGGCCAAGAGGCCGGGCGGAGACCGAGGCATGCGCGGTGATCGACCTCGACCGCGTCGACGCCCTGCAAGCGGTCGATCGCTCGGACATGCTCGGCGCGGTTGCGGGGCTGCCCGGCACAGTGCCGCGGGGCCTACGACGCGGCGCGCGGGCTCCGGACTTCCCTCGGCCGAGGATGTGAGCGCCATCACGTACTGCGGCATGGGCGGGTCGGCGGTGGCCGGCGACGTCGTGCGGGCCGTGTTCCGCGACCGGATGACGGTGCCCGTGGAGGTCAGCCGCGGCCACGAGATGCCGCGCTACGCCGGGAGCGCAGACGCTGGTGATGGTGTCCTCGTTCTCGGGGAACACCTCGGAGACCCTCTCGGCGTTCCGCGAAGCCGCTCGCCGCGGCTGCCGGATCGTGGCCGTGACCTCCGGGCGGCATCCTGGCGGCCGAGGCCGCCGACGCGGGCGTCCCGGTCGTAGCGGTTCCCGGGCGGCTCCAGCCGCGCGCCGCGCTCGGGCATCTGGGCTTCGCGGCGCTGGGCGCGCTCGAAGCGATGGGCGTGCTGCCTGATCTCACCGACGATGTCGAGGAGACCGTCGTGGAGCTCGAGGGGCCTCGTCGAGCGGCTGGGTCCGAACGTGCGAGTCGAGCGCAACCCGCGAAGGCCCTCGCGGTCAGGATCGGGGACGGGTGCCGGTCGATGTGGGGCGCCGAGGGCATCGGCGCCGTCGCCGCGATGCGATGGAAGACCCAGCTCAACGAGAACGGCAAGATGCCGGCGTTCTGGTCCGCGATGTCGGAGCTGGACCACAACGAGGTCGTGGGCTGGACGCGCCCACGGGCATCTGTTCTCGCTGATCTCGCTCCGCCACGACGGAGAGCATCTGGAGATCGGCGGACGGTTCACGCTCAGCTACCGATCGTCCGTGACGCCGGCATGGAGAACGCCGAGGTCGCGCCGCCGGCCGCTCCGCGCTGGCGCGGCTGATGTCGTTGATCATCGTGGGCGACTACACCAGCGTGTACGTGGGGCTGCGCCGCGGCGTCGATCCCACGCCGGTCGAGGTGCTGGATCGGCTCAAGGCCGACCTCGCAGGGGCGCGAGGTGACGACGAGCTCGGTTGCCCGAGCCTGGCGGGCCCGCCGACGACCTGGCGGCACGAGGGCGCCGCCGTCGTGCGCGCCGTCACGGACCTCGTGCCGCGAGTCGGCGGTGGTGCTCGGGTCGGGCCTGGGGCCCGCGCTGGGCGAGGACCTGCAAGAGGAGGCGTCGTTCGACTTTACGGATCTGCCCGGGGTTCCCACCGACCGGGGTGCCGGGCCACGAGGGCCGCCTGGTGCTCGGCCGCCTCGCCGGGGTGCCGGCGGCGGCGTTCTTCGGCCGGGTGCACGTCTACGAGGGCCACGGCATGGACGTGCCCGCGCTGCTGCCGCGCCTCGCGCAGGCGCTGGGCGCCGACACGATGGTCCTCACGGCCGCGGTCGGGGCGCTCGTCCCGGACCTTCCGGCCGGTACGGTGGCGATGCTGCGTGGACCACCTCAACATGATGGGAACCGCGCCCATGCGCGGCTGGCGGTTCCCCGACGGGATGCCCGCGTTCGTCCCCATGCAGGAGGTCTATGACGCGAGCTTCGCGACGCTGGCCCTTGCGCGCGCCGAGGCGCTTTCGGATCGCGGCGGCCTCCGCCATCTATGCCGCGATGAGCGGCCCGGCGTACGAGACGCCGGCCGAGGTGGCGTTCCTGCGGGCGCCGGAGCGACCGTGGTGGGGATGTCGATGGTGCCCGAGGCCGTGCCGGCGCGCGCGCTGGGGCTGCGCGTCTGGGATTGTGCTCGGTGACGAACGCGCTCAGCGAGGAAGTCGAGCACGACGAGGTCGTGCGGGTGTCCAACGAGACGGCGAGCGCGGTGGGCAGGCTGCTGGTGGACCTGTTCCCACGCCTCTAGACGACGAAGGGCCGAGAGAGGGAAAGGGACGTCATCATGCCGAACGACGTACGTGACCAGGGACTTGCGACGGCGGCCGGGACCGGATCGAGTGGGCCGCGGCCGAGATGCCCGTGTTGGCGCTGATCAAGGAGCGGTTCGAGAAAGAGCGGCCACTGGCGGGGGTGCGGATCGCCGCGTGCCTGCATGTCACGACGGAGACGGCGAACCTCATGCTGACCCTGGCGGCCGGCGGGGCCCAGGTCGCGCTGTGCGCCTCGAACCCTTGTCGACCCAGGACGATGTGGCGGCGGCGCTCGTGGAGGCCGGCATCGACACGTACGCGATCAAGGGCGAGGACACGGACGTGTTCTTCAAGCACATCAACGCCGTGCTGGACATCCGGCCCAGCGTGACGATGGACGACGGAGCGGACATGGTGAGCGTCGTGCACAAGGAGCGCGTGGACCAGATCTCGGAGATCATCGGCGGCACGGAGGAGACGACGACGGGGGTGATCCGCCTGCGCGCGATGGCCGCCGACGGCGCCTTGAAGTACCCCATCGTGAGCGTGAACGACGCCGACACGAAGCATCTGTTCGACAACCGTTTCGGCACCGGTCAGTCGACGATCGACGCCATCATGCGTGCGACGAACCGGCTGCTGGCGGGCCGGACCATCGTCGTGTGCGGCTACGGCATGTGCGGGCGCGGCGTCGCGTCGCGTGCGCGGGGGATGGGCGCGCACGTCGTCGTCACCGAGGTGGATCCCACCGCCGCGATCGAAGCGGTGATGGAGGGCTACACGCGTCATGCCGCTCCGCGAGGCGGCGCGGGTGGGCGACATCTTCATCACGCTGACGGGTGACACGAGCGTCGTGCGCCGAGAGCACATGGAGCTGATGAAGGACGGCACTCTCCTGGCGAACTCGGGTCACTTCGACGTGGAGATCGACAAGCCGGGCCTTGCCGAGCTCGGCACCGGCGGCGTGCGGCGGATCCGCGAGTTCGTGGACGAGTACACGCTCGGCGACGGGCGCCGGCTCTACCTCCTGGGGGAGGGACGGTTGATCAACCTGACGGCAGCCGAAGGGCACCCGGCGGCGGTGATGGACATGTCGTTCGCGAACCAGGCGCTCGCGGCGGAATGGATCGTGCAACAGCGCGGGTCGCTGGAGGCGCGCGTCTACCCGGTTCCCGTGGAGATCGACAAGGAGGTCGCGCGGCTGAAGCTGCGTGCGATGGGTGTCGCGATCGACGAGCTCACGGCGGAGCAGGAACACTATCTCCATTCGTGGGAGCAAGGGACGTAAGGGGGGCCGGGTGGACGAACGCATCTCGTTCCGCGCCGCGTACGAGCGGTTTCCCGCCACGGTGAAGGGCGCATTCGTGCTCCGCGGCGCCGACCGCGATCCACACCAGGTGCTGATCGAGGGGGCGTGCGTGGTGGAGCTCTCGGGCGGGGGGCGGCCGACCCATCGACCTGCAGGCCGTGACGCAGGACGTGGCGCCGAACCTCGATCTGTTCGTGCCGTTCGAGGTGCCGACGACCGAGCTTGGCCCGGGCTGGTATCAGCTGGAGTGTGACGTGGTCGTGGACGGCGACCCGGGCCAGGAACGTCCGGGCGAGCCGTTCGCGGTGCCATGGCCCCGGGGGATCGTCCGCCGTGGGACCGTGGACGTGGGCAAGGCGGTGGCCGTCGCAGGGGGCAAGGTGCGGATCGAGCACGTCGAGTGCGGCGGCGACTCGATCAAGCTGTCGTACACGGCCGAGGAAGTCGCGACCATCAAGCTCACAGCCGACGGCAGGCGTGGCAGTCATCGCCAGCGCGTACGACCAGGACGCCGGTGCCGGCCGCATCATGGCCTACCCCGTCCTGAAGGTCGCACCGGCGCCTCGGCATCGCCGTGAAGGGCGCCACCACCCCCGTCGAGGTCAAACTGCCGTAGCCGGTAGGGCGCCCCGGCCGATACCGCCGTCCATACGATCGTGCATCGGTTGGGATGTCGTCGATCTCTTGGCGTCGTTGTCGGAGGCGGTCGATATGGTCGCGCGATGCTTCGCCGGGCGATGGACATCCTGTTCCCGCGGCGATGTGTCGGCTGTGGCGCGGGACCCTGGCCGTTCTGCGACGACTGCCGCAGGCAGCTGATCGTCCTGGAGGCTCCCTGGTGCGAGCGCTGCGGCCGTCCCTGGCGGCGGCCGGTCCCGCGATGCCGCGACTGCCCGCCCGGCCCGGTGAGCGCCGCCCGCGCTCCGTTCGCGTTCCACGGTCCCGCCCGGCGCGCGATCCACCGGCTGAAGTTCTCGGGATGGCGGGGGGTCGCGGGTGCGCTCTCCGCGGCGATGGCGGCGTTCCCATCGGGCACCCGTTGACGTCGTGACGTGGGTGCCTTCGCGCGTCGCAGGCTCGCCGAGCGAGGGTACGATCAAGCGCAGCTGCTCGCCGAGCCGGTCGCCCGCACGCTCGAACTCCCTGCCGGCGCCTGCTGCGGCGCAGCGTGTCCACCGGACCTCAATCGCGCCGTGGACGGGGTCGACCGTCGCACGGCGATTCGCGGCGCCTTCGCCGTCCTACCCGGCGCCACCGTGGCGGAGCGCGTCTTGCTGGTCGACGACGTCCTCACGACGGGAGCTACGGCGGCGAGCTGCGCGGAGGCACTGGGGCGCCGAGGCGCCGGAGAGGTGCACGTGCTGACCGCATCGCGGGCCTTCTCCGGGGCGGCCTATACTCGGTCGGGCCCTGGTCCGGGTCTGTGGTTGCCCGGGGGCGTTCCCCGGTAGTCGACGCCAGCCGCGGGCGAAACGACCCACGTAAGGCGACCATTGGTCGCTGAGCATGGCGCGGTTTAGAGGTAAGACCTGCCCCATCCGGTCGCGCCGATGGGAGAGGGCGCGAGTCGGGCCGTACGCGGCCGCGGGCGAACGCCCCGGCAGGCGAGTGTGGGGGCAAAGACCAGGTCAGCCGGACGAGGGCTCAACGCCGGACCACGAAGGGTGGGCGCCGAAGGCCATGGAGTTGACGTTCACGGGCCGCGGGATGTCGGTGGATGACGACCTGCGGGACACCGCCGCGCACAAGCTGGCCCGCTCGCCCGCCTCGAGCCCCGCGTCACCCGGATCGATCTGAATTCATCAACGAGCATCACCCCAAGCTCGACGGCCTCAAGCGCGTCGAGGCCGGCGCTCACGATCCCGCGCAAGACGTTCTTCGCGCACGCGGAGGCCCGCGACGTCCCCAGCGCCCTCGACCACGTCGCCGGCAAGCTCGAGCGCCAGCTCCGCGACCACCACGGGAAACGGCGCACGCGCGTGCACCGCGGTCTAGAATCCGCTCACTTGAGCCCGCGTACTGCCGATAGGTTCGAAGTGGCCGGGCTAGGATCGAGGGGAGATTCGCGTGACGCGAACAAGAACGGTACGAGGGCGAGAGCCGCCGAGCGCCTCCGCGTGATGGTGGTCGACGACCACGCCTTGTTCCGCCGTGGCCTGGAGATGGTCCTGCAGCAGGAGCCGGACATCGAGCTGGTGGGCGAGGCCTCCGACGGCGCCGAGGCCGTGGAGAAGGCGGAGGAGCTCGTCCCCGACGTCGTCCTGATGGACGTCCGCATGCCGAAACGCTCCGGCATCGAGGCCGCGGGCCAGATCCGAGAGCTTCTGCCGCACTGCAAGATCCTCATGCTCACGATCAGCGACGAGGAGGCCGACCTGTACGACGCCATCAAGGCGGGCGCCAGCGGCTACCTGTTGAAGGAGATCCCCATCGAGGAGGTCGCCGACGCCGATGCGCAGCGTCTGGGCCGGGCCAATCGCGCATCTCCCCGTCGATGGCCTCGAAGCTTGTTGACGGAGTTCGCGGCCATCTCCAAGGCGAGCGAGGAGCGCCCGCAGATGCCGGCGCCCCGGCTCACCGACCGCGAGATGGAGGTGCTGCGGCTGGTCGCCCAGGGCCTCAACAACCGCGACATCGCCAAGGAGCTCTTCATCTCCGAGAACACGGTGAAGAACCACATCCGCAACATCCTGGAGAAGCTGCATCTGCACTCGCGCATGGAGGCGGTCGTCTACGCCGTGCGCGAGAAGATGATCGAGATCAGCTAGCACGTCCCTCGATCGTCCGGTCCGCGCTAGGCTGCCGGTATGGCTTCAGGCACCAACGTCGCTCGGTCATCGTCGAGTGCCTCGAGCACGAGGGCGTGGAGGTCGTGTTCGGGCTCCCCGGCGAGGAGACCCTGCACATGGTCGACGCCCTGGCGGACTCCTCGATCCGGTTCATCACCACCCGGGACGAGCGCGGCGCGGCTTTCATGGCGGACACCTACGGAGCGCTCACCGGGAAGCCCGGTGTGTGCCTCGCGACCCTCGGGCCGGGCGCCATCAACCTCATGCTCGGGATCGCGAACGCGCAGCTCGACTCCCACCCCCTGGTGGCGATCGCCGCGCAAGCGGGGCTGGACCGCATCTACAAAGAGTCGCACCAGTTCGTCGACCTCGTGAGCCTGTATCGCCCCATCACGAAGTGGGGCGACATGGTGACCCTCGCGGCGGCGGCGCCCGAGATGGTCCGCAAGGCCTTCAAGCAGGCCACCACCGAGCGGCCCGGAGCGACGTTCCTGATCCTGCCCGAGGACGTCGCCGAGCGCGAGCTGCACGCCCGGCCGTTGAAGGTCAACACGCCGGTCGATCCGTCCCCCGACGAGCACCAGGTGCGCCGCGCGGCGGAGGTCCTGTCGCAGGCGCGGCACCCGGTGGTGCTGGCGGGCCCCGGCGTGGCGCGGGACGGCGCAAGCGAAGCGCTCGTGCGGTTCAGCGAACGCCTGCGCCTGCCCGTCGCGACGACGTTCCTGGGCAAGGGGGTGTTCCCCGACGACCATGCCAACGCCCTGGGCACGCTCGGCTTCATGGTGAAGGACTACGCGAACTTCGGGTTCGACCGCGCCGACGTCGTGGTGGCGGTGGGTTACGACCTGGTGGAGTACTCCCCGGCACGCTGGAACCCCCTGGGCGACAAGCAGATCATCCACGTCCATCGTTCGGTCGCCGAGGTGGATGCGAACTACACCCTGGCCGTGGGGGTGCAGGGCAACATCGGCGAGACGCTCGACGCGATCGGCCGGGCCTCGTCCATCCACGACCCCGGCGGGCGAGATCCCCCCGGTGCGCGATCTGGTCCGCGAGGAGCTCGATCGTGGCCGCGACGACGACCGGTTCCCCCTGGCGCCTGCGCGCATCGTGCACGACGTCCGCGAGGCGCTCGACCGCGACGACATCGTGCTGTGCGACACGGGCGCGGTGAAGATGTGGATGGCCCGCCTGTACCCGACGTATCGCGCCAACACGTGCCTCATCTCCAACGGGCTCGCGACGATGGCGTTCTCGCTGCCGGGGGCGTTCGCCGCGAAGCTCGTCCATCCCGACCGCCGGGTTCTCGCCGCGATGGGCGACGGCGCCTTCGCGATGAGCATGAGCGAGATCGAGACCGCCGTGCGGGAGGGCGTGCATTTCGTGATCCTGGTCTGGGTGGACGGCGGATACGGCTTGATCCGGTGGAAGGAGGAGATCACCCTGGGCCGTACGGCGGCCGTCTCGTTCGAGAACCCCGACTTCGTCATGCTCGCCGAGAGCTTCGGGGCGAAGGGCTACCGGATCACCTCGGCGGAAGAGCTGCTCCCCACCCTCGAGAAGGCCCTCGCAGAGGATGCCGTGTCCATCGTCGCGTGTCCCGTCGACTACCGCGAGAACACCCGTCTCATCGAACGCCTCGGCGCGCTCACCGAACCCCTCTAGCGAGGAGGGCCCGTGCCGGTCCTTGGGCGGACATGTCCGTCGTGACCGTTAGAATCGACTCCCAGCCGCAGCCTCCCACCTCCGCCGGAAGGGGCCTCTACCAGCCATGCTCGACCGTTTCGCCGGCCTCGGAGAGGGCCGCAAGCTCAAGAACCTCGATTCCATCGCCCGCCTCGTGAACACGTACGAGCCGGAGACCGAGGATCTCTCCGATGACGAGCTCCGCGCGAAGAGCTCGGAGTTCCGCGAGCGCCATGCCAACGGAGAATCGCTCGACGACCTGTTGCCGGAGGCCTTCGCGGTGGTGCGCGAAGGGGCCCGTCGCACCATCGGCCAGCGTCACTTCGACGTCCAGCTCATGGGCGGGGCCGCCCTGCACCAGGGCAACATCGCCGAGATGAAGACCGGAGAAGGCAAGACGCTCGTCTCCACGCTGCCCGGCTACCTGAACGCCATCGCCGGCGCCGGGGTCCACATCGTCACGGTCAACGACTACCTCGCGAAGCGCGACTCTGAGTGGATGGGTGGCATCTACCGTTTCCTGGGGATGAACGTCGGGCTCATCCAGGCACCGATGGAGCCGGCGCAACGCCGGCCGGCGTATGCCGCCGACATCACGTATGGCACCAACAACGAGTTCGGGTTCGACTACCTGCGCGACAACATGGCGATGCGGCTCGAGGAGTGCGTGCACCGCGGCTACCACTACGCCATCGTGGACGAGGTCGACTCGATCCTCATCGACGAGGCCCGGACGCCGCTCATCATCAGCGGGATGGTGCAGGACAGCGCGAAGTGGTACCAGACGTTCGCGCGCGTCGCGCCTCGCCTCGTCCGCGACGAGGACTACGAGGTCGAGGAGTCGAAGTACCAGGTGGCCATCACCGAGTCGGGCGTCGCGAAGGTGGAGGACATCCTCGGCATCGAGAACCTCTACGAGCACGTCAACACGCCGCTCGTGCACCACCTGCAGAACTCGCTGCGCGCGAAGGAGCTCTACAAGCGAGACGTCGCGTACGTCGTGCAACAAGGAGAGGTCAAGATCGTCGACGAGTTCACCGGCCGCGTCCTGGAGGGCCGCCGCTACTCCGAGGGCCTGCACCAGGCGATCGAGGCGAAGGAAGGCGTGCGGATCAAGGAAGAGAACCAGACGCTGGCCACCATCACGATCCAGAACTACTTCAAGATGTACGAGAAGCTCGCCGGTATGACCGGTACCGCGAAGACGCAGCTCACCGAGTTCGAAGAGACGTACAAGATCTCGGTCATCGAGATCCCCACGAATCGCCCGAACGTCCGCGACGGACGAGCAGGACCTGATCTACAAGTCCGAAGAGGCGAAGTGGAACGCCGTGGTCGAGGACCTGCGGGAGCGCAATGAGGATGGCCAGCCGGTCCTGGTCGGCACCGTCTCGATCGAGAAGTCCGAGCTCCTGTCCAGCCCTCATGAACCGCCGCGGGATCGATCACAGCGTCCTCAACGCGAAGAACCACGAGAAGGAAGCCCTGATCGTGGCCCAGGCAGGGCGGCGGGGTTCCGTGACGGTCGCGACGAACATGGCGGGACGCGGGGTGGACATCCTGCTGGGCGGCAACCCCGAATACCTCGCGCGCAACGAGATGGCGGCGCGCGAGTGGGACAACGACGCCTACCTGCTGTTCGAGATGGACGAGGAGGAACGCGCCGCCTACGAGGCGGAGTACGAGCCCATCCTCTCCAAGTTCAAGGCGCAGACCGACGCGGAGCACGACGAGGTCGTGGGGCTTGGGGGCCTCTACGTCCTGGGCACCGAGCGTCACGAGTCACGGCGGATCGACAACCAGCTCCGTGGCCGTTCCGGGCGTCAGGGCGACCCTGGCGAGTCCCGCTTCTACCTCTCGCTCGAGGACGACCTGATGCGGATGTTCGCCTCGGACCGCGTCAGCTCCATCATGGAACGCCTGAAGTGGCCCGACGACGAGGCGATCCAGGCGAAGATGGTTACGTCGCGCCGTCGAGAATGCCCAGAAGCAGATCGAGGAGCTCAACTACGAGCGCCGCAAGAACGTCCTGAAGTACGACGATGTCATGAACGCCCAGCGCACCGCCATCTACGGCCAACGCGCGAGATCCTCGAGGGACGTGACCTGAAGGACAAGCGCTCTGAGATGGTCGAGGAGACCGTCGGCGGCGCCGTGCAGACCAGTGTCCTCCCGACGTGTTCCCCGAGGACTGGGACCTGGACGCGCTGCTACACGTCGCTGCTGGAGATCTACCCGGTCGGGGCCGCGCGTGACGGCGATCGACGACGCCCACAACCTCGCGCAGCTGGAGGCCCTGTTCGTCGAGGACGCGCATCGCCGCCTACGCGGCGAAGGAGGACGCCGTTGGGCTCCAGACGATGCGCGAGCTCGAGCGCGTGGTGCTGCTCAACATCAGCGACACGAAGTGGCGCGAGCACCTCTACGAGATGGACTACCTCCAGGAGGGCATCCACCTCCGCGCCTACGCCCAGCAGGATCCGCTCACAGAGTACCAGCGCGAGGCCTTCGACATGTTCGAGGAGCTGAAGGCCTCGATCCGCGACGACTTCGTCCGCTACATCTACCGCGTGGAGTTCGTGCGTCCAGAAGACCAGGCGCAGCAGCCCACGCGCGTGAAGGACAACCGCGCCGAGGTGGAGACGCAGGGCCGTCAGAGCGGCAACGCGAACCAGGCGATCAGCGACAAGACCCCGCGCAACGCGCCCTGCCCGTGCGGCAGCGGCAAGAAGTACAAGAAGTGCCACGGCGCCGCGGTGTAGGCGGGGCCGAGGGTTCAGCGCGTCTCCGGCCAACCCGTGCGCCGTGTAGCATCCGCGCGATGAGCGACGTTACCGAACGGCTCGCAGAAGCTGCGCGAACGCGTCCTTGCAGCGAAGGAGTTCCTTTGACGTCGAGGGCAAGCGAGGCGCAGCTGTCGAGCTGGAGGCGCAGGCCTCGGACCCCTCGCTGTGGGACGACCCAGCGCAGGGCCAGGCAGATCACCTCGAAGCTCGCCCGACTGAAAGCCGAGGTCGACCGCTACGACGTCCTGTTCGCCCGGCGTCGAGGACGCGGAGGCGATGGATCAACTCCTCGCCGACGAGTCCGATCCGGAGCTATCCGAAGGAGCTCGCCGATGCGCCGTGGAGGCGCTCTCGGCCGACGTCGAGCGCCTGGAGCTGGCGGCGCTGCTCGTCGGGCTCCTACGACGCCGCCGACGCGATCGCCACGATCAACGCCGGCGCCGGCGGCACCGAGTCCCAGGACTGGGCCGAGATGCTCCTGCGCATGTACACGCGGTGGGCCGAGCGCGAAGGGTTCGACGCCGAGGTCGACGACATCCAGCACGGCGAGGAGGCCGGCATCAAGTCGGCGACGTTCACGCATGAAGGGTACGAACGTGTACGGCCTGCTGTCGGCCGAGCGCGGCGTGCACCGACTCGTGCGCATCTCGCCGTTCGACGCAGCAGAAGCGGCGGCACACGTCGTTCGCGTCCCTCGACGTGATCCCGATGCTGGAGGAGGCCGACGAGGAGGACATCGAGATCCCGCCGGAGGATCTGCGGATCGACGTCTACCGCTCGTCGGGCCCGGGGGGGCAGTCGGTCAACACGACGGACTCCGCGGTGCGCATCACGCACCTACCGACCGGCATCGTCGCCGCCTGCCAGAACGAGCGCAGCCAGCTGCAGAACAGGGCGGTCGCGATGCGGATCCTCAAGGCGCGCCTCGCCGAGCTGGAGCGCCAGCGGCGCGACGAGGAGATGGCTCGATCCGCGGGGAGCGCAAGGCGGTCGACTTCGGCTCGCAGATCCGCTCCTACGTGCTGGCGCCCTATCAGATGGTCAAGGACCACCGCACCGACGAGGAGGTCGGCGACCCGGAGCGGGTGCTGGACGGCGACATCGACCGGTTCATCGAGGCCGAGCTTCGCCGCCGCGCCGCGGGGACGCGTTCCTAGCGCGCCGCCGTCGCTCCGTGAGCGATCGCCGCCCCCAGCGCGATCGCGAGCGAGCCCCACACGACCAGGCCCGCCAGACAGCCCTCGCGTCACGTCGGGATCGTGGTACGTGAGCTCGATGACGTGGCGGCCGGCGGGGCACGGCGACGCCCTGGAGCAGGTAGTCGGCGGCGAGCAGGGGAGCGGGGTGACCGTCGATCGTCGCGGACCAGCCGGCGTCGAACGTGGTGCGCACGAGCGCGATCGCGTTCGCGGGAGCGTCGACGGCCACGCGCACGTCCTGGGGAGAGATCTCTCGATACGACGCGACGGGCGGGCCCTCGGCGGTCGGAGCCGACGGGCGGAGCCCCGGGTCGCGTGTGAGGAGGGCGGGACGCGTCGCGGGATCGAAGCCCGGCGTCGTGACGGCTGAGGAGGCGCCGGCGTCGGAGGTCACCCTCCACCGGGGAGCACGGATACCCGCGGCTCCCAGCCGTCGAGCTCGACCAGCCGATAGCCGTCGCCGTCGTCGCGCACCACGTGCCCGGCAGCGGCGAGGCCACACCGTCGGGGACGGTGAGGTAGCGCACGCCCAGCATCCGTGCCAGGGTCAACGACGGCAGGTTCACGACCGCCGCGTTGTAGTACATGGGGAGGGGGTTGACGGCGCGCAGGTAGGACCAGTAGCGGGGGAGCTGGACCGGGTTGTAGCCCAGGGCGCCGCGCACCTCGAACAGGGTGCCGCGCCCCATCGCGAGGGCGCCGTAGTCCAGCTCGTCCTGCATGAACAGGTAGCCCTTGACGTAGTAGGCGGCGGGCGGTGCCCACGTCAAGTAGCGCTCGGGCGACGCCTGAAGGAGGGGGACACTCGGTGGCGGTTCTAGGTACGCCGCCGCGGCGCGACGGGGCAACGGCAACGGCTGCGCCGAGATGTTCGGGCTGCGTCCCCCCTCCATGCCGGTGAGCACCGTGCCGCCCGAATAGATCTGCGAGAAGGCGGTCGATGCGAGGAGCTCGAGCGCCAGCACGCCCACGACGGCGGTCAGGGCCCACGTGGTGCGCCGTTCGGCGAGAACGACCAGGGCGACCACGGCGAAGGGCAGACACGCCGCCAGGAAGGCGTACCGCACGACGATCGCGCCCCCGATCAACGGGAGGGCCAGCCACAGCGCCACACCTCCCGCGAGCCAGAGGGCGACGTCACGCGACGCCATCGGTCGATCGACGAGGCCCTGGATCCCCGCCGCGCCCAGCACGGGGACCGCCACCACCGCGAGGTAGCGGAGGCGCCCCGGGTTGTGGAGGTAGACGTTCCCGAACGGCACATGACCGATGAGCGTGCGGATCCAACCCGCCGTCACGAACACGTTCAGCATCAGCAGGTAGGTCAGGGCGAGCGTTCCGCCGAACGCCCACACCAGCACCCGGCGCTGCCCGGCGCGCAAAGCGAGCGGGACGGCGAGCAGGATCGCAGCCCCGGCGTAGGCGCCAGGCGCCGCGCCGAACGCGAGTGGCCAGGCGGCCCAGACGCCGTTCGCGATGAAGGCCCCCGGCGCGCCGGACGCGGTCGTCCCCGACGCGTCGCCAAGTGCCGCGTACCCCCCCTGCAGGCTCGACGCCCCGATGAAGACGAGCCGTGGGATCAGCACGGGCAGCGCGGCCAGCGGCAGGAAGGCGAGGAACGGCGCGGACCACAGCAACGCATACCCCGCCGCTCCCCAGGGCCTCCGCCCGGCCGTCCTCGCGTCCGAGACGGCACCGACCACCAGATAGGCGGCCGCGAGCATGCTGCACACGATGAGCCCGTGGCTCAGATGCGCGCTCGCGACCTGCGACCACGCGACGCCGCCCAGGGCCATCCAGAGCAGCCGGCGCGACCAACGCGTCGCGTGGCGGTAGCCGGCGGCGCCCACGAGCACGATCGGCGTCCACGCGAGGGCTCCGGCGAACGGCAACGACACGGCGATCGTGGAGGCCGCCATCATCATCGCCAGCGACAGCCCGCCCGCTGTGGCCGCCGGCCGCGACAACCCTTCCATCCGCAGGAACCCGTAAAGCCCCAGTCCCGCCATCAGCGGGTTGAACACGATGAACGTGTTGAGCGCAGCGGCGGGCCCCAACGTCGAGAACAACGCCATCGGGGGAGGTAGAGCCACCCGCTCTGCGGGATCGGCTGCGAACCGGTAGCCGGCCATCTCGAAGGGGTTCCACAGGGGGATGTGTCCCGCGGCGAGCGAACGTCCGAGGAAGGTCCACCGCGGGAGCCAGAACGTGAGGAGGTCGGGCTGAGCTCCCGAGAGCCGGCCGCCGCCCAGGAAGCCCCGCAGCGCGAACGCGACGCACAGCACGATCAGGAGCGGGCCGGCCCAACCGGCGGCGAAGCGGCGCGCGCGACCCATGGCCGACCAGCCTAGCGCCTGGCCTCCTCCTAACCTCCACGGTTTCGCCGAGGGCGTCTGGTAGGGTGCGTGCGTCCCCCTTCCCCGACATCCAAGGCCGAACTATGATCAGTCTTCAGCGCGTCTCGAAGACCTACAAGAACGGCGTCACCGCCCTCGTCGACGTCGACGTCGAGGTGGAGAAGGGCGAGTTCGTCTTCGTCGTCGGGCAATCCGGCAGCGGCAAGTCGACCATGATCCGCCTGCTGATCCGGGAGGAGGACGCCACGAAGGGCAGCATCTACGTCGGCGGCAAGAACCTCGCAAAGATGTCCAGCTGGGACGTGCCGAAGCTGCGGCGCAACGTCGGCACGGTCTTCCAGGACTTCCGGCTCCTGCAGGACAAGACGGTCTTCGAGAACGTCGCGTTCGCGCTCGAGGTGATCGGCAAGCCGAAGCACGTCATCGACCAGCGCGTGCCCGAGATCCTGGAGTACGTCGGCCTGGGCGACAAGCTCAACAACTTCCCCGACGAGCTCTCGGGAGGCGAGCAGCAGCGGGTCTCGATCGCGCGAGCATGCGTGAACCGCCCGCTGGTGCTGCTCGCCGACGAGCCCACCGGCAACCTCGACCCGAACACGTCGGTCGACATCATGCGGCTACTCGACAAGGTCAACCGGATCGGCACCACCGTCATGATGGCGACGCACGACCAGGCGATCGTGGACGCGATGCGCAAGCGCGTCATCGAGCTCGACAAGGGCTACGTCATCCGCGACCAGTCCCGCGGGGTCTACAGCTGATGGCACCTCGCCTCGACTACTACTTCCGCGAGACGGCCACTGGGCTGCGACGCAACGGCATCGTCGCGTTCGCCGCGATGTCCACGGCGTTCATCGCGCTGTTCCTGTTCGGGCTCTCGCTGCTGATCTCGCGCGAGTTCGACCTCGTCATCCAGGCGTGGACCGGCAACGTGCAGGTCGCCGTGTACCTGAACGATCCCGTTCACCCGGATGCGCTGACGGCCTTGACGACGAAGCTCCAGAACCTTTCGGGCGTCAGCTCCGTCGCCTACTGGGACAAGACGAAGACGTGCGACCAGTTCGACAGCCTGTTCGCGAACCAGCCCATCTTCTTGGAGAACGTCGACTGCCAGAAGGTGATCCCCACGTCGCTGCGGGTGAAGCTCACCGATCCTGCCCTCTACAGTCAGGTCACCGCGGCCCTCGACTGCTCCACGGACGCGAAGACCGGCAAGCTGGTGTGCAACGACCCCGCGGTCAAGGACGTCGCCGACTACCGGCAGGTCCTCGATCGGCTCGTCGCGATCACGCGCGTGCTCTCTTTCGGCGTGCTCGCGATCTCGGTCATCATGCTGGTGTCGGCCGTCGCGCTGGTGGCCAATACGCTGCGCATGGGCATGTTCGCGCGGCGCAAGGAGATCGGGATCATGCGTCTGGTGGGCGCCACGAACTGGCGGATCCGGGTGCCGTTCCTCATCGAAGGGCTCGTCGAGGCGCTGCTGGGCGCCGTCGCAGCGATCTTCGCCTTGTTCCTGGTGAAGGTCATCTTCATCGACCGGCTCCGCGACCAGATCTCGTTCTTCCCGCTCATCAAGAACTCCGACGTGATGGCGGTCGCGCCCTGGATCCTGATCGCGGCGGCCTTCGTCGCCATCATCGCGGGCACGATCGGGATGCGCCGCTTCCTCGACGTCTGAGGCGGCCCGTCCATGAGCCCGCGGAGCCACGACGCCGAGGGCGAGAAGACCGTTGCGTCGAACCGGCGCGCTCGCCACGACTACGACTTCCTCGAGATGTACGAGTGCGGCATCGTGCTCACCGGCGACGAGGTGAAGTCGCTGCGCGGCGGCCGCGCGTCGCTGAACGAGGCGTTCGCGCGGGTGCGCGACGGTGAGATGTGGCTCGAGGGCATGCACGTACCCCCGTACGAGCAAGGCGACAAGCGGCACCACCTGCCGATGCGCCCCCGCAAGCTCCTGCTGCACCGGCGCCAGATCGCGCACCTGGAGTCCCAACAGCAGGAGCTGCGGCTGGCGATCGTGCCGCTTCGCGTCTACTTCACCCACGGCATCGCGAAGGTGGAGATCGGCCTGGGACGCGGCAAGCGGCAGTTCGAGAAGCGTCAGTCGATCGCCAAGCGCGACGCGCAACGCGAGATCGAGCAGGCGGCCGGCCGGCGCCGCTAGGACTCACGTCGCGTCACGCCGCCGACGTATACTCCAGATGACAACTGCATATGGGGGTGTACTGGCTTCGACCTGGACGTTGCTCGACCGGGTGAAGCGGGCCGTGATCCCGGATGTCACGTTAAACGCCGGACCAACAACAAGCGCCGATAACCAATACGCGCTCGCTGCCTAATACGTTAGGTAGCCGTCCCCCCCGGTGCGCCTGCGGCCGGGGGATGGGCGTCGTGAGCAGGCTCACCTCGACGGTTGCGTGCAGGGGCCGCTGAGGGACACCTAACCTGGACTGGGCGATGGGTCCTCTGCCGGTGGGAGCCCTGAGCCGAGATCTTTCCACCTGGCTGCGCCCGGAGAATCTCCGGTCGGTCGCCTAGGGACGCGGGTTCGATTCCCGCCACCTCCAAGAGCGTTCAGTTGACTGAACGCTGTTGGAGGTGCGCCGTTCCCTCACTATCGCAGTCGCAGCACGTTGCCCGTTACCAGCGCGGCGTCATCGGTGCAAAGGAAGGCGATGACGCCGGCAACCTCGTGCGGTGTCGCTATGTGGAAGAGATCGTCACTCTCGGCGACCGCCAGTTCGACCTCGGGCGTGATCCACCCGGTGTCGGTGACCGGCGGATGCACGACGTTGGCCGTGATGCCATGCTCGGCCAGCTCGAACGCGGCGGTCATCGTGTAGTTCTCTAAGGCGGCCTTGGCAGCGCCGTAGGAAGCCTCCTGCGGGAACCCCTGCGGGCCGCCGGACGTGAGGCCGACGATGCGTCCCCAGTTGGCGCCACGTCGGATGTGACGGCGAGCGAACTCCGAGATCATCAGCGCCGATGCGCGCGCGTCGATCGCGAACACCTTTTCGATCGACCTGGGGGACACGGGCCCGATGCTTCGACCGAGCCTGTCCTCGTACGCCCCCCCGAACGTGTCGGGCACCCATCCACTCGCGTTGTTCACGAGGATGTCGACCGGCCCCAGGTGCTCCTCCGCGTGGTCGAACAGGCGGGCGGGGGAGTCCACGTTTGTGAGGTCGACTTCGACCCCGGTGGCCCGACCTCCGCGGCGGAGGATCTCGGCCACCACGTCGTCCGCGTCCGAGATGCGCGCCTCTGCGTAGGCGTCGAGGGGGTCGGACTGCGGCGTGGCGTGTAGCCGGAGGTACGTGAGGAGCACGGCAGTTCCGGAGGCGGCCAGCATGCGCGCCACGGACGCACCGATGCCGTGATTCGCGCCGGTGACGATCGCGACGTGGTCCGAGCGCGCGTGGCCGGGCACAGAGATGGGGATCCGACGGACTCCTCGTTCGGCGTGGATGGGGCAGGCGGGTCAAACATCCGTCACATGGGGTGAGGATATCGCGTGGTGATCAGGCAGATCCTTGCGGTGGTCCGATCGCCGACGTCGCAACGGGTGCTCCGAGGCCGGTCGTGGACGGCGCGGCCCCGGGGAGGCGGGGCCGCGCCGTGTTCGTGCTCGATCGGGTTCCTTACATGTTGGGACAGTGGTGGGTGTTGGCCGTCCTCGAGCCGCCCGACGAGGACGGGGCCGAGGATGACGCCTTGGCCGTCGGACTGGATGTCGCGGCGTGGGCCACGATCGCGCTCCCTCCGACCACCGCTCCCGACAGCGTCAGGGCCAGCAGGGCCTTGCTGATCCGGTTCTTCATGTGGTCGCTCACCTCCTCTCGGTCTCGTCGAGCATCAGTGAAGCGGCGTCGGCTGAGAAACGCATGGGCTGGTGCGGAGAAGGTGCTAGGAGTCGCGGCGACGTCGCCCGGTCAGGTCCGCGCGTCTACGCCGAGCGCAGTGAACAGATCTGCGGCAACCGAGGCCGGCTCCCGCGCGAGGTCGAGCTGGCCCAGCGCTCTGAGCGTTCGAGCGCGCCCCTTCAGCGCGTGAGCCTGCTCGGGGATCCCGCCCCAGGCAGACCAGCTTCGGGCCGCCTCCCCGTAGGCGTCGGCCGCGGCGTCGAGCTCGCCGTCGGCCTCCCAGATCGCCGCACTGCCGGCCAGCACGGCCAGCTCGATCCTCGGGGGGTGCGCGGTGGGCCGATCGCGGATCAATCGTCGTGCGAGGTCCGCGCCGCCCGCCGCGAGGCAGGTCCGGACCGCGTCTGGGAGCAGCAGTTCTCGATAGCCGGACGGTGCGTCGCCGGTGGCCGCGTCGAACTCGCCGAGCAACTCCAGCGCACGAGGGCCGTCGCCCGCCGCCCCGGCCACCTGTGCCGCCGCCACGAGTGCGGGGGACAGGATCTGCAGGTCCTCGATCGCACGGGCACGCGGCACGACGTCGGCGGCGAGCTCGGCCGCCTCCACGACCCGACCCCGTTGCGCGAGGACGCGGGCCCGGTAGCTGAGCCCGGCGGCCTCGACCTGGCCGTCGCCGTGCTCCCGGCCCCAACCGATCAGTACATCGGTCTGCTCCAGGATCTCGTCCCACCTTCCTGCGTCGTACAGCAGCCACAGTCGTTCGGCGCGTGTCCACATCTCCTGCCCCGCGAGTCCGCGGCGAAGGCACAAGGCGAGGGCGGCGTCGCTCATCACGAGCGCCGCGTGCGGCCCCTCGATCATGCCCACCCACTCGGCCAGGTAGGAGGTTGAGTGCACGACGTCGAGCGCTCGACCCTGGTCCTGAGAGAGGTCGAAGGCCTCGCGCAGGTCCTCGACACCGTCGAGGTCGCCGAGCTCGCACCGGGCGTTCCCCTTCAGATGCAGGGCCATCAGCGTCGTCTCCAGGCTGCTCGGGAGCCGCAGCGCGTGCTCCGCCCAGGCGAGCGAGTCTTCGGAGTGCCCGGCGAACATCTCCATCTCCGAGCGGCAGGCGTAGAGCTCGGCGAGCAGCGGTCCGGGGTCCGGCTCCGCATCCAACAGCGCGATCGCGCGATCGAGCACGACGTGGGACTCTGAGGTGTCACCTTGCTGCGACAACTGGAAGTACAGGCGACGCATCACCCGCGCCGCCGTCCTGCGGTCCCCGGCGGCGAGGGCCACCTCTAGTGCTGCCCGGAACGACCGCACCGCTTCCGCCGAGACGATCCGGCCGGACCGCCAGGAAAGGAGCGTGGCGAGCCGCATCAGCTCTGCGAGCTCGGGATCGCCTGGGTCGGTGAGTGCCAGGGCCTGGGTGTAGTAGTCGGCTGCCCGGCGGGGGTCGAGGCTCTGTTGGCGCTCGCCGGCCATCACGAGCGCTCTGCGCGCTTCGTCCCGCAGAGCCGGAAGCTCGTCTTCCATACCGGCGGCCGTGGCCAGCTCGAAGGCTCGTCCGGCATGGAAGGCCAGAAGTTCGGCGAGGTCGAGCGCCCGGTCGCCCCCGTTGGCCGCCAGCCAGGTCGCGACGGCTCGATGCTTGATCGCTCGTCCGGCCCGGGGCAGTTGACCGTAGGCGACATCGCGGATCAGGGCGTGGGAGAACCCGAACTCCGGCTCGCCGACGATCGCGCTGTGTGCCGAGCGGCGCAGCATGCCGCGACGCTGCAGCTCCCGGAGCGAGGGGTCGAGGTCCACCGACGAGGGGTCGAGGTGTAGAAGCGCGCCCGGCCAGAAGCGGTCGCCAACGACCGACGCGTCGTGCAGAAGCGAACGTTGACCGGGCCCCAGCGCATCGAGCCGGGCCGCGATCAGCGCCTGCACCGAGTCCGGCACGCTGATGGAAGACGCCCCGGCCCCCGCCCCTCGAGCACCGGGCGGGGAGGCGGAGCGGTCCTCCAACATGCGGACGAACTCGAGTGCGAACAGCGGGTTGCCGCCGGCACGCTCGATCAGCGGTTCCCGGGTCTCCGCCGTCAGGACCGATCGAACGAGCGATGCTTCCAGCAGCTGGTGCATCGCCTCGTCATCCAATGGGGGCAACGTGATCGCGCTGGTGTTCGACCCGTAGGATCCCCAGGACGGGGAAGATGCGAACAGCTCCGGTCTGGCGGTCGCCACCACAAGGATCGGGACGTCGGGCGATCCCTGGACGAGATACTCCAGGAACGAGAGCATCGCCTCGTCGGCCCAGTGCAGGTCTTCCACGACCAGGACGAGGGGGTATCGCGCGGCTTTCGACGCCAGGAAGCTTGTCCAGGCCGCGAACAACTCATCGCGGCTCGGCGACTCCATGCTCGGATCGGGCATGCCGACGAGAGGAGCGAGGCTCCGCGTCAACCAGGCGCGTTCGGCGGGCCGATCATCGAGCGCGGCTATCTCAGCGCGGAGCTTGGCGAGCGCTCCGGCCCGATCGTCGGAGGCGTCGATACCGACGGCCGCGCGCACGATCTCTTCCAGGGCCGCGAACGTGATCGACTCGCCGTAGGGCGGGCAACGGCCCCGATACCAGGTCACGGGACGCGCTCGCGTGCGAACGTGGTCGGCGAGATCGGCGACAAGCCGGCTCTTGCCGATCCCCGGCTCACCCACGACCGTAACGAGCTGCACCCTTCGATCGCGTTCCGTCCCGGCGAGCAGGTCGCGGAGCACGATCCGCTCACCTTCGCGGCCGACGAATTGCGGCGGATTGTCCTCGTCGCGCTCCGGGGCGGCCTTCCGCATGGACTCGGCAAGCCAGACGCGCAGCGGTTCGGCTTTCCCCTTCACGGCGGCGGGTTCCATCGGCGTGTACACGACCACGCGTCGTGTCGCGCGTTCGGTCGCATCTCCGGCCACGACCCCGCCGATGGGCGCCACTCCTTGCAGGCGCGACGCCGTGTTCACGACGTCGCCCGCCACGTTCTCGCCGATCTGGGGCCCCGTGGCGAAGGTGACGATCGCCTCGCCGGTGTTGACGGCCACGCGGACCGGCATCTGGAGCGGGCCGACCCGCTCGCGGATCGCGAGCGCTGCACGAACCGCCCGCTCCGGATCGTCCTCGTGCGCCACGGGAGCGCCGAACACGCCCATGGCGGCGTCGCCGATGAACTTGTCGAGGGTCCCTCCGAAGCGCTCGATCTCCTCCTTGGCCAGCGCATGGAAAGGGATCAACGTGCGACGGACGTCCTCGGGATCGGCTTGGTCTGAGCGCTGCGTGAAGCCGGCGAGGTCGGCGAAGACGATCGTGACAAGCCGGCGCTCCTCGCTGGGCGGGGACGCAGCGCCGCTCGGAAGGCGCGTCCCGCACGAGGAGCAGAAACGGGCCATGTCGTCGTTCGATGCGCTGCAGGAGGGGCAAGCGACCGCCACGAACGCGAGTGTATCGGCGGCGCCTCGACCTATCCGACGACGACGCTCGCTCCATCGTCGCCGGCGTGCACGGAGATCTTGGCGCCCGTGACGAGGGAGCGATAGCGCGCCGCCTCGACCACGACGACGGGCACCGCGATCCCGTACAGCTCCTTGGCCACGATGGCGCCGATCGCCACGATCGGGTCCGGCCTCGCAGCACGATGGCGGCGGGGCCGTGGCCCGCCCGGATCGCCTCGGCCAGCACGATGGGCTGGAGCTGGAGCCGCGCCCCGTGGGCATGACGAGGACGCGTCCCGCGATCCGGGCGCCCGCCTGCGGATGATGCGGGTCGACGATCCGCGCCGGTGGCGGAGTCGAGCCCGCCCCAGAAGCTCAAGGGCTCGTCCAGAACGATGGCCGCTCGCGTCCGCCCGGCCGGCGGCGAGCGCCCGGACCCGCGCGTCCTCAGCTCATCCCAACGCTCCCGGTCGCGCACGAGCCGCCCGGCCCTGGCGCTTCGGACGCATTCCTCGAGCGTTCCGAACGCCACCTCGACGCCCAGGTTCCCCGGCGCGTACCACGCCCACTTCGCCGAGTTCGTCATGACGGGGCCGCGATCCGCGCATGCGATCGGCGTGAGGTACGTGCAGGTGTCCGACACGAACGTGACGCCGGCCGCTGCGAGCGGATCGATGCAGCCCCGACGCTCGGCCTCGGCCAGGACATCGCGCCCCACGTTGAGGAAGAACGGCACCGCGAACGCGTCCCTTCCGACAGCGCCACCAGCCGCTCGATCTGGGCGATGCGATGCGTGGGGCGTGCCGACGCTCACGGCGCCGAGATCGCACCGCCCTCCGCAACGGTTCCGAGCTCGTCGCGGCGCGCGCGCAGGTCGCGCGGAAGTCGAAGGTGACCTCCTCCTCGGGGGCGCCGCCGCCGGTGGCCGCCGCAAGGCTCGGTGCCTCGGGCGTGATCCCCACGGCGTGGAACATCGCCACCGATCCCGAGGATGCGGCGGCGGCTCCCAGCGCCTTGAGGTGGTCCTCGGTCGTCACGGGCGGGGGCGGGAGACCGTCGATCGCCGGCACCCTCGCCTCGGCGGCACGGCCGACGAGGTGGCCGAGCGCGGCGTGGGCGGCCTCGTCGGCGAGGAGACCGGCCGCAACGCCCCGGAGCCGGAAGACCACGCGTGCGCGGCGCGGCTCATCCAGATGGAGTCCGGCCGCCGGCGCTCGTCCTGTGATGGCGCAGCAGATGTCCAGGAAGTCGCCGTAACGATCCGTGCGGGCGCCCAGCACCGAGTTGGCGAACACGATGGCGTTGGACTCCGCCCACGCGACGTGGGCGCCGAACGCCGGCCGCTCCGGCAGCTGGTAGGGCGCGCAGGTCCATGTGGCGCGACAGCCCATGGCGACGTAGGCCGCCATCAGGGCTCGCGCGACCCCCACGGTCCGTCGGATCCAGTCCCACGAGCTCCGGATGCAGCAGGTCGAGGGAGGAGACGTTCAGCGTCGTGGGGACGCGGACGCGCGCGCCGCCGCCGGCGAGGCGCTGCGCGAAGTCGAGGCCGGCCCGCCCGTGGTAGAGGCACCCGTCGACGTGCGCGCCCTCGATGTCCAGCAGTCGGCTCGCGCCGCCGAGCTCGAGCCATCCGCACGACGAGGCGCATCGCGAAGGCCGTCGCCTCACCGCGGCCACCATCGAGCGCGTCGCGGTCCTCGGCGCTGAGCTCGAGCGTCATCGCCCAGGGGCTATCGGTACGTGCCCGGGGGGCCGGGCATCGGCGTGTCGCCGTCCGGGAACGCCGTGTCGCCGAAGCGCGACAGATCCGCCCCGACGAGCGTGTCGAGGTAGGAGGTGGCGAACACCGCCGAGAACTCCTTCTGGTTCAGCAGGTTCAACTCGACCGCGTTGCGGGGCACGTACGGCCCGATGTTGTCGCGGTAGCGGTAGTCCTTCAGCACCGCGGCGACGTCCGCCGGCATGGCGCCCCCGTTGTCCCGGAGCATCGTCGTGTCGAGGTAGACCTCGCTCGGCACCACGCTCTGCACGACCCCCACGGCGCCCCGGAAATGCTGCTCGATGACGCCGTCCAGTTGGATCGGGTCGAGGCGAACGCCGCCCACCGAATCGGGCAACGGGCACTGTCCGTGATCGGCGGTGACGAACAGCACGTACTCACCCGGGAACCGTTCATCGAGCATCGTGATGAGCCGTTCGAGCTCGGTGTCGACGGCTTCGAGCTGCAGGCCCGTCCACTTCGAGCCGCTCCCGTAGACGTGTCCCGTGTAGTCGGGCGACTTGAAGTTGATGTAGAGCAGGTCCGTCGAATCGGTCTGCCCGATCGGTTCCGAGTCGAACGTGGCCTGGATGAGATCGCCCTGGTACTGCACGATCGGCGGACTGCAGCAGGGGGCGGCCCGGGTGGAGGGCCCCGGTGTGAATTCCGGGTCCCAGTCGGGAGAGACGAACGACGACGCGTGGCCCTCGTACACGTCGAGCCCCGGCACCGACGCGGGCAGCCGGAACAGGTCCGGGTTGTGCGGCCGCCATCGCTGGGGATGGCCGAACTCGTAGTCCTCGTCCCAGAACACGCCGACGGGCTTGCTGCCGAGGGGTCGGTTGCGGCCGCCGAAGCCCAGCATCCCCATGTGCCAGACCTGGTAGCCGACCTCGCCCACCCAGGCCGCACCGTTGCTCTCCTCGTACCAGAGGTCCGCGAGGGTCGGGATCAAGATGTCGCCGGGCTGGGCCTTGCCCGGGGTCCCGTAGGCCTTCGCGGGGACGCCGTCCTTGCGGATGTTGTGACCGGTGATGCCGTGCTGGTACGGGAAGGTCCCGGTCCCGATGGTCGCGTGTCCGGTGGCCGTCACCGCGGGGAACGACCCTTGCACCGCGTTGCGGTAGTTGGCGCCTTCGCTCATCAGGCGCTTGAGCGTGGGCCACTGTCCCTGCCATCGCTCCAGCATGTTCCAGCCCCCACCGTCGAGGACGAACGTGACGATGACCTTGGGGGGGCGCCGCCCGGCGACGTCGCTCGGCTGCGGCAGTCCCGGCAGGGCCCTTCCGGCGCGGTCCGTGGGCCAGGACTGCATGCCCATGAACGCGGCGGCCGTCGGTGCGAGGTCTGCGAGCGACACGCGCTCCGTGTGATCCTGGGGCTCGACGCGGCCCGGAGCGTGCACCACCAAGGGGATGCGCTCGAGGTACATCCACGTGCTCGCATGGCTGGTGCGCGGATCGCGCGGTACCAGGCTGATCGACTCGTTCGAGTAGTTGGCGCTGTTGAACGGAGCCAGCAGGAGTTGGAGATCGCCGGAGCGACCGGGGTGGTAAGCCCGCATGATCATCTCCATGTACTCCGCGCCCATGTCGTGCGCCATCGCCTCTTGGATGGGGCGGGGGTCGGGCCGGGCCACCTTGCGCACGGTCCAACCGAGTGCGGGTCCCGCCACCGCCCACGCGAGCCCACCCAGGCCGGCGACGGTGAGGAACCGTCGGCGGCTGGGGTCGGCTGGTTCCGATGCCGAGGGCGTCGACGTGAGTCGCGCCACCAGCAGTCCGATCCCCAGAGCCACGAGCCCCGCCGCGACACCCAGCAGGAGCGACCCGGCGAGCGCGACCAGGAACCCAACGAGGCCGCCGACGGCGACGAACAGGATACGGACGCGCGCGGTCGACTCTTGAGCCATCGGTAACCTCATTCTCCCAGAGGCCACCGGCGAACGCGGGCGAGCGAGTTGTGACGATCCCGTGTCGGGCGGCACGGCCTGCGACACAGAGCCGGCGTGTTCGATGTCACTGCGGATCTGTGGGCTGCGGCACGGAACCCTCACTGCAAGAGGGCTACGTTCGAGTCGAGGTTCGAACGAGAGGAGGGACCACGATGAGCACGTCAACGGGAACCGTCGCCGAGGGCCCGAAGGCATCGATCGGATACCCGGGCTGGGTGATCGCCGTGGTGGCGATCTTGCTCGCCTTGGCCGTGGGGTTGGCGATCGCCCGCGCGAGCACGCAGGCACCGGCCGCGCCGATCCAGCCTGTCACGCATTCCGTTACGCACCCCATCCGGGTCGCGAACCCCATCCGGGTGCCGAGCGGGCAACTCACGACGCAGGACGCGCGGAAGATCGCGCGGTTGAAGTTCTCGGGCCGCTAGCCCCGCTTGCGCTCGGGATCGAAGAAGGGGTAGGGGACGAGCGTGGCACCCACCTTGCCGCGCTCGCCCTCGACGCTCCACTCCACCGACAGGCGCGTTCCGAGGGCCTCGTGCTGTTTGTCGACGGAGCCGAAGCCCACCATCTTCTTGATCGTGGGACCCCACGTGATCGAGGTGGCGCGGCCCACCTGCTTGCCCTCCTTGAAGACGGGCACGGGGTCGCGGTGCGTGAACGGGCTGATCGCGGGCGCGAGGCCGTGCTTCGCGTACATCGCCTCGATGCCGCTCCAATCGAGCTCCAGGCCCACCAGGCGGCGCGCCGGGCCGCCCGCCTTGCGCTCGGCGAGAAGGGCGCGGCGGCCGTTGAAGTCGCTCGCCTTGTCGAAAGCGACCAGGCGGCCGAGGCCGAGCTCGAACGGCGAGTACTGCTGCTCGGTGGCGACGGCGTGACGCGCACTGGTGTATTCCGCCTCGATCAGGATTAGTCCGGCCTCGACCCGCGTCACGTCGAGCGCCCGGATCCCGGCGGGACGGATGCCGTAGGCCCGTCCCACCTCGAACAGCCGGTCCCAGACCTGCAGGGCGGCTCCGGCGGGCATCCACAGCTCGTAGCCCCGATCACCCGTGTAACCCGTGCGCGTCACGTCGACGGGAACGCTCGCGATCTTGCTCATGCGCCGGCCGAAGTAGGAGACGGACGTCCAGTCCTCGCGGGTGGCCTCGGCAAGGACCTCGCGGGACAGGCGGCCCTGCAACGCGAGGGCCGCGGTCGTGTCGCTGATGTCGCGGATCTCGACGTCCAGACCGGTGGCGTTCAGCCGGAACCACCGGTAGCAGGCGTCGGCGGCGGTAACCCGGTAGGCGTCGCTCGACAGACGCGTGACGGTGCCGTCGTCGAGGACCTTGCCTTCCTCGTCGCACCAGGGCGTGTACAGGACGCGGTCGACGGCGAGCTGCCCGATGTTGCGCGTCATGACGCGGTCCAGCAGTCGCGCGGCATCCGGCCCTTCGACCTCGTACTTGTACAGGGGGGAGACGTCGATGACGGCGGCCGCCTCGCGCACCGCGTTGTACTCGATGTCGTGGAAGTCCGCGTAGACGGCCGCGGCGAAGTAGCCGGACCACTCGCCCCAGGCAAGCTTCGTGTTCTGCTCCTGTTCGCGCGGGAAGAACGCGGTGCCGGCGCCCATGAGGATCCTTGCTGTCTCTAGGCTTCCAGGACGGTCTGTAGGGTAGCGGAGGGTGGGTCACGGTCGCGTCCGGCCTCGCTGACTTGAAGTCAGGGCCCCGATGTCGTGGCCTCCCGGCCCCCGCTAGTGTTCCCCAACGGGGAGGATCGTTCACATGACGAAGCGCTACGACGCCGTCGTGATCGGCGGCGGACACAACGGCCTCGTGAATGCCGCCTACCTTGCACGGGCGGGTCTCAAGGTGCTCGTGCTCGAGCGACGCCACGTCCTTGGCGGCGCCACGGTCACCGAGGAGATCGTCCCCGGCTTCAAGTTCAGCGTCTTCTCCTACGTGGTGTCGTTGCTCCGTCCCGAGATCATCCGGGAGCTCCAACTCCCCAAGCACGGGCTGGAGATCCTTCCCCTCGACGGCACGATCACCCCCCTCGATGGCGACTACCTCTGGCGCGTCAACGACCACGGCAAGACCGTGCGCGAGCTGCGCCGGTGGTCCCTCAACGACGCGGAGGTCTACGAGGAGTACGGGTCGCTGATGGCGGAGATGGGCCGCTTCATCAAGCCGATCCTGTCGGTCCCCCCGCCCGACCCCGGCAGGATCAACCCGATGGAGTGGCTTCCGCTGACCGGGCTCGCGAAGGGCTTCAAGGACCTGCCGCGCAAGCTGCAGACCACGTTCATCCAGCTCATGACGATGAGCGCCGCGGACTTCCTGGAGCAGTGGTTCGAGACGGAGCCCCTCAAGGCCACGATGAGTGCATCGGGGATCATCGGGACGTTCCAGGGACCGCGTTCCCCGGAACGGCGTACGTGCTGTTGCACCACTACATGGGAGAGATCGACGGCGCGTTCCGCGCCTGGGGGGTGCCCCGGGGCGGCACGGGGTCGGTGGCCGCCGCGATCGCGAGCGCCGCCCTCGCAGAGGGGGTCGAGATCCGCACTGAGGTTCCCGTGCAGGAGATCACGACCGCGGGGGGACGGGCGACCGGGGTCGTGCTCGCCTCCGGTGAGGAGATCGAGGCGGGAGTGGTGATGTCGTCGCTCGACTCCCGCCAGACGTTCATCAACCTCCTCCCCGAGGGTGCACTCGACCCCTCCTTCCGGGAGGAGGTCATGCGCTACAAGTACCGGGGCTCCTCGGGCAAGGTGAACCTGGCGCTCGACGGCCTTCCCGAGCTGGCCTGCAAGCCGGGCGTGGGGGAGTGGCTGCGCGGCGCCATCTCGTTCTCACCCAGCCTCGACTACATGGAGCGCGCGTACGACGACGCGAAGTACGGCCGACCCTCGACCCGCCCCTACATCGACTGCATCATCCCCACGCTCGTCGATCCCACGATGGCGCCGCCCGGCCAGCACGTCATGAGCTGCTTCGTGCAGTACGCGCCGTACCACCTCGAGAACGGGGAGCCGTGGGATGACGCGAGGCGCGAGGCGTTCGGCGAGAACGTCATCGACACCCTCGAGGAGCGCCTCCCCGACATCCGCAGCAAGATCGTCGGGCGGCAGTTCATCTCGCCCAAGGACATCGAGGACATCACCGGCCTATCCGAAGGCAACATCTTCGCCGGCGAGCTGAGCCTGGAGCAGCTGTTCTTCAACCGGCCCGTGCCCGGCTGGTCGCGTTACCGCACCCCTGTCGGCGATCTGTGGATGTGCGGCTCCGCGACCCACCCAGGCGGCGGGATCATGGGCGCCCCGGGCCGGATCGCGGCGATCGAGTACCTGAAGGAGAAGAAGCGCGGACGGAGGGCCGCCTAGTGGCCCGCAGCGGCGCCGACATCATCGTGATCGGCGGCGGCCACAACGGGCTCGTCGCCGCCGCGTATCTCGCGAAGGCGGGCCGCAAGGTCGTCGTACTGGAGCGGGCCTCCGAGGTGGGAGGGATCCTGCGCAACAGCGAGGTGGCGCCGGGGTTCACCGCGCCGGGGATCGTCCACACGGTGGGCCGGCTCCGTGCATCGGTCGCGAAGGACCTGAAGCTGGCCTCGTTCGGGTACGCGACGATCGTGCCCGATGTGCGGATGTTCGCGCCCCAGCCGGACGGTTCCGCAGTGACGTTCTGGGGCGATGCCGGACGCACCGCGGACGAGCTGCGGGTCCGCAATACCCACGATGCGGAGGCCTACCTGCTGTTCGACAAGAAGGTGCGGTCCTTCGCGAGCTTCCTGGCGCACATCAACGCCGTCACGCCGCCCGATCCGAAGAGCCCCTCGCTCGCCGACGCGATCATGGGGCTGAAGCTCGGCAAGGCGTTCAAGGACCTGGGCGCGAAGACGGGGCGCGAGGCGATCCGGGCCCTCCCGATGGCGGTGGCCGACCTCGTGCAGGAGACGTTCGAGCAGGAGTCGATCCGCGGGCCGCTCGCGACGCGCGGCGTGCTGTTCACGTCGATGGGTGCCTGGGCCACCGGCACCGCAGCGGTCTTCCTCAACGATTCGGCGGGCAACGACGGCGGCGCGTCCGGCACCGCGGTGTTCGCCGCCGGGGGGACCGGCGCGCTCGCGTCGGCCCTCGCGTCGGCGGCGCGCTCCCACGGCGTCGAGATCCGCACCGGCGTCGAGGTCGTCGAGATCCGGTCCCGCGACGGCCGTGTGCTCGGAGTGCGTACCGCCGAGGGTGCCTCGCTCGATGCCCGCGTCGTCGTGTCTGCCGCCGATCCGAAGACCACCCTGCGGATGTGCGATCCGGTGGAGCTTGGCCCTCATATGGTCTGGAGGGCAGGCAACATCCGCCAATCCGGGGCCGTCGCGAAGGTCAATCTCGCCTTGTCGGGCCTGCCGGCGTTCAACGGCGCCGACTCCCGGAACGGCTCAAGGGAAGGATCACCGTGGGCCTCTCGATCGATCATGTCGAGAGGGCGATGGATGCGTTCAAGTACGGGCACGTCGCCGAGGACCCCGTACTGGAGGCGACGATCCCGTCCCTCGTGGATCCGTCGCTCGCGCCGGAGGGCAAGCACGTGATGTCGATCCTGTTCCAGGCCGCTCCGCGGCGTCTCCGCAGTGGGGATTGGGCGGACGAGCGTGATCGCGTCGCCGACATCGCGGTGAAGACGATGGAGCGATCTGCGCCGGGACTGGGCGAGCTCGTCGAGGCGCGGCAGGTCATCACACCCGAGGATCTGGAGACGGAGTTCGGACTCGGAGGCGGGCACGTGTACCACGCGGAGCCGGGACTGGACCAGTTCTTCGCGTGGCGGCCGCTGAACGGCGCGGGGCGCTACCGGCTGCCGGTCGAAGGTCTGTACCTGGCAGGCTCGGGGGCGCACCCGGGCGGCGGCATCACCGGCGCTCCGGGCGCCAACGCCGCTCGCCGGCTTCTCTCCGGCAAGCCGTAGGGCGGTCGCCGCCGCTCAGGCGCACGGGCCCACGGTGACCTGGATCCCGTGATGGTCCGAACCCGGCACGGCGAAGGTCGAGCCGTTCGCCGCGCACCAATCGATCGGCACGAAGGCGTGGTCGATGCGTAGGAACAGCGTGCCCCACCACCCGCCGTCGTAGGTCGATGCAGGACTCGCGCCCGCGCGCATCGCGTCGCGCATGGCGGTCGCCAACAGCCGGTAGCTCTGCGCCCGGTCGGAGGTGTTGAAGTCCCCGACCACGACGACCGGTAGTCGCTCGGTGCCGGCCGCCGCGATCACCAGGCGGGCGAAGTCGCGTTGGTCACCGAACGTGCTGAGGTCGTGCAACGGGTTCAGCGCGTGCGCGACGTAGAGCACGAACGGGTCGCCCGGATCCTCCACGGCGATCCGCAACAGGCGCGACCGGGTGGGGCCGTTGGGCGGCAGCAGCCTCAGCGGCCACCGGGACCGGACCCCGAGTTGACCCACGGCGACCCGGTACGGTAGCCCATCGTGTCCCTGAAGGCTGTGCCAGAAGCCCGGCCCCATCTCCACGGTGGCCAGCACGTCCACTCGGCGGGCGTCCATCGCCGAGGCGGCCGCAGCGGGGGTCGGATTCCCTTCGTAGACGTTGGCGATCGCGAGCGTGATCGGCACTCGCGATGCACCGCTTCCCTGCGGCAGGCGCGGGCCGACGGTCGCGACGACGGCCACGGCGAGGATCGACAGGCCGACGAGCACGGGCAGCCAGGTGCGGCGGAGTGCGGCGACCGCGGCAAGGACCAGGAGCGCGGCGGAGCCGATCAGTGGCAGGAGAACGGCGACAGCGTCCATGTCCGGGCCCATGTCGCGAAGCACGAACCAGGACCACGGCGCGGCGACGAGGAGGGCGCCCAGGGCGAAACGTGTCCGGACGCGCCCGGACCCGGGGGAAGGTTCCATGAAGGAGGAAGCCTAGTTGGCGTCCCGGGCTCCACACATCGGCCATATGGCATGCTTCGCCGCATGACCGGCATCTCGGATCCTCGGCCCGACTTCCGCCTCGAGCACAGCGAGCTTCGGGGCGACGATGAGTTCGCCGAGTTCACGAACACCGACCTCCCGTACTACTCGGATTGGCACGGCTCATTCGAGAAGCTGCCATGGGCGACGGACGAGGCGAGCATCCGCGCCGCCGCCGCCGACGTCGCGATCGTGGGGGCGCCGCTCGACGAGGGCGTGTCGTCCCGCCCCGGTGCGCGCTTCGGTCCAAGGGCCATCCGCATGGCGCCGACGGCGTGGAGCAGCGACTACGCGTGGTCGATCCAGCTGGACACCGAGCCGTACGCCTCGCTCACTGTCGTCGACGCCGGTGACGCGCCGGTCGTGCCGACGCGTTTCGAGCGCGGGTTGCGCGTGATCCACGAGAAGGTCTTCCGTGTTGCGGCCGCCGGTGCCCTCCCGGTGGTGTTGGGCGGCGACCACTCGATCACGTATCCCAGCGCCGCGGCGGTCGCGCGTCAACTTTGGCCGCGCAAGGTCGGCATCGTCCATTTCGACGCGCACGCCGATACCGGCGCGGATCAGTGGGGCTGTCCGGTGGGCCACGGCACACCGATGCGCCGGCTGATCGAGGAGGGCTGGGTCGCGGGCCCCAACTTCGTGCAGGTCGGCCTCAGGGGGTACTGGCCCGAAAGGGAGACCTGGGACTGGATGCGCGCCCAGGGGCTCCGTTGGCACACGATGGTGGAGATCGAAGAGCGGGGGGCCGAGGCGGTCATCTCCGACGCGATCGCGGAGGCGCTCGATGGCCCCGACTGCGTGTACCTCTCCGTCGACATCGACGTCGTCGATCCCGGGATGGCGCCGGGCACGGGCACTCCCGAAGCCGGAGGGATGCTCTCGCGCGAGTTGCTCCGCGCCGTGCGTCAGATCGTCGGGGCCGTCGACCTCGTGGGGATGGACGTCGTGGAGGTCTCGCCGCCGTACGATCACGCGGAGATCACCGCGATCCTCGCCCACCGCGTGGTGATGGAGGCGATCAGCGCCCTCGCCCGGAAGCGAGGTGATGATGGTCGCACCTGAGGCCGACCCCCACGAGCGGGAGCTCGCGGAGAATCGGAAGCTGTGGGACGCGTGGACGGCGATCCACACTACCGGCCGGTTCTACGACGTGCAGCGCTTCCGGGACGACCCCGCCGACAACCGGATCCAAGCATGGGAACGCGACGAGGTCGGAGACGTCTCGGGCAAGCGTCTCCTGCACGTCCAGTGCCACTTCGGCCTCGACACGCTGTCCTGGGCGCGCTTGGGCGCCCAGGTCACCGGCGTCGACTTCTCCGAGCCGGCGATCGCGTTCGCGAAGGAGCTGGCGACCGATGTCGGGCTCGCGGATGCGGCCCGCTTCGTCGTCTCGAACGTGTACGACCTTCCCGGCCCGCTCCGGGGTGAGACCTTCGATGTCGTCTACACCTCGCGGGGCGCCGTGTGCTGGCTGCCGGACATCCCGAAGTGGGCCGCGATCGTGGCGCGGTTCGTGAAGCGCGGCGGCGTCTTCTACCTCAACGAAGCCCATCCGGTGCTGTGGGCGCTGGCGGACGAACAGGCGGCAGCGAACGACCTCCACCTCGGGTTCGACTACTGGGGGGGCGAGACCCTCACCTTCCCCGTCGAGGGCTCCTACGCCGATCCCGATGCCCAGGTCGACGCCGAATGGGAGCATGGCTGGAACCACTCTCTCGGGGAGATCGTCACCTCGCTCGCCACCGCGGGCCTGCGGATCGAGCTGCTCGATGAGAAGCGGGTCCTCTCCTGGCCCGCCCCCTGGCTCACGGAACGGCAGGACGGTACCTACGGGTTCCCTCCGGATCAGCCGGGCACGCTACCGCTCATGTACTCGCTGCGAGCCCGCAAGGCCTGAGCCCTGACGAGCGGGCCGCGCCGGCTTCCTCAAGGCGCCCTTGCGGGCCGTCGATGCGTGGAGCGTGATCGATCCCCAGCCTGCCGCGAGCGAGGCGGCCGAGGCGTTCCGACGACTGGTCGGCAACGTCGAGCTCGTCATCGCCGGTAGCCGCGACGCCGTCCAGACGTCGGCGCTGTGCCTGTTCGCCGAAGGCAACCTGCTGCTGGAGGGTGTCCCGGGCGTGGGCAAGACGACGCTCGCGCGCGCGCTGGCCGTCTCGATCGGCGGTGACTTCAGCCGGATCCAGGCGACGCCGGACCTGTTGCCGTCCGACCTCACCGGGATCAGCGTGTACGACCAGCAGCGCGGCGAATTCCGATTCGTCCCGGGGCCGATCTTCGCCAACGTCGTCCTGGTGGACGAGATCAACCGCGCCACGCCGCGCACGCAATCGGCGTTGCTGGAGCCGATGGAGGAACGGCAGGTGACGGTGGAGGGCACCACCTACGCCCTGCCGTCGCCCTACCTCGTTGTCGCCACCGAGAACCCGGTCGAGCAGCACGGCACCTATCCGTTGCCGGAGGGACAGCTCGACCGCTTCGCCCTCACCGTGGTTGTGGGATACCCCGACACGGTGGGGGCGGCTCCCGACATCGTGCGCCGACAGCTCCTTCGCCATCCCCTGAAGGACCTGCAGCCGGTGCTCACGCCCGGCGATGTGCTGGCAGCGCAGCTGGAGACCCGTCGCGTGCACGTGGACGACAGCGTGCTCCAGTACGTGGTGGCGCTCGTGCAGGCGACGCGCGTCGCCCCCGAGGTGGCGCTCGGCGCCTCGCCGCGCTCCTCGGTCGCGCTCACGCGATGTGCGCAAGCGCGCGCCGTCGTCCTGGGGCGCGACTTCGTCCTGCCCGACGACGTGAAGGCCCTCGCTCCCGCCGTCCTCGCGCACCGCCTGATCCCTCGGCAGTCCCGGGCCGGAACGGGAGTGGGACGCGAGGTCGTGCGCAGGATCCTCACGGAGGTGCCCGTCCCGCTCCACGCCGCACCGAGGGACTGACCGCACCGTGCCGCGGCCGCGTAGGCGGGCGCTCGGGCTCGTCGGGGGCGCGGCGATCCTGTTCTTCCTGGGAACGAACGTCCAGGCTGGCTGGCTGTTCGTGATCGCGGCGGGCCTGCTGGGGGCGGCGACGGCCGGCCTCTTCCTGCCGGCCCGGATGGTGCGCTCGCTCACGGTCGACCGGCGGGCGCCCGAGGAGATCCACCAGGGCGAGGAGGCGGTCGTCGATCTCGGCATCACGAACCACGGCCACGGGATGCGCCTGGCCGTCGTCGCCGAGGACGGCTTCCTCGAGCGTGTGTCCCTTGCCGTGCCCGACCTTCGGCCCGGCGAGCGCGCGGAGATCGCGTCGCTGCGTACGGCGACACGCCGCGGTCCCCAGGCCGAGACGCCGGTGGTGCTCAGGTCGTCTGCGCCGTTCGGTGTGGCGGAGCGCCGTCGAACGCTCGCGGCGGCCGGCACGCCCACCCTCGTCCTGCCGGCGGTCGTCGAGCTGGGGCCCGTGGCGTTCATCCGTCCCGCCTCCACGAGCGATCGAGCGATCCATACCGTGCCGCGCCACGGCCTCGGTCCCGAGTACCTGGGCATCCGAGAGTACCGTCCGGGTGACTCGATGCGTCATGTGCATTGGCCCTCAACCGCGCGGATCGGTGCGCTGATGGTGCGCGAGTTCGAGCAGGAGCAGACGAGACGTCTGGCCATCGTGGTCGACCCATCCTGGGACACGAGCTCGGAGACCCCGACGTCGATGACGCCGCTGGACCGCGTGTGCTCCGCCGCGGCATCGGTGGCGATGGCGGCGCTTGGACAGGGGCACGGCGCGCGCCTGGTGATCCCGGGCGCGCTCGACACCGAGGTCTTCGCACGCGCCGATGGGGGCGCGATCCTGCGGCGGCTCGCCGTGTTGCGGCCCGATCCCGGCCGGCGCTTCGCCGACGGGGTCGCAGCCCTCCACGATGAGCTCCGCGGCGTGGAGACCGCGGTCCTGGTGTTCCCCGCACGGCGGGGCAACGATGCGCAGGCCCTCGCGGCGGCGGTGGCCGCGCTCCGTGACGACGTCGCTCATGTCGTGGCGATCCCGATCGAGATCACGTCCGGCGAGTCGAAACGCGAGGCGTTGCCCAGCGACGGTTGGGCCGTGGTGGAGGACCGGCTGCGGGAGGCCGGGGCCGACGTCTATGCCTGGCGCACCGGGGACGACCTCGCGGCGCTCCTCAGTCCCGACGTGTCGGGGGATCTCCTCGGCGTCGAGACGTTCGAGACGAATGAGGAGACGACGTGAGCGGGCGCAGCCGCCGGACGCCGGAACCACCCGAGGACTCGATCAGCATGCGCGTCGTCGTGGCGGTGGCTGTAGAGCTGGCGATCGTGGCGGTGGTCGCCCAGCACGCCGTGGACGCGGCGTCGTCGGCGGCTGCCTTGACGCTGGCGCCGGTCGGTTACTGGTTGTCCTACCGCCGGCGCTACCGCGCGAACCTGTTCATCAAGGTGTGTCTCGCCGTGGGGCTGCTCGCAGCGATGGGGCAGTTCCTGGATCGGGTGCAGGCGGTGACGACGGTCGATGAGGCCAGGATCCCTCTCGCATCGTTGTTCCTGTGGGTTCAGATGCTGCACGCCTTCGACGTCCCACGACGGCGCGACCTCGCCTTCTCGATGATCTCCAGCCTGATCTTGATGGCGGAGGCTGCGGCGCTGTCGCTCACGACGGGGTTCCTCGTCTTCTTGATCCCGTGGGCGGGTCTCGCGGGGGCTTGGCTGTTCCTGTCGAGTCGCATGCGGAGCGACCGGCTCACGCCTGCGATGTCCGTGCGGCGCATCGCCCAGGCGACGGGGCGGCGGCCCCGGACCGCGCGGGCGCGAGCGGCCGCCACGCCGGCGCTCGCAGCGATGATGGCGGGCTTCGCGCTCTTCCTCGTCATGCCCCGGGTGCCCGGTTCGTTGGTGAAGACGCCGCCCTTCTCCCTCAACCACACCCCCCAGGACGTCGCGGGATTCGATGGGGGCCTGTCGAACCCGAACCTGGCGCCCGCCGACCCCAACGGAGTCGTGAACTTCGCGCCCGGAGCCTATCCCGGGCTGTCGGACGTCGTGGACCTGCGTGCGCGGGGACACCTGTCGAACCGGATCGCGTTCCTCGTGCGTGCGTCGCAGCCCGCCCTGTGGCGCGCGGAAGCGTTCGACACCTACGACGGGGCGACCTGGACGATCGGCTCGACCCACACACAGGAGCTCGTTCCCGGGGACGCTCCCGGGTCCTTCGACCTTCCACCGCGGGTCGCGCCTCTGGTCGTCTCCGGTCTGCCGACCGTCCCGCTGACGCAGACGTTCTACATCGAGGAGCCGCAGCCGAACGTGCTGTTCGGGGCGGCCGCGCCGGCGCGCGTCTATTTCCCGGCTGCGGGCTTGCGCGTCGACCCGTACGGATCGATCCGGTCGCCGATCCTGCTGGAGCAGGGCATGGTGTACTCGGTCGTGTCCGAGGTGCCGGTCGCGGACTCACGTCTCCTGCGCCTCGCGGGGACCCGAGTGCCCGCGGCCGCCGCCGCCGAACTCCAGCTGCCGGCCTCCCTCCCCACGCGTGTGCGCGATCTGGCGCGCACGGTGGCGCGCTCGGCGCCCACCGAGTTCGACAAGGTGCAGGCGGTCCAGACGTGGATCCAGCGGCACACGCGCTACGACCTGAACGTGCCCGCCGACCCGCCCGGGGTCGATGAGGTCGACCACTTCCTGTTCGTGACGCGGCGGGGGTTCTGTGAGCAGATCGCGAGCTCGATGGCCGTCATGCTCCGCACGCTGGGGATCCCGGCGCGCCTGGTGACGGGCTTCGGGCCCGGAACGCGCAACCCGCTGACCGGGTACTTCGAGGTCCACGACTCAGACGCCCACGCCTGGGTCGAGGTGTACTACCCGAACCTCGGATGGGTGCCCTACGACCCCACGTTCGGCGTGCCCGAGGCGGATCCCGGCGTGTCGAGCCGGTTCATGGCAGCGCCCGTGTTCGCCGCGATCGGCCGGTTCCTGGCTCACGTCACGCCGGCTCCGGTGAAGCACGCCGTGGGCGCGGTCTGGGCTGTGCTGCGCGACACCGCTCACGTGATGCAACACGGATGGCCCGTGGCCCTCGCGATAGTGGCCACTTCCGGCCTGGTGCTGCTCGGATGGGGGCGGTGGCGCCGTCGGCGGCTCGGGCCCGCGGCGCAGGGCGCCGAACGCGCCTTCATCGAGCTGACGCGCGCGCTGGAGCCCGCCGGTCACGCCCGCCCCGAGCATGTGACCCCCGGCGAGTACCTCAGCGCGCTGTCGCGCGACCCGTCCTTGGACGCCGCGATCGTCGCCGCGGCCGAGCAGATCGTGCGGTCCTTCGAGCGGGAGCGGTTCTCCCCACACGTCCCCGCCGACGCCGAGGTCGCCCGGGTGCAGGAGCAGGTGCTCGAGGTGCGCCGCCTCATGCGTCCGCGCCTCCACGCGTAGGGCGGCGAAGCTCGTCCCCGCCCGCTACCCTGGTCGGCATGTGCCGGAGCATCAAGACCCTTCGCCGTCCCGACGAGGTTGCCACCGAGGAGGAGGTGCACGCCGCCGCGCTGCAGTTCGTGCGCAAGGTGAGCGGCTACCGCGTGCCCTCGAAGAAGAACCGCGAGGCCTTCGACGCCGCCGTGGAACGCATCGCCGACGCGTCGCGCGAACTCCTTCACGCCGTGGCGCCCGCCCCTCGAGCTTGAGTCGCGCGTCGGCAAACGCCGATCGTCGGGGCCCCGATACGATGGACGGCATGTTGCCGCTGGATCCGCCGCCCGGGGAGATGCGGGCGATGGGGGAGGCCGTCCTGACCTACCTCATCGACTTCATCGCGGGGCTCGAGGACGCGCCCGCCGAGGCGACCGAGGGAGCCGTGGCGCTCGCCGCGCGGCTTCGCGAGGCTCCTCCGGAGGACGGTGGAGCCTTCGAGCCGCTGTTCCGCGACGTGCAGGAGGCGGTGGCGCACACCTTCGAGTACGCCGGCCCCGGCTACCTCGCGTACATCCCCGGCGGTGGGCTCTACACGGCGGCGCTCGCCGACTTCATCGCACAGGGCGTGAACCGCTACGTCGGCCTGTGGATGCCGAGCCCCGCCGCCGTGCAGCTCGAGGAGAACGTGACGCGATGGCTCTGCGACCTCTTCGAGTACCCGGCGGGTTCGCAGGGGTTGCTCTTGTCGGGCGGCTCGATCGCGAACCTCTCGGCGATGGTCACGGCACGTCACGCGAAGCTCGGGGCCGAGTTCACCGACGGCACGTACTACGTCAGCGAGCAGGCCCACGCGAGCGTGACGAAGGCCGCCACGATCGCGGGCTTCGGCCGGCGCAACGTGCGGATCGTCGAGACCGACGACGAGCTTCGGATGGACCCCGGAGCGCTTCGCGCGCAGATCCGTCGCGACCGAGCCGACGGGCTCCGCCCGTTCCTGGTGGCCCCCAGCGCCGGCACCACGAACTCCGGCGCCATCGACCCGCTCGATGCGATCGCCGACGTCGCGTCGGCGGAAGGGCTCTGGATGCATGTCGATGCGGCCTACGGAGGGTTCTTTCAGCTCACGGAGCGAGGCCGGTCGTGGTTCCGCGGTATCGAGCGCAGCGACTCGGTGACGCTCGATCCGCACAAGGGGATGTTCCTGCCGTACGGCACCGGCGGACTGGTGGTGCGCGACGGCGAGGCGCTCCGCGACGCCCACTACGAGGGCGCGGCCTATCTCCAGGACCTGCCGCCCACCGGCGAGCTGCCCAACTACGCGGAATACTCGCCCGAGCTCTCGCGCGACTTCCGGGGGCTGCGGGTCTGGATGCCGCTGAAGCTCCACGGCGTTTCCACGTTCCGAGACGCGCTGGACGAGAAGCTCGACCTCACGACGTACCTCGCGGACGCCCTGCGCGAGGACCCGAACGTGGAGCTGTGCTGGGAACCGCAGCTCACCGTGGTGCCGTTCCGCGTCGCGGGCGTGGACGACGACGACACCCAGAGGCGATTCCTCGACCGCATCAACGCATCGAAGCGCGTGTTCTGCTCCAGCACGATGATCCACGGGCGCTACGTGGTGCGTGCATGCATCGTGAGCCACCGGACCCACAAGGACCGCATCGACGAGTGCATCGAGATCGTCGGGCGGGCCGCCGCCGAGCTCGCCGGCTGATCGGGGGAGCCCCGCCCATGCCTGAGATGCCGGAGTTGCAGGCGCTCGCCGAACGTCTGGACGACGTGCTCGCGGGTGGGGAGCTGCAGGCGCTCGACCTGCTTCAGTTCTCCTCACTCAAGACCGTGACGCCGCGGCCCGCCGAGGCGGTGGGGCGCACGATCGGAAGCGTCGGGCGGCGGGGCAAGTTCGTGGTGCTCACGCTCGCCGATGAGCTCCGCGTCCTGTTCCACCTCTCCCAGGGAGGGCGCGTAGACGTTGAGGCCCCGCCGAAGATGACGAAGCCGCGCGGTGCGGTGCTGCGGATCCGGGCGATACAGCGCCCCAGCGTGCTGATCAAGGAGTTCGGGCACGAGCGCAAGGCAGGGTGGTGGGTGCTCGCTCCTGCCGACGACGGCCCGCTCGCGAAGCTCGGTCCCGACGTGCTCACCGAGCAGGCGGACAGGTTGCTGAGGACCGCCGAGGATCCGCGGCGCGTGCACACGATCCTGCGCGACCAACGGACGCTCGCCGGGGTGGGACGGGGATACAGCGACGACATCCTGCATCGCGCGCGGCTCTCGCCCTACGCCGTGCTCGCGAAGCTGACGTCGTCGGAGCGCGACCGTCTCGTCGAGGCGAGTCACGAGATCCTCACGGAGGCGTTGGCGGTGGAGCGGCGGCGCGGCGGCGGGTTGCCCACGAAGCTCGGCGACCATTTCACCGTGCACGGCCGCTACGGCGAGGCATGCCCGGTGTGCGGCACCGACCTGCGGCGCGTGAGCTACGAATCCCACGAGGTCACCTACTGTCCGACCTGTCAGACCGGTGGTCGACGACTCCACGACAGGCGGATGGACCGGCTCATCCGCTGACTTCCCGTCGGCACGACGACCGCGAGATCGGCCGACTCCGGTCCTCGGGCGGCTCGTACGGGCAGCGGACCGGTACCGTGTCGGCCGCAATGGCCGAACACCATCCCGATGCCGAGGATCCCGACGCGAGGCGCCGGGGACCGCTCGCACGCGCTCGCGGTCACTTGGTCGACTTGACGCCGATCCGGATCTCCAAGGACTTCCGGCGGTTGTTCATCGGGTGGTCGATCTCGGAGTTCGGGGACGAGATCGTGATGGTGGCGGTGCCGTTCCAGGTGTACGCCCTCACGCACTCGACCCTGGCGGTGGGCCTGTTGGGACTGTGCGAGCTCGTCCCCGTGTTCGTGTTCCCGATCGTCGGCGGGGCCGTGGCGGATGCCACGGAGCGCCGGCGCCTGGTGATGTGCTCATGCGCCTTCCTCGCGGTGTTGTCGCTGTTGATGGCGCTCAACGCATCGCTCACCCAACCCAAGCTCTGGCCGCTCTACGTCTTCGCGACCCTGTCGGCCGGGATGTACACGTTCAACCGCCCCGCGATCTCCACGTGGCCGGCGCGCCTGCTCGACCTGGAGTTGTTGCCGTCCTCCAACGCGCTGGAAGCGGGCTTCGGCACGGCGGTCGGGCTCGCGGGGCCGGTGGCGGCCGGCGTGCTGCTCGTCACGGTGAAGCCGGCCGGTGCGTTCCTGTTCGACGCCGTCACCTTCGTCGTGGTCATCGGGTTCGTGGCCCGCATGGCGCCGTCGCCACCGGCGCACGATGCTCCGCGGGTGGGCTGGACGGCGATCAGGGACGGGTTCGCGTTTCTCAGGGGCAAGCACACGATCCAATCTGTCTTCTCGGCCGATCTGATCGCGATGATCTTCGGATTCCCGGTGGCGCTGTTCCCTGCGATCGCCGCGAAGCTCGGCGGCGGGACGGGCGCGGGCATCTTGGGGCTCCTCTATGCGGCGCTCGCCGCCGGCGCGTTCCTCGCGACAATGCTTTCGGGGCGCGCGAAACATGTGCGCCGGCAGGGTCGGGCGATCATGATCGCGGTCGCCATCTGGGGCGCGGCGATCGTCGGCTTCGGACTCTCGCGCACGTTGTGGCTGTCCCTTCTGATGCTGGCCCTCGCGGGCGCTGGGGACATGGTGAGCGGGATCTACCGCATGTCGATCCTGCAGATGGCGGTCACGGACGCGATGCGGGGACGCCTCGACGGGATCGGGATGGCGGTGTGGGCGACCGGCCCGTCGCTAGGCAACGTGGAATCAGGGGTTGTTGCCTCGCTCACCAGCGTATCCTTCGCCGTCGTTTCCGGCGGAGTGCTGTGCCTCGCGGGGATCGCGCTCCTGCGGCTCGTGAGCCCGGGGTTCGCCCACTACGACGCAAGGCATCCCGTGCCGTAGCGCCGTAGGGCGGGGCTTGCCCCTGGCCCGTTCGTTCCCGTGCTCGAGACCTTGACAATCGAACATGTGTTCGACTAAAGTGGCTGGGTCGATCATCCTCCCCCGGAAGGCCGAGAGGTCTTGAGGATGGAACGGAGCGACGACGAACTGATCACCTCGACCGACGCGGAGTACCGACGCGTCTGTGTGGCCGAACGGAACCTGTTGGCGGGTATCGCCGAGATCGATCGCCGTGAGCTGTGGCGGGGCACGGAAGCCGGTTGCATGGCGCATTGGGTCTCCTTGCACTACGGCCTTTCCTACTGGAAGGCCGAGCGCTGGGTGGATGCCGCCCACGGACTCGAGCACCTGCCCGCGGTCTCTCGGGCCTTCGCCGAGGGCGATCTCGGTATCGATCGGGTTGTGGAGCTCACGCGGCTCGCCGCGGTGAGTGATAAGTCCGAGGCCGCGCTTCTTCATTGGGCCGAACGACGCTCTTCAGGCGCGATCCGGGCCCGCGCGGATAAGGAGATCCGCTGGTCCCGTGAACAGGTCGAGCCCTTACAGCAGGACCGGTCGCTGAGGTGGGGCTACTACGACGAGGGACGGCGCTTCGGACTCACCCTGGATACACCCGCTGCCGAGGGTGCGGTGATCCTCAAGGCGATCTCACGGAAGCTGGATCGGTTGCCCGTCGTGGCGGGGGGGTCGCCGGGCATCGAAGCGCGTCGTGCCGATGCCATGGTAATGATGGCCTCGGCCCGGATCGCCGCCGACCCCGATCCCGACCGTGCCACGATCATCGTGCACACGACGATGCAAGGTTTGGCGCAAGGAGCGCCTGGTGAGCTGGAAGGTGGCGGGGTGATCGATGCGCCCACCCTGCAGCGCCTGGGCTGTCATGCCAGGATCCAGGCCGTGCTCGAAGACGCCAAGGGCGACGCGTTCCGGTTGGGACGCATGAGCCGGGAGCCTTCTGGCGCTATGGTGCGCCAGCTCCGCTACCGAGATCGGGATTGTCAGTTCCCTGCTTGTCCGCACCGGCGGTTCACGAACGCCCATCACATCGTGCACTGGGCCCGGGGCGGGGCGACCGATCTACCGAACCTGGTATTGGTCTGCACGTTCCATCACAAGCTCGTGCACGAGCACGGGTGGGGGCTCAAGCGTGAGGAGGACGGGACCGTGAGCTGGTTCTACCCCGATGGGAACCCATACAGGGCGGGGCCGGCACCACCTTCGGACGTGAGCCTGCGGTTGCAGCCCGACCGCGGTCGCTTGGTGGGCGCGGACATCTGAATCAGCGGGCCAACGCTTGTCTCGGCCGTCCTCGTCGATAGGGTCGCCCGCCATGTGGCCGATCGGAAGGCGAGCGGCGATCGCGTTCAACTTGGGGATCTACCACGCGCGCGGTTTCGCCCCGGACATCGAGTGCTTCGCCGCCAAGGGTGTCCGCGCCCGGCCCCCCACTGATGATGGGGATCGCGATGCTCCTCTACTCGCCCTTCATCTACTGGTCCGAGACCTCCTCGAGCCCTCAGCGAGGCGGTCCTTCGGGTTTCGGCAACTTCACCTGGCCGAACAGTCGCGGCTTCAGCGTCCTGCTCCCCGAGCGGTCGGAGGACCATGGGGCATAGGGGGCGCTCGTGAGGTTGGCGAGCGCCAGCAGTGTGGTGTCGTAGTTCACGCGCCAGCCGGCGAAGTCGCGCCACGCCTGATCGCGATCGGCCTTGACGGGGACCTCCGCCTCGACGAGCAGGTCGACGGCGTCGTTCCATTCGTCCCTGGTGACGGAGATGGGGTCGCCCGGGTCGGGAGCGGGGTCGTAGGGGATGCTGAAGTAGTCGCAGACCCGCCGCAGGCACAGGTAGCCAGCGCGCAGGCAGAAGTCGGCCTGCACGTCGTGCGGCATGTCCACGATGCTCACCGCCAGCGCTGCTCCGTCCAGGACGGCCCCCGCCGCGGTGATCCAGGAATGGTCGAGCTGGGGGGAACGGAAGAACACCAGCGCGGGCATCGAGGTGTGGGTCTCCTCCACGTCCACGAACCACCGCTCCCACTCGTTCCAGACGTCGTGCAGCAGCGGCATCCGCTTCAGGCGCCAGAAGCGCTGCATCATCGTGATGCCCGAGGGCGGCTCACCGGCCCGTACCGCGAGCGAGGTCACCCCCAGCTCGCGCCGTGAGAACGACGTGTAGATGCTGGGCAGGTACGTGATCAGCAAGGCCAGGAGGAACAGGCCCATCGCCGCTTCGGTGAAGACCAGCAGGTTGCTGCCCACGCCCTGCGGGCGCGTCGTGCCGAGGGTGAACAGCGACGACCCCGACACCTCGAACGCCTGCCACCAGGGCATGTGGTTCACGCCCCAGAAGATCAGGGTGTAGCCGGCGCCCACCAGGACCAGCCACGTGATGAGCGTCCCGACGAGCGCGATGGGCGCGTACAGGGCGAGGATCCGGTCACGCCGCTCGAACGGCACGGAGGGCCTCGCGAAGAGCATGAACATGCGCCGGACGCTCAGGAAGACCACGCGCGTGATGTAGGAGACCTCGCCGCGGGGCAGGATCACCGTCTTGACGGCCGAAGCAAGCGTGGCGAGCACCAGAGCCGACCCGGCCACGATCGCGAGGACGCGGAACGCGACGATCACGCGCCGACCATAGCGGGTCGTTCGTCCTTGAGGTCCCTCAGACCTCGACCGCGACGCTCCGCGAGACCGCGGCTTCCCGGACCGACTCCGCGTCGTGGCCCGGGACGAAGCGGTTGGCCACGAACGCCGCCGCGATCATCACGCACCCCGCGAACAGGAGCGCCAGGTGGAACCCGGTCATGAAGGCGCTGCCGTAGGCGCTGCCGACGGCAGCCTGTTGTGCGTGCGAGAGCCCGAGCCCGGTGATGGTGAGCTCGCCGTGGCCGGCGCTGGTCCCGATCACCGCCGTCTGCGGGGGCGGTGAGTCCGATGCCCGCGAGCAGGGGAGTCAGGGCCGACTGCAGTCTCGTGGTGAGGATGGTGCCGAGCAGTGCGATGCCCAGAACCCCGCCCACCTCGCGGCTGGTGTTGGTCATCGCCGACCCGAGGCCGGCGCGCTGCGGGCCCACCGAGTTCATCACGGCCGCGGTCATCGGCGGCAGGGTGGAGCCCATGCCGTGGCCCATGATCGCGTAGATCGGTGCCAGCACCCAGTACGGGGTGTCCGGTTGCAGGAACAGACCAAGGATCAACAGGCCCCCCCCCGCCAACACCAGCCCGTAGGTCATGGGAGCTCGGGAGCCGTGCTGCTGAGCGTAGCGCCCCGCGTTGGGGGCGGTGATGATGATCGCGAGCGTCATGGGCAGGAACGCGAAGCCCGCCTTCGCCGGCGAATAGTCGCGCAGTACGGGGCTCTGCATGTACAGCGACAGGAAGAAGAACGTCGCGAACATGCCGATGGACACGGAGAACGCCGTGAAGTTGCCTGCGGAGAACGCCGGGATCTTGAAGAAGCGCAGGGGCATCATCGCGTGCGGGTTCTTGAGCTCCCAGACGAGGAAGGCCACCAGCAGCACCGCGAACCCCGCGAAGCAGGCGAGGATGAGCGGGTCGCTCCAACCCTTCTCGTTCGCCTCGATCAATCCGTAGGTGACGCTGAACAGGGCGGCCGTGCCCAGGATCAACCCGGGGATATCGAGCTGCCGCTCCTCTTCGGAGCGCGATTCGCGCACCGTGACGCGCGCCACGATGAGCGCGGTGATCCCGATCGGCACGTTGAGGAAGAACACCGATTGCCACCCGAGGTGCTCCACCATCAGGCCACCCAGCGTCGGCCCGAGGGCGAGGGCGATCCCGCTGAACCCCGCCCACATGCCGATCGCCTTCGCGCGCTCGTTGGGCGGGAACGTCACGGTGATGATCGACAACGTCCCCGGGATCAGGAGCGCCCCGCCGATCCCCTGCAGGAAACGGAACACGATGAGCTGGGAGGCACTGTTCGACAGGCCGCAGGCGAGCGAGAACGTCGTGAAGACCGCGACGCCGATGAGGAACACCTTCTTTCGCCCGTACTTGTCGCCCAGGATCCCGCCGGTCAGCAGCAGTGAGGCGAACGCGAGGACGTAGCCGTCGACGATCCATTGCAGCCCCGACACGCCCGCGCCCAGGTCCTTGCTGATCGTGGGCAGGGCGACGTTGACGACCGTGTTGTCGAGCATCGCCATGGCGAGCGCGATGCACATCGTGAGCAGGACGATGACCTTCTCGCGGGCGTTGTCACCTTCGAAACCGAACACCGACACGTCGTCTCCCTCTTCTGCCACCGGGTCGTTGGAGCTTCAACCGAGCCCCCGATGCATATGTTCCCGTGTCAGATCGTCTTGCGGTACTTCCGGACGGACAGCGGAACGAACACGGCGAGGATGGCGACGATCCACAGCGTGGACATGACCACGAGCCATCGCACCGTGGTCCCGGCTTGCGGGGAAGATCTGCACCCTCACCCCGTTGATCACGACGTACCGGTAGCCGACCGTCATCCAGCGTACGGTGTTGGCCCAGATCGTCACGGGGTTGTGGTTGGCGATGGTCTTCAGTAGGGGCGGGAAGCCCCTCACCGGGAACAGCGCCGAGGAGATGAAGGTCAGGGGGAAGATCCAGGTGAAGCTGGCCGCCTGCACCGACTCGACGTTGCGGATGGCGAGGCCGATGTAGGCCGAGACCCAGGAGAACGCGAACCCGACGATCACCGTGAGCCCCATCGCCAGGATGGCGTAGATGAAGCCGTTCGTGAACGAGAAGCCGACGAGGTAGCCGACCGCCACCATCAGGACGACCACCACGATGTTGCGCACGAGGTCGGCGAGGGTGCGGCCCACCAGCACGGCCGAGCGGGCCATCGGCAGCGAGCGGAAACGGTCGATGATCCCGCTGGCGAGGTCCTCCGCCAGCCCGATGCCCGTGTTGGTCGATCCGAAGATCGCCGTCTGGACGAAGATGCCGGGCATCAGGAAGTCCACGTAGTTGATGCCGGGCAGGTTCTTGATGTTGCCGCCGAGCACGAAGCGGAACAGCAGCACGAACATGATCGGCTGCACGATGGAGAAGACGAGCAGCGCCGGGATGCGCGTGAACCGCAACACGTTGCGCTTCATCACGACGAGCGAGTCCGCGACGAACCAGCCGAGGCGTGTCCCGGTCACGGTGTGCACCGGCGGCGCGGCGCGCTCGGTCACCGTGCTCATGCCGCCGCCCCACCGCGGCGCTTGCGCCGTCCCTTGCGCGACGCGGCTGCTTGCTCCTCGGCCTCCTCGGCGGCGTGGCCCGTCAGGGACAGGAAGACGTCGTCGAGCGTGGGCCGGTGCAGCGCCAGGTCTGAGAGTGTCACCTCGGCGTCGTCCACCCTCCGCACGACGTCCACGAGCAGCGCGGAGCCTTCCGTGCCGACGGGGATCTTGATGGTTCCGGTCTTTGGATCCACCTGGGCGGCGCCCGTCCCGATACCGGCGAGCGACTCCGCCGCCGTCGCGGTGAGCGACTTGTCGGCGACCCGCATCTCCAGCACCTCGCCGCCGATCATGTCCTTCAGCTGGTCGGACGTGCCCTCGGCGATCACGACGCCGAGATCGATCACCGCGATGCGGTCGGCGAGGTTGTCGGCCTCCTCCAGGTACTGGGTCGTGAGCATCAGCGTGACGCCCTCCGCCTGGAGCTCGCGGATCATCTCCCACAGGTCGAGCCGGCTCCTGGGGTCCAGACCCGTGGTGGGTTCGTCGAGGAACAGGATCGCCGGATGCCCCACGAGGCTGGCGGCGAGGTCGAGGCGCCGCCGCATGCCGCCCGAGTACGTCATGGCGGTCCGATCTCCGGCCTCGGCGAGCCCGAACCGTTCCAGGACTTCCGCGGCCCGCCGCTTCGTCTCCGACCGGCTGAGGTGATAGAGGCGCCCCACCATCTCCAGGTTCTCCAGCCCGGTCAGATAGTCCACAACGGCCGCGGCCTGACCCGCGAGGCCGATCTCGCTGCGCAATCGCTCGGCGTCCTTCACGACGTCGTAGCCGGCCACCGTGGCTCGCCCGGAGCTGGGCTCGATCAGGGTCGTGAGGATCTTCACCGCGGTCGTCTTGCCGGCGCCATTGGGACCGAGCAGGCCGAAGACGCTGCCCTGCTCCACCTGGAGGTCGACGCCTTTGAGGGCCTGGACCTCGCCGAAGTGCCGTTTGAGGGTCTCGGTAACGATGAGTGGGTCCGCCATAGGGATCGTCAATGTAACGGGCCGGTCGGACGTTCGACATCCGAGCCTGGTCCGAGCCGCCGGTCTGAGTAATCCGGCTTACATCTCGGGAATAGGACCCGTGCCCGCGGCCGTTATTGCAGGTGCAAGCCCGAACGAGAACGAGACAAGAACAAGAGGAGCCCTCGACATGCCCGAGACCAACGCCCCAGAGATCGAAACCGTCCTGCCCCTGCTGCCGCTGACTACCGGGGTGGTGCTCCCCGGCATGGTCGTGACGCTCACGATCGAGTCCGACGAGGCGCGCGCGGCGGTCGACGCGGCGTCGGCCGACGACGAGCGGCTCCTGCTGCTGGTGCCCCGGCTGGACGGGCGTTACGCCCGGGTCGGGACCGTCGCGAAGATCGAGGATGTGGGAGCGCTGCGGGGCGGGACCGAGGCGCTCGTGATCCGGGGCCTGCGGCGCGTCACGATCGGCGCCGGCGTTCCCGGAACCGGCGAGGCCGTCTGGGTGCAGGTGGAGCCCGTCGCCGAGCCCGCGCCGACGGAGCGCGCGAAGCAGCTGGCGCGCGAGTATCGCGCCGACGATCGAGAACATCGTGGAGTCGCGCGGCGTGCCGCAGGTCGCGGAGTTCCTGCGTGGGATCTCCGACCTCGGGACAGATCGCCGACACCGCCGGCTACTCGCCCGACCTCAGCTTCGAGCAGAAGATCGAGATCCTGGAGACCCTCGACGTCGAGGCGCGCCTGGAGAAGGTGCTCGCGTGGGCGAAGGACACGCTCGCGGACCTCGAGCTGAAGGACAAGATCCGCACCGAGGTGAGCGACGGCATGGAGAAGCGCCAGCGGGAGTTCCTGCTGCGCGAGCAGATGAGCGCGATCCGCAAGGAGCTGGGGGAAGACGGCGAGGAGAACGTCGTCGAGGAGTACCGCAAGAAGATCGAAGCGGCGGGGATGCCCGAGGACGTCCGCGCCGAGGCCGAGCGCGAGCTGGGTCGCCTGGAGCGCACGTCCGAGCAGTCGCCCGAGTACGGGTGGATCCGGACGTACCTCGACTGGATGACCGAGCTGCCCTGGTCGGTGCGGACCGACGACAACCTCGGACATCGCGGAGGCTCGCGAGGTCCTCGACGCGGACCATGAAGGTCTCCAGGACGTGAAGGACCGGATCCTGGAGTACCTCGCCGTCCGCAAGCTCCGTCAGGAGCGAGGCCTCGGCGAGGCCACCGGGCGCGGGTCGGGGGCGATCCTCACTCTGGTGGGTCCTCCGGGTGTGGGCAAGACCTCGCTGGGCGAGTCGGTGGCGCGTGCCCTCGGACGCAAGTTCGTCCGCGTCTCGTTGGGCGGGATCCACGACGAGGCGGAGATCCGTGGGCATCGCCGCACCTACGTCGGCGCGCTCCCGGGACGGATCGTGCGGGCTCTCAAGGACGCCGGCACGAAGAACCCCGTGATGATGCTGGACGAGATCGACAAGGTGGGCGCGGACTGGCGGGGCGACCCGTCGAGCGCCTTGCTGGAGGTCCTGGATCCGGCGCAGAACCACACCTTCCGCGATCACTACCTCGACGTCGACCTCGACCTGTCGGAGGTGCTGTTCATCACGACGGCCAACGTCGCCGAGACGATCCCCGGTCCGTTGTTCGACCGGATGGAGGTCATCCGGATCGACGGCTACACCGAGGACGAGAAGGTCGCGATCGCCAAGCACCACCTGGTGAGCCGTCAGCGCGAGCGCAACGGGCTGCGAGAGGACGAGGTGGTCTTCACCGACGACGCCCTCCGCGCGATCGTGGGCGACTACACGCGGGAGGCCGGCGTACGCAACCTCGAGCGAGAGCTCGGCAAGGCACTGCGCAAGGTCGCGACGAAGATCGCGTCCGCGCGAGGCCGAGGCGCCCGTCACGATCGGCGACGACGAGGTGCGCGAGTACCTCGGGCGACCCAAGTTCTTCTTCGAGGCCGCCGAGCGCACCGCCGTGCCGGGCGTCGCCACGGGTCTCGCGGTCACGGGCTTCGGCGGCGACGTTCTATTCATCGAAGCGTCCCGCGAGGACACGGAGGCGGACGGCCTCACCCTCACGGGCCAGCTCGGTGACGTGATGAAGGAATCGGCGCAGATCGCGCTCAGCTACGTCCGCTCGCACGCTGAGGAGCTCGGGATCCCCGCGGAACGGCTGCGGGGACGGTTCCACGTCCATGTGCCCGCGGGAGCCGTGCCCAAGGACGGCCCGAGCGCCGGCGTCACGATGACGACGGCCCTCGTCTCGCTCCTGACCGATACGCCGGTACGGCCGGTCGTGGGCATGACCGGTGAGGTCACCCTGCAGGGCCGTGTGCTCCCCATCGGCGGGCTCAAGCAGAAGGTGCTGGCGGCGCACCGGGCCGGCCTCAAGGAGGTCGTCCTGCCCAGCGGAACGAGGGTGACCTCGACGACGTACCCGAGCAGGTGCGGGAACAGATGACGTTCCATATGGCGGAGGAGGTCGGCGAGGTGTTGTCGGTTGCCCTGCGCGCACAGGAGGATACCGGGGCCATCGACGTCGCCTGAGCGCGCGGCAGGCCGGGGGCTCGCCGCCGGCCGGATGAGGGACGGACCCCAGTGAGCATCAGCGACGAGGACCTGCGGGAGCTCTCCGACGCGGAGCGGGTCGAGCTGCAGCGACGTCTCGTGGCGCTCGGCGAGGAGGCCCCCGAGCCGGGGCTCGGGCGCGGCCGGGCCCCCTTCATCGTGCTCACGACGGCGGCATGCCTCGCGCTCATCGGCTGGATCGTGGTGCTCGCGGTGCGGCTTCCGCACCGCTACGTCGCCGATCATTGGACCCTGACGTGGCTGGGCTTCGACATCCTGCTGCTGGCGTCGCTCGGGCTCACCGCCTGGCTCGCCTGGCGACAACGACAGATGGTCATCCTCTTCGCGTTGGTCGCCGGCACGCTGCTCGTGTGCGACGCGTGGTTCGACGTGACCACGGCCTCCACCAGAGCCGATCTCATCACGAGCATCCTGTCGGCGGCGTTCCTCGAGTTGCCGCTGGCCCTCACACTGTTCTGGTTCGCGAGACACCTCATCGTGCTCTCGGTGCGCAGCACACGCGCCATGGTGGGGGTGGGCGGCCAGGATGTGCACCTGTGGCGGCTCCCCTTGCTCAACGTCCCCTCGACACCCGCGACCAGCGATCGCTCCGAACAGGCGTAGCGCCCGCCTCTATCCTGTCCCGCATGCCTCAGCTAGAGGGCTCGGCGATGCTCGAGCTGATCGACCTGCATCGCCGTTTCGGCGATGTGGTGGCGCTCGACGGGGTGTCCTTCACCGTGCCGGACGGCGCGATCGTGGGCTTCGTCGGGCCGAACGGCGCCGGCAAGACCACCGCGATGCGCATCGCGCTCGGGGTGCTGGAACCCGACGAGGGCGAGGTGCGCTGGCGTGGACGGCGGGTCGACGCCGTCGCCCGCCGGCGGTTCGGGTACATGCCGGAGGAGCGCGGCCTCTATCCGAAGATGAAGGTGCACGACCAGCTCGTGTACCTCGCGCGGCTGCACGGGCTCGCCAGGACCGATGCCGAGCGGCGCGCGGACGAGGCGATCGATGTGCTCGGGGTCGCGGACCGGCGCGACGACCGGGTCGAAACGCTCTCGCTGGGGAACCAGCAGCGCGTGCAACTCGCCGCCGCGCTCGTCCACGAGCCGGACGCTCTGGTGCTGGACGAACCGTTCAGCGGCCTGGATCCGGTCGGGGTCGACGTCCTGGCAGCCGTGTTGCGTCGCCAGAGCGACAACCACGGTGTGCCGGTGGTCTTCTCGAGTCACCAGCTGGAGTTGATCGAGCGGGTCTGCGATTCCGTGGTGCTGATCGACCGGGGGCGGATCGTGGCGTCGGGGACGATCGACGAGCTCCGCGCCTCTCGCGCCCGGCGCCTCCTGCCGCGTGGAGGTGGCGGCAGCGACGACGCCCGATTGGTACACGGCGGTCTCCGGGCGTGCACCTGGAGTCCGAGGTCACGGGCGGCGTCATCCTGGAGCTGGACGACGGCACCGACGAACAGCGCGTGCTGGACGTGGCGCGAGCGGGGGGCGACGTCACGCACTTCAGCGGGTCCGTCCCACGCTCGCCGAGCTGTTCCGCGAGGTAGTGCGGGCGTGAGCGAACGTGCCCCCGCCGCGACCGACCGAGGGGCCTGGCTCGTCGTCGCGCGGCGTGACTTCAGGGTTCGCTTGCGCGACAAGGGGTTCGTGATCTCCACGGCCATCACCATCGCCGTACTCAGCGTCTTCATCCTGATCCGGGCGTACGGCGGGGGCGGGACGCCCAGGTACGACCTCGGCGTGGTCGGCGGGGTCGCGACGGCGTCTCGGCGGTCTCGGTGGCGCACCAGCAGGGGATCACCCTGCGCGTGCACGCGTTCGCCGATCGCGGACGAGCGGAGGCGGCGTTGCGGAGCGGTGCCGTCGACGCGGTGCTGAGGCGGATCGATTGACCGGCAAGACGACGGTGCCGGCGCAGCTGCAGACGGTCGTGGAGGCGGCCGGTGGCGGTCGATCGGATCCGCACCGCACTCGCAGCCTCGGGCGTGTCCGGCGCGAAGATCGCACGCGATCCTGGACCCCACGCCGGTGTCGGTCGACGCGCTTCAGCCGGCGAACCCGAACCGCGACTCGGATGCGGCCGTGGCGTTCGTGGGCGTGCTGCTGCTGTACGGGCAACTCTTCGGCTACGGCGTCTGGGTGGCGACGGGAGTGATCGAGGAGAAGGCCTCGCGCGTGGTCGAGATCCTGCTTTCCACGATCAGCGCCCGCCAGCTGCTCGGTGGGAAGGTGGCGGGGATCGGCCTGTTGGGGATCATGCAGCTCGCCTGCATCGCGGGGTTCGCGATCGCGCTCGCCACCGTGACGAAGGCGCTCTCGATCCCGGGAAGCGCCCTGGGGGCCGCGCTCCTGGTGCTCGGCTGGTTCGTCCTGGGGTTCGCGTTCTACGCCGGGCTGTTCGCGGTGAGCGGCGCGCTCGTGTCGCGCATGGAGGAGCTGCAGAACGCCATGGTGCCCATCAACATCACGATCCTCGTCTCGTTCTTCGTCGCGATCGGGTCGCTCCAAGACCCCAGCTCGACGGTGGCGCGGATCGCCTCGCTGGTGCCGTTCTCGTCGCCGCTCACGATGCCGGTGCGGATCGTGCTGGGCGCGGCGTCGGTGTTCGACATCGTGGCCTCGATCACCATCCTGGTCGGGTGCACCGCGCTGCTCGTGCCGCTGGCGGGACGGCTCTACGCGGGCGCCGTCCTTCGCACCGGCGGCAAGGTGAAGCTGCGCGACGCCTGGCGTGATGCCGCCTGAGGGCCACTCGCTCCAGCTGCCGCTGTTGGGGATCCGCCGGATGAGCCAGCGGAGGAGATCCTGGGGGAGCTCAGCCCAGTTCGCGGGCGAGCGAGGGGAGCGGGATCGAGCCGAGGGCGAGCAACCGGTCGTGGAAATCGCGAAGCGAGAAGTCGGCGCCCTCGCGCGCCTCGGCCGCCGCCCGTGCGCGTTCGATCTGGATCATGCCCACCATGTAGCTGAGCGCCTGGGCCGGCATCGCGACATATCGGTCGACCTCGATCGCTGCCTCGGTGCGAGTCGCCCCGCTCTCCTCGAGCTTCGCGATCGCGGCCCCGCGCGTCCAACCGAAGGCGTGGATCCCGGTGTCGGTGATGAGCCGCGCTGCGCGGAGCCCCTGGTTCTCGAGCATGCCGAGGCGCTCCCAGTCGTCCATGTACAGGCCCATCTCCTCGGCGAGCCGCTCGCTGTACAGACCCCAGCCCTCGATGAACGCGCTGCCGGCAAGGATCCCGCCGAAGCGTCGCAGCCGTGGCCGGTCGAGGAACTCCTGCTCCAGGGTGAACTGGAAATGATGGCCCGGGTTGGCCTCGTGGTAGCTGACGCCTGCTTGCGCATGGATGTCGCGGCTCGGCAGGTCGTAGGTGTTGATGTAGTACACGCCGCGGCGAGAGCCGTCCTCGGTGGGCGGGTTGTAGAAGGCCGCCGGCATGTCGGCCTCACGGAAGGGCTCCACCGCGCGGACCTCGCAGGGGGCGCTCGGCAGCCGCCCGAACCATGAGGGCGCTGCCTCCCAGCTCCTGCGCACCTGATCCTCCGCCAGCGCGAGCAGCGCCTCCGGCGATGTGGGCGTGTTCGCACCGCTCGCGCGATGCGCCGTCAGGGCCTCGTCCGGCGAAGCGAACCCCAGGCGGGCCGCCACCTCGAAGCGCTCCTGCTGGATGGCCTCGAACCGTTCGTTGCCCAGGTCGTGGACCTCCTGCGCGGCGAGCGGCAGGGTGGTCCAGTTCCGGATCTCCGCCGCGTAGATCTCCTCGCCGCCCGGGAGCGCCGACAGGCCGATCGTCTCGGTGGCGTAGGGGAGATAGTCACGCAGGACGCCCAGGTAGCGCTCGTAGGCGGGACCCACGACGTCCCGCACGACCCCGGCGATGCGCTCTTTGGCGGCAAGATCCTCGCCCAGCCTCATGAGCGCTGGGGAGTCCTCGGCCGGTGTCGCCAGCAGGCGCTCCACCTGCGCGATCGAGCGCTCGGCGACGAGTTGCGGTGAGGTCACGCCGGAGCGAACACCCTCGTCCGCGATCTCCGCGGTCGCCATCAGGTAGGCAGGGATCGCGCGCAGCCGTGCCTCGTAGCGGTCGAGGCGTTCGGGGGTGTCGACCTGCTGGAGCGAGGCGATCTCGCCGACCAGCTGCCCGGGGCCCCATAGGTGGCTCGCAGCCGCCAGGCGATCCGTCCGGTGCTCGAGGCCGCTGAGATGCCGCTGTGCGATCGCTTCCATCACGTCGAGCGATGTGCGCTCCACCACGCCCATCTCGGCGCCGTCGATCGCGGCCACGTCCGTGAGGGCCGCACGATGCACCGCCTCTGCGGCGGCCCGTCCCAGTGGTCCCGGATCGGGGAGACGGTCATCGAAGCGCTCGTCGCCGCAGAACGTGCCGAGGATCGGATCGAGCTCCAACAGTTGATCCCAGTAGCGCTCGACCAGGTCGCGCGCGCGTTCGGCTACGTCCATCGGATCCTCCTCGGGCCGGCCGTGTGAAGCGCCATAGGGTAGCGGCTCGCCGGGCCCGCTCGTCACAACAGCCCTAAACGTTGGAGCGAAGCTACGCTGCTTCTATGCGCCCTGCACCTTCCCCCCGCGCGCTCTTCGTCGGCTTGATCGTCGTGCTCACCGCGACCGCGGTCGTGATGGTCGCGCGCGGCGGAGCGTCCGAGCTCACCCTCAGCGGGCCCACGCCGATCCGTCCGCACCCCAACATCGCACCGTTCCAAGGTCTGGGGGTGTGGGTGGACCTCTACGATCGCGCCGCCTGGAAGGATCCCGGCGCGGCGGTCGCGGACATGGCCGCGCACGGGGTCCGCACGCTCTACCTGCAGACCTCGAACGACAGCCGCGCCTCGGCGTTCGTCGCACCGCAGGCGGTCGCCGCCTTCCTCGATGCCGCATCAGCCCGTGGGATCGGTGTCGTGGCGTGGTATTTCGCGGGCTTCCGGGATCTGCAGGTGGATGCCGCACGCGCCGAGGCGGCGATCCACTACGCGACCCCGGCCGGCCACCGGTTCGCCGGTTTCGCGTTGGACATCGAATCGCCCGCCGTCGGCGATCCACACCTGCGGACGCGGCGACTGCTGCAGCTCTCGGCGGTGCTGCGCGCCGACGCGGGGGCCGACTATCCGCTGGGCGCGATCGTGCCGTCCCCTCAGGGGTTGCAGTCGCACCGCGGCTACTGGCCAGGGTTCCCGTGGCCGCAGCTCGCGCAGGTCTACGACGCGATCCTGCCGATGTCGTACTTCACGTGGGGCCCGCGCGGAGCAACGGGCGCCTACGAGACCATCGTGAACAGCGTGCGCCTCGTGCGGAGATGGGTCGGCAACGACCTCGTGCCGATCCACGAGATCGGAGGTCTCGCCCAACACGCGACGGTGCAGGAGACGCGAGGGTTCGCCGACGCGGTGCGCGACACCGGCTCGATCGGGGGCAGCTATTACTCATGGACGGGCATGACATCCGGGCAGTGGTCGGAGCTGGCGAGCGTGCGTGCGAACCCGGTCGGGATCCCGGCGCTGCCGGTCCACGCGGGCCCGCAGGCGTTCGGCAACATCCCGGGCGCCGACACGACGCACGCGAACGCGGTCGCGTACGCGGTGGTCGGTCAGGTGGGCGCGCGCCGGCTGGTGTTCGAGTCCTTCGGCGCAGGTGCGGTGACCGTCTACGTGGACGGAGGCCGACTCGGCACGGTGACCCCCTCACCTTCGGGCATGTGGGAGGCTCACACGATGACGATCCCCGACCCGATGCTCGACGACGCGGCACCCAATGAGGTGACGTTCGTCCCGTTGGATCCCACCGTCCCGTGGGGTGTCCGTGACGTCGCGCTTCGGGCGGCGTGACGTGAAGGAGCCCGCCGAGGTCTCCGACGCGGACCTGGCGGCGGCCGTCGAGGCCGACCTCGTCGCGCATGTCGCCGGCCTGCACGAACCGCCCGAGGGCGAGGTGCACCGCGACGGGGACACCGTGTGGTTCTCGACCGGGTTGCCCCAGACGTATGCGAACGGCGTGTTGCGCGCGGATCTGTCGGGCCCCGATCCCGGCGCCGAGGTGGATCGTCTCCTCACGCCCTTCCGATCGCGTTCGCTGCCGATGATGTGGTGGGTGTTCGCGCCGATCGCCGGTCCCGCCGAAAGTGTGGATCGTGCGCTGCGCGAGCGCGGGCTCACACCGGAGTCGGACCGGCCGGGGATGGGGATGGAGCTTGAGCGGCTGCGGCCCGCTGCGCCGCCGGACGGAGCGGAGGTCGAGCGGGTGCGCGATGCCGAGAGCTTCCGGGACTGGGCCGACGTCGTGTGCCGCGCCTTCGAGGACGAGGACTTCGCGAACGGTCCGTCCGTGCGCGTGGGGCTCGCGATGGGCTTCGGCGACGACGTGCCCTTCCGCCATTTCCTCTGCCGCATGGACGGGGCGGCGGTGGGAGCGTCCACCCTCTCGCTCGGAGCCGGTGTCGCCGGACTCGCCAACATCGCCACGGTGCCCGAGTGGCGCGGTCGCGGCATCGGTGTGGCCGTGGCCGGAGCGGCCCTGGAGGACGCCCGCACCCGTGGCGTGCGGATCGGCGCACTGTCGGCCGACGAAGCGGGGATCCGCGTCTACGAGAAGCTGGGCTTCCACGCTGTGTGCCGCCACCTCACCTACGAGTGGCACCCAGCTTGACCCCTGCTGTTTGACCCTCCAGGGGCCCGTCGATACGCTCAGTCGGCCTCGATCGATCCGGAGGGTCGCACGCCGCCCATGCACAGACGTCTGGCACGGACCGCGCTGTTCGTCGCGCTCGCGGCGTCGAGCGTCGCGTGCACGAAGACGCTCGACACCACGAGCCTCCAGACCCAACTGCAGGCGCAGTTGCAGTCCCAACTCGGCGCCCAGAACCTCACCGTGCACTGTCCCGACAGTGTGAAGGTCCAGGCCGGGGCCACGTTCACCTGCACGGCGTCCGATCGGGGGGGGCAGAGCCTCACGATCCTCATCACGCAGAAGGACGACCACGGCCACGTCAGGTGGAATTTCTCGGGCGCGAGCGGCGCCTCGAGCACGTCGCCGGCCGCTTCGCCCTCGTCCTAGGAAGGCCCTCATGCTGCTCGAGAACAAGCGCCTCCTCATCACCGGGGTGCTGACGCCGCAGTCGATCGCGTTCTCGGCCGCGCAGGTGGCTCAAGAGCAGGGGGCGCAGATCGTTCTGACGGGAGTGGGACGCGGGATGGGCCTCACCCAGAAGTGCGCTCGGCGCCTGCCCGACCCGCCCGACGTCCTCGAGATGGACGCGAACGATCCGCAGCAGATCGAGTCGGTGCGCGCGGACCTGGAACGTCGGTGGGGAACGGTCGACGGCTTCCTGCACGCGATCGCGTTCGCGCCGCAGGACGCGTTGGGCGGGAACTTCCTCAATACGCCGTGGGAAAGCGTCGCGACCGCCGTTCAGACGAGCGCGTACTCCCTCAAGGCCATCGCGGTCGGATTGTTGCCGCTCATGGAACCGGCCGGCGGCTCCATCGTGTCGCTCGACTTCGACGCATCGGTGGCCTGGCCGATCTACGACTGGATGGGCGTCGCGAAGGCCGGGCTGGAGTCGGTGACCCGGTACCTCGCGCGCGACCTGGGCCCCAAAGGCATCCGGGTCAACACCGTCAGCGCGGGGCCGCTGAAGACGATGGCCGGCAAGGGCATCCCGGGGTTCGAGGCGATCAGCGACGCCTGGTCCCGGCGTGCGCCGCTGGGGTGGGACATCACCGATCCCTCGCCGGTGGGAAGGGCGATCGCGTTCATGCTCTCGGACTTCTCCGTGGGCATCAGCGGCGAGGTCCTGCACGTGGACGGCGGCTTCCACGCGATGGGGACCGATCTCTAGCGATCAACGTGGGGCGATCCCGTGCTCCGTCTCCAGCAGCCGCTGGGCGCGGGCGATCACGCGGAACGCCTCTTTCAGACCGCTGCGGGCGACCGGGCCAAGTGTCGCCGGATCGACGAAATCGTCGGGAGCCTCGCCATGGCGCACCTGCTCTACCTGGTGCTGGAGGCGGATCTCCCACAGGAACTGGAACGCCTCGGCAAGCTCGGCGGCGATCTCGTCGTCGAGGGCGCCCGCCCCCGCCGCGGCTTCGAGGCGCGGCACCGTGCCCTTCGCCGTCGCCCCCGCCTGCACGGCCCAGGCACGCGCCAGGTTGTTCAGGATCGAGATACCGCCGCGCTTGATGTCCAGATGCCCTGCGTGCTCCCCTTCGTGCGCCACCACGAGGTTGCGGAAGAACCCCGTGGGGGGCTTCAGGTCGAGGGCGCGGCGGGCGAGGTGGCGCAGGAACGCCGGGCGTTCGCGCGCTCGCCGGATCGCGTCGTCGAGGACAGGCTCGGCGTCGAGCGGGCCGGAAACCTGGCGGAAGTCGTACCCGATCGAGGCCAGCACACTGCTCTGCGGGTCCGGCGCGTCCATCCATCGCGCGAACATGTCGACCCAGTCGTCGATGGGCCTTCGCAGAGCCGGATGCACCGCCATCGCGTCGCCCCGGCACCGGGGGATGCCCGCCGCCTCGAGCCCCGCCGTCACGAACTCGGCGAGCGTGGCGAAGTAGGGGTCGATCGTGTCCGGCGGGATGTCCCCGGGGTCGAAGGCGAGGGCGTGATCTTGGTCGGTCTTCAGGGCCTGCTCGTGGCGGGCGGCGCTTCCCAGAGCGAGCCACGCCCAGGGGCAGGGAGGGTCGCCGCCCTCGGCGACCGCGAGCGCCAGGAGCCGTTCGGTCATCGCGTCCACCACGAGCGCCGCGACGCGCCCCACGTCGATCGGATCGGCGTGGGCATCCACCATCGCCACGACGACCTCCGGGAGCCCGCGGCCGGCGGCCGAGACCTCCTGCGCCGAGCCCGCCCGGGCGACGGCGCTCTTGATCGCGAACGGGGTGTGCCGCGTGAGACCCATGAGGTCGGTGTCGGTGACGACGCCGATTAGATGGCCGTCCTCGGCGGTCACCGGGAAGTGGTGCACGCCTTCGGCGAACATCCGCAGGAGGGCGTCGCCGGACGGCGTGCCGGCGGGCAAGGTCATCGCGGGGAACGAGGCGATCTCCGACACCGGCGCATCGAGCGTTCCGCGAACCGCCACGACCCGTGTCCGCAGGTCCCGGTCGGTGAGGATCCCCCATCCGCCCGCCATGGGGATGAGGAGCGAGGAGACCCGCTCCGAGGCCATGATGGCCGCGGCGTCGGCGACCTGCGTGGAGGGCTCGACGCTCACGGGCTCCCGGCGCACGAGATCTCCCACGGGAGCCAGCCGTGGGTCGGGTCCCTCCGAATGGGCGTGCTCGGTCGCGGAGAGGATGCGACGACGCATGCTCCCGACGACGAACGCCCGCCCCGCCGAGGTCACCAGGACCTCCTCGGCGACCTCGGCCGGGAGCAAGTAGCACAAGGTGTCCTCGTGGGCGCGTACCGACATCGTCGGTCCTTCTCGGGCGAGGAGCGAGAACTGGCCGAAGACCTCACCCTCACCGAGCAGGTCGAGCATCTGCCCGTCGTCGAGCAGCTCGACGGCGCCCTTGCGCACGACGTAGAGGTGGCGCGCGGGGTCGCCCCCCTGGCGCAGGATCACCGTGCCCGCGGGTTCGTGCTCGATCTCCACAAGGCCCGCGACGGCCTGGAGGCGCGCCGGGGGGAGCTCGTCGAACGGCGGGTAACGGTGCAGGAAGCCGGCGATGTCCACGGCATGCAGTATGGCCGGGACCCCGGCCCTAGGTGATGGCGGCCGCGGCTCGTTCGGACAAGGTGAGGGCGGCGCGCGGATCGGTCCCGTGGAACAGGACGACCATGCCGATCGTTCCGGAGGTGCGGAACACGCAGATCACGCCCTGCGCGCGACCGTCGTTTCGCAGGGGGACGCAGTCGTGGTCGGCGCCTCTCGCCGAGGCTTGCACGCCGTGGGCGAAGGCCACCGTGCGCCCCTTCATGCCCGATCGCGCCATCCCCGTGGCGAGGCCGTTGCCCACGGTCTGGAAGAAGACATCCCTCGGGAGCGCGTCGACGGCGTGGCCGAGTCCGCGGATCACCATCAACATCGAGGTCGGATGTCCGTCCTGCCCGTACAACGCGAGGTCGTAGGAGACGCCCGCCACCGGGAGCCTGGGCGCCTCGCCTCGGATCCGTCGGAGCACTTCGCCCGACGTGATGCGCGGCTGCCCGCCCAACGCGGAGGGCAGCGATGAGGGTCCGGGGGAGGGAGAGTGCGCCCCGCTCGGCGTGGCGGAGGAGTGGTTCCGGCCACCGACCGCCACCAGCGAGAGCGCGATCGCCCCGACCACGATGACGCCGGCCGCGATCGCCCTGATCGTCGGGCGACGTGGGGGCGGCGGCGGCAGCGGGGGGGAGGGAACGACGTCCATGTCGTGAGGGGTCGCGGGCGAGCATCCTCGAGGATGCGCGCTCGAGGTCCAACGGGCAAGGGTCGGATGGCCGGGTCCATCGGTCGTACGTGGGGTCGGTCACCCGGTCTTTCGGCTCTCCTAGGCGGCCGGGAGCGCCGCCCGCACGGTGAGGCCATGGCCGGGCGTGGGCTCCAACCACATCCGGCCTCCCTGGGCCTCCATGAGTGTGCGCGCGAGCGCCAGCCCGAGCCCGGCGCCGCCGGTGCCGCGAGCGCGCGAGGGATCCTCGCGGAAGAAGCGCTCGAAGGCTCTGCCGTGCAAGTCATGTGGGAGTCCCGGCCCGCGATCGGCCACCGAGACCACCACGTCCCCGCCGTGCCGGGCCCATGTCACCTCGGCCTCGCCTCCTCCGTGACGGGCCACGTTCTCCAGCACGGCGTCGAGCACCGCCTCCAGTGCGACCCGGTCCGCGAGGGCGCCGATCGCCTCGCCGCCCGCGCTCAGCCGGTTGCCGTGCGCCTGCCGGCTCCGACGCACCGATGAGCGGCAGGCCTCCCGCACGTCCACGGGTTCGACGGCAAGATGCGCATCCCCTCGCTCGGCCCTGGCGAGCAGCAGCAGGCGTTGACTGAGCGCGGTCAGGTAGTCGACCTCGTCGAGCACCTGCCCCCCCAGCTCCGGCTCGTGCTCGGCCAACACCTCGACGCCGGAGCGGATGAACGTGAGGGGTGTGCGCAGCTCGTGTGAGGCGTCCGCGGCGAATCCCGCCTGGGCCTCGTAGGCCTGCTCTACGGGCCGCACGGCGCGCCCGGCCAGCCACCATCCTGCCGCGAGGCTCGCCGCCAACGCGATCGCCCCGCCGGCCAACAGGAGGAGCCGGACCCGATGCAGGAGCTGCGCCTCCGCCGCGAGCGACCGACCGGCCGCCACGAAGGCCACCGTCTGGCCGCCCACGCGCGCCGGAAGCGTCACGACGCGGACCGGCTCGTCGTCCACCGTCAGGTTCGTGACGGGATCGGGGAACCTCCGGAGCCAGGAGGGCACCTCCGACGCCTCGCCGCGGAGGGTGCCGTCGGGCGCCCACACGGCCACCTGGATCCCCGCGGCCGACGGCACGTCCGAATCGGCGGGCGGCTCGGCGACCCCCACCTCCCGGATCCGCGCCACCTGGCCCCGGGCGATCGCTCGGAGGTTGCGCGTGGCAGCGTTGTCGAGTGAGCGCGCAAGGACGAACTGCAGCGCGATGCCCAGGCAGATCAGGATGACCATCAGCACCAGGGCGTGCGAGGCGGCGATGCGCAGACGAAGCGAGCGGAACATCAGCGTCCGACCACGTAGCCCACGCCGCGCACCGTCTCGATCACGTCGCCGGCAGGTCCCAGCTTCTTGCGGAGGTAGTGCACGTACAGGTCCACGACCTTGGTCTGGGCGTCGAACGGGAAGTCCCAGACGAGCTCCTTCAGCTCCAGACGCGTGAGGACGCGACCCTGGTGCTCCATCAGACACGCCAGCAGCTCGAACTCCTTGGGGGTGAGCTCAACCTCGACCTCGTCGACCGTCACGCGTCTGGCCCGCAGGTCGAGCGTCACGGGGCCGCTCGTGAGTGCCGCGCGGTTCGGCGGGGAGGAGGGCGAGGTGGAGCGGCGGACGAGTGCCTCGATCCGCGCCAGGAGCTCCGCGAACGCGAACGGCTTCACGAGATAGTCGTCCGCGCCGGCCCGCAACCCGCCGACCCGGTCGGCCACTGTGTCGCGCGCCGTCAACATCAGCAACGGGAGGGCGCTTCCTCGCTCCCGCACCGCCGAGGCGAGGCGCATTCCGTCCATGCCGGGAAGCATCACGTCGACCACGGCGAGGTCGAAGCGCCCGGACAACGCCATCGACAGGCCGTCGACGCCGTTGTCGGCGGTCTCCGCCTCGTGGCCCTCCCCGCGGAGCCGCTGAGCGACGAGCGCTGCCAGGCGCCGGTCGTCCTCGATCATCAGGATGCGCACCCGAACATCGTCGCAGGAGCCGCCATCCCGCGGGCCCGATCTTCTAACCGTTTCCGAACCGGTGGACAAACGCCGTCATACCCCCGACCCCGGATACTGGGTGACGATGAAGACCCAGCGCACATCCATGCCCGTGCGGCCCGACGCCGGCCGGGCTCGCCACGTATCGGCCCGCCGGCCGACGGTCGCGGATTCATGGGCGGCGATGCCGTGGTCACTCAGGATCCTTCGCGCGTTCCTGGGCATCACCTTCCTCTATGCCGGCATGAACAAGTTCCTCGACCCCAATGTCCTGCATCACGGAGGGGCCAACTACATCGGCACTCAGCTCAACAGCTTCGCTCACGGAACGCCGATGGCTCCGCTGATGCGTCTGCTCGCGACGCACCCGCTGGTCGTCGGGATCGGCACCGGGCTCACGGAGCTGATGGTCGGGTTGGGGACCCTGCTCGGCGTCGGGATGCTCTTCTTCGCTCTCGTCGGGTTCTCGATCAACCTCACGCTGTGGCTGTCGTTCACGTGGCACGTGCACCCGTACTTCCTGGGATCGGATTCGATCTATGCCGTCGCGTGGGCCGCTCTGTTCTTCGGGGTCTGGGAGACCGAACGCGTGCGCTCCGGGGGCGTCGCGCCGAGCGTCGCGGAACGGGTGGACGGCCTCGGGCGTCGCGAGTTCCTGCGCGCCGGGACGGTGGGTGCCGTCTCGATCGTCATGGGGGTCTTCGGGCTCGCCCTCGCCGGCTCGCCCACGAAGAACGCGGGCCTGGGCCGCCTCGCGCCCTCGGGCGGATCCGCCGGATCGGGCGGCGGGGCGGCGGCGGGTGGAGCCGGCCCCGGCACGGCGCCCGCGGGACCGCCTGCCCCGGCGGCGAACGGGCACGTGATCGCCACCTTGAACGAGCTTCCCGTGGGCCGCGCCGTCGGGTTCACGGGACCCGGAGGCACGCCGGCGGCCCTCGTCCGCCTGGCGGATGGGAGGGTCGTCGCCTACAGCCGGATCTGCACGCACGCGGGGTGCGAGGTGGGCTATGCGACCGGCCCCCGGCTGCTGGTCTGTCCCTGCCACGGGGCAGAGTTCGACCCCGCGAACCACGCGGAGCCGCTCCCGGGCAGCCCGACCTCGACGCCGCTGCCCTCCATCAACGTCGTCGTCGATCGGTCCACAGGTCAGGTGATCCTTCCGGCGTAGCGGTGACGAACGCACCAGTGATCGGTCGTCGGAGCGGAGCCCTCCACTCCCCGGTGGCCGATCCCTCAGGAAGGCGCTCGCGTCGCGGGCGCCTTCCGTATCTCCCGGCAGATCCCCTTGGCCGTATCCTGCATCCATGGACATCGCCACCGAGCCCGGACGCCGCCTCACCAGCTTCAGCCACGGCGCCGGGTGCGGCTGCAAGCTGGGCCCCGACCAGCTCGCCGGCCTGCTGGCGGGGCTCACGCTCCCCACCCCCGCACGGGATCTCCTCGTGGCCCAGGACACCGGTGACGATGCCGCGGTCTGGCGGCTCGACGACGGCCGTGCCCTCGTGGCGACCCTCGACTACTTCACGCCCATCGTCGACGACGCCTACGACTGGGGCCGCATCGCCGCGACGAACTCGCTTTCGGACGTCTACGCCATGGGCGGGACGCCGTTCCTGGGCCTCAACATCGTCAACTGGCCGGTGGACGATCTGCCCATGGATCTGCTCCAGCGGGTGTTGCAGGGTGGTGCGGACGCCGCTACGGCCGCCGGCGTCGCGGTCGTAGGCGGGCACTCGATCACCGACCCCGAGCCGAAGTACGGGATGGTGGCACTGGGCTTCCTCGACCCCGCACGGATGGTGACGAACGCCGCCGCGCGCCCGGGAGATCACCTGTATCTGACGAAGCCCCTCGGACTCGGGATCATCTCTACGGCAGCCAAGCGGGGCGTCGCGAGCGAGGATCTGATCCGCGTCGCGGTGGACGTCATGACGATGCCGAACGCCGCCGCGAAGGACGCCATGCTCGCGGCCGGTGTCCGAGCCGCCACCGACGTGACGGGGTTCGGGCTGATGGGCCATCTGCACAAGATGTTGCTGGCCTCGGGGTGTGCGGCGCGGGTCGACGCCGCCGCAGTTGCGGTGATCGACGGCGTCGGGGACCTCGCCCGCGCCGGCGTCGTGCCGGGGGGCACCCGGCGAAACCACGACTTCGTGCGAGGAGCCACCGACTGGGGCGACCTCAGCGAGGCGGAACAGCTGGTGCTGGCCGACGCGCAGACCTCCGGCGGGCTGCTGATCGCGGCACCCGATCCCGGGGCCATGCAGGAGGCGCTTCACGCGCGGTCGCTCCCCGTACACGCGGTCGGCACGATCGTCGAAGGCCCGGCCGGGCGCATGACGGTGGCGGGACGCCTCGCGCAGGAATAATCCACCCCCTTGGTAGCATTTGCAGGTGCAACGACCATGAGCGAGTTGGACGGTGTCTTCGTGAAAGAGATCGTGGAGCAGGCCCTCCGCGAGTTCCCTAACGAGTGCTGCGGCGTGGTCGCGGCCGCTGACGGCGTTCCCGCCAAGGTCTTCGCCATGAAGAACGCGGACGCGAGTCCGGTCACCTACCGTCTGGACGGCAAGGAGCAGCTCCAGGTCTTCGACGAGATGGAGGAGCACGGCTGGGAGCTGTGGGCGATCTACCACTCTCACACGCACTCGGACGCCTACCCTTCCGAGACTGACCAGCGTCTCGCGTTCTACCCCGAGGCGCGCTACATCCTGCTCTCGCTGCAGGATCGCGACGAGCCGGTGATCCGGTCCTTCTTCATCCGCGAGGGCGAGGTCACCGAAGAGGAGTTGATCGTCGCGTGACAGGCCCAAGAACCGGGATGGCGTTCACCGAAGACCAGGTGCAGCGGTACGCGCGGCACATCATCCTGCCCAACGTCGGTGGGGCCGGACAGCGGAAGCTTCTCGACAGCAGGGTGCTGGTGATCGGGGCGGGCGGCCTCGGCTCGCCGATCGCCCTCTACCTCGCCGCCGCGGGGATCGGCACGCTCGGCGTCGTCGACTTCGACCGCGTGGATACCAGCAACCTCCAGCGGCAGATCCTGCACACCGATGCCGACGTCGGTCGGTCGAAGGTGGAGTCGGCCGTGGAGCACCTGCGCGCGATCAATCCGACGATCGAGGTCATCGGCCACGACACCATCCTTTCCTCGGCCAACGTCATGGAGATCATGGGGCCGTACGATGTCGTGATCGACGGCACCGACAACTTCCCGGTGCGCTACCTCGTGAACGACGCCACGCAGTTCCTGGGCAAGCCGCTCGTCTACGGCTCGATCTATCAGTTCGAGGGCCAGGCGACGGTGTTCCTGCCGGGCCCGGAGACCCCCTGCTACCGATGCCTGTTCCCGAGTCCGCCGCCGCCCGGCACGGTGCCGTCGTGCGCCGAGGGCGGCGTCTTCGGTGTGTTGCCGGGCGTGGTCGGCGCGATCCAGGCCACGGAGGCCATCAAGCTGATCACCGGCGAGGGTGACACGCTCGTTGGGCGGCTGCTGCTGTACGACGCCCTGCACATGGACTTCCAGGAAGTGACGATCCGCTGGGACGCCGATTGCCCGGTCTGCGGCAAGGAGCCGACGATCACCGAGCTCATCGACTACGAGGAGTTCTGCGGGGTCCCGGCGGTCCAGTGATCCACGAAGGAGAGAACGAACGACGATGGCCGTGATCGTGAAGCTCCCCACCATCCTGCGCAAGCACGCCGGCGGCGAGGCGCGGGTCGGCGCCGACGGCGCCACTCTGCGTGACGTCCTGGTGGACCTCGAGGCCAGCTACCCCGGCATCACGAAGAACGTGCTGGCCGACGACGGCGGTCTGCACCGCTTCATCAACGTCTACGTGAACGACGAGGACGTGCGCTACCTCGGCTCGCTCGAGACAGAGATCAGCGACGGCGACACGGTGTCCATCCTGCCCGCGGTCGCCGGGGGCCTCTGAGGCTCGAAGGCCCGCGCGGGCTTCGGCTCGCCCTCGAGGCGGCCGATACCCCCGAGGTGAACCGTACCCGGGCGCCTCGCATGTCCCGTGCCGTGCAGCGGCTGCGCTGGCCGCTGCCGATCGTCGCGGCCCTGGCTTCGGCGGGGCTCGATCGCGGCGCCTACGTGCTCGACGGGTTCATCTTCTTCGCGGCGGGCCATCACCTCGTGTCCGGCGCGTGGGCGAGCACCTATGCGAGCCCCGGGGTCCAGGCGGGGCCGGTCCAGCTGCTCCTCTACGGCGGGGCGCAGCTGATCGCTCAAGCGACGCGGATGCCCGTCACCTCCGTGCTCGCGGTCCTCGTGGAGGTCGGGGTCACCGCGGCGTCGGTGGCCGTCACTGGGACCCTGCTGCGCGGACGCCGCGGTCGGGACCTCGCCCAGCTCCTCGTGGGGCTGGCCTCGGTGGTCTTCGGCGTCGCCCACTGGGCTCTGGTGTCGGGCCACCCGGCCGAGATGGTGGTGCCGCTGATGTGGATCGCCGCCGCGGCCGAGGTCCGCGACGGCCGGTTCGGCACGGCGGGCTGGCTGATCGGCCTGTCGACCGGTTGGGAGCTCTGGGGCATCCTGGGGGTCCCCGTCGCCCTGCTCGCGAGGCGCCCCCGGGACGTCGTAAGGATCCTGGGCCACTTCGCGGCCGCGGTCGCGGTGCTGTGGACGCCGTTCCTGGTGGCGGGATCGTTCCACATGTTCGCGTATCGATGGTTCGTGACCGTGCAGTCGCCATTGAATCTCGTTTGGCGCGTGCCGGTGGGTACCCAGGTTCCGTGGGCATGGCGACTGGTGCAAGGAGCCGTGGCGGTGGGCGCGGGGGCGGGCGTGGCCCGGTGGCGCCGCGGGAGCCCCCATGCCCCCTGGGAGGTCTTGATCGCCGTCGTGGCCGCCCGGCTCGCCTTCGACCCGATGAACTTCGGCTACTACTGGCTGGCCGTTGTCACGCTCGCGATGCTCGCCGTGGCCGAGGTCGCCAGCGGCCGCGGCGCGACCCGAGTGGAAGCACATCCTGCTGAGATACTCACGTCGTGACGCGCTACGACGACATCCTTGACGCCGTGGGCAACACGCCGCTCGTCGGCCTGCCCCGCATGTCGCCGAGGCCGGGTGTACGGCTCTGGGCGAAGCTCGAAGGGAACAACCCCACCGGCTCCACGAAGGACCGCATCGCGAAGAAGATGATCGAGGTGGCGGAGGCATCGGGTGAGCTCACCCCCGACAAGGTCATCCTGGAACCCACGTCCGGCAACACCGGCATCGCCCTCGCGATGGTCGCGGCACGCAAGGGCTACCAGCTCACGGTCGTGATCCCCGACAACGCCAGCCAGGAGCGGATCGGACTGCTCCGGCTGTTCGGCGCCGAGATCGTGTTCAGCGACGGCGATAAGGGAACGAACGGCTCGATCGAGGTGGCGCGGGCGCTCGCCGCGGACGCCAGGTACTACATGCCCTTCCAGTACGGGAATCCCGCGAATCCCCTCGCGCACTACGAGGGAACCGGCCGGGAGATCCTGGCCGACCTCCCCGAGGTCACGCACTTCGTGGCGGGGATGGGGACCGGGGGCACGCTCACCGGGACCGGCAGGCGCCTGCACGAGCACGATCCCGACATCAGGGTGATCGCGGCCGAGCCCGAGCTCGACGACCTCGTCTACGGCCTGCGTTCGCTCGACGCAGGCTTCATCCCGCCGATCTTCGATCCGAAGCAGGTCGATCGGAAGTTCCTGGTGGACTCGTCGAGCTCGTTGCGCACGAACCGCGAGCTCACCGAGAAGGAGGGCATCTTCGCGGGGATCTCGAGCGGCGCCGTCGTGTACGTTGCGCGGCGGGTCGCCCAGGAGATCGCCGCCGGCGACATCGTGTGTCTCCTGCCCGACGGCGGCTGGAAGTACCTGTCTACCGAGGCCTGGGCCGGCGACATCGACGTGGCCGAGAAGGGCGTGGCCGAATCGCTGTGGTGGTAGCGGGCCGTGGCCGATAGCCGCTCGATCGGCATCTTCGACTCCGGGGTCGGCGGCCTCACGGTCGCGCGGTCCGTCATCGAGCTGTTGCCGCACGAGCCCCTGATCTACGTCGGCGACAGCGCCCGGTTCCCCTACGGTCCGAAGCCCGTCGAGGAGATCCGGCAGTATCGCGTTGGAGATCGCCGACTACCTCGTGCACCGCGACGTGAAGATGCTCGTCGTCGCGTGCAACTCGGTCGAGGTCAGCGCGATCGGCGACATCGCGGTGCGTGCCGGGATCCCGGTCGTCGGGGTGATCGACCCCGGAGCGCGCGCCGCCGCCCACATCACCCGCAACCGGATCGTGGGGCTGATCGGCACGCAAGCCACCGTGGCGTCCGGCGCGTACGACCGGGCGATGGCGCAGGTGGGTCCCGATGTGGTCCTGCACGCGCGAGCGTGTCCCGTGTTCGTGGAGCACGTGGAGCGGGGGGATACGACGTCCCCAGAGTTGCGCGAGGCCGCGCGAGGGTATCTTGTGCCGCTGATGGAGAGTGGGATCGACACGCTGATCCTCGGCTGCACGCATTACCCGCTGTTGTCGGGGCTGCTGCAGCTCGAGCTGGGGCCCGATGTCGCGCTGGTGTCGTCGGCCGAGGAGACCGCGAAGGACGTGTACGCGACCCTGGTCTCTTCGGATCTTGAACGCGGGACGGCGGAGCCTCCCGAGCACGCGTTCCTCACCACCGGCGACCCCGCGCGGTTCCAGCGGGTGGCCGAGGTCTTCCTGGGGCCCGAGCTCGGTGAGGTGCGGGCCGCGCAGGCCCAACCGATCGGCGGTGGCACGTGGAGCTGACGGTTCTGGGGGCCGCGGGGACGTGGCCCCCGGCGGGGGGCGAGACATGCGGCTATCTCTTGCGTCACGAGGGAACGACGATCTGGCTGGACGCCGGCACCGGGACGTTCGCGCGGCTCCAGGAGCACGCGGCCATCGACGAGATCGATGCGATCGTGATCACCCACGGTCATCCGGATCATTTCGTCGACGTGATCCCGTGCTTCTACGCCCGCCACTACGGCCATCTGGGCGCGCCGGGCCTTGCCTTCTACTCGCCCGACGGGTTCATGGACCTGGCGGGCTTGCTCGTCTCCGAGAACGGCCGGGACGTGATGCGCGAGGCCTACGACTTCATCACGGTGCACCACGGCGACGGATTCACGATCGGCACGTTCACGTTCACGGCGTTCGAGATGACCCACATCGGCGTCGAGTCGATGGGCTACCGGATCGAGGCGGGCGGATAGTGTGCTCGCCTATACGGGCGACACGGGGCCGTGCGACAACGCCGTCGAGATGGCGAGGGACGCCGACATGCTGCTGGCCGAGGCGACCTACCAGGACGCCAACACCTTGTTCCCCTTCCATCTCAGCGCTTCGCAAGCCGCGGATCACGCGAAGCGCGCGAACGCGCGTCAGCCTCCTCCTCACGCACCTGACGCCGAGCTCGGATCCCGAGGTGTCGCGGCGGGAGGCGGAAGCGGTCTTCGGCGGGCCGGTGGACATCGCCTACACGGGGATGTCGATCGAGGTCGGTGGGTGATCGTGCGCTCCGACGGGAGGGCGTCGGACGCGCTGCGTCCCGTCACGTGGGAGCTGGGGTTCCAAGAATGGGCGTCGGGTTCGGTGCTGTTCTCGATGGGCAAGACCCGCGTGCTGGTGGCGGCCTCGGTGTCCCAGGATGCCCCGCGGTGGCTCAAGGGCACCGGCCGGGGTTGGGTGACGGGGGAGTACTCGATGCTGCCCGCCTCCACGAACGAACGCTCCCCGCGCGAGGTGAACCGGGGCCGCCCCGGCGGTCGCACGCAGGAGATCCAGCGGCTGATCGGGCGGTCCCTTCGGAGCGTCACCGACCTCTCCCGACTGGGGGAGCGCACCATCACGGTCGACTGCGACGTGCTGCAGGCCGACGCCGGCACCCGTACGGCGTCGATCACGGGCGGGTACATCGCCCTCGCGATCGCGCTGCGCGGATCTCGCGGCCGACGGCGAGGTTCCCGACGACCTCCTGCGCGACAGCGTCGCCGCCGTCAGCGTCGGCATCGTCGAGGGCGAGGCGCTGTTGGATCTGTGCTACGAGGAGGACGCCGGTGCGGAGGTCGACTTCAACGTCGTGATGACCGGAGGCGGCGAGTTCGTGGAGGTGCAGGGGACGGCGGAAGGGAAGCCCTTCAGCCGCGTCCAGCTCGATGCCCTGCTGGAGCTCTCCGCCACCGGCATCGCCCGGCTCACCACGCTGCAACGCGACGCCCTCGGCGGCTGAACGGGGGCGGATCGTGGTGTTCCCCGAACGTGCGGCCTTCGCCTCGCGCAACACCCACAAGCTGCGCGAGCTCGGCCGCATCTGCGGCGATTGGCCGGTGGTGTGGGTGAGCGTGGAGAGCCACGATCCCGACGCGTTCCCCGAGGTCGAGGAGACCGGCGAGACCTACCTCGAGAACGCCCTGCTGAAGGCCAGCGCGGTCGCCCAGTCGCTGGGCATACCCGCCGTGGCCGACGACTCCGGGATCGAGGTGGACGCGCTGGGAGGCAGGCCCGGGCCGCGGAGCGCCCGGTACGCAGGCGAGCACGCCACCGACGAGGAGAACCTGCAGCTGCTGATGCGCGCGCTCAAGGGGATCCCCGGGGCGGGACGGACGGCCCGCTATCGCTGCGCGGCGGCGCTCGTTTTCCCCGACGGCCGGGAGCTCCACGCCGACGGCCTGTGCGAGGGGACGCTGGTGACGCGCCGGCGCGGCGAGCGGGGCTTCGGCTACGACCCGATCTTCGTCCCGGAGGGGTGGGAGGAGACCATGGCCGAACTCGCCGACGAACAGAAGGATCGCATCAGCCATCGCGGAAGGGCATTTCGCGCCCTTGCGGGGACTCCTCGCCCTACCCGACTCAAGGTAGGACCTTCGCCGGCCGACGCTCCTTGTGTGAGCAAGCGGGTGCCCATCGACGCCGATCGACGCATGCTGCGGGCGACCCGTGGCTTCTTCGAGGGCGGTCGACGTGGCTGGTCGTCGTGTTGGGGCTGTCGTTCATCGGCGTGGTCGGGGTCCTGGACTACCTGACCGGGTCCGAACCTGTCGCTGTCGCTGCTGTACCTCATGCCGATCGGCCTCGTGACCTGGAACCTGGGCCGGCGCTGGGGCGCGGTGACGGTCGTCGTGGCGACCGCGGTGGGCATCGCGTCCGACGTGCTCTCCGACCCGACGGTGGGCGCCACGGGTCTGCTTCCGTACTGGAACGCGGTCGTGCGCTTCGCCGTGTTCCTTGCGTTCGCGATGCTCCTCGACACCCTGCGGGAGATCATCAACGATCAATGGACGCGCGTGGAGGTCGAGACCGAGCGTGCCGGCGACCTCCGAGAGCTGAACGCTGCGAAGGACACGCTGCTGCACGCGGTCTCGCACGACCTCAAGAGCCCGCTCGCAGGCATCCTCGGTGCCATGCAGACGATCCGGCGGGACGACGAGCTCCACCTGACCTTCGACGAGCGCGAGAGCCTCTACGAGGTGATCGAGCAGAGCGGGCGTAAGATCGACCGCCTCATCGACGACCTGCTGGACCTCGACCGGATCGACCGCGGACAGCTGCGGCCGCAACGTGAGGCGACCGACGTTGGCGAGCTCGCGCGGCGCGTCATCCGGGAGGGGACCGGGCTCGGCGCCCACCCGGTGCGCGTGGAGGCCGATCCGGTGGAGGTCGAGGTCGACCCCGCGAAGGTCGAACGGATCATCGACAATCTCCTGCTGAACGCCACGCGGCACACGCCGCCCGGAACCCCGATCTTCGTGTTGGTCCGATCACGAGCCGACGGCATCACGCTCACGGTAGAGGACGAGGGCCCCGGCGTCCCCGACGAGCTCAAGGAGGTCCTGTTCGAACCGTTCCGGCAAGGCGAGAACTCGAGCGGCCGCGGTGTCGGCATCGGCCTGTCGCTCGTCCAACGCTTCGCCGAGCTGCACGGTGGGAGCGCCAAGATCGAGGATCGCGAGGGTGGGGGAGCACGGTTCGTCATCGACCTTCCCGGACGGGTCGTTCCGCTGGTGGAGCCGCAGGCGGAGGTCGGGGAGGGGCAGTCGACCCCCCACGCGCTCGCCAGCACCGGGATCTGAAGAACCGCGACGGCGGTTGCCTGGGCGGCGATCCGTCCGCGATACTTCGGTCCCGATGCAGACCACCCTGGCGCCGGCGTCCGCGCCCTCATCTCGGCTCGGCGTCCGTTCCCGGCTGGTCCTGTCCAGTTTCCTGATGCTCTTCGTGGAATTGGCGTTGATCCGGTGGGCCGCCGCCTACCTGGTCTATGTGGAGTACTTCTCGAACTTCGTGCTGCTGGCGAGCTTCCTGGGCATCGGCGTCGGGTTCCTTCGAGCCGGCAAGGAGCGCGATCTCAGTCGGTGGGCACCGGCGGCGGTCGCAGTGGTCGCGGTCGTGATCTTCGCGTTGCGGGTGGTGAAGGGCCGGCAGGGCGTCACGCAGCTCGACACGTCGTTCGGACTGACGGCGCCGCCGATCTGGATCGTGCTGCCGGTCTTGTTCGCCGCGACGGTAGTGGCGATGGCCACGATCGCCGAAGGCGTGGGCCGCCTATTCGCTCGGTTCGAACCGCTCGAGGCATACCGCCTGGACATCGTGGGGAGCCTCGGCGGCATCATCGCGTTCTCGGTCCTGGCGTTCCTGCGCACGGGGCCGGTGCTGTGGGGGCTGGTGATCGCGGGGATCTTCCTGGTCCTGTCAGCACGTCCCAAGGACCTGACGGTCTGGGTGCCGCTCGTCGCCATCGTCGCGGTGTTCGGGGCAGGGACGTTCGCGCCGCACGATATCTGGTCGCCCTACTACCGCGTCACCGCGTACCCGACCGACGCGGAGGGCCGCACGCCGATCCGTGTGAACTCGCTGCCGCACCAGACGATCCTCCCCGTCTCCGTGCTGCGTCAGGAGTTCTACGCGGAGCCGTACACCCACCTCACAGGACAGCAGTCGGGCAACGTGCTGATCGTGGGAGCGGGCAGCGGCAACGATGTGGCGCTCGCGCTCGCGAACGGCGCGCGTCACGTGGACGCGGTGGAGATCGACCCGGTCATCCAGTCGATCGGCCGCGACCGTAACGCGGCGCACCCGTACCAGAACCCGCGCGTGAGCGTGCACATCGACGACGGGCGTGCGTTCCTCGAACGGACCCACACCCGGTACGACCTCATCCTGTTCGCCTTGCCAGACTCGCTCACGCTCGTGAGCGGGCAGGGCTCGCTACGTCTGGAGAGCTACCTGTTCACGACGGAGGCGATGCAGAGCGTGCGAGACCACCTGGCGCCCCGCGGCGTGTTCGCCATGTACAACTATTACCGCCCCGACGTGTTCGCCCGTTACGCCGCGACGCTCTCCGACGTCTTCGGCCACGAACCCTGCCTCGACCGCGGTGCACCCGGGCCGTTCGCGCGCCAATCCGTGCTCACCGTGTCGAGAACCGAACACGCCATCGACTGCACGACGCCCTTCGTGGCCGGCAGGGATGTCCCGGCGCCGTCGACCGACGATCATCCGTTCCCGTACATCGACGGGCGCATGATCCCGGCGTTCTACCTGTGGTGGCTCGGCGCCATCCTTCTGGCGTCGCTCGTGATCGTGCGCGTCACGTCCGGCGCGCCGTTGAGCGCGATGCGCGGTTACGCCGACCTGTTCTGCATGGGTGCGGCCTTCCTGCTGTTGGAGACCAAGAGCGTCGTGCAGTTCGCGCTCCTGTTCGGGACGACGTGGCTCGTGAACTCCCTCGTCTTCGCCGGGATCCTGATCGCGGTGCTGCTCGCCGTCGAGGTAGCGCGCCGACGCAGGCTCCCGCGCCCGGGCTCCCTGTACGCACTCCTGGTTGCAGCGTTGGTGGTGGCGTGGTTCGTCCCGCCCGACCGTCTCCTGTCGCTCGCGGTCGTGCCCCGATTCCTCGTCGGTGTGGCGGTGGCGTTCACGCCGGTGTTCCTCGCGAACCTCATCTTCGCCCAACGCTTCAAGGACGTCGGAGCGTCCACGGTCGCGTTCGGTGCGAATCTCCTGGGCGCCATGCTCGGCGGCATCCTGGAGTACCTCGCGATCGTGACGGGATATCGCAACCTCTTGTTGCTGGTGGCCCTCCTCTACGGACTGGCGCTCCTCTTCGGCCGGCGACACCTCATGGTCCGAGCCCGGCCCTCCGGTCGGTCGGTGCTCACCGACGCGGGATAGGGGCCTCATATCGACGGGGAACGATCCTCGATAGGCTTGCGACACGGATGAGTGCTGAATCGCCCCGGCGGCTTCGCGTTCTTGTGGCCCACGAGCATGAGGAACGTCTCCTGGAGGTTACCGGGCTGGTCATCGCCCTCGGGCACGAGGTCGTCCCCAGGAACGTCGATATCGCCGAGGTGCCGAAGGCAACCCTCAACGAGCGCCCGGACGTCGCGATCGTGATCGTCGGGGCCGACCGGGGACCTCGCGCTCTGTCGACGATCGACCGGATCGTCCGGGAGGCGGCGTGTCCTGTGATCGCCGTGCTCGAAACGCAGGATCGCGCGTTCGTCAACGAGGCCGCCAAGCGCGGGATCTTCGCCTACGTCGCGGACGGGGAGGACGCCGACGAGCTCCAGGGAGCCATCGACATCGTCCTGCGCCGGTTCGCCGAGTATCACGACCTGGAAGGTGCGTTCGGCCGTCGCGCCGTCACGGAGCGAGCGAAGGGCATCCTGATGGAACGGCACGGGATCGACGAAGGCGCCGCCTTCAACATGCTGCGGGATCACGCGCGGCGCACCAATCGGAAGATGGTCGCCGTCGCCGAGGAGGTCACGTCGGTCTACCGACTGCTTCCGGCCACTTCGCGTCCGGGTGGGTCCGGTCAGCCGGAGGATCCGGGCTGATCAGTGGGTCCGCGGGTCCGAGTCGAGCGCGATCCGCGCCGGCTCGCCGGGGAGCTTCGCCACGATCGAGAACCGTTCGTGCTCGACGACGAGACGGTCCAGCTCCGGATTCTCGTGGTTGGTGGTGATCGCGAAGTGCAGGCCGTCGGAGCGAACCGCCTCGTACTCCGCACGGGTCAGGCTGATGAGCTCCTCGCAGCCCGCATCGCTGCACTCGCACTGGTATCGGTCCGTCCCGTTCGCAGCCCCCGGGGCGTCGTTGTAGGTCTCGACTCCCTCGTTGGCGCTTCGAGAGCGGGTCTCGTTGAGGGCCTCTTCGCGACGCCAGTCGTTCATGGCGTCAGGGAACGGGTCGGCAGCTGTGGGTGCGGCATGGAAACTCCGGATGCTCGTCGTTGCACGAGAGGTTCGGCACGAGCTCGACCGGGAGCCTGGGGCCGCAGAACGAAGCGCCATCACTCTTGAGCGCTTACCACCTATCCTACCTGACCCGCGACTGTCGGGAGCGAGGGCTATCCTCGGGCCATGCCCGAAGCGGGTCGGCCGCCCTTGCGGATCGCGATGTTGGCGCCGATCTCTTGGCGCGTCCCCCCCGCCACTACGGCCCGTGGGAGCTCTTCGTCTCCCTGCTCACAGAAGGGCTGGTGCAACGCGACGTCGACGTCACGCTGTTCGCCACCGCCGATTCGCAGACCTCCGGACGTCTGGTCGGGACCGCGCCCACGGGCTACTCGGAGGACGAGAGCCTGGACGCGAAGGTCTGGGAGGCGATGCACATCGCCACGGTGTTCGAGCGGGCCCGCGAGTTCGACCTGATCCACAACAGCTTCGATTTCTTGCCGCTGACCTACAGCGGACTGATCGAGACCCCGGTGCTCACCACGATCCACGGGTTCTCATCCGAGCGGATCCTGCCGGTCTATCAGCGCTATAACGACCGCGGGTTCTACGTCGCGATCAGCGATGCCGACCGTCATCCGGGCCTGGACTACATCGCGACGATCCACCACGGGATCGACATGCGGCAGTTCCCGTTCCGCCCGGAGCCGGAGGGCTACCTCCTGTTCTTCGGGAGGATCCATCCGCACAAAGGCGTCGTCGAGGCGATCGATGTGGCCGATCGGGTGGGCATGCCCCTGGTGATCGCCGGCATCGTGCAGGACCGTGCCTACTTCACGCAACGGGTTGAACCCCGCATCGACGGGGACCGGGTGCGGTACACGGGCCCCGTGGGACCCGAGGCGCGTGGGGAGCTCCTGGGTGGCGCGGTGGCGCTCCTGCACCTGATCAGCTTCAGCGAACCGTTCGGATTCAGCGTGGTGGAGGCGATGGCGTGCGGCACACCGGTCATCGCACACGATCGCGGCTCCATGGTCGAGCTCGTCCGCCCGGGCGAGAACGGCTTCCTGGTCAGCTCCGGGGCGGAGGCGGCGCAGGCGGTCTCGGCGGCACGCCGGCTGGATCGGGCCTCGGTCCGAGCGTCCGTGTCGAGGCGGTTCGATGTCATGCGGATGGTGGACGACTACATCGGGGTCTACCGCCTTGCCCTCAGCCGGCACCGGGTCGCGCATGGCGGGTGACCCGCAGCGGTTCCGTCTCGGGGTCAACTACTGGCCTGCCCGCACCGCGATGGGCTGGTGGCCGCGCTTCGATCCCGCAGAGGTCGTCGCGGACTTCGACCGGATCGCCCGTGCGGGGCTGGATTCGGTGCGCTGCTTCCTGCGTTGGGAGGACTTCCAGCCCGAACCTGCCCTGATCGACCGCGCGATGCTCGCGCACCTGGTCGCGGTAGCCGATGCCGCGGCGCACGCCGGGCTTCGACTCATCCCGACCCTGTTCACCGGACATATGAGTGGCGCGAACTGGATCCCCGGCTGGGCGCTCGATGGCCGCGAACGCGATCCGCGGTTCCGGGTCGTCTCGTCCGGACGCGTCGTGGATGGTGGGCTCCGCAATTGGTACACGGACCGCGACGTCGCGGACGCGCAGGCGCTGCTGGCCGAGAAGGCCGCCGCCGCGCTCGCCGGTCACGACGCGCTGTGGGCCTGGGACCTAGGGAACGAGAGCTCCAATTGCAGCGTCCCGCCCGACCGCGAGCTCGGTCGCCGGTGGTTGGGCAGGATGTCCGGCGCCATCCGCGAAGCCGACCCCGATGCGCGGATCACGATCGGCCTTCACATGGAGGACCTGGAGCAGGACCGGCACATCGGCCCGCGCGAGGCCGCCGAGGTCTGCGACTTCCTCACGATGCACGGCTATCCGATCTACGCCCGGTGGGCCGATGGCGCGACCGACCACCAGGTGGTGCCGTTCCTCGCCCGCATCACGCGCTGGCTGGGTGAGGGAGCGGACGTGCTCTTCTCGGAGTTCGGGCTGCCCACGGTTCCCGGCGACGCGGGGCGAGAGGGTGAGACCCACCCCGCGTTCGTGGTGGAGGAGGAGGCAGCGGCCTCGTACACCGAACGGGTGTTGGCCGGGTTACGCGAGGCAGGCTGCTCCGGGGCGATGCTGTGGTGCTACGCGGACTACGCACCCGATACATGGGCTGCCCCGCCGCTCGACGAGGCGATGCACGAGCGGTCGTTCGGACTCTGGCGAGCCGACGGCTCGGCGAAGCCGGCCGTGTCGATGGTGACGGCCGCGGCCGGAGGGTCTAGGGTGGCGCCGGCCGACGACGGTTGGATCGACATCGACCCCGACCGGTTCTGGGCAAGGCCCGGCGTCGAGCTCCCGCGGCTGTACCAGCGCTACCGCGGAGCCGCACCGCCTCCGACAACGGCTTAGAAGACGTCCGTCCGATCGTGATGCATGCTCGCGATCCTCCAGCCGTTCGCCCGGTCGCCGTGACGGCAGCGGGTCGGCGCCGCTCGTCTCGCGCGCGACTACTCGCGCATCATCATGGCAACGGCTTCGCGCTCGAGATCGACGAACGGCTCCCCGCTCACGTCGACCGCGACGCGGCGGATCGTGCCGCCCGTGAACGCCCAGGGCTGCTCGCCGGGGTAGTCATGCGTGACGCCGGCGCCGCCGTCGCGCCCGATGCACAGCCCCTCGCCGGCGATCATGAACTTCCCCGGCTGCGTCTTGATGCGCGCTTCGCCCACCTTCTTCTCCCCGTGGTAGAGCGAGAGGATCCCGGTCGAGACGTGCGGTGGGTCCTCGCCGTCCTTGTCGAACGCGGCCGACAACAAGAGCCTCTCCCCGGTCGGCACGTCCTCGGTCGCGACCACCATCTGCTCGATGAGCCCCACGAAGCTGTAGACGTAGTGCAGCCGGTTGTCTTTCACGTATAGAGCGTGTCCTCCGAACAGCGAGCCGTGGGCGAAGAGCACGCCCGATGCCCCCGCCTCCGGGATGTCGACCTCGGCGCCGATCGCGTATGAGCGATTGCGGACGTTCACCGCCTGCGACTCGGGAACCTCGGCGGTGCCCGGGTAGTAGATGTACCGGTTGCGTGGGGGCGACAGGACCGGCCTGGGCGTGATCATGATCTCCAGCGCAGACCGGTCGTCCAACGGGAAGGCGTCGTTGGCGCCTGCCTCCGCGAACCACAGGTTCACGAGCTCCCGGACCTTCTCGGGGTGCTCGCTCGCGAGGTTGTTGAGCTCGGCCCGGTCGACGTCGGTGTGATAGAGCTCCCATTCGTCGTCGTTGAAGTGGCTCCAGCCCGCGATCGTCGGATGGGTCGTGACGGCCTTCCACCCGTCGTGCCAGATGCCGCGGGAGCCGAGCATCGAATAGAACTGGGTGCTGCGGGCCGAGGCTGCCTTCGGATCGTCGAAGCTGTAGCGCATGCTGACGCCGTCGAACGGGGTCTGGACGTGCCCCTTGATCGCCTCCGGAGCGTCGATCTCGAGGCAGTCGAGGACGGTCGGGACCAGATCGATCGCGTGGTGGTACTGGGTCCTGAGCTCACCCTTCGACTTCATGCCGGCCGGCCACGACACGATGCAGGCGTCGCTGGTTCCGCCGTTGAACTCGTAGCGCTTCCACATCTTGAACGGCGTGTTGAAGGCCATCGCCCAACCGTTCGGGTAGTGGTTGTAGGTCTTCGTTCCGCCCAGCTCGTCCAACATGGCCAGGTTGTCCTCGATCTTGTCCGGGATGCCGTTCGCGAACTTCATCTCGTTCACCGAGCCGTTGGGACCGCCCTCGCCGGAGGCGCCATTGTCCGAGACCAAGAAGATCAGCGTGTTGTCGCGCTGACCCGTCTCCTCGAGGAAGTCGAGCAGGCGTCCGATGTGGTGGTCGGCGTGGGAGACGAAGCCCGCGTACACCTCCGCCATCCGCGAGAAGAGCCGCTTCTCGTCGTCGGACAGCGAGTCCCACGGTCGTGTGGTGTCCAACGCCGGGAACGGCTTGTCGTCCGGGCCGGTGCGCGTCTCCGGCGTACCGATCGGGTTGATCGGCGCGACCTTCGTGTCGTCCGGCACGATGCCGAGCTCCTTCTGTCGCGCGAGCGTCTGCTCCCGCATGGCCTCATAGCCCATGTCGAAACGGCCCTTGTACTTGTCCGCCCACTCCTTGAAGACGTGGTGCGGGGCGTGGGCGGCCCCGGGAGCGTAGTAGAGGAAGAATGGCTTCTCCGGCGCGATGACCTTCGCGTCCATGATGAACGCGATCGCCTTGTCGGTGATGTCTTCGGTGAGGTGGTAGCCGTCCTCGGGCGACCTCGGCTGATCCACGGGGTGGTTGTCGTAGATCAGGTCGGGATACCACTGGCTCGTCTCCGCTCCCAGAAACCCGTACCAGCGCTCGAACCCGCGCCCGGAGGGCCAGTTCCGCCTGGTCGATGCCAGGTTCATTTCGTCGTCCGGGCACAGGTGCCACTTGCCGACCATGTACGTGTTCCAGCCACGCTCGGCCAGGATCTCGGAGAGCATGCCGTTCTCCGGCGGGATCGTTCCGCTGGCGTTGGGAAATCCGATCGCCGCCTCCGTGATGCATGCCATGCTGTTGCGGGTGTGATTCCGCCCGGTCAACAGACACGACCGCGTCGGGGAGCACAGCGCCGTCGTGTGCCATTGCGTGTAGCGGACACCGTCGGCCGCGATCCGGTCGATGTTGGGCGTGTCGATCGGCCCCCCGTACGGGCTCATCGCGGAGAAGCCCACGTCGTCCAGGACGATATAGACGACGTTCGGCGCGCCGTCGGGCGCCTTCGGCGCCTCGAACGGCGACCAGTCGGGCTTGGAATCCCGGATGTCGACGTTGACAACCCCACCGAACTCCTTGCCAGCCATGGATCGTGCCCCTTTCGCGACGTGTTGAGTTCCCATTCTTAGCGCATGAAGATGGCGAAGCGGCAAACGGCCCGCGCGGGGATGTGGTGTACGGCTAGTCTTTCGCCGGGATCCCGGCGGTGCCGGGCGTTCGAGGGTGCCGGGCGTTCGAGGGGGAAGGATGATCGCGAGCTCCGGGAGCCATACCTTGCTCGTCATCATCACGATCGGGCTGGCGATGGCCGCCTCCCCGTTCGGGGTCCTGGCGATCGTCGTGATGCTGGGAACGACGAAGCCGCTCGCGAACGGCTGGTCGTTCGCGGCCGGATGGATGGTCTCGATCACCGCCGTGGGCCTGTTCACGGCGTGGTTGACCAACAAGGGGAGCCAGGGCACCACGGGAGGATCAAGCTCGGGTTCGGCGGCGATCCAGGGCGTCGTCGGTGCGGCCCTGCTGATCGGCGGGGCCATCACCTGGCGACGCCGGCGCAGGGACAGCGGCGGTGCCCCGCCGAAGTGGATGCAGCGGGCCGAGCACATCAGCCCGTTCCTTGCCTTCGGACTGGGGTTGTTCCTTCCGACCTGGGCGCTGATCGCCCCGGTGGTGGACCAGATCGAGAAGGCGAACGTGTCCGAGGGCGCGGCCGTGGCCGCCTACGGCGTGTTCGTGATCGCGGCCTCGATGGGGCTGCTGATCCCGCTGTTCATCTTCACCCTGCGCCGGACCTGGGCGGAGTCGATGCTGGGAGCGTGGCGCGCATGGCTGCTGGCGAACTCGAGCACGGTGATCGCCGTCCTCTTGTTGATCCTCGGAGCGCTGTTCCTCGGCAGGAGCGTGGCGGCGCTCCTGTAGGGGCGAGTGGGTCAGATGGGCAGTGCTGCAATGTGATTAGATGACCCGAGCGGCGCCGACCTCGGGGTCCGCGAGGGGATAGGAAGATGATTGCGACGTCGGTGGGATCTTGGCTCCTGTTCACGTTGTTCCTGGTCGTCTGGATCGCCATCGCCTTCTGGCCTGCGCGCGTTGCGGGGCGAAAGGGCCACAGCTTCATCGGATTCTTCATCTTCAGCCTGTTCTTCTTCCCCATCGCACTCATCACCGCCTACGTCGTGCAGGACCGGAGTACCGCCAGGGCGTAGCGACGAGAGCCCCGGTCGATGGACGAGCGCTTCACGGTCCCCTGGAACGAGCACCAGAAGGAAGGGTTGAGGGCATGAGCAAGGTCGAGCATCCGAGCGTCGAGGAACGCAAGGCACGCGGCAAGCGAGCGAGGGACAAGGCGGCGCCCGCCGCCCATACGGGGTGGGAACCGGCCGCCGACCGCCCCGATCCGGTCGCGCTCCTGGAGGAGCAGAACCTGACGCGGGAGCCGGACCTGGTGCCGGTTCGTCACGGCCGGATGATGGTCTCGCCGTTCACGTTCTACCGTGGCGCGGCCAAGATCATGGCCGCGGATCTCAAGGACACCCCCAGAGCCGGGCTGAACGCCCAGCTCTGCGGTGACGCCCACCTGTCGAACTTCGGCCTGTTCGCCTCACCCGAACGTGTCCTGCTGTTCGATCTCAACGACTTCGACGAGACGCTTCCCGGGCCCTTCGAGTACGACGTGAAACGCATGTCGGCCAGCTTCACGATCGCGGCTCGCAACAACGGCTTCACGAAGGCCCAGACCGACGATGTCACGATGACGTCGGTCACCGCCTATCGCGAGGCGATGGCCGAGTTCGCGAAGATGGGCACCATGGATGTCTGGTACGCCCACCTGTCGGAGGACCGGCTGATGGCCGCCATCAAGACCGCGGCTCGGTCCCAGACGGACAGGGCGCAGAAGAAGGAAGCGGAGAAGCGGGAGAAGAAGGCGAAGAAGGTCGCCCTGAAGGCCCACACCCGCGACAGCCTGCAGGCGCTGTCCAAGCTCGCCGAGTACGTCGACGGACAGTACCGGATCGTGAGCCAGCCCCCGATTGTCATCCCTTCTCGCGAGCTCTTCGCGACCTTCGGCATGTCCCCCGACGAGGTCGAGGAGGCGATCCACCAGCAGTTCCGCGCCTACCGCTCCACGTTGCAGGACGACCGACGTCACCTGTTGGAGCGCTTCGAGGTGATCGACGTCGCCCGCAAGGTCGTGGGCGTCGGCAGCGTCGGCACCCGGGCGTTCATCGTCTTGCTCCAAGGTCGCGACCAGCAGGATCCGCTGTTCCTCCAGATCAAGGAAGCGACGGCCTCGGTGCTGGAGGATCACCTTCCGAAGAGCCGCTACAAGCAGCACGGCGAGCGGGTCGTGCAGGGGCAACGGATGATGCAGGCGGCGAGCGACATCTATCTGGGATGGACCAAGGGTGTGCAGGAGAACCGCTATCTCTACTGGCGCCAACTCCGCGACATGAAGGGCTCGATCGAGGTCGAGACGATGGTTCCGGTCGGCCTCGACTTCTACGCTCGCACGTGCGGCTGGACGCTGGCCCGAGCACATGCCAGGTCGGGCGATCCGATCGCGATCTCGGCCTACCTCGGAAAGAGCGACGGGTTCGATCGATCGATCACCGACTTCTCCGAGCGCTACGCCGATCAAAACGAGAAGGACTATCAGGGCTTCATCGAGGCGATCCGCTCCGGACGGCTCGAGGCGATGGAGGGAGTCTGATGTCCCAACATCAATCCTCCGGCGCCATGGCCTTCCTCGACAACAAGGTCGAGGGGGTCGTCCACGATTTCTATGACCCGAGGTTCGAGGGACGGCGACTGTTCTCCGAGCTGCTGGGCACCTTCTTCCTGGTGCTCGTGGCCGCCGGTGGCGCGGTCGTGAACGCCCAGAGCGGGGGACAGATCCCGCTCGCGGTGCGCGTGACGGCGCCCGGCCTCATGGTGATGGCGATGATCCTGTTCATGGGCGCCGTTTCCGGTGCTCACTTCAACCCGGTGGTCTCCGTGGGGTTCGCGCTGCGGGGGGACTTCCCCTGGAAACGCGTGCCGGGTTATGTCATCGCGCAGCTGATCGGATCGGTGCTCGCGGTGCTGTTCCTGCGTGCGACGCTGGGCAACATCGGGGGCCTCGGCGTCACCGAGCCCGGCCCGGGCATCTCCGCGACGACGGCGCTCACCTTCGAGGCCGTGCTCACCCTGGGTCTGCTGAGCACGATCCTGGGCACCGCCTCGGGCGCGCAGAACATCGGGGTGTTCGGGGCGATCGGGGTCGGAGCCTACATCGCGCTGGCGGGTCTGTGGTCGGCCCCCATCAGCGGCGCCTCCATGAACCCCACGCGTTCCCTCGGCCCCATGATCGTGAGTGGGAACTACCACGACTGGTGGGTCTACATCGTGGGCCCGTTCGTCGGCGGTCTCCTCGCGGTCGGGTGCGCCTGGATCCTGCGCGGCAAGGGCGGCGGCATCAGGGGCAGGATCGCGGCGCAGGGCGACGTCAAGCTCGACGTCGCGGATCCCACGCAGGTGAAAGAAGAGGCACCTCCCACCTAGTCGGGGTGCGTGCCAACTTAAGGAGGCAGACATGGCAGAAGTCACCGAGCAGGAACTGGAAGACATCGAAGCACTGTTCGTTCAGACGGCGACGGGGTTCCAGAGCGATCAACGTTCCGTCACCTTGCAAGGGTTGGCGGCCAGTACCGTCTACTTCGCGGATCGGCCCCAGCGCGAGGTGGGGCACCTCACGTCGCGGCGGTTCGTGGAGCTCTGGGATGACGGCGACAACAGCTTCGCCGCCGATCCGCCGAACGCCGTGCTGTCCTTCCTCGCCTCCGACGGCGAACCCCCCGAGGACGCCGTCGTGGTCCTGAAGGATCCGCGCTGGGACGGCGACGACCTCACCTATTCCGTGGATCTGATGGACGGTGAGCTGCCGGCGAAGGCCGAGGCCTGTTCGCTGTTCATCGATCCGTTCGGCAGGCCGCTTTCGCCCGTATCGGCCGCGGGCATCCACCGCCGCGACCGTCGCCGCGACCGTCGCCGTTGAACAGGAGGGCTCGACATGGCAGATCTCATCGCGATCGGTTACGAAGACACGACCACAGCGGTCCAGGCGATGGAAGAGGCTGAGCGCCTCGCAGGCGACCTCGTGATCCAGGCGGACGCCATCGCGGCGATCATCCGCAGCGAGGACGGCAAGCTCAAGACGATCACCAACACCCACGCGGTCGGGGCCGGCACCGCAGGCGGCATGTTCTGGGGGCTGCTGTTCGGGATCTTGTTCTTCGTCCCGTTCCTGGGCATGGCCGTGGGAGCGGGTATGGGCGCGCTGATGGGGAAGATGGGCAAGTCCGGGATGGACAAGCAGTTCCAGGATCAGGTCCGGGAGATGCTGAAGCCGGGCACCTCTGCCCTGTTCATCGTCTTCGAGAAGGTCACCGCCGACAAGGCGCTCGATGCGTTGTCCAAGTTCGGCGGCACGGTCCTGAAGACGTCTTTGTCGGACGACGCAACGGCCGAGATCAACAAGGAGCTCCACGGCTAGCGCCATCGACTGGGGAATCAAGCTAGCTCGTACCGGCCATGGAACGATCGGGCGCCGCACCGATCTGGGCCCCCCCGACGACCTGGAAGGTCACGACCTGATCGTCTGAGGAGTTGTGTTGGGGGGCGGCGCAGCGGATGACCCAACACATGACGCCGCGCAGAACCGTGATCGGGGCGAACGGTCGGGCTCGTCGTCGCCCTCGCGATCCTGTCCATGTCGTGCTCTGAGGAGGCCCGCTGGGGATGCGGCCTCGGACCGGCGAACGAGGGCGCGATCCTCTTCGGCTCCTACAACCTCGGTGAAGTGCGGCGGCTCCGGCGAACGTCGGACGGCCGGCTCGGGAACGAGCGCGTGGTCTTTCGGTTCGCTGGGCGGACTCCGGTGCTCTCGCTGGAGACCGATCCGCAGGGGCACATCCACTTCTGCTCGTACACGGCCATTTTCAGGCTGATCCGTGGATGATCGGCGGCGCCGATCGCTCGGGAGCCATTAGGGGCTGGGGCTCGACCCACGGCGCCACGGAACCTCTCCTTCGAGCTCGATCTCCAACGAGAAGCTGAGGAACGTCCGCACCAGCACGATGATCCCCAGGGTGACCGTGCTCTCGATCGTCGTGGCGATCGTGATCGTGCGGACGATGTCGGCGATGATCATGATCTCGAGCCCCAGAAGGATCGCGCGTCCCACACCCCGGCGCACGGCCTGGAACGCTCCGTCGCGTTGCCCGCGGGAGAGCGCGAACAGGTAACGAGTGAGTGAAACGACCGAGCCTGCCGCCAGGGTGATGACGCCGATGACCTCGAATCCCTGAACGACGCGACGCATCAGTTCGTCGTACGTCATCGGCGATCGCCCTCTCCTCGACGGCCACGGGTTCCGACGCAACCCACGACAACCGCCACGAGGAACGCCATCGACCGAGGATAGTCCCCTCATCCTCGTCGGATCCTCCGTCGGCATCAGAAGATGCGCCTTCTCCCGACCTCCGCCTTGGCTTTGAGCATGTCCATCCTCTTCCGGAGCACGGATATCGTTCCCACCGGGAGTGGCCGCGCGCGACGGAACGATGTACAACATGTCCCCTGCACCGAGCGGGGAGGCTCACCCCATCGTGGGAGATCGAGGCGAACTCACTGGCCCCGAGCTGTCTGCGCGGGAGCGCGCGGAGCACGGGAAGGCGGCACGGGCCCGGGTGCCCCGCTCCGGTCACGCCGGGTGGGAGGCGCAGCCCGATCGAGACGATCCGATCGGGCTGCTCGAAGAACAGGCCGGAACCCGGGTCCTCGAGCTCGTGCCGATCCGCCACGGCCGGATGCTGGTGTCACCGTTCACCTACTTCCGAGGTGCCGCGCTACCGATGGCGTCGGATCTGGCTGCCACCCCGGTCTCGGGATTGAACGTTCAACTCTGTGGGGACGCGCATCTGTCGAACTTCGGGATCTTCGGCTCTCCGGAGCGACACCTCGTGTTCGACATCAACGATTTCGACGAGACGGCGCCGGGGCCGTGGGAGTGGGACGTCAAGCGTCTGGCGGCGAGCTTGGAGATCGCGGGCCGCGACAACGAGTTCAAGAGCCGCGAGCGTCGCCGGATCGTCCGCAGGGCCGTTCTTTCGTATCGAGAGACGATGAGGGAGTTCTCCGGGATGTCCATGCTGGACGTTTGGTACGCGCACCTCGACATGGGTGCGTTGTTGCCACAGTTCCGGTCGCTGCTGGACCCGAAGAAGACCCCGAGCGTCTGGCGGGCCATCGCGAAGGCTCGCGCGCACGACAGCCTGCAGGCGTTCAACAAGCTTGCGCGCATCACCGACGGTGAGCCCAGGATCATCAGCGACCCTCCGCTCATCACGCCGGTAGAGGAGTTCGTGGCCGGAGTCGATCCTGCGGTCGCGGTGGAAACGTTGCACAGGATCGTCCGCGGCTACTTGCGGACGCTGCACCCGGACCGGCGGCGACTGCTCGAGCACTATCGGTTCGTCCACCTCGCCCGCAAGGTGGTGGGCGTCGGCAGTGTGGGAACCGAGGCGTGGATAGTCCTCCTCCAGGATCGAGATCTCGACGCCCCGTTGTTCCTGCAGGTGAAGGAGGCGCAGGAATCCGTGCTCGAACGCTTCACGTCGAAGAGCGAATTCGGGAATCACGGGCAGCGGGTCGTGGTCGGCCAGGAGCTGATGCAGGCGGCGAGCGACATCCTCCTGGGCTGGGAGCGGATCTCCTGGGGAGGCGACTCGCGCGACTACTACATCCGGCAGCTGCGCGACTGGAAAGGCTCGGCCGATATCGCGGGGATGACCCCGGCGGGCATGGAGCTGTGGGCGATGATGAGCGGATGGGCGCTGGCCCGTGCGCACGCGCGCTCCGGCGATCGGGTGGCGATCGGCGCCTATCTCGGGAGCTCCGACGCGTTCGACCGAGCGGTCCGGGAGTTCTCGGTCGTCTACGCCGACCAGAACGAGCGAGACTACCGGGCGCTTCAGGAGGCCGTGTCGAGCGGAAGACTCTCCGCCGAAACCGGCATGTGAGCCGAAGGCGGTCTGCATGGATGTGCCGCGCACCGCTGGAGAGATCAGGCGCAGCCGGAGCCGAGGGCCGCCGAGAGGCTCACGCTATGCAGCGTCTTCAGCCGGAGCTTCACGGCTGCGTCGTGAGGGTAGCTGCTCTGCGCCTGATCGATCGCGAGGGTGAGCTGACTGAGAAGGTTCGCGAGCCTCTGGATGTCTGCGCGATCGCGGCCTGTGGATGACCTTACCTTTGCGGCGAAGCGGATCGTGTCGAACTCGATCTGAGGCACCGACTCGTTCCCTCGCCGTACGGACGCCACGAAGCGACGGAGGTCTCCGCGCCTGATCAATCTGCAATACGGAACCGCGCCGATGCCGATGGGTGCAACGGAGGGCGCGGGCACCCACCCACCCGGCGGCTCCTCGTAGAGCGTGATCCCGCCCACCTGGATCGGTCGCGCGCCGAACGACCGCAGCAAGGCCGTCCACTCCTCGGGCGCGGGCGTCGGAAGGATCACGGCGCCCACCTGCTGCTCGTGCAGGTACTGTTGGAACTCGTCGGCCCCCGGCGTCGAGACGGCGCCTCCGCCGCCCCCTTGATGCGCGATCGCTGCGCCGGGATCGCCGATCCGCCTCGGGTGGGCGAGGCCGATGTACCCCCTGGTCTGCTTGAAGTAGAAGTTCGCGGCTTGCTGCCAAAGCATCTCGTCGCCGATGTCGTTGGTCAGGATCAGCACGGTCTCGCCTTCTTTCAGGTGACGCCGGTACATCCCGTCCGTGAAGAAGGTCGGCGTGTGCATCGTGGTGCGGTACGGAGGCCGCGGAAGGTCAACGGCGATCAGGACTAATGCGACCGCCACGACGGCCCACCGCGTCCACGCCCAACGGCCGCGCGAGGCGCTCAGGAACAGGGCCGTGATCACCGACACGACGAGCCACACATACAGCGGGAATCGCTCCGGCAGCGCGCTCGAGATCACCGGGGTCTTCGCCAGGAGGGAGCCGGGCATCGTGATCGTCGGCCGACCCCCGACGTGCAGCACCGGGCCGAAGGAGAAGACGACGGGAACCGCGAGGAAGGCGAGCAGGAGCCAGGTCGCTCGAGACCGCCACGTCGTCCAGGCGAACACGACGAGCATCAGGAGGAACGCAGGCCCCAGGTAAGCCGTATCGTCGACCCCGAGGGAACGGAAATGGCGTTGCGTGTAGTCGAAGAACCACGACGTGCCGATCCATGTCGGGGTGCGCGGGAGCACGTAGCTGAGGAGGTCCATCGAGTTCCGGTCGAGCGGGCGGATCGCCCCCGGAGGACGATGGGCCACCACCTCGAGCAGGTACGGCAGCACGACGACCCCGACGGCGAGGTAGACGCCACCGACGAGCAGCCCCGTGCGCCATAGCGCCGGGCGGAGGTCGCGAGGCCCGAGCGCAAACGCGCCGACCATCGCGATCCCGCCGAACATCGTCATCGTGGCGAAGATCTCCGAGGAGGTGGTGAACTGCGCGATCAGCGTGAGGAACAGCAGGAGCGCGAAAGCGACCGGCCCGATCCTGCCGCGCACCCGCCGCACGACCAGGTACACGGCGAGCGGCACGCAGAACATCAGCATCAGGTTCACCTGCCCTCGGACGTGGTGGCCCACGTAGGTGGAGAATCCGAAGACGAACCCACCCGCGACCGATGGCCAGTACCGCTGCGTCACCTGTGCACACAGCAGGTAGGCCGCCCAGCCCGCCAGGGCCGGTGCGAGCCACAGCAGGATGTTGTTGGTGACGAGCGCTCCGAACAGCAACGTGATCGGCGCCATCACGAAGGCGGGCCCGGGGAGCGTCGTGACCCACACGAGGTTCACGCCCTTCGGCGCCCAGATGTAGTTGGTCACGAACAGCGGGTTCAGGCCGTGGGAGAGGGCGTACGGCATCCACCGGTAGGACCACAGGTAGACCCAGGTGTCCGATCGGCAGAGCCCGATGCATCTCGTGGAGAGATGCAGGAAGACGTCCCGCACCAACAGGACGCCGGAGACGACCGCGTACAGGAGGAAGGCGCCGGCCGCGCGCGCGACCGGGCCCCGCCGTCGCAACCATCCGGAGATCCCGGGCAACCTCTGTTCTTCGTCCGGTTCCGGACGGTCGACCTGCAACAGGCTCGCTCCTCGCTACGAACGCCGGTGCCGTCCAGGTGCGCGGCGGACGCACGTTAGCGTCTTCCGAGTGTGGTTGCCAGGCAACTCGACGAGGATGCTCGACTCCCGGCGGGGACGCTGGGTTGCGGCGCATCGCAACCACCGACTAGGGTCATCGGGCGATCCGGGTGGGTGACACATCCTGCCGGAGATCGGGTCAAGCCCGCTGAGGGTCCAAGGTCGCTCGAGGTGCCGCATATGGTGAAGGATCCGATCCTTTCGGTGGTCGTGCCGGTGTGGGGGGAACGTAACGACCTCCCCCAACTCCTGCCGGCGCTACGACGCTCGGTCGACGCGCTGGGGATCGATGCCGAGGTGCTCGTGTGCGCGAGCAACGGTGGCCCCTCCTTCGAGGCCCTCGTCGACGACGCGGGGGCCGTCTTCAACGCGTCGAAGGGATCCGGATATGGCGACATCTTGCGCACCGGCATCTCGAACGCCCGCGGCGAGTACGTGATCACGCTCGACGCGGACTTCGCCTACGTCGCCGACTTCGTTCCGGTGATCTGGGCCCGCCGCCATGAGGCCGAGGTCGTGATCGGCTCGCGCTACGTCCGGGGCGCCGTCGCCGAGATGGGCTTCGGGCGTCGTCTCGCGAGTCGGGCGCTCAACCTGGTCTACCGGGTGGGGCTGTCCATCCCGTTCCGCGACCTCTCGAGTGGGTTCCGCCTCTACCGGCGGAAGGTGCTGCTGGACATCGAGCCGCTGGAGGCGCACGGCCTGGACGTCCTACCCGAGATCATCGTCAAGGCGCTGTGCCAAGGCTGGAACGTGATCGAGGTGCCGTTCTGGTACCGGGGCGCCCAGCCCTGGACCCGCACGCGGATGGTCCGATTCGGAGGCGCGTACGCGACCACACTGGGGCGCCTGGTGAGCCTGCGGAACTCGGTTCGTGCCGCCGACTACGACAACCGGGCGTTCGATTCGTGGATCCCGCTGCAGCGCTACTGGCAGCGGAAGAGGTTCGAGATCGTCCACGAGTTGATGGGCTCGCATGCCGGGCGGCACACGCTCGATATCGGGTGTGGATCGAGCCGCATCGTCCAGACCCTGCCGGGCGTCGTGGGCATGGACATCGGGCTGCGCAAGCTGCGCTGGCTCCGGGCGCCGGGCCGCTACCTGGTGCAGGGCGACCTGACCCATCTGCCGTTCGCGGACGGTGTCTTCGACGCCGTGATCTGTTCCGAAGTGATCGAGCACATCCCACGGGAAGCGGTCAGGCTCGATGAGGTCCTGCGCGTGATCGCTCCGGGCGGCGTGCTGGTGCTCGGCACGCCGGACTACAGCCGTCGCCGCTGGCTGTTCCTCGAATGGCTCTATGGGAAGGTCTTCCCGAACGGCTACGTCAAGGAGCACATCAATCGTTACACGCGCGAAGGTCTCGAGTCCGAGCTTGGATCGCTCGGGCTGTCGCTCACGGACTGCCGATACGTGGCGGGGTCGGAGATGATCTTGGCGGCGCGGGTGCCGGCGGCGCCGGCTCTCCCCTGATCCTCGGTACCCCCCGCGGGCCCGATCAGGCTCGGATGCGCACGCCCGCGGGGTCCCACAGGGGCTCGGCCGCGACGGTGGCGGGCACGCGCTCCCCGAACACCTCGACCCTGCACGATATCCCCGGCTCTGCGAGCGCCGACGGAAGGTAGGCGTAGGCGATCGAGGTGCCCACCGCATAGCCGATCCCGCCGCTGGTCACGCGCGCGACCACCGCGCCGTCGTGGAAGAGGGGCTCGTTGCCCAGGCACATCGCCCGAGGGTCTTCGAGCGTGAGGCACGACAGGCGCTGCGCGGGACCCTCGACCTGCGCCCGCTCCAGCGCGGCGTGCCCGACGAACCCCGGTCGATCCATGCGGACCGCGAACGCGAGGCCCGCTTCGAACGGATTCTCCTCCGGCGTGATGTCGGAGCTCCACGCCCGGTAGCCCTTCTCCAGCCGCAGCGTGTCGATGGCCCGGTAGCCGCCCGGGATCATGCCGTGCGGAGTGCCGGCTTCCATCAGCGTGTCCCACAGCCGGCCCCCGAACTCCACTCCCGCATAGAGCTCCCAACCCAGCTCCCCGACGTAGGTGATGCGCACCGCCCGGCAGGGCACGTCGCCGACGACGATGTCCTGCCACGTCATGTACGGGAACGATCCGTTCGACAGATCCGCCGGCGTCGCGGCGCTCAGGATGTCGCGGGCGCGCGGGCCCCACAACCCGAGGCAGACGAGCGAGGCGGTGACGTCGCGCACCTGGAGGGCGTCGCCCTGCCAGTCCCACTGTTGCTTGCGGATCCAGCCGAGGTCGTGGTTGCCGAAGGCGGTACCGGTCACCAGCACGAACCGGTCGTCCTGCAGCCGCGACACCGTGAGGTCGCACTCGATCCCGCCGCGTGTGTTGAGCATCTGCGTGTAGATCACGCGGCCCGGCGGCCGGTCGATGTCGTTCGCACACAGTCGCTGCAGGAACGCCGTCGCTCCGGGACCAATCACCTCGATCTTCGCGAAACTCGACTCGTCGAACAGACCCGCACGCTCCCTGGTGGCCAGATGTTCGGTCACGATCGCGGTCGACCAGTGCTCACCGGCCCATCCGAGAGGCCGCTTCGACTCGTGGGATCCGTCCTCGTTCGAAGCGAACCAGTTCACCCGCTCCCATCCGGATTTCTCGCCGAACTCGGCCCCCAACGCCTGCAGGCGCGCGTAGGTGGGAGCGGTCTTGAGCGGCCGGCCAGCGGCGCGCTCCTCGCCGGGGTAGTGGATGTCGTAGTAGGTGGCGTAGACCTCGTACGCACGGGCGAGCGCGTACCCCCTGGAGCGGTACTGGGGCCCGAACCGGCGGATATCCATCTTCCACAGGTCGTACTCGGGCTCGCCGTGCACGATCCAGTCGGCCACGACCTTGCCGATGCCGCCGGCGCCCGCGATCCCGTGGGCGCAGAACCCGGCGGCCACGAAGAACCCGCGCACCTCGGACTCGCCCAGGATGAACTCGCCGTCGGGGGTGAAGGCTTCGGGCCCGTTGATCAGCTTCACGACCTGCGCGTCCGCCATGGCGGGCACCAGCGAAGAGGCTCCCTCGGCCAGCGACTCGAACCGATCCCAGTCCTCCGGGAGCAGGGTGTTGTTGAAGTCCGCCGGCGGGCCGTCCGCGACGGCCCACGGCGCGGGGTTGCGCTCGTAGCCCCCCATCAGGAGCGAGCCCCCGCCTTCGGCGCGGAAATATACGAGGCGGTCGGGATCGCGCATCGTCGGGAAGTCGGGCCGCACGCCTTCTATGGGCGTCGTCACGAGGTACTGGTGCGCGAAGGCAACGACGGGAACTTCGACACCGGCGAGACGCCCGACCTGGTTCGCGTACATCCCCGCCGCGTTGACGACCACCTCGGCCTCGATGTCGCCCGCCTCGGTCCGCACCCCGCGCACGCGCCCGCGTTCGACGAACACCTCGGTAACGCGCGTCCCGGTGCGGATCTCGACGCCCCGACGCTTCGCGCCTCCAGCCAGCGCGTAGGCCAGGCCGCTCGGATCCAGATGACCGTCGGTGGGCAGGAAGGCGGCACCCAATACTCCGGTGGGGTCGAACAGCGGGAAGCGCTCAAGCGCCTCCTGGGTGGAGATGATGCTGAGGGGGAGCCCGAACGTCTGACCCCAGCCCGCCAGTCGCTGCAGCTCCTGCATCCGCTCTTCGCTGGAGGCCAGGCGCAACGAACCGACCTCGTGCCAGTCGGGGTCGACGTCGCCCTCCTCGTGCAGCCGGCGGTAGAGATCGGCCGAGTACATCATCATCCGCGTCAGGGACACGCTGGAGCGCAGCTGACCCACCAGGCCGGCCGAGTGGAAGGTGGAGCCGCTGGTCAGCTCGTCGCGATCCAGCAGGACCACATCGTCCCAGCCCAGCTCCGCCAGGTGGTAGGCGATGCTCGTGCCGGCGACCCCGCCGCCGATCACGATGGCACGGAACCCTTCCATCAGGCACCTCCCACGCCGGATGCGGGCGAACGCTAAGGGCAGCGCAGCGTTGCGGTCAAGCGTGCCCCGGTGAGGAAGTAACGTGAGCCCATGACGCGAGGCGGGGAGGTTCGATGGACACATTCGACGTAGGCGTGGTGGGGGCGGGGGTGCACGGTGCGTCGGCGGCCTACCACCTGGCCTCGCGTGGCGTACGGACGGTGGTCGTGGAGCGGGGGGCTCCCGCCGGAGGGCCCACAGGGTTCTCCAGCGGCATCTGTCGCGCGTACTACACGAACGACTTCCTGGCGGAGGTGGCCCGCGACTCGATCCGGATGTTCGAGCGGTTCGAGGAGCTCACCGGCATGGACGCCGGTCACCGGCGCACCGGCCTGTATTACCTCCACCCCCCCGAGGATGTCGTCGACGTGCGTGCCTCCGTACGTCGACTCAACGAGCTGGGTATCCCGACCGACCTGTTCGAGGGCGCGGACCTCGCCGCGCGCCTGCCGGGGTTCCATCTCGACGGGATCGCCATCGGCGCCTACGAGCAAGAGGCCGGGTACGCGGACCCGCACGCCACGACGGAAGGGCTCCTGCGAAAGGCGCTCGAGCTCGGAGCCGAGGCTCGGCTGGGCACCGCCGTGATCGGCATCGAGCGCGACCCCGTCGGCGGCGGCGTACTGATCACCCAGGACGCAGGACGCATCGGTTGCCGGCGGATCCTGCTGGCGGCGGGACCGTGGACCCGGCCGCTGGCGCAGATGGTCGGCGTGGACCTGCCGCTCAGCGTGGAGCGCCACATCGTGGCGACGTTCCGTTGGGCCACGGCGGATCGGGTTCCCGGGTTCGGGGACGTGACCGGCGGCTTCTACATGCGCCCGGAAGGGGACGAGCTCTTCCTGCTGGGACCGCTCACGCCCGCTTCACAGGCGGACCCGGACGACTTCCTCACCTCGATCACGCCCGACGAGGTGGAGGACCTGGCCCGCCGGCTGACGGCCCGCGTGCCGTCGCTCTCGCGCGCCGAGGTCCACGGTGGCTGGGCCAGCCTCTACGACGTCAGCCCGGATTGGCAGCCGGTGATCGGGGAGATCGCCCCCGGCGTCTTCGTCGACGCCGGCACCAGCGGGCATGGGTTCAAGCTGGCGCCCGCGTTGGGCGCGCACGTGGCCGACCTGGTGACGACGGGCACGGCGGACGCCGGCCTCGCCGCGTTCGATCCGCTCCGCTTCAAAGAAGGCCATGACCTGGCCGCCGGGTTCGGCGACGCCCGGATCCTGGGCTGACCCCGGCTCCGGTTACACCGAGCGGGACCCGCGCACCAGGTCGCCGCTGTCGGGAACCTTCGACTCAGGATGCGTGTCCGGCGGTGTGGAGCTTCCAGAACTCGGTGAGGTCGAAGTCCGCCGGTGGAGTGAAGCCCTGATCGGTGAGCCGGGTTGCTCGCAGCTGGTCGATGCAGACAACCTCGACCGTCGTGTTGCCCGACAGGATCAGGTGCCATGACCCCGCCTTCAGCACGAGCCCAAGAGGTCGGACGATGACGGTCGGCGCATCGGCGATGGTGAGTTCCACCTTGCGGCGTTGGTGGATGCTGCGGGCCAGGCGTCGCAATTCGCCGTGGGGGATGCGGTTGCCGGTCCATGGGTCGGGGTCGTGGTGGTACCAGGTGGAGAGCCGGTCGGCTTCTTCGGCGAGCGCGGGCGGGATGGCGCTCAGGAGCTTGTTGCGCGCGGTGAGCGTGGGTGCGCCGAGTCCGAGCCGGTGCGAGACCTGCGGCTGGCCAACGAGGAACAGGCAGAGCGCCTCATCGGTGGTGAGACCGGTCAGGTGGGTCTGGAAACCATCCATCAACTCGATCCCGCCGCCCGCGCCGCGGGCAGTGAGGATCGGAACCCCGGCCTCGCTGAGCGCCTCGACGTCACGCAGGATCGTGCGCTCGGAGACCTCGAGCCTCTCGGCGAGCTCCCCCGCCGTCATGCGCCCGCGTCGCTGCAGCACCAGCAACATGTCGAGCACACGCGCGGCACGCATCCGAAGAGTCTAGGAGCAACATGACACGAGATGTCCGGTTCGGTGTGCCAGGCTGCCCGCATGGCGATCGATGATGTCGAAGGCACCGGGACCCCGACCGACCCGTGGCAGTTGACCACCCCGCCTGGGAGCAGCTCGTTCGAGGCGTACCGCGATCCCGACGCGGACCCCCCTGCCCTCGTGGTTCAGGTTGGCAAGACACAGTTGCGCTATCACCTGTCGTGCATCGAAGACCTCCACGCCATGTTGAGCGAGTACGGGGACTGGATGCCGCTCGGCAGCGCCGACGAGCAGAAACAGGCCGCCGAGGGAACCGTGGAGGCGTGGGGACGCTCTCCCGACAACCCGGTCGGCGGGTGGTACGGCTTCAAGAAGGGCTTGCGCGGACGGTTCGGCAACTATCTGCCTCCCGTTCTCGAAGCGCTCGGCCTTGCCGAGGTCGAACACAACGCCCGGAACAACCGGATGCGAGCGATCTGACGAGACATTCGTGAACCGGTTCTGGGCCGGTTCCCTTGCTAGCATCCGAGCCTGCCCTTTGCGAGGAGTGAGGACGCAGGTGCCGCGAGACGCAGGTTGGGGGGCGATGTCCGCGTTGGTCGCCGCGGTCGTCGTGACCTCCGCGGTCCTCACGACCTCATCGCTCGGCAAGCCCGCTCGGGCCACCGTTATGTGCGGAGGCCACGTCGCCACGATGGTCGGCACCCCCGGCAACGACCTGCTCGTGGGCACGAACCGCCCCGATGTGATCGCGGGGCTCGGCGGCAACGACGTGATCTACGGGCTCGGCGGCAACGACGTCGTGTGCGGCGGAACAGGGGACGACGAGCTGATCGGCGCCGACGGTGCCGACGTCTTGTACGGCGGTCCCGGCAACGACGGTCTGTTCGGGGTCCGGGGCAACGATCGACAGTTCGGCGGGGCCGGGAACGACCTGATGACGGGCGGCGGCGGCGACCGGGGGGTGGACCTACTCTCCGGCGGTCCCGGCGACGACGTCCTCATCAACGCAGGGGGCGGGGCCGACACGGTCCTGGGCGGTGCGGGCAACGACGTGCTGCAGGGCGGTGCCGGCAACGACGTCCTCTCCGGTGGGCCCGGGGACGACGTGCTCGAAGCCGACGCCGGGAACGACCGGCTCACCGGTGGGACCGGGGCCGACCGGCTCTTCGGCTTCGAGGGCAACGACCGGCTCGAGGCCGACGGCGGGAACGACCTGCTGATCGGGGGTGAGGGGACGAACCGCCTCGAGGGCGGTGCCGGGGTGAACACGTGCTTGCAGGGCGCCGTGGAGCTCGGATGTGCGCGCCCCAGCGTGCGTCCCACCGCAGCCACGGCCCCCTCCTGCTTCGGGTTGCGGCCCACGATCGTGGGGACCCCCGGACCCGACGTCCTCCTCGGCACCCCCGGGCCCGACGTGATCGCGGGTCTCGGCGGCGACGACGCGATCTACGGCCTGGGCGGCGACGACGTGATCTGCGGCGGGGACGGCGAGGATCTCCTGGAGGGCAGCACCGGGGACAATCGGGTCTCAGGAGGCGCCGGGAACGACCTCCTCATCACGGCGGGGGGCACGGACCGGCTCTTCGGTGCCACCGGCAACGACTTCCTCGAAGGCGGCTACGGCGATGACCTCCTCGTGGGGGGCCCCGGGACCGACGCCTTGGAAGGAGGGGCCGGGATCGACAGGATCCTTGGCGGTCCCGAGCACGACGTCGTCTATGGCGACGATCGCAACGACGTCGTCTTCGGTGGCACGGGCGACGACACGCTCGGTGGCGGCTTTCACAACGACACCGTCCACGGCGGGCCCGGGCAGGACGTCTTGATGGGCGGGGAGAACTACGATCGCCTGGACGGGGGCTCCGGCGAGGACATCTGCCTGGACTGGGACATCTCCGTGATCGCCTGCGAGTCGAGCACCGTGGGCCCGGGCACCGTGGGCCTGCAGCTCATCACGATCGGCTTCAACTCCTCGACCTCGCGCTTCCGCGGAACAGCGACCTCGCCGACCGCGGATTGCCGCGAACAGCGAGTGGTGCAGTTGTTCAAGAAGATCACGGCGGTCCCGGTGCTGGTCGCAACGGCGACGACCGGGCCCCAGGGAGGCTGGAGCGTCGAGGTCAAGCATCCGCATGGGGAGTATTTCGCGCTCAGGCCCAGGCAGAAGGTCATGGGCGCCACATGCCCGCGTGCCAGGTCGCGTCTCATCGCGGTCAGCTGACGGCCTGCGACGAACATCGAAGAACTCGGTCTCGGGTGCGGGGGTTATCCTTCGGCGGTGCCGGTTCGCAGGGTCGCACCCCGGTCCCCCAGCCTGGAGGGAGGTTTCGAGCGATGACGGGCCCAGGTGCCCTCGACGGTGACTCCGTCCCCGCTCTGGCCGACGTGCTCGGATCGTCGCCCCCATTCGACGCCCTCGCTCCAGATCGCCGGGTCGAGGTCGCGAAGGCGACGCACGTGGAACGGTTCACGACGGGAGCCACGATCCTTCACCAAGGTGGTTCGGCCTCGACGGCACTATTCGTCATCCGCTCCGGCCACGTTCAGATCCGGGACCACAACCGCATCGTCGACCAGCCCGGGCCGGGAGAGGTGTTCGGGGAGCTGTCTCTCCTCTCGGGCGCTCAACCCACCGCCACGGTGGTGGCGGGAGAGGATCTCGTCTGCCTGGTTGTCGACGGCGAGGTGGCCCGGGACGTGCTCGGCACCGCGGGCGGCGTGGCCTTCGTGCAGTCGAGCCTGCGACGAGGCGTGCTTCAGTCCCTTGAACGGGAGACAAGGTCCCTGGCGGAGACCATCGAGGAGGCCGCGAACGACGACGAGGCGATCGCGGCCGCTCGTGAACTGCCGCAGCTCACCTGCGCGCTGGTGGACGACGGCGCCGACGCGGTGAAGATCGGACACGTGATCGGTTCCTCGATCGATGCCCTCACCCGCCGCCTCCTCGTGCAGACGGTTCACGACATGGGCGATCCGCCGGCACCATGGGCCTGGATGGCACTGGGGAGCGAGGCACGGCTGGAGCAGGCGCTGCACACCGACCAGGACCACGCGCTCGCCTACGACCCTGCAGAGGCGGCGCCCGAGGAGGTCGATCCCTACTTCGCCCAGCTCGCCGAACGGGTGACCGCTGGTCTGGAGGCGGGGGGCATCCCGCGCTGCAACGGTGACGCGATGGCGATCACTCCTCTGCTTCGTCGCTCAGTCACCAGCTGGGCCGAGGCGCTCGGTGCCTGGATGAGCGACGTCGGACGTGACGGAAGCATCTTCACCTCGGTGGTGTTCGACCATCGGCAGGTCGCGGGGCCGCTCGACGTGGAGCCGGCGTTTCAGGCGGTGATCTCCTCGGCGCCGGAGCGCTATCCGAAGTTCCTCCGACACCTGGCTCACCGGGCCCTCGAGCGCAAGCCCCCCACGGGGTTCATCCGCGACTTCGTGGTGGAGGCCAAGGGTGAGCATGCCGGTCGGCTGGACGTGAAGCACGGGGGGGTGACGATCATCTCGAACCTCGCTCGGTACCTCGCGATCAGCGGACGCCGGCCTGAGAAGAGCACGCTCGAGAGGCTGGCCGCTGCGGAAGACGCCGGGGATGTCGACGGGGATTCTCGCGAAGCTCTGGAGGAGGCGTTCAGGCTGCTGTGGCAGATCCGGTTGGAGCACCAGGTGCGTCAGGTCCGAGCGGGCACGCCTCCGGACGACTTCGTCGACCCGGCACATCTGGGCCCGATCCAACGGCTGGGCCTGAAGGAGGCGTTCCGCATCATCGGAAAGGAGCAGCAACGCCTCGCCGCGGAGACGGGCCTTCGCTACTGAAGGTGGTGTGGGCATGCGACGGGGCGAAGGTCCTAGCGCGGATGACGATCGCCACCTCCTCGGCGGGACATCGCGATGTACGCTGGCGTTCGTCGAGGTCATCCTCATGCACATAGATCGATTCACGTTCGGCTCCATCCGCATCGACGGCGTGACGTACGAGCACGATGTGGTGATCGCCGGCGGCAGGGTCGGTAAGCGCAAGAAGAAGCCATCGAGACCCCTGCGCGGCGCCTTCGGCCACACTCCGTTGTCGATCGGGGAGCACATCCCTTGGGACTGCCGGCGCCTCGTGGTGGGAACGGGCGTCGACGGCGCCCTTCCGGTGATGGACGAGGTCAAGCAGGAGGCCGCTCGTCGCGAGGTGGAATTGCTCGCCGTCCCAACGAGTGAGGCGATCGTGGCGATCCAGGCCGAGCCGGAAGCCACGAACGCGATCCTGCACATCACCTGCTGATCCGAGGAGAGTCCTCCTCCAGGAGGTTGGGGCGCGGAACGACCGGCTGGCTGGTTGCTCTCAAGAAGATGCGGGCCGCTGGGTTAATCTCGCTTCGTGATCAGCGGGAGCGAGGGTCTTGAGGGCACGCGGTTCCCCGCCGACGGCGTGGAGCTCTCGATCCTTCTGGTGGTGTCAGACCTCGCAAGATCTCGATCGTTCTACAGGGACGTCTTGGGGGCCACCGTGTTCCGGGAATACGGGGGAACCTCGTGCGTACTGCGGTTCCAGGGGAGCTGGCTGCTGTTGGTGACGGGTGGCGAGCCGACTCCCGACAAGCCCGGGGTCACGTTCGCGCCCCCGACAGATCCGGCCCGTGTGAGTCATGAGCTCACGATCCGTGTCCCCGACTGCCGCGCCGCGCATCAGCTGCTGCACTCGCGAGGGGCGCGGTTCCTCACCCCTCCGGTGGAAAGCGATTGGGAGATCCGCGCATTCTTCTTCGACCCGGACGGCCACCTCCTGGAGATCAGCGAGGCGAAGCCCGCGGCCTCAGCAGCGGAGTGACTCGCGAACCGGCGCGCGAAGCGCACGGACGGCCAAGCCACGACTCGACCCTCGGTGTCGGAGGCGTCACCGGCCCAGTTCCTTGATCCGGCGTGCAGGGAAGACCTGCACCCCCACTCGTTCCGTCAGTCATCCTTGAGGGAGCGTGATCGTGCCGTCGTCGCGCAACGCGAAACCGGGGTTGTAGGCGATCTCCCACGGGTGCCCGTCTGGGTCCGTGAAGACTCCCGCGTATCCGCCGTAGAACGTCACCGATGGTTCTCGGCTGATCCGTGCGCCCGCGGCACGTGCCTCTCCGATGACGCGATCGACCTCGTCGGGGGAACGCACGTTGTGCGCGAGGGTGACTCCACCCCAGCCCAGGCTGTCGGTTACGCCGCTGTCCCGCTCCAATTTGTCCCGGCCCCACAGAGTGAGGATCGCGCCGCCGATCTGGAAGAAGACGGTCTCCTGCACCTCAAGCCCGACACGCCAGCCGAGTTGCTCATAGAACGCCCGGGACGCGGTGACATCGGCGACACCGAGTGTGATCAGGCTTAACCGCTGATCCATGGCGAGACTCTACCGAGAGTCCTGACATCCTCATATACCGTCGTCGGGAGCGGGCGTGTTGATTCGGGGTAGCCCGGTCCCTTGAACCTTTCCTGTTCAAACAGCCCCTGTATCGATGTGACGCAAGATGTGGACGTGGAAACCGACTCTGGTCGGATCGAAGATGTCTACCGCGCCGAGGCACAGCGGCTCCGACGCTCCCTCCTGGCGTTCACGTCCGATGTCTCGATCGCGAATGACGCTTTGGCGGAGGCGTTCGCCCAGGCGATCGCGCGTGGCTCCGCCGTTCGCGATCCGACCCGCTGGGTATGGAAGGCCGCGTTCCGGATCGCTTCCGGGCAGATGCAGAGTCTCCCGGTACAAGAGACCGAGCGCGGATCGCTGGTCGATCCCGGCTTCGATATGGCGGAACGATCCGCGGAGCTACTGGCGGCGCTCGCGATGCTTCCACCGAAACAACGTGCTGCCATTGTCCTTCACTACCTAGCCGACCTTCCGACCGCGGAAGTAGCCAAACGTCTCGGCGTGACGTCAACGACGGTTCGGGTCCACCTGCACCAGGGACGTGCCCGATTGCGGACGATCTTGGAGGAGCACGATGACTGAGCTTCGAAAGCGGTTCCAGGGACTCGGAGAAGACCTGGACCGGGTCGACGTTCCGGACCTGTGGGACGAGGCGCAGAGACGCGAGCCACGGTCCTCGACCGAGGTGGCGGGATACCCAAGGACCAGGAAGGTCGTGGTGATCGCGACGGCCTTCGCACTCACGATCGCGACCACCGGGATCGTGATCCGTGCGTTCCATGGACGGACCAACATCAGGCCGGTCTCTGGTTCTCCTACGGACTGGCCCACGGGCTCCATCCCTCAGCTCGGTCTTTCGTTTCGCTATCCGCCGGAGTGGCGGCTCCAGCCGTTCAACGAGAACCTCGCCGGGGGATTCGTGGGCGTGCTCATCTCAGACACAGATCTGGTGTTTCACCACCCTCCCGTCCACAACGGGGCAACGTCGGGTTGGGACATGAGGGGGCTTCCCGACGACGGGGTGGCGATCTCCATCGAGCACATCAGCGGGCCACCTCTCATGAACGCCCGCAAGCCTGCTGATGCCCCGTTGCCCCTCGATCTGTCCGAGGCGAGGATCGTGCCGCATCTGACCAAGACCAGCTTCACCCCGCCGCCTGGTCGATCCGAGGAGCATTTCCTGTCCTTCGTGCTCAACGGGAACGGCGATGACGTCCGAGTCTTCTTCGGTCCCCACGCTTCCGCGCAGAGCCGGAAGGCAGCGGCCGAGGTCGTGGCCTCGATCGTGAGGACCGATCCGGCATCCCCGTTGACGTGGCCGCCCGTGACCCATTCGTCCCATCTTCCGGTCTCCAGGGATGCCTCGAGGGCATGCTCGACCAAACGGGCACGGCTCGCCGTGTATCCGCGGAACACTCCGCCTGGGAGCACGGTGATCGTCTCCGGCCCGGTGTACTACCGCGACAAAGGAGGGAGGTTCGTCTGGTATGCGGGCGAGCACCCGCGGCCGGACTACCAGGCATGGTGGGGCCTGGATCCGAAGGACTATGCATCGGTCGCGACGAAAGCACTCTCGATCGCGAAGGGTCGTCCCTATGAACCGGCGGGTTCTGGACCCCAGATGCTTGGAGACGACGTGCCCAATGGGGCTTGCTCATTCTCATTGAGATTCACGGTGCCCGACGTCGCAGCGGGAACCTATCCCGTGAGCATCGTGATGACCGGCGGGCGTGGCTCCACGACATACGGTCGGTTCTCGATGACCGTGACGCCTGGAACCCCGACCCCCAGCGATTCACTCGGGCAGAGCACAGCCACTCCTGCCTCCACATCCTTGGTCCCAATACCTCGAAACACTCCGCCTGGCCCATAGGAGGGCACGCCGAGATGAGCAGATCCCACGGAGCATCTGGGAGCTGCTCCGCCGTGAAGGCGTGGATCTGAGCCTAGACTCGCGCCGTGAAGCCGGAGCAGGCAGCACAACTCCTCACGCGCACCCGGCTGTTCGCCGGACTCGACAAAGCAGCCCTCGTCGCGGTCGCAGCCGAAGGCCATGTGCGCTCATACAAGCGCGGTGCTCCGATCTTCCACGAAGGCGAGCCCGGCGACGCCTTCTACGTCATCGCCGAGGGGACCGTGAAGGTCTTCCTCACCTCGGAGTCCGGAGAGGAACTGGTCTTCGCCACCCTGCGGCAGCCCGAGACCCTGGGAGATGTGTCGCTCTTCGACGAGGGACCTCGTTCGGCCTCCGCCGAGGCGCTGGAGCCGTCTCGGCTGCTCGCCTTTCCTCGAAGCACCGTGATCGACCTGGCGAGGCGCGATCAGCGCATCTCCGAAGCCCTCTTGGACATCGCCGGGGCGATGTTGCGACGGCTCACCCTGCAGACGGCAGATCTCGTCTTCCTCGATCTCGAGGGCCGGATCGCGAAGCTGCTCGTGGAGGCCGCCGAGGCCCGTGGCCACGACGCCGATGGTGCGCTCGTGCTCGATCTCGGCCTCACCCAGAGCGAGCTCGCCTCGATGGTGGGGGGCTCCCGCCAAAGCGTGAATCAGATCCTGCACGCCCTGTCGGTGCGCGGGTTCCTGGACCTCGACCGCAAGACGCTCACGATCAAGGATCCGCTCGCGCTGCGCAGGCGCGCGGGGATGGCCTGAGCTCCCGCGTCGGGAACCCGACACCCGCTTCGTCACATCCCTGACAGGCGCTCACTCCGCCCCGTCCGATGATGCGACGCATCGGACCCAAACGACAGGAAGGAGGATCCGATGAGCACCTACACCACAGGCGCCAAGCGGGGGATGGGCGAGACCATCTGGCTCGCACTGATCACGTTCGTGGCGGCATCCGCGCTCGTGCTCGCACTCTTCGCGATGCAGCGCGGAGGATCCACGAGCCCAACAACGAGCGTCCGTCCTGCGGTGATCCCTCCCGTGGTCGTCAACCCCGGGAAGGGCAGCACCTGGATCGTCCCCAAGACGGTCGTCACGTCGAACGGTCACGTCTGCGCCCGGTGCGCGCCGTAGATCGGGGATCGAACCACGGCTGGATGGGTCGGCCCGATCGCCGGCCCATCCAGCCTGTCCGGAGCGATGAGCGATCGGCCACGGAGGCCGCGTGAGGAGATCCGGCTCTGGATCGGTTGAGCAGGGGTCGGCGA
>CAWKKN010000003.1:0-365285 GCA_963850315.1 uncultured Actinomycetes bacterium
TGACGACGACGAGCAGCGTGGCGCCCCGAAGGGAAAGACGCATCCGCCGTCGCTTCCCGGCGGCCTGGGGAGGGGCCGCGGCGCGTGTGCTCATCCCGCGCCTGCCAACGCGCCGCCGCCCGCGTAGCGTGCGTTCTCGCCCAGTGCCTCCTCGATCCGCAGGAGCTGGTTGTACTTCGCCGTGCGTTCACCTCGGCTGGGAGCTCCAGTCTTGATCTGCCCGGCGTTCGTCGCCACGGCGAGGTCCGCGATCGCGGCGTCGTCGGTCTCCCCGCTGCGGTGGCTGACGACGTTGGCGTAGCGGTGCCGTGCCGCGATGTCGATGACGTCGAGCGTCTCGGTGAGCGACCCGATCTGATTGAGCTTGATGAGGATCGCGTTGCAGACGTGCTCTCGGAACCCGCGTTCGAGGCGTTCCGGGTTCGTCACGAACAGGTCGTCCCCCACGAGTTGCACGCGGTCGCCGAGTTCGGCGGTCATGTGTGCCCACCCGTCCCAGTCGTCCTGCGCGAGCCCGTCCTCCAGCGACACGATCGGGAACCGCTCCAGCAACCCGCCCCAGTACGCGATGATGTCGTCGGAGGACCGTGCGGAGCCCTCGAGGTGGTACATGCCGTCGTCGGTCATCAGCTCCGACATGGCCGGGTCCATCGCGAGGGCGATCTCCTCGCCGGGGGCGAACCCGGCCTTCTCGATCGCTTCCACGAGGAGCGCGAGGGCCTCGGAAGCCGTGGCGATCTGCGGCGCGAACCCCCCCTCGTCTCCCACCGCGGTGGCGAACCCCTTGTCGTGCAGGATCGACTTCAGCGCGTGGAAGCACTCCACCCCCCATCGCAGCGCTTCGGAGAACGACGCCGCGCCCACCGGCATCACCATGAACTCCTGGGGCTCCAGCTGGTTGTCCGCGTGGACGCCTCCGTTGATCACGTTCATCATCGGCGTGGGGAGCAGGTGCGCGTTCGGGCCGCCCAGATAGCGCCAGAGAGGTTGTCCGCTGGAATCCGCCGCCGCGCGGGCCACCGCGAGCGACGCGCCCAGGATCGCGTTCGCGCCCAGCGCCGACTTGTCCGGGGTCCCATCCAGGTCCACGAGGGCGCGGTCGGCTCCGCGCTGATCGAACGCATCGAGCCCGCTCAGGGCCTCCGCGATCGGCCCGTCGACGTTCGCGACCGCGGTCCGGACCCCTCTCCCGCCGTAGCGGCTCGGATCTTCGTCGCGCAGCTCGAGGGCCTCGTGGGCGCCGGTGGACGCGCCGGAGGGAACCGACGCGCGCCCGAAGGCGCCATCGTCGAGGACGACCTCGACCTCCACTGTGGGGTTGCCGCGAGAGTCGAGGATCTGGCGGGCGTGCGCGGACTCGATCGAAGACATGGAGTTCGATGGTAGTCGACGCTCGGGCCCGGTCCGGGGATTTCGCGGCGCTGAGGCTCGTCGCGAGGACGAACGCGCCCGTCTGCGGTGGGCATCTGGCCGGCCTACGTGACGGCCGGCGGAGTCGTGACGGTGGCGGGGTCGCAGTTGGCGCCACAAAGGACGACGACGACACGCTCCCCCGGGGCGGGCAGGTAGGCGCCGGACGTGAGGGAGGCGAGCGCCGCGGCGCCACCGGGCTCCGCGACGAGCCGGAGGTCACGCCAGATCGCCCGCTGGGCCTCCCGGATCGCGTCGTCGGAGACGAGGACGACGTGGTCGACGTGGTCCCGAGCCACGCCGAACGCGATCTCCCCCACGCGCCGGGTTCCGAGCGAATCGGCCGCGATGCCGCCGATGGGCACCTCCACCGGCGCTCCGGCCTCGAGGGCCGCATCGAGGCATCGCGACGCCTCGGGCTCCACCGCCACCACCCGCACCCCACCCTGGAACCAGGCTGCGATGCCGGCGATCAGCCCGCCGCCGCCCACCGCCACCAGCACGGTGTCGGCGTCGGGGACCTGCCACTGGAGCTCCATGCCGATCGTGCCCTGCCCCGCGACGACCTCCGGCTGATCGAACGGATGCATGGCGAGCGCGCCCGTGTCGTCCTGGTGGGCCCGCGCCGCCGCGGCCGCGTCGTCGTAGTAGCCGTCGATCACGTGCACGGTGGCGCCCTGCTCGCGCACCCGGTCGATCTTCGACGCCGGTGAGGTGGAGGGCACGAAGATCGCCGCGCCGTGGCCGAGCTCGCGGGCGGCATACGCGACCGCGAGACCGAAGTTGCCCCCACTCGCCGCCACCAGCCCCACGGGCGGCACGCTCGAGGCAAGCAGCTTGCTGAAGGCGCCGCGCGGCTTGAACGATCCGGTGCGCTGGAGCAGCTCGAGCTTGAGCGTGACCTCGGCGTGGCGATCGACGCCGAAGGCGCCGGGCTGCAGCGCGAGCACGGGGGTGGTCAGCACGTGCGACGCGATGCGGTCTCGCGCCGCACGGATGTCACGGGGCCCGATCGACCCCATGTCCCTAACGGGCCTCCCGGAACAGCGCGCGGAGCTCGCCCTCGGGCGTGTGCTCGACGTCCAGCCCGCGCTCCGCGGCAAGCACCGTGAAGCGCTCGTACCGTTCGGCGAACGTTCGCACCGTGCGACGGAGCGCGCTCTCGGCGTCCACCCCCAGCTTGCGGGCGACCGCGACCGTCGCGAACAAGACGTCGCCGAGCTCCTGCTCCGCGTCGGATGGATCCTTCGCTGCGGCGAGCTCGTCCACCTCCTCGCGCAACGCCGCGACCGCGGAATCCACGCTGCCCCACTCGAAGCCCCATCCGGCCGCGCGCCGCTGGACCTTTCCCGCCCGAGCCAGCGCAGGCAGCGACACGGGGATCTCGTCGTCGACCCCTCCGCGCCCTCCCGCTTCGGCGGCCTTGAGCTTCTCCCAGTTGACGAGCACCTCCTCCGCGCCGGATACCTCCACCTCGCCGAACACGTGCGGATGGCGATAGATGAGCTTCTCGAGGAGCCCTCGGGCGACGTCGTCGATGTCCCAGCGGCCCTCGTCGGCGGCCATCTGCGCATGGAACACCACCTGGAGGAGCACGTCGCCGAGCTCGTCGCGCATCGCGTCGTCGTCGCCCGCGTCGATCGCCTCGAGCAGCTCGTGCGTCTCCTCCAGCAGGTGCCGGGCGAGGGTGCGGTGGGTCTGCTCGGCGTCCCACGGACAACCGCCGGGGCCGCGGAGCCTCGCCATGATCCTCACGAGATCGAGCAGCCGCTCGCCCTGCTGCGAGGACGGCACCGGCCCACGGGGGATGTGGGCGCAGGAGGTCGTCCGGACGACCGGACGTCGCGCTCACGGCGTGGCCGAGGCCGCGCCCGAGGCCGGCGGTGTCGCCGTGTCGCTCGGGTCGTGCTGGTGATCGGGACGACGGAGAGGCTCGAGACCTCGTAGCGGCCGAACTTCGGGTTCACGTTGACCGTCTGGTCGGTGGCCTGCTGTTTCAACCAGGCGTTGAACACCGAAGGACCCTGGCTCTGCACGAGCTGGGACTTCGCCTGTGCGAACGGCGTCACCTGCTTGTTGATGAGCTTGATGACATGCCAGCCGAATTGCGTGTGCACGGGCTTCGAGATCTGCCCGGGCTTCAGGGCCATCGCAGCTTCCGCGAACGGGGCGACCAGCTTCGATGCCGGTGTCGTGCCGAGCGCTCCGCCGTTCTTCGCCGATTGCGTGTCGATGGAGTCCTTCTTCGCGAGGGCCTGGAAGTCCGCATCGGTGGCACCGCGCTTGGTGACCGCCTCGTAGATCTTCTGCGCCTCCGCCTGCGTCTTCACGAGGATGTGCTCCACCGTCAGGTTGGTGAACTGAGGAGGTGCTGTTGGTAGAGCTGGCGCAGCTGCGTGTCGTTGGAACTCGCGGCGGCGAGGTCCTGCGAGACCTTCTGGAACAGGAGCACTTGCCCCGCGAGCGCGTGCAGGTCGTCGCGCGTGAGGTGGTTGGACGCGAGCGCCTGGTCCACCGTGCTCTTATGGACACTCTGATCGAACTGGGCGAGCACCGTCGTGATCTCCTGTTCGGTCACGGCGAGCTGGTGCTTGGCGGCGTAGTTGTCCACGAACACTCCCTGGATCAGGTTGGAGAGCGCGAACCGGTTGCACGCCTGTTCCTGGGTCTCGCCGGCGGAGACGGTGCCGCACTGGCTCTGGTTGAGTCCGGCGAGGAACGTGAACAGCTGTGCCTCCTTCGCGACCTGTGCGTCGGTGATGCTGGTGCCTCCGACCGTGGCCGCCGGCTGAGGGCCGGCAGCCCCCGACGTGGCTGCAGGACGCGAGCGCCAGAGCGCATGCGAGCGACGGCGGAAACGGCAACGAGACGGGTCGAGGGGGATCTCACGACACTCCGAGTCTACGCCGACGGGCTCCCGTTCACCCGTGGTCGCCTCAAGCAGCCACCGCTCCACGAACCGTGCGAGGTCCACCCCGAACACCCGCTCCGGCACCAGGTTCAGCGTCCGGGTCGCCTCGTGGTAGGTCGGCCTTGTAGACGCGATCCTCCAGGTCGAACAGCAGCGCGCTCGGGGATCGTGACGGGCTTGAGGCGCACCTGATCGCGATAGGTGCGTGACCTCCTCCACGCCGAGGGCGCGGCACGTGACGCGCAGCGAGGCGATCGCGAAGAGGGTCTCGACCGGGTCGGGCAGGGCGCCGTACCGGTCGACGGTCTCGTCGCGGATCGCGCTCGAGCGCGGCGTGGTCGGCCGGCGAGCGAGATCCGGCGGTAGAGCTCGAGCCGCAAGCGCTTCCTGCGCGACCCAGCCGGGCGGGACGAACGCCTTCACCGGCAGATCGATGCGGAGCTCCTTCTCCTCGGCGAGCGCCTCGCCCTTCATCTCCGCCATCGACTCCTGCAGGATCCGCGCGTAGGCGTCGAACCCGACCGCGGCGATGTGGCCGTGCTGCTCGGCGCCCAGCAGGTTGCCGGCGCCGCGGATCTCCAGGTCGCGCAGCGCGATCTGGAAGCCGCTGCCCAGCGCCTGGTGCGTGCTGATCGTGGCCAGTCGCTCGCGCGCCTCGTCGGTCATCTCCCGCTGCGGCGGGAAGAAGAAGTAGGCGAACGCCCGCTCGGTGCTGCGCCCCACGCGCCCGCGCAGCTGGTACATCTGCGCCAGCCCCAGCGGTCGGCGCGGTCGACGATCAAGCGTGTTCGCGTTCGGAACGTCGAGGCCGCGACTCGATGATCGTCGTGCTCACCAGCACGTCGGCCTCGCGGTTCCAGAACCGCATCATCTGCTGCTCGAGCAGTGTCCTCGTCCATCTGCCCGTGCGCGACGACGACGCGCGCCTCGGGCAGCTGCTCCTTGAGCCACGCCGCCTGCCGGTCGATCGTGGCGACCCGGTTGTGCACCCAGAAGACCTGGCCCTCGCGCAGGAGTTCGCGCCGCACGGCGCCGAGCGCGAGCCCCTCGTCGTAGGCGCCGACGTAGGTGAGCACGGGCTGGCGGTCCTCCGGCGGGGTGTCGATCGTCGACATCTCGCGGATGCCGGTGAGCGCCATCTCGAGCGTCCGCGGGATCGGCGTGGCCGTCATCGTCAGCACGTCGACGCTGGCGCGGAACTGCTTCAGCCGCTCCTTGTGCGCCACGCCGAACCGCTGCTCCTCGTCGACGACCAGCAGGCCCAGGTCCTCGAACGCCATGTCCCTGCCGAGCAGCCGGTGCGTGCCGATCACGACGTCGACCTTGCCCTCCGCGACGGCCTGCGACGGTCCGCTTCTGCTCGGCCGGCCTGACGAACCGGCTCAGCATCGTCACGGTCACCGGGAAGGGCGCGAACCGCTCGCTGAACGTGATGAAGTGCTGCTCGGCGAGCAGCGTGGTCGGCACGAGCACCGCGACCTGCTTGCCCTCCATCACCGCCTTGAACGCGGCGCGCACCGCGATCTCGGTCTTGCCGAACCCCACGTCGCCGCAGATCGAGCCGGTCCATCGGCTTGGCCAGCTCCATGTCCCGCTTGACCTCGTCGATCGCGGTGAGCTGGTCGCCGGTCTCCTCGTGCGGGAACGCGTCCTCCAGCTCCTGCTGCCACGGCGTGTCGGGGCCGAACGCGTGGCCGGGCACCGACATCCGGACCGTGTAGAGGCGCACGAGTTCGCCCGCCATGTCGCGGACGGCGCGCTTCACCTTCGCGGTCGCGCGCGCCCAGTCGCTGCCGCCCATGCGGTGCAGCCGCGGCGCGTCGCCGCCGACGTAGCGCGCCACCATGCCCACCTGGTCCGAGGGCACGAACAGCTTGTCGCCCTCCGCGTACTCCAGGATCAGGTAGTCGCGCTCGGCGCCGGCGAGCTCGCGGTGCGTGATGCCCACGTAGCGCCCCACGCCGTGGATCCGATGCACGGCGAAGTCGCCCGGCTCCAGCTCGTCGGCGACCGACTCGGTCGCGCCGGCGCGTGAACCGTGGCGCGGCGCGCGTGTGGCGCCGCGGAGCCGAACAGGTCCTCCTCGGTCGCCACGGCGAGCTTCCCGGGCGCGAAGACGAACCCGGTCGCGAGGGGCGCCTCCACCGTCTCCACCGCGACGTCGCCCACCACCTCCTCGACCCGCGCGAGCGAGCCGTGACCGCGCGCCGACAGGATCAGCCGGTAGCCCGACGCCGCGAGCTCAGCCAGCCGGCTCGGCGAGCTCCGGCGGGTTGCCCTGCGCGGTCCCCCAGTGCTCGAGGCCCGAGGTCGACGCCCTCGGCGAACTCCGTGAGATGCAGCTGCACGCGGTCGCCGAGCGCCTCCTCGAGCGGATGGAGCGCCCGCGCGCCGGGCCACGCGATCGCCTCCGCGAGCGCCTCGGCCTCCAGGTGGGCCTGGCGCGCCCGATCGAACGTCCGATGGGCCTCGCTCACCACCACCCACGACCCTTCGGGCAGAAGCTCGGCCGGCGTCGGCAGCTCGATCGAACAGGAACGGCGCCAGGGTCTCCGCACCCTCGACGAACAGCCCGTCGGCGAGGCGCTGGAGCCGGTCGGCGAACCGGTCCGCGTGCCCCTGGCGGCTCGCGCGGCGCGCGCGCGCAGCGCGTCGTCGGGGATCAGCTCGCGCACGGGCGGCACCTCGACGTGCGCGACCTTGTCGGTGGACAGCTGCGTCGAAGGGACGAACTCGCGGAGCGACTCGATCTCATCGCCCCAGTACTCCAGGCGGACCGGACGCCGGGCCGTGCCCGGGAACACGTCGACGACCCCGCCGCGCACGGCGAACTCGCCCCGGTGCTCCACGACGTCGGCGCGCACGTACCCGAGATCGACGAGCGACTCGGCGAGCTCGTCGGGCGCGAGCTCGCGGCCGGCGACCAGCTCCAGCGATGGCACGGTGCCGAGCGTCGGGATGACGCCCTGCATCGCGGCGAGCGCGGGCGCCACCACCACGAACGGGCCGCTGCGCCTCGCGCAGCCGGGCGAGGGCGTCGCGCGGCGCGCGGCGACCTCCGGGCGCCGGCGAGATCCCCTCGTAGGGCAGGCGCCTCCCACGCCGGGAGGAGCGCGACACGCTCCGGCCCGAGATAGGCCTCCAGGTCGGCGGCGAGCGCCTCGGCCTCGCGGGGACCCGACGCCACCGCCATGACCGGGGCCTCGAGCGCCACCGCCACCGCGGCGATCACCAGGTCCTCGGCCGGCCTCGGCCCGCGCCACGATCGGCCGGGCGCGGTCGAGCAGCATCCGCTCGAACGGTTCGGACGCGACGACCGCGTCCGACGACCTCCCGCAGGCTCAACCGACCTCCCGGGACATCGCGAACAGCCCCGTCCGCTCGCGGCGGCGGGGCCTGGGAGGGTCAGTCTAGTGTCCTGCGGGACAGCAGACCGGTCAGACCGCGTGCAGACGGCCGGGCGGTGGAGGCATCCGCTGGTCGCTGTCTCGATCGAACTCGAGCGCCTCGGGACTCCGCAGGCTCAGCCACTGGTCGAAGGCCTCGATCGGCAGCGGCTTGCTGATGTAGTAGCCCTGAGCCTCGTCGCACCCGAAATCGGCGAGCCGGTCGAACGTCTCGCGGTTCTCCACGCCCTCGGCGACGACGCGCAGGCCGAGGTTGCGGCCGAGATCCACGGTGGCGCGCACGATCATGAAGTCGTTCGCGTCGTCGTGCATATGCATCACGAACGACTTGTCGATCTTGATCTCGTCGATCTTCAACCGCTGCAGATGGCTGAGCGACGAGTACCCGGTGCCGAAGTCGTCGATGGCGAGGCCCACACCGAGGGCCACCAACCGATCCAAGACGCTCGTCGATCGGCCCGACTCCGTCATCAGGAAGCTCTCGGTGAGTTCCAACTTCAGGAAGGCCGGCGGCACGCGCCACCGGCCAAGCATCTCGGCGATCTGGTCGGGAAGCTGGAGGTCGAGCAGGCTGCGGGGGGAGATGTTGACGGCGACCGGCAGCTGGATCCCTCGTTCCGACCACGTGTGCCACTGGCGCAGGACGTCCTCCAGAACGAACTGTGTGAGGGGGCGCAGGAGCACGGTCTTCTCGACCATCGGGATGAACTCGTCGGGCATGATGACTCCCCGGTCCGGGTGATGCCAGCGGATCAAGGCTTCGGCGCCCGAGACACGTCCGTCGGACAGGCGCACCTTCGGCTGGTAGTAGACGAGCATGTGGCCCGCCTCCAGCGACGGTCGCACCTGGCTGATCAGGGTCAGCTGGCCCGGGCTGTGTTGGTCCATGGCGTCCTGGTAGAGCTCGAATCCTCCGCCTGCCTCCTTGGCCGCGTACATGGCCACGTCGGCTCGTCGGATGAGGGACTCCGCGCTGTAGCTGTGCGTCGGGAACATCGCGATGCCGATCGAGCCCGAGACGTCGAGCGCGAGTCCCTCCACGCTGACCGGCCGCTCGAGCTCCTCCAACAGCCGACGCGCCACGGCGATCGCCACCCGATCGTCGGGCAGGTCGGGCAGGAGCACACCGAACTCGTCCCCGCCCAGCCGGGCCATGAGGTCGCGCTCACGCAGGACCTCGGAGAGCCGGGGCCCGATCTCCTTGAGGAGCTGGTCGCCGAAATGATGTCCAAGCGTGTCGTTGATCTCCTTGAAATGGTCGAGGTCCATCAACATCACGCCGACCTCGCTGCCGTTGGCGCCGGCCTCGGCGATGGCAGCGGCCAGCTTCTGCTGGAACAGGACGCGGTTCGGCAGGCCCGTGAGCGCGTCGTGGAGCGCCTGGTGCTCGTTCTCGGCCTGCCGCACGGCGAGCTCGTCCTTCGCGATCTGAAGGGAGTGGGTCCGTTCGAACATCTGCCGGGCGAACGCGAGGGGCGCGATGAAGACCACCAACGCCCACAGCCCGAGTCCGGTGGTGCGCGTCGACAGGGCGACGAGGACCGAGAAGAGCGCGAGCCCCATGTAGGAGAGCACGAACTCGCCGAACACGCCGACATGCATGTCGCGGAGGATCTTGGCGAGCGGCTCCCCCGTCTGCAGCGCCGCGTAGTCGGCGACGACGAGGACGTTGAGGCCGTAGCCGACCAGCGCTGCCGCGAGCACGGCGGGACCCAGTTCGTACCACTTCCAGTGGTCGAGCGAGGCCATGCTGTGGAACACCGCGCTCTCCACGGCCACGGACCAAGCGATCTGACCGCGGATGTACAGCGCCTTCAACGGCGGCAGGTCGCCGCGCAGCTCGCGCCGGTCCGCCGCCCCGAGCAGCGCGATCAACGCCGCCACCGGAGGGATGTGCGTGAGCGCCGCCGAGAGCTCGATCGGGAAGCTCAGGCTGAACGCCATCTGCGACGAACCCCGGACGGGAAGCAGGTCGACGATCGCGATCGCCGCCGCCCAGACGAGGATGCGCCAATCCTTGAACGGCGAAGGATCCTGCAGGAACGACGCGATGAGCCACAGGAGGAGCGGTACCACGACGATCGCCTCGAAGATGCGAAGGCGTGCCGGACGCACCGGACGAGCCCCGTCAGCCCGCCGGTCCACCCGCTCAGACATCCCCAACGTCCTCGAGCCGGGCAGGGCCGGGCACCAGCTCGGGATCCTCCGGTCGGCGCATCGCGGCGATCACGACCCAGGCGACACCGACGTAGGAGACCACGTCGCCGGCGCTCGCCGCTTGGTGCAGGGGAGGCGGGATGGCGATCACGTCTCCCAGGAACAGCAGACGATCTCCGGGTCCGGCGAGGTGATGCTTCTCCCCTCCGTGGGCGACGAGCGCCGTGAGCGTGTCGCTCTGGCCGGAGTCGACGAGGGCACGCTGGGTAACGGGCATGCCGTGGTTGACGGCGATGACGAGGAAGTTCATGAGCATGCCCGCGAAGATCAGCGAGAACCCCGGCACCTTGATGTTCGCGACCGCGAAGATCGCGAGCAGGACGAAGGACGCCAGCAGGAACACGTACGGCCAGGCACCCCGCGTCGGGAAGAAGAACTGCAAGCCCAAGCCCACGATCGCCAGGAACGGATACGTGATCCGCAACGATGCGATGCGGCCGATCTTGCCGCCGGTCAGGAGCCCGACGGCGACCGCGACGAAGAGCACGCCCAGAACGAGTCTCACCTTGTTCCTATCGGGGAAGGGCAGTTTTCGCTTGAGGTTCGAACGAACGCCGCCGCCCCCGCCAGCAGCTGCTCGGCGGGGGCGGCGGATGGATCTGGCGAACGTGGAACTTAGAAGTTCTTCCAGGACGCGCCGAGGGCCACAGCCACAGCTGCGAGCCACCCCAGCGAGTACACGACCTTACGAAGACGCATGCAGTGCCTCCTTCCTCACGACCTGCGGTTCAGTTCTTCCACTTCGCCGGGGTCGCCTGCGGGAACGTGGCGAGCGTGGCGTCGCTGTCGGACTCGTGACGCCGGTTGTGGTTCGCCCGCATCGCTCACCTCCTTCTTGGTTGTCGAGCTGGTTGTTCGACTAGGGACAGCATCGGCGTCCGAAGTGCCGGGAGCATCGGGCCACGGTAGGGAATGTCGCCGATGGCCATGGGAGGACGAGGGTCGGTCATCAGGCCCCCCCACTACCCGGGCCCGGGTAGGCCCCACGGCAGGGACCGATCGGCCCGCGGCGGTCTCGACGAACGGCCGACACGGCGTCGGGCGACCGGACTACCCGCTCGAGGCCGGCCCCCGAGGCCCGGCGTCCTGCGGTCCCGACCGGTTGAACCGGTCCTGGGTGGCGGCGAGGCCATCCACGATCAGGGAGCGCACGGCGTCGGCGGCGTGCTCGACGAGGATCTCCAGATCGGCCTCCAGGCGCTTGGGGATCGGCTCCAGGACGAAGTCGGCGGGGTCCTGACGCCCGGGAGGACGGCCGATCCCGACCCGCACGCGGAGGAAGTCCGGCGTGCGGAGCGCCTGCTGCAGCGAGCGAAGGCCGTTGTGCCCGTTGTTGCCCCCTCCGAGCTTCACCCGGAGCGTGCCCCTGGGGATGTCGAGCTCATCGTGCACCGCGATCACGTGCCCCGGGTCGATGTCGTGCTTGCGGGCGAGCGAGGCGTAGGACGGGCCGGAGTCGTTCATGAACCGCTTGGAACGGACCAGCAGCACCCGGTCCCCGCCCTCGTGGATCTCGGCAACCTCGGCCGGCAGGAACCGCGACTTGCGGAAGCGCTCCGACGCGGTGCGGGCCATGGAATCGACGGTCATGCGGCCGACGTTGTGCCGGCTGCCGGCGTAGCGCGCGTCGGGATTACCCAAGCCGGCGACGAGCCAAACCATGGGTCAGTGTTCCGTGCCGAATGCCGAGAGGCTTCCGGCACGGGACACTTAGGCTTCGCCGCCCTCCTCGGCCGCGGGCGCGGCGGCGGCCTCGGCACCCTCCTCGCCACCTTCGGCGGGGGGCACTTCCTCGCCCTCCTCGACCGCCGGCACCTCGACCCCTTCTTCCCCGGGCACCGACAGGTCGGCCTCGACCCGCAGGGCCGCGGGTGTGATGACCGACAGCACCGCGTCCTCGAGGTTCGTGAGGATCGTGACGCCGTCGGGGATCGCGAGGTCGGACACGTGGACCATGTCGCCCAGCGCGATGTCGGTGATGTCCACCTCGATCTGCTCCGGGACGTCCTGCGGGAAGCACTCCACCACGACCTCGCGCAGGTGGTGCTCCACCACGCCACCCTCCTTGACGCCGATCGCCTCGCCGACCTCGATCACGGGAACGTTCGCGGTGATGGTCTGGGTCCGGCTCACGGCGAGGAAGTCGACGTGGATGAGCGTGTTGTGGATGTGGTCGCGCTGGATCTCGCGCGCCATCGCGAGATGGTCCTTGCCGTCGACAACGAGATCGACGAGAGCGTTGGCGCCGGCGCTGCCGTGCAAGAGGTGCAACATCTCCCTGGCGTCCACCGCGAGGGGGACCGGCGTGACGTCGTGCCCGTACAGCACGCCGGGCACCTTGCCGGCGGCGCGCAGCCTCCGCGCCACGCCCTTGCCGGTGCCCTCGCGCCTCTCGGCCTGCAGCTTGGTTTCCATGGTTGACGGATCCTTCAGGAGATCTCGGGAACGCGGTGATTGTACGGAACGCGAGGCTGCCGTGACCCGGTGGCCGGGGTTACTCAAGCCGACCGTATCGCGGAGCTGCCCTCGCGCGTCCTTGTGTGCAGGAGGATGGATAGGGTGAGTGTCGCCGTGGAGCGCAACCTTGGCACGGAGCCACGAGACAAGCGGCTCGGCGAGCTTTACGTTCGTCACGCGCCCGATGCGGTGCGGCTCGCCTTCCTCCTCACCTCGGATCCGCAGGTGGCACAGGACGTTGCCCAGGAGGCGTTCATCAAGGTGGCGGGGCGCTTCCGCCATCTGCGCGAACCGGACTCGTTCGACGCCTACCTGCGGCGGACGGTGGTCAACCTGTGTCTCAGCTACCACCGTCACAGGAAGGTGGAGCAGCGCTATGTCGCCGCAGAGGGTGCCAGGATCGAGCGCTCGGCCCCCGGGACGACCATGGAGCCGTCGGGGATCGCCGAGCGCGATGAGCTGCGGACCGCGCTGATGACGCTGCCCCAGCGGCAGCGGGCCGCCGTGGTGCTGCGGTACTACCACGACCTATCGGAGCAGCAGGTGGCCGAGGCGCTGGGGTGCTCCGTTGGCGCCGCGCGCGCGCTCGTCGCCCGCGCGATGGAGACCTTGCGGCGCCACGTCGCGAGCGGAGCAGGTGAGGGGTCATGAGCGATCTCGAAGAGCGCGTGAAACGGATCCTGGATCGGGAGGCGGTCAGGGCCCCCCGCGTGACCGAGGCCCCGGCCAGGCTCGGCGGCAGGGTACGCCGGCGGCAGCTTCGCACGGGAACCGTGGCCGTCCTCTCGGCTCTCGCGGTGGCGTTGGCCGGGGTCGCGGGCGTCCGCGCGATCCTGCCGGCGCCCGGACGACCGGCGGACGCCGGACCGTCGGGCCCGCGCTCGAGCGTGATCGACAACGTCGAGGTCACGTTTCCCTCGGGGTGGTCGCTCATGCAGCTCAACGAGGATGTGACCGTGGGAACGGGCCCGGTCGGACCCACCGGAACGATCGCAGGCCACAGCCTGTTCGAGCTGTCGAGCGTCCCGCTGTCCTCGGAGCTCTCACCGTGCGAGTGGGCAGGTGACGGCGGCGTCGTGATGTACCTCCAACAGATCCGGTCCCCGAGGATCCCCGGCTCGCAGCCTCCGCCATGGCCCGTGAGCGCCGACGGCAGGGCCGGCGGCTACACGGACCCCACGCACGCCTGCCGCCAACCGATCGTCCCTCCGCGCTACGCGACATGGGAGATCGACGGCCGGATCTTCGAGGCGTTCATCACGGGTCCCGCAGGACCATCGCTCGACCGGATGCTGCAGGTGTTCGCGAGACTGCGCTTCGGTCCGGCGCCGGCATCGTGGGCCCTGCCGGCGGTCCCGGGCGGAGACGCCGCCCAGCCTCCGTTGTGGATCCTGGACACCGGCGTCGCCGAGGGTCAGCGATGGAACCTGCTCGCGTTCTCGACGTCGTATCCGTTCGCCCCCACGCGTCTGTGCATCGGCCTCGCCGTCAACGGGACCTTCCTCCCTTCCCATTGCGACATGAACATGTCGCTCAACGGGAGAGGGCACGGGGCGGAGTCGGGATTCGATGCCGAGGTCGTTCGGGTGAATGCGCCGGGGTCCACGGTCGCCTACGCCTACGGCGGCCTTTCGCCCGCCGACGCCACGATCACCTACCAGACGCCAACCGGAAGGTTCGACCCTCCGATCGTGAGCGCGCTTCCGCCGGCCCTCCCCGTGCCGATCGCGGCCATGCTGATCGTGGCCAGCGCGGATGCGTCGGGGGCCGTCGAGAGCGATGCCGGTCAAGGGACGTTCGGGGCGGCTCCCTTCTATCCCAGCTCGACGTCGCACGTGGATGCCGCTGTCGCCCTCCGAACCTGAGCGCAGGGCCGGTCGTGGCGCCGTTCAGACCTGGTTGTGGCCGCCGAAGATCTCGCTGACGCTCTCGTCCTCGAAGACCGCGCGCAGCGCCGAGGCGATGAGGGGCGCGATCGACAGAACCCGCAGCTTGTCGAACGAGCGCTCGTCCGGGATGGGCACGGTGTTCGTCACGACCACCTGCATGATCGGTGCCTCCTCGAGCGACTGCCGCGCCTTGCCGCTGAAGACGCCGTGCGTCGCCCCCACGAAGATCGGGCCCGCGCCCTGCGCCGCCAGGGCCTGCGCGCCCTTGGCCACGGTGCCACCGGTGTCGATCATGTCGTCGACGATGACGCAGGGCCGGCCCTCGACCTCACCGACGACCGCCATCTCCTCGATCTTGTGCGCCTCCTGGCGTGACCGGCGCTTGTAGAGGAACGCGAGGTCTGCGTGCAGATACTCGCGGAGTTTCTCGGCCGTCTTGATGCGGCCGGCGTCGGGCGCCACCACCACGAGGTCGTCACCGTGCAGACCCAGCTCGTCCTTGAGGTAGTTCGACAGGATGGGCAGCGCCGTGAGGTGATCGAAGGGACAATCGAAGTAGCCCTGGATCTGCCCGCTGTGCAGATCGACGCTCACGACGCGGTCGGCGCCCGCCGTGGTGAGCAGGTCCGCCACGAGCTTGGCGCTGATCGGCTCGCGCGACATCGCCTTCTTGTCCTGGCGCGAGTAGCCGTAGTAGGGGACGACCGCGCTGATGCGCTTCGCCGACGCACGCTTGAGGGCGTCGATCATGATCAGCTGTTCCATGATCGCCTCGTTGACCGGCTCGGAGTGCGTCTGGACGACGAAGCAGTCGGCGCCGCGAGCACTCTCCTCGGAGCGGAAGTAGATCTCCCCCGAGGCGAAGCGCCGCAACTGCGACGAGCTGAGCGGCACCCCTAGGCAGTCGGCGATCTCGTGGGCGAGCGCCGGATGGATGGTGCCGGTGAACAGCATCATCCTCTTCTTCGTGATGATCTCCACAGGCCTCCCCTTTAGCCTTCGCCCTTCGTGCGGCCGCCGCGATGCTCCGCGTCCTTGCGCTTGCGATAGCCCTCGACGGTGCGCTGCTCGCCGCGCTCCAAGCCGAGCGCCCCCGCAGGCACGTCTTCCGTGATCACCGATCCCGCTCCCGTCACGGCGCCCTTGCCCACCGTCACGGGCGCCACCAGGATGGTATCCGAACCGGTGCGTGCTCCGTCCTGCACGACGGTGAGGTGCTTCTCGTACCCGTCGAAGTTCGCGGTGATGTTGCCGGCCCCGATGTTGACGTCGTCACCCAGACGAGCGTCGCCCACATACGACAGGTGCGGCACCTTCGAGCGGCGCCCCACCTGCACGTTCTTGAGATCGACGAACGCGCCCGCCTTGGAGCCGTCGGCCATCACCACGCCGGGTCGCATGCGAACGTAGGGGCCCACCGTGACATCGCGCCCGATCTTCGAACCCAGGACGACCGCGAACGTGACCTCGCTGCGGTCCCCTACCGTTGAGTCGACCACGCGCGTCGAAGGCCCGATGGCGCACCCGGTCCCCACCCGGGTGGCGCCCTCCAGGAACGTGAGCGGGCGGATCACCGTGTCGGCGCCGATGCGAACGCCGACGTCGATGTAGGCCGTTGCGGGATCGACGAGCGTTACACCGGCAGCCATGTGCGCTGCGTTCGTTCGCTCGCGCACCACGCGCTCCACCGCCGCCAGCCCGTCGCGAGAGTTGAGCCCCATCACCCCGCCCGTGTCGCAGACGAGCGCCTCGACCCGCTCCCCCTTGTCCAACAGGATCGAGACCGCGCGGTTCAGGTAGTACTCGCGCTGTCGGTTCTCGCGGTCGACGAGCGGCAGCGTCGCGAACAGCAGGTCCCGCCGAACCACCATCCAGTTCGTCCCCACCTCGTGGATCTCGCGCACGGCCTGAGTCGCCTCGATCCCCTCGATCACGTCCACCACTCGGGCGCCCTCGCGGACGATCCGCGCGTACCCGCCGGGGGCATCCAGCTCGGAAGAGGCGATGGTGACCGCGGCCCCTGTGCGGCGGTGCCTGCGAACCAAGCGCCGAACGTCGTCGGCCAGCACGGGGTCGAAGTCGCCGTTGGCGACGAGCACGTCGGCGCTACGCCCCACGGCTCCCTCGGCGATCATGACGGCGTGACCCGTCCCGAGCTGCTCGCGTTGCCGGACGAACACGGGCGCCGGCGTGATGCCCCACGACCGCACGGCCGCCTCGACGTCGGCGGCCCCGTGCCCGACGACGATGACGATCTTCGTCGGGCGCGCAGCGCGGGCCGTTCGCAGGACATGCCACAGCGCCGGCCGGCCACAGATCGGATGCAGCACTTTCGGCGTGGATGACTTGATCCGCTTGCCCTTGCCGGCGGCGAGCACCACCAGCGCCAGGGAGGGTCTCTTCGTCTCGGCCAACGCGTGTCCCGGGTCGAGGGGTGAGGGGTGAGGGGTCCGTATCGTCCCACATCTTCGGCGGGACGCGTTCCGGGGGGAGGGGTCGAACCTCCATCCCAGGCTCCAAAGGCCCGTGTCTTGCCGTTAGACCACCCCGGACCGAGCGATTATCCCGCGATGGGACCCGCGTGCACCGCAGCGGGGGGGCCGCTCGTCACGACGGAGCCCGGGACCGCCTCGGCGAGACGGTCGGCGTGAGACAGGTTGGAGGCGAGGGCCACGACGGTCGGGCCGCTGCCCGTCATCACGGCGCCGAGCGCCCCCGCCTGGACGAAGGCCTCGATCGCATCCGAGATCTCTGGGTGGCGCGCCGCAACGGACGCCTGCAGGTCGTTGAACAGTGCGCTCCCCAACAGCACGTCGCTGCCGGTCTCGGCGGCTGCGACCAAGGCGCCGGGGTCGGGGCCGGTCGCCGGGTCGGCGTCCCACCAGCGGAAGGCGTCTCGCGTCCGCACCTCGAACCCGAACGGCCTGAGCACCCACCAAGTCGTCGGCATGTGCACCGGCGCCACGTATTCCCCGCGTCCGGTCGCGAACACCGGCTGGCTCGCGAGCATGGCCGGTACGTCCGAGCCGACGTCGGCTCCCACCAGAGCCAGCTCCTTCGGACCGAGGTCGCAACCCCACACCGCGTCGAGGACGCGCAGCGCCGCGGCGGCATCGGCGCTTCCGCCGCCGAGCCCCGCCGCCACCGGGATCCGCTTGTCCAGGGTGATGTCGGCGCCTGCGGCGTTCAGACCCGCCGCCTCCACCAGGGCTCGAGCGGCCGCGAGCACCAGGTTCGCCCGGTCCCGAGGCACGCCCCCCGACGCCGGACCGATCACCTCCAGCCGGAGGTCGACTGCGGGCCGGACGGTGACGAGGTCGTGAAGCTCCAGCGGCAAGAACAGGCTCTCGAGATCGTGGAATCCGTCGGCGCGACGACCCAGGACGCGCAAGAAGACGTTGAGCTTCGCGTGAGCACGCACGGTGATCCCCGCTGCCTCGGGCACGGCGGCCTCCCTCACGCGGGCATGCGCTCCGCGATCGCCGCGAACGTCGCGAGGGACAGCTGCTCGGCCCGAGCGGGCGGCTCCACGCCGGCAGCGGCGAGGACGGCGTCGGCGTGCGATATGGGCAGACCCAGCCGCCGCAGGGCGTTGCGCATCGTCTTGCGTCGCTGGGCGAATCCAGCGTCCACGACGCGCCACAGCAGGGGCTCATCCACGGCGACGGGAGGGCTCGCGAGCCGCACCAGACGCACCACCACCGAGTCCACGGCGGGACGAGGCCAGAAGACGGACGCCGGGACCCGGCGAACGGTCGTCGCCTCGGCGCGATAGGCGACCCTCACGCTCACCGCTCCGTACCCCTCCTGCCCGGGATCGGCTACCAGCCGTTCCCCCACTTCCTTCTGCACCATCACCACGAGCCGCGTCACCGCCGGCACGGCCTCCAGCACGTTCAGCACCAGCGGGACCGAGATGTTGTAGGGGAGGTTGGCGCACAACACCCAGCCGTTCCCGTCCGTCCCGAGCTCCTGCGCCCAGCCCATGTGCATCGCATCTGCCTCAAGGAGCTCGACGTTGGCGCACGAGGCGGTAGCTTCCCGCAGGGCCGGCATCAGCGACCGGTCGAGCTCCAGCGCGAGGATCGTGTCGGGGCCGGCGGCCGCGAGCGCAACGGTGAGCGAACCGAGGCCTGCGCCCACCTCCACCACGCGGGAACCCGGCCCGACCCCGGCGTCCGCGACGATCGCGCGGGCCAGGTTCGGATCGATCAGGAAGTGCTGGCCGAGGGCCTTCGTGGGGTGGATGCCGTGACGGGCCGCCAGGTCTCGCAGCGTGGCTGCGCCCAGTCCCGCTGGGATCTTGCGGAGTGCATCGGGAACCCCCGGACCCTCACCAGCTGAGCTTGACGTGGAGGATCCCCCGGCCGAGGGGTTCGAGCTGCGCGAACGCCTCGGGTGAGAGGTCGATGATCTTCCCCTGTCCGAACGGTCCGCGGTCATCGATGACCACGGTAACGGAGCGGCCGGTGTCGAGGTCGGTGACGGTGACGCGCGTGCCGAACGGCAGGGACGGGTGCGCGGCGGTGAGCCCGGACCACGGCGGGTCGTACCAGGAGGCGAGCCCGGTCTGCGTGTCCCCACGCGAACCTGGCACGTCGACGGTCCCGCCGTACATCGACTCCGGACCCGAGACGATGCGTTCGGTCACCGGCGGTGTCTCGACCCATCGTGCGATGAGCTGGCGTTGCCGAACCTTGCCGTCCACCAACCGGAGTCGGTAGGTCGCGCGGCCCACACCGGGCGCCCCCGCGGTGACCAACCGACTGGTGCCCGGCGTCATGCGCGGCGAGAACGTGGTGACGGTGCGGAACGGGATCTCGACGGCCTCCAGCCTGGTGAGGATCTGGACCCGGTCGGCGGTGATCACGATCCCGGGATGAAGGGGGGTGCTGGGTGATGGTTGGACGCGGTCAAAGGCGTCCGGCGTGATCCCCATGGCCGAGAGGAGTGCTCCGGCCGTGCCCGCGTTGGTCAGGACGTCGTGTACCTTCCCCGACACGACGGCCCGCACGGACACGACCGGAGACGTGCCGGCGCTCGATGCGGAACCCGAAGACTCGACGAGCCCTTCGCTCGTCCCGTCCACCACCCAGACCCCCACATCTGTGGAGCCGGGGATGACCGGGTGGAATGCCGCGTCGCCCGGTGCTCCGGGTGCGGGACTCACCACCACGGTCATGCCGTCCGCCAGGCTCGTGCCGGGCGGCGGCACCACCAGGACGTCGGAGGTCAGCGTGATGCCCTGACCCACCAGGAGGTCCTGGACGTTCGAAGAGCTGGTGCTGACCGAGTGCAGACGGCCGTCCACGACGAGCGTGACGTGCTTGCGCAGAGCAGTGTGGGCGAGCCCGACGATCAAGAGCAGGCCGACGGACACGGCCACCGCGCGCATGGCGCGATGGATCCGCAATCTGCGGAGCCGCGTGGGACGTGGTGCCAACCTTCCTCCAGTAACTCGAGGAAGGCTTCGTGGGGAAGCGGCTCGACCGGACCGAAGCCTTCAAGCGCACGGGCCCGCACACTAACAAACCCTCAACCCTCACTGCAATCTTGAGAACGAACATACGTTCGACATCGTTTAACGCGATCCTGCGTCATCGCAGCCCTGGAAACGCGGCACGCGCGTTCGTGGCGATGGACTCGGTGATCGACGACACCGGTTCGGATCGCACTTGCGCGAGGGTCTCGATCGTGACCACGACGTTCGCCGGCTCGTTGCTGCGCCCCCGCAACTTCTGCGGTGAGAGGAACGGGGAGTCGGTCTCCACCAGCAGTCGATCCGCAGGCAGGGCAGCCGCCGCCTGCCGCAGGTGCTCGTTCTTCGGGTACGTGATGTTGCCGGCGAAGCTGACCCAGTAACCGCGGGCCGCGCACTCACGAGCGAGCTGCGCGTCGCCGCTGAAGCAGTGGATGACCACGCGCTCGGCCGAACCCTCATCGAGCACTCGAAGCACGTCCGGCCACGCGTCGCGAACATGGACCACCATCGTCTTACCCGTATCGTTCGACAGCGCGATGTGGACCTTCAGGCAGCGCACCTGGTCCTCGACGGGCGAGTGCATCCTGAAGTAGTCGAGGCCGCACTCCCCCACGCCGATCACGAACGGGCTGAGGAGCAGCTCCTCGATCCGAGCCGACGCGTCGGAGTCGAAGGTGGCGGCGTCGTGGGGATGCATCCCCGCGGTCGCGAAAACACCCTCGACCGTTTCGGCGATCTCGAGCGATCGTGCGCTCGTGGCGGGGTCCACGCCGACGCAGATCAACCGATCGACGCCGGCGGCCTTCGCAGTCTCGACCACATCTGCAGGTTGCCGGTCCAACAGGAACAGGTGGCAATGGGTATCCACCGCTCGGGTATCAGCCGATGGTTCACGGTTCCGGTCTCCCACGAGCGGCGAGCTTACAGGGGTCTCGATATGGGGTCGAACGGGGGAGCTTCACGTGAAACACGTTTCCCGCAACCCTCACCTGGGAGTGAAGGCGCGGTGGAAAACGTCGTGGGGCCCTTCCTCAGGCCTCGACGCGCGGGAAGAGGCTCTCACGCTTGGTCGTGAGCGTTCCGGGAGCGAGCCCGCCCCACCCGATGGCGGCGGGCAGACGCTGTTCGGCGACCGTGTCCACCTGACCGAGGTCGACCCAGAGCCGCTGGGCGGCGGCGGGCATGATCGGCTGGATCAAGACCGCCAGGATCCGAAGCGTCTCGGCGGCCGCGTAGAGCACACCCGCGAGCTCATCGCGCGCGGCATCGTCCTTCGCGAGCTTCCAGGGCTCCTTCTCGACCAGGTACCGGTTCGCACGGGCGACGATGTCCCAGACGGCGACGAGCGCCGGCTGGAGCTGGACCGCGACCATATGCTCGTCGAGGCGGCGAGCCGCGTCGGCGACCACCGCCGGCAGGTCGGCCTCGGCGCCCTCTGCCTTCGGCTCCGGCACCATCCCGTCGAAGTACGACCCGAGCATCGCCAGCACCCGGCTCGCCAGGTTCCCCAAACCGTTCGCGAGGTCGGCGTTGTGGCGGTCCACCATCGACTCCCAGCTGAAGTTCCCGTCCTGGCCGAAGGAGATCTCGCGCATGAAGTAGTAGCGGTAGGAGTCCACGCCGAAGGTGTCGAGGAGCTCGAACGGATGCACGCCCGTGCCCCGGCTCTTCGACATCTTCTCTCCCCCGACGTAGAGGAACCCGTGCGCGAAGACGGTCTTGGGGACCTCCAGCCCCGCGGCCATGAGGAGGGCCGGCCAGATGACCGCGTGGAACCGGAGGATGTCCTTGCCGATGATGTGGAGGTCGGCGGGCCAGAGGCGGTCGAACTCGGCCTCGTCGGTGCCGAATCCGATGGCGGTCGCATAATTCAACAGCGCGTCCACCCAGACGTAGACGACGTGGTTCGGGTCCCATGGAAGCGGGACACCCCAGTCGGTGCCGGAGCGCGAGATCGACAGATCCTGGAGCCCACCCCGCACGAACGACACCACCTCGTTGCGCCGGAAGTCCGGAAGCACACGTTCGGGATGGGACTCGTAGAGGTCCAGCAGCGGCTGCTGATACTTCGACAACGGGAAGAAGTAGTTGTCCTCCTCCAGGATCTCGACGGGCCGCAGGTGGATCGGGCACTTCCCGTCGATGAGCTCCTTCTCCTGCTTGAACTCCTCGCAGGAGACGCAGTAGGGCCCCCGGTACGTGCCGAGGTAGACCTCGCCGCGATCGTGGAGCCGCTGCACGAACGCTTGGACCCGCTCCTCATGCCGCCGCTCCGACGTTCGGATGAAGTCGTCGTTCGAGATCTCAAGGCGGCGCCAGACCTCCTGCCACTTCGGCACCATCTGGTCGACCCACTGCTGCGGGCTGATCCCGAGCTCGGCGGAGGAGCGGGCGACGTTCAAGCTGTGCTCGTCCGTGCCGGTGAGGAAGTGAACCTGATCCCCCCGAAGCCGCCGGTATCGGGCCACCAGGTCGCACGCGATGATCTCGTACGCGGTGCCGACGTGAGGCTCGGCGTTCACGTACGGGATCGCGGAGGTGAGGTAGAAGACGTCCCTGCCCATGGGCGCCAATCCTACCGGCGCGTGATACCGAGGCCGACAGCTAGTCTACGATGGACTAGTTGTCTCATCGAGCAGGGCGCGGTAGACCTGGTTCGCCGGGACGCGGTGCCGGTCGGCGGCCCGGTGGGCGGCCTCGCGCTTGCGGGTGCCGCCCACCACCAACTCGCGCGCCTCCGCGAGCGCCGCGGCGAGGTCTCCGGCCGGATCGGGCGCCCCCTCGATAACGACGGCGAGCTCGCCCTTCACGGCGCCGTCCCCCATCCGCTCGAGCACCTCGGAGACTCGACCTCGCAGCACCTCTTCGTGGAGCTTCGTCAGCTCGCGCGCTACGGCGATACGGCGATCGCCGAGGACCTCTTCGACGTCCTCCAGCAACGCTCGGACCCGCAAAGGCGATTCGAACAGCACGAGGGTGCGCTCCTCCGCCGCCAGCGACGCCAGCCGACGACGGCGCTCTCCCACCCTCCGCGGTAGGAACCCTTCGAAGGCGAAGCGGTCCGTCGGCAATCCGGACAGCACGAGCGCCGAGAGCGCCGCGGAGGGGCCCGGTACGACGCGTACGTCGATCTCCGCGTCAACGGCCGCGCGCACGAGCCGGTACCCGGGGTCGGAGACCGCCGGCATGCCCCCGTCCGTGACGATCGCGACGTCGTCGCCGGCGAGCAGCCGGGCGACCAGCTCCCCGGCCCGCTCACGCTCGTTCCCCTCGAACGACGACACCAGAGCAGGTCGCGGATCGATCCCGGCGGAGCGCAGGAGGCGGCCGGTGCGGCGCGTATCCTCGGCGGCGATGACGTCGACGGAGGCGAGCGTCTCGCGGGCGCGGGCGCTGAGGTCGCCGAGGTTGCCGATCGGTGTCCCGACGATCCACAGGGTGCCCGCGGTCTCGTGAACGATGCCTGCCATGCAGGCGATGGTCCCACGGTGGCGAGCCCCGCGCGGCGAACATGATCGATCCGAGGTCCCAAGGACGTCGCCCGGCCCGGTAGCCTCTTTCGCGGCATGACACCTCCCTCCCTGGCCGGGCACAAGGACTACTCAGGAACACCGCTTTGGAGGAAGCTCGGGATCAGCGACGGCGCTCGCGTCGTGCTCGCCGGCGCACCGGAGGGTTTCGCGCACCTGCTGGAGCCGCTCCCGCCGGGGGCCGCCGTGCTCGCCCGCGCGGCTCGCCCCGTCGATGTCGCCCTGCTGTTCGCGGACCGGCGCGCCGACCTCGAGCGAGGCTTCGCTCGCCTGGCCGAGGCCGTGCGGCCCGACGGCCGTCTCTGGGTCGCGTGGCCGAAGAAGGCTTCGCAGGTTCCGACCGACCTTGACTTCGACGCGGTCCAGTCCGCGGGGCTCGGAGCCGGACTCGTCGACAACAAGTCGGCGTCCATCACCGACGTGTACCAGGGATTGCAGTTCGTGGTGCGCCTGCGGGACCGGCCGACGGACCGCACAAGGTGAGCGGGACGAAGCGGTTCGATCGGTGCCGAGCTCTCCCGCTGAACCCTCGAAGACGGGTGCGCCCCGATACCATCTGGCGGTGTCCACACTCCTGGCGCGGTTGAACCGGCCGGTCGTGGCGATCATCGCGGTCGCCATGATCGCCGGCGGCATCCGCCTGCTCCACCTGTCGCATCCGCAGGGATTCGTATTCGACGAGATCTACTACCCGAAGGCCGGCTGCATCTTGCTGGGATGGTCGGACAAGACCTGCCACGTGCTCTCGAGCGACGAGAAGTACTGGAGGCAGGCCAAATGGGATGTCGGCTCGTGGGTCCATCCGCCCTTAGGCAAATGGATGATCGCGATGGGCATCAAGGTGTTCGGCATGAACGAGTTCGGCTGGCGGATCATGTCGGCCCTCGCAGGCACGCTGGTCGCCGTCATCGTGGCCGGCATGGCCCAGCTCCTGTTCGGTCGGCCGATCTGGACGTTCGTGGCCGGCGTGTTGGTCGCGGTGGAGCATCTCAACGTGGTGATGTCGCGCGTGGGGCTGCTCGACGTTCATCTGGAGTTCTGGGTGGTGCTGGGGTTCCTGTGTCTGCTCCTGGATCGACGCTTCATCGATCGCGCGACGCCGCCGGAGCCGGTACCGCACGAGGTCCTAGACGCCGAAGGCGTGAGCACCTCCGTCATGCCGCGAGCGACCGGTGTGCCGTCCCCGCTGTGGCGGCCGTGGCGGTTCGCGGCGGGCATCGCCTTCGGAGCGGCGTGCGCGGTCAAGTGGGACGGGGTAACGGCGCTGGTCGCAGCGGTCCTGCTGACCTATCTATGGGAGACGACGCGGCGGCATCGGGGCAACGTGACTCGCGGCCGGGCGTTCGGGCGCGCGTTCGCGATGGAGACGTTCGGCGTGACCCTCGCCTTCCTGCTGGTGCCGGTCTCCGTGTACATGATCACCTGGCTCCCGTGGTTCCATCATTTCGGCTGGAGCTTCTCCAGCTGGTGGGCGGATCAACAAGCGATGTGGCAGTACCACGCGTCCTTGCGAGAGTTCGCCCTGAACCCGAGCACGCACCAATACACGCCCACCCACCCGTACTACTCACGCCCGTGGACCTGGCTTCCGATCATCCGTCCGGTCAGCTTCTACGCGCAGAAGTCGGCTGGGCACGAGGCCGAGATCGTCGCGATCGGCAGCCCTGCCATCTTCTGGGGGAGCCTGTGGGCGCTGCCCTATGCCGGTTTCGCGTGGCGGCGCAAGCGCGATTGGCGGGCCGGCTTCGTGCTGGTGGCCTTCCTCACGCAGTGGTTGCCCTGGTTCGTGGTGCGCCGCCCGCAGTTCTTCTTCTACGTGCTTCCGTGCACGCCCTTCATGGTGCTGGCGGTCACCTACACCCTTCGAGATCTCGCGGAGGCACGCCTGGTGCTGAGGGACCGAGCGACCGGGGAGATCGCGACGAACCCCGACACGGGCGGGCCCGCCATCAGCACGCAACATCCCTACCGGTGGATCGCCTGGACGTTCGTCGTGGGAACGGTGGCGTTGTTCGTCTGGTTCTGGCCCGTGTTGACCGGGGGGACGCTCACCGACGCCATGTGGCGGGCTCGCTTGTGGTTCCGGGGCTGGATCTGACCCCAACGCCCCGGGAAACGCGAAACCCCGGCGCTCGCCGGGGCTCGGTCTTGTTGGGATATCCCATGCACATGGTACGCGATGGGCCGCGTTCGACAACCCCCGCCTGGTGGGCGTCACGCAACGTTCACATCTCGACTCAGGAGAAACCCGGGAGGTGCCTGCGGAACAGTAGGAAGCCCACGCCGGCCCCCACGTCCAGCAGGAAGTGCGCCACGACGAACGGCCACGTCCGGCGCCACCGCAGGAACAGCGTCCCGAACAGCAGTCCCATGAGCAGGTTGCCCGCGAACCCGCCCCAGCCCTGATACAGGTGGTAGGAACCGCGCAGCACGGCCGCGGCGACGACGGCGGCGACCGGGGACCACGACAACTGCTGCAGGCGCGTCACCAGGTAGCCGAGGACGATGATCTCTTCGACCAGCGCCGCCTGGGCGGAGTTCATGATCAGGGCCGGCACCGTCCACCAGTGGCCCATCGGTGGGACCGGGATCACGAACCGGTTGACCCCGAGAGCGACCGCGCCGAGGTAGACCGCCAGGCCGCCTGCCGCGACGATCGCGAACAGCCAGAGCCCGCGCATCACGTCCGCGCGCGGCCGGTCGGTCTGCAGCCCGATCCCGACGAGGCCCTCGCCGTCCCGGCGCACGAGGTGCAGCACCAGGAGCACGGGCACGAGTCCGAACAGGAAGTCCAGGAACTGATAGCTGAACCGGATGCTTTGATCCCCGACCGCGACGACGACGCCCTTCAGCGGCGCCGACAGGAGGTCCAACACCGCGAACACGTGCAGAGTTGAGCACCGACAGTGCGAGCACGATCAGCACCTCTTCGATCAGGGTGCGGCGGTCGGCCGGGGCCGGCGGGACGGGAGGCATCGAAGCGGGGTCGGCGATGCGCATCACGTAACGGTACGTCCGGCCGGATCCCTTGGCGACTATCGTGGGTTCATGAGCGACGGCCATGGACACGACTCCATCGACCCCGCCTCCTTGCAGCCCGGCGTTCGGTATCGCGTGGATCACAAAGATGCCCGCCTCCGCCGTTCGTTCCGGTTCGTCGGGACGTTCCTCGGTCCCGAGGAGCGCACGCAGGAGGGGGAGGTGAGGCAGGTGCTCGTCTTCGAGTTGAAGCCACGCTTCGGCAAGCCCGCACGCCAACCGGTCGACCCCGAAACGATCACCGGCATCGAGCCCGCGTAGTACTGGTGGGTAGGGCTTGCCCTCGCCCCGTCTACACTCCGGCGATGGGACGGGAGACCGCGGACCTCGTGGTCGTGGGGGCCGGAACGATCGGCGGATGGGCCTCGGTGCTCGCATCGATGGACGGCGCCGGCAAGGTGGTGGTCCTCGACCGCGAGCGTGCGGGTGATGGGGCGTCGAGCCGCGCGGCCGGCGTCGTGCGCGCGCAGGGAGGTACGCCCGACACCGTGACGCTCGGTCGTTTCAGCATCGACTTCTACCGGCGCCAACGGGATGCGTTCGGCACGGACTCCGGGTTCCGGCAGCTCGGCTACATCATCCTGGCGATCACGGCTGCCGACGAACGAGCTGCGTCCGAGCGGATCGCGATGCAGCGGCGGGCGGGACTGGACGTCCGATGGGCCGACGCGAACGAGGTCCGGACCCTGAATCCGACGCTCTCGAGCGACGGATTCCGGGGCGGCTCCTACGCGCCCACCGACGGCGCGATCGACGCGCAGCGGAACGTGCGCGCGTACTCACTCGCCATGCAGCGGTTGGGGATCGAGCTCCGCGAACAGACCCCTTTCCTCGGACTGCGGACCGCCCGGTCGCGCGGCGGCCGGCGCCGTGTCACGGGCGTCGAGACCTCGGACGGCGTCATCGCCACGTCACGCGTGATCCTCACCGGCGGCCCGCTCTTGCGCCGCGTCGCGAACGCCGCCGGCGCCCACCTGTTCGTGGGAGGGGCCCGCCACCAGGTCGCGGTCACGGACCGCCACGAGGCGTTCGACGGGCCGCCGGTACCGATGATCTTCGACCTCCGAGCCGGCCTCTACTGGCGACAGGAGGAGGGCGGTCTCCTGTGGGGCATGTCGAACCCCGACGAGGTTCCCGGTCCCGCGCGTGCGATCGACCGCAGCTACCTACGGAAGATGCGGCGGCGACTCGATCGGCTGGTGCCCGCCACCGCTGGTCTGGGAACGAAGAAGGTCTGGGCGGCCACCATCGAGTACACGCCCGACCACCTCCCGATCGTGGGACCGCTCATCACGCGCGAGGGTGTGGAGCTCGAGGGCACGACGATCGCGAGCGCCTGCGGCCACGGCATGATGTGGGGCCCGGCGGTGTCGCGCGTCGCGGCCGATCTGGCGCTCACCGGCAGCACGGATCTCATCGACGCGGCCATGTATCGGATGGACCGCTTCGACGAGCACGGACGCAGCCCCTACTACGACCCGATCGCGCTGCCGTTCCCGGTGAACGCGGACGACGACGTCTGAGGTGCTCAGCTACCGAGCAGGCTGACGTCGACGAGGATCAGCTCGCTGTCCTCGGCGGCCTCGATGCGGATCTGGGGCTCTTCGACGATCTGGGCGGCGGCGCCCGTCCGCATCCGCTCGCCGTTCACCGAGACGTCGCCCGCGATCACGTAGAGGTAGACGCCCCGTCCATCGGGGAGCGCATGCGACACCGATGCGCCCGACGTGAGACGCGACACGAACATGTGCGCGTCCTGGTGCACGAGCACCGCCTCGCCGCCGTCGCCGCTGATCGCCTTCAGCAGCGTGTCGGTGCGGTCCTGAATCGAGAACACCTTCTGCTCCACGCCGGGCGACAGCCCCAGCTCCGCCGGCATGATCCAGATCTGGATGAACCGCATGCCTTCTGTCGCGCTCGCGTTCTGCTCGCTGTGCCACGCGCCGGATCCGAGCGTCATCCGCTGCACCGAGCCGGCCGGCAACGGTCCGGGGGCCCCACCGACATCGTCCTGGTGCCGGAAGGTGCCTTCGACGACGTAGGTGAGCCCTTCGATATCGCGGTGCGGGTGCATCGGCCAGATGGCGCCCGGGATCAGCCGGTCGTCGTTGAACACCCGCATCGTGCCGAAGCCCATATACGCGGGGTCGTGGTAGGTGTCGAACGAGTAGTGCCAGCGGGCGCGGAACCAGTCGCCGTCCACGTCGCTGATCTGATCGTCGGTCCGGATCGTGATCGCCATCCGCAGATGGTGCCACGGCTCGGCGTTCCGTGTCGGGTCGCTCGAGCGCCGAGGGGGTCTACCAGGCGGCTCCGCCGCACTCCGCGGCGCTCGTGCGCGTCGATATGGCCGTAGGTCGTACGGCCCGAGTTCAGAGCGATGCAGAGCGGACCCGCGCCCTTCGTCACCAGCACGACGGATGTAGCGCTCGCGCCGCGGATGCTGACGTGCCCGGCCTCGGCCGTGGGCGACGCGTCCCACGCCGTCTGCGGCTCCTCGGCGGTCGCGGCCGCGGGCGTGAACCCCTGCAGAGAGCCGTTCATCGAATACCAGGTCTGTGCGACCTCGAGCGCATCGGTGAGCGTCACCTCGGCGCTGGTATCGGTGGCCTTATCGATCGCAGCGACGTTCTGGTCGACCGGAGGAGGACGGTGTCGCGTCAAGAGCGAATAGGGTATCCACACCAGCACCGCGACGACGATGAACACCCCCGCCCAGCCCGTCAGGCTGAGCTCGCCACGTTCGCTCCTTGGACGCTCCATGCGGGGAACATCGGCGCCCGCGCGAGCGCCCTGAAGTCGAACGCCGATGGTCCTTAAAGCTGCAAGACGGGGCAGGTGAGGGTGCGGGTGATCCCCTCCAGCTCCTGCATCGGCATCACGGTGCCTTTGGCGAGCACGTCGAGGTCGTCGGCCTCGGCCCGTGCCACGACGTCGTAGGGGCCGGTCACGGGGTCGACGGCCACGACGCCCTCGATGCCGCGCACCTGCTCGGTTACCTGCGCCGCCTTGCCGACCTCGGTCTGGATGAGGATGTAGGCGTGCACCATGGCGTCTGCCTCACGAATCCTTGGCCGCGGCGTCGCCACCACCCGAGCCGTTGGTGCCGAGCACACCCTTCGCCTTGTCGAGCAGCCCTCCAGCCGTGTCCTTCGCCTTCTCCGCTACAGGCCCGGCGGCATCCTTGGTCCTGCCGGCGAGATCGCCCACCGCGACCGCCGCCTTCTCCACGAGACCCTTGCCCGCGTCCACCGCCTTCTCCGCGATCGGCCCCGCCTTGTCCACGACGTTGCCGGCCGCCTCCTTCGCCTTGTCCACGAATCCGTGGTCCTCGCCCATCTCGAACCCTCCTGGCGTTTGGTTTGGCCTCGGTCCGCCGTTCAGGCGGACCTCTATCGTCCGAGGGCGGTTCTCAAACAGCAAACGCGCTGGTCAGGGGCTCGGAGAAGGGGAACCGCAGGGAGCCGCTCGCGGGTTCGCCGCGGCCGGTGAGCAACGTTGTGAGCGTGGGACACCCCTGCGACACTTCCGAGCATGGCGAAGGTCACGATCATCGGCGCCGGCAGCGTCGAGTTCACGCGCAATATCCTGGCCGATCTGTGCTCCTACCAGGAGCTGCACGGCACGCTGGAGGTGGCGCTGCACGACATCGACGCCGAGCGCCTGGAGACGCGCACAGCGTGCCGCTAGCCGCCTCGTCGAGCGCACCGGCGCCGGCTATCGCGTCGGCGCGTACGCGCGATCGTCGCGAGGCGTTCGAAGGCGCCGACTACCTCATCAACGAGATCCAGGTCGGGGGCTACCGGGCCACGGTGACGGACTTCGACGTGGCGAAGAAGTACGGCTTGCGCCAGACGATCGCCGACACGATCGGGATCGGGGGCATCTTCCGAGGCCTGCGCACCATCCCCGTCATGGTGGAGATGGCGTCGGAGATGACGGAGCTCTGCCCCCACGGCCTTCTGCTGAACTACACGAACCCGATGGCGATGGTGCCCTGGGGTATCTGGGCAGGTTCGGAGTGGCCGTCGGAGCGCACGATCGGCGTGTGCCACAGCGTCCGCGACACGCACGCGTTCCTCGCCGAGACGGTGGGGATCCCGCAGGGCGACGTCGCGTTCCTCACGGCCGGCTTCAACCACCAGTGCTTCGTGTACCGCTTCGAGAACCGGCGCACCGGCGAGGACCTCTATCCGCGGCTCCGCGAGGTCATCGATGCGGACCCGGAAGGGCTCGGCCGGCGCGTGCGCGTGGAGCTGTTCAAGCGCTTCGGGTACTTCCCCACGGAATCCTCCGAGCACTCGGCCGAGTACGTGCCCTGGTTCCTGCACCACGACGATCAGGTCGAGCGCTTCCGCTCGGAGATCGACGAGTACGTGCGCCGCAGCGACGAGAATCTCGCTGAGTTCGAAGCGCTCAAGGAGCGGCTCGATGCCGGGGAGGATCTCGACGTCCAACCGAGCAGCGAGCTGGCCTCAGAGATCGTGCGCGCCGTCGAGATCGGACGTGGCTCGCGAGGTCTACGGGAACGTCCGCAACGCCGGGCTGATCGATGGCCTTCCCCAGGATGCCTGCGTCGAGGTCCCGTGCCTCGCGGACAAGAACGGCGTCCTGCCGACGCGCGTCGGGACGCTTCCGCCGCAGACGTTGGCACTCAACCGCACGTTCGTCAACGTCGTGGAGCTCACCGTCCACGCCGCGCTGGAACAGCGCCGGGACCTCGTCTACGACGCGGCGCTCCTCGACCCGAACACGGGGGCCACCCTCACGACCGAGCAGATCCTCGACCTGTGCGACGATCTCATCGAGGCCCACGGCGAGCTGATCCCAGAAGGCATCCGTCGATCCCGATAGGCCGGGGCTCATCGCCGCGCCCTAGAGGTGGTAGCGCGCGCGGATGCCCGCGAGCGCGCGCTCGACCAGATGGGCCTGATCGGTCTTCAGTCCGTGACGCGCTTCATGGAACGGGACGAACGCCCAGGCGAACGCCGCTCGTGCCACGAACCCGGCGTCGGGAGCTCCTCCATAGGCAGCGAGCGCCCGTTCGCCCTGATCGGGAAGATCATGCAGCACGATGGCGAAGTCCCGGGCCGGATCGCCGACCTCGACGTCGCTCCAGTCGATGACGCCGGTGAGGTCGCCCCGGTCATCGACCAGGATGTGCTCGAGACCGAGGTCCGCATGCACGAGACACGGGGCGAGCCGCCAGAGGGTGTCGTCGTCCAGGAACGACGACCAGGCCCGCTCGAGGTTCGCGCGCTCATGATCGGTGAGCAGGGGCATGGTCTCGGCGCGCGCCCGGTCGCACTCGTCCCGCACCTGCGTCCGCACGTCGGCCGCCGATCGCGCCCGCAGACCGACGAACTCCGGAGGCACGGCGTGCAGGTCGTAGAGGAACCGCCCCAGCCGCTCAGGCCACAGACCCAGGTCGGCGTGCTTCGAACAGGGTATGCCTGGGATCGGCCGGTAGGCCATCGCCGGTACGGCGGCGTCCGTGTGCTCGGGCTCGGGGATCGCCGTGCTCACCTCGGCGCGGAGCTCCGGCAGGATCGCGATCTGCCGGCGGAGGTCCTCCTCGTCCGGCGGCCTGCCGATCTGCACGATCCAGCTCCCGTCGTCGCCCTGCACCCGGTAGGAGTCCGAGGCCCATCCCCCTTCGATCCGCGCGGCCGAGGTACACGCAAGGCGCGGCAGCGCTCGACGGATCCGGGCTACGGCGTCGGCGTCGATCTCGTTCATCCCAGCGGCTCCAGTGGGGCGGCGGCAGGGTCGGCGGGCGGATCATCGGCAGGTGTGGTGGGCCGGTCCAGCTCGGGCCCCCGCAGCGTGAACCATGCCACCGCGGCTCCGCCGAGCGCCAGCGCCGACGCACCCGAGTAGAGCACCACCGGTCCCGCGTGCTGGTAGACGAGGCCGCCCAGCCCCGCTCCCAGGATCGGGCCGAGCCCGAATGCCACCATCTGCGCGACCGAGTTGCCAGTGGAGTACAGGGACGAGGGCAGCAGGCGTCCGACGATGACGACCGACGTCGTGAACAGCAGGCTGAAGGCCATCCCCTCGAACATCGTGAGGAAGGACACGATCGCCGGGTTGGAGATGAGGCCCCATAAGAGGAAGCCGGTCGCGTAGATGGCGCAGCCCAAGGCGTAGACCCGGCGGAGGCCGAACCGCGACTGCAGCGCCGGCGACGCACGCATCATGAAGACTTCGACCGTACCGCCCGCCGCCGTTCCCAAACCCACGAGCAACGGTCCCCCGCCCTCACTCACGATCTTCAACGCGATGAAGTTCCACGCGGCGTTGAACCCGGTCCACACCAGGAACATCGCGACCAGCAGCCACCAGAACCTCGGGGCCGCCCGGAACACCGCACCCACAGCTCCGAGGCGGCCGTCGGAGGATGCCTCGTGCCGCGGCGCGTCGTGCACCAGCGTGAACGACCACGCGAAGACCGACACGCTCGCCACCGCGTAGACCGGCATCGCCCAGCCGACGTCCGTCGCCTGGAACAGGGCGCCCAGCACCAGGCAGCCCACCGCGTAGCTCAGGCTCTCCCACGCGCGGATCCGCCCGTAGGCCGACATCCGCTCGGCACCCAGGTGCTCCAGCGTGATGGCGTCGATGTTCGGACCGAAGGTGACCATGGAGCCGGCGAGCAGGAAGCCCGCGACCGTCACCTCCGCCATGGCATGCGCCCTAGCGAGCAGAAGCGCGCACACCGCGGCGGCGAGGAGACCGATCTGCAAGGACGTCCGCCGTCCGAGAGTGCTGTCCGCGAGGTGGCCCCAGATCGGATTCAGCAGGATCCGCGCGAGCGCCATCGCAGCGATGACGAACCCGATCTGGCTGTCCGACAGGCCCTTGTTCGAAAGGAAGAGCGCCAGGAACGGGAAGAAGGCCGCGATGACGAACCCGGACGTGAGGAACAGACCTCGGACCGCGGCGTCGGGACGGATCGCCGCGCGGCGGCTCACCCGGACAGTCCGGGGATGAGGCGCATCGCATTACCCGCGTACACCTGCGCCAGGACGGCGTCGGGCAGGTGCAGCCCGGAGACGGCCCAGCGCCCCTGCGGAGGGATCGATTCGGCGGCGTAGGCGAAATGCTCGTCGGCCGTCTCGAGGAATCGGAACGCGGTCGTGAGGGTCTCCCGGCTGGCAGGGACGGCGTCGGTCCCGAACAGGATACGGTCGGGATGCGCAGTGATCAGGGCGCGCGCGGCGCGCGGCCGGCGCCCGAGCTCCGCGATGCGTGCACCGATGTCCGCGTGGAGATTGGGGTGGGCGTCCAGCATGGCGCCCACGCGTGAGAGATCCTCGGCGCAGTTCGCCACGTGCGCCCCGATGAACGTGGTGGACGGGTGACGCGCCACCAGCGCCTCGAACGCGTCGACCAGCGCGTCGAACGATGGGAACCGCTCCCGGTCGCCGAACCACCAGTCGGGGTGCTCTAGCAACTCCTCCAGCCGTTCGTTGTGCGCGTCCATCGGCTCGAAGAACGCCGCCGGATCGGCCACGTGGATCGTGACGGGGAGGGCCAGGTCGGCGGCGGCGTCCCACAGGGGATCGAGTCGCTCGTCGTCGGGCATCACCAACCCGCCACCGTCGTCGCGGACGTGGAGTCCGAGCACCTTCCACACCTTCATCCCGCGCGCACCGGCGCCGGCTGCCCGACGGAGCTGGTCGGCCATCCTTCCTCCGAACGCGCCGCCACGGCCGGGCTCCTCCCAGTCGACGTGGGCGAACGTGACGAAGCGCCCGGGGTGCGCCCGATCGTAACGATCGAGGTTGTCCTGGAGCTCCCCGGGGCGGCCGTCGAGGTTGACGATCGCGCGGATGTTGAGGTCGTTCATCAGGGCCAGCAGCGCGCGGACGTCGGGCGCGGCCCAGTCCGAGGTCAGCCATCGTCCGAGGTGCGCGTGCGCGTCGACGGCGGGGAAGCGCGCCCGCGACGGCACGTTCGAGGGGCGTCGCAGAGCCGGGCGCGGGTGATAGTCGCGCAGACGAAGGTCGCGGAGCGCGGACCGGTCGGCGGGTTCGGCCATCCTCGTCGCCCTCGTCAGACCGCGCTGACCTCGACGCCCGCGTCGCGGATCCCTCGCAGTTGGTCGGGGTCGGCGCCGGCGTCGGTGATCACCTGGTGGACGAGATCGAGATCGCAGATGCGGGCGAAAGCGACGAGCCCGATCTTCGAGGAGTCGGCGACGACGACGACGCGGCGTGCGCGCTCGATCAGCGCGAGGTCCGTGTGCGCCTCCACCTCATGGTGCGTCGTGAGCCCGGCGTGTACCGAGATACCGTCGGTGCCCAGGAACACGATGTCGAGGTTCAGCCCTCCCAGCGACTGCTCGGCGAGCGGCCCCACGAGCTCGTAGGACTCGGGACGCGCGTACCCTCCCGTGACGACCAGCTTGAGGTTGGGCCGGATGGCCAGCTCGCTCGCGATGTTCAGTGCGTTCGTCACCACGGTGAGCCGTTGGCGGTCGGTGACGCCGCGCGCCACCTCTGTGGTCGTGGTACCGCCGGTGAAGCCGATCGCGGCGCCGTCGTCGACCAGGGCCGCCGCCGCCGCCGCGATCCGACGTTTCTCGTCCTGATGGCGGGCCGTCTTGTAGCGCAGCGGCAGCTCGTACAGCACGCCGTTCGCCACCGCGCCGCCGTGCGTTCGGCTCAGCAGCTTCTGGCGCTCCAACAACTCGAGGTCGCGTCGCACGGTGGCAGCGCTCACGCCCAGGCGGCTCACCAGCTCGCTCACTCCGACGGTCCCGTCGCTCGACAGCGCTTCCAGGATCGCGCCCAGCCGCTCGGACTGCCGCATGGGCGCAGTATAGGCAGCTTGATCGTTCTGCCTTGCACTGGTGATCGTTCGTGACATATCTTGGCGTCACATGAGCGAAACCGCGCGCGAGATCGCGAGCCAGCCGGGCCTGTGGGCCCGCGCCGCCCGGGAGGTCTCCTCGGCCGCCGCCGTGCTGCCCGCGCCCGGCGCGCACGTCGCGGCCGTCGGGTGCGGGACATCATGGTTCGTCTGCCAGGCCTACGCATCCCTGCGCGAGTCCAGGGGGCTGGGCGAGACCGACTCGTTCACCGCTTCGGAATTTCCCGCCGGCCGCCGCTACGACGCGGTCGTTCTCGTCTCCCGCAGCGGCACCACGACCGAGGTCGTGCGGCTGGCCGAGGCGCTGACAGGCGGCACGCGGACGATGGCGATCTGCGCGGTGCCGGGGACGCCGGTTCCGACGATCGCCGACCGGGCCGTCCTGCTCGACTTCGCCGACGAGACCTCCGTGGTGCAGACGCGGTTCGCCACGACGACGCTCGCCCTGCTCCGCGCTCACCTCGGCGAGGATCTGGCGCCCACCGTCGCCGCCGGGAGCGCCGCGGTAAACGCGGCGCTCCCCCACGATGTCGCGGCGTTCGACCACTTCGTCTTCCTGGGGCACGGCTGGAGCACCGGCCTTGCGAACGAAGCCGCGTTGAAGCTCCGCGAGGCCGCCCAGGCCCACGCCGAGTCCTATCCCGCGATGGAGTATCGGCACGGGCCGATCAGCCTCGCCGGCCCGCAAAGCCTGGTGTGGATCCTCGCGTCGCCGGATCCCGCGGTCGCCGACGACATCCGTGCCACCGGCGCCACCGTCCGCACCGCCGAGCTCGACCCCATGGCCGAGCTCGTCCTGATCCAGCGCACCGCCGTGTCGCTCGCCGTCGCGCGCGGCCTGGACCCCGACCACCCGCGCCACCTCACCCGCTCGGTGGTGCTCTCGTGAAAACTCAGGAGGCTCCCCTCATGCCCAGTCGCGTCGCCATCGCACTCCTCGTAGCGGCTTTCGGCGCGGTGACGCCCGCGGGGGCGGCCACCGCCAGGACGCTGGTGGCGAGTCCCATCCCGCCTCCGGTGAGCCACGGCACGTTGAGAACAACGGGCGACCTGGCCGATGGCGGCGTCGTGCGCGCCGAGGGACTCTCGTGGCAGCCACCCCGCCTCGGGTCGGGGAACAGGTTGCTCAGCTTCCAGGTGGCCTACCGCTGGCGGGCGTGTTCCCCTGGGGGCACGTGCGTGCGCGGTGCCGACTCGACCGCCACGCCGTTCGCCGCCCGCCGGTACATCGTCGGCCACGCGGACGTGGGCCGGCATCTACGGCTGACGGAGACCGCGATCGAGGTCGTGGAGACCGAACCGCTGTTCTCGTTCAAGGTCATCCGCGCCTCCGTGAGCGTTACGACGAGCGCGATCGTGGCCGGCTTCGCTCGGGGACGAGCGCCGAGGACCGAGTTCGTCAACGGGACGCCCGCGCGGCGCACGGCATCCACCGAGGAGTACTTCCAGGTCGACCCGCCGCACTACGCCGCCGCCAACGGGACCCCGGGACTGACGTACCGGATCGACGGCGGGGCGTGGAACGTCCTTCCGATCAGTCGCGTCTTCTACACGGGGAAGCTCGGGGTCGGACCTCATCGAGTAACGGTCCGCACGTCGAACGCCGCCGGCACGTCGACGAGCTCCTACGGCTGGCACGTCGTGCCGATGCCGGCGCCTGCACCATGCGTCGCGAGGCCCCACCAGGCCTGCTGGTACCCGCCCCACCTCGATCGAACCCTCCATCCCATGCGTTGGGATTGGCAGATCGGACTCTCGACCCCCCGCGAGCGCATCGGCCGCCGCGCGGTGGACATCTACGACGTGGACGGATTCCTCACGACGCGTGCTGAGGTGCAACAGATCCGCACCATGTGGCAGGCCGCCACCCTGCACCACCCGAAGACGGTCTGTTACCTCGATCTGGCGTGGGAGGACTACCGGCCCGACGGCAGCCCGATAACGCGCGGCGGACGCTTCCCCTCCGACACCCTAGGGAAGATCTACTACGGATACCCCGAGGAGCGCTGGGTCGATCTCCGCAAGCTCAACGCCCTCAAGCCGATGCTCGACGCCCGGATCCACATGTGCGCCAGCAAGGGGTTCGACGCCATCGAATTGGACGACATCGACAGCTTCGAACCCCCGTCGACGACGGGATTCAACCTCACGCCGGGCGACGCGCAGAACCTTCTTGCCTACGTCGACAACAGGATCCACCGCGCGGGGATGACCGTGCTGTGGAAGAACACGGGTCTGCTCAGTTGGTGGGGCCGCAATTACAGCGACGGCGCCGTCGTCGAGGAGTGCTACGCCTACAGCGAGTGCCTCTCATCCCAGCTCGCCGGCTCGACGCATTACGGGATCGCGTGCACGAACCTCGCGGGCACCACTCCGTGCGGGTGGGACGACTTCACCACCGACCTCACGGCGCATCAGCCGACCGGGAAGTGGGTGGGTGAAGCCGAATACGGGGCAGACCACTTCGTGTGCGACCCCGGTCAGAAGTGCGCGCACAAGCACGCGTTCGCGACCTATTGCTCAGACCTCTACTCGCAGAGTTACGGCTTCGCGGCCGTCAAGTTCGACGTGGGCCTGGACGGCAAGACGTTCTATCCGTGCCCGCACGGGGTCTGACTCACCGCGCGAACCGCGGCAGCCAGGGCGCCTCCGCCTCCATCATGCGATCGACCATCTCGCGGATCTTCGGCAGGGTCTGCACGGCGCTCGGTGAGCGGATCGAGCGCCACGGCCGCGTGCACCAGGTCTCGGTCTCCCGTCGTCGCGGCCTCCACCGTCAGCCGCTGGCCCGCGATCTGCACCTGGTTGAGCGCCGCGCACGCGGCCGGCAGCGCGCCGTACCGCAGCGGCCGCGGTCCGTTGCCGTCCACGGCGCAGGCCACCTCGACGCAGGCGTCGGCCGGGAGGTTCTCCACCGCGCCGCCGTTGCGCACGTTGCCGTAGACGACGCGCGGCGTGCCCGGTCACGACGCTGTCGATGATCGGCGCCGCGAACTCGCCGCCGTGGCGGATGCCCTCGCGCCGCGCCTCCTCGAGGATCGCCTCGTTGCTGTCCTCGGCGTCCACCGCACGGCAGATCGTCGAGGTAGTTCCACTCGCGGTCGATGTACTCGCGGACCAGCTCGGGCGTCTTGCGGAACCAGGCCCAGTACTCGCTGGCGTGGTGGCTCGACTCCGTGTGGAAGTAGCCGGTGAGCATCATGAGCTCGGCGCGCACGCGCTCGTTGCTCTCGTACGGATCGTCCGAGCGCGGAAGCAGCGGGATCGTGCCGTCCACGTGGCGCGCCTTCATGACCTCGCGGATCCTCGGGATCAGGTCCTCCTCGCCGCGGCGGAACGTGGTGAACCATGCGGTGTGGTTCACGCCGGCGCAGTCGAAGGTGACCTCGTCGTAGGGGACGTCGAGCTCCCGCGCCAGCAGCTCGGAGGTCCCCTGCACGCTGTGGCAGAGCCCCACGATCCGCACGCCCAGCCGGTCGGTGGCCCAGCAGTTCACCGCCATCGGGTTCGCGTAGTTGAGCAGCAGCGCGTCGGGGCAGACGTGCCGCATCGACTCGGCGACCACGCGGAGCGCCTCCACCGTGCGCAGGCCGCGGAAGATCCCGCCCGGGCCGAACGTGTCGCCCACCGTCTGGTCGATCCCGTACTCGCGCGGGATCTCGATGTCGAAGCCGTAGGCCTCGCACGCCGCCCACCTGGAACACCGTGATCACGAAGTCCGCGTCCCGCAGCGCCTCGCGCAGCTCCGTCGGGGACCTCCACGCTGCGGTGGGCAGGTCGCCCAGCTCGATCAGCTCGCGCGCCGCCGCCGCCGTGCGCTCGGCGCCCGCGGGGTCGATGTCGTAGAGGACCAGGGTGGCGCGTCGCAGCGCCGGGGAAGGACAGGATGTCGCGCGTGAGCTCCATGGGGAACACCCATCCGCCCGCGCCCACGATCACGATCCGCGGTCGCGTCCGGTCGTCACGGCGCCGCCTCGATCGCGCGGCGGGTCTGCAGATCGAACAGGTGGATGCGCGTCGGGCGTGATGCCCAGGCGCAGCGTGTCGCCGGGCTCGGGCTCGTGCTCCGGCGCGAACCGCGCCACCACGGGCGCGCGCGAGCCCTCGACGGCCAGCGGGAGCTCCAGCTCCTCCTCGGCGCCGCTCTCCACCAGCGTGCCCGGCGTGCTGCCGTGCACCACGACCTCGTCGCCCAGCGGCTCCACCACGTCCACCGCGAAGTCGAACGACGGCAGCCCGTCGGCCGCCAGCGGTCAGCGCCTCGGGGCGCATGCCCACCGCGACCTCGCCGTCGGGCACCCCCGGCCGCTCGAACGAGAGGTCGCCGGCCATCGACGCGCCCGCCCGTCGGCGCGGCCCCGCAGCAGGTTCATGGGCGGGCTGCCGATGAAGCCCGCCACGAACAGGTTCGCGGGATGCCGGTACACGTCGTGCGGCTTGCCGATCTGCTGGACCTCGCCCGCCGACATCACCACGATGCGGTCGCCGAGCGTCATCGCCTCCACCTGGTCGTGCGTCACGTAGATCGTCGTGATGCCGAGGCGCTGATGGATCCGCTTCAGCTCCGCGCGCATCTGCACCCGCAGCTTCGCGTCCAGGTTCGACAGCGGCTCGTCCAGCAGGAACGCGACCGGCTCGCGGACGAGGGCGCGGCCCATCGCCACCCGCTGACGCTGGCCCCCCGAGAGCTGGGCGGGACGCCGCTTCAGCAGGTCGTCCAGGCCGAGCATCGCGCCGGCCTCGCGGACGCGCCGGTCGATCTCGGGCTTCGGCGTCTTGCGCTCCTTCAGGCCGAACGCGAGGTTCTTGTAGACCGTCATGTGCGGGTAGAGCGCGTAGTTCTGGAACACCATCGCGATGTCCCGGTCGCGCGGCGAGACGTCGTTCACGACGCGGTCGCCGATCGTGATCGTGCCGGACGTGGGCTTCTCGAGTCCCGCCACGATCCGCAGCGCGGTGGTCTTCCCGCAGCCCGACGGCCCCACCAGGATCAGGAACTCGCCGTCCTCGATCTGCAGCGAGAGATCGTGCAAGCGCCACGACGTCGTTGTCGAAGCGCTTCGTGACGTGGTCGAGGATCACCTGCGCCACGCGCTCTATCCCTTCAGTCCCGGTGGTGGCGATGCCGCGCACGAAGTAGCGCTGCGCGAAGAAGAACAGGAGCAGGACCGGCAGCACGCTCATCACGTTGGCCGCCATCAGCAGGTTCGTGGTCGCTCTGATGCGCGCCCTGGAAGGTGGCCATGCCCGAGCTGCAGCGTCATGTTGTTGGGGTTGTAGATCGTGATGAGCGGCCACAGGAAGTCGTTCCAGGTCCACATGAACGTGATCACGGCGAGCGTCGCGAGGGCCGGCCCCGAGAGCGGCAGCACGATCTTGAAGAGCACGCCCAGCCGCGACGCGCCGTCGATCCGCGCGGCCTCCTCCAGCTCGATCGGCAGCGTGCGGAAGAACTGCCGGAGCATGAAGATGCCGAAGGCCCCCGCCAGGTTGGGCAGGATCAGCGCGCCGAGGGTGTCGATCAACCCGAGCTTCCGCACGATCAGGAAGGTGGGGATGATGACGACCTGGAACGGGATCATCAGGGTGGCGAGCACCAGGATGAAGACGACCTCGCGCCCGAAGAACTTGATCCGGGCGAACGCGTAGCCGGCCAGGCTGCAGAACAGGAGGTTCCCCAGCACGCAGACCACGGTCACGATCACGGTGTTCGCGAACCAGCGGGCGAACGGCGCCTCGTTGCAGGACCGTCCGTGTAGTTGCGCCACTGCGGGGAGGCGGGCAGCAGGGTGGGCGGGTAGTGCCGGGTCTCGTTCAGCGTCTGCAGGGACGTCAGCACCATCCACGCCAGCGGCACGACCATGACCAGCGCCACGGGGAGCAGCACCAGATGCCACGGGCTGAAGCGAACCGATGACGCGTCGGCTCGTCCCGTTCGGGAGCGGTGGGCGCGTCGAGCAGCTGGACGTCGCTCATGCCGAGTAATGCACCGTCCGCTTGCCCACCAGCAGCTGGACCACCGTGAGCACCAGGATCGCCACGAACAGGACGTAGGCGATCGCCGCCGCGTAGCCCGCGATCCCCTGCTGGAACGCCAGCTTGTAGAGGTAGAGGACGACGCACGTTCGTGGCCCCGCCGGGCCCGCCGTTCGTCGCGAGGTAGACCTCGTCGAACAGCTGCAGCGCATTGATCGAGGACCACACCACGAGGAACAGCGTCACGGGACCCAGCAGCGGGAGCGTGACGTTGCGGAAGATCCCGCCGTCCCGGCGCCGTCGATCTCCGCGGCCTCGACCAGCTCGCGCGGGATCCCCTGCAGGGCCGCCAGGTACACGATCACGTCGAACCCGATCCAGCCCCACACGGTCATGCCCACGACCGAGTACAGCGCGCCGTTCGGGCATCTCGAAGAACCCGAACGGACCGAGACCCACCTTCGCCAGCAGCCAGTTCGCGAGTCCGAAGTGCGGGTCGAACACCCACAGGAAGATGATCGTCGTCGCGATCGTGGAGACGACCACCGGGACGAACACCGCGGTGCGGTACCACCGGATGCCGCGGATCTTCCGGTTCAGCGCCACCGCGGTGAGCAGGCCGCCCGCGACCGAGATCGGCACGAACAGCGCCGTGTAGATCGCGCTGTGGATCGCCGCCGCCTTCACGATGGGATCGCGGGTGAGCGCCTCGTAGTTCTTGAGCCCGACCCACTCCGGCGGCGACAGGAGGTTGGTCTTCTGGAACGACAGGATCGCGGACCACACGATCGGGCACGATCCCGAACAGCACGATCAGGAAGACGGCGGGGAACGCGAAGGCCCACCCGACCACATGGTCGGACCCGAGCGCCCGCCGGACCCGCGTCCCCGCCGCCATCGCGCGTTCCTAGGGAGCCGCCAGGATGCCGTTCGCCGTCTGCGCCGCCGTCGTCCAGCGCCTGCTGCGGCTGGGCCTTGCCCAGGAGGACGCTCACGATCGCCTGGCCGAGCGCCGCCGAGATCTGCGGGGTACTGCGTGATCTGCGGCCGCGCCTTCTGCACGTTCGCCAGGTTCTCGGCGAACGTCCCCGCGCCCGGGTACTTCTTGTCGAACGCCGCGAACGCCCGCCATCTGCTCCACGGAGGCGCGCGTGGGCAGGTGCCCGGTCGCCATCGAATCCTCGAGCAGGATCTCGGGTCGAGCTCAGGTACTTGAGGAAGTCCCACGAGGCGTCGACCCGCGCCTGACCGTTGTCGAAGATCACCCAGTTGTCGGGACCCGCGATCGTGATGTGGCTGCCGCCCGGATCGAACGACGGCATGACCTGCACGCCGTAGTTCACGTCCGGGAAGCTCGGAGAGGTCCCACGGGCCGGTGATCATCATCCCGATGTTCCCCGAGTTGAACAGGTTCTCCGACTTGCCGGAGTCCGGGTGGAAGTCCAGGTAGAGCGAGTTGTCCTGCTGCATCTGCTGCAGCGTCGTCAGGGCGCGCACGCCCTCGCGGCGAGTTGAACGCAGCCTGCGTGTTGTCGCTGTTGAGGATGTCGCCGCCGGCCTCCCACAGCATGGCCTCGTACTCCCAGACGGTGGTCTCGCTCCCGTCCGCCGGGAACGCCATGCCGAAGATGTTGTTGGAGGGGTCCGAGATCGCCTTCGCCGCGGCAGCGAAGTCGTCCCACGTCCAGTCCGGCTGTGGGCACGGGGACGCCCGCCTGCTTGAACAGGTCCTTGTTGTAGACCACGGCGAGGTTGTCCACGAGCGCGGGGATCCCGAGGACCTTCCCGTCCACCGTTGCCACGGCGCGCTCGCCCGGGAAGAAGTCGTTCCAGTTGAAGCCGGGCTCGTTCACGCGGCTCGTGAGGTCGACGACCTTGGGTGTCTGCGCGAGCTGCGGCATGTTCGTTCCGTACTGGTAGGAGATGTCCGGCTGCTTGTCTCCCTGCAGCGCCACCGTCGGCCTTCGTCAGCGCGTAGTCGCTGTTCACGTACTGCATCGTGACGTGGACCTTGGACTGCGACGCGTTGTACGCGTTCGACGATCTTCTGCAACGACAGGAACTCGAACGATTGGGCCTTGGGCGGCGGAGGCGTGTAGCCCATCCACATCGTGAGCTCGACCGGGCCACTGCTGCCGGGCGACCGGATGTGTTCGTGTTGCCTCCGCTCGTGCACGCCGCCGCCACCAGCGCGAGCACGAGCGGCACCACCACCATGAAGCGCCTCATCAGATCCCTCCGTTCCGGGCCGCGGCCCGTACCTCGTTCGTGAGCGCACCGATGCGCTCGATCTCCACCGTGACCACATCTTCATCCTGGAGCCACCGCGGCGGCGTGCGCGCGCCCACGCGTCGCGTGGACGAATCCGGCAGCACCTCGCCGTTCACGAGGCACCGGATCCCGAGCTCCTGCGGGTCGCTGATCCTCTCAGCCGTCACCACCCGCCGGGATCCGACGTCGAACGACGCGAGCCTCACGGCGTCAGCACCACCTTCGTGAACCGCTCGTCGTCGACCAGCGCCTCGAACGCCGACTGGCCGTCGGCGAGCGGCATCGTCACGATCCACCCGTCCACGTCCACGTCGCCGCGTCGACAGCAGGTCGAGGGCCCGCGCGAAGTCCCGTTCCACGCACGCGTAGGAGCCGACGAGCGTGAGGCCCTTCGCCACGATCGACCTGGTAGTCGACCGGGCCCTCGACGGCGCCGAGGCCGATCACGTCGATATGTCCGCCGGGGCGTGCCGCCTGGATCGCCAGCGACCACGTGGACGCGAACCCCGCGGCGTCGATCACGACGTCCACGCCCGCACCGTCCGTGGCCGCCATCGATCGCCTCGGCGGCGCCGTCGGCCGCGAACGGCTCGCCGCCCAGGGCCTTCGCCAGCGCCAGGCGATCCTCCAGCCGGTCCACGACGAAGGTGCGGGCGGCGCCGGCCAGCACCGACGCGCGGGCCGCGAACAACCCGATGGGCCCGGCCCCGATCACGAGCACGTCGTCGCCTTCGCGCACCGCGCGCTCGACCGAGTGGAGCGCGTTCGCGAGCGGCTCGACCAGCGTGCCGGTGGCGTCCGACAGCGTCCTCCGGCATCGGGAGCAGCTGGGCGGCCTCGATCGTGAACGCCTCCGCGAACGCGCCGGGGAAGTTCATGCCCATCAGGCGGCGGTTCGGGCACAGGTTCGGCCGGCCCTCGGCGCACCGGGCGCAGGCGCCGCAGGACACCACCGGCATCGCCACGACCCGGGTCCCCTCGAGCGCGCCGTCCACGCCCGTCGCCGACCGGCGTCGACGGTCCCGACGACCTCGTGCCCCATCACCAGCGGCGGGATCGCGGCGCGGGCTCGCCTCGCGGAACCCGTGCAGGTCCGAGCCGCAGATCGCGGCGGCGGCGACGCGGACCCGGGCCTCGCCCGGCGCCGGGGACGGCTCGGGCACGTCCTGCAACTCCATCCTGCGCGGCCCCAGGTACATCAACGCCTTCATGCGACGCTCCCTCCGGTCAGCGACGAACGGCGTCTCGCGCGGGGGCACCAGGACGGTCACGTCGCGGTCCTCGCGCTCGACCCACTCCACGACGTGCGCGGGCCAGCCGCGGTTCCCCTCGAACAGGTCGTGGTGCATCGGCACCAGCACGCCGGCGCCGATCTCGTCCGCGAGCCAGGCGGCCTCGCGCTCGGTGAGGTTGCCCACGATGCCGCGCGCCTCGCGTTCGGCGTCGCGGCCGTTGATGGGCAGCAGCGCCGCGTCCGGCCGGAGCTCGCGCAGCATGGCCTCCATCCCCTCGAAGTGGATCGTGTCGCCCGCGTGGTAGATACGCACGCCGTCCACGTCGAGGACGTACCCCAGGAACCGCACCAGGCCGCCCGAGAGCTCCTCCCCGAACCCGTAGGCGTCCTCCATCGTGACGCCGTGGCGCGCGGGCACGGCGCGCACCGCGAGGCCCGCCGACCTCCAACGTCTCGTCCGGGTTGCAGCCCGACGACGCGGTCGGGCGCGATCCCCACCTCGGTCACCATGTCGACGATCGGCGTCGGCACCACGAACACCGCCTGCGGCGAGACGCGCGCGATCAGCCGGGGCCAGCACGGCGTCGAAATGGTCGACGTGCTCGTGCGTGCACAGCACGACATCGATGTCCGTGCACGCGTCGCCTGAGAGCGCGCTCTCGTACCGGCGCCCCTCGTACGGCGAGAGGAACGGGTCGACCAACGCGGTCACGCCGCGCCCGCGGATCAGGAAGCCCGCCTGCCCGAGCCACGACAGCGCGGCCCGCCCGGGCCCGGTCGGCGACCTCGCGCAGCCGCTCGAGCGGCGACGTCATCGTGTTCCCCTCACATCACGGCGGTCTGTCCGCCGTCCACGACCAGCGCCGCGCCGTGGATGAACGACGCCTCATCCGAGGCCAGGAACGCGTAGGCGGCGGCGACCTCCTCGGGCCGGCCCCGCCGCCCCAGCGGGATCTTGTCCCGCTCGTAGGCCCGGAACCCCTCCTCGTCGCCCAGCGCGCGGTTCAGCGGCGTGTCGATGAACCCGGGGCAGAGGCAGTTGACGCGGATGCCCTGCGCCACCCAGCTCCACCGCCATCGTGCGGGTGAGCTGCAGCACGCCGCCTTTCGAGGCGTTGTAGTCCGCGAACTCCTCCTCGCCGCCCAGGGCGTTCGTGGAGGCCATGTTCACGATGACGCCGCCGCGCCGCGTCCGCCGGCATCCGGCCGCGCCACCGCCTGCGCCACCAGGAACATGCCGCGCAGGTTCACCGCGATCGTGCGATCCCAGTCCGCCGCCTCGGTCGTCCAGGAAGCGCGCCTTGCGGGCGATCCCCGCGTTGTTGATCAGGACGTCGATCCGCCCGAGCAACGTCGGCGGCGGCGTCGACCAGCGCCGTCACGTCGTCCTCCCGGCTCACGTCGCCCGCGGCGCCGCCCAGGCGCCGGGCCGGCGCCGCCCAGCTCCTGCAGCGCGGTGGCGAGCTCGTCCGCGTCGAGGCCCCCGATGAACACGCGGGCTCCCTCGTCCAGGAACCGGCGCGCCGTCGCGAGCCCGATCCCGCTGGTGCCTCCCGAGATCAGGACGCCCTTGTCCTCGCAGCCCGCGCATCACCGCATCCGCCCCCGCGCCGCGATCGCGAACTCCCGCTCCACGGCCCCGCCGCGGACGCCGTAGGCGACGTCGAACATGTTCACGCAGCCGCACGCGTGCAGCGGGATCACCTCGAGGCGCTCCCCGATCTCCAGGCGACCTCCGCCTTCGATGTGCCCCACGCCGTGCTCCTCGTTCATGAAGTCCAGCCGCAGGTCGGGCCGGCCGGGGACCACGCCCCGGCCCGGGAACGCCGACCCCTCGCCGTCGGGACCGTCGGAGGTGAACGCCTTGGTCCCGGCATCCACGACGAAGCGCTCATCGGTGGGGCGCGCGACGACGGTGACCAGGACGCGGGCCGCGCACGTCGCCTCGCGTCGCCACACCCAGCCGCAACTGCTGCACGTCGTTCACGACGTAGGTGCCGGGGCGGATCTCGGTGACGCCCGGGACCGTGCGCCACGATGCGCGCGGTCGGCGTCGAGCCCACGCTGATCTCGCGGACTCGGCAGCCCGGCGCGGGCGCACGCCTCGGCGGTCTCCAGCAGATCCAGCGCCTCCCGCTCGGCGGTCGCCTGCAGCTCCGCCGCGTCCGCGCTGCGGTACGCGTGGCCGGCGTGGGTGAGCAGGCCGATCACGTCGACGCCGCGCACCCGCGCCACGGCGGAGGCCAGCTCGACCGTCGGTGCCCCCGGCGCGCGCCCCATCCGGTGCAGGCCGGTGTCCACCTCGACGAGCACGGGCACGTCCCGCCCCAGGTCCCGTCCCACGCCGGCCGATGCCCTCCGCGACCTCCACCGAGTCGAGGCTCACGCGCACGTCCGCGCGCTCCATCAGCGCGCGCAGCCGCGCGAGCTTGCGCCTCGCCCCAGAGTCGGATAGGCGACCAGCACGTCGTCGAGGGCGGCGTCCGACCATCACCTCGGCCTCGCCCAGCTTCGCCACCGTGATGCCGGACGGCGCCCGCCTCGACCTGCATCCGCGCGATCGCGGGCGACTTGTGCGTCTTCGTGTGCGGCCGCAGGCGCACGCCCGGCCTCACGCGCGACGGACGCCATCTCGGCGATGTTGGCCTCGAGCACGTCCACGTCGAACAGGAGCGACGGCGTGTCGAGCTCGCTGAGAGGCTCGGTCACGGCTGCGGGAGGTAGAGGACGGCGTCGATCTCGACGAGGATGTCCCGCAGCTCGGCGCCGGTGGTGGTGCGCGCGGGCCGGGGCTCGGAGAAGACGCGTTCGTAGGCGGCGTTGAAATCGGCGAACAGGTCGATCGACGACAGGAACGCCGAGACCTTGACGACGTCGCTCAGGGTCCCTCCGGCGGCCTCGGCGATCGCCGCCAGGTTGCGCAGCGTCAGCGTCGGTCTGCTCCGCCACGCTGGCACCTCGCACCTCGAGGGTTTCCGGATCGAGCGGTCCCTGCCCGGAGACGAACACGAAGTCGCCCGCGCGCAGCGCCTGCGAGTACGCTCCCGTCCCGCGCGGGGCCCGGTCCGACCGGATCGCGTCGGAGATGTCACCCGGCTCCCTTCGATTCCGTTGTGCGGAACAGCGTTCTGACGACCGTGGTACATCCTTCCGCAGCCCACGGCGCGGTCAAGCGGGGCCTTCCGCGTCGGCAGTCGACCGACGCCGGCCGCGGCCGTGGCGCTCAACAGCTCGGCACGACGGCGCGGATCCGGGAGGCGGGCAGCCGCTCGCGGGGCGCCGAGACGGACACGGCGGCCCGCGGGAGCGCGGAGCCCAGGAAGACGGGAGCCGCCAGGCATCGGACCCCGATCTCGCTCTCCTCCATGTCGCGCGCGTAGCCGTCGGCGCGGATCCGCTCGGTCTCGCGCACCAACGCGTCGGCCGACGTGATCGAGTGCGCGCGTTCGCTGCGCGAGGGTGCCCTGGAGCGCGATCCAGGCACGCAGCTGGGGCTCATCGGGGTAGGTCCACGCCAGGAGCGCCTTCCCCACCGCCGTGCAGTGGGCGGGATTCCGCCCACCCACGGTGGACGTCAGCGTGATCGGGTGGCTCGACTCCAGCTTGTCGAGGTACACGACGTCGCCCCCCTGCAGCAGCCCTAGATGCACGGTCTCGTTGAGCGCGTCGCGCAGGCGCGGTCAGCACCGGGCGCAGCACCACGCGCAGGTCCACCCGTTCGTGGAAGTCGAACGCCACCCGCAGGAGCTCCGACCCGATGAGGTAGCGGCCGTCGTCCTGTTGCAGCCACGAACCCTCGACCGCGCAGCGCCGCCAGCGTCCGGTGGACGGAGCTCTTGGGCAGATCCGGTGGCGGCCGACAGCTCCTCCAGCGTGGCGCCCGAGCCGTGACGACCGAGCTCCTGCAGGAGTCGCAGCGCCCGATCCACGCTCTCCACCGCCGGCGCCTCGGGCTGCGACATGGCCGCATGCTATTCGATTCCTCGGCTCGCGTCCCGCTGGACGGAATCCGATTCCAGATACTGTTTCCGCGCCGAACCATCGAGATCGTGGATGACTCGACCGGTCGGCCTACACGATCCGCACGTTCGCCTCGGCTGCCAGCGACATCGCGCGTGACCCGTCCAACCGGCCGGCGCCGGGGAGCTCCGCGTTCGCCGTCGCGGCGCCGAGCGCCAGCCGCAGGGCGTCCTCCCATCCGGCGCCGCGGTCGAGCCCGGTGACCAGGCCAGCCAGGAACGCGTCCCCACTGCCCACCGGATACCGGCCGCGGACGTACAGCGTGCCCTCGAACAACGATCCGTCGGGCGCGGCCAGCACCACACCGTCGGCGCCGCGCGTGACGATGCCGGCATGGCCGTCCCCGCCGGCGAGCGCTCGCAGCTTCTGGGCCGCGGCGAGCGCCTCGTCGCGGCGCGCGGTCGGCACGCCGAGGAGCTCCCCGGCCTCGGCCGCGTTCACCTTCACCACGTCGGGCCGCGCCTCAAGCGCCAGGCGCAATCGCGTTCCTTCCGCGTCGAGCGCAGCGCGAACGCCGGCGGTCCTCGCCTCCGCGATCAGGTCGCGATAGCCGTCGTCGGGCGCACCCCGCGGCATCGAGCCGCTGATCGTGAGCCATGCGCCCGGTCTCCAAGCGCGCGTCACGGCATCCATCAGCTCGACCCAGGCCGAGGCCGGAACGTCGGCGCCGTGCTCGTAGAACTCCGTGAGCCCGCCGGTCTCGCGATCCGCGACGCTCAGGGACGCGCGGTTCTCGCCGTGCGTCCAGACGAACTCCCCCGCCACGCCTTCTGCCTGCAGCATCTCGACCAGCCATCGGCCCGTGTGCCCACGCATGAGGGCGACGGCGCCCACGTCGGCGTCGAGCGCGTTCGCGGCGCGCACGACGTTGAGGCCCTTGCCGCCCGCCACCTCCATGAACCCGCTCGGCCGATGGATGTCGCCTCGCACGAGTCGCTCGACCTCGAAGAGCTTGTCGATCGACGGGTTGGCCGCAAGGCATACGATCACTCGACGGACCCCTGTTCGATGGCGGCGAGCACCTCGTCCATGGTCGCCTGCCCCTCGACGCCCCCCGGACGGCTCGCGTGGACACCGCACCACACGCATTGCCGATCGCGAGGCAGCGGCCGAGTGGCATGTCGGCGAGCCAGCGGCCAGGAACCCCGCGTCGAACGAATCGCCGGCGCCGGTGGCGTCCACGACACGGGTGGAGATCGACGGCGATTCGCGCCGTCTCGCCGGTGGTCGAGGCGAGCGCTCCATCGCCGCCGTGCTTGACGACGACCATGCTCGTCTCGGCGCGCAGGCGCCGCACGCTTCGTCCAGATCCGAGATGTGAGCGAGGCTCATCGCCTCCATCGCGTTCGGCAGGAAGACGTCCGTCCGCGGCAGCAGCCGCATGAGCCCCGCGTCCCAGGACCCCGACGGGTCCCAGTTGGGGTCGACCGAGGTGGTGCCGCCGCGCCGGTGCACGCCCTCGAACACGTGTTGCAGGTCGGGCCAGAGCCCCGACTGCAGGAAGTAGGAGCTCACGTGCACGTGGCGCGCGGCGTCGAGAGCACGTCCGGATCGATGAGGTCCGCGCGGAGGCCGCCGATGGAGCCGGTGGCCGTGAGCATCGCGCGGTCGTCGAGGCGTCGCGAGCACCACGGTGATCCCCGTGGCGCCTCCCGGGTCGACGACCAGCCCGCGGATGTCGACGCCGCGCGATCCGACGCGTCGCACATGTAGCGGCCGAACAGGTCGTCACCCACGAGGCCGCACAGCGCAACCCGCAGGCCCAGACGTGCCGCGCCGCAGGCGAGGATCGCGCCCGAGCCGCCGACCGTGAGCGTGGCCTCGTTCACGACGACGCTCCGCCTGACCGAACGCGGGCACGATGTCGCCTCCGCGCATCACGAGGTCCGGGTTCGCGTCGCCCAGCACCAGCAGGTCGATCGGTTCCATCGAGGGCGAGCCTACCCGCGCAAGCACCCGGGCGGCGGGGCAAGCTACGATGGGGGCATGCCGGAGATCGAGCTGACGATGGGGGACATCACGCTGCAGCACGTCGACGCCGATCGTGAACGCTGCGAACACCTCCCTGCGAGCCGGCGGCGGCGTGGACGGAGCCATCACCCGCGCGGCCGGACCCGAGGCCCTCGCCGACCGGGAGCGCGATCATCGCCGAGCGGGGCCACCCGCCGCTGCCCACCGGGGAAGCCGTCGCGACGGTCGGCGGCGCCCTGCCGGCACGCTGGATCATCCATACCGCCGGGCCGATCTACCGCGGGACCACGAGGACGCCCGCCTGCTGCGTGCGTCACACGTCTCGTGCCTGCGAGGTCGCGGACGAGGTGGGCGCGAAGACGGTGGCGTTCCCCGCGATCTCCACCGGGGTCTACGGCTACCCCCGCAGGAGGCTGCGCCGATCGCGATCGAGGCGATCCGCGAGACGAGGACGAGCGTCGAGACCGTCCGATTCGTGCTGTTCGACGAGACCGCCCTCTTGGAGTTCGAACGCTCGCTCGGCAGAACGCGGCCGGCCGTCGACGAGGCCCGGCCCACGGAGGGGAGGTAGGGCGGAGATCGTCCCCGCCCATGGATATCGGGTCGCTGGTAGATTTGCAGGTGCAATGAGCGGATCACCTCACGAGCGTGAAGGGCGTGCACGACCGGCTGGGTCAGATCCAGCTGGTCGACTGCCGTGAGCAGTACGAATGGGACGCCGGGCGCGTCAAGGGCGCCGTGCACCTGCCGTCTGAACGCCATCATGTCGGGCGCCGGAGACCACCTGGACAAGGGCAAGGCCATCGCGGTCATCTGCCGGTCCGGCAACCGCAGCGAGCTCGCCACGATGATGTTCCAGGCCCGTGGGTATCGAGGCCTACAACGTCGAGGGCGGCATGGAGGCGTGGGCCTCCGAGGGTCTGCCCGTCGTCGCCCCCGATGGCGCACCCGGCCGCGTCGCTTGAGGACCACTTCCGCCGCACGGTCCGATCGGGAACCTCGGTAGCCTACGGTCATGTCAAGTAGGACGGGTGACGTCGAGGCCGCTCGCCGCGCGCTCGAGTCCGCGCTCGGATCCGCAGGAGGTCCTGTCCGACCCGCTCGCGCTGCGGCTCTACGCACGCGACGCATCGATGGTCGAAGGCGGGTGCGCCCTCGTGGCGTTCGCACGCTCCATCGAGGACATCCAGACGTGCGTGCGGGTCGCCGCAGCGCACCGCCTGCCGGTCGTGCCGCGCGGGTCCGGGACGGGCCTGGCCGGCGGCTCCACCCCCCTCGGCGACGCCCTCGTGCGTCGTCACGTCGAAGATGAACCGCATCCTGGAGGTGCGACCCGAGGATCGACTCGCCTGGGTTGAGGCCGGCCTGTTCAACCTGGATCTGTCGACGGCGCTGCGGCCCTCGGGCTGGACCTACGCACCGGACCCGTCGTCGCAGCAGACGTCGTCGATCGGCGGCAACGTCAACACGAACGCCGGCGGCCCGCACTGCCTCGCGTACGGCGTGACGTCGGCCCACGTGCTGGCGGTGGACGTCGTGCTGGCCGACGGCACGCTCGAGCGGTTCGGCAGCGAGGGGCCCGAGGCTCCCGGCTACGACCTGCGCGGCGTCGTGGTGGGGAGCGAAGGCACGCTCGGGCGTCGTCGCGCGCGTGTGCGTGCGGCTCACGCCGCTTCCGCCTCGCGGTCCGAACGATGCTCCTGGACTTCACCTCCGTGGAGGACTGCGCGGAGACCGTGTCGGCGATCATCGCGCGCGGGCGTCGTGCCGGCGGCCGTGGAGATGATGGACCACGGGATCGTCGTGGCCGCCGAGAGCTTCGCCCACGCCGGCTATCCCACCGACGCCGCGGCGATCCTCATCGTGGAGGTGGACGGCATGGCAGCCCGCGGTGGAGGCGCAGTCGCGCGCCGTCGAGGCCGCCGCCCACGACCACGGCGTGCGCACGATCCGCGTCGCCGCGGACGACACGGAGCGCGCGCTGATCTGGAAGGGCCGCAAGTCCGCGTTCGGCGCGGTGGCGCAGATCGCACCGCACTACCACCTGCACGACTGCGTCGTGCCGCGCACGAAGCTCCCGGAGGTCCTCGCCGGCGTGTACGCGATCGCGGACCGGCACGGCCTCATCGTCACGAACGTGTTCCACGCCGGCGACGGCAACCTCCATCCGCTCTTCTCCTTCGACCGGAGCGTGCCCGGCACGCTCGAACGCGTGCTGGAGGCGAGCGACGAGCTCGTGCGCCTGTGCATCGACGCCGGCGGCGCGTTGTCGGGCGAGCACGGCATCGGCTTGGAGAAGCGCGACTTCATGCCGTTGGTGTTCACCGCGGACGATCTCGACGCGCAGGCGTGCCTGCGCGCGGCGTTCGATCCCGAGGCTCGGATGAATCCCCAGAAGGTGTTGCCGGCGGGGCGCGTTGCGGCGACTTCGCGGTTGCGGCGGCGGCCACCGACGATGCCGCGCGGGCCGCCGCGCACCTGCCGGAGGGCTCATGGATCTGATCCATCCCGGCTCGAAGGCGGACGTCGCCGAGGCCCTGCGTGAGGCGACCGCCGCAGGGTCGCGCGTCCTGGTGGTGGGAGGCCGCCAGCACATGGATCGGGGCAACCCCACCGAGGTCGGACGCCGAGCTGTGGACGACGCAGCTCGACCGGCTCGTGGCGTACGAGCCCGCCGAGATGTTGGTGGTGGTCGAGGCAGGGATGCGTTGCGGCGAGCTCGCTGGCAGCGCTCGCCGAGAACGCTCAGGAGTGGCCGGTGGACGCCCCGGCTGATGCGACGGTCGGAGGCGTGATCGCGGCCGGCGTCTCGTCGCCGCGACGGCTCCGCGTGGGCCACGTGCGTGACACCGTCGTCGAGATGGAGCTCGCGACCGGCGACGGCAGGCTCATCAAGAGTGGCGCGCGCACCGTCAAGAACGTCACCGGGTACGACGTGCATCGGCTCGCCACGGGTTCCCTCGGCACACTCGGCGTCATCGTTCAGGTGGCCCTGAAGATCCGCCCGCTCCCCGAGGCATCGCTCTCTCTCACTGCCCTCGAGGGCGGCTGGCCCGTCGCGGAGCGACTCCTGGAGGCGGCTCCCGCGGCAGCCTCGGTGATCGCAAGCCCCGACAACGTGAAGATCCGGTTGGAAGGATGGCGCGCGGAGGTCGAGCAGATGGAACGCGCCGTGCTCACGAGCGCGCAGTTCTCGCGCGAACGGACGGACGAACTCTCCGCCACCGCCGGAACCGCGACGCTCGAAGCGGCCGTTCCGCCCTCCCGCCTCCCCGAGATGGTCCGCGACTCCGCCCGGTGGCGCGCCCTCCTCGGCGTCGGTCTCGCCTGGATCGACGTCGACACCCCCGACGAGCTGAGGAACGTTCGCGAGCGCGCTGCGGAGCTCGGCGGAATCGCCCCCGCGATCCGCGGCCCCGGCGGCCTCGGGGACACGCCGGTGCCGAGCCTGAAGATCCATCGCCGGCTCAAGCGGGCGTTCGACCCCGCGGGCATCCTGGCCCCCGGAAGGTTCTGGGACGACATCTAGCTCGTCCCGGAGGACCCCCACCGAGCGACCCCACGGAGGCGATCGCCTGCGGCCTCCAGCGTGTCGAGCCTCTTGCAGAACGCGAACCGCACCAGGTGGGACCCATCCTGCGGATGGGAGAAGAACGACGAGCCAGGGACCGTGGCGATGCCGTGCTCCCGGACGAGGCGGTGCGCGGTCTCGACGTCGTCGCCCATCCCCAGGTGCGCACAGTTCGCCATGACGTAGTAGGCGCCGGAGGGAGACGGGGCCTCGAAACCCGTCTCGGCGAGGATCGCCATGAACACGTCGCGGCGCTCTTCGTAGTCCGCCCGCATGCGCTCGTAGTAGGAGGCGGGCAGCCCGAGCGCCGTGACGCCCGCGATCTGGAGGGGCGCCGCCGCCGCCACCGTGAGGAAGTCGTGCACGGGCCGGATGCCGGCCATCAGCGGCGCGGGCGCGATCGCCCATCCCACCCGCCAGCCGGTCACCGCGTAGGTCTTGGACAGGGCGCTCACGGTCACCGTTCGATCCTCCATGCCGGGAAGCGTCGCGATCGGCACGTGGACGGCCCCGTCGTAGACGATGTGCTCGTAGATCTCGTCGGTGATCGCCACCACATCGTGACGGACGCAGAGCTCGGCGATGAACGACAGCTCGTCGCGGGAGAAGACCTTGCCCGTGGGGTTGTTGGGCGTGTTGATCACGACGGCGCGGGTGCGATCCGTGAACGTCGCCCGGAGCTCGGACTCGTCGAACTCCCATCTCGGCGGCCGGAGCGTGACGAGTCGCGGCACCGCGCCCGAGATGATGGAGTCGGGACCGTAGTTCTCGTAGAACGGCTCGAAGATGACTACTTCGTCGCCGGGATCGACGATGCCGAGCATCGCGGCGATCATCGCCTCGGTGGACCCGCAGGTGACGCAGATCTCGGTCTCGGGATCCACCGTCATGCCGTAGTCGCGCGCGTAGTTCGCCGATATGGCCGCCCGGAACGCGGGCACGCCCCATGTCACCGGGTACTGGTTGTGGTCCTCGGCGATCGCGCGGATCGCCGCCTGCTTCACTGTTTCCGGCGCCGGGAAGTCGGGAAAGCCCTGTCCCAGGTTGATCGCACCGTGCAGGTCGGCGAGGCGCGTCATCTCGCGGATCACCGACTCGGTGAACGACGACGCTTTCGCGGAGGGGCGAAGTTTCGATGTGCGCGAGGTGCTCATCGCTCGCAAGCGTAGCGGGCGCGATACGGTGCGGAAGTGGCGCGTCCCCGCTTCTCCGCCGCGGCGATCGCGATCTTGGTGACCGCGGGCGCGGCGTGCTCGAGCCCAGCGACACCGAGCGCGGCCTCATCGTCGGCGGTGGCCTCCCCGAGTGGCTCGCCCACGGCCTCCCCCTCGGTCCAACCGACGACCTCGCCGACCCCGACGACCCCCACGTCGATCGTGCTCGTGATCATGGAGAACCACTCGTACGCCGACGTCGTCGGCGACGCCGCCATGCCCTTCCTCAACCACGTCATCGTGCCGAACGCCATCAGCCTCAGCGACATGCACGGGGACGCCCATCCCTCGCTGCCGAACTACGTGTGGCTGACCGCGGGGCAGTCGTGCGGCGCCGTCTCGGACGGCGACTGGGATCGCACATGCCGCAGCCTTTTCGATCAGCTCGATGCCGCCGGGATCGGATGGGCCGCGTACGCCGAGGGATATCCGGGCTCCGCCTCCGCCTGCAGCCTCGCGCCCCTTTCGGACGCAACGGCGAACGATTACGCGCGCAAGCACGTGCCGCCCCTGCTCTTCGCCTCGACCTCGTCGGGCGTCGCTTGCACGGCCCACGTGATGAACTTCCCGGGAGATCGGATCGCCGACGGCGCGCCACCGGCGGCGAGTTTCAACGGCGTCGTGCTCCCACCGTTCACGATCGTCGTGCCGAACCTCTGCCACGACATGCACAACAGCGCGAGCGCGTGCGGCGCGGCGGGAGGCGGGACGACCTCCGCCGACACGTGGCTCCGCCTGAACTGGCCCGACCTCGTCGCCGACGCCGGGCCGCATGGCGCGGTGATCCTCACCTGGGACGAGTCCGAAGGCGGCGACCCGCCGATCCCCACGTTCATCGGCGCCCAGGGTCTGACGGGCGCGGGCACGACCGACGGCGCGCCGTACGACCACGCGTCCGTGCTTCGTGCCCTCGAGGACGCGTTCGGTCTCCCCTGCCTGGCCGGCGCCTGCACGGCCCGCCCGGTGCCGCTCCACCTCGCGGGCTGAACCCTGGCATCCGGCCGTGGGAGGATGATCGCGTGGATGATGCCGCGGAGCGAGCGGTTCCTTTGGGCTCCGAGTTGCCCGCAGGGGCACGGTTCGTGGGCGTGCAGGTGGGGGCTCCCGGGTGGGTCGGCGACGACCATCCGACCCGGGAAGATCTCAACTCGTGCGTCGCCTGCGGCCTGTGCCTGCCGCACTGCCCCACCTATCGACTGACCGCCGAGGAGTCCGCGTCGCCGCGTGGGCGGATCGCGGCGATGCGCGAGGTCGCCGACGGCGCCGCCGCGGTGGACGACCGCTTCTCGACGTTCATGGATCTGTGCCTCGTCTGTCGAGCCTGTGAGGACGTCTGCCCCTCGCACGTGCCGTTCGGGCGCATGATGGAGTCCGCGCGCGCACAGGTGGAGCCTCTCCGCACGCCCCGTCAGCGCTTCGCGCGATGGCTCGGACTCGACGTCGTCCTGCCGCGGAAGAAGCTCCTGTGGCTCGCGGCCCTCGTCCAGCCGGTGGCGAGGCCGCTCCTGCCCCGCCGCGTGCGGAGGATCACCCCGAAGCCGAGCGCGCGGTTCCGGCGCCTGCCGCGCACCACCGATCCACCTTCCGGTGTCGAGGCCCGTGGGACGGTGGCCCTCCTCACGGGGTGCGTGCAGGATCGGTGGTTCCGCAGCGTCAACCTCGCCACGATCGAGGTGCTCGCCCGCAACGGCTGGCGGGTGACCGCGCCGCGCCGGCAACAGTGCTGCGGCGCATTGCCGGCGCACAACGGGCGCCTCGAGACCGCGCGCCGGCTCGCGGCGCGCAACGTCGAGGCGTTCGCCGGCGCCGAGCGCGTCATCGTCAACGCCGCCGGGTGCGGCGCCCACATGGAGGCCTACGGCGAGCTGCTGGACGGTGCGGAGCTTCCCGTGGAAGACGTGATGGCGTTCCTCGACCGGGAAGGGCTGCTCGTGGATCCCATCGCGTTGCCGGGGCTCGGTCGCGTCGCCTACCACGACGCCTGCCACGCGCTGCGGGCGCAGCACATCCGGGGCGAGCCTCGCCGCGTGCTCGAACGGATCCCTGGACTGGAGCTGGTCGAGATCGCGAACGGCGACCGATGCTGTGGCGCCGCCGGGCTCTACAACGTCACCGAGCCCGAGATGTCGGAACGCCTCCGTCGTGAGAAGGCCGAAGCCGTGCGGGACACGGGCGCGGCCGTGATCGCCAGCGCGAACCCCGGATGCACGATCCAGATCGCGGCCGGTCTTCGGGCGTTGGGCGCTACGGCGGAGGTCGTCCACCCGGTCGAACTGCTCGCCCGCGCGTACGGGCCGGTCCGCGACGGCGGTTAGCGCCGCGCCGAGCGGAACGCGCGCGCCATCCGGAGGAAGCTCGTCGGAAGGCCGAATGCGTGCCCGATCCGACCGCTCACGAGGGCGTCCATCAGCCCTCCGGTGGAGCCCGGGTCGGCGAGCGCAGCCTGCATGGCGCGATGCGCCTGCAGCCCCGATGCGAGGCGCACGAACGGAGCCGAGCCGGCAGTGAAGACCCCGGGCGCACTCGGACGCTTGAGGAAGGGCAGCGGCGATGGGCCGGCGCCGTTCATGACGAGCAGCGTGTTCGTGACCGGACGCTCCCCGGACAGGCACGACGGGTAGGACCGGTACTCGCACAGGTCCGATGGCCGGTTGACGACGCCCTGGCCCTTGACCCACATCGTCGCGCCGCCGCCGCCGTCGAGGTTGACGGCGTACTTCGCGCCCAGGGAGATCATCTCGTTGGCGAATCGACGCAGGGTGAGGCCCGCCGACCAGTCGGCCATGCCCCGTCGATTCACCTGACGCCCGTCGACGACGACCATGAGGATCTTTCCGGCCGCGGTGATCCCGATCCCCGTCCGCGGGTTAGCCGAACAGAAGTACGAGCCGCAGTTGGGAGGTGGGGCGGTGTTCTTGCCGTTCGTCACGATCTCCGGCATCCCCCCCACGGTCTGCTCCACGCCGGTCCAGCCGAGCGACCACGCCACCCGCAGGATCACGCCGCGCTTCAGCGCCTGGATCGCCCGCGAGCCCGGCCCGCGCGGCCCCGCCGACAGCACCATCGTGCCGGGCTCGACGATCATCGCGCCCGGCTGACAGGCGACCTTGCCGACGACCCAGTCGCGGTACACACCCACGTGAGTCGCGCTGCTCCAGTGCACCTTGCCGGGGGTCTGGAGTCGCGCCGAGCACGCGCCGGGCTGGGGCTTGATCCCGCCTCCGGACCCGTAGGGCGTGTAGGCCACGACGTCGCCGTTCGAGGGCTTCCCCGAGTTCAGGTCGGAGATCGCGAGCTTCGCCATCGTTGTCCGGTCCTGGAAGGTCGCCGTCGGATGCCGGTTGTCGATGTACTTGTTGGCCAGGACGCTGGCGGAGACGCCGAACGCCGTGCCGGCCATGCCGAACTGTCGGAGCCCACCTTGCTGCGCGAACGAGTGCAGGGGGTGGCCCGGGTCGACCGAGAAGTCGCCATTGATGCCCGCGAGGGCGTTGTGCGCGCCCGCGATCTGGCTGGTCTGCGCATAGTCGCCCATCGTGGTGCCCGCGAGGGTCGGCGTCACCGAAAGCGATTGGGTCGGGTCGATCGTGAGGACGAAGATGCGCTCAGGCCCGTTCGGGTCGGCGATCCTCGTCAGCGTGAGGCCGGGCGCTAGCGCCTGTGGCGGGGTGGTAGTCGCGGCACCCGCGACGGCCGGACCTGCCCCGACCCCCGCCGAAAGCGCGGAGACGAGCGCGGCACTCAGCAACGCAGCAGGCAACAGGCGTCGGGTCCCTCGCATGCTGTAGTCATCGGTCTTGCGCCGCACCAAACTTGAACGACTCAGATCCCTTGCAGTGCATGATGAGCGGATCGAACTTCCTTGACCTCCCACGGTCCTCACCGTAGGGTCGGTCGGCCTTCCCCCGGATGGAGGACATCGGATGAGCACCGTCAACCTTGGCCGTCGCGCCCTGTCGGTTGCGATCGACGTCGCCGTGTCCGCTCTGTGGTGGATCCCGTTCGCGCGGATCGAGCACGGCCCCGGCGCCGTCCGGCTGTCCTGGTTCGGCTGGCGGGCGGCGATCCCCGTGATCATCACGCTCGCCTATTTCGCGCTGCTGCCGATGTTCGCCGGCGCCACCGTCGGCATGCTCGCGATGCGGCTGCGAACGGTCGTCGTACCGGCGGGTGACCCCGCGGTCCTCGGACCGCCCCTCACCGAAGAACGATCGACGTTCGCACCGTTCCGGCTGCAGGCATCCGGCGATCTCCCGCCGCCGCCGGGCGGAGACCCTCCGGTGCCTTAGGGCTCGTTCACCACTGCCCGCCGTTCGCCGATTGCGCCGCCACACCCGTGCATACGGTCCCGCCCCCGTACTTGGCGCCCTGCCCACCGGCGTCGAGACGGATGTAGAAGCACGCGCCCGGCCGAGCTTGGACGGCGGCGGCCCAGACGTTGTCGGATGCGTACACGCTCACGTTGCCCAGGCCCGAGGAGGCCCGTCCCGAGTCAGAGTAGGTGATCCCTCCGGCGCCGCGGAGTCCGGCGGCCCCGGCGTCCGCGAACGAATCTGTCCGGGCAAGGACGCGTTGTGCGGCCGCTTGGGCGACCCTCAGGTCGTGCTCGCCGGTTCCGATGTCGTTGCCGATCGAGCGGTTCGCGAAGATCTCCACCAACAAGACGACGCACGCGAGCGCCATCGACCCCATGACGAGCCAGAACCCGTGAGGACGGCGAGCGATCGCGCCGCGGGAGCGGCCGAGCTCGCCGAACTCCTGTTCATAAGCCTCGAGGATCTCGTCGTCGTCCTGCATCCCCGCTCAGCCTACCCTCGGCACGGATCAAGCGCCGAGGACGCGGCCGAGCGTCTCGAGGCTCTCGAGGTTGTGCCCGGACAAGAAGACGTCGACGCTGGGCAGGGCCGCCGCCATCCCGCGCGCGAGCGGCTCGTAGCGAGGGGAGCCCTTCAGGGGATTGACCCACACCACGCGGTGGGCGAGCCGTCGCAGCCGGGCCATCTGAGCGCGCAACAGGTCGGGATCTCCGCGCTCCAATCCGTCCGAGCACAGCACCACGACCGCTCCGCGCAGGGCCGCGCGCTGGCTCCATCCGTCCAGGAGCGCCTTCAGCGACTCGCCGATACGCGTGCCGCCCTCCCAGTCCTGCACCTGACGGCCGATCTCGCGCAGGGCGCGATCGGGATCCTTCGTCCGCAAGGTGCGGGTGACGCGCGTGAGCCGCGTCCCGAAACAGAACGTCTCCACGTGCCGGCCCGCCGCCATCGCCGCGAACGCGAACTGCAGGAGCGCCCGCGCGTAGGGCGCCATCGAACCGCTCACGTCGAGGATCAGCACGAGCGGGCGCTTGCGGGAGGTGCGCGTGCGCCACGCGCGGTCGAACGGCTCGCCCTGGGTCCGCAGGGAACGCCGCAGCGTCCGGCGGAGATCGAACGTCGCGCCCTTGGACGAGGGCCGTGTGCGGCGCGTCCGCTCGACCGGCACCGAGACGACGAGGCGCCGGATCATGGCGGCGACGCGCGCGCGCTCCTCGTCCGTCAGATCCCCGAAGGCCTTCTGCCGCAGCACCTCGGCGCCGCTCGCCACGATACGGATCGCGGCCTCCTCGTCGTCACCCTCGTCGTCGTCCTCATCGACGTTGTGCCATTCCGCGGCGACCGAACCTACCGTGACCTCGAGGTCCGCGGGCATCTCGTGCCGATCCGCCTCGTTCGCGGCGCCGGCCGAGGTGGGGATCGCCAGCTCGATGCGGAGCTCGGCGCCGCCACCGAGGCCCGCCCACCAGTCGGCGAACGCGTCGTCGAACGCCTCGATGTCCTCGCGCCTGGAGACCAGGCTGGCCCGGCCGGCCCAATAGACGGCGTCACGGTCGGTGAGGCCGAGCGCCGCGACGCCGCGAACGAAGGTGAGGATCCGGCCGGTGCCGACCGGGAGCCCGCGTGCGCGCAGGTCGCGGCCGAACGCGATCAGCGGTGGAAGCGGGCCCGCGGCGGCGGACCGCTCATTCATCGCCGGCGACGACGTCGGCCAGACGCCCCGCCACCAGCTCCTGGTCTTCGTGGTCCTTCACGACGGCACCGAGCGTGTCGGCGGCGGAATCCGCGTCCAGCCGATCGGCACCCAGGAACGCGAGGGCGTTCGCCCAGTCGATCGTCTCGGCGACGCCGGGGAGCTTCGCGAGGTCCAGCTCGCGCAGACGTGCCACGGCCCCGGCCACGTCGCGGGCGAGCGCCTCCCCGACGTGGGGCGCCCGGACCCGCACGATGGCGATCTCGCGGTCGAGCGCAGGGTGATCGATCCAGTGGTAGAGGCAACGCCGCTTGAGCGCGTCGTGGAGCTCACGCGTGCGGTTGGAGGTGACGATGACGGCCGGCAGCGTCTCGGCCGCGATCCTTCCCACCTCGGGGATCGTCACCGCGAACTCCGAGAGGATCTCCAGCAGGAACGCCTCGAACTCGTCGTCGGCGCGGTCGAGCTCGTCCACCAGCAAGACGGACTTTGCGCCGGCGCGGATCGCGGCGAGCAGCGGGCGCTCCACCAGGAAGTCCTTGCCGAAGAGGTCCTCGACGTGGGTGGCGGCATCCGCCGCATCCATCGCGCGAACGGCGATGAGCTGGCGCGAGTAGTTCCATTCGTAGAGGGCCTGGGAGGCGTCGATGCCCTCGTAGCATTGGAGGCGGATCAGCTCCCGGTTCAGGAGCGTGGAGAGCACCTTCGCGACCTCCGTCTTGCCCACGCCTGCCTCCCCTTCCAGGAGGAGCGGCTTGCCGAGCGATAGCGCAAGGTAGATCGAGGTCGCGAGCCCACGGTCGGCCAGATACGCGTGTTCGCCCAACGCGCCTTGGAGTTGCTCGACGGATGTGAACTCGGACATCGCTCGACAGCGTACCGGCGGCGGGAGCGAGTCGCGCGACGCGCTACAGGGCCTTCTCCCCCGCCGCGGACGCTCCGGATGTGGCGGGCAGCGGGGGCACCCGGATGCCCTTCTCGGCGATCGTCGTGGTGATGCGTTCGCGCAGCAGACGCTCCACCTCGGCGCGCTTGGAGGGCTGGGTCTCGGCGATGACGCGGATCACCTGGGCGACGTCGGTGGTCTGCATGACACCGAGCACCGTCGGCTCCTTGCGCAGTGCGCTTTCGAAAGGCTGCTCGTGCACCAAGCGGTCGAAGAGCTCCTGCAGGGTGTCGCGGACATGATCGGCGTCCTCGTCCAGCGCGACCCGGATATCCACGATCGCGCGTCCCCATCCGCGGGTCTTGTTGCTCGTGACGTTGATGGAGCCGTTCGGCACGATGCTGAGGGTCCCGTCGAACTGCCGGATCGAGGTCACGCGCAAGGTGAGCCCCTCCACCGTGCCCGAGACCAGTCCTCCGGTGGTCTGGAGGTCGACCGCGTCGCCGACATCGAACTGACCCTCCAGGAAGATGAACAGGCCGCTGATGGTGTCGCGCACCAGCGTCTGGGCGCCGAAGCCCAGGGCCACGCCCGCGATACCGGCGCTCGCCAGCAACGGCCCGATGCTCACTCCGAGCCACGACATGATCGAGAGCAGCACGGTGAACCACACGATCACCGTGAGGGTGGTGGCGACCAGGCTGGCGATGGTCACCGTGCGGCGGCGCCTTCGTCCCTCGACGTCGTCGCCCGAGTCGGCGGCCCGCCGGCGAGCGTGATGCACGTAGCGCCGCCCCACGACGGTCACGAGGAGGGCCACAACCAGCGCGATCCCGATCCGTAGCCCGAAGTAGAGCCACCACTCGCTCGACCACTTGGTCGCACTACGTCAAGCTCGACAGAGAACCCAGCACGACCCCATCCAACAGGGACGCCTTATCCGCGTCAAAGATCCTCGGCGAAGAGAGAGAGAGAGAGAGAGAGAGAGAGAGAGAGAGAGGGCTCAAACGGGCCGCGAAACCGGGACAGGGGCCGAGCAGCCCCTCGGGGGGGGCACGCCGCCTCCGCCGTACGGATGCCACGTGCTTGCCCCCGACCGGGTAAGCGTCGTGCTGACCGAACGAACGTCAACCCGATCCGACGCAGCTCGCATCTTCCGGGAGTGCGGGGCTGATGTGCAGATACGTGTGCTTGACCTCTCCGATGGCAGGATCCGGCGGGACCATGAAGCCGATCTCGTCCGCCGTCTCGTGACTCGGGGTGTAGGACCCAGCCAGTGCCTGGAGCAATATCCGGGCGTCAGCCGTGGTCATGATTCCAGACGCGGTCGCCTTCCGCAGGTGCTTGCTCAACTCGGCGCGGGCCGCGGGCGGCAGCTTGGCCAGGTCCAGTCCGCCCCGCTCGTTCGCTACCCAGTAACACGCGGGCACGAAGGCATGGATCCGAGCGTCGGCCCAGTCCGACGTAGGGAGCCACGCAGCGGGGTCGCCCATCTTCCTACCCAAGGCGTGGAGCGCACGGAACTGGGCCTGGGTGGGCCTCTTGTGGCCCCACGACCAGGCCTGGAACCCGACCCAGCGGCCTCCGGTGCGCACCGCGACCTTGTAGTAGGGGGTCGTCAGGAAGTCCATGTTACCGGGGAGGCCGCTCGCGAGGATCGCCGACCGCAGCCTGTTCACCCCGTCGGGGGTCAGCCGTTGCCACACGTATGCGGTCTCGAACGCGGTCGCGCCGTGTGGGATCACGAGGGGCTGAGCCGATGGGGACCAGAAAGATGTCGACCACCGCTGCCAGATGATCCTGCCGTCGGTGTAGACGCTCAGGTCCATGTAGCTGCCGTGCCCGTCTGGCCCCTGGTAACTGAGCTCCAATGTCCCCGTGACGGGCCCGCTTGGCTTCGCTCCTGCCGGGGGCAGACCAGCGAAGGCCATCGGGGACGGCGTGATCGAGGGTGCCGCAGGCCGCTCCTTGGCGTTCGGGGTCGTGCTCGACGTCGGGTGTCCCGAGCACGCGGCCGCCACGAACAGCGGCAGCAGGACCCCGAGCCATCGAGTGTTCGTCCGTCGGTGAAGGGACGACTTCATCTTCGACCTCCTCCTGCTAACCGGGTCGGTCTCGCCCCGCCATGTGGGGCGAAGGTAGCTCCGAGAGGTCTTCGGTGATCATGCGATCGCCTCCTTGATCTTGGGCGCCGGTCTGCGCTTCCTGGGAAACAGAAGTAGCCCCTCAAGGTCCGAGTTCATCTCTCCCTCATCCTTCACGGCAACTGGCACGAGTTGTGCGGTCAGCTAGGTCGCAGGGTGGGCAACGATCAGCGTGTTGTTGTCGTACCACTCGGCCTGGCCGCCGTCGGCGACCCTCGTCGCCGTGCCGCTGCGGATGTTGAGCACGTAGACCGATCCGTTCTCGGAATAGGAGATCCGTGTGGCATCCGGGGACCAGCGCGGCCACCAGGGGTTTCCCTGGGCAAGCTGTCGCGGCGCCCCGCCCTGGAGGCTCTTGATCATGAGCGCGCCCTGTTGCGAGAGATACGCGAGCCACTTGCCGTCAGGGGAGTAGTGGCCCGAGCTGGCGTTGCGCCGTACGAGGGTCAGCTTCCCGCCGGTGACCGGGACGGACCAGAGGTCCTCGGACTGGCTGTCTCCCCCCGTTAGCGCGCCTCTGGGTAGCTGGAACAGGATCGACCTGCCGTCGGCCGAGAAGCTCGGCAGCATGGCCCAGAAGCCCCAGTCGTGCTCCTGATCGAGGTTCGTGACCATCGTCCGGTGGCCCGTGACGACGTTATAGACGAACAGGCCCCCGAGATGGTCGGTGGCGCCGTTCCGCTCCTGGTACACCAGCATCGAGCCGTCCGGGGACCACTGCGCCGCAAAGCCGTCCGTTGCTTTGCCGTCTCTGAAGGGATTGAATGCCGGATCCTCCGAAACGCGGTTCAACACCGTCCCGTCCATGTTCGACGTGAGGAGGGGGCTGAACGTCGAGCAACAGGCGTTGAACGCGACCAAGGTGTGGTCGGGGGACACCGCGTAGTAGTCGCTCGACGTGGCGATCCGGGCGGGAAGCGGCGTGAGCTTGCCTGTGCCCAGATCCAACATCGACCCGCTCGCGTTCTGGATCGGGAAAGGCGACGTCGCCGGCAGTGTCTTCTCCCGGCGCGTGAGCGCGAAGACGGCGACGCCGATCGCGACGAGGACCACGACGGTGGCGATCGTGCCCACGCGGCGGTTCCGCTCCGCTTTCTGTTGCCTCACGACCTGGCGTTCGAGCGCGCCGGGCTCTTGGTCAACCTTCTGGGTCGCCATGCGAAACACCTCCTGCAGTTCAGGCATCCCGCGATCCTTCCGCTCTAAGGGCCCGGCGACCTTGCGTGGCAAGTGACCGAACCGTGGACGGTCGGACGCGCAGGATGCGCGCCGCCTGCTCGGACGAGTACCCGAGCAGGTCCACGAGCAGGAGGGCTGCACGCTGTCTCGGTGTGAGTCCGATCAGAAGTTGTCGCACGTCGGCTCGCATCTCGGCCTCCACGAACGCATCGAGGGGCTCCGCGACCGGGATCCTGTTGCGAACCGCCAGCGCGGCCCGGCGCCGCCGGGCCTTGAACGAGTTGAGCGCCACGCGGAACAGATACGCGGTCGGGTCGTTGATCCGGTCGATCTCGCCCCACCGTTCCCAGAGCTTGAGGAACGCCTCCTGGGATAACTCTTCCGCGTCATGGCGGTTCCCGGTCACGAAGTAAAGGGCCTTGAACAGCCGTTCGCGTTCCTCCTCGAAGAACACGTCGAAGCGGGCCCCTGCTTCGACCGTCCTCGAGGACGAACCCACGACTTCTTCCCCTGCTCGCACCCCTCATGGAGCGATGAGAAGCCTATTCTGCTGAGACGGAGGCCGAGAAAGTCACCGGACCGAACGAGGCCTCCGAATAGCCCGGATGAGTGAGCCGTTCCATCAGGTGCGCGACGAGGGCCTCGGCCTCGAGGCGGTTCTCCTAGGTGTCGGGCAAGACGTGGCCCTCTTCAACCCGGTGGAGCTGGACGTAGGGCTCGTTCGGGAACAACGAGATCGTGTCGGGCCTAACCGCGCCCCGACGGTCCTGGACCTCTGCGTTCATGCACGCCCGGCACACCAGTCGGTCCAGGATGACGGCCTCGCGACCTTGGTCCGTCTTGCTCCGGAACTCGATGCGGCGCTCGAACGCGTCATAGCGGGTCGGGAGGTAGCGGTCGCCCTCGTGGTACGGGCTCGCGCAGACGTAGGCGTCGCGTCGCACCTAGACCACGCCTCGCACCGTGTCCGCGCTCCACACCCTGCCGTTGGGCGCGGGGACCCCCAGGTGTTCCAACGCGCCGGCGGCAAGGCGACATCGCCTCCTGCTTTCTGCAGCGCGAGCGTGGCCGCCTTGGAGGCAGGCCACGTCTCGTCCAGGCCGACGGCGCGCAGGGCGTTGGCGATCTCAGCGAACGCCGCCGCGTCTTCCAGGGTGGCGCCCTCGTCCGTGAGGTGGATCCGGATGACCTTGGCGCACCCTCCCTCGGATGATCCGACGCGGACGACGATGCCGGCGGTCCGCGAGGGACGGCGTCAAGCGTCGCAGGATTCCTACCAAGCCACTCGGTGTTGCGGGCCAGCCCCGGCGTCTGGGAGCATCGGGCTCGGCCACCGCTTCGAGTCTCTGCAACGCTTCGGTGGGCGTCCCTTCGAACCCCTGGGCCGCGAGTGCCGGGATGAACTGACCGATGTAGGAAGACTCCACGATCCCGGCTGAGGCGGCTCGACGGTTGGCGACGTAGGCACCGAGGAACTCCCCACGCGACCATCCCAGCGCCGGCGCACCGGCCTCGACCCAGGTCGCGAAGTCGAGCATCCGCGGGGTGTCGGTGAGCACCGTCGATGAGATGTTCGCCAGCGCGTACGCGACGGCGTCGAACAGCACCCCCAGGAGGGCGGGGCGGGCCTCCTCAAAGGCCGAGAAGATATCGGCCTCGGTCCTGCGGGCTGCGGCGTTGAACTCGGGCAGGACGATCCCGATCGTTCGATCCACGAGGTCGGCCTGTTTGGCGATCTCGGGGATGCCAGTGACGAGCACCGGCCGCCAACACCGAGCCGATGGAATCCTACGAATGGGCGAGGGTCAACCGCTCATCGCGGAGATCACGGAACCTGATTTGCCAGCTTCGGGGAGGGGACGCTACTCCCCGAGCCCGCCGCCCACCGAGCGCGCCCGCCCGGCGTGGGAGCTCACGGCCGCCGTGAGCTGGCGCGGTCTGTCAGGCGCGTTCGCTAACCGGGACAGGGCAAGGGGGAGTGGCCGCTCGCCGAGGCGCCGACCCCCCAGCGGGCGGATTCGCGAGGTCCGTGCATCGGCTCGGGAGCAAGGGACAAGGGTTGAGCTGCGTTGGCGTCTACGAACCCTACCTGTACTTCATCGGCCTAGAAGAAGGCGGGCTAGGACCTCAGATGGTTCTCGCAGCTCATCGGAGGTGCCTTCTGAACTTCTTGACCTCAAGCCACACACGGAACCGACCAAACGGATACACGGGCGCGAACTCCGCGCGACACCTTTGGCAATGCCACGCGTCGGGGTGAGGATCGCGGATGTGCCTGTCCGTTCGAACTACGACGTCGTGTAGGCAGGCCGCGCTCATGACTACGGACGCAGGGTCTCCAGCCATCTCTCCCGAGGGATCGCCGAACCGATCACGCTCCATCGGAAACCTCCGTCTGGCTCGCCAGCACGATGGCGGCCACCGCGATCGCGGCGCCGAGGGTGCGGACTCTGAGCCGTCGCATCTCCTTGCTCCTCCCTTTTTCTATGGGACTTCTTCTCGGCATCAGCCTCCGTTCGCCGGCCTCCCGCAACATCAGGGGCGGCCTCACTTCCCGACGTGACCGGTGCGGGTACCCACACTGCAACCGGGCGTCCAGGTCCTAAGCGTCGTCGGCCGGGTAGTCGAACCATCCGAAGTAAGGTCCTCCAGTTGGAGCCGCGGGATAGAGCCTGCGCTGGGAGGCCGCGGGCCCGGACGTTGTTCCTGGGGGTCTCCGATCGATCAAGCAGCAGGCATCCGCGCAGCACGTCGGAACGCCGCGAGAAGCCATTGCCACCGGTCAACAACACCTGAACTCCCACGCCGTAGAAGGACCGTTTCGCAGTTCTTGGTTGTTTCGGCTCGGCAACGATCGCTCCCGGCCCCGCCGTTCGCCTCGTCGACGCCTCCTTGGCCGACGAGCCTGTCATCCCCACCCCGGCCATCGAGAACGTCGTCTCCTTTATACCCATACAAGCTGTTCGGCCCGTTGTCGCCGATCAGCGTGTCGTTCCCCACCGAGCCGAACACGTCTTCGAAGCCGCTCAGGGTGTCTCCCGCCGAGCTCGTTCCCGCCCCGAGATCCACCGTGACGGCGGAGTGATCATGCCCGAAACCCGTTCCGCCCACGAAGCTGACGAGGTCGCGGCCTGGCCCGCCGGAAAGGATGTTCGCACCTGCCCCTGGCGCGACATAGTCATTCCCGCCGCCTCCCTTGACGGTGTCGTTCCCCCCGAAGAGCCAGAAGAAGGCATTGGCCTTGTCGTTGCCGATCATCGTGTCGGCCTTGTTGCTCCCGGTGGCACCTTCGATGCTGTGTAGCGTGTCGGTGCCGTCTCCTGTGGCGATGCCGGTGCGCAGGTTCACGTTCATCGGACCGATCTCAAGACCATCTGCAGCGGCTTGGTCGTAGTACTCCGCGATATCGAAGCCTGGACCGCCCTCATAGGTGTCGTTGCCCTGCTGGCCTGAAAGGGAGTCGTTGCCGCCGTGGCCGATCAAGGTGTCATTGCCCGCCCTGCCCACGAGCGTGTTGTCACCGTTGCTGCCGATCAAGATGTCGTCGTATGGCCCTCCAAAGAGGGCACTCACGTTGACCAGCGTGTCGGTCCCCTGCCCGGTGGAGATCTCGGTCATGAGGCTTGCGTGGATCGGCCCCTTGGCATCCTCGAAATGCACCCAATCAGTTCCCGTGCCGCTCCCGACGACAAGGTCGTTGCCTGGCCCGGGGGTAAGGTCGTTGCTTCCACCCGTCTCGCCGTAGAGCCTGTCGTTCCCAGGCCCGCCGGTCTGGCCGCCAAAGGTCCCGGAGCCGCCCCGAAGGACATCGTTCCCGCTCCCACCGTCGAGACCGTCGCCCCCCGGACCACCGTAGGCGATGTCGTTGCCCGCTCCTGCGCAGATGAGATCGTCGCCCGCAAGGCCACGGACCAGGTCGTCACCTCCAAGGCTCACGATCACATCGTTGCCGGCCGTCCCATTGATCACGTCGGCGCCCTGCGTACCGACGATGGTTGCCGGCTGTCCTTCGCAACTCGGGGTCGCCCCGGAGGAGGGGTGGAGGGTCCCGCCCTGTGCGTGGGCCGGTGAACGCGCACCGAGCATGAACGAAGCGATCTGACCGTTCGAGCCGGTAGAGGCCGCTTGGGCAGATCCCGTGACGGCGACGAGCCCTAGCAAGGTCATCATGGACACCGTCGCAAGCGCGATCAGTCGCCTCAAAGGGACGGCCGTCACGTCCCACCGGAAAAGAGCGGTCTTCTCGTTCGTGGCGCGTCTCATCGTGAAGTCTCCCTCTGTCATGAACGATCACTCAGATTCGATCTAAGCCTTGACCGACGGCCAAGTGCTGACGCTCGACCTCCTGTTCGCTACAAGGGCACGGTCGAGAACGTGGGTCGGAATCGCTCCCGGCAGCGCGCGTTTGGGGCGGTCGTAGGGTCCGCAAGGAACTCGTTGCGTGGGTGTTCATTGGCGCAGGCCCGGGGGATCGCGTCCCCATGGCTTTCGACTCGGCCCTCCAGCAGGAACGAGTTCGGCAGGTCCGCGATGCCCTCGCGAACCACCTTCGTCGTCGCGAACGGATCGAACCCGCCGCTGTTCACGAGTACGGGTACGTCGGACGCGACCACTGCCGCGACCGACTTGGGGGCCGGCGCCACTCCCCATGCGCCGCATACGTCCCCGTACGGACCCTTCGCGTAGTCGGCCATCCATGCGCTCTCGCCTGCTGCGAGCCGCGCGAGGGAGTCCGGATGGGAGAACGGAGCGATGTCCCGACAGAGCGCCGAATAGTACGCCCCGTGGTTCAGCACGCCCGAGCAGGTGGGCAAGTAGCCCGCGCAGAATGTCGGGGCCGCGATCTCGGCCGCGACGATGGCGGCGAGCGAGCTCACGGGATCCTTCGCATGGGCAAGCGAATCGATCGTTGCGGGGAGGTGGAGATACGCGGAACTGTCGGGGCGGATATCCGCGAGGAAGTTGCGAAGGTCTCTGAGCAGTCGTGCGCCATCGACCAGCACTCGCGCACCGGCGACGTGGACCATGATGGGGTGACGATCGAACCGACGGATCGCCTCGTCCACCGAGCGGGCGACGTCAGGGAACCATCGGGAGCACCGAGCGTCGGCGTCGCACAGGGACGCGAGGTGCTCGATGCTCGCTCGGGTGCTCCGGAACGCCTGCACGAAGGGATCGGTATCGGGGAACTCAGGGTTGGAGAGCACGACGGCCTTCAACCCGGCCGGGCGGGCGCGCATCGCCTGGAACACGATCCGGGAGGTCGAGCCCTTCGAGATGACGTCCCACTGCTTCAGGCCGAGCGCGCGGGCGAGGTCGATCACGTCGGCTCCCGCTTCTTCGACGCCGTATGCGGAGGGGTCGACCCCCTGGCCGACGAGGCGATCGTGACACGCCTTCACGGCCCCGACGAACGCCTGTCGGAGACCGGGATCGTCGATCGGGGTCGTGAGCGTCTGGGGCGAGATGGCCTCAACCTCGGGGCAGGAGAGGTTCGGCTCGGAGTAGCCCGTCCCGCGCGCATCCATGCCGATCACTTCCGGACCGTCGAGATGGTCGGCCATGAAGCCGGTCAGGCGGTAGTCGATCGAGGAGCCGAGGTCGCCGCCGACGTAGAGGACCGGGGGGGCCTTTGTCGCGAGGTCGGGTTCGATGCGGAAGACGAACACACGGATCTTCCGGCCCGTGGGGTTGGAGCGGTCCTGCGGAACCGTGAGATATCCGCATTTCGTCGCCCGTGTGGTCGACGTCCTGACGTCCGGCGGACAGTCGACCGACGCGAACGAGGCATGGTAGCTCCGGGTTTGGGTTGCTCCTCCCGTGCAGCCGGCGGCCAACAGGGCGAGCGTCGTGATCGCGGCGAGGCCGCGGCGCGCGCGTGGGGCGATCGACCCGTTCATCGTCCTTGCCTCCTACGAAGAAGACAGACGCGGGCAGGTCGCAGGGTTCATCCTGCGGCCCAGGGATGGGTCGAGAAGATCTCGACGCGGAGCGCGCATGGGTCGCTCACGAGCGTGAACGTGAGGGTGGAGCCGTTTCGCGACCAGTCGTAGCGTCCGATGCCGGTGCAGCTGGGGCTCGCGAGCGCCGTCGTGATGAACGATGTTCCGCTCAACTGGTACTGGGTGGTGCCACGGCCGAGGTTCGCGTTCCTTAACGACGCGAGCTGGAGCACGCTGTCGCCGCGAAGGTTCAGCAGCCACGTCCCCGCCGATCCGGGGACGCCGGAACGGGCGGCATCCGCTACGGTGATCCTCGCGCTGTAGCTCCCTGTGATGGGCAGCGGGGATGGCGTCGTCGCTGGCTGTTGTCGCTGGCCATGTAAGGCATCGAGGACCGCAGGGCCGGCGAAGGCGACCGTCGCGATGATCGCGGCGACGGCGACTACGGTGACCGTTCGGCGCACGGTTGCGCGTCGGCGCCCACGACGCCGGGCGTCGTCGAGGGAGCGCTCCGCATCGGTGTCGATCGCCGACATCGAGCGCCGCAGCCCTTCGCGCAGCCTAGAGTCGATCGACATCGACGACCTCCTCTCCGAGCAGCTCCCCGAGGCGTTTGCGAGCGTTGAACACGTGCACCTTCGCGGCGGCGTGCGAGCATCCAAGGATGTGGGCGACCTCGGGCAGCGGTCGGTCCTCGAAGTAGAACAGCGCCACGGCGGCCCGTTGTTGCGGCGGAAGCTGCTTGATCGCGTTCAGCAGGTCGAGGTCCTGGGGTGCGAACGACGGCGGCGGATCGCTCGAGCGCTCGAGCGCGGGCCGCAGGCGCTCGCGGCGAGCGGATCTTGACGCGATCCGGATCGCGACGCGTCGAACCCACGCCTCGGGCCGCTCGTAGCGGCTCACCTTGTTCCAGTGCGCGAGCAGCTGGATGAAGGCCTCCTGCGTGACGTCCTCGGCGCGCTCACGATCGTGGACGACCAGGTAGGAGGTGCGGACGACGTGTGCGAACTCTGCACGGTAGAACGCCGCATACTCGTCTTCGGCCCCCACGGCCCACTCCCAGGCGAGCGCGAAGGCCGGCGTTTCCTCGCGAACCGTGCGCCACGCCTCACCCACGTTACTCCTTCCCCACTTGCCCGAAGGTGCGGCATGGCATCCGTGCTTAGCTCACCCGGAGGAACGGAGCAGCCATCAACGCACCGACGTCGAAGGCGTGCTCCCTCAGCATGATCTTCGGGTCGTACGGGTACAACGCCGCGATGATCTTCGTATCGGTAAAGATCAGGCGGTTCCCCTGGATGCGGTAGCTGTTCTGAAGGAACCCTTGGACATACCTGTGATCGTTGACGATCTGGTATGGCGTTGGGGAGTCGGTTTTCCCAATGATGCCCGAGATGCTGAGCGCGCCATCCGAGAACATGTACGTGATGTGCATCACTTCATCGCAGTGCCCCAGGTTGTCGGGGCGCAGAACCTGCGCGTTGTACTTCTGGAGCCTCGCACGTTCGAGCGCTTTGGCGACGTCATCGCAGGTGAACGTGCTTCGCCACGTTCCCGTGAGAGGGTCGAGGGCAGCCGACGGGGTCGTAGAGGATGACACGGGGGTCACACCTCCTGCTCCGGTATGGGGCGGCGAAGCGTGCGAGCCGCACGAGGCGAGTACCAGCACAGCCGTCATCGTTCCGATGGCGCATCCTCGACGCATCATCATTCCTCCTCGAGCCGAGTCCTCGGTCAACCCACCCGTTCGTACGGGATGGGGTTCTGCGCGATGTCCACGGCCTCTTCGCCTCGCATCTCTCCAGGCGAGTACGGATAGAGCGCCTTGATGATGTGCCCCACGAAGAACGCTCGGTCGCCGTGTATGCGGAAGTCGAAGCGCTCATAGGCTTCGACGAAGGCATGGTCGCTCACGATCTGGTAGCGGACCTGCTCGCCGGCCGGTCCGAATCTAACCAAGCCATTGCTGAACCCGAAATAGCCGTGCTGCACACCTTTGCAACGGCCGAGGATCCTCCGTTCGTACTTCTGGAGCCCGGCTGCTTCGAGGTTCTTCCTCGCGCCGCCACACGTGTACGTGCTCCGCCAGGCCGTTCCGTCGAGCGGGTCCGCGACCGCAGGGCTCGCCGACGACAGTGCTGAGCTATCGCTTCCCTTGACCGTAGACTCCGACGCGACGTTCGGGCTGCACGCCGCGAGCGCGGATGCCGCTATCAAGATCGCGAACGTCCATCCGAGCAACCTCATCGTTCCCCCTCACACACCGTCCACCTATGTACAGACCCGGCCGGCCTCGACGGTTCATCGGCGTGGGTGAACTCGGTGTATCCCATCGTGATGTTCAAGTGGTGTCCCCGCGTCGTCTCGACCGCAGGTCGCCCCGTGTCCCGGTTTCGCGGCCGCGGCGGGCGGTGTCTTCTCTCTCTTCGCGTCAAAGATCCTTGGCGAAGAGAGAGAGGGACCCGGCCCGGACGGCCGCGAAACCGGGACAGGGGACAGCGGCGCCTGACGCGGCGACACAGGCTCCACGGTGGTGCGGGCGCGCTTCGACTCGATGATCGTAAGCAGGTCGTGCCCCGGTTCGATGGAATGGCTCCATATGGGCGGAACAGCGCCGGCCTACACGCCGCGAGATACTGGAGGCGAGCGGGACCTGCTTCTAGCGCGGGCGCAGCAGGGTGAGGAGCATGACTGTAGGTTCCACGGCCGTCAATGAGTGTGTTGCGCCGGCGCTCATGTGGACCCAGGTGCCGGGAACCATCTCCACCTCGTCTTTCTCGACCGAGAAACGCATCCGTCCGGAGAGCACCTGGACGATCGCCGGGCGGGCGGCAGTGTGTTCGGTGAGACCCTCACCCGAATCGAACCCGAAGACGGTCACGTCGATATCGTCATCGCGGTGGACGACCTTGGAAACGACGGCACCGGCCTGGATCTCGACCGAGGTAGTGGCGTCCTCAATCATGATGTGTGCCATGGACTCACCTCGTCGAGGCCCGGCGGCCTCCGACCCAGCCTACCTGCGCGACAATGTCCGCAGGGGCTCCCTGTCGCCTTTGGAAGTATCGATGCTCCACGCAAGGGCACGCTCACGCTCGTCTATTCTGCCCGGGACACTGAGCACAACGACGCCGTTGTCCTAGCCGAGGTCCTGCGCCGCGGACTGCGACTGTCGAGCCGCATCACGCCGGGGCGCCCTCCGAGCCGGCGGACTGGCCCATTATATAGCTCCAGTCGCGCTGCTTGGCCGAGTAGGTCCGGTCGTAGACGAACCGTCCGGCGCTCGCATCGAAGTCAACGATCTTGTGGAAGAAGAGTCTCGGTTAACGGTCGCTGTTTCCTGCGCGAACGCCTCCTTGATGCAGAGATCTGCGCGTCTCGCGCCGACGGCATAGGCCGCGATCGCGAGGCCTTCGACGACCTGATACGGGTTGGTCCTGAGCAGGAATCGACCCTTGAACTACCCCCAGGCTTCGAGAGCCCGGCAGAGCGAGTGGGACGGCATTCGTGAGGCACGGATATCAGTGCCCCCAGGTATCACGCGAGCGCCGGGACACGATCGGCATAGCGGCAATCGCCGGGTAAGCCCAGGTCTTCGCGAGCGCCACTGCACCAGCCGCTAACGCCATCCCAGCTCCCGCCCACCCCACGGCATCCCCGACCAGGTGCCCTGCGGCGAGCACCAAGAGAACGAGACCTCCGTTGAGAGCCAGCACCTGAGGTCCGATCCCAAGGTCCATGGCGGTGAACCAACGACGACGGTCCTCGGGACTCCCAGCCCGCATCGTGGGCAACAGATGCGACCAGGAGCCGAGGAGGGTTTGGATCAACCATCCGCACACGAAGATGACTTCGAACGAGGGGATGAATGCGTCGAACGATCCGGTCACCGTTGCCCACGTGAGAGCAGCCCCTCCGGCCACGAACCAAACGAATCCGAGGATCAGGTGCCGCGCGGCCGCCGGAGCCGGCCACTTGCGGGGCGCGGACACTCCTCGAACCACCGGCGCGGCGACCTGGAGACCTCCGATCCAGTACGCGAGCGCTCCGAGCGCTGCGATCGATCGAACACCCGTCACGAGGCCGGCCACGAGCACGGCCAGGCCAACCATCAACAGGATGCCGGCGCCCCACTGGTTCCAGCGAGGCATCCGGACCCGAAGCACCGTCGGCAGCAACGTCGTCAGGGTCGCGATGATGGTGAGCGAGGCCCACCCCAGCACGTTCAGCGCCAAGTGAGCGTCACGCAACCGGTCAAACCGTGCCGCCGCGGCCGCGCCGGTCCCAAGGACCGCTCCGATCGTCCCCCCGGCGATCACGCAGCCAACCGCCACCGCGTACATCGCCATCGGGAACCCATGACGCCGGTTCAGGCTCCGGCGCCAGGCCGACCACAGGATCAGCAGCAACAGGACCGCAGCTCCCACGAAGCAGGTACCGCCGATCGCGACCCACGCCGTGCGAGCCCGCGGATAGCCCGCCGCGATCGCCGCGGCGCCAGCGGTGATCAACGACAACTGGCTTCTGGCGAGCCAGGGATCGGCGCTCGGGGTGGCCGTCAGCGACCGGGCGAACGTGGCCATGTTGCCGCTGATCGCCACGGACACGGCGCCCGCGAGTGCGAGGTGCAGCGGCAACCAATAACCGAGGCGGGCAGAGGTGGGCAGCAGCAGCGACAGGGCGGCGGCCAGGAGCCACAGGCGAGAGATCGTGTTGGCGAGCCTCGCCGGTTTTCTCGACGTCATTCCTGCGTCCCCAGTCGTGGGCGAGGCGATGGCAGCACAGCCATGTCGTGTCGCCGGCCCGATCGAGCCCTTGCTCGAGCGGCCCGGTCGGGCCTGCTAGCGATGCCGTTACTTCACCACGAACGTGCCGAACATCTGTGTGGGGTGCACGTCGCAGCGGAAGTAGTAGGTGCCTGGCGGCAGCGCCGGGACGTGGTAGGTGACCGTCTTCGGCCCCGTCACCAACGCGCCCGTGAACAGCGACTTCGTCGCGGCGGGATCGGTGAAGATCGCGACGTTGTGAGGGGTGCCCACGTCCATGTTCATGAAGACGATCTTGAACGGCGTCTTCGCCGGCGCCGCGAGGCACGTCGCATCAAAAGCCACGTTCTTCGCCATCAGCTTGATGACGGTCCCGTGCGGCGAGCAAGAAGCCGTCGAGCTTCCGGTGCTCGATGGCGACGGGCTCATGCTCGGCATGGTGATCGGGCTCGGACTCGATGTGACGTTCGAGGGCACGACGTCCACCACGCTCGCCACGGCGGCCGGCGGCACGAACGTCGTGAGACCGGCGGTGAACGGATCACCCATCGTAGGGTAGGAGCCAGGGGGAGCCGGGGCAGCCGGATCGACCTTGATCAGGCCGATCGACCCTAGATCCGCGTAGGCGAACGAATGGGTGAGGAACGGATACAGGCCCGGATCGGGGATCTGGAGCTCGAACATCGCCGTCCCCCCCGGCGGGATGTTGTAGGTCTGATCGCCGTAGACGACGTTCGCGGGGTTCCCATCGGCGTAGCTGTTGAACATGCTGCCGATCACGTGGAACGCGCTCGTGAGCGTCGGCCCTGCGTTCAGCACCCAGATGCGGAACCTCTCGTTCGGCGCCACGACCAACGGGGTGGTCTTGTACTGGTTCGCCACGCCGTTCCACACCACGTACGTGGGGTGACCCGAGAGCATCTTGTTGAAGTCGCCGTAGTAGACGCCCTTTACTGGCTTGTCGCCGGGGTAGAACTCGCTGTTGACCAGGACGAACTCTCGCTCCTTGGGGATGTTGTTCGGCTCGACGACGATCGCGCCGTACATCCCGTTGGAGATGTGTTCGAGCACCGGCGGGACACCGCAGTGATACATGAAGACGCCCGGCAGCATGGCGACCCAATCGAAGGATTTGGTCTTGCCGGGGTCAACGGGCTGGTAGTTCCCCGTGAGCGTGGTCTGTCCCGTCGCCGGAAGGTTCGCCCACGGGGTCATCGCGGCATGGAAGTCGATCGCGTGTTGCATGCCCATCGTGCTGGCGTTGTGCAGGGTGAAGTGGATCGTGTCGCCCAGGTGCACGCGGATGACCGGACCGGGCGTTGTGCCGTCGAACGTCCACACGTGGTAGGTCACCGGTGTCACACCCGGAGCGGCCGGAACGATCGTCTGGTTCGTCTCGACCGCCGTGAGGTTGACGTCGACCACGGTCCCGTTCGCGCCATCGACCCGATAGTCCGGGGGGCCGGCCGATGGTGCGGCGGAAGGAGCGTTGGAGTGTGCGGTCCCCCCCACGTGACGCCGATGACGAGCGAGATAGCCAGGAAGAACATCCCGATCGCGAAGATCTTCCTCATCAGTGCCGCCTCCTCATGCGATGACGCTACCTATAGTAGATTACTTAAGGTTCAGTCGCATACTATCCTTAGGCCCCAGTTCCTGAGGACCTTTGGGCTGGTCCGCTGGTCGGCGGGAACGTGAGGTATCGACCTCAACGTTGAATGAGAGACTTCGAGTCTGGGGGGTAGATCTCGCTCGATGGACATCACACTGTCGAAGAAGGGCGACTACGCGGTTCGAGCGTCCCTGGCACTCGCGGAAGCTTGGGGTTCGCCTGAGCCGTTGACGATCGCGCAGGTGGCCGATCTCATGGCGCTACCTCGGTCATACACACCTCAGATCCTGGGGCTCCTCGCTCGCGCCGGGATCGCGGAGGCCAGGGCCGGCAGAGGTGGTGGCTACCGGCTCGCTCGGAACCCCAGGCGGATCACGATCCTTGAGATCGTCGAAGCCGCCGAAGGATCACTCGTCAACCTGCGATGCACGCTGCGGGGTGGACCGTGCCGCTGGGAAGACAGCTGCGCGGTCCACGAAACCTGGGCGGGCGCCGCGGAGTCCCTGCGGCGCTCCCTAGCCCGGACCAGTTTGGCCCAAGTGGTAAGTGCAGACTTGGCGCAGGACCGCCAACGGTCGTAGAAGCTATGTCGCCCACGCCCAACGTCGTGCACAACGAGCGGACGGGCCGCCATCGCACGAAGGGATACGTCGCAAGGCCAACTCGGTTCGACGTCTACATGTGGCGACACGGCTACTGGTTCGTGGAGCCGCGGGATCGAGGCCGCCCAGATGATCCGGGCGACGGCGGCGCTGGCGTGCGCGAACCACGGCTTCCCGCTCCATCGTCTGGTGAAGCGGCCGCCTCTCTGATCGAGGACGACCACGCCTGAGTGCGCGAGCTTCGACCGCTTAGCAGCCACGGACGGCTGATGGGCGTGGACGCTAGAGGCGATACCACCTCTTGGTCTCTCGAACGGCTATGCCGTCGTGCGGCTGGTATTCAGGCGGTAGGGCCCGGATGATCCGCGAGCGCCTCAGGCAGTCTCGGCCTCCTTGAGGAGAACGGCCTTCCGCGCACGCACCACGGCGCCCGCCAGCAATAGGGCGGCGATCGCCACCAACTGGGCGCCCATGATCACCTTGTTCACGTCGACGGCCGGACGCCACTGCACGTCCTCACCCTTGATCACGAACGCCCCCACGGGCCGCGCGTTGACCCCGAACCCGGAGCCCATGCCCGAGCCCTCACCTTCGGGCCCCTCGCCACCGCCACCACCCGCACCGCCCTGCACCCGGGCGGCCGGGACGATCGTGACCCCGTCCTTCTCGACCGGGTCACCGAACACGCGACGCACCGTCATGGTGTCCTTCGCCCGCTCGATGGTCTCCATCACATCGCTGTGCGCACCCATCGGGACGCCTCCTTCCTTGGCGCTGGGCGGCCGCGGCCGCCTGCGCCGAATCACGTTCAGCACACTCCCGGATCGAAGGTAGCTCTATGTCGCCTCATCCAGAAGGTCGCCGAGCTCCATCAAGGACTGGTCTCCCACCACCGTAGGACGAAGCCGGCGATATGGCACTTGAACGGCGGCGGTTCCTTCGCTTGGACCGTCGAACCGTCCGGTAGTCGCCCATCCGCCTAGAGCATCCTTGCTCCAAGGCGTCCTTCGACCGCCGACCGTGGTTCACGGGTCGTAGCCTCTGTCCCGAAACCGGGACACACCATGGGCAGCATTAACCACATCCCCAGAGCGTTTCAAAAAAGGAGTGGCCGGCTCGTCCGTAGCCCAGGACCGATGGAGATCGAGAAGACCAACAGTCAGCTCGCTCCCCAGGCGGAACCGGTGTTCCTTGGCGATCACGGCCAAGCCCTTGGCCCGCTCGCTTACCGGCAGAGGCCAGAGGGAGTACTCGCAGTTCCGTTCGCCCAGACGGTCCGAGTTCAAACCGCCCGTCGCTCCCTTGACGTGCAAGACAGCCGACATTTGCCCCTCTGCGCCAACGGTCATTTCAGATACCTTTGCTGCCTATGCGCCAGCAGCTGATGGGCACGAAGTCGAACTCTCTTGGCAACACAAGTTCATCGAGGTCATCCGCCCGCTCGAAGGCCACATTGTTAGAGTCGTCCACGAACACGTCCCGCAGCCATGGCTCATCGAGGACAAGCGGCCGAGGTCGGTAGCCAGAAAAGGCCGTCGCGTAGGAGTTCGCCAGGAGCACGCTCCTATAGTCAAGGTCAATCAGATTCCACAGTTTGTAGAACTGTTCGAAGACATCCTTATCTCTGGTCACGATCACGGTCGGCGTGCGCGTATACAGGGCATTGGCTACAGCCAAGCAAACGAGTTCTTCGTCGACATGGCTGATTTCCTTGAACCCAGCGCGCTCCTTCCGCGCCAAGAGCCATCCTCGCTCCCCATAGGTGCGCTGCACCTCTCGCTGGACCTCTTGCTCGGTCGCCGGTCGTTCCAACCGACGGGCCAGATCAAACTGAACCACGCTGAGCAGCTGCTTTCTTCTGACCAGCAAGTTGACGTAGAAAGTGGCGCCCACCCACATCGTGGCCGGCAACGCGGAACGTGCGTAGAAGTCTATGTGCGGGTCCCGCGCAAGGACCGCCTGAGCGGCTGGGTGCGACTTGTTGCGCGCGAGCCACGGCTCAAGTTCTCGTAGCACCCCACCTACGAGAACCAACTGCCGACTCTCAATGATTCTGGGCCACACTTCGTGGGGCATTTCGAAATCGAAGGCGCTGGTATCGAGAAAGAGTGAGTGGTGAGAATCCGACACGACCCGGACAAGAGCCTCAGGGTCGTAGGGCGCTTCGTGAAATCGAGCACTGAGCCTGGGCACCAAGCTTGGTTCAAGCGGACCCTCGTAGCTGCCCCTCCGAGCGACGAACCGGCTTGTTGGCGTTCGCAGAACTGCGGGCTTCCTAGGCCGCTGGGGGGGTTCGCCTTCGCTGCTTGTCACAGGCGTCTGCGCTCCTCCCTCGGAGACCATACCTTGACGATCCCTCACGAGGATCCCACGCCGCGCGGGCCCGCTGGGGGTGTTCTGGTGGACCGAGGTCTTCTACCTGCATGTTGGGTCCTGTCCCGGTTTCGCGGCCGTCCGCGGCTGTCGTCTCTCTCTCCGCGTCAAAGATCCTTGGCGAAGAGAGAGAGAGGGACCCGGCCCGGACGGCCGCGAAACCGGGACATCCTGGTGAGCACCAGCTGAAGGGCGTTCCCGATCGCTGGCGCCTGTACCGGGTGATGAGTGAAGGAACCTAGCCGGCCGCCTCCGGCCGCGTCGAAGCGTGGAGATCCGTTCTACGAGCTGAGCGCCGTGGCCTCCTGCACGAGCGTGTCGGTCTCGGCAAGTGCAGGCACCGCTTGTAGCCGTTCGAAGACCGCGCGAGCACGTCGGAGGACGGGTGTGGCCTCGGTTGCTCGGGAGAGCCCGAGGAGACACCGGCCCTGGCCCAAGAGCGCGAACCCCTGCTCCGGGATGACCCCAAACCGCTCCCAGCGATCGGCGGCATCCTCATAACCCGTGAGCGCTGTCTCGATCTCTCCGTCGGCCTCGGCCAACGCGGCGTGCGCCGAAACGAGAGCGTGCTGCGCATAGGGACTCCGGATCTCGATACGGTTCACAAGACCTAGAGCGAGCTCTTTCCGACCGATCCGTAGGGCGGCGCGAACCATCGCAGGGAGCCACGCGGGAGCGCTCAAGCTTTCATAGAGGTGGGGTGTCGTCGCCAGCTCGTCCAAGAGCACCGCAACGCGATCGAGCTGCCCGAGAGTGGTCCGGGCGATCGCGGAGGACGCCAGCACCGAGGCAAGGACCTCGGGAACTCCCGTCTCCCGGGCGGCGGTTTCCCATCGGTCCAACGAACCGATGGCGTACTCTGCCTCCCCGCGGAGCGCCCAAACCCAAACCTGCACCGAACGGATGAAGGAGAGCGAAGTAAGGTTCCCAGCGTTCTCAGCCAAGTCGATCAGGCGATCGGCCGTGCGCAAGACCTCCTCGAATTCACCGATATCCGCGAGAGCGTCGAGTGAAGCGCTTTCGATCCAAAGACCCAGCGACGCCAGACCGCGGGCTTGGTCGAAGCTGATCCCCTCGCGATACACGCCCAGGGCAGATGGCGGCCCCTCGTACTTCCAAAGCATCCGCCCCAGGTTGTTGTAGATGGTGGCGGCCTCACGACCCTGTCCTGCATCGATCGCGATCTGGAAGGCCTGGCGCATGTCGGCAAGCCCTCCGGCATCCCCCAGGTTGCATCGGGCCAGACCCCGATAGCCGAGTGCACGGGCCGGGGGCGGCAGGCCGAGTTCGGCCGCGAGCCCCAGTGCCCGATCCGCGAAGCTGACGCCTTCTGCTGCCGCTACGCCACCGAGCACTCGCGCTCGTGCCACCTCGATGAGCGCGCCCACGAGTTCCTCGCCCGGAGGAAGCGGCTCGAGTATCGCAAGGGCCTCTGACCCGAGTTCGAAGGTTCGCGGGTCGCCCGCCGAAGACATCGCCTGAACGAGCGCGAACATCGCCCTTGCCGCGGCGAGGAAATCGCCCCGCTCGCGGAATCCTGCGATGGCTTCCTCGAGAGCGTCGGCAGCCTCGATCGCGCGACCTCCATCTAGTGCTGCCTCACCGAACCGAGCGAGCGCCTGGGGGCGTTCGGGATGTCCTTCGGGGGCGAGGGCGAGCGCTCGCTCGAGGTTCGAGATCGCCGCGGCGGTGTCGAGGCCGAGCGCACGTTCTCCTGCGAGGGACAGGAACTTGAGCGCCGGCGCTTCGAGCTCGCTCGCCTGCTCGGTCTGCCCTGCCGCCCTCGCGAGCTCCAAGGCCGTTGCGTAGTGGTAGGCGAGCACGTCGGCGAGGTCCTCGACCCGCTCGGGAGCTCTCGACTCGATCCAGGACGCCGCAGCGACGTGACGCGACGCGCGGGAAGCTCTGGGGAGCTGGGCGTAGGCGACGTCTCGGGCCAGGATGTGCCAGAACGCGTATTCGGCCTCGCCTTCGATCGAGGATCGCCGTGCGGGACGCACGAGCTCTTTTCGCGAGAGCTCCCGAAGGGCATCGGTGACGTCGGTGAACTCGCGCTCACCCATCGCAGCGATCGCCCCCGCCCAGAACACCTTGCCGACGACCGCGGCGTCGGCAAGCATCGACTTGCGATCTTGGGGGAGCGTGTCGAGACGAGCGGCGATCAACGCATGTACCGAGTCGGGGAACGGGACCTCTTCCCCGTACTTCAGCTCCCAACTCGTCCCCTTCTTCACGAGCAGATCCTTGTCCTTCAAGAGCCGCACGAACTCTTCGGCGTAGAGGGGGTTCCCACCGGCACGGTCCAGGATCGGACGCTGGAGCTCGACGGGGATGACGGTCGTCTCGAGCAGGGCCGAGACGAGACGGGAGGTTTCTTGCTCGGTCAAAGGGGATAGCCGGATCGGAGTGACGTTCAGGAGACCGGCTGCGTACTCGGGGTGATGTTCGAACAGCTCCGGGCGCGCGGTGCCCACCACAAGCAGCGGGACCTCCTCGGCCCGATCCGCCAGATGCTCCAGGAAGGCGAGCATGGCGTCATCGGCCCAGTGCAGATCCTCGAACACGAGTACGGTCGGATCCTGCTCGGCGATATGTTCGAGGAATCGTCGCCACGCCGTGAACAACTCCTCGCGCTCGGCCGAAGATGTCGCTTCGATCCCTAGCAGCGGGAGGAGGCGTTGACGGAACCAGGCGCGTTCCTCCCCCTCGGGAAGCACCGCCTCGAGCTTGGTGGTCGCCACCGCGGGGGTATCGGACTCGAGGATGCCGGCATGGGCCTTGAGGATCTCCCCGAGCGCCCAGAAGGTGATGCCCTCCCCATAGGGCAGGCACCGACCCTGTCGCCAGGTGATGAGCTCGGGCTTGCTGTCGATGTAGCCGAGCAGCTCGGCTACGATCCGGCTCTTGCCGAGCCCCGGTTCCCCCACGACAGTGACGAGCTGGGGTGAGGTCGCCGCCACGGTCTTGTCGAAGATGCCCTTGAGGATCGCCAGGTCGATCTCGCGTCCGATGAAGGGGGTGTCGTGGGTGCGGGTGAGATCGGTGCCGAACCGGGATCGGGACGTCTTCGCGTGGAAGACCCGCACCGGTTCGGACTTGCCCTTGAGCCTGGCGGGTTCGAGTTCGACGTAGTCGAAGATCGTCGCCGTGGCTTCATAGGTCGCGAGCCCCACCGCGACCCCCATCTCGGGGGCGACCGACTGGATGCGGGAGGCGGTGTTGATCGCGTCCCCGGTGAGGAAGCCGTCCCCAGAAGCCGCGCTCACCCCAAGCCGGACGAGAGCCTCCCCGGTGTTGATCCCGACCCGTAAGCGAAGGGGCTCACCGGTCGCGGTCTCGAGCTGCTCGGCGTCCTCTGCGATCCGCAGTCCCGCACGCACCGCACGTTCGGGGTCGTCCTCGTGGGCCGCCGGGACACCGAAGACCCCGACGACGGCATCCCCGATGAACTTCTCCACGACACCTCCGTGAGCCTCGATCTGTGCCCGCGCCATCGCGAAGTAGGCCGCGAGCATCTTGCCCACGTCCTCGGGATCCGCCGATTCCGAGGTGGCGGTGAACCCGACCAGGTCGCAGAACAGCGAGGTGACGACCTTGCGTTCCTCGGCGACCGGGCGGGCGGGGGTCCCCAGCGGCGCGGCGCACTCTCCGCAGAACTTGTTCGTTTCAGGGTTCTCGTTGCCGCATGAGGGACACGCCGTCATCGCCGGAGCCTATGCGATGCCTGGGCGGTTGTGCTCCCAGATCAAGGAGCCGCGATCGTAGGTACTGCGACCCATCGCGCACCGCGGCCTCGGAGGCCTCAGTTCTGCCTGGATCCGGGAACCCGTCCGGTGACGCTCGTTCCCTCCTGCGGTGCGCTTCGAACCTCCAGTGATCCGCCAAGCGCGTCGAGGCGGTCGGCCATCCCCTGGAGTCCGGTGCCGTAACCGGTCGAAGCAGGGTCGAACCCGCGACCGTCGTCGGCTACCACGAAGCTGAGCAAACCGGTGCCGTCGTACAGGCGAACGGTCGCTTCGCTCGCCTGTGCATACTTCGCGATGTTCTGCAGCGCTTCGAGGCAGCAGAAGTAGACGGCAGCCTCGATCGCCTCGGGATAGCGGCCGATGCCGTCGGACTCGACGGCGACCGGGATCGGGGATTTGCGGGCCTGGGAGTCCAACGCCACCGCCAAGCCCTTGTCAGCAAGAAGCGGCGGGTAGATGCCTCGGGCGAGGTCGCGGAGATCCTGCAAGGCCTCTTGGGTCTCGCCCTTCAACTCAGCGAGCAAACCTTCAGCCTTGCGAGGATCTCTACCGACGAGCGATTCTGCAAGACTTAGCTTCACCGCGAGGGCCACGAGTTGCTGCTGAGCGCCGTCATGGATGTTGCGCTCCAGGCGACGTCGCTCCTCATCCTGAGCCCTCACGAGCCGCTGGCGTGAGGCGCGAAGCTCCTCGATCAGCCGCACGTTGCGAAGCACGAGACCCGCTTGGGACGCGACGTCTTCGACCAGCTTGTCCTCAGCGGGACGGAGCGGGTCGTTCGGCGGCTTCGTGACGGTGACGGCACCGAGCAGCTCACGCTGATGAAGGACCGGGGTGGCCTTGGAGGCGTCGGGGAACGCCGGGAGGTCCTCACCGGAGACGGCGAGCTCGGTCGCGTAACCACCGGGTTCACTCTCCGTCGGCCAGGTCGCCACCGAACGAAGAGCCGCACCGACCCGAAGCCAGATCTCCGCACGTCCTCCGGTCCCTTCCGCGAGGACCCGGGCCATCCGAGGCAAGATGTCGTCCAAGGCGTAGGTGCCCGCCATCCGTTCGGAGAACTCCGATAGCACCTCGTACGGCGTCGCGCGCTTGCCGTAGACGACGCGGTTGGCCAGTTGCCTGGCCCGGTCCCGCACGGGGTTGAACGCCAGGGCTATGACGGCCGCCGCGAGAAGCGTAAGGAACGGGTTGTGAGCCGATCCGATCGCCGTTCCCAATCCAACGACGACCGCGACGTAGACGGCGGTGAAGAAGGCCGCGAGCAGTCCGTAGACGACCGTCTTGTTGATGACGACGTCGATCTCGTACAGGCGGTACTTGAGAACCGCGATAGCGATCGCTGAGAACAGGAACACGAGCGCGAGGCTCTGCAGCACAGAAACCAACGGGGCGGGGCTCGAAGAGCTGGAGAAGAACCCGGGGATGAACGCTGCGACCAACACGGTGGCAGCCGTAACGAACCACTTGAGCTGCAAGCGCTCCTCGCCCACCGATGCTCGGAAGCGCGCGACAAGCGCCACGAGCGATAGAACCAGTGCTGTCACGATCGGCAGGACGAAGATGAACAGGAAAGGGAAGTTGGAACCGCCCGATGAGGGCTGGTTGTACGGGTCTTTCCAAGCCCGGGCCGAGAAGATGATGATGGTCGCCGTGGCCGGCACGAAGGCACAGCCGACGAACCACGCGACCGGACGCCAACGCCTCGACATCAGGTGGCCCGTCGGGAACAGCAGGAACAGGAAAGGGATCACGGCCAAGGAGATCAACCCGGTCCAGTTGCCGGTGAATGCAAAGAGCCGTCCCGCCGGCAGGGACCCAGGGTCAACGACCAGGGCATGGACACCGTAGGACGTGCCCAACGCGTTTACGGCCAGCGACAGCCCGGCGCCCAGGAACATCCAGCCGATCGGGTTTCCCGGTCGCCTCGACGCGAGAACGATCCCGAAGGTTACGGCGGCGAGATTCACAACGTCGTTGAGGACGTTGGCGAAGTTCCAGTGATCGGAGGCGGCGGCGGAGGGAAGCACGGCGTGACGGTCGATGAACATCAGGGCGAGCGCCCCGACCATCATCGCGATCGAGACGATCCCGGCCGACCAGGCAAGCCTGGAAGCGGTTCTGGGCGTCAGCATCGTCGTCGATTCTGTCCGCTGTTCGGCCTGAGGGAAAGAGTGAGAACGCGAACAAGCCTTGGAGGCAACCACCTTCTTCTTACGAGTGCTGATACCCCCCTGACCCCAGAACCCGCACACCTACGAAGGGCGTGCGGGCGGGGCACCCATCGCCCCACCGCCTCGGGGGGACTCTGAAGGCGGGCTCTCTTGCCCTGTCCGCCCCGCCCCGGTTTCGCGGCCGTTCGGGGTGTTCGGCTTGCCTCCCCCTAAGCCGGGAGATAGGGTCGCAAACACGGCGTCCGCTGCCGCCCGGCGCGGAGGGTGGAGGGAGCAACAGGATGAGCTTTTCGGTTGAGGGCGACTACTTCGAAGTGTGTAACTGCGATGTCAGCTGCCCCTGCATCTGGCAGAAGCCGGCTGACAACGATACGTGCGAGCTCATGCTCGCCTGGCACGTGAAGGATGGCCAGAAGGACGGCGTGGACCTGTCCGATCTGAACGCCGTCATGGCGGTGCACAGCCCCAAGCAGATGACCGACGGCGGCTGGAAGGTCGCCCTGTACCTGGACGACCGCGCGAACGCGGAGCAGGCCGAGGCGCTGGGCGCCGTGTTCTCTGGCGCCGCAGGGGGTCATCTCGCGGCGGTGGCACCGCTGATCGGCGAAGTCGCCGGCGTCGCCCCCGCCACGATCACCTTCGACCGTAAGCACGGTTCGTTGAAGGCCTCCGTCGCCGGCGCCCTGGCGATGGAGTCCGAGGAGATCAAGGGTATGGACGGAGCGACGGCCCCCGTGATCACGAACCCGCTCCTTATCGCGGTCACCCAGCCCGTCACCCAGGCCAAGTCCGGTGATGTGAGCTACCACGGCCATTGGGACGTCGAGTACTCGGGGACGAACAGCTTCGTCACCGATTTCAGATACGAAGGCTGACACGGACACGACGCGCTCGGCGTCGCTCGGCCTCCCGCTGAAGCAGCTCCTTCCGTGGTGGGTCGGGCTGTGCCTTCTGGCCGCCCTCGCGTGGGCGGTCACGATCGCCCAGGCGAACGGGATGGGCGTCGGAGCGGGAACGATGGGGCTCTCGCTCATCGCCTTCCTCGCCCTGTGGGTCGTGATGATGGCCGCGATGATGTTTCCGTCGGTCGCCCCCATGGCGGTCGTATGGATCCGTTCGGTGTCGGCTCGTGCGACAGGACGCGAGCGCCTGGGCGGCGTCGCGTTGTTCCTCACCGGCTACCTCATCGCCTGGGCGGCGTTCGGTCTCCTTGCATACGGAGCGCTGCTGCTCACCGGCCGACTCGTCGATGTGTCGCCGACGGCGGCCAAGTGGGTGGGGGTCGCGATCTTCGCCGCTGCGGGCATCTACCAACTGACGCCTCTGAAGGAGGTGTGCCTCAAGCACTGCCGCTCGCCCGTTGGTTCGTTGTTTCACTACGCGAGCTTCCGCGGCCCCGCACGCGACCTCCGAGTGGGTCTTCACCACGGCGCGTACTGCGTGGCGTGTTGTTGGGGACTGATGATCATCCTGATCGCGGTCGGAACCATGAACGTCGCGGTGATGGTGGCTCTCGCTGCGGTGATCTTCATCGAGAAGGTCTGGAAGTACGGCCGACAGTTCGCGACCGCCGTCGGGGTGCTGCTTCTGGGGACCGCGCTCTTGGCGGTGTGGGTGCCATGGCTCTTGCCGGGCCTTCACATGGCCAGCATGAGGACCGCACCAGGCATGTAGGGCTTCGGCTTCGCTGTCCCGGTTTCGCGGCCGTCGTGATCTTCAAAGCCCGTGTGGGAGCTGGGGCCGGTGGGCGATACTGAATACCGCCGCTGGGAGCACGATCCGCGGAGTGCGCCTTCCGACGGCAAGCGATCCACACATGTTGGGCGTGGCCTAGACTCAGTAGCCGACGATGCGACTCGAGCCTCTGTGCCGCGTATCGATGCGATATGCCGACGGTGAATGGGTGCGGCCGTTCGGTACGGCTGAGGCCGCAGGGTTCGGCTGGGGGGAAGGCGCCGTCTCGGGCGACTTGCTTCAAGGGAGCGTGCGATGGGCCAACTACCCACGCAGGCGGGAAGACGGGGTGTGGACGCCCAACCTCCGGGGAGTGATCAGGACCGGGGACGGCGCAGGGATCCTCCTCTCCTTTCATGGGCAGAGCGTCCAGGAAGACTCCGCGGGCGGAGGACGCCGAGCGATCATCGCTAGGGTGGAGTTGTTGAGCGATCACGATCGCTACCGATGGCTGAACACGAGCTTCGTCGTAGGCGAGGGGGAGATCGACGAGGAGACGCAAGAGTGGTGGTTGCAGACCTACGTCTGCGTGAACGAGGTGGTCCAGCGCCCTCCCGCGGTTGGAGCTACGCCACCCCCGAGATTCCGGCAAGCGTGATTCTGGCTACCTTGTGCTGCGCCAGGTGATCGGTGATGTTGGGAGACATCCGGGTCCCTCCTCCCGTCGATGAGGCATGCCGACCGCGATCGATGGCAGTCTGTATCTCTCAACCCCCTGCGGCGTCTTCTCCGCCTGTGCGCTTGACTTTCCCCATGGGAAAGTATTACGGTCTCACTTGCCTGCGAGGAAAGTGAGTTCAAACATGACTCAACCGATCACGGATGACGAGGCACGCGCAGCACTTGCCACGGTCGAGCGAGGCCGTTGGCAGGTGATCAAGGAGATCGACATGCCGCGCTGGTACTGGTGGAGCGTCGCGCTGGGCTGGGTAGGCCTGGCCGTGGTCACGGATCTCGGTTTCGCGTGGCTAACGCTCGGAGCAACCCTGCTGTTCGGCGCCGTCCACGCTTCGATGTTCAGCGCCGTCTCAGCTGGTCGCCACCGAACGTCGAGACTGAGGGTGCGGGCGGAGACGGCCGGTTGGTTTGCGCCGGTCGCGGTCATCGGCTTCATGGTCGGGCTGGGCATCGTGACGGTCGTCGGAGCATTGCTGGCTCATGCCGACCATGCCGAGCATCCGGTCACCGTCGCAAGCGTCCCCGTAGCCGTCGCCATCGTGTTGGGGGGGCCCGCGCTGATGGCCACGATCCGCCGAGCTTCCCGCTCGCTCCCAGTGGTATGAGCGACGGTGCGAGGTTCGACGAGCTCATCCACCAGAGCACGCGTCTGTCGATCGTGGCGCTCCTAGCGGCGGCGGACTGGGCGGAGTTCGGCTTCGTTCGCGACACCCTTCGGGTGTCGGACTCAGCCCTTTCTAAACAGCTATCGACACTCGAGGCGGCCGGGTACCTGGTTAGCGATCGACCCCTGCAGCAGGGCCGGCGACGTGTTCGCGTTCGACTCACACCCGCAGGTCGTCGGGCGTTCGTTGGCCACGTCACGGCCCTTCAAGAGATCGTCGGAAGCATCTCGGCCGCACGAGTGGCGGGCGGGCCCGTCATCGGACAACGGACCTGATCCCCCTTGATCCACGATCGGACGCAACCCCTGTCCCGGTTTCGGACATCGCAAGCCGACAACGACGAGGATCCACTCGGGCTCCTTGGTCCGACGCTAGGTGACCGTATACACCCACGCCCCACCGGTAGCTCGGGGATCCGAGCCGGTGGCGGCGTGCAGCAACGACGCCCACAAGCTGCGATCGGGCGTGACGACCACAACGTGGGTGACTCCATGCCCTTTCAGCCAGGTGCGGAGTGCCGACGCGCGGATGCCCGTTGGCGCGCCCGCCAGGAGCGAGTCCGAGACAGGGTCGACAGCGAACACCGTGGGCACGGGTCCCGTGTATGCCTGCGGCATGTTGAACCCGTAGCCGGCCATCTGTTGCCAGAGCATCTCCTGCCCCTGGAACCCTGGCCCCCCGCCGTGCACGATCAGGATCGTGGAGCCCTTCGCGATCGATCGCTGCCAGACGCCGTTGAGGAAGAACCCCGGGGTCCGGGCTCGTTGATGCATCTGCGGCGTCCGAACCTGCGGGAAAACGAGCAGCAGCGATAGTGCAACCGCAAGCCAGGAGAGCGACGCCCCCAGCTTCGACCTACCGATCGCGAGCCAGCGCGCGACGATGAGGGCGACGGCGAGCCAGACGAACATCGTGAAGCGCTGCGGCAAGGCGTTGCCGATCACGGGGAGGCGGTTCACAGGACCCCACGGCATCGCCGTGAAGACGACACGTCCGCGCACGCGCAGGTTGGCGCCCATCGCGAGGAGCGCCGCCAAGGCGGCGAACGCGTACAGGAGCCACGTGGTTCGCTCACGCCTCCCGCGGATCAACGCGAGCACGAGGACGAGCAGGAGTGTGGGTGGGAGATAGGAACCGTCCTCCTCGGCCTTGGCGATGAACCAGTGTGTGACGCTCAGGAACGCCTTCCCCCCGAACAGCATGTCCTGGCGAGGCAGTACCCAGCCCAGCGCATCGATCGAGGCATATCCGACGCCGCGTACGGGCTGGGCGGGGATCCCGTGGGCCGCATACCACAGGTAGGGCGCCGCCACGGCCGCGAACAGGAATCCGGCCACAGCGATCCCAGCCGCCGCCTTCCTCAACCGTGGCCGGATCGTCGGGCAGCACACGTACGTGCCGGCGAACGCGACCAGCGAGAACAGCGAGAACGTCGCGAACACCTCGGTCGTCGTGAAGAACAGCAGCACGAGACACAGAGCGGTCAACAGCACGTACGCGCGCGCGGTGAGCTCGCCCCGCACGTAGCGCACCGTCAGATAGGCCGCCAGCGGGACAGGGAAGATCAGCACGAGATTGACGTGCCCGTGCATCTGTCCCGTCATATAGGTGGAGAAGCCGAAGATCGCGCCCCCCGCCACCGCCGGCCAGAACCGTCCCGTCGCCTCCTTGCACAGGAGGTAGGCCGCCCATGAAGCCAGTGCCGGCGCCGCGGTGAGCAGGACGTTGAGGGAGGTGACGGCGCCGAACTCGGCGGTGATCGGCCAGGCGAGGATCGCGGGCCCCGGCAGGCCGGTCACCCAGGCCATGTTGGCGCCGCTGGGGTACCAGATCACGGTGGGATGCAGGGGGTTCAGTCCGGCGGCGATGGCATGAGGCCACCAACCCAGGTCCCAGGTGTACAGGCGCGCGTCGCCAAAACCCACACCCAGGTAACGATGACCGAACGAGCCCGCGACCGGCAGCGCGTAGACGAGGAACGAGGCCGCCAGGAAGCCCGCGAACACCAGCCATCCGCGCGCCGTAGGCCCGAGGCGCCGCGCGAGACTCGCGTGGGCGGGAGCCAGGGAAGGCTCCGTCAGAAGCCTATCGCCCACTGGGCCTGCCATAGGAGCCACCTCCGTCCAAAGGAGGCTTCCTTCCACCTGTTCTCCCGAGCGGTCTTACTCCCAGTTGCCGAGAGAGTCAATCGAGGCAACATCGGGGATCGCGAGCCGTCCGGGTCGCGGGCCGAACGGGTTCGGTGGCCTGCTTCGATGAAGGTTCTCTCCCCACTTGCGGTCGTTCGGCTTGCCCTCCTACGCTCCGCCCATGGAACTGGACGTGTGTTCGTGGGAGGGGTCTACATGGAACGGCATGGTCCTCGCTGACGAGACGCATGTGCTCCTAGCGAAGCGCGTCGGGGTCACCTGGGTGGCGGGTCTGCGCCATGGCGTCGGTGCCGCCCAGGGTCCGAGCCTGCCGCCGGGTCATCAGTTGGAACTCTTCCCCGAGCCGGAGAACCCCGTCGACGTTCACGCGGTCGGGGTTTGGCGCGCCGAGGGCTCGACACGGATCGGGTACATCCCGCACACGTATGCCGTCAAGCTGACGCCCGCTCACCGGTATGGACTCTCCCTGGTGGAGCAGATCGAGGAGGGCGAGCGCACTGGGCTGCTGATCGCGGTCAGCCGAGAGCCCATCGACGCCCGCCATGTGACGCTCGAACCGAAGCTTCTTGAGCGGAGGCTGGCTCACCTACCGAAGGTGCAGCTCCCGCGAGCCGAGGAAGTGGCTGATCCGCTGGAGGAGATGTGGGAGATATGGCGGGCCTCCCACCCTGCGGAGGCCGTGCCGTGATGCGGATCGAAAGGAGCCTAGGTCCCGACGCAGTTTCTCGATGAACCGACGAAGGCATCAACTCAGGAAACCCAACTCTCTGCGCAATGACCGTGGCCGCTTTCGACTCACGACGCTGAACCGAGGATCGCGACGGCTTCCCCGTAGGTCGAACCGAGCGGCATGTCCAAGGCCTGGCAGAGGTCGGTGGGCATCTCGAGAGGATCGTCTCGGAGGGATCTGAGGATCACGCGGCCCTCGATCTGCTCGATCGTGTAGGGGTCAAGCATCGTTGCGGGTTGACCCTGCCGCACCCAATCGCCGAACAACTCGTAGATCACCACGAATCTGTCCATCCGAAACGGCCCTCTCGATCCAAGAGGCGAGACGCACTCGGTATCGTCCTCCCGATCGGGTGGGAACGGGCCAGCGGGTTGTTGCGTTTCGGTGGCGTCGACATGGGCAACCCGGCCAGACGTTCCTCGGCGACGGGCGCCCGAGGGGTGTGAGTCTGGTTTCAGCTTCGTGGTGCCGGTGCCGATTCCCAGGCAATGAGTCGACGCTTCCGGCTGCTACCACTGATCGCCTCGCTCTTCCTGATGGTGCTCCCCGCGATCTCCTGGGCCAAGACATCGCCCGGGAGCGTCATCACGTACGGGTACGGCAACGCCCACACCGGCTACAACGCCGCCGAGGACACGCTGGGGCCGGTCAAAGCGCACGGTCTGCACGAACTCTGGTCGTTCGGCATCGGCGGCGCCACGATCGGCGAGCCGGTGCTCGCCGCGGGCGTTCGCGTGGGCACCTCGATCCGCAACCTCGTCTACGTGGGCAGCGAGAACGGCACCCTCTTCGCGGTCGACGCCGTCACCGGACACTTCGTTTGGAAGCGGACCCTGGGAGCGCAGGACACGGGGTGCTCGGACATGCCGAGCGGTGTCTACGGCGTGAGCAGCACGCCCGCGATCGACCGTGCGCTCGGTGCGCTGTTCGTGGCCGGAGGCGACGGCAAGCTGTACGGGCTATCGCTCGCAACAGGCAAGACGCTGCCGGGATGGCCGCAGGTCGTGACGGTGCACCCCGCGCAGGAATACGTGTACAGCGCCATCACCCGTGGGGGACCTACGGGTGACCGGCTCTACGTGGAGACCGCTAGCTACTGCGATTTCACTCCCTATCACGGTCGCGTGGAGGAGTTCAGCGTCGGGCAGCACCGGCGCGTCGCGACCTGGTACGTGGTGGGCGACGGCGGCGTCTCCGGAGGCGGCATCTGGGGGCAGGCCGGCGTGACCTTGGATGCGAAGGGGAACGTCTACACAGCGACGGGCAACGCGATGACCACGCCGGAGACCTACGGGTACGGTGAGGCCGTCGTGCGCCTCGGCCCGAACCTCCGGGTGCAGTCCTCGGATCAGCCGAACCTCACGGGGGGCGACGTCGACTACGGCGCCTCGCCGATGCTGTTCCGGCCCAAGGGGTGCCCGCTGATGCTCGCTGTGGAGAACAAGTCTGGCGTGCTGTTCGTCTACCACGCGGACTCGATCCACGCGGGGCCGACGCAGGCGCTGCAGGTCGGCAACGTCTCTGACTGGCAGTTCAACGCGATCCCGGCATGGGATCCCGTCACCCACCTTGTCTACGTCGCCGATTCGTCCTCCTCGATCGACCCGAACACGGGTGTCCACTACGCCGAAGGGCTCATCGCGTTCCGCGTGAAGAACTGCCTGCTGGCGCCCAGGCCCGCGTGGTCGGCCCCCAAGAACCCGGGCGGCTGGATCTCCATGGGACCGCCCACCGTCGCCGACGGCGTCGTCTACTACGGTGACGGCTTCGGCAACACGCTGTTCGCCTACAACGCCGCTACCGGCGCGCACCTATGGGACAGCGACGCCACGATCAAGGGCGGCATCTGGTCCGCGCCGCTCGTAGCGAACGGCCGGCTCTACGCCGGATCGTGGGACGGTCACCTGTACGCGTTCGGCCCGTAGCGCCTGGCCGAGCACCCTCACGCACCCCGGTGGCCTGTCCGCCGGTGTCTGTCCCGGCTTCACGGCCGCCTCGTCGCGGGGGCGAAGCCTAGACGCCGGTCTGCGCGGGGACCGATCGCGGGCCGGTCGCCGGAGCGGGCGTGCGCGCGGGCCAAGGACCATCCGCAGGCGCGCGTGTAGGCGTGCAGCCCTGATCCGCTCATCGTTGAGAGATCGATGGACGCCTTCCAGTCCCAGAGTTGGCGAACGTAGAAGTCGCGCTCCTTGCGTCGTCGAACACGTCGCGCAGGGGAGCCAGCAGCGGAGGGACACTCCGAAAACGCAGCTCGCCGTCAACACGCTCCGTCAGCTTCGTGACCGCTCGCAGGCTCGACTTCCGCCTGGCCTTCGCGAAGTGTTTCGCGAACACGATGCGGCCCTTCTTGCCCAGTCTTCCCCCGAAGGGCTCGACCAGCTCGCGTTCAAACGGTCGTACCAGACCGCGAGGTGGCTCTCGGCGCGAAGCCCCGCATCCCCTCGCGATACTCCCGCACGCATGCGGTGACGAGCCGACGCGAGATATGGGCGTCGCCGCAGGCCTGCGCGACGATGCCCGAAACCGGCGTTGCCGCCAGATCCGCCGCCATCACGGCCGCGGCGCCCCGGTAGACCGTGAACGGGGAGACGAGCATCTTCCCATAGCGGATCGGAACCAGCTCCTGCACCCGCGAGGTCGCCTGGGCCTTGAGCACCGCTATCGGATCGGGCCGGTCCGGCGCCGGCGCCCAGTCGCCGTGGGCCCAGCGGGGTGTCGTCCGGCGGGCCGCTCGGCCCCGCTCGGCGGACTCGCCCGACTGCAGCACGGCGTGCGCTGGGATCGGCACGCGAGGGCCGGAACGGTCGTGCCCCGGCACGCCCCTTGAGGACGTCGTCCCCGATGCCATGTCGCGCAGCCTATCGACGATCGTCCACGGTCCCCCCGTCGACCGGACCCCGCGTCAAAGGCACGCAAGCGCAGGGCACGGCCGCTCAGCAAGCGACCGTGTTCGAGGGGCGGAAGCCCGAGCACACCATGCCCATGCGGGTGATCCGCCCCTCTTCGGCGCTGTAGTAGCCCTGCTGCTCGACGACGAACATGCCATCGTCGTTCTGGACGTGGAGACGGTAACGGAGCTGATAGCGGTCCGCGAACGGCCGGGCCTCCACGCTTGCCACCTCGCGAACGTGGTCGGCTGGCTCGAACCAGCTCCCAAGCACGATCTCGACCACCGCATCCGGATCTGTGGCTCGCCACTCGTCCCCTGGGGTGAGCCCGCGGAAGTCGACCTGCGGGTCGAACAGACCCGCCAACCCCTCGAGGTCCTTCGTCGCGAGGGCGCTCACGAACCGTCGCCCAAGCTCTGCTCCGTCGTCGTAGACGCTCGCCATCTAAGCGTCGCATGGTAGCGGGTCGGGCGAGGCGGCGGCCGATCATGCGCCAAGCCAAGCAGCTCCGACGACACGATGATCCAGGACGACGCCGCCGACGGCTTCCTCAGGCCGTCCGGATGCGTTCAGACTTCCTCGAGCGTGGCTTCCGCCGCTCGTGGATAAGGGGGCCTGGACCTATGACGGAGCGGGTAAGGGCGGACCGAGCACCTCGAGGCCGTACCGGGGTGCGACCTCGCCCCATCGGGAGATCTCCGCGGCGACCTCAGCCTCCTGCGGGGGATCGGGCACGCGACGTTCGAGGGCTGGGGTCCCCACCTCGGAGTAGAGCTTGGAGAGCCCCGCCGGGGTCATCAGCGCGAGCGTACGAGCTGGGCGGTCGCCGGTGATCCGGAATCGGTGCGGCACGTCGATCGGCAGGTACAGGAAGTCGCCCTCCTCCAGCATGAACAACTCCCCGCCGCCCTCGTAGGCGATCGACCCATCCAGCACGTAGAACGCTTCGGCCTCGTGCCGGTGCACGTGCAGCGGCGTGGCGATGCCCGGCGGTTGGGTCACGACCATCACACCGAACTCAGCGCCCGGGTCGTCGGGCCCCAGCTTCACCTCCATCAGCGACCCCATGGCCCACAACGCCTCACCCTCCCGCTTCGAGCGATGCACGACACCCGACGTGATTCCGATCCCGTTCATCGCGATCCTCCTCGAGATGGAATGGAATTCCAGTAATTAGAACGCTACTCTAGTTAGGTGGAGAACGTCAAGCCCAGCTCGCGACGCTCCCGTCGGTCGGTCGCCGCCGACCAGACCCGTGTCGAGATCGTCGAGGCAGCGCGACGGCTGTTCCTGCGCGACGGCTACGTCGGCACCACCATCGGGGCCATCGCCGAGGAGGCCGGGGTGGCGGTCCAGACCATCTACAACTCGATCGGGCCCAAGGCAGCCGTCCTGTCCCGCCTCCTCGACGTGACGATCGTCGGCGACCACGAGGACCGGGCTCTGTTGGAACGGGTGAAGGGGCGGCCAGGGTTCGAGGTGCTCGATGCTCGATCGATCGTGGGCGATGTCGCACGAACCGCCTCGAACGTGGCCAGCAGGATCGCAGATGTGTGGAAGGTCGTGGAGTCGGCCGCCGCCGTCGATCCCGAGATCGCGGCGGTCGTGGCCAAGAACGAATCCGAGCGCTTCGCGGGGTACACCGCAGCCGCCAGGATGATGAAGGTTCGCGGCGGGCTCCGGCCCGGACTCGGGGTCGAGACGGCCGCTTCCATCGTCTGGGCACTGGCGGGGATCGCGAACTACCGCTTCCTGGTTGGTAGGCAGGGCTGGTCGCAGGAGCGCTACCGGCGGTGGCTGGATGAAACGCTCGCGCAAGCGCTCCTAACGCAGGCGAGCGGATAACCCTCATCGGAGGGACTCGGCGGTGATCGTCTCTTCATTCCGGACGACTGACCGCGGAGACGGGCCTCTAGGACGCGTCCGGATCGTGATTTCAAGATGTTCACCGCCCGTGCCACGACCAGCACTCCTACGACCAGGGAGATCGCTTCTTCGGTCATCGTCATGAGCTTCGCCCACGGCTTGATCGCCGAGACATCCGTCGGGCTGAACGCCACCGCGGTCGAGGTCCCAGTACCAAAGCCCGAACGCGATGACATTGCTCATCCAGATGATGCCGCCGCTGGCAAGCAAGACGCGCGCGTCGTTGGTGAAGGCTTCCCCACAGAAGATGCCGATCCCAGCCTGAGCGAGGAGCCGCGTTGACGATCGTGATCAGTCCGATGAGCGAACCGGTCAACGCCGTAGCAGACGTCATCCGCCATCTGCCGTATCGAGCCTTCGGGGTGACGAGAGCGACCAACCCCACGAGCGCAGCAGCTCGGACGCAGGACGGGCTATCCTTGCAGCATGTACCAGTACCTTGCAGGGTTGGTCTTGGCCGGAGCGCTTTTCGTGATCGCGATCGGACCCTACCGGGCGTTCCGCCGATGCTTCACTCTCCTGGACCGGTACTCATCGGGGCCGCAACCGTACCCGGCACCGCCTTCCGACTGAGCCTTTCGCGCCTGCACCTCCAACGCCACCGGAAGGCCCTTGTCGGCGAGCATCGCCTGCGACTTCGCTGAGGGCGCTTGGAACGCTGGTCAGTACTGCGCCATGAGCTGTTCGATCATGGCCTCGTCCTGGGCGAATGAGAGTCGTGCGGTGACGGCGAAGACGTCGCCTTGGGGAGTGAGCACCTCGAAGCCCGCGGGCACGCCTCCCTTCGAGATCGAGAACGCCGACGCCCCGAGCCCGCCGACGCTTGTGACGGTCCTGCCACCGCTGCCGGCGATCGCCCGCGTGGTCGCGAACGCTGCCGGGGTCGCTCCGCCCCCGATGTTGACGATGATGACGGACGTCGCGGAGGGGTTCAGGAACTCACAGCTCACCCCACTCGGTGTCGGTCCGAGTGGATGGGTGGTCGCCACGCCGCCCATGTAGGCCCCCACCAGCGATGCGATCTGACTGCAGGACGTCGGAAGGTGTGCCGCCGCGACAACCGACGGAGCCGTCGTGGCCGGGATGGAGGCGCCGGGGCTCGAGGTGCCCATGGAGCCCGTGACCGAGCTGGGCGTGCCACTGCTCGACGACCCACAGGCCGAGACGAGCGCGATGCACACGAGCGACAGCGCTGTCGTGGTGAGCCGGGGAGGAGCGGACGGACCGGCTGGCATGCAATCCCCCTTCGCCGCGTTGCGACGGGATCCGATCACCTCGTCGCCAAGACCGTATGGAGCACCACGTTGCCCTCCCCGCGCGTCGAATCATCCCCGGTGCACCGGTGATCGGTCAAGCAACGGGCGTACCTCATGGATCCTCCCGTGGCCGGTTTGCTCCCATCGAGCGAGGGGGGTAGGTTCTCGGTACTACAACCTCTGGAGTACAGGGGGGTCTCGGTTGTCCGTTTCGGACTAGGGGAGGGAGTCAGGATGCGAAGGCGCTCGGCAGTCCTTGTCGTGGTGGGTGCGCTGCTCACCCTCGGTCTCAGCGTCACCAGCAACGCGCATTCGGTTCGCGCTCCGATCCCTCGTTCGAAGGCTGGATCGGGCAACTACAAGGAAACGTTCTGCGCGAACGACGCGCCGACGTGCCTGGATCCCTACAGCTCGATCGGGCCCAACGGGGAGTACACCGGTCACGACGAGCCCTCGCTCATCTCCTACTCACACCGGCACGGTTCCGGCAACGACATGACCTACGTGGTCACGCTGCCCAAGGATGCCCCGAAGATCCCGAAACAGAACGGCAAGGGTGGCACCTGGAACTTCCAGCTGCGGCCAACCTTCTGGCTGGGACTCACGATGTGCGACACGCAATCCGCACCGGAGTACACGCGCACGTGCAAGCGTGACTCCGACGCCAACAACAAGGTGAGCACCAACCCGAACTCGCCCAACTACCTTGGGCGGCACCCCGGAAGTGCCTTCATGGAGTTGCAGTTCTACGGACCGGGCTACGTGCCCCAGTTCGAGGGGTTCGGCTGCTCGGCCACCCAGTACTGCGCCGCCATGACGATCGACAGTTTGATGCTCAACCAGAACACCGGCATCTACAACAACTCGGCCTGCGACAACTACTTCTTGGCGGGTCCGGAACCGGTCAACTGGGCTTACGTGACCAAGAACGGCGTGGCGCAGGCTGCCGCCAACCCCATCGCGGCGTCCACGGACCCCAACCTCACCGCCGTGACGCCGAACTACGCCAAGGATCTGATGATGAACCCCGGCGACAGGATCCGCGTGCACCTGCACGACACCTCCGCGGGGTTCCGCACGGATCTCATGGACCTCACGACCGGGCGCAGCGGGTTCATGACGGCGAGCAAGGCGAACGGGTTCGGTCACATCCTGTACCGGCCGAACGCCAAGACGTGCTCGGTCAAGCCCTATGCGTTCCACCCCCAGTACGACACGGCCGTGGCGCGCGGCACGACGTGGGCGGCGCACACCTACAACGTCGCGTTCTCCGACGAGATCGGGCACTTCGAGTTCTGCAACAAGCTGGACGCGAACTTCAACTGCAAGAAGGCGGGGGCCAACGATCCCGGCGGCCTCGACAACGACGATGTGGGCTGCCTGCCGGCCGCCGACTCCCTTCTGATCAAGGTCACGTCGTGCACCGGCTCAGACGCCGACTTCGACGGTCCGTCCTATCTCAAGGACTGGCCGGGCACGAACCCGAACGTGGCGATGGACCGGAAGTTCCATCCCGGCCCGGTGCTGTTCACCAGTCCCTTGAGTCGGGGACGCGACTACGCGCGGACCGCGTTCGAGGCGGACCTGCCTCGGATCGAGGCCTCCGACCTCGGGGGTCCCGGCCCCTACTGCGACCGCACGACGGGGGCCAACTGCGTGAACCCACCCCCGGGGGCCGAGTTCTACCCCTTCTACTCGACCAGGATGGTGCGCGGGGTCTGCACCTGGCAGGAGGGGGGTCGCTTCATCCCGGGCACCGTTCGGAAGTTCGGCGGGAGCTCGGCGAGTGAGTTCGGCTCGCTCCTCGGCGTGGTCTACCCGGAGGCCGGGTTCACCACGACGACGTTGATCAACGACTTCCATCGTTCCCTGAACAACCCCTGCCGACGGGCGAGCTGACGACGGAAGTTGGACGCTGCTGCGGCGGACCGGCGCCCCCGGCCGGTCCGCCCAGCGTCTTTGTGATCCCCCACTGACGCTCCGGCCGGATCGCTGCGGATCGACTAGAAGAGCAGGACGTCGACCGGGACCGGGCTATCCGTGGGGGCGGCGTTGTCGCCGAGCTGGCCGTAATTGTTCTGTCCCCAGCACATCACGCCGCCGCTCGCAAGCAGCGCGCAGGCGGAGTTGCCGTTCGTGGCGACCTTCACGACGCCCTGCCGGAGTCCCACGACCTGGCGTGGCACCCTCCGACGCTGCATGGTGCCGTCGCCAACCTCTCCGAAGAGATTGCGTCCCCAGCACTTGGCTGCGCCTGCACGCACGCCACATGAGCCGTAGGCATCCGTGGAGATCGAAGTGACGAGGCGCTGCATGCCGTGGACCTCGACCGGCACGTGACGCTCCGGCACGTGTGAAGCATCGCCCAGCTCCCCCTCTCGGTTGTCGCCCCAGCAGAGAGCTGCACTGTCGCCTCCAAGGGTGCGCTGGATCGCGCACGTGCTGAAGACGCCCGCGTTGAGGATCCTGGTGCGAGAACCGAGCAGCTTGACGTCGTGCGCCAGGCGCCGGTCCTTCGTCGTCCCGTCGCCGAGGGCCCCCGCTTCGTTGTGGCCCCAGCACTTCGCGACCCCTTGCTGGATCGCGCAGGAATCGTCGCCGCCCGCGGCGATCCAGGTCACGCCCCGCCTGAGGCCCCGCACCTGCCGGGGGAGCCTTCGGTCGTTGAAGGTGCCGTCTCCGATGGCGCCGTAGCTGCCTGAGCCCCAGCACTTCACGCCACCGCTGCGAAGCAGCGCACACGTATGAGAAGCGCCGGCCGCCACCCGCGTTGCATGGAAGATCCCATGGACGAACACGGGCACGGTGGCGAGGTTGAACGATCCATCGCCCACCTGGCCGCGGTTGTTAGCACCCCAGCACTTGATGCGGCCGCTCGACAGGACGGCGCACGCATGGTCTCCACCGACGCTGACCGAGACCGCGCCGGTGATGCCGTACACCTGCACGGGCACGGGACTGTTCACGATCGTGCCGTTGCCCAACTCAGCATCCTGGTTGTAGCCCCAGCACTCGATCGTATGGTCGCCCATCAGCGCACACCCGTCCGCACCGCCAACTGACAGCCCGATCGCCCTCGGCGCCGCGGCGACCGGCGGCGCCGTTGCCACTCGCACTGCCGCCGGCAGTGTCAGCGTCATCGCGACAACGACCACCAACACCAGCGAACGCCTCATCCGGACCTCCCTCCGAGGTTGAGGCGACGCTAGCGGCGGACGAGCGCCGTGGTCAAGTGGCGGCGATGCCCGCGAGCTAGCATCCACACGTGCCTTCCGAGTTCCGCACCATCATCGAGCCGTTCCGGATCCACTCGGTGGAACCGCTGCGGATCACGACCGAGGACGAGCGGCCGCGACGCGATCCGCGCCGCGGGCTACAACCTGTTCAACCTGCACGCGGACGACGTCCTGATCGACCTGCTCACCGACAGCGGCACCGGCGCCATGTCGCGCGACCAGTGGGCCGCGATCCAGCACGGCGACGAGAGCTACGCGGGCTCTCCGTCCTGGTTCACGTTCCTGGAGGCCGTGCAGGAGCTGTTCCCGTTCCGCCACGTCATCCCGACGCACCAGGGCCGCGCCGCCGAGAAGATCCTCTTCACGCGCGATCGGTGGCCCCGGCAAGGTGGTGCCCAACAACACGCACTTCGACACCACGCGCGCGAACGTGGAGTTCACGGGGGCCGAGGCCGTGGACCTCGTGATCGCCGAGGGTCGAGACCCGTCCGCCGAGCACCCCTTCAAGGGGAACATGGATCTGGCGCGCTGGAGGCGCTGTTGAGCGACGCGCGCCGCCGACGTGCCGGCGGTCTTCGTCACGATCACGAACAACTCGGGAGGCGGGCAGCCCGTCTCGCTGGAGAACCTGCGCGGCGTCCGGGCCCTGTGCGACCGCTTCGGCGTCCCGCTGTTCCTCGACGCGTGCCGGTTCGCCGAGAATGCGTGGTTCGTCCGCACGCGCGAAGCCGGGCAGGCAGAGCGCGACGTCGCAGACATCGTGCGGGAGTTGGCCTCGCTCGCCGACGGCATGACGATGAGCGCGAAGAAGGACCCGATGGCCAACATCGGAGGCTGGCTGGCGATGAACGACGACGCTCTCGCCGAGCGGTGCCGCAACCTGCTGATCCTCACCGAGGGGTTCCCCACCTACGGAGGGCTCGCCGGTCGCGACCTGGAGGCCATCGCCCAGGGGCTTGCGCGAGTGCGTGGAGCGCGGACTACCTGCGCTACCGGATCCGCTCTACCGCCTACCTGGGCGAGGCCCTGCGACCGCGCGGGCGTGCCGGTCGTCAGGCCGATCGGCGGGCACGCCGTCTATCTGGACGCGCGGGCGCTGCTGCCGCACATCCCGTCCGCTCGCGTACCCGGGCCAGGCGCTGGCGGTCGCCCTGTACGAAGCGGGAGGTATCAGGGGCTGCGAGATCGGCACGGTCATGTTCGGACGCCAGCCCGACGGCAGCGAGTCACCGGCCGCGATGGAGCTGGTGCGCCTCGCGATCCCCACGGCGCACCTACACCCAGAGCCACATCGACTACGTGATCGAGGTCGTGACGTCGGTCGCCGCGGGCGCGCCGGAGACTTCGCGGGATGCGGATAGTCGAGCAGCCGCCGCAACTGCGTCACTTCACGGCCACGTTCGAGCCGACTCGCGCTAGCCGATCGCCTCCTCGAGCGCCCGGCTGCACCAGGACCTTCGACAGCTCGCGCCGGTACTCCGCGCTGCCGAAAGCATCGGAGGGAGGCGCGGTCGCCTTCGTCGGCGCGGGCGGCCGCGGCGGCCGGGTCGGCGCCGCCGCGCCAGCGCCTCCTCCACCCCGGCGGCACGAGCGGGGTCTCGCCCATGTTCGTGAGCGCCACGTGCATCGCCGCCGTTCAGCACCGCCGCCACGCCGACCAGGGCCCAGTCCTGAGCGCGCCGGTGGAACTTCAGGTAGGACCAGCCACCGCGTCGTCTTGGGAACGCGGATCTCGGTGAGGAGTTCGTTGGCGCGCGAGGTCCGGCGTGAACAGCCCCTTGAAGAAGTCGCGCGGCCTTGACCGTGCGCGGTCGCGCCGCCGGCGCTCCGGATACGACCATCTCGGCTCCCAGCGCCACCAGCACGGTGGGCAGGTCCGACGCCGGGATCAGCGTGCGCGACCGAGCCCCCGATCGTGCCCACGTGCCGCACCTGCGGGTCGCCGATCTGCGACGCCGTGTCCGCCACGATCGGGCAGCGCGTCTGCAACACCTCGCTGTTCGCGACGTCGTGATGCCGGGTCAGCGCGCCGATCGCCACCACGTCGCCGTCCTCCCGGATGTAGGAGAGGTCGCCGATGCGCCCGATGTCGACGAGCAGGTCGGGCCGCGCCAGTCGCAACCGCATGAGCGGCAGCAGCGAGTGTCCGCCCGCCAGGATCTTCGCGTCCTCGTGAGGAACCCAAGCAGCTCGATCGCGTGGTCGACGCTCTCGGCGCGGGCGTACTCGAACGGCGCGGGGATCATGCGCGCACCTCCTTTAGCGTCACGGATAGCTCGCCACACACGTTCGGGAGACGCCGGCTTGCCTACGTCGGTGACACCCAGGTGGCGACACGCGTCGATCACGGCGTTGATCACGGCGGGCGGCGACGCGATCGTGCCGGCCTCGCCGATCCCCTTGACGCCCAGCGGGTTCGTGGTCGAGGGCGTCACCTGGCTGCTGTCGAGTCACCATCGTCGGGATCTCCGTCGCCGAGGGCACCAGGTACTGCGTCATCGACGACGTGACCAGGTTGCCGCTCTCGTCGTAGATCGCTTCCTCGTACAGCGCCTCGGCGATACCCTGCGCCACGCCCCCGTGCACCTGGCCCTCCACGATCATCGGGTTGATGACCGTGCCGCAGTCGTCCACCGCCACGTACTTCAAGATCTCGGTCTGCCCGGTCTCGGTGTCGACCTCGACGACGCAGATGTGCGCGCCCGACGGCCACGTGAAGTTCGGCGGGTCGTACACCGCGGTGGCGTTGAGGTTGCGGCTCGGTGCCCGCTGGCAGGTTGTGCGCGTGCCATGCGCTGAAGGCGATCTCGGGGATCGTCTTGCGCCTTGTCGGGCGCGCCCTGAACCCGCCAAGCGCCGTCGGCCCACTCCAGGTCGTCCTCGGTCACCTCAAGCTCGTGCGCGGCGATCGTGCGCGCCTTCGCCTTGATCTTCTCCATCGCGAAATGAAGCGCCACGCCGCCGACCGATAGCGAGCGCGACCCGTAGGTATCCATCCCCAGCGGCGTGATCGCCGTGTCGCCGTGCAGGACCTCGATGTCGTCGGGTGTCACGCCCGAGGCCGTCGGCCACGATCTGCGACCAGGTCGTCTCGTGGCCCTGGCCGTGCGGCGAGGTGCCCGTCTTCACGATGACCTTGCCCGTGGGCAGGCACTCGATCGTGGCGGCGTCCCAGCCGCCCGCCGCGTAGCGCAGCGCGCCCAGGATGTTGGAAGGCGCGAGGCCGCACATCTCGATGTAGGTGCTCAGCCCGATACCCGAGCTGCAGCACATCGCCGCGGTCGCGCCGCGCCTGCTGCTCCTTGCGGATCTCGTCGTACTCCGACCAACTCGAGCGCCTTGTCGAGCAGCGGCTCGTAGTTCCCCGAGTCCACGCTCAGCCCGCAGATCGCCGGGGTGGCCTCGTCGAACGGCGGATGCAGGTTCATCCGACGGACCTCGGCCGGGTCCTTGCCGACCCGGCGCGCGAACGCGTCGACGATCCGCTCCAGCACGTAGGTCGCCTCGGGCCGGCCCGGCTCCGCGATACGCGTCGGTGGGCGTGCAGTTCGTCAGCACGCCGCGGAACTCGATACCAGTAGGCCTCGGGCGCGTAGGGGCCCATGTACACCCAGCCGCCCAGCTCGGGGATCCCGGGCGTGAGCAGCTGGTAGTACGCGCCCAGGTCCGCGATCTCCACGAACTTCACACCCAGGATCTTGCCGTCCTCGGTGCCCGCGATCGTGCAATCGTGCGTGACACCGCGGCCGTGGATCGTGGCGACGTAGTTCTCCTGAGCGTTCCTCGATCCACTTCACGGGACGCCCGGTCTTCTTCGCGAGCGCCAGGGCGAGCGCTTCCTCCGCGTAGACGTTCAGCTTCGAGCCGAAGCCCGCCCCCGACGTCTGGCGCGATGACGCGGAGCTTGGACTCCGGGATGCCGCAGACGCCCGACAGGGTGACCTTCGCGATGTGCGGGATCTGCGTGGAGCTGACCAGCGTCTACTCGTCCATCGCCGGCACGCCGAACGCGAGGCAGCCGCGTGGCTCGATCGCGTTGGGGATCAGCCGCGGCTGGTGGTAGCGCTCCGTGACGATCACCGGCGCCGTATCGAAGATCGTCTGGTCGCCCGCGCCGCCGTGGCTCCAGTGGACCGTGACGTTCGTCCCGAGCTCCTCGTGGATCAGCGGGGCGCCCTCGGCCATCGCCGACTTCCAGGTCGGTGACGGCGGGCAGCTCGGTGACCTCGACGCTCACGAGCTCGGCCGCGTCGAGCGCCTGGCTCGCGCGTCTCGCGCGACGACAACCGCGACCGCGTCGCCGTTGAACCGGATCCGGTCCTTCGTCAGCGGGTAGTGGTGGCGGGACCTTGATGTCCTCGGTGATCGGCCAGACGAACGGGAGCTCGCCTACCTCGAGGTCGGCGGCGGTGTAGACGCCGACGACCCCGCGGCATCGCGGCGGCGGCGGACGTATCGATCGAATCGATCGGTCGCGTGCACGTAGGGCGGACGCACCATCGCCATCCACAGCATGCCCGGCATCGTCTGGTTGTCGATGTAGTTCGCCTGGCCGGTCACGAGGTCGCCGTCTTCCTTGCGCAGGACCTCGCGGCCGATGAACGGTTCGGTAGCGACCATCGGCTTCTCCTTGGCGCCGTGGCTCAGGCCTTCGCGCCGGACATGTCGCCGGCGGCGTCCAGGATCGACTTCACGATGTTCTGGTAGCCCGTGCAGCGGCACAGGTTGCCCTCGAGGGCCTCGCGGACCTCCTCTTCGGTTGGGCTCGGGTTCTCCTTCAGGTAGCTGGCCGCCGCCATCACCATGCCCGGCGTGCAGTAGCCGCACTGCAGCCCGTGATTGCGGTGGAAGGCTTCCTGGATGGGATGCAGCTCGTCGCCCGAGGCCATCGCCTCGATCGTCGTGACCTCGCGGCCATCGGCCTGAGCCGCCAACAGGGTGCATGACTTCACGGACTCGCCGTCCAGGAGCACCGTGCAGGCGCCGCACGACGAGGTGTCGCATCCCACGTTGGTGCCGGTGAGGCCGAGCGTCTCTCGGAGGAAGTACACGAGGAGCGTGCGCGGCTCGACGTCGGCCTCGCGCGACGCCCCGTTGACGGTGACGGACACGTGCGTCACGGGTGACCTCCTTCGTCTATCGGGGCAAGACTTGGCGCGCGCGAGTCTAGTCCCGCCGCAGAGAACGCGCGAACCGAACGGCCCGCCACCCGCCGCTGCTACCAGGAGGTGCCGGCGACGTGTATGGCGGCTGCGCTCGAACAACCCATCGACGAGGAGCCGTACCGGACGCCCTCGCCCCGGACGACGCGGATCATGAAGCATCGGCCGGTGGTGGCGGCAACGGCGGCTGCCCAGCCGTGCACGGTCGCCGTCACGCTCACGATCTGCGGCAGGGGGGAGGGGCCCATCGACGAAGGTGTAGTGCGGGAAGGCGCTCGGCGAGCTGGGCGGGTCCGGCGGCGGTGAACGAGCGGCCCGCCGCGAGGTGCCGGGCCGACATCATCACCTGGCGGGCCACGTTCTGCGCCTGGGGTCCTGGGGCGTCGTCGGTCGCCGTGGCGAGCGCCTCGGCCGTGTCCCCGGGGCCCTGCATCGTGCTCACGAGCGCCGGCGGGGAGGTGTGGAGGGCGAGAGCTCGCAGGCTCGCTCGTTCGCTGTCGATCACCCATCGGGCGAACGAGCCGATGACGGCGACGAACAGCAGCCCTGCCAGCGTCGCCGTGAGCGTTCGCGAAGATACGCGCCGACGCAACGGCGTCGGCACGGCGCGGAACGCGAAGGTTTCGTAGTTGTCGGCCATCTCCCCCGCCGTTGGTATCGGCGGGGAGACGGCCGAGCGTTAGCCTTCAGCGGGCTTCCTCTTGCGGCCTCAGGCAGCCTTGACCGGCTTCGCCATCGTGACCGCGATCTCCTTGGGCTTCGGCGCCTCCACCTCCTTCGCGCCCTTCGGCACGGTGATCGTCAGGACACCGTCGCCGTACTCCGCCTTGATGGAGTCCTCGTCGGTCCCCTCGGGAAGCGGGATCCTGCGCTCGAACGCGCCGTACGTGGTCTCCATACGGAAGTAGTCGTCCTCCTTGATCTCCTCCTTCTTCGTCCGCTCTCCGCGAACCACGAGGTCTCCGTCTTCGATCTGGACGTGGACGTCGGTCTTCGGATCCACGCCGGGCAGCTCGATGCGCGCCAGCAGGTCCGTTCCCTTCGCGTAGATGTCCATTGCCGGCAGAACCGGCTTCCGAAGGAGCGGATCCAGGCTCCTGCGCCCGATCATGCCCCGGGCCATCTCGTCCATGCGGCGCTCGAGGTCGAAGATCTCGCCCCAGAAGTCCCTCGTCATCAGGTCCTTCATCGTTCACTCACCTCCCCTCAGCTTCAGGGTAGGGGGCGGTGCGGGCTCCCGATGCGGCCGAACGTCCCCCATCCGGCGAGACCTGGTGCCCTGCGGTGTCCCACCTCGCCACGCGCTCTGATCGCCGCCCCCGTACCATCTGAGGTGTGAGCGAGATCAGCGACGTGCTGGCGGCGATCGAGTCGCTCTCGGCGAAGGGAGAGCGGATGGCCCTCGCTACGATCGTGGCCGTTCGCGGGTCCACCTACCGCCGGCCCGGCGCCCGCTTGCTGGTCCCCGAGGAGGGGGCGCCCATCGGCAACATCAGCGGCGGCTGCCTGGAAGGCGACGTGGCGGACATGGCGCGCGTCGTGATGGGGAGGGGACGGCGCGCGGCTCGCCGGGTGGGACCTCACCGCCGACGACGACGCCGTGTGGGGGCTGGGACTCGGCTGCAACGGCGCCATCGAGGTGTTCATCGAACCCGCGGAGCAGGCCGCGCAGGTGGCGGGCGCATTGCGGATGGCGCTGGAGGAGGAGCGGCCCATCTGCGTCGTCACCGTGCTGGAGTCCGGCCTCGAAGAGGTGGCGCCGGGCGCGCGGCTCGTGGTCCGCCCGGCGGGCGAGCCGAGGGGTCGTTGGGGAGCCCCGACGTCGATCTCGAGGCCTTCGCCGCCGCGGGCGAGCAGCTGGCGCTCGAGCGCTCGGAGATCACGCGACGCTCCCCGGGAACATCCGCGCGTTCGTGGAGGTGCTGGACCCGCCCGCTGCGGCTGTTGATCTGCGGCGCCGGGCCACGACGCGATCCCGGTGGTGCGCGCCGCGGCGGGACTGGGGTGGAACGCCGTGGTCGTCGACGACCGCCCCGAGTTCTTGAACCTCGAGCGGTACCCCGAGGCGGCCGGATTCGTGCCCGTGGACGCCCCCGAGCGGATCGCGGCCACCGCGGCGGTCGACGACCACACCTACGTGGTCGTGATGACCCACAACTTTCTTCGCGACAAGGAGTACCTGCGCGCGCTGGTCGCAACGAAGGCTGCTTACATCGGCATGCTCGGTCCCGCGGCCCGCACCGAGCGCCTCCTCATGGAGCTCCGGGACGAGGGAGCCCGGATCGACGAGGGCGTTCGCGTCCGCATCCACGGCCCCGCGGGCCTGGACCTCGGCAGCGAGGGCCCCGAGGAGATCGCGCAATCGATCGTCGCCGAGATCGTCGCCGTGCGCCGAGATCGCCAGGGTGGTTTCTTGAAGGAGCGTCCCGGCCCCATCCACGACCGCCCCCGCCCCGGCGCCGAAGCTCGGTAGTGCGCGGTCCTCGGACGGCGTGGCTTGCTGCTTGCCGCGCAGGGATTGATAATCGTTTCGTTCGTCCCGGCCGTATGTCTATCGACGGCTCCACCGACGAAGGGAGAGTTTGACCGATGCTGCCCTCGCGGTTCTCGTACCACCGAGCGGGCTCGCTCGAAGAGGCATTCGCCCTCCTCGACCAATACGGGGAAGACGCCAAGGTCCTCGCGGGTGGGCAGAGCCTCATCCCCATGATGAAGCTCCGCTTCGCCAACCCCGAGCACCTGATCGACGTCAACCACGTCGGGGGTCTCGACGGCATCGAGGAGCGCGACGGCACGTTGAGGATCGGCGCGCTGGTGCGGCACAACAACCTCGCCGCGTCCGACGTGATCGCCCGCTACCCCACCATCGCCGGCGCGGCGCCGCAGATCGCCGACCCCCTCGTCCGCAACCTCGGGACGATCGGCGGGTCACTCTCCCATGCCGACCCCGCGGGCGACCTCGGATCGGTGATGCTCGCGCTCGCCGGGAGCGTCGTGCTCAGCAGCTCGGGGGGCGAACGGGAGGTGCCGATCTCCGAGTTCCTCCTCGACACGTTCACGACCTCGATCCGGCCGAACGAGTTGCTCACGCAGGTACGCGTGCCGGCCGCGGCTCCCCGCTCCGGCGGCGACTACCTGAAGCTGGAGCGCAAGGTGGGCGACTGGGCCACCGTCGGAGTGGCGGTCGCGCTCACGATGTCGAACGGCTCCATCGGGCGCGCGGGGATCGGACTTACAGGCGTTGGCCTGAAGAACCTGGAGGCGACGGAGGCCGAGGCCGTCCTGGCCGGCGCGACGCCGGGGGACGACGTGTTCGCCGAAGCGGGACGGCTCGCTGCCGCCGCCTCGGACCCCGTGTCCGACGTCCGCGGCCCCGCCGACTACAAGCGTCACATCATCGAGGTCTATGTGCAGCGTGGGATGGCCCGCGCGCTCGAGCAGGCGCAGGCCGCCTGAGCTGGGGGGAAACGAGACGATGAAGGTCACCGTCACGATCAACGGCGCCGAGCGGACCGCGGACGTCGAAGATCGACTGCTGCTGGTCCATCTGATCCGCGAGGTCTTCGAGCTCACCGGCACGCACATCGGCTGCGATACGTCGTCCTGCGGAGCGTGCACCGTGCTGATGGACGGCGTGCCGGTGAAGTCCTGCACGCTCTTCGGTGTCCAGGCCGACGGACGCGAGCTCACCACGGTGGAGGGGCTCATGGACGGCGCGGCGCTCAACCCGATCCAAGTGGCGTTCAAGGAGCATCACGGACTTCAGTGCGGCTACTGCACGCCCGGCATGATGCTGGTAGGGGCGTCGCTGATCGAGCGCAACCCGGAGCCCAGCGACGACGAGGTCCGCTGGGCGATCTCGGGCAATATCTGTCGCTGCACGGGCTACATGAACATCGTGAAGGCGATCCAAGGCGCGGCCGCGGAGAAGGCGAAGGCCGCCCTCCCCTCCGAAACCGTCAGCGCCTAGGGAAGGAGCACGCGAGAAGATGGCCACCGAGACCGAGGAGATCCGCGGCATCGGACATAGCGTCCGCCGCGTCGAGGACGATCGATTCATCCAGGGCAAGGGCAACTACATCGACGACATCAACCTGCCCGGGATGCTCTACATGGCGATCCTGCGCAGCCCCTACGCCCACGCGAAGCTGAACGGCATCGACGCCTCGCGCGCGCAGGCACTCGAAGGCGTCATCGCCGTCGTCACCGGTGAGCTGATGGCTCAGCACAACCTCGCGTGGATGCCCACCCTGTCCGGCGACACCCAGGCGGTGCTCGTCACCGATACGGTGCGGTTCCAGGGCCAGGAGGTGGCGGCGGTGATCGCCACCGACCCCTACATCGCCAAGGACGCCCTCGAGCTGATCGACGTCGACTACGACCCGTTGGAGCCGGTCGTGACGCCTCAGCGGGCGCTGGAGGCCGACGCTCCGGTGATCCGCACCGACAAAGAGGGCCAGACGAACAACCACATCTACGACTGGGAGACCGGCGACAAGGAGGCCACCGACAGGGCCTTCGAAGCGGCCGACGTCGTCGTCAAGCTGGATACCTTCTACCCGCGCTGCCATCCGGCGCCGCTCGAGACCTGCGGGTGCGTCGCCGACATCAACCCCGCCACGGGCCAGGCCACCATCTACATGACGTCCCAGGCGCCGCACGCGATCCGGACCGTGTTCGCCCTGGTGGCCGGCCTTCCGGAGGAGAAGATCCGGATCGTCTCGCCCGACATCGGCGGAGGCTTCGGCAACAAGGTGCCCGTCTACCCCGGCTACGTCGTGGCGACTGCCGCCTCCCTGCTGCTGGGTCACCCGGTGAAGTGGATCGAGGAGCGTACCGAGAATCTGATCTCCACCGGCTTCGCGAGGGACTATCACATGCACGGCGAGATGGCCCTCAAGAGCGACGGGACGATGCTGGGCCTGAGGACCTCGCTGCTGGCGGACGAGGGCGCGTTCTACGCCGACGCGCAGCCCTCGAAGTTCAAGGTGGGCCTGTTCCACATCGTGAGCGGTTCCTACGACCTGCCGGCCGTGCACGTATCCGCCGAGGGCGCATACACGAACAAGGCGCCCGGCGGCGTGGCGTATCGATGCTCGTTCCGCGTCACGGAGGCCTCGTACCTGATCGAACGCCTGGTGCAGAACGCCGCCTACCAGCTGGGGATGGACCCCGCGGAACTTCGTCTGAAGAACTTCGTGCAGAAGGACCAGTTCCCCTACGAGTCTGCCACCGGCTTCGTGTACGACTCCGGCGACTACGAGGGCGCGATGAACCTCGCGCTCGAGAAGATCGGCTACACGGAACTGCGCAAGGAGCAGGAGACGGCTCGCGCCGAGGGCAAGCTGTACGGGATCGGGCTCGCATCGTTCACCGAGGTCGTCGGCGCCGGGCCCGCGAAGGACTACGACATCATCGGCTTGAAGATGAACGATGGGGCCGAGCTGCGGATCCACCCGACGGGCAAGGCGATCCTGAAGTTGAGCTGCCAGACGCAGGGCCAGGGCCACGAGACCACCTTCGCGCAGATCGTGGCGGAGGAACTCGGCATCCAGCCGGAGGACATCAAGGTGGTCCACGGCGATACGGATAACACGCCGTACGGCCTCGGGACGTACGCCTCGCGATCCACCCCCACGTCGGGAGCTGCCACCGCGATGGTGTCTCGCCGCATCCGGGAGAAGGCCACGAAGCTCGCGGCCCACCTGCTGGAGGTCTCCGAGGAGGACATCGAGTTCTCGGCCGGGAAGTTCTCCGTGAAGGGCGCCCCCGACAAGGTCGTGACCATCCAGGACACGGCATTCGCCGCCTACACGAACTTCCCCGAGGGCATGGAATCCGGGTTGGAGGGCGTCTACTACTACAACCCCCCGAACCTCACGTTCCCCTTCGGCACCTACGCCGTGTCCGTCGAGGTCGACCCCGACACGGGCGTGTGGAAGGTGCGGCGGATGGTGGCGGTGGATGACTGCGGCGTACGGATCAACCCGATGATCGTGGAGGGCCAGATCCACGGCGGGCTCACCGAGGGCTACGGCATCGCCGCGATGGAGCTGATCACGTTCGATGAAGCCGGCAACTGCATCGGTTCGAACTTCACGGACTACCTGCTGCCGACGGCGTGGGAGACCCCGAAGTTCGAGCTCGGCGAGACGGTGACGCCGTCGCCGCACCACCCGATCGGCGCGAAGGGCGTCGGCGAGTCGGCCACGGTCGGCTCTCCCGCCGCCTACGTCAACGCGGTCATCGACGCCCTGCAGCCATTCGGCGTCAAGAACATCGACATGCCGTTGACCTCCGCGAAGGTGTGGCACGCGATCCAGGATGCGAAGGCGGCGAGTAACTGAAGCCGGACATCCTGGAGTTGGCCGCTCATCTCTCGCGCGAGGGCGAGCCATTCGTGTTGGCGACGGTGGTTTGGAGCCGGGCGCCCTCGTCCGGCAAGCCGGGGTCGACGGCGCTCATCACGGCCGACCGGCGGATCCACGGATGGCTCGGCGGGGCGTGCGCGGAGCCCACGGTGATCCGCGAGGGGCTGGCCGCGCTCGCCGAGGGCACGCCGAAGCTGCTGTTCCTCGGGAGGCCCGACGAGCTCGAGGTCTACGCGCGCGACGGGGTCGTGACCGTGCCCATCTCGTGCCAAAGCGAAGGAGCCTTGGAGGTCTACGTGGAACCAGTCGTGCCGTCGCCACAACTGATCGTCGTGGGACGCTCCCCCGCCGTGGACGCGCTGGCGGGGATGGGGAGCGCCCTGGGGTGGCGCACCGTGGTGGTGGACGAAGGCGGGAACGCGGCGGACCATCCCTCGGCCGGCGGCGTGATGACCGAGCTCGATCTCGGCTCCGTGAACGAGCGTTCGTTCGTCGTCGTCGCGACGCAGGGACACTACGACGAAGACGCACTCCAACATGCGCTCGCGACGCCGGCGGCCTACGTAGGGCTCGTGGCGTCGCGCAAACGCGCCGCGTCCGTCCTCGGCTACCTGCGCGATCGCGGCGTCTCGGAGGAGGCGATCGCGCGCGTGCATGCCCCCGCGGGCCTCGACCTCGGCAAGCTCCCCAACGCCGAGATCGCCGCCGCGATCATCGCCGAGCTCGTGCAGCTGCGCGCGTCCGGAGCGTTGGCAGGCGGCGTACCGGCCGCCGTTGCGGAGACACGTCACGAAGAGATCGATCCCGTGTGCGGGATGACCGTCGATGTCGCCACCGCGCGCTTCCGCACCAGCCATGACGGCCACACCTTCTACTTCTGCTCCGCGGGCTGTCTCGCACGGTTCAACGAGGAGCCGGCGGCGTTCCAGGCCGCCTCCGCATGAGTCGTTACGCTGGTTCGTCATGCTGATCGAGAACGAGTTCACGGTGACCGCGCCGGTCGACGCGCTCTGGGCCTATCTGCTCGACGTGGAGAAGATCGCCCCCTGCATGCCGGGTGCCGAGCTCACCGAGGTCGTCGACAACAAGAACTGGAAGGGCAAGCTCAACGCGAAGTTCGGGCCGGTGTCGATGGCGTTCGCCGGCACCGTCACGATGGATGAGCGCGACGACGCGGCGCACCGTGTCGTCCTGCACGCCAAGGGCATGGAGGCCAAGGGCAAGGGCGCGGCGAACGCCACGGTCACCTCGTGGTTGGAACCCGGCGACGCCCCCGACCGCTCGCGCGTGAAGATGACGGCGGACATCACGCTCACCGGCGCGGCCGCTCAGATGTCGCGCGGGCTGCTGCCCGAGATCTCCAAGAAGCTGACCCAACAGTTCGCCGATTGCCTCCAGGCGTCCATGGCGGCCGAGAACGCGCCCGCACCCGCGGGCTCCGACGGGGCCGGGCCGGCCCCGGCTCCCGCACCGACGCCGGTCGCGAAGCCCGTCGGGGGGCTTTCGCTCGGGCTCTCGGCGATGTGGGCCGTCGTGAAGAACCTCTTCAAGCGGCTCTTCGGCGGCAAGCCCAAGGCGTGAGGTGATCTCGGGGGTCGTCCTCGCGGCGGGGACCGGCTCGCGGTTCGGCGGCACGAAGCAGATCGCGCCGTGGCGGGGCAAGCCACTGGCCCAGCACGCCGTCGACGCGCTCGATGCCGCGGAGGTGGACGAGATCCTCGTGGTGCTCGGTCACGACGCCGAGGCGGTGAAGCACGCGCTCACGCTCCCGAAGCACGCCCGCATCGTCGAGAACCCGGCGTACCGCGACGGACAGTCCACGTCGCTCGCCGCGGCGATGCACGAGGTGAGCGACGACAGCCAGGCCGCCGTCATCCTGATGGCCGACCAGCCTGGGATCGACGCCGCCGTCGTCCGCGCGCTCGTGACGGGCTTCCTGCGGACACGCAAGCAGATCGTCCGCGCCGCCTTCCGCGACGGCCCGGGGCCGGCGCTCCTGTCCCGCGAGATCTACGCCGAGGCCGGCCATCTGCACGGCGATGCCGGCGCTCGCCTCCTCATGGCGTCCCACCCCGAGTGGATCGAGGAGGTCGCCATCGACGCCGACGTGCCCCGCGACGTCGACACGCGCGAGGACCTGGCCTAGGCATCGCGGCGCGGGCGCACCATCGTTCGATCCGGCGTCGCCCGGCGGAAGCCGAACTTCTCGTAGAGCGTGTGCGCGTCGCTCGTTCCTAGATACCACTGGAGGTCGCGGTGGTCGGGGAACTCGACCGCTTCACGCACGAGCGCGGTGCCGATGCCTCGTCCCCGGTAGGCGGGCAGCACGAAGACGTCGCCGAGCCAGGCCATGTTCGACCGGTCGGACATGACACGGCAGAAGCCGACGAGGCGCTCTCCGTGGTAGGCCGCGACGACCCGGGTCGACTCGCGGACGAGGCGTTCGATCGTGTCGCGCGAACGACCCCGCACCCAGTACGCGTCCTCGCTGAGGAACCGGTGGACGGCATCGACGTCCACCCGCTCGCGGTCGTCGTCGAGCTCGAAGCCCTCCTCGATGGCGCGGATCAACAGATCAGCCCCAGGCGGCGGTGGGACAGCGCGGGGAGCGCCTGGCGCACGCGGCGGAGCTCGGTGAAGTCGAGGTCCGCGAACCAGACCCCGGGCTCCTCCGACGAGCCTTCCACGAGCGTGCGGCCCCACGGGTCCACGACGAGGCTGTGCCCGAAGGACCTCCGCCCCTTCTCGGGGTCCCCGAACCGGCCGCACTGCGCCGGAGCGATGACGAAGCACTGATCCTCGATCGCGCGAGCGCGCAGCAGCACGTGCCAGTGGTCCTTCCCGGTCTCGAACTGGAACTGCGCCGGGACGAACAGCACCTCCGCGCCCAACACCATCAGCCCGCGGTACAGCTCCGGAAATCGCAAGTCGTAGCAGACCGACAGCCCCACACGAGCGAACTCGGTCTCGTGCGTCACCAGCTGATCCCCCGCCGTGATCGAGGCCGACTCGCGGAACGGGGGTTGACCGGGCAGCTCGACGTCGTAGAGATGGATCTTGCGGTAGCTCGCGACGACCTCGCCGGTACGGTCGATCAACACCGACGTGTCGAAGACGTGGTCGCCCTCACGCTCCAGCACGCTGCCGACGAGCACCCACATCCCGCGAGCGCGCGCCACCGCGGCGAGCCGCTCGATCGACGGGCCCGGGACCGGCTCGGCGACCTCGGCACGACCCGCAGACGCTCCTAGGTAGGTGCAGTACTCGGGCAGGGCCGCCAGATCCGCCCCGCCCTCCGCCGCGGCCTCAAGCTGCCCCGTCGCTGCCTCGAGGTTCGTCGCCACGTCCGCTCCCGAACTCATCTGACACACGGCGACACGCATGGGAGCGGCAGTCTACGCCGCAGGATCGCGGGATCAGGAGACCCCGCGCCCTGCGGGTGCTCTCGTGTCGAGCTGCCAGCGGTTGCAGAGCAAGGTCGTCCCTTCGTAATCGACGTCCCCCGTCGAGACGGGCACGCTGCAGGAGAGCCGCCGCTCCGTCGCGGCCCACCCCTCGACCCCGGAACTTCGCCAACACCATCCAACCGATCTCGCTGATCCGACCATCCTTCATCTCGTGGCTCCAGATGCAGACATGGCCCATCGCCTCACCCTCGTCGGAGACGATCACGCAGATCCACGACTCGTCCCGCTCGGTTGCGGCGACGTCCTCGCTCAGCTTCTCGGGGATGCGACGCGTCCCCTCAGTCGCGAAGTGCGACGCGGATCGCATCGAGGGATCCCGGGTTCTCGACGCCGGAGAGGTCTCCTGGGTCCTCACCCGTCGCGACGGCGCGGATCGCGCGGCGGACGATCTTCGCGCTGCGGGTCCGCGGCAGCTCGTCGACGAACACGATCCGCGACGGGCGGAACGAGCTGCCGAGGTGCTCCGTGACAACAGCGGCGAGGTCTTCGCCGCTGACGTCGACGCCCGGTTTGCGCACGACGAACGCCCAGATGGTCTCGCCCTTCACCTCGTGCGGCACACCCACCGCCGCGGACTCCGCCACCGCCGGGTGCGCCGCGAGCGCGCTCTCCACCTCCGCGGGGCCGATCCGCTTGCCCGCGATCGACAGGGTGTCATCGCTGCGTCCGTGCAGGAACCAGAAGCCGTCCTCATCCACGCTCGCCCAGTCGCCGTGGACCCATACGCCGGGCCAGCGGCGCCAGTACGTGTCGAGGTAGCGCTCGGGGTCGCCCCAGACCCCTCGCGTCATCGAAGGCCACGGCTGCGTGCACACGAGCTCCCCCACCTCGCCCGGCGCCACCGGTGCGCCGTCGGCGCCGAACACCTCCACCGCCATGCCGAGCGCCGGACCGCGTAAGGTGCACGCCTTGAGCGACGTGATCGGTAACGGCGAGAGGAAGCACGCCCCGACCTCGGTGCCTCCGGAGAGATTGATGATGGGAAGCCGGCCGCCGCCGACCTCCCGGAACAGCCACAGGTACGGGTCGGGGTTCCACGGCTCGCCGGTCGAAGCGAGGATCCGCAGACTGCCGAGGTCGTGCGCGCGCACCGGCTCCTCACCCGCGGGGATCAGCGCACGGATCAGCGTCGGCGATACCCCCAGCGTCGTGACGCCGTGGCGTTCGACGGCCGCCCACAGCCGGTCGGGCCCGGGGAAGTTCGGAGCACCCTCGGAAAGCAGCAGGGTCGCGCCCAGCGCGAGCGCACCCACGATCTCCCACGGCCCCATGATCCATCCGAGGTCCGTAACCCAGTGCAGGACGTCGCCGGGGCGAACGTCGGCCTGGTACGCAACTTCCTCCGCGATCTTTACGAGGAAGCCCCCGTGGACGTGCAGCGCGCCCTTCGGCCGGCCCGTCGTGCCGCTCGTGTAGCCGATGAACAGCGGGTGCTCGGGATCGAGCCACTCGGTCTCGAACGCGGCCGGCTGCGCGGCGAGCAGCTCGTCCCACGACACGTCCCGCGCGGGATCGCGCGGCGCATCGGAGCGGGCGAGCCGGTCCCACACCACCACGTGCTCCAGGGCCGCCGACGCCGCCGCGGCGTCGGCGATCTCCTTCATCGGAACCACCTTGCCCCGGCGAAGGGTCCCGTCCGCGGTGATGAGCACGCGCGCGCCGGCGTCGATCAGGCGGGTAGCGACGGCGTCGGCCGCGAACCCGCTGAACACAGGCACCCAGATGGCGCCGAGCTTCGAACACGCCATCATGGCCGCGACGGCCTCCGGCACCATCGGCAGGAAGATGCCGACCGCGTCCCGCGTCCCCACGCCGAGCGACCGCAGTCCGTGTGCGAGCCGGTCGGCGACCTCGCGGAGCTCGCGATAGGTCCACGCGCGCACGGCGCCATCCTCGGTCTCCCCGATCACCGCGGGCGCGTCCGGCGTCCGCGCGGCCCACACGTCGACGCATTGGTGGGCGAGGTTCACCTGACCGCCGCCGAACCAGGTCGTCCACTCGGGTCCCTGGGACGGATCCAGGACGTTGTCGTAGGGGCGGAAGAACTCGATCCCCAGGTCGCGCACGACCGCGTCCCAGAACCACGCGACGTCGGTGATCGAGCGCTCCACGAGCTCCTCGTAGGTGCCGATCCCGTTCGCGTGCATGAAGCGCGTGACGTTGGCGCGCTCAACCACGGCGGGGGTGGGCTCCCACAGCACGTCGGTCACCGTCGCATGGTAGAACCCTCAGCGTGGAGCCACGTGTCGGCGTCTTGGGGATCGGCTGGTACGGGTTCGCGCCCACCATGGAGGGCCTCTCCTACAAGGAGCTCATGTTCGAGGCTGCGCGGCGCGCCTACGCCGACGCCGCCCTCGACCCACGCCGCGAGATCGACTCGTTCGTGTGCGCGTCGGAGGATCTTGAGGAGGGGACGTCCATCTTCGACGAGTACGTGCCCGACCAGCTCGGCGCGGTCCAGCGGCCCGTGCACACCGTGGCGAGCGACGGGCTGTTCGCGCTCGCCACCGGCGTGATGCTGATCCGAAGCGGCGTCGCTGCCGTGGTGGCGGTCGAGGCGCATTCGAAGGCGAGCGACCTTCTCACGCCCCGCCGGCTCGAGCACTTCGCGATGGATCCCGTGCTCAATCGGCCGCTGGGGGTGAGTGCGCTCGCGGTGGCAGGACTCGAGATGCGCCGCTACCTCGAGACGAGCGGCCGCACGCAGGACGACTGCGCCGCCGTGGCCACGCGCAACCGCGAGCACGCGCGATCGAACCCGCGGGCGTCGTTCGCGGACTTGGTGGACTCCCGCCCCTCGTTCGAACCGCTCACGCGCGATCAAGCCGCGGAGAGCGTGGACGGGTGCGTCGTCATCGTGCTGGCGGCCGATCGGACCGGCCCGGCGCCGGTCTGGGTCGACGGGGTCGGCTGGAGCCAGGATGCTCCGTCGTTGGAGAGTCGTGACTGGGGCTCCGCGAGCGCGGCCGGGCGCGCCGCAGACCTGGCCTACCGGCGGGCTGACGTGGCGCCCGACGACGTCGACCTGGCAGAGGTGGACGACACGTTCGCCTACAAGCAGCTGCAGCACCTCGATGCCCTGGGGCTCGAGGGCCTCGATCCCGACCGGGTCGATCTGTCCGGCGGCGCGCTCGGTGAGGGCCACCTCCACGAGGGCAACGGGCTCGCGCGGGCGCTCGCCTGCGTCGAGCGCCTGCGCTACGGGGAGGCTCGGATCGCGGTGGCGCAGTCGTGGCGCGGCGTGCCGAGCACGTCGTCGGCGGTCGCGGTGTTCACGGGGGGAGCCGCGTGACCGGTCGCAAGGTCGCCGTGGTGGGCGCGGGCCTGACGAAGTTCGTCCGTCGGGCGCAGGAAACGGGCAAGGAGCTCAGCTGGATCGCCGCGAAGGCGGCGCTCGACAGCGCCGGCCTCACGCTCGCCGACGTCGACGCCGTGTGCCTCACGAGCGCGCCCGACGCGTTCGACGGCGTGCATCGCAAGGGCGACTACCTCGCGGACGGCGCGGGGGCGTGGGGCAAGCCGTTCATCCGCACGTACGTGGGCGGTGGCAGCGGCGTCTTCGCGCCCATCCAGGGGTGGTACACGGTGGCCTCCGGGATGGCCGACGTCGTACTCGTGATCGCCGAGGAGAAGATGTCGAGCTGCCAGCCGCACCCGCAAGGCGCCTTCCTCACGATCTTCGACAACATCATCGAACGGCCGCTGGGGCCGAACCTGCTGTGGATCTTCGCGCTCGAGATGAACCGCTACATGAACGCGTACGGCCTCGACAAGCGCGACATCGCGAGCGTCGCCGTGAAGAACAAGCGCAACGCGGCCGATCACCCGTCGGCGCTCCTGGGCGAGGCGGGCATCACCGTCGAGGACGTGCTGGCGAGCGAGACGCTCGCCTGGCCGGTGCAGCGCCTCGACGTCTCGCCGATCAGCGACGGCGCCGCGGCGATCGTGATGGCGAGTGAGGACGCCAGTCGGCGGATCACGGACCGTCCCGTTTGGGTGCAGGGTGTCGGCTGGAACCTCGACACCACCTACTGGACGAACCGCGATCTCGCCTATCCGGAGTACGTGGAGAACGCCGCGCGCATGGCCTACCACATGGCGGGCGTCACCGAGCCACGCAAGCAGATCCACGTCGCCGAGCCCTACGACCCATTCGACTACAAGGAGCTCCACCACCTGGAGGGGCTCATGCTGTTCGACAAGGGCAAGGCGCCGGAGGCGGCCGCGGCCGGCGTGACGGCGCGTGACGGCGACCTCCCCTGCTGTCCGAGCGGCGGGCTGCTCGGCGTCGGCAACCCGATCGCCGCCGCCGGGCTCATGAAGGTGGCGGAGCTGTTCTGGCAGCTCCGGGGCGAAGCGGGCGCGCGTCAGGTGCCGGGGACGCCCGAACGAGGGCTCGCGCAGGCCTGGGGCGACCTGATGCAGGTGGGAACCGTGGTCGTCATGGGCGTGGACGGCGGTCCGGCGCCGACGGCGACGCGCGACGTGACGCCTCCCGTCGCGCCGCGCGCGACCGGGCTGAGCGACGCCGAGTTCCGCGCCGCGCCGGGCGCGGTCGAGGTGGACGAGCTCGACCTCGCCTACGACTGGGACGCCGGCGAGGCGATGGGCGCGTTCCTGGAAGGGCTGCGCGACGCGCGCATCGTCGCCACCGTGTGCACGGCGTGCGAGCGGACGCTCGTACCGCCCCGGAAGTTCTGCGAGCGATGCTTCCGGCCCACGGATTCCTGGACGGAGGTGACGGCGACCGGGCGGGTGGAGACCTTCTCCATCTGCCACGTCCGGTGGGACATGGTTCCCCTCGACCCACCCGAGATCCCGGCGGTGATCCGTTTGGAGGGCACGAGCGAGGGCGGCTTCCTGCACAAGCTGGCGGAAGTCGAACCCAGCGACGTGACGATCGGCATGGTGGTCGAGGCCGTGTGGAAGCCACCCGATGAGCGCACCGGGTCGATCTTGGACATCGAGCACTTCCGCCCGCGGGGAGGAGGACGCTGATGGCGCGCACGGTCGCGGGCAAGCTTCCCGTGGGGTTCCGGTATACGCCGGGCGTGGGCAACGCTGCGTTCTTCGACGCGCTCCGCGAACGAGGCGTGCTGCTGGGGTCACGGTGCGACGCGTGCGCCGTGACCTACCTCCCCGCGCGCATCTTCTGCGAGCGCTGCCTCGCGGAGCTCGAGGCCGGAGCGGAGTGCGGACCCGAGGGCGAACTGGTGTCCTGGACGATCGGCCACGTGGACCTCGACGACGAGCCGCTCGCGGAGCCCGTCGCGATCGGCCTCGCTCGGCCCGACGGCGCCGACACCGTGCTCATGCACCGCGTGCTCGGCGCAGCGACGCCCCGGATCGGCCAGCGTGTGCGCGTCGAGGTTCGAGAGCCGTCCGAGCGCACCGGCTCGATGCTCGACATCGAGGGATTCCGGCCCGTATGAACTTCGACCTCACCCCGGAGCAGCGGGAGTTCCGAGGGATCGTGAAGGCGTTCGCCGACGAGGTCGTTGCGCCCGGAGCCGCCGAGCGCGACCTGCGCGAGGAGTTCCCGCTCGACGTCGTCGCCAAGATGGCAGAGCTCGGCCTGTTCGGGCTCCCGTTCCCCGAGGAGTTCGGCGGGAGCGGGAGCGACGCGCTGACGTTCTGCCTGGTGATCGAAGAGCTGGGCCGTGTGGACCAGTCCGTGGGGATCACGCTGTCAGCGGCCGTGGGTCTCGGTGCCGGGATGATCGATCGCTTCGGGACGCAGGAGCAGAAGGAGCGATGGCTCGTCCCGGCCTGCCGTGGGGAGCTGCTGGCGTCGTTCGCGCTCACGGAACCGAACGCCGGCTCGGACGCCGCCGCACTTCGCACGTCCGCAACCTCAGACGGCGGGGATGGGTGGGTCATCGAGGGCAGCAAGGCGTTCACGACGAACAGCGGGACCGCGATCACCGGTGTCCACGTCGTGGCGGCCGCGACGGAGCCGGGCGGGGGCGCCCACGGGATCTCGACCCTGCTCGTTCCGGCGGATGCCCCGGGGGTCGCGGTGGCCCCGGCGTACCGCAAGCTCGGCTGGCGCGCGAGCGACACGCACGAGCTGTCGTTCCGCGATTGCCGCGTGCCGATGGACGCGTTGTTGGGGGGGCGCGGGGGTGGGTTCGCCCAATGCCTCGCGATCCTCACGGCCGGGCGGATCTCCGTGGCGGCGCTCTCGGTCGGTCTCGCCCAGGCTTGCCTCGACCACAGCGTCGCCTACGCGAAGGAGCGCGAGTCCTTCGGCCGGCCCATCGGCGCGGCCCAAGCGATCGCCGTGAAGCTCGCGGACATGCGGGTGCGGGTGGAGACGGCACGCCTCGCCACCTACCACGCGGCTTGGCTCCGCGACGAGGGTCGCCCCTTCGTCGCCGAGGCCTCCATGGCGAAGCTCGCTGCGAGCGAGGCCGCGGCCGCGAACGCCCGCGACGCCGTGCAGGTGCACGGCGGGGCGGGGTTCATGGAGGACCTACCGGTCGCGCGCTTCTACCGCGACGCGAAGGTCCTGGAGATCGGCGAGGGCACCAGCGAGATCCACCGCCTGCTGCTCGCGGCCGACCTCGGGCTGCCCCCCGCCTTCTAGCTGGTCTTGTGCGCCTCGACCTCGATCTCGATGCCGATCTTCTTGCCGACCATGACGCCGCCGGCCTCGGCCGCCATGTTCCAGGTCATGCCGTAGTCCTCACGGTCGATCGTGGTGCGGGCGGAGGCGCCGAGCACGATGTCGCCCTGGACGCCGTTGCCGAAACCAAGGAACTCGCCGGTCAGGGTGACGGGTCGCGTGACGTCCTTGATCGTGAGGTTGCCGTCGAGCTCGAACCCGCCGCCGCCCAACGCCCGCACAGCCGTGCTGGTGAAGCTGAGCGTCGGATAGGTCTCGAGCTCCAGGAAGTCGCCGCTCTTGAGGTGCTCGTCGCGCTTCTCCGTGTTCGTCTGGATGCTGGCGGCGTCGATCTCCACGCTGACGCTCGAGCCCTCGAGCGTGTCCCGGACCACGATCTGGCCGTTGAAGTCCGTGAAGCGTCCGCGGACCCTGGAGACGAGGTGACGTGCCACGAACTCCACGGTCGAATGCGTGACGTCCAGGTCGTACGTCCCCGCGGGCGGGAGCGCTGTCCTGGAGATTTCCTTCGCTGCCTGCGACATGATCGCGTCCTCCTCGTCGATCCTTGGCCACCGCCCCTCGCGGCGGTCCTCGCACTCCCTAACCGAAGGCGAGGTACTATCTATTCCGAAGGTACTCACCTTTCAGGAGACTAACGGCGTCTCGGCCGATACCCCTAGGATGGGCGAGCGATGACCGAGGAAGACCCCGTCTGCCGGCATTTCCAGCAAGCCGCCGACCTGATCGCGAAGCGGTGGACGCCGCAGATCCTGCAGGCCCTGCTGGCGGGGACCGAGCGCTTCACTCAGCTCAAGGGCGCCATCCCGCAGATCTCCGACGCGCTCCTGTCGGACCGCCTGAAGGAGCTGGAGGCCGCCGGGATCGTGACGCGGACCGTGACCCCGACGACACCCGTGCGGATCGATTACGGCCTCACCGAGCGCGGTCGGGACCTGAGCGGCGTGATGGCCGAGCTCGGCGCATGGGCCGAACGCTGGGCCGACGCGCCGGCCCATCCGTAAGGCCGGCCACCCCTAGATCGCGCGGTCGGCGATGTCGAGGACCTCGTCGATGATCGCGAAGCCGTCGTCGAGCTGCTCCGCGGTGATCGACAGGGGCGGATTCGTCATGATGCCGTTGAACCGCACCATCGTGAACAGCCCGCGGTCCAGCAGCGCCTTGTTCACCGTCGCCATCGTGTCGTTCAGCACGTTGAATGGCGAGAGGGGCTCCATCGTCGTGCGGTCCTTCACGAGTTCCACGATGCCGAACAGGCCGAGGTTGCGGTAGCGGCCTACGCTGGGATGCTTCGCTGCCAGCTCCGTGTGGTGGCGGTGCATCTCCTCACCCATGCGCCTCGAGTTGCCCACCAGATCGTCGGATTCCAACACACCGATCGCGGCGAGCGCCGCCGCGCAGCTGAGCGGATGCGAGTTGTAGGTGAGCCCGCCCCAGAAGACGTGCTCGTCGAAGAACGCCGCGATCTCCGGCGTGAGCGCGAGTGCCCCCAGTGGCAGGTAGGAGGACGTGAGGCCCTTCGCCGTGGACATGAGGTCCGGCTTCACGTCCCAGTGGTTCACCGCGAACCATTCGCCCGTGCGCCCGAATCCGCACATCACCTCGTCGGCGATCAGAAGGATGCCGAACTCGGTGCACAGCTCCCGGACGCCCTGGAGGTAGCCGTCGGGGGGCAGGAGGATGCCGTTCGTGCCGGTCACGGGCTCCAGGATGAAGGCCGCGATGGTCTCGGGCCCTTCCAGCTCGATCGTCTCACGCAGCGCGCTCAACGAGCTCTCCGCGTCGTCCGTACCACGCTGCGTGCCGTGGTACGGGTCCAGCACATGCACGATGCCGGGCATCGGCGGCTCCTGGTTCGCCCAGCGCCGAGGATCGCCCGTGAGGTTGATCGTGGCGTACGTGGCGCCGTGGTAGGAGCGGTAGCGCGCGAGGATCTTCTGCCGGCCCGTGTACGCCTTCGCGATCCGTATGGCGTTCTCGTTGCACTCGGCGCCTCCGAGGGTGAAGAACGACTTCTCCATCGTGCCCGGCCACAGCTCCGCGAGCTTGCGGCCCAGGCGTGCCCGGGTTTCATACGTCATGAACGGCGATATGTACGGAAGCGTGGCGGCCTGCTTCGCGATGGCGTCGAGCACGCGCTTGTCGCCGTGGCCGATGTTGACGCCCATCAGCTGGGAGTTGAAGTCGAGATAGCGCGTGCCGTCGACCGAATAGAAGTACACGCCCTCGGCGCGCTCCACGGGCATCGGCATGACCTTGGCCTGGGCCTGCCAGTCGTAGAGGGTGTGTCGCTTCGACAGCGACACGATCTCCTCGGCCGAGAGCGGTGCGTCCCCGTTCATGGATCTCACTCCCCTTGCGTTCGTCGGTCCTTCACGACCTCGCCACCCTTCATGACGAAGTCCACGTCCTCGAGCAGCGACACGTCATCGGTGGGGTCGCCGGGAACGGCGATCAGGTCCGCGAGGCGTCCGGGCGCGATCGCGCCCACGCGATCGGACCAACCCAGCAGATCCGCCGCCGTGGCCGTGGCGCTGCGGATCGCCTCTGTCGGCGTCTGCCCGAACCGCACTTGATACGCGAACTGCTTCGCGACCCAGCGATGCGGATAGCCGCCGCTGTCCGTGCCGTATGCGATCTTGACCCCCGCCTTCACGGCCTTCGCGAAGCCCTCGCGTTGCGCCTCGGTCGTCTCCAGGTTCTTGCGGAGCACGTTCCTCGACCAGCCGGCGCGCCGTCCCTCTTGCTCGATCCAATCACCGAAGTAGATGTCGGCGACCAGGAAGGTCCCGTGGGATGCCATCAGCTCGATCGCCTCGTCGTCCATCAACGAGCCGTGCTCGATCGAGCGGACACCGGCACGCACGGCGCGCTTGATCCCTTCGGCGCCGTGCGCGTGCGCGGCGACGAAGGTCCCGTACAACGCCGTCTCCTCGACCGCGGCACGGATCTCTCCCTCACTGAACTCGGGAGCGCCGGGCGTGGTCCCCTCGGTGAGGACCGCGCCGGTCGCGATCACCTTGATGAAGTCCGCACCCCCGTGCAGGATCTTGCGCACGCGGGCCCGAACCTCCGGCGCCGAATTCGCCACGCCGAACCGAAGGTCGATCGGCACCACGGCGTCGACATCAGGTGCCAGCCCGGTGACGTCGCCGCCGCCGCCCGCGGACGTGACGTAGGCGCCCGCGCACATCATCCGGGGACCGGCGACGTCGCCCGCCTCGATCGCGTCCCGCAGCGCGACGTCTACGAACGCGCGGAACGTGCCCACGTCGCGCACGGTCGTGAAGCCGGCCATCAGCGTGTCCCGCGCGTTGCGTACTCCCGTGAACGCCTCCTGCGCAGCGGTCCTCATCACCAGGCCCGCATACCCGTGGCCCGACTCGACCTCGCCGATCATATGCGCGTGGCAGTCGATCAACCCGGGGAGCACGGTGGACCTCGATAGGTCGACGATATGGTCCGCCTGGGCGGGAGTGTCGTCCGGTGCGACCACCGACTCGATCCGGTCACCCCGGATCACGACGGCGCGGTCGGTGAGTACCTCCCCCGCTTCCACGTCGACCAGGCGGCCCGCGCGGACGACCGTGAGTGCTTCGGATGTCGGCATGGCCCGAGCATATCGGGCGCGGCTAACCCTCGATAACCCGCAGTTCCCGCTCGATCAGATCGTGCAACTCGCGCGTTTCGAAGCTGCGATCGTGTCCCGCATGCACGCGACGAACGGGCAGGTCGCCCAGCCGCCGCAGCGAGCGGCCGGCGGCCTGGGGATCGTCGAAGGCGAGCCTGCCCTCGACGTACGCTGTGTCTCCCGTGAACAGCAAGCCGCTGTCCGCCTCCCACAGGGCGATGGAGCCCGGCGTATGGCCGGGGACATGGATGACCTCCAGCCGGCGGTCGCCGAGGTCGATGATGTCGCCGTCGTCCAGCGCCGCGGTCAGCTCGGCCCCTGGGCTCGTCCATTCTTCGTCATCGAAATCCTCCGACGGCAGCGCCTCAACGATCAGGCGAGGGGTCGGGTAACCGTAGAAGGCGAACATCTCCTCCGCGCCCTCAGGGTAGTCGTCGCGATGCACGCGCATCGCGTACGGCTCTCGGGTCTCGTCGGCGTCGGCGGCATGGCCTCGACGGTCCTCGAACTCGCGCAAGCCTCCGACGTGATCGAAATGGCCGTGCGTCACGAGCGCGATCACGGGCCGCCCCTGCGAAAGGTCATCGACCGTCGGCTTGAGCGGTCCGAGCCCGTTGCCCGAATCGATCAAGAGGTCGGCGTCGCGGCCCCGCACGTGCCAGACGTTGGACTCGATCACCGGATTGACGTGCAGCTCGACCAGGCGGGTGACGTCGTCGCCGGCCTGGGTCGCGATCCACCACTGATCTGCGATCGGCGGCCTCCACACGTGCGAGCTCACGCTCGGTCCTCGAAGAAGAGCGTGCCAGCCGGACCGCGGAGGCAGTGCGCCGAGAACATCGCACCGTTGTAGCTCCCCACGTTCATCGCCGCCAGGATGTCACCTTCGCGCACGTTCGGGAACGGCAGGTCCTCCGCGAACAGGTCGTTGCCCTCGTTGATGTTCCCGCTGATCGTGACTTCGCGTTCGGGCTCGGCGTCGGCGGCCCGGCAGAGCACGATGTCGAGCGGGCCGTCGTAGACGAACCGTTCGCACATCACGTTCCATCCGGTGTCGAGCCCCACGAAGGTCAGCCCTTCTCGGTCCTCAACCGTGACGATCTCCGCGAGGTGCACGACCGCGTCCTTCACCAGGAAGTCCCCCGGCTCGGTTCCCACGGCGACGTCCAGCGGCCCGAGGTGCCGTGCGAGGATCGACGCCCAGGCGCCGACGTCCAAAGGTGTGTCGCGGGGCCGGACGGGCACACCCAGCCCGCCGCCCGTGTTGACCTCCACGATGGGACAGCCGGTGTTCTGCAGGGCTCGGGTCGTTTCCGCGACGCGCCGCATCGTCTCCTCGAACACCGACAAGCCGCGCGTGAGATAGCCGTCGCCGACGTGCGCGTGCACCGTGTCGATCGTGAGCCCGTGCTTCGCGGCGATGGCGAGCGCCTCGTCCAACCGCTCGGGGAAGATCCCGAACTTCGTGGGTCGAGGCCCCGTGTACAGGGTCTCGCCGGCCCCGTCATAGGACGCACCGATGCGCGGGTTGATCCGGATCCCCACGTTCGCACCCGGCGCGCGCCGTCCCACGCGCTCGAGCTGGGTGAGCAGGTCGACGTTGAGGTGCACGCCCGCCTCCAGGATCGTTTCGAGGTCCCGCTCGGATACGTTCGTCCCGGTGTAACTGATCTCCGCTGCGGCCCAGCCGTTGTCGATGGCCCAACGCACCTCACCCGGCGAGCAGACGTCGATGCCGACGAACGGCGTCCGCTCGCGTAGGAATCGCAGCAGCTCCGGCTCTCGCTGCGCCTTCAGGGCGAGCCTCACCACACCGCGGAGCCCCGCCCCGGCGAGCGCGTCGCGCAGGGTCTCGGCCTGTTCCCGGACACGGACGAGATCGTGCACATACAACGGGGTGCCGTGCTCGCGCGCGAGCCGTTCGGCGTCGCGGCCCGCCAGGGTGAGCCGACCGTCGCGCACCTCCAGACCCGGGCGCCGCCACCACGTCCGTTCATCGATCGGAGCGGTCCTCACGTGCCCAAGGCTAACCGAGACCGCCGGCCCTCGGTTCGGAGCCCCGTCCAGCGCACTAAGGTAAGCCACGTGGATGACCGCGCGACATGCGTGCTGGAAACCGAGCGACTCATCCTCAGGCATCTCACCATGGACGACCTCGATCCTCTCGCGCGGATCTATCGCGATCCCGAGGTTCGACGCTACTTCCCCGAAGGGGTACTGACCCGCGAGCAAACGAGGGAAGAACTCGCGTGGATCATCCACGTCTACTACGAGCGGTACGGGTTCGGGCTGTGGGCGACCGTCCTCAAGGACACCGGGGAGCTCGTCGGTCGGTGCGGGCTGCTGCCGTGGAAGGTCACGCGCGGGCGGGACGGCCGGCCCGGCCTCGACGGTGCGGACGAATATCCCGACACGTCATCGCTGATCGAGGTCGAAGTGGCCTATCTGCTCGCCCGGGACCACTGGGGACGAGGGCTCGGAACGGAGGCCGCGGTGGCGATCGTCGGCCACGCGTTCGAGTCGTTGCATCTGGAGCGATTGATCTGCCTCTTCGAGCCGGAGAACGTCGCCTCCCGCAACGTCGCCGAGAAGATCGGCATGAGGCCGGATGGCGATGTGGAGCTGGACGGCGAGCTCATCCCCGTCTTCGCGATCGCCGCGGATCGAGGCCGCGACGTACGGGCTACGACTCAGGACTGACCGAGGTGCGGTAGACCACCGCGGCGGCGCGGAGCGTGTCGACGAGCACCTCGAGCGGCGCGTTCTTCTCCAACAGGTTCGCGGCGCCCATGAATTCGGCGGCCCACTTGGAGTCTCGTTCCGAGAACGCCGTGAGGATCACAACCTGAGTTCTGGGCTCCTGCGCCTTGATCAGCACGGTGGCCTCGATCCCGTCGACATCGGGCATGCGCAGGTCCATGAGCACGACCTCCGGCCTCAACGAGGCAGCCTTGTCGCCTGCCTCCGCACCGTCTCTGGCCTCACCGACGATGTCGAAGCCGAACGCCGGAAGGCAGTCGCGCAACACCATCGTCGTTCGGGCGTCGTCATCGGCGATCAGCAACCGGATGGGATCGCCGAGCACCTCCTGATCCCAGGATCTGCGTCGAGTCGCGCCCTCGAGAACCACATCGACCGTCACGGCACACCTCTGCCTCTTCCCTGCCCCCCTTGAGCCTCCCGCCCTAGACCAATCGGCAACCCCGAGAACATCCTTAGGTCGTATCCGACGCGGCCGCGTCGGATACGCCAGGCACCGGGAAGGCCGTGCAGTGGAGGTGAGGGGATTTGAACCCCTGACCCCTGCCGTGCGAAGGCAGTGCTCTACCGGACTGAGCTACACCCCCAGGAGCGAAGCTCAGGGTAGCAGGGGGGCCCGACGCGAGCGCCGGCGGAGAGCGAGTCTACCCGCGATCGCCGAGGCGGCGCGCGTGCTCGTCGAGGGCGTCGCGCAGGTCGCGGCCGACGACGGCGATCGAGAGATCGCCTCGCGTCTTCTCGATCAGCGAGCGTGCGACGTCGGTGGACCTGCGCAGGTTCAACGTGATCGCGTCGGGGTAGTCCATCGTGACGAGCACGCCGTAGAGCTCCTCCAGATCGCCCAGAAGCGACTCGGCCTGCACGACCTCGCCCGTGCGCAGCAGATCGAGGATCCTTCGACGTCCCTCTCCGATCGCCTCGGCCATGCCGTTGAGATAGGGTGCGTCCTCCACCCCCAGCGCCTCGGGGGTCGGCAAGGCCTCGCCCGCGACGAGGGCGAGCGTGATGTTCGCCTCCGCGTACTCCTTCTGGGCGTCCTGGAGGTAGCCTGCGAACCGCACGTCGGGATGCGCCGCGACGGCGCCCATACCCTCGTCCAGCTCCTGCTTCGACGTCGCGATCAGCCCGCGTGCCCGGTCGAGTTCCAGACGGTGGACGGCGCGGATCGCGTTCGCGCTGGCCCGGATCGAGCGCCGGGCGGCCGGCAGGGCACGCTCGCGCGCGGAGGTCTTGGCGTCGAATCGCTCGTGGAGGGTTCGGGTGAGCTCGTCCGGATCCACGCCCGGCTCAGGCGGGGTTGGCGGCGCGAACCACCACGTGTACGCGATCGCTCTCGCCCAGCGCGCCGAGGCCGTTGAACGTGGGGCGCGCCCAGGTGCTTCGTCCCTCCGCCACGTACCGGGCGGCGGGGCGGTGCAGACGCGGTGCGGAGGGCTCGCGCGCGGCGCGCGCCTGCTCGTGCGGGGACACGGCGGCGTCGCGATGCTTCATCGCGAGGAGCAGCCAGATGTAGACCGTCAGCAGACCGACGAGGCCCAGGCTCAGCGACCACATCACGCGCAGGGGCGGCACGACCCCGATCAGGAACGTGATGACGATCGACTCGAGCAGGAACGTGAAGATCTGCCTGCGTCGGCCCCGTGCGCGGGCGCGCCTACGCTCGGCCGTGCCGACGAACGGCATCCCCTTGCGGGGTGTGACGATCCATCGACCGCTGCCCTGAACCTCTGCCTGTGCCAATCGCTCCATCCCGTGTTCGAACTCGTTGACGCTTCCCTCGGCCGTTCGTGGCTCGCGACGCTCCAGCAGCGGACCGACGAGAAGCACCCCCCATATGATGCCCAACCCCGCCAGGGCCAACCAACCCAACCGCGAGCCTCCCATCGATGCGCCCTGCCGGGTCGCACAACATCTAGGTTGGTGTTGGAAGCTAGCACCACATGTAGGGGGCCACAATCACATCGATGGGATTCGAAGAACTTATTCACAAGCCGTGTTCCGGCCATCCCGCGTTCACCCCGGCGCGGTTACGGCGGTTGCCGTAGGGAGGAACAGGGTCGGAGGGCGACGCGCCCCTTAGGGCTCCTCGGCCCGATAGTCGCCCGACTTGCCGCCGGACTTCGCGAGCAGGCGCAGCCCGTCGATCCTGGCCGCGCGATCGAAGGCCTTCGCCGTGTCGTAGAGGGACAGCGCCGCGACCGCCGCAGCCGTGAGCGCCTCCATCTCCACGCCCGTGCGGTCGGTGGCGCGGACGGTCGTTCGCACGCGCAGACGCCCCGCTGCCTCGTCGGCCTCGATCGCCACCTCGGCGCCCGTTACCCGGATCGGGTGGCAGTGCGGCAGGAGCCGTGGCGTCTCCTTCACCCCGATCACCCCCGCGATCTTCGCGGTCTGGATCGGGTCGCCCTTCTTCGTCCCGGCCAGCAGGTGGGCGATCGCCTCGGGCGTCATCGACACCCAGCACTCCGCGACCGCTGCGCGATCGGTCTCCGCCTTCGTCCCCACCTCGACGATCCGCGTGACGCCGTCCGCGCCGGCCTGGTTCTGAGCTCGGTCCATCACCGCTAATCCTCCGCGGAACGGAACACCTGCACGCGCACCTGCGAGCCTGCCGGGGCGACCTCGATCCCCTGCGGCACCATGGCGAGCCCGTTCGCCCGTGAGACGGTGGAGATCAGATTGGAGCCACGCGGGCCGGTGGGCGTCGCCTGCCAGCCGTCCTGGCCACGCTGCAGGAGAACCCGCGCGAACTGCATCTTTCCGCGCGGACCGCTCACATCCTTCGTGAGCGTGGCCGTGACCTCAGGCCGGCGGATCTCGAGTGCGCCCCATCATCTTGAGCAGGGCCGGCCGCACGAACTGCTCGAAGCTCACGAACACGCTCACGGGGTTGCCGGGAAGGCCCCAGTAGGGCTTGTGCTCCACGTGGCCGAACCCTTGCGGCATCCCCGGCTGCATCGCCACCTTGTAGAAGTCCACCTCGCCCCGGCGGAAGAACGCCGCCTTCACGACGTCGCGCTCGCCCACGCTCACGCCGCCCGTGGAGATGAACGCGTCCGCCTGGATCTCGACCGCGAACACCGCCTCGCGGAAGGCATCGACGTCGTCCGCGACGATCCCGGAGAGGACCGGCTGGGCGCCCACCTCCCGGAGGGCGCCGAAGATCGTGTACGCGTTCGAATCGCGGACCTGGCCGAAGTCGGGAGTCTCCGTCGGCGTGATCAGCTCGTCGCCCGTGGAGAGCACGGCGACGCGCGGACGTGGGTGCACCAGCGGCGTGGGATGACCTGCGTTCGCGAGCAGTCCCAGCTCGGGCGGTCCGATGCGCCGGCCCTTCTCCACGAGGACCTGCCCCTCCTTCACGTCTTCGCCCGCGGGACGGACGTGGCGGCCGGCGTCCGCGCCCTCGAACAGCTGCACGACCTCGCCCGTGGACTCGGCGTTCTCGACCGGGATCACCGCGTCCGCGCCGGCCGGGATGGGAGCGCCGGTGGCGATCTGCACCGCCTCGCCGATCCCCACGGTCACCTGCGGCCGGTGACCGATCATCGAGCGCCCCACCACCTTCAGCTCGGCGGGTGCGGAAGGCGAGGCGTGCTCCACGTCGGCGGCCCGGACCGCGAACCCGTCCATCGCCGAGGAAGGGAATTCGGGAAGGTCGAACGTCGCCACGATATCGCGCGCCGACACGCATCCGAACGCGTCGGTGAGGGGCAGCTCGAGCGGCACGAGGGGCTGGACGTGCGACAACACGTGCTCCCGGGCGTCGTCCACACTCAGGAGACCTTCCCCGGAATCGTGGTCGTGCACGCGAGGCGCCTCACTCATGGCCCGAGTCTACTCGGGCGCGTCAGACCAACTTCTTGCGCTGCACGAGCTCGGCGAGGTAGGCGCGGAACTGGGGCCCGACGTCCTCGCGCTCGATCGCGAGCTCCACCGTGGCCTTCAGATAGTCCACCTTATTCCCCACGTCGAAGCGGCCGTGATCGAAGATGTAGGCGTACACGGCCTGATCCTGCGCCAGCAGGTTGATGGCGTCGGTGAGCTGGATCTCGTCCCCGCGGCCCGGCTTCGTCGCGCGGATCGCGCCGAAGATCTCGGGCGTGAACACGTAGCGGCCGATCGACGCGAGGTTGGACGGCGCATCCTCCGGGCTGGGCTTCTCGACCACCGAGACGACCCGCGCGAGGTTCTCCTCGACGGCCTCCGGGGTGATGCAGCCGTACCAGGAGATCTCCTCGCGCGAGACCTCCTGTGCACCCAGCACGCTCCGCCCGTACTTCTCATGGACACGCAGCATCTCCGGCAGGAGGGGCACGGACGGATGGATCAGGTCGTCGCCCAGGAGCACCGCGAACGCCTCCCCGCCGACATGCGGCTCGGCGACGCTCACCGCATGTCCCAGGCCCAGCGCCTCGCCCTGGCGGATGAAGTGGATGTCGGCCATCTCCGACAGCGCCCGCACCTGCTTCAGCTCGTCGAACTTCCCCTTGTCTTCGAGGAACTGCTCGAGCTCGACGTTACGGTCGAAGTGGTCCTCGATGGAGCGCTTGTTGCGCCCCGTGATGATGAGGATGTCGGTGAGTCCCGCCCGCACGGCCTCCTCGACCACCAGCTGGATCGCCGGCGTGTCGACGACCGGGAGCATCTCCTTGGGTTGCGCCTTGGTGGCCGGCAGGAACCGCGTCCCGAGTCCGGCGGCGGGGATCACTGCTTTGTGGACCTTCACGACCTCACCCTCCTGCAGGGATGGGGAGTCTACGCGGGGCATCGGCGCCTGGCCAGTCCTACACTGCTGCGGCGATGCCCACGTACGAGTACATCTGCAAGAGCTGCGGGCACCTGTTCGAGATCGTCCAATCCATGCGCGACGACACCTTGACCGAATGTCCCGAGTGCGGCGGCGAGCTGCGCAAGGTGTTCGCGCCGCCGGCGATCTCCTTCAAGGGGTCGGGCTTCTACGCCACCGACCATCGCAGGAAGGCGTCGGCTTCCCCCACCGAGAAGAAGGACGACAAGAAGTCGGATGCGAAGCCCGATACGGGATCCGCCGATGCAGGGAAGACCAAGAAGCCCGACACGAAGCCGGCGGCCACGGGCGGCGGCGGCTCGTCCTCACCCGCCTCGAAGACGAAGGACTGAGGGATGGCCGCGCCCGCAGCCGAGATCGGCGTGTTCGGAGGCTCCGGCTTCTACGCGTTCTTGGAGCGGACCGAGACGGTGCAGATACAGACGCCCTACGGCGCGCCGAGCGCCCCTCCGGTGATCGGTGAGCTCGAAGGACGTCGCGTCGCGTTCATCCCACGCCACGGGGCCCACCACGAGTTCCCTCCCCACCGCGTCCCCTATCGGGCCAACGTCTGGGCGATGAGGGAGCTGGGGGTCCAGCGGATCCTCGGGCCGAACGCCTGCGGGTCGCTGCGAGCCGACGTGAGGCCCGGGGACTTCGTGATCTGCGACCAGCTCGTCGACCGCACGCGCGACCGCGTCAACACGTTCTACGACGGGCCGGTCACGACCCACATCTCCTTCGCCGACCCCTACTGTGACGTGATGCGAACGGTCGCCGTCGGGAAGGGTCGCGAGCTGGGGATCCCGCTGCGCGATCGGGGCACGGTCGTCGTGATCGAGGGTCCGAGGTTCTCGACGCGGGCGGAGTCGGCGTGGTTCGCAGCCGCGGGCTGGGAGGTCATCAACATGACGCAGTACCCAGAGGCCGTCCTCGCCCGCGAGCTCGAGCTCTGTTACGCGAACATCTCGCTCATCACGGACTACGACGTCGGAGTCGAGGATGTGCCTCCCGTGACACACGAGGAGGTCGTCCGCGTCTTCACCGAGAACAACCAGCGACTGCGCGACCTGCTGTTCGCCGCGATCCCCGCCCTGCCGTTCGAGCGGACGTGCGTGTGCGCCACGGCGCTCACCGGCGCCCGATTCGAGGTCTGATGGCACAGGATCCGGTCGCTCGTGCGCGTGGAGCTCGCGTTCCGTTCGACCGAGGACGAGAGCGCCGAGGCCCTTGGAGACCGGATCCGGGAGGCCGTCGCCATGATCGTGGGGCGTCAGCAGCTCGAGGAGTTCCGCGTGCGGGTTCTGCCCTTGACGCAGAAGAAGGGTCCGAGGCCGGTCGATTGATGGGCGCGGCGGCCTTGACCTGCCCGGGAACCATCGCCTCACCGTGACGGCTGTCACGGAACGCCCGCGAAGCGGCCTCTAGCGTGGGTTCATGTTCCGGCGCCGACTCCCGATGTCGTCCCTCGTCTTCGCCGGCGTAGCCGTTGCGTGCGCGATCGCCGCCGTGGCCCTCATGCACGCGTATGCGCAGCGGCTGGAGGCGGCCCATCCGGCGCTCGGCGCGCCCGTCGCGGTCGAGGTGGCCACCCGCGCGTTGACCCGGGGAACGCAGCTCACGCCCGACATGCTGCGCTCGGAGCGGATCCCCTCCACGTTCGTACCGCCCGCCGCGGTGGCGAACTCGGACCAGCTGGTGGGCCGCACGCTCGCGGCCGACGTCGCGCGCGGGGACGCCCTGACGCGCACGCGCCTCGCGGGCGCGTCGGTGGGCCCGGTCGCGGCGCTCGTGCCGCCGGGGTGGCGCGCGTTCCTCGTCCCCTCGACCCTGCCGCCCGGGGTCGTGTCGACCGGCGACCTCGTCGACGTCCTGGCCGCGTTCGGCGGCGCCCGCAGCCACGTCGAGACCGCGGCCTCGGAGGTCGAGGTCGCCCGTGTCTTGCGGCCGACGGATGCCGGCGGGATCGGGGAGACCGCCGGCGTGTCGGGACCCTCGCTCGTCCTGCTCGTGGACCCGGACACGGCGCGCGAGCTCGCGTACGCGATGGCGTTCGCCAAGCTCGTCGTGACGGTCGATCCGCCGGGTCCTCCCGCGCCTGCGCCCGAGGGAGCCTCAGGAGTCGACCCTCCATGAAGGGCGCTCATGAGCTCGAGCTGGTCTCGGCCAGTGGGCCTCAGTCGACGTAGCCCTCGACCGTCGCCGAGTCGCGCACCCGGGCGTCGTTGGGGTTCGAGCCCAGCGTCCCGCCGGGCGCGACGCTGGTGCAATAGGTCCCAACACTGGTCGAGCGTGACCTCGATCGTACGGATGCGTTCACGCTCCGCCGCGCTCGCCTCGCCCGTGGATTCCTTCTGGAACAGCTCGTGCTCCTCGGCCGCAAGCTGGTTGATCCGCTCGATCACCGCATCGTCGTTCATATACGCCTCCTAAAGAGCTCTCTCCCATCCTCCCACCGCCACAGGGAGTTGGGGGTCACGAGAGCGGCATCGCCCTGCGCCCCAGGCCGAATCTATCCGGGCGATCCCCCTCTGGCCGGTGCACGACCCCGGCCTAGGGACCTAGCATCTAGCTGACACGACCGCAAAGGAGCGATGTCCGTGGGTTCGGCCCGCCGACGAAAGCTCGAGGCTGCCCTCGAGAAGGCCACGATCGACCTGGGATCGACGCGTGCGGAGCGCGACCTGCTCGCCTCTACGCTGCACGATCTCCGGGAACACGGAGTCGCCCTGGATCCGGTCGAGGAAGGTCGGGCCTCCCCGCCTCCCAGCGTGGATCGGCTAGCGGCCCGGGTGAGCGAGCTGCGCGATCTGCTTACCGTGCTCGCGCCCCAGACGGAGGAGGAGCAACGGCACGCCCGCGAAGCGGTCGAGAAGATCCGACGCGCGAGCGAGCGCACGCAGGCACTGGAGCACCAGCTGGCGGCGGCGCGCCAGCACGAGGATCGGTTGAGCGAGCATGTGGTCCACGATCGCGCTGCGATCGCGGATCTGGAGGCGCGCATCGCGGAGTTCGAGGGCATCGAGGCGCGGATCGCGCGGTTCGACCACGAGCGTGGGGCTGTCGAGGAGAACGCGGCCGAGGTGGAGCACCTTCGCATGCGGATCGAGGACCTCCAGACGCATCTGGAGTCCGAGGCCGAGCGCGCCGAAGAGCTCGGGGTCGAGCTCGGCGCCGCTCAGGCGCGCATCCGCGAGATGGAGACGGACAGCGAGGCGACCGAGCTGCGGATCGCCGAGCTCACCGAGGCCCAGGACCTCGCGGAAACGCAACGCGAGACCGCCCTGGAGGCCCTGGAGGATCGCCTCAACGACCTGGAGCGGTTGCGCGCGCACGTCGCGCAGGCGCGAACGTCGTCGGAGACCGCCGAGCGTGAGCGCGACGAACTCGCCTCGGCGCTCGAGCAGGCCGAGTCCGAGCGCGATGCTGCCCGTGCGGCGCTGGAGGCGCGGGTGGGTGACGTCCACCGGCTGCGCGACAAGGTCGCCGAACTCGAGGGTCGCCCGGAGGGGTCGCCCGACGGCGAGCCCGTCGAGCGCGATGCCCTGGAAGGCCCCGATCCGCTCGACGGATCGCCGCGCGATGCCGCTCTGGCTCCCGCTCCCGCCGACTCCGCACTGCCCCAGGACTCCATCGAGCTTCGGATCGCCCGCGTGCAGGAGCGCCTGGAGCAGACAGAGCTTCGGGTCCGCCGCGCCCTCACGACCGCCGAGGTCGCCGGGCCTGCGCGGTCGCTGGACCCCGACCCCGGGGACATCATCGACATCACGGGCCGGGACGCACAGCGGGAGCTCGACAAGCTCCGTGACGAGGTGACGGTCCTGGCCGAGCGGGCCACCGACGAAGAGGAGGCGCGCCAACGCGCGGAGCACGAGCTGGCTGCACTGCGCGGACGGGAGACCTCAACCCCGGCGGGACCGGTCGGGGAGAGCCCCCCGCCCGGAAGCGGTTAGCCGGCCGGCTCCTCTCGCCCCGGTCGGACCGGATGTGTGAGACTGCGCCGCCATGAGTGAGGTCGCCGCCGAGACGCACACGCGATCCCTCGACGCCTTCCGCGCCGTCTTGCGCAACCCGGAGCTGCGCCGGCTGCAGCTCGCCTGGGCGGGCTCCAACCTGGGCACCTGGGGGTATGGGGTGGCGCTGTCAGTGTTCGCCTACGACCACGGTGGCGCGACGGCGGTCGGGGTTGTCGGCCTCATCCGGCTGGTCCCGGCGGCGATCGCCGCGCCGTTCATGGGCGTGTTGGGCGACCGGCATTCCCGCCGCCTCGTCATGGTCGCGTCCGACCTCAGTCGCGTGCTGGTGATCGGGTTGGCGGCGGCGGCGATCGTGCTCAAGATGAGCCCCGCCGTGGTGTACGCGTTGGCGGCGCTCGGGGTCGTCACCTCCACCGCCTTCCGTCCGGCCCAGGCGGCGATCATCCCGGGCCTCGCGAACACGCCCCAGGAGCTCACGGCGTCGAACGTCGTGTCGAGCAGCATCGAAGCGGTCGGCATGTTCGCCGGCCCCGCGGTGGGCGGCATCGTCCTCGCGCTGTCCGGCCCGGCTGCCGTGTTCGTGCTCGCCGCCGCGACGTTCCTGTGGTCCGCGATCCTGACGCTGCGGATCCACGAACCTCCGCCTCAGATGAAGGATGAGGCGCAGGAGCAGACCGAGCATCCCTCGTTCATCGAGCAGTCCGTGGCGGGCTTCGGCACGGTCGCAAGGGAGCCCGGGCCCCGGCTCCTCGTGGGGCTCTTCGCGGCGCAGACCCTGATCGCGGGCGCCCTCCTCGTCCTGGAGGTGGTGGTGGCCTTCCAGCTGCTGGGTCGGGGGCCCGCATGGGTGGGCGTGCTCTCGGCGGCGTTCGGGATCGGGGGGCTCGTAGGCGCCGTGATCTCCGGCGCCCTCGTGGGCCGGGCGCGGCTCGCGATCGACTTCGGAGCGGGGATCCTCCTGTGGGGGTTGCCGCTGCTCTTCATCGCGGCCTGGCCCAACCCGGCCGTGGCGTGCGCCGCGATGGCGCTGATGGGCATCGGCAACACGCTCGTCGACGTCTCCGGGCTCACCCTGCTGCAGCGCAGCGTCCCCGACGACGTCCTCGCCCGCGTGTTCGGCGTGCTCGAGACCGTGTTCCTCGCGAGCGTAGCGCTGGGCGCGGTCCTGACGCCCTTGCTCGTGCACACCCTGGGCGCGCGGCCGACGCTGATCGCGGTAGGGGCTTTCCTTCCCGTCGTGGTCGCGCTATGGGGACGCAAGCTCATAGCCCTGGACGCGTCCACGCACGCCCCCCCCGAGCGCGAGCTGGCGCTGCTGCGCGGGATCTCGTTCTTCGCCCCGCTGCCGCTGCCCGTGCAGGAGCACCTCGCAGGCCGCCTCGTCGCCAGCCTCGTGGACGCCGGCACTGTGGTCTTCGAGCAGGGGGCGCGGGGCGACCGCTTCTACATCGTGGCCGAGGGCGTCGTGGAGATCCTCAAGGACGGTTCCCCGATCGCCGAGATCCTCCCGGGTGGCTATTTCGGCGAGATCGCGCTCCTGCACGACGTGCCCCGGCAGGCGGCGACGAGGGCGCTGCGCGACACCGAGCTCCTTGCGCTCGAGGGCGAGGACTTCGTCTCGGCGGTCACGGGCCATGCCACCAGCCGGGAGGCCGCCGAGGCGGTCGTCCGCTCCTACGGACCCGGGCTCGGGATCCCGGGCTGAGGACGCCGTCGGCCAGATCGTTGCCTGGAGCGATCCCGGCGCGCGTCGTATGGTGGGTTCGCGATGACGCAACCTTCCCCGGCGCGCACGCGGACGCCCCGTCTTCGGATCGGCGGCGGCCTCGCGCTCGCCCTCGCGGCGATGGTGGCGTTCCTCGTGCCGGGCGAGGGGCATCCTCGCCCCGACTCTGCCCCGGGCCGCTGGGTGCTCACGTCGCACACGGCCGCGGTCGTGGCGGCGCTGGACCCCGCAGCGGCGCTTGCGCTCTTCGGATCCGCCGACGCGTACGTGTTCGGTGGATGGCCGGGCGCGACCCCCGCCCTGAGCTGGCCCAGCTATGCGTCCTTCGCGGCCGCCGTTGCGCTCGACTCGATCCCTCCTGGGATCCGAACGGTCATGTACGACCCCGAAGGCTGGGCGGCCACTCCCCTTGCCGAGCAGCGAGACCCCGCGCGCTTCATGCGAGCGTTCGCGACCCTCGCGCACCGCGAAGGCTACACGGTCATCCTCACCCCCCAGCCCAACCTCACGAGCGTGCCCGGAGGCGTATGCCTGCATCGATCCGGGGAATCGATCACCGCCGCCTACCTCCGCTGTGGACTGCCGGCCGAAGCCGCCCGCGTCGGCGATGTGGTCGACATCCAGGCTCAGTTCCTGGAGGGTGACGCTCCCGCCTACGAGGCAGTCGTGACGGCGGCAACACGGCAGGCGCGGTCGGCCGACCCCCGCGTGATCGTCGTGGCACACCTGTCCACGGCATATGCCTACAGCGCCCCGACGTTGTTCGCGGCCTGGCGCTCGGTCCAGGCCGTCGTCGACGGCGACTATCTGGGGATCCCCGACGGTATCCGCGCCGGGGTTGCCGTGAGCTTCCTCGACATGGTCCGCTCGCAACAGAGGTGAGTCCGGCGCTCAGCCGGCGGGCGCACCGTGCAGGTACTCGAAATGCATGCCATCGGGGACTAGGAAGGTTCCGCCCCAGTTGAATCCCCACCGCCGCAGCACGGCGACAAGACGCGGGTCCTGGTGCGGAGGCGAGCCGAACGGGTTCTGGGGTGCGTTGATGTCGACGGCGGCGCCCCACGCGTGGAACGAGGGCGGCGCCGTATCCTTCGCGGCGAGCAACTCGGGGTTGTAGCAGCCGGCGTTGCTCCTCACCAGCGACCCGAGCCCCTCCCGCTGCAACTGCTCCATGGCGCCGATGAGGGCAGGGAAGAGCGCGCGGTTGCAGGTCTCGCTCCCCAGCAGCGGAACGTCGCGGGTCTCGATATGTGCGTCGTACCACGCGGAGATCCATGCGGAGCCTGATGGGATCGCCGGGATCTGGGTAGGCCGCGAACTCACCGAAGACCTTCTTGAGGACCACGGGTGGGGTCGAGCCCGATGACACGCGCACGTAGCTGACCTCCCCGGGAGCGGCCACCCGTACCGGGACGCCGCGCGTGACGTAGGGCTGGATGAGCGCGAGGAACGAGGCATCGCTGGGATCGCCCGTCATCTGCGCCAAGAGGTAACGGTCGTTCACGATGCCGAGCGGCGCGCCTGCGCTCCTCGACACCAGCATCTCGCTCCACCCCACGACGGGGTCGGGGACGACGGCGCCCACGGTCACGGTGTGCGCCCCGAACGAGAGCCGCCCACCGGGGCCTATGCGGCGCAGGTGCGCGCTCGTTGCGCCCAGCACGGCCTCGCCACGTTGCAGCGTGCGCACGAGAAGACCGCGGTACGCGGAGGAGACGAAGGGGGCGTACGCCTCGGGGTCCACCGCGAACGCATCGATCGGGATCGCGTAAGGGGGCGTCGGATCGTCGACGACGGTGCCGCTTGAGGAGATCGAGCGCGTGAGCCAGCGCGTGTCGCCCGCGACGACGACCGCCCGCGCGACCCCCGCAAGAGACGGGATCTTGGCGGCGAAGCCGTCGGGGAACCCTCCCGGCATCCAGGCGAGGTAGGCGGGGGGCATCCGCACCGCCGCTCCCCTCTTCGTTGACCGCGCCGGGACCGGCTGCGACCCCGGCGCACCAGGTTGCCCACCCCCGCCCCGCAGCAGCACGAACAACAGCACGACGACCAGCGCGGCCGAGACGGCGGTGAAGGCGCGACGGCGATCCATCGGCTGAAGAGACTAGGACGCCACGGCGGCACGGGGACCGATCCGCGATCCGGTCACCAGCAAGACGATCAGGGTGGCCAGGGCGATCGCGAACGACGCCGCGATGCCGGAGGCGAGCGGGGCGCCGACGGCTTGCGAGACGGCGACGGCGCCTCCACCAAGACCCGCGCCCACCGCGACGCCTAGCACGTCCATCAGGAGCACCGACGCAACGGCCCCCGCCTCCTGCCCCCGCCCCGAGACCCGCATCGTGGCGAGCGGCAGCGTGGGAAAGACGATCCCCATCGCGAAGCCGACGACGCCCCACCCGAGGAACGCGGTGGCGACGGGGACGCCGGACCACAGGGTCGTCGCCACGATCGCCTCTCCGATCAACAGCAACGTCGTGCCGCCGACGACGATCCGGGACAGCGCGATCCGCTGGGCCCGTCCCGACTGCCAGGCGCTGCCCGTGGCCCAGGTCAAGGTGGCCGTGGTGACCGCGAGGCTCGCCTCCGCGAGGGAGAGGTGACGAACGGTGGTGAGCATCAGGGTGAGGAAGGCGTCCATCGCGAAGAAGCCCACGGAGAGCAGGAACGCGGACGCCGCCGTCGCGGGAGCGCCACGTGCGGCCCGGAAGGTGCCGGCCGGCACGAGACGCGCGAGGGCGGGTAGTCCGATCGCCGAACCTGCCGCGATCGGAGCGAGCGCCCACCAGCGCGCGATCGTGATCGACCCCAGCACCAGCCCGGCGCCCACCATCAGCTGCAGCGACCATCGCACCGGCGAGGAGCGGGCCGGACCTTCGGCGGGCGATCCGCGCACGAGCGCCGGCGTGATGAGGATCCACCCGACCAGCATCAGAGGGATCGGCGCCACGTAGGCCCATCGCCACCCCACCGTGCTCGCGAGGAGCGCCGCGAACGGCGGGGCGAAAAGGCCGGGCAGGATCCACATGGAGGCCATGAGCGCCATGACGCGCGGCCGCAGCCGGTCGGGGAACGTCGTGGCCACCGTCCCCAAGGACAGCGCGTACAGTCCGCCCCCACCCGCGCCCATCACGAACTGCCCCGCCAACAGAACCGGCATCGCCGGCGCGAGCGCCGCGATCAGCAGACCGGCCCCGAACAACCCGAGGACGGGCGGAAGCACCGCGCGTGAGCCGGATCGGTCCACGGCGCGGCCCGCGATCGGGATCGCGGCAAGCGTCGCGAGGCTGGAAGCCGTGAACACCAACCCGTAGAGCGAGGTGCCGCCGAGGTCGCGCCGGACGTCCGGCAGGATCGTCGCGACGACGAGGGCCTGCACCGCGACGAGCGCCTCGAGCAACAGAAGCCCCGCTGTGAGGCGCCCCCGCGGCCCGCTGAACACCTCCCTCCAACGCGGCGGGCGCTCGTCCACCTCCGCCACGTCGGTCCCCTCCGCCATCTGAGTCCCGCCGCCGCGGCGCGTGACGTCGGCGGACCGGGCGCGCGTCGCGACCAGCAGGTCCCGCCCACGCAGGTGCAGGTTCACGCCGCGGGCGCCGCCACCGATCGCCACACGATCGAGGGCATCGATGCTCGCGTCGGCCACGACGGGCCAGTCCGACGTCGCGCCGAACGGGGTGATGGCGCCCCGTTCGTAGCCTGTGACGCCCGATGCCTCGTCGGCATCGGGGAGGGACAGCCGCTTGACGCCCAGGTGCGCGCGGAGCTTCGGCCAGTCGATCTGACGCCCGCCGGGCACGAGGACGAAGACGTAGTCCTCCGGGCCCCGCCGCACCACGATCGTTCGCACGAGCGCCGAGACCTCGATGCCCTGCCGCGCCGCGCTCTCCTCGATGTTCGACGGAGGCTCCGTGCGCACGACATCGTAGGCAAGTGGGGACTCGGCGAGGGCGCGCAGCGCGGGCGTGTCGTCGTCAGGCACATGGCCAAGGGTAGCCGGGCACCCAGCCCCCGGAGCGAGGCAGGTAAAGGAGGCGCCTCCACAGGTCGAACCTACGGTCGTGGGGATCAGCGGGATCGTGGTGCTGGCCGGACTGGCGTCGGTGGCGTTGGCTGCGGGGATCTATGCGCTTGCGCGGGCGCGGCGCATGCACGCCCTCCGCAAGCGCTACGGGGACGCCGCGATGCCGAAGCGACAAGGGCTCGCGTGGCGCACCATCGCGCCCATCGTGCTGCTCCTGGGCGCCGGAGCCAGCATCGTCATGGCGTTCGGAGAGGTACGTCTCGATCACCAGGCGACGCAAGGCACGGTGATCCTGGCGGTCGACGTATCGCGCTCGATGGACAAGACGGACGTGGCCCCCGACCGCCTCGAGGCGGCCCAGGCAGCCGCACAAGGCTTCCTCCGGCGACTCCCCACGGGCTTCCGGGTGGGCGTCGTGACGTTCGCGGGGACCGCGCGGGTGGTGGTGGCGCCCACCACGGACCGCGCCCAGGTCGCGGGCGCCCTCGGCACCTTGTCCACCAGCAACGGCACGGTGATCGGAGACGGCCTGTCGAAGGCGCTCGATACGATCGACGCGGACCGGCGCAGGCGCGGCGCCGAGCCCGCCGCCGTCGTCCTGCTGACGGACGGCCAGGACACCGGCAGCGCGATCTCGCCGGATCAGGCCGCCCGGCGGGCGAAGGCCGACGGAGTCAAGGTGTTCACCGTGGCGGTCGGGGCCACCGACGCCGGAGCGAGCGGCGCCAACACCGGGCTGCTCGCCCAGCTCGCAGCGACGACGGGCGCCCGCACCTTCACCGCCCAGTCGGCCGGCCAGCTCAGCGAGGTCTACCAGTCCCTCGGCTCGGAGCTGTCCACGGATCTGGCGATCGCGGGATCGAGCGCGCGATTCGTTGCGCTTGCCGCCGCGCTCGCGATCGCGGCCGGCATCTCGCTCGTCGCGCTGACCCGGGAGCTCTGACCACCTGCGAGCGGCCCGTTCACGAGGGGTCGATCCGCACCCGGAACACTTGCTGCACGTCGTCGAGCATGTGGTCGGCGCGCTGGCGGAGCGAGGCGCACGTGTCCATCAGCTCGCGGCGGCGAAGCTCGTCGACGATCGCGAACGCGTTGATCTCGACGTTGGCCATGGCGCAGACGGTCGCTGCGTGCAGCGCGGCCGCCGCGCTCATGCCGTCCGCGGCGGCGTTCGGGTCGCCCGTGCTGGTCGCCTCCTCGGCGAGGCCCATCAGGTACACCGCTCGACGCGCCAGATCGAGTTGCACATCGATCGCGGACTCGAGGGTCTGTTGCAGCTCACCCAACCGCGCCGCGCGCTCGTCGTCGGTGCCGCGGGGCATACGGTTCGCGGCGAGGATCGCTTCGAACGCCGCTGATCCCCGGTCCGCAAGGCCCAGCAGGACGGGACGCGCGGCCTCGGCCTCGTCCGCGATCGCTTGCACGCGCGCGTCCGTCTCTCTGGGGTCCGAGCGCCGCATCGTCTGGTTCGCCACCGACTCGACCAGCGCCGCCCCCGCCGCGGCGCAGAGCGACGCGAACGCTCCGCCGCCGGGCTCGGACGCGCCCGAGGCCAGCGCGTCCAACCAGGCGTCGATCTCCTCGCCCGCGATGACGCGACGGGTCGTCAACGCAGGATCAAGACCCGCAAGGCTCGATGGCCCTGCACGACATGTCCCGTGGGCCCGCTGAGGGTGGTGCGAGTCGGGCCACGTCCGATCAACTGGGCGACGACCTCCGACCGCTTCGGCTGATGATTGAGCGCGGCGACGAGCCCGGCGAACGAGGTGATCTTCCCGTGGCCGCCCAACTCGCTTCCTCCGCCGACGAAGAGCTCCAACTCTGCGCCGCGTCGAAGGTTCGGCACGTGCACCGTGAGATCGACCGGCACCGTGGTATGAGATCCGGCGGGAAGCAGCATCACCCGCAAGTGGATCAGGCCCCCGCGGCGCACGAGGATCGTGTTGCGGGACGCGAAGCCGTGTTGCACTCGCGTGCGGGACAGAACCTGCTCCACCTGGGCCGTCAGGTCCTGGCTGCTGACCGTCCCTTGGATCGACACGCTGTCGATCGAGACGTCCTCGAAGTTCTGGCTCACCAACCGTTCGAGCGGGAGGAAGGTGGACTCGAACCCGGCCTCGTCCGGAAGGTCGTACTGCGATGCGTAGAGATCGCTCATCTCGACGGTCCAGGGCTCACCCAGCTCGTCGGTGCCCTGGATCTTGACGTCGAGGTTCGCCGAACCGGGCCCCTCCTGATCCCCTACCGTCGCGAGGTTGAGGAAGGCGTGGGAGTAAGCGATGTCGGGGAGCACCCTCTGCGATGCGACCTGCGTCTCGCCCTGGCGCGAGGTCCCGAGCAACGGATCCGACAGATCGCTCGTCACCGGGGTGAGCGTCGGCAGGACGCCGGTGATCCCCCCGATGCCCGCCAACCGGTCCTGCGTCACGCTGCCCGCGGTGGTGGTGATCGCTCCGAGCTTGAAGCCGCCCGAGAAGCGGCTCGGATCGCTCAAGGTCTGCAGGATCTTCGCGTTCGTGTACGCGAGGGAGGTCTGTCCGGAGAAGTTGAACGGATGCCCGAACGCCACGAACTGGTCGTCGCACGTCAACGTGGTCGTGCCGATCGCGCCGAACGTGGCGTCGCCGAAGGAATACACGGCGCCGATCGCGTCGCCGGGTGCGGGCGGGGCGCCCAGCTTGGACGGAGACGTTGGCGCGGCGGCGCTGGACCCGCTCGTGAGCACGAACGGCGTGCCCGCCTTCGTGAACCAGTGCTGGAGGCGGCGCGTCTCGGTGGGACTCGTCAGGCCCGAGACCATCATCGGGACCCGCAACGGACGCGCCACGGTGGGGCTCGAGGCGAAGTCCGTGGAGGCAGACGCACGGGCGAACGCCCGGCGCAGCCCCTCGCCGATCCTCACGGACGGACGGGCCACGGGGGGCGGCTCGTACCCGAGGATCTTCTCCATGTCCACCGCGGGCGTCATGCCTCCGATCGTGGGGTCGGCGCCGACGAATCCGTAGGACACCGATCCGGCCAGCACGCCGCCCACGTAGACGGGCGAGCCCGACATCCCGGCGGCGATGCCGCCGGTCTTGTCGATCACCGGTCCGGACGTCTTGATCAGGATGAAGTCGATCCCCGGCGCGATGCCATCCTTCAGCGTTCCCAGGACCTTGACGTCGAACGAGACCGGCGTCGTGCCTTTGATCACGGTCCACGCCGTGCCCATCGTGCCCGGCTTGAGGTCCTTTTCCGCCACGACGGGCGGCGGGCTCGTGCAAAGAGTGGTGCCGTTCGCGGGCACATGGCTCACGAGTGCAGCCACGATGGCCAGCGCGGAGACGGCTGCGACCAGCGTGGATCGGGGGAAACGCGGCGCACTCATGTCTTGGACCCTCCCGTTGCGGTGGGCTGCAATCCTAGGCACAACCAACCCGTGGGCGCCAGTGACCGTTGGGCGGGGATCGGCGAGGACTCGTCCGCGACCCGATGCGGTACTACTAGTGCCGTGCGGAGCACAGGCTCGTCTCGAGACGCGGCGGCGGCGGGACTGGCGCGTGGCATCGGCAGCCTCGCGCGCCTCGTCGGAGCCGGCGAGGGCTCGAGCTTCCCGGGAGTCGTCGTGGAGCGTCTGCGTCCCGGGTTCTCCGGCCGCCGGGCGGGACGGCTGCCCGCGGGCGTCGTCATCGTGTCGGGCACGAACGGCAAGACGACGACGGCATCGATGATCCGTACGATCCTGCGCGCCACGGGTGACCCGACGGTGGGCAACGAGAGCGGCGCCAACCTTCGCCAGGGCGTGGCGGCGGCGCTGCTCGACGTCCCCAGCGGCGCGCGCACCGCGGTCTTCGAGGTGGATGAGGCCGCCCTGCCCGCGGTCGTCGAAGAGCTCCGCCCTCGCATGCTCGTCCTCACGAACGTCTTCCGCGATCAGCTCGACCGGTACGGGGAGGCGGAGCGTGTCGTGCAGCTCTTGGGCGAGGCGGCGGGCCGGCTGCCCGAGGGCGCCACGGTCGTGGCCAACGCCGACGACGGCACTCTCTTCACCGCGCTCCAGGCCCGGACTCCGGTGGGGTTCGGTGTCGGGGTGCAGCAGGGCCCGGTGGACGACCTCGTGCGGAGCCGGATCGGTATGGAGGCCGAGGTGTGCCCCCGATGCGGAACGCGCCTGGACTACGAGCGTCGCACGATCTCGCACCTCGGGTCCGCCCGATGTGCCTCGTGCGGCTGGGCCTCCACTCCCCCCAACCTGCGGGCCGACGTCGTCGCGCACGACGGCCTCCGCTCGGTGACGCTCGACGTGGAGGGCACCCGGTTCACCGTGCCCACGGGAGGGCTCCACAACGCGTACAACGCGGCGGCCGCGATCGCCGCCACACAGCTCATGGGCATCCCGATCCCGGTGGCGGCCGACGCACTCCGATCCTTCCGCGCTCGCTTCGGGCGGATCGAAGAGCTCCGCGTGGGCGGACGTGCCCTCTGGCTGACGTTGATGAAGAACCCCGCCGCCGCCGACGTGTTGATCCAGGAGCTGGCGGTCGACCCGACGGTGGGTGCCGTGGTGGTGGCCCTGAACGACGCCGCCGCCGACGGCCGCGACGTCTCGTGGATCTGGGACGTGGACTTCGAACGTCTTGCGGGCGGCGTGCCGATGGTCCCGAGCGGACACCGCGCCGACGACATGGCCGTGCGTCTGAAGTACGCGGAGGTGGACGCCAGGCCCGCGCGCGCCGAGCCGCTCGAGGCGATCGAGGCTGCCTTCGACGCATGCCCACAGGGCGCCATGCCGGTCGTGATGGCGACCTATACCGCGATGCTCGACGTGCGCAGCGCCGTGCGGGGGCGTGGGTCTCGACTCACGGACCTTCCCGCATGAGCCCGGACCTCCTGCTCGTCCACCTGTACCCGGACCTGCTCATGACCTACGGGGATCGCGGCAACGTGCTGACGTTGGCCCGGCGCGCCGCCTGGCGCGGGTTCGCCGTGGATGTCGTGGGCGTGACGCGAGGCGAACCGATCCCGGCGTCGGCGAACCTCGTCATGATCGGCGGCGGATCCGACCGCGTGCAGCACCTCATCGGTGGAGACCTCGGCGAGCGCGAGGGCCCGCTCCGCGACCTTAGCGAAGGGGGCGCCGTGATCCTCGGGGTGTGCGGGGGCTACCAGCTGTTGGGGCATCGCTACACGGCGACCGACGGAGCGGACGTGCCCGGGCTCGGACTGCTCGACGTCACGACCGGAGCAGGCCGCGACCGGATCGTGGGGCGCGTGCGGGCGCATGCACGCATGGGCGGACGGTCCTTCCCCCTGTATGGCTTCGAGAACCACGCGGGCCGCACGCGGTTGGGTTCGGGGGCCACCCCGCTCGCAACGGTCCCGGCGGGTCAGGGCAACAACGCCGAGGACGGCACCGAGGGCGCGATCCAGGGCACGGTGGTCGGCACGTACCTGCACGGACCCGTTCTGCCGACGGCTCCGGAGTTCGCCGACGCGCTGCTCGAGTTGGCACTCGCGCCGGTCAGGGACGGTGCACCCCTGACTGCGCTGGACGATCGCCTCGAGTCGGCGGCGCGCCGCTTCGCCGAGTCGTTGGGGCGTTGAGCGAGACGGTCTCCGATCGCCCTAGAGTGAACGGCGCGCCGCGACGCGAGACGGATGGCGGATAGGCACGCGAGCGTCTCCGGCGGACACTGACGGCGTCATGAACGCCTATGAGCTGGTCGACGGATCGGGACGCAACGTGGAGGTCGAGGCGGACTTCTATCAACGCTCCGGCGACGACCTGCTCTTCATCGCCGACGGCGAAGAGGTGCTACGGATCGTGGCGGAGGACGTGCAGGCGATCGTGCGCGTCCCGCTGCGCCGGCCGCCGGCCGCCGACTAACCGCAGGCCGTCCGGATCGTGTTGCGGCTCTTCACCAGGATCGGACGTCCCTGCCCGTCCGTCCCCGTGGTGGTCACCGTGTAGGTGCCGCGGCGCCGGGCGCAGGTGGTCGTGAAGAGCTTGCCGCCCCACGATCCGTCCAGGCGAACGGTGGCCGTGAAGATCGGGTTGTGGCGACTGCCTCCCCAACGCACGGTGACGGCGGTGCCCGGATGGAAGCCCACTCCGTCGGCCCGCCAGCGCATCGGCTGCACCTTGCCCGAGAAGACGTAGCACGAGTACCAGGCGGAGAAGACCTTGACGGAGGTGGTGAACGTCGTTACGCCGGCGATCGTAGTCGCCACGTAGTTGCCCGACGGCACCCGCGGCTGGGTGTAGGTCCCCGCGGCCGATCCGCGCGGACCCGGTCGTCACGGTCTTCGCGGTGACCGTGGGACCGCTGAGCCGTGGGATCAGCGAGATCCGCACCGGGGTGTTGGCGGGGTAGCCGTCGAGGATGTAGTGCACGGTGTGCTTGTCGGGCTTCTCGATCCCGGCCTGGACGCAGATGGGGTCGGCGGGCGCCGTTCGCGTGGGCGTGATCCGCAGCCGCGGCACGAGCGTGAACCACGCGGTGCCGGACCGCCGGTGGGTGCCGAAGGTCGCGAAGATCGCGTGGCCTCCCGCCGGATTGGCCGGCACCCGGAACGTCACCGAGACCGAGCCGTTGGGCCGGGACCGCGCACCGGCGATCGTCACGGGGCCGCTGAGGCTGTCGTGGAACTTGATCGCGACGGCCTTCGAGCCGGGGAAGCCGCTGCCGATGAGCGTGACACTGGTCCCCGCGGGTCCGCGCGTCGTCGACAGGTGGATGCGTGGGCCTCCCGCGCGCGCGGCGATCGGCGGAAGGAAGGCAGCGGAGACGATGACGGCGGCGGCGAACAACCTTCGTACCTGCTTCATCGCGATCCTCGGGAGGGTCGGGGGGCGAGCTACCGCGCATACCGTAGAGCAGTCGGGCCCGTCTCCGCCACTCCCACCATCCACCGACCGGCGACCGCGAAGTGTCCTAAGCCGCTTGCCCGTAGCACAACCCCCGCAGCCGCCGCTACCGTCGATGCATGGAGGATCGCTGATGGATCATGAGGCCCCGCCGCCGGAACCCGACGGTTCACCGACCCAGCGGCCCCGCTGGCGCCTGTGGGTGGGATCCGTCGTCGTGGCGGTGGTGGCGGTCGCCGCCCTGGGCTTCGTGCTCGAGAACGGGTCCGCCCCAGCGGCGCCGACCGGTACGGGCGGGGATCGAGCTCCGTTCCGCCCGGCGCTCGCTCTCGCGTTCGTGCGCGGCCACGCTCAGCTGTTCCACGTGACCCAGATCATGCACGGACGGCTGAGCGTGGGGTCCGAGTCGGCTCTCTTCGACATGCAGATGGAGGCCGACGTCCGGTGGCAGGTCGCCGCCGTCGGACCCGACGGAACGGCCGAGCTCACGGTGCGGATGTCCCATGTGGCGCTCGATGTCAACGGGGAGCAGACGCCGGTCCCCGCCGTGGCGCCTACCCATCTACGGATCACCACCGACGGCCGCGTGCTGCTGTCGAACGGAACGACGCTGTTCAGCGCCGAAGCGCAGGGACCGTCGAAGATCGGAGTCGACGAGGTCTCCGCGATCCTTCCGCAAGGCGGAGCCCACGAGCGGGCCGGCGCCCGGTGGGCGAGGACCGTGCGCTGCGTGGTGTTCGGTCAGAAGCTCACGTATGTCGCCCACAGCACGTATGTAGGCGCTCAGCGGATCGACGGGATCGACACGGCGGTCGTGCGCACCGACACGAGCCTGCCGTCCTTCCACCTCACGGTCCGACTGGCGGATCTCGCGGCGCTCATGCACGTCCCCGCCAACCGCGTTCCGCCGGGGTCGTCGATCTCCTACGCGGGTTGGGAGCGGGTGCGCACGATCAGCTGGGTGGACCCGACGGCGCGCCGGCTGATGAAGACGGTGACGAACGCTCGGTACTCGACCCGTGCGGTCGCCCACGGCGACCCCGAGAGCCGCCTGCCCAAGGCCGGGGTGCAGATGGCCGGCACGCTCACGATGACGATCGAGCGGATCTGAGTCAGGGGATGGGCAGCGGGGTCGCGTTCGCGGCGTGGTTCGGCGGCGTGCCCAGCCCGAACCGCGCATAGAGTCCCGCCAGCAACCCGTAGTGGTCGTAGGAGCCACCGTCCTTGCTCCCCGCCGTCACCCCGGACCCCACCTCCACCATGAGCACGTGCTGATGCGATGCGTTCGAGCCCTCGTCGAACGTGACCAGGACGGTCACGTCGGGCTGCGCCAGCAGCTGCGGCACCACGGTCTTAAGCCAGTCGTCCCCCACCGCTATCGAGCTCCCGCCCCGCGCATCCCCGAACCACGCGGGACAGAGGCCGCCGGACGGCGCGGAGTGCATGTCGTCGCACTGGTTGGGGATGACGAGCGAGAACCGGGGCAGGTCGGCCGGGTCGAAGGTGTCGCCGGCCATGGGCACGTCGCGCTGCTTGCACGACTCCGTGCTGCGGTACATCCAGGCGGGGTCGTGGTTCTTCGTGTAGAGCGGCTCCTTCGAGCCCGGGACCTTGCCGTCGCTGCCCTCGCCGCAGGTTCCCGTCATGGACTCGCTGAACTCGCGCCAGTCGATGCCCGTGGCATCCATGGCCCTGAACAGGTTCGGGCCCCCGGAGCCGCCCGTCGTCAGTCCGCTCGTCATCGCGCGATAGTCGTGAGGGCTGCCGGCCCCGACCGCTGCGTAGTCGGTGAACTGCTCTCCCTGCGTCAGCAGCCCGTTGAGATACGGGGCCTGCCGGTTGCCGACGATCCGGTCGTACGTCTTGTTCTCCAGCACGATCACGACGACTCTGCGGGTGTCGCTCGCCCGCGCCACCGTGGCCGGAACGATCCCCACAGCGGCGACGACCGCCAGCGACACCAGTGGCGCGACCTTCATGGTGCTGCCTCCGGGCTGCCGTCGCGGGGCCTCAGTTCGACCAGGACGGCTCGGTCTCGGTCGTGGCCGTGTTCGTGATCGGGTGCGCGCTCGAGCCGTTGGCGTTGACGACGAAGATCTGGATCTTGCCCCCCGTCGTCGCATTGCTCGAGTAGGTGATCTGCGTGCCGTCCGGCGACCAGGAAGGATGTGTGTCGTTCTTGGTGTCGGCGACGATCTGCGCGTAGTTGGTGCCCGTGGCGCTCATCGTCTCGACCTGATTCGTGCCCGTCGCCTTCGCCGTGAAGACGATCTTCGTGCCGTCCGGCGACCAGTCTGGTGCGAGGCATGCGGCGAGGCCTTGCGTCAGCTTGGTCTGGGCGGCACCGGGGGAGGGCGCCATGGCGTAGATCTGTGCCACGCCCGTGCGTGTGCTCACGAACGCGATCTTCGTGCCGTCCGGCGACCAGCTTGGCGCGTAGGACTCGCTCGTGCCTGAGTCGGTGGTGAGCTGGGTGACACCGGTCCCGTTGGCGTTCATCACGTACAGGTTCCGGTTCCCCCCGCTGCGCGTGCTCGCGAATGCGAGCTTCGTGCCGTCGGCCGACCACGAGGGATCGGTGTTCGCCCCCGCGCCCGAGGTCAGCGGGACGGCATCGGAGCCGTTCGCGTCCATCAGCCAGATGTCCGTCCCGCCGCCACGGGTGCTCACGAACGCGATCTGCTGACAGTTCGGCGACCACGCGGGGGTGGAGTCCACGGCGGCGTTGTTGGTGAGGTCGACGGGGTTCGTCCCGTCCGGGTTCATGACGAAGACATCGCTGTTGCCGGTGCGGTTGCTGGTGAACAGTATCTTCCCGCACGCCGCCGCCGCAGGAGCGAACGTCGCGGTGACCGACTGAGGGGCGGTCATCGTCACCTGGCAGTTCCCGGTGCCGGAGCAAGCCCCGCTCCAGCCGCTGAACGCCGAGCCGGCCGAAGGCGTCGCCGACAGGGTCACCAGCGTGCCCTGGTTGTAGCTGTCCGAGCACGCCGATGGGCAGTTGATGGCGCCCTTGTCGCTCGTGACGGAGCCGTTGCCCGAGCCCGCGAGCGTGACGCTCAGGGCCTGAGAGATCGCAGCGAAGTTCGCCGTGACCGCTCGGTCCTGGTTCATCGTTACGAGGCACGGGGACGTGGTCGTTCCGTCACACGGACCGCCGGTCCATCCCGTGAACGTCGAGTTCAGGTCCGCAGTGGCGGTCAGGTTCACGCTATCGCCAGGGGTGAAGCTCGCCGCGCACGTGCCGGCACTCGGCGAGGAGCAGTTGATCCCGCCGTGATCGCTCGCGACGGTCCCGCCGCCCGAGCCGCCGGTTGCCACGCTGAGCTCGTAAGCCGGCGCGAAGGTTGCGCCCGCTCCGTGATCGGAGCTCATGATGAGCTGACACACGTTCGTCAGGTTGCCGGCGCAGTCCCCGGTCCATGCATCGAACGTGTAGTTCGCAGCGGGAGTGGCGGTGAGCGTGACGGTGCTGCCGTTCGCGTAGGTCGCGACGCAGCTCGCCCCGCAGTTGACTCCGCCCGCGTCGCTCGTGATGGTGCCGTTCGAGGGCGGCGTCACAGTCAGCAGATGTTGGATGAGCGTGAACGTCGCGGTGACGCTCCGAGTCTGGCTCATGGTGACCTGGCAGGTGGTGGCGGTGTCGCACGACGCGCCGTCGCCCCCCCAGCCCGTGAAGGAGGAGCTGGTGCCCGGAACCTCGGTGAGCACGACGTTGGTACTCGCGGAGAAAGCACCGGAACAGATCCCCGGACAGTTGATCCCCGGGGGATCGCTGGTGACGGAACCAGTGCCCGTGCCGGCCGCGGAGACCGTCAGCGTCAGGCCCGAGGCGAACGTGGCCGTGAGGTTGCGCGCGACGCTCATCGTGACCTGACACGTGGTGGCGGTGCCGCACCCCGCGCCGTCGGCACCGCTCCAACCCGTGAACATTGACCCGAGGTTCGGCGTCGCCGTGAGGACGTAGGTCCCGTTGAGGGCGAGCTTGACGCCCGTACAGGTCGCCGAGCAGTTCACCCCCGGCGGAACGCTCGTCACGACGCCCCCGCCCGTGCCCGCGATCGTGAGGTTCAGGTTCTTCGGCGTTGCGAACGTTGCGGTGATGCTCCGTGCGGCCGTCATCGACAGTTGGCAGGTGGTGGCGTATCCACAGCTGCCGGCGTCGGGCCCGCTCCAGCCGAAGAAGACGTTCGTGCCCGTAGGTGTCTCGGTGAGCGTGACCGCAGCGCCCATCGGGAACGCGGCCGAGCACGTTGCTCCGCAGTTGATCCCGCCCGGGCTGCTGGAGATCGTGCCGTTGCCGCTGCCCGCCTTCGCCACCGTCAGCAGGGCGGTGGGGGCGCTGAAGGTGGCCACCACGTTCCGGCCCTGGCTCATCGTCACCTGACAGGTGGTCGCGGTTCCGGAGCAGTCGCCGCTCCATCCCGTGAAGTTGTTGCCGGCGGTCGGCGCCGCCGTAAGGGTGACCACTGTCCCCGTCGCGACATTGGCGGTGCATGTGGTGCCGCAGTTGATCCCGCCGGTATCGCTCGTGACCGACCCGGGTCCGGACTCGGTGACGTTGAGCGTCTGCGTGCCCGACGGCGGACCGCTCATCCGCGCGTAGTACTGCTGCTTCACGCCGCCCGTCATGGTGTAGACATTCCCGGCGGCGGTATACGTCCACGTGGCCGTTCCCACTCGCGTGAACTCGCCTCCGGCGTGCAGCGTGGTGCCGTCGTTCCCTGTCAACAGCGTCCATACACCGTTGTAAGCGCAGCAGATGCCCGGGTTCCACGGCTTGCCGGTCGTCGGATCGATGATCGGGTCGCCGTTCGATGGATCGAGGGCGACGAGGTGTGGACTCAAGTAGCACGTCGTGGGGTCGCTGCCCGGGTTCTGGTTGTCGTTGCACGTGGGCCCCCCGGGCTTCTGGGTCCAGTCGAAGTGCCCGCCGATGATGAGGCTTCCCTGGTACCACGTGATGGCCTGGCTGGAACCCGACGTGTCTTCCTTCCAGACCTGATGGCCGGTCGCGAAGTCGTAGGCAGCCGTGAAGTCGTTGCCGCCGGCGGCGAGGTAGACGGTCGAGTTGCGCACGATGACGCTGATGCCGAACGCCGCGCTTCCGCTGGGAGCGTTCCCCAACGGCAGGTTGGTCGGCGCCCAGGTGAGGAGGTTGCCGGTGGTCGCGTTCACCTCAACCACGGCCTTGACCTGGTGGGTGCCATTGGCGTCGTTCATCGTGTCGCACTGGCAGGTAGCGACCAGGGTGTTGCCGACGATCTGGATGTCGCGGAACTGAGGGATGGTCGTGTGGGCGCGGATGTTGGGGTCCGTGAAGGCCTGGGGCGCCACGTACCCGGGGGTCGCGGAGCCGCTCAGGGTGAACGAGTTCAATTTCTGGGCACCCACGTAGATCGCGTTGGAGGTGGCGAGGATGGAGTTCGCGTTGCCGCCTGCGGGCGCGAAGGACTGGAGGGCGCCCGTCGTGGGATCGATGGCGGCCGCTCCGTGTCGCGTGGAGCCGTCGACGGCGTTGAAGTCTCCGGCGAAGTAGAGCTTCCCGTCCGGGCCGAGCGAAAGGTCGTACACGGTGGACTCGCCGGTGGACAGCGTCACCTGTGGGAGGTGGATCCCCGTCGCGAACGCGCCGGTCGTGGCGTTGAAGACCGCAAGATCGCTCGCGCTCTGGATGAGGCTCCCGTTGGCGTCGAGGATCTGGTTGAAGTCCCCACCGACCCAGACGAGGTTCCCCACCTGGGCGATCGCCCGCACCGAGACCGTGGCCAGTGCTGAGGTCCCGCCCACCATGGCGGTGTCGTCGGGCGCCGTGTTCGGCAACGTGGCTGCCTGAGCGAGTCCGGCGGTGACGAGGATCGCCATACCCACCGCAACGGGAAGCAGGACGCGCCGACGCACGCGGTTCGACCTGGTCGATCCGAACGACAAGGAGGTACCTCCTGGGCCCCCGCGGCCCGTCGGGTGAAGGACCTACGGCGCCAAGCGTTGTACCTTGGCCGAACGGCCCTCGTCAACCACCCGAGCGTGAGTTAGGTCCTTCGACCCGAGCCTCCGACGTTCGACCGAGGTCATTCGCCGGGACATCGCTCGTCTCTCTTCAGCATCCGGCCTCCGACCGCCGGGGTCATACCCCGGTCTCAGCCACGATGCGACCGCTCTCGATGGCGGAGAGCAGCGCCGCGTAGTCCTGCTGGTTGCGGTCCGCGTAGCTGACGGAGAAGTCGGCGAGGGCGCGATCGAAGACATCGGACTTGCCGAGGTAGGCTCCGATCGCGACCCGGTCCCCGGAGCGAGCGTGGGCGCGTGCGAGCGTCCAGCCGCACATGCGCGCGTAGATGCTGAGCCCGCTCGGCAGCATGGAATCGACCTCGAACGAGCCCTTCCAGTCCCGAAGCTGCCGGACGTAGAAGTCGCGCTCGACGCCGTCGATCCCGGCGAAGCGATCCCATCCCACGAAGATGTCGGTGGCGGCCTGCATGAGCCGTTGCCCGGCGATGGCCCGCTGCCCATGGTTGGCATAGGCGCTCTTGCCCACGAAGCGCTCCAGCACGGACTCTTGGGCCTCCTTGATCTGCAAGAACAGCGGATCCTGGGCGTCGCGGCCCAGGAGCAAGGCGATCCAGGCGCGCGTGCCGACGCTTCCGACGCCCACCACCTTGCGGGCCACCTCGATCACCCGGAACTGCTCAAGGAGGTAGCGGCGGTCGGTCTCGAGCGTCCGCCGGTACGAGCGCAGGATGCTGTGCAGCCGCTCGGTCAGCTGAGCCCGTTCCACGTCGGGCAGCAGCTCCTGGAGAGGGACGATCAACGGCGGCTGGCTCACGATCCTGGGGATGCCGCCGTCCTCGGTGGTGAGCTTCGTGAGGACCTGATAGCTATCGCGGGTGCGGATCTTCGCAAGACCCTTCTCCACCGACTTGATACGGGAGGGATCGAGCTGGGAGCCCAGCTGTTTGAAGGCCTCATCCAGATCGAGGTGGCTGTACCAGACGTCCAGGGTCGGCTTGGCGGCGAAGTCGCGCATCGCGGTCCGGTAGGCGCTCACCGCCGCGAGGACGATCGAGCGCCGCACGCCGTCGTCGAACTCGAGGTCGCGGCCGGCGATCTCCAGGCTCGCGGTGAGGCGCTTCACGTCCCACTCCCACGGCCCGGGGAGGGTCTCGTCGAAGTCGTTGATGTCGAACACCAGGTGGCGTTCGGGCGAGCCGAAGGCGCCGAAGTTGGACAGGTGGGCGTCTCCGCAGACCTGCGCGTGCAGACCCGAGGTCGGCGTCGCCGCAAGGTCCGATGCCATGACGAGTGCAGCGCCCCGATAGAACGCGAAGGCCGACACGCTCATCCGCCCGTAGCGGATCGGCACCAGCTCCGGCACGCGCGAGCCGGCCTGCTCCTCCAGCAGCGCGATCGGATCGGGGCGCTGTTCGGACGGCTCGAACGTTCCGTGGCTCGACCGCGGTACCTCCGAACGCGCCGCCTTGCCGCGCGCGACGCGCTCCGCGGGACTGAGGTGCGCCACCTTCACCGAGCCTCGATACCTGCGTCCGCGCTCACTGAGATCGCCCACGGGGCTCCCCTCCATCACATCGTCATCCTTCAGCCGTGGACAACCCCGGCCCGAAGCTACTTCGTTCTACGTCCGGGGCAGCAGGACGGGCGCCTGATGCTCCCCGGTATCGACCACGCCGTCGAGGCCCGCCTGCACCAACAGGGTCGCGTCGCCCGTTTCGAGCACACCGTCAGAGGGATCCGGACCCTCGACCAGCTCGAAACGCACGCCGGCGCCGTCGCGTGAGAGCCGGATCTGTGCGTCCGGGCTGAAGCGCCGCGCAGCGCTCAGCGCCTGGCTCACCGCGGCCGCGGCGCGCTCCGTCAGCTCGATCACGGGCGACGACCTTTCTGATCCCTCAGGATCTTGTGCGACGCGACGTAACCGGGTGCTCCCGTGACGCCGCCGCCGGGGTGCACGCCGGCCCCGCAGAGGTAGAGGCCCTCGACGGGGGTCCGGTAGTCGGACCATCCCGGCACGGGCCGCATGAAGAAGAGCTGCTCGATGTTGAGGTCGCCGTGGAAGATGTTGCCCTCGGTGAGCCCGTAGGTGCGCTCGAGATCCAGCGGCGTGACAGGACGTGCATCGCCGTCACCGCGCCCGGAACGTTGGGCGCGTACTCGGCCACCTTCTCGAGGACGCGCTGCGCCCAGCAGCTCGCGGTTCTCGTCCCACGTGCCCTCGCGAAGCGCGTAGGGCACGTACTGCACGAAGCACGTCATGACGTGCGTGCCCTCGGGTGCGAGCGAGGGGTCGACGTTGGACGCCACCACGCAGTCGACCCACAGGTCCTCGGGGATCTCGCCCCACTTCGCGACGTCGTACATCCGCTCCGCGCCCTCGAGCGTCGGGACGAGCGTGGCGAGCGAGCGCCGGTTCGGATCGGCGTCGGCGGGCATGCCCGTGAACCGCGGCTCCTCGGACAGCGCCAGGTTCACCTTCGCGCACGGGCCCGCCATCTTGATGCCCTCCACCGAGAGGCGGAAGTCCTCGGGGAGGTCGCTCGGCGTCCACAGGCTCAGGAACGTGCGCTTCGGGTCGGCGTTGGAGACGACGATGCGCGCGCTGAGCTCGGTGCCGTCCTCGAGCGCGACGCCCGTCGCGCGGCCGTTCGAGGTGAGGATCTTCGCGACCGGTGACGTCGGTGCGGATCTCCGCGCCGTGCTCACGCGCCGCGTCCGCCATCGCCTGCGTGATGGCGCCCATGCCGCCCATCACGTGCCCGTAGAAGCCCTGGACGTCGTCGTCCCCGCCCGACAGCAGGTGGAACATCAGGCCGATCGCGGTGCCGGGCCGGTAGGGCGGCGAGTGCATCCCGTAGACGTTGTTGGCCAGGTACATCCGCTTGATGTACTCGGACTCGAAGTTGCGATCGAGGAACTCGCCGAGCGATCCGGTGAGGAACGAGGCGAGGTCGGTGACGTCGTCGCCCTGGATCTTGCCGGAAGCGCTTCAGCAGCCGCCGCCCCTCGACGAGGCTTGCGCCCAGCCCCGCGCGTGCACGTTCGGCGGCTCCTCCAGGAAGAACGGCTGGAGGTAGCGCGCGAGACTGCGCAGGCGCCGGTCCACGTCGTCGAACGTCTTCGCGTCCGAGGGTGAGATGCGGCGACCACTCCGCCGACCGTGCGCTCGTGCTCGGTCCACCAGGGGATCACCGTGCCGTCCTCGAAGACCGACTGGAGGCCCGGCTCGCAGGGCACCATCGTGAGCCCGCGGCGGCCGAGCTCGAGGTCGCGGATCACCTCGGGGCGCAGCATCGACGCGATGTAGGAGGTCGTGGAGGCGCGCACGCCCGGCGCGATCTCCTCCGTCACGCATGCGCCGCCGACGATCTCCCGCCGCTCGAGCACGAGCGTCCGCAGGCCGCCCGCGCGCCAGGTAGGCGGCGGCGGTGAGCCCATTGTGGCCCCCCGCCGACACGATCGCGTCGTACCGGGTATCGCATCATCGTCTGGCTCCTCGGCTGCGGTCGTCTGACCGTCCTCTCAACGTGTCGCCGTCCTAGTGTGTGCCCGCCGACGCGGCGTCCGGCACCATGCGGTCGCGGCGCGAACCGATCGGGGCCGAAGGGCGCGATCAGCTCCGGCGTGCGGCCGGTGGCGATCAGCTCGGCCATCGTGCGGCCGAAGATCGGCGAACCCTTGAACCCCCACGTGCCCATCCCGGCCATCAGGTAGAAGCGTGCAACCTCGGACTCGCCGAGCAGCGGTGAGGAGTCCGGCGTCATGTCGCACAGCCCCGTCCATTGCCGCATCGCGCGCGCCTTCGCCATGAACGGCAGGATCTGGATGCAGCGCTTCGACGCCTCCGCGAGGAACTCGAAGGTCGAGCGGGTCGAGTAGGTGTTGTACGGAAGGATCTCCGCGCCGGCGAGCAGCTCGCCGCGCGCGGTCTGCGAGACGTAGATGTAGAGGTCCATCGAGCTGACGAGGCCGTTCAGCGCGTGCGCGTACGGCTCGGTGACGAACGCCTGCAGCGGATGGGTGCTGATGGGGAGCCGGAGCCCCGCCATCTCGGCCACGACGCTCGTGTGGCCGGCCACGGCGCTCACGACCGAGCTCCGCGCGAGACACGGGCCCGGCGTCGGTCGTCACGCCGGTGCACGTGCCGTCGTGCACGTCGACGCCGGTGACCGCGACCCCTTCGTGGATCTCCACGCCGCGGCGCTGCGCCGCGGAGGCGAACCCCCACACGACCGAGTCGTGACGCGCGATCGAGCCCGGCGGGTGGAACGAGGCGCCGAGCACCGGCAGCTCGCCCCCGCCGGTCACGTCCACCAGCGGGCAGCGCTTGCGCACCTCGTCGACGCGTGAGGATGTCGGTCGTGACGCCGTAGGCGCGGTTCAGCAGCGACTTGTCGCGCTCCACCTCCAGCGCGTCGACCGTGTGCACGAGGTCCAGCTCGCCCTGCGTGCTGAACAGGATGTTGAAGTCGAGCTCCGGCGGAGAGCGTGCGCCAGATCGCCAGGGCGCCTTGTAGAGCGGCACGTTCTCCGGTGTGTTGTAGTTCGCGCGGACCACCTGCGTGTTCCGCCCCGATCCGCCGGCTCCGATGTACGCGCGCTCGAACACGGCGACGTTCGGTGATGCCGTGGTTGGCGGCGAGGTTGTACGCGAGCGACAGGCCGTTCACGCCGCCGCCGACGATGACCACGTCGTAGCGCGGCCGGACCTCGTCCCGGCGCAGGAACGTCCGCGCGCGGAGGAGGCCCGTCACGGCGTCGTCTCCGAGGCCTCACGGATCTGCAGGGGCCTGCATCGCTCCAGCACACGGTCGTGCGAGGAGGCGCCCCACATCGCGGGGACGAGGAGGTGCACCAGGTCCGTCGGCGACGATCACCCGCACCGGCACGTGTGCGACGTCTCCCTGCGAGAAGCCCTCCTCCGGAAGCTCGAGCCGCGACAGGTAGGTGAACGCCCGCGCGTCGCATCTCCGCGGAGCGACCAGACCGGCCCAGCCGTCGGAGGCGTCCAGACCACGGCGTCGGGGTCGGCGACGTGGCGATCTCCGCCGCGAGGCGGCGCGAGCGCCGTCTCGACCGTATCCGGCTCGCCGACCAGCATCAGCCTCGTCGGGGGCGACGCGGTAGCGCGCCCTGGCCGCCGCCATGGCGGCGTCGATCGCGCTGGCGCTCGCCACGCCGGTGACGACGCAGGCCTCGTCCGGAGCAGCTCAAGCACGAAGTCGCTCCCCCTCGGGGTCGTAGAACGGCGTCGGGACGACCGTGGCGCTCGCGGCCCCCGCAGCGGAGGCGCTCGGGAACGTCCCACCGACGGCGCGGATCCAGCCCAGGCCGATCCACGCCTCCAGAGCTTCCGAGCGCGCGCACGACGTGACGCGCCCGACGATCCGGCCCGCGGCCTACAGGGGCGCCCCGCGCTGCGGCGCGGCGTCGAACCGCAGGCCGACCAGCTTGCGCTCCGCGCGGGAAGGCCGGCCATCCGCTCGAGCGCGGCCTTGCCCGAGGAACGAGGGCTTGTCCATCGCGACGCACCAGCCGAGGCCGAGCTTCGCGGGATGGTCGTCGGGGAGCGTGTCCTGGCCCAGGTAGATGTGGCCCTTCTCCAGCCGCAGGACGTCGAGCGCGTCGAGCCCGTGCGGACGGATGCCGAGATCTCCGCCCGCGCTCGATCAGCGCCTGCCACAGCTCCACCCCCCGCGAGCGCGGGTGATGCAGCTCGAACGAGACCTCGCCGACGAACCCGGCGCGGATCGCGCGGCACGGCACGCCGGCGACGGTGATCTCGCGATGTGCCGCCGTGCGGGAGCGCGTCGGCGCCGAGGTCGTCGTCGCTCAGCCGCCGAGGAGCTCGCGCGCCCGCGGGCCCGCCACGTTGATCGCGCCGAGCATCGCGGTCTGGTTGACGAGGTGCACGTGCAGGTCCCAGCGGTCGGCCCAGTTGCGGAGCCACGCCTCCATCCGGTCCGCACCCCCCGACGTGGAGGTGAGGTAGTAGCCGGCCGTCCGGCTCGGCCGCGCACACAGAGGCCGTCGTCCATCACGTACCCGGCCTCGTCCAGCGCGAGCACGTAGCGCGAGCGAGCCGGGCCGCAGGTCGTCGGTGCGACACGGGAAGACGCGGTCCACCAGCTCGGCGGCGTCGGCGCCCGCGACGAGGAACTTGCCGAGGGTGCCGACGTCCATCACGCTCACGCGCTCGCGCACCGCGCGGTACTCCTCGCGCGACGTCGCCGTAGCGGGAGGGGCGCTTCCAGCTGCCGGACCAGTCCAGGACCGCGCCCGCGGCCAGGTGGGTGTCGTGCAGCGCGGTGCGCTTCTCGATCACCTCGTTGATCGCCGCCGGCGAGGTCCTCCAGCCGCACGGTGCGCGCCGGCGGGCGCGACGTCGTGCGCGCGCCCGCCGCGGCGCGATCCCCCGCGCTGGCGCGCGAACGCGGCGAGGTGCCGCCCGCACAGCGCGCCCTGGCACGGTCCCATCGTGGCGGTGGTGTAGCGCTTGAGGATCTCCGAGTTCGTCCAGCCCTCGTCCCAGGCCGTCTCCAGGTCGTGCACGCCCGACGTCCTCGCACAGGCAGACGTAGCCTCCGGTGCCCATCGGCGGCGTCGCGGCTCCGGCGGCGTCGGCGTCGACCTCTCGGCCGGCGCCGCGCCCGCGCGCCGTCCCGAGGCCTCGGCCTCCTCGAGAGCGCAGCCCGGCCGCACGACGTCGCCGGCGCCCGACGATCGGCAGGTCCGCGCCCATCCGCAAGAGGCCGTCGCGCGGCGCGTATCCGACCGAGAGCACGAGGGTGTCGCAGACGATCCGTCGCTCCCCTTGCGCGTGTACCGAGCACGACTGCGCGCACGGCCGCCCTTGCCCTCGGCCCGCAGCACGCGCCCGTCGCGGGTCACCGGGATACCCGGCGGGCACGCAGGTCGGCGAGCGCGTCGGGCGCGACGACGTCCGCGATCGCGACGCCGACACGAGCGCAGGACGTCGAGATGCTCCAGCGCCTCCTCGGTCTCGATCACCACGACCGCTCGGCGCCCGGCGCGATGCCGTGCACGCCGGCCAGCCGCGCGGCGCCGCGACCGAGCCAGACGCCGGGCAGGTCGTTGCCGGGGAACACCGGCGTGCGCCTCCACCGCGCCCGGTCGCCACGATGACGCGCGCCGGCGAGATCTCCAGCCAGCTCCTGCGGTCCCACCGCCGGCACGAGCGGTCCGTCGTAGATCCCCACGGCGCGTGCCGCTCGAGCAGCTCGACCTCGCGTGCGCCTCGCAGCTCGTCGGCCAGCTCCTCGATCCGGTCGCCGGACCGCCCCGCGGGGCATCTTCTCGCCGAAGCCGACCCTCGTCGACGAGCACCACGCGGTCGTCCGCGCGCCGCCGCGGCCTGCGCCGCCGCGAGACCCGCGACGCCGCCGCCGATCACGAGGGCGTCGGAGTGCACGTAGCGCGTGGGCTTCGATCTCGGGGCGCCGGTCTGGGCGGCAGCGCGCCCACGCCGGTGGCGCGGCGGATCACGCGCTCGGCGAGCGGCCACGCGAACCGCGGCTTCGTGAACGTCTTGTAGTAGAAGCCGACCGGCATCAGCCGGTGCGCCCGGTCGGTGACTGCCGAGCAGGTCGCGCTCGGTCGAGGGGCAGCCCGACCCGCGCATACGACTTGCTGCCCGTCCATCGCCTCGGCGCAGCACGCCCGCACGCCCGGCTCGCCGTCGACGGTGACGAGGCAGTTCGGCGCAATCGCCCGTGAGGCAGTAGAGGCCGCGGCGCCGGTGGTATTTCAGCGAGCGGGTGAAGGTCCGGACGCCGGCGCGATAGAGAGCCGAGGCGATCGTGTCGCCCGCCTCGACCGGGAACCGGGACGCCCTCGAAGTCGAACGAGCGTCATCGGGCCCGTCGATGACGTTCGTGACGGTGTCGCGACGAAGGGTGAGCCACCGGCGGCAGCCGAAGAGGTGGAACCAGCGCTCGTCCTGGGACCCCGGGGAGGTTCTCGCGCAGGTAGACCCGCGCGAAGTCCTCGTCGGGGTCGGCGCGCCTCCAGCGGGCGCAGCTCGCCGCCGAACGTGAACTCGGTGTAGTCGCGCAGCCCGCAGTTCGGGCACGGGATCTTCACAGCCACCGGACCCTCCCCAGCAAGCATGGCGCCAAGAAGGTACCTCGGCGCTCGGAGCGGGCACTATGCGCGTGGGTGACCGCCGGTCGTTCGATCAACGTGCGTCGTCGAGGGCGTCGGCGAACTGCTCCAGCAGCTCAGCGAGCCGTTCGAGGTCCTCGATCGGCCAGTCGGCGAGAGCCTCTCCCATCATCTCGCGGCGCGCTCGCTGGATCTTCGTCACGATGCGCTTGCCCTCGCCGCTCAGGTTGAGCAGGGCAGCGCGTCTGTCGTCGGGATCGGTCGCCCGCACGACGAGGCCCGCCCGCTCGAGCCCCGCGATCTGCCGGCTGACCGTGGACACGTCGAGCCCGATCTTCGCGGCGAGCTCGATGCGCGGACGGGGCCCCATTGACCGACGCGCCGCAGTAGCGGGTAGAGCCCCGGCTCGATCGGGGCGCCGACCTGGGCGACCAGCCGCATGCGCATGCGCGGCAACGTCGCCCGGCGGGACAGCACCGTGAACGCCTGCTCGACCGCCGATCACGGCCGTGTCCCGGTCGACCCGCTCGCTGCGTCCGCATGACTAGTCCGTCTTCGAGAACTTCGCCGACGGCGACGGCAAGAGCGACGAGGCCGATCGCCACGACCAGAGCCAGCTCGAACCAGGTGGGGAGCCGCCAACTGCCCCAGTGCACGCCGGGGTCGAGCGCCTTCGTCACGACGGAGGGGATGCTTAAGTGCGCGAAGACGTTGCGGCGCAGGGGGTCGACGCCGTAGGTGAGCGGGTCGATCTTCGTGAGGATCGCGAGCCAGCGCGGGAGGTGCGACAACGGGAACACGGCGCCGGAGAGGAAGAACATCGGCATCACGAAGAACTGGATCACGACCTGGAACGACTCCACCTGCTCCATGCGCGCGGCGAGCATGAGGCCGATCGCCGTGAGCATGAACGCGACCAGCATCATCATGAGCAACATGGTCACGATCAGTTCCAGCGAGTACGGGACGTGCACGAGGCCCATGAGCGCCAGCATGATCGCGCCCTGGGCCGTGGCGACGGTGGCGCCGCCGAGCGCCTTGCCCCACACGATCGCGGAGCGGCGCACGGGCGCCACCAGCATCTCGCGCAGGAAGCCGAACTCTCGGTCCCACACGATGGAGACGGCCGAGAAGATCGCGGTGAACAACAGGGTCATCGCGACGACACCGGGGAACAGGAAGGTGCGATAGCTGAAGCCCGGCGCCGAGACGGGGACGATGCTGGAGAGTCCCGTGCCCAGGATGAACAGGAAGACAACTGGCTGTGCGCATGCGGTAAGGATCCGCAGCCGGTTGCGGGAGAACCGGATCAGTTCGCGGCGCCACACGACGCCGACCGCGCGGAGGTCGTCGCGGAACTGGCCGCGTGCGACGCGAACGCCGATCACGTCGTGGCGTCGCTCCCCGGTGGTCGTCGCCATGCGGCTACCTCTTCCTGCGGATCATCGGGTTCGAACGCAAACGCTCACCGGACGATGCTTCCGCGTCGCGGATCGTGCGGCCGGTATGGAACATGAAGACGTCGTCCAGCGATGGCCGCGTCATCTCCACGGAAGTGACGCCGACACCCTAGACCGGCGACGAGCCTGGGGATCAGCTCCTTCGCCGTGGTCCGCAAAGACGGTGAGCCCCTCGCCGCCCGCGCGTGGTTTCGAGGTCGAACCGCTCCCGCAACGCGGATCACCGCAGCATCGTCGTCGTCGGTGCGGATCGTGACGCGGTCCTTGCCCACCGATGCCTTCAGCGACTCCGGCGTCCCCTCGACGATGATCGAGCCGTGGTCCATGATCGCGATGCGGTCGCAGAACTCGGCCTCGTCCATGTAGTGCGTCGTGAGGAACACCGTGATGTCCTGGCGTCCGCTTCAGCTCGCTCAGGTAGCTCCAGATGTGGCTGCGGGTCTGGGGGTCGAGGCCCACCGTGGGCTCATCCAGGAACAGGACCTCGGGGGAGTGGAGGAGGCCGCGTGCGATCTCCAGCCGGCGCTTCATGCCGCCGGAGAACGTGCGGACGATGTCGCGCGCCGGCGGTCAGCAGACCGACCATCTCCAGGACCTGATCCAGGCGCGCCCGCATCTCCCGGCGCGGGACGCCGTAGAGCTCGGCGTGCAGGCGGAGGTTCTCCTCCGCCGTGAGGTAGTCGTCCAGCGTCGTGTCCTGGAAGACGAGGCCGATGTGGCGCCGGACGTCGGTGGGACGGAGGACCACGTCGAAGCCCGCCACGAGCGGCGCGGCCCTCGGTGGGCTGGGTCAGGGTGCACAGGATCGAGATCGTGGTGGACTTGCCCGCGCCGTTGGGGCCCAGGAAGCCGAAGGTCTCACCGCGGCCGACCTGCAGGTCGACGCCCCTGACCGCCTCCAGGTCGTCGTAGCGCTTCTTCAAGCCCTTCGACCTCGATGACCGTCGGGGGGTGTCCATGGCGCCATGATGCCACCAGGTAGTTGTATGCAGCAACCATATGTCAAGGGGCCACGGCCTGTCCCGGCCCCTGACGACGGGCATCAGGCCTTGTTCGTGCTGATGCGCTACCGAAGAGGGGTCACGAAGGCCGGGGTGTCGCTTGTGGTGCCGCGAGGCAGGCGGTGGCGCCGCGCCCCTCGACGGCGGCGCGCCAGCCTTCGAGGATGGGCGCCACAGGTTCGCCATGGCGTCCTCGTACTGCGTTTGCGGGTGCACGCCGTCGGACACGAGCATGTCGTCGGTCACGTAGCTCTCCAGTCCGCGATGGAGGTGTTGCCGAAGCGGGGCACGAGGTCGTGGATGATCGCGTTGATTGTCGGGCACGGCCGTCATCGGCCCATGCGCCGTTTGCCAGATCGACGAGCGGGACCCCCTTGAGCGTGGAGAGGATGCGGAGCGCGTTCTCGCGGAACACGGCGGGGTCGGCGTCGTTCGTGCCGAGCTCGACGACGACGACGTCGGGAGGCGGAACCGCGTCTGCCTCGGCCTCGGCGGGCGCGATCCCTCCCCGACGGTCGGCCGACACGGCGTCGTAGCCGGTCGTCCAGCCTGGCAAGGCCGCCGTGAGGAAGGAGCTGGCTCCCTCGGTGATCGAGTCGCCGATGAAGAAGGCGCTCGGCGGACGGGCCTGCGCGCGCCAGGCCGGCCCGGCGGGCAGCGCGAGCCATCGCGAGAGCCCCAGCGCGTCGCGGACCCAGAGGCGCGCCGGCTCGTGCGGGATCGCATACACGGTGGTGCCTTGCTGGAGGTTCCGAGCACCTTCGGCCGCCCGGTGGCAGCGTGTCGACGGCGACGCGGTAGGAACCACCCAGGTAGCGACGTTCCCGGTCTGTGCCCGAGCCACGGACGATGACCTGCGGCTGGTCGAGTGCGCACTGGGCCATCATGAGGTCGAGGCCGGGAGGCAGGCCCCGGCGGCGGCGTCGAAGTCGACGCGGCCGGGGGCGGGCGAGCCGAGCAGTCGACCACGGCGGGGCTGGGGGCGGCGCTGCCCTGAGCAGGCTCACGCGCTGACCCAGGCACGAGGTGAGGGTCAGGAGGGGGACCAGCACCACGAATACCCGGCGCACCGCATCACCGTAGGTGGGCCGCCGTTGCACGTCAATCGAATCGAGACCCGCCGCGCAGAAACGGGCTCAGGGTTCTCCGCCGTCGCGGCCGAAGCATCTGCCAAGGAGTCGAGCGGCGGATCGGCCCGCCAGGGCGGGCGAGGGCGAGGGGTGACATCGTGTCCGATCCGATGATGACGCTCCGCCGAGGGCGCGGCCTGTTCGTCGTGGTGCTGTTCCTGTGCTGGCGGCTACGGCGCGAGCCTGATGCTGCAGAAGCGCGCGCTCTGGCCAGCGAGCAGGCGAAGGCGGACGCTCGCGCCCATGCGCGAGGTGAACACCTTCGGGACGCAGACTGCGGCGACGCGACGCTCGCGAAGTCGCCGACGGCCGCCGTGGTCACGGCAGGCTGAGCGCCCGCGTCCCGGCCCGCCCGTCATCGCGAGCGGCTGTGGACCGTGGGCGGGACGTCCGCGTACTCCTCGCTCGCAAGGACGCCTCCCCGCCGGTCATGGAGCTGCTGAAGGCGTCGACGAAGGGCCTGGGCCGCACGGCGACTTCGGTGGAAGGCAACGTCATGACGACCTACTTCCCGCTGCACGCGGGCGACGGCGCCGGGCCTTCGGCGCGGTGGAGGTGCAGCAGTCGTACGCGCCCGTCGAGGCGGCGGCCGCCAAGCCGTGGATCGTCGGTGCGGACCGGCGCCGTGGCGCTCGGGCTGCTCATGCTCCTGGCGATGCTCCTCGGTTCGTCGGCGGGCTGCCGGGGCGGCGCGCCGCCAAGGCGGGCGCCGGGTTCGTCTCTAAGGGTGAAGGCCCGGAATCCTGCCGGCCGCCGCGAAGGGGAGCAGGCGGGCTGCGACAGGAACTGGCACGGGCCGACACCGACCGGCGCGCGGCGCAGGAGGAGCCGCACGGCGCAGGAGGAGCTCGCGAAGGTCAGGGAGCAGGCGCGGTCTGGCAACGACCGCGCCGGCGAGCGGATCGAGGAACTCTACGGCGAGCTGGAACGCGTGAACGCGAAGCTGAAGGACGCCCAGGTCATCGCGAGCGGCGCGGCCGCGCGCATGAAAGCCGATCCGGCCGTTGCAGAGCGGGTGCTGGAGCTGGAGGAGGCCTTGCGCAGGAGCGACACCGAAGCACCTCCGCCGAGGAGCGCACCGCCGAGATACAGGCGGAGCTTGAGCAGAACGAGAGCCGCCTGCGCAGCTCCTACGCCGAGGTCGAGCCGCTCGGCGCCGGAGTCGGCGGATCTTCGAGCCAGCGTGGAGCGGCTGAGCACCGAGCTCGGCGACGCACTGGAACGCGCCCGCGAGGCCGAGGACCTGGCGGCGGCGTTTCAAGACCGCGTCACCGCCGCGGACGCCGAGCTCGCCGCGACGGCCGAGCCCGATCCGAGCCCGTACGAAGCGCGCCCCTCGACCCGGCAGCGAATCCGCTCGACGTATGGGCGGCGCGCCAGCCCGAGACCGAGCCCGGCGGGGGACGACGAGGAGGCTGACGGGCGACCTGCGCGTCGCGACTCGCCCGCGCGGCGGCGCGCAAGAAGCGGCCACAACATCGGCGACCCCGAGTGGCCCTGAGCGCCGATCGGCTATCAGGCGACGCGCGGCGTCGAGCGCGGCGAGGAGCCGCTGCACGGGGCCCCGCAGGCCGTGCCGGTCGGCGAGCTCCTTGAGCGCCTCGGCGTCACGGGGACCGGACCACATCGCCAGCGGCGCGTCCGCGTTCACCGGCACGATCCGCCGCATCGCATCGAGGTAGTCGCGCGCGCCCACGCACCTTCGCGGCGCAGCTTCGCCGAGCGCCAGAGGGGCTCGTCCGCGGGCGGCCGCCTCCCGGGCGTCGGCGAGGAGCGCGTCGAGCGACGGATACGCGTCGATGATAGCCTTCGCGGTCTTCTCCCCCACGCCGGGGACGCCGGGCAGGCCGTCGGACGGATCGCCGCGCAGGATCGCGAACTCCGCGTAGCGCTGCGCCGGCACCCCGTACTTCGCCAGGACGGCGGCCTCGTCGAACTCGTGCAGGTCGCTCACGCCGCGCACGGTGAACAGCAGGCGGACGGGCGGAGGGTCGTCGCGCACGAACTGGAGCAGGTCGCGGTCACCCGACACCATGTCGAGACGATCCTCCGCGCGGCGCGCTCACGAGGGCTCCGATCGCGTCCTCGGCCTCCCACGACGGCGTCTGGGCCTGCGGCATACCGGTGAGGTCGAGGACCTGGCGCAGCATCGCGAACTGCTCCGGGCAGCCCATCGGGCTCGGGCGGGCGCTCGGACTTGTACCCAGGGTAGATCGACGTGCGGGCGGTGGGGCGCCAGTCGTGGTCGTAGACGTGGACGACCTCATCGGGATGCCGCGTGACGACCAGCAGGCGGTGCACCATGTCGAGGTAGCCGTGGACGGCCCCCACCGGCCGTCCTTCGGGCGCGTGGATCAGATCGCGCATCGCGAAATGCGCGCGGTAGATCAGGCTCGACACGTCCAGGAGCAACCGGTTCGTCACGTTCCCTCCTCCGCGGCGGGGGTGGAGACGGTCATGAGCGGTCCTCGAGCCCCCTCAGGACGTGGGTGGGATATCGACGACGCTGCCGTCCTGTTCGCCGAAGGCCCAGACGTCGATGGACGGTGGTTCCAAACCGAGTGTCGTGAGCGCCGTGCAGATCTGGCTCCGGTGATCGGTCCCGTGGTGCAGGGCCTGCGCCAGCCGGATGCCAACGGGGGCTTCCCTCTCGTACCCGTCGCTGTCGTCGACCTCCTTCAAGACTGCGTTCGGATCGGGGTCCGTGGCCAGGAAAGCAGACCAGGCGCTTGCGTCGGCCTCCGCCGCAGCGCGGAGCTCCGGGGGGCCCATCTGGGCCTCGTCGATGCGGCGGGCGCGGTCACCGGTGATGTCGAACAGGTACCAGGAGTCGGCCCCGACGAGGTGGCGCATCGTTTCGAGGATGGAGCCGTAGGTCCCCGCAACGGCGGTTTCCAGTTCCCGTCGGACCGAGCGGCATGCAGGAGTCGATCAACCGCAGCGTGGCCCACGCGTTGTGAGCGAACGCGTCCTCCATCAGGGATCTCCTCATGCCGATCACCGTAGCAAACCCCCCCTCGCACGCCGAACTCCGGGTCCTTGCGTGATCGGTACCTTCCGCTGCTCGAGACGTCGAGGGGTCGGGAGGCCATGCGCTCCTAGATCCCCGCGATCGAACGGATCTCGGTGCGCGGGCCGAACCGCGGCGCGTGGAGCCCGCTCTCTTCGAGCAATCGTTGGACCCGGCCGCGGTTCCCGCGGTAAGGCTCCAGCAACTCGAGCATCCGCCGGTCCGTGCCGCGCGGCTCGCCCGCCAGCGCCCACGACACCAGGTTGGGCAGGTGGTAGTCGCCGACGCTCACGGCATCGGGGTCGCCGAGTGCGAGCCGCGCTGTCTCCGCCGCCGTCCAGGGCCCGATGCCCGCGATGAGCCTGCAGACGTTCACGCGCCTGCGACGGCGTCAGATCGGCGAGCTCCTCCAAGCGCGGGGCCCGGTCGCACAGGGCGCGCACGACGGCGGCGCGGCGCGACGCCACGCCGAACCGATGGAACGCGAACGACGGCAGCGCCGCGACGCGGTCGGGGTCCGGCGGGAGCAGGAGATCCTGCGGCGGGCCCGGCGCGGGCTCCGACGTCGCCCTCACCGAGACCCCGCCACGCCCCGCGCGCCTCTACGCCGGTCACCTTCTGCTCGAGGATCGCGGCGACCAAGGTCGGCACCACGGCGCCGGTGCGCGTGAGCCGAACATCCCGGTGACGGTGCCACAGGTCGGCGATGAGGTCGTCGTGCGGCACGAAACCCTCGCCGGTGTCGTCGGCGCCCACCAGCGCCGGCGCGTGCTCGAGGGCCCAGGTCGTCCCCGGCCCCCAGGCTTCGGCGTCGATGCATCCGCCGAACGCGTGCAGATGGAGCGTCGCGGCGCCTTCGGGAGTGCGCAGCGTGCGCCAGGCCTCGGCGCCGCCGATCCTCGTAGTGGGGTCTCCGGTGCCTCGGCGCAGGGGGAAGAGCGTGCGGGCGAGGTCGACGGGACCGCCAGCCGTCGTGAACGTTCGGGTCGCCACGCGCCCAGGGTACGCTCGTCGGCGTGAGCACCGCCTACGACCTCTCCTTGGACGAGCTCACCGAGCGCCTGGCCTCGTGGGGCGAGCCGGCGTTCCGCGCGAAGCAGGTGTACGCGCAGCTCTGGAAGCGCGCGGCCATCTACGAGCGGATGTCGGACGTGGCCCCGGCGCTGCGCGAACGGCTGGTGGAGGAGCTGCCCCTCGCGGTGGAACAGCTCGAGGAGCGCACGGCCGATCGCGGGGCGACGCGCAAGTCACTGCTGAAGCTCGGCGCGAAGGGTCACGTCGTCGAGGTGGTTCTGATGGGCTACCCGGACCGCGTCACCGTCTGCGTCTCATCGCAGGTGGGCTGCGCGATGGGTTGCGGGTTCTGCGCCACCGGCCAGATGGGGTTGATGGGCAATCTGAGCGCCGGCGAGATCGCCGCCCAGGTGGTGTGGGCCCGCCGGGAGGCCGCGAAGCTTCCCGCAGCACCACGCCGCGGCGGCTCACGAACGTCGTGTTCATGGGGATGGGCGAGCCGATGGCGAACTACGCGCGCGTGAGCGAGGCCGTCGCGAAGCTCACCGATCCGGCGGGGATGCGCTTGGGGGCGCGCCACATCACGGTGTCGACGGTCGGCCTCGTGCCGGGGATCCGCCGGCTCGACGACGGATCATCCGCAGGTGGGACTGGCGGTCAGCCTCCACGCGGCGAGCGACGAGTTGCGGGACGAGCTCGTGCCCGTCAACCGCCGCTACCCACTGGCGGCCCTCCAGGCCGCCATCGCGGACTGGCGCCGCGCGACACGGCGCCGGCCCTCGATCGAGTGGGCGATGATCGAGGCCACGAACGACTCCGACGAACAGGCCGGGCTCCTCGTGCCGTCGCGCGACGGCTGGGCGCCCACGTCAACCTCATCCCGCTCAACCCGACCCCGGGATGGCCATCCCGGCCGAGCTCGCCGGCACGCATCCGCGGCTTCGTCCGCGTGCTGAAGGCAGGTGGCGTGAACGTCACCGTCCGCGACACCCGAGGCCGTTCGACATCGACGCGGCCTGCGGCCAGCTCCGATCGGAGCACGCCCGGGGCGGGTAGGGCCCCTTGTCCCGCGTTTCGAGTGTTGCTCATCCGAAGGCGGAATCGACGGGCCCGATCAGTGGTCGGCGCGCTTCTTGGGGTTCAGCGAACGCCCCACGAGGCTGACCGCGACGGCGAACAAGACCACGAGCAGGGTCACGAGCAGCACGACGCCCAGGACGATGACGCACGGGATCGGGCTTCTCGGGCGCCGAGCCGATCCATTTCACGATCGCGTAGACGGATATCAGCGTCCAGATCCCGACGGCGAGCAGCGCGGGCAGGAGGGTGTACAGCGCCACGTTGAGACCGCCGATCGCGATCCCCGCGCCCTTGCCGTCCGAGCCTTCCTCGGTGCCGTCGTCGGGGAGCTCTTCACTCATGCCGCCAGTATCGCGCACGAGCCGGTCCCCCGTCCGCCGACTCCGTCAGGCCGATCTCCATCTCGATCATCGCCTGGCTCGTCGGTTCTGGATGAGCTGGGGAGCCGCCAGGATGAGCGGGCGCAGGCGGGGCGGGCTGGGTAGCCTCCACGCGATGACGGACGCGATCGTGCTCGAGCAGGTGGAGGTCTGCGTGGCGCGGGCCGGGCAGATCCTCGGTCCCGTGTCGTGGAACGTCGGCGCCGGGGAACGTTGGGCGGTGCTCGGCCCCAACGGCGGTGGGAAGACCACGTTGCTGTCGGTGGCGGGTGCGTGGCGGCAGCCCACCGCAGGGCGTGCCGTGATCTTGGGGTCGGAGCTGGGACACGTCGACGTGCGAAGGCTGCGGCTGCGGATCGGTCACGTGGGGCATACGGTCACGGAGAAGCTCCGTCCGCAGCTCCTCGTCCGCGACGTCGTGTTGACCGGCCGCTCCTCCACCCTGGAGACCTGGTTCCAGGGGTTCAGCGCCGACGAACGACGGGAGGCCGAGGCAAGCCTGGAGCAGGTGGGGTGCGGCGCGCTGGCGGACCGTGCGCTCGGCACCTGCAGCCAGGGTGAGCGGGCCCGCGTGCTGCTGGCGAGAGCTTCCTATGCCCGCCATGAGCTGCTCCTGCTCGACGAGCCGGCCGCTGGGCTCGACCTGCCGGGGCGCGAGCAACTCGTGATGGCGATGGAACGCGGGGCGGAGACCGGCAGGCTCGGCGACCACGGTGCTGGCGACCCATCATCTCGAGGAGCTGCCCTCCGGCACGACGCATGCCGCGCTGCTGCGCGGGGGAGCGATCGTGGCGGCCGGACCCGTCGAGGAGACGCTCACCGACGGACTGCTTTCACAGGTCTTCGGGATGACGATCAACGTGGAGCGTCGCCGCGGCCGGTGGACCGCGTTCGCCCACGCGCGGTGAAACGCGCGGCGCCGGCGCCGCCGATGATACGTTCGAACGTCGTGCGGCCTGCCGAACGGTGCCCGCTCCTCCACGAGGGCTGTCGTGCTCTCCGCGTTCGGCGTGGGGCTGTTCGCGACGTTCGCCGCCACTCCGGGGTCGCCGTTCCAGCCGGTGCTGCCAACCGGCGCGCAGCCGGGCGGGCCCTTCCATGGCTGGCAGAGACCATCGGGCTCGAGCGACTGTCGAACACGTGGTCCGTCGCTATCGGCGTCCTCGTGGTCGTGTTCTGCGTCGGCGGCTTCCTGCTGGTGCTGCGCGAGGCCTGGCGCGGCAACCTCTCGGCGAAGACGGTCGTCGTCCTGGCCGTCGTCTATCACGTCGTCGTCCTCGCGCTGCCGCTGCTCTTCTCGCGCGACGTCTACTCCTACTCGTTCTACGGACGCATCGCCGCCATCTACCATGCGAACCCGTACGTCCGGACACCCGTCGAGTTCGCGAGGGACCCACTGTGGCCGCTCGTGGGTCCGAAGTGGGTCGACACGCCCGCCGTGTACGGGCCCTTGTGGACCCAGATCTCCGCCGCGATGGCGCACCTGATCCACGCTCCCGCGGGGATGGTGAAGGCCTACCGATGGGTCGCCGTCGCCGCGAGCCTCGCCACGATCGCGGTGATCTACGACACGACGAAGCGCGTGTGGCCCGCCCGCACCGCGTTCGCGGTCGCCGCGTTCGGGCTGAACCCCGTGACCGTGTTCCACTCCGTCGCGAGCGGCCACAACGACCTTCTGGTGGCCCTAGCGCGGCGGGCGCGTTCGCGTTCCTGCTGCGCGGCCAGCGAGCTGCCGGCCGATCGCGGTGCTCTGCGCTCGGAACCCTGGTGAAGGCCGTCACGATCGTTCCCCTGCTGCTGGTGCTCGTGTGGTGCATCGCGCGGGTCGCGCGCGAGCGCCGGTGGCGCACGCGCTCACCCACGTCGGCCTGGCGGCCGCGATCGGCGTCGGGTGCGCCGTCCCGTTCCTCAACCGCGGCGATCCCACGCTGGGCATGCTCGAACTCGCGGGCCACGAGGGATGGCTCGCGCCCTCGCCCACCCTCACGGCGTGGGTCGGCGACGATCAGCTTCGGCACCTTCGGATGGCTCGCACGGGTGGCCTTCGCGGTGGTGGCGCTTGCGGTGGTCGTCGGGCTCGCGCGCGACGTGGCGCGCCGCGCCACGGACCGAACGCCGCGTGGACCTGGGCGCCGCCATCGGGTGGTCACTCGCGCTCGCGCTGCTCCTGGGGCCCGTGCTCCTGCCCTGGTACGTGATGTGGGCGCTGCCGTTCGTGTGGCTTTTGCCGAAAGCTCCACGCGTCGCCGTGCTCGGCGCCGGCGTCGGGCCTGGCCCTGGCCCAGTGGGCCACCGAGCAGCTGCGCTACCCCGGACCCTTCGCGATCGAGTCGATCTTCGGGCACTGGATCGTCGTGCCCACGATGATCGTCTTGCTGATGTGGATGCTCGTCGACCTGCGGCACCGGCTCCATCTCCGGCTTCCCCTGGAGGATCAGGAGAAGGTAGCCGAGCCCGCCGGCACGTCACTGATACGAGCGCGGGCCCCCACCGGCCGTCAGCGGCACGCCGAGCCGCTCCAGCACCAAGCCCACGAGGCGGTGCGGCGACCCCGAAGGCCGGGCGCCACCGCCGCGACGTCACGTCGTCCGCGATCGCCCAGCGTGCCCATCCCAGACCCATGGCCCACAGGAACAACAACGCCAGCAGCGTGGCGCCCGCGATGGCGAAGGCGTTCGAGGGCGCGACCTCGCCGGGGAGCGGCGCGAGCGCGCGCGGCCCCTGCCACCGAGGACGCAAGCGTCGGCGACCACGCCACGAGGTGCGGGTCCTCAGGTCGGGTGGCGTCCCGTCGAACCGGGACTGACGAAGACCGCGGCGGCCCTCGGAGGGATCTGCGCGAGCGTCGTGCGCGACAGCAGGTTGAAGCCTGAGCGCCCGGGGCGCACCGTCGGCTGCCGCGCGAAGAATCGCGCCACGTCCCCCACGTAGACGTAGACGTCCCGCGCGCGATCGGGCGGGACGGCGGCGCGCGCGATGTTCGCCACCTGGGTCGTCTGGAACCCCAGCTTCGAACCGGGTTGTTCACGATGAAGACGAGCGGCGTGCCCGCGGGCAACGTCGCGCCGATGCGGCCTGCCAGCGTGGAGTCGATCAGCTCCTGCGGCGTCACGTAGGCGTTCTGCCGGTTCCAGGACCACATCGTCGCCGAGACCAGAACACCCACCAGCACCACGACCACGGTCCACGGCGAGCCAGGGCCGCGTGAGGTGCGCCAGCAGATGCCACAGGGCGACCGCGCCGAGCGCGGCGAGCACCGGCAGCGCGAACGAGAAGGTGATGACGCGGTCCGGGGGGAACCAACCCGTCTGCATCCCCACCGGGACGGCGAGGAGCGTGAGCGCCGCCCACGTCACCAGGAAGCGACGCGTGAACCCTCGCGCCACCGGGATCCCCATGGCCGCGAGCGGAAGCAGCACGTAGAGGGCGTAGCGACGGATGTTCTTGCCGAGGCGGTTGCGATACAGGCGCGTGAGCGTGCGACCGAGGCCGATGTGGCGGAACAGCGCGTCCTTCGACGTGGCGACGCCGAGGCGAGCCGGACCCACGGTCGTCCACAGGAGTCCCGCGCCCGCCACCGCGGTGCCACCCGCGAGCGCCAGCACGATCCTCCCTGCGTCTGAGGACCACCCGCGGTCCGCGTCGCGGATCCGCGACCACACCGCCACCACGACCAGGATCACGGCCCCCAGGAAGAAGAACTGCGGATGCAGGAGGCCCCCGGCGCCCAGGAGGAGGGCGGCAGCCATGGCGCCCCGGGCTTCGCGGGTGGCGAGGGCCGAGGCCGCCGCCAGGAACGCCAGGGTGAAGGCCAGGTTGGAGATGTAGCCGTTGGCGAGGTGGGCGGCGAAGATCCCGGCGAGGCCGCCTGCCAGCATCCACGTCACTCGTCCGCCCACGACACTTCCGCGCACGAGGGCCACGACGAGGACGCTCACCGACACCGCGCACGCGTACTGCAGGCCGGAGACCGCGGCGGTGAGCGGAAGGCGGAAGGTCCCGGAGAACGTCGCGAGCAGGGCGGGGATCCCCGGCCGTTCGCCCACCAAGGAGATGCCGAGCGTCGCGCCGACGCGCGTCCACCAGACGTAGACAGGGAAATCCGGACCCACGGCGAAGCTGCGGCCGTAGGCGAACTCCGGGTAGAGGAAGACCACGAACATCGCCCCTGTGAGCCCCGCGATCCACGCGAGGTCGGCACGCGCGCGGGTTCGTCCCTCGGCGTCCGTGCCCTACCCCGTGGCGGTGAACGTGCCCTGCGCGTTCGCCGTGAACGAGCCGCCGACGCTGGGGACGCCGGCGCACTGGAGCACGCCGGCCATCGCGCTCGTCTCGGCCTGGTTGATCGTGACGATGCACTGGCCGGCGGTGGCGGTGAAGACGACCAGTCTTCCGTTCAGGCGGACCGTGAACGACACCGTGTGTGTCGGGGAGCTCGCCTCCTGACCCGAGAACGACGCTCCGCCCAGTTCGAAGGACTGTCCGTTCTTCCCCGTCCAAACGAGAGCCATGGCTCCAGGCGGAGTGGACCACACTGCCGGCGTCGCGAGCTTCGCGAACTCGACGGTGCCGCTGGCATCACCCGAGAGCGTCAGTGCCGCGATCCCTCGTCGCACGGAGCCGGAGACCCCCGGCGCCGAGGAAAGCGACGGGGAGGGGGCCAGTGTGCCCGGGGCCTCGATCGGCGTGGCCGCGGCCACCGTCGAGATGGGGGCGAACGACGGCAGGGGGATCGTGGGTCCCTTCGAGCACGCCACACCGAGGCCCAGCAGCGTGAGGGTGGCGGCGACCGTGAGGTTCCTGCGCATCATCGAACTCCCGTCAGATCGGTGAGCCTACCCCAGGATTTCCCGGGGCGACCGCCCGGTCGATGATGGCGGCCTGACGTTCCGGGGCCCCTGCTAGCATCGCCGGCATGCTGGACCGGGATCTCGCACAGGAGGTGCTTCGAGCGGCCCGCCGGCGCGGCGGATCGTTCGCAGAGCTGTTCGTGGAGGAGCGCTCGTCCACCTCGATCCGCCTCGACGACGGCAAGGTCGAAGAGCTCACCACCGGGCTCGACCGCGGCGCCGGCGTGCGGGTGGCGCGGGGCACGTCCTACGGCTACGCCTACTCGAACCGGCTCGATCGCGACGCCCTGCTGCGCGCCGCCGAAGCCGCGAGTGCCGCGCTGCAGGCAGACGGCGATGGCGGCGGCGTGGTGGACCTCACCGAGATGGTGGGGCCCGGCACGAACCGCGTCGAGCGCCCGGCAGGGGACGTTCTCGCCGCCGACAAGGTCGCGTGGCTCCGCGAGGTGAACGACGCCGCACGCGCCTTCAGCCCCGAGGTCGTGCAGGTCGTGGGGGTCTACGGTGACTCGCTCCAACGGCGGCTCATCGCGACGTCCGACGGTCGGTGGGTGCAGGAGGATCGGCCGCGGATCCGCATCGTCGCGCAGGTGGTCGCGAAGCGCGACGACAACATCCAGACGGGGCTCTACGGTCCGGCCGCCTGTTCCGGCGTCGAGCTGCTCGATCGATCCACGCCCCGCGCCACAGCCGAGATCGCCGCGAAGCGCGCCGTCACGATGCTCGACAGCGTCGCCGCGCCGGCCGGCGAGATGACCGTGGTGCTCGCGCCGGGGATGGGCGGGGTCCTGTTCCACGAGGCCGTCGGGCACCCGCTGGAGTCCGACGCCGTCGACAAGGAGGCGAGCGTGTACCGGGGGCTCGTGGGCGAACGGTGCGCCAGCGAGCTCGTCAATGGCGTGGACGACGCCAGCGTCCCGAACGGATGGGGATCGTTCGACTTCGACGACGAGGGCGCACCGGGGCAGCGCACCGTGCTGTTCGCCGACGGCGTCCTGCAGGGCTTCCTCTACGACCGGCTCCGTGCGGAGAAGCTCGGCGTGCCGAGCTCGGGCAACGGAAGACGCGAGTCCTACGCTCACCCCCCGGTGCCGCGCATGACGAACACCTACATCCTGAACGGCTCGGCGAAGCCCGATGACGTGCTCGCCTCGACGCAGCGGGGTGTCTACGTGACCTCGCTCGGCGGCGGCCAAGTGAACCCGGCAACGGGCGACTTCGTGTTCGGCATCAGCGAAGGCTTCCGGCTCGACGGGGGGCAGGTGGGTACGCCCGTGCGCGGAGCGAACCTTATCGGCCGCGCGATCGAAGTCATGAGCGCCGTGGATGCGGTCGCCGATGACTTCGACACCTGGGAGGGCGTCTGCGGCAAGGACGGGCAGAGCGCGCCTGTGGGCAGCGGCTCCCCGACGCTGCGGATCAGCCGGATCACGGTGGGAGGCACCGGTGCCTGATCTGAACGACCTCGCGCGTGCGGCCCTCGACGTCGCAGCGCCTGACGAGGAGGTCGAGGCCTATGCGCACGAGGCGCGCCGGACCGAGGCGAGCGCCCTGCGCGGCGAGGTGGAGGGCCTGTCGTTCTCCGAGTCCCGCGGGGTCGGCGTGCGGGTCGTCCGCGACAGCCGGCTCGGGTACGCGTGGGCGGCCGATCCGTCGGTGGACGAGGTCCACGACACCGTGCGCCGCGCCCGGGAGAACGCCCGGCTCGCCGAGCCCGACGAGTTCAACGGCCTGCCCGGGTTCGAGCCCGCGGACCCCATGCCGGAGCTCTTCAAGGAAGAGGCTGCGGCCATGACGGCCGACGCCAAAGTCCGGATGGCGCTCGACCTCGAGCAGCGCGCGGTGTCGCTCGATCCACGCGTCACGAAGGTCGACGTCGCGCAGGTCGGCGACGCCGTGGGCCGCGTGGCGATCGCCTCGACTGCGGGCGTGATGGCCGAGTACGCGCGCACGGACGCGTGGTGCGTCGTCGTCGGGCTGGCGGTAGAGGGGGACGAGACCCAGACCGGCTATTCCTTCAAGATCGGGCGCGAGCTCGGTGCGCTCGGGCCCGAGGCGATCGCGGACGAGGCCGTCGAGCGGAGCGTGCAGATGTTGGGCGCCGTCAAGCCTCCGACGGCCCACGTACCAGTCATCTTGGACCAGTTCGCCGCCGTGGAGTTCCTCGGCGTGCTGGCGGGCGCGCTGAACGCCGAGGCCGTCTTGAAGGGGAGGTCCCTGTTCGCCACCATGGTGGGGCAGCAGGTGGGCTCGGACCTGTTCACGTTGGTCGACAACGGCCGCGAAGCCGACGGCCCCGGCTCGTGTCCGTTCGACGACGAAGGGGTGCCGAGCGGCCGCACCGAGCTATTCACACGCGGCGCCCTCAACGGGTTCCTGCACGACACCTACACGGCGCGCCGCTCAGGCGAGCGCTCGACGGGCAACGCCAAGCGGGGCTACCGGAACGCGCCGGGCGTCGGCACGTCGAACTTCTACCTCGACGCCGGGCCGTCCTCGTTCGAGGAGCTTCTCGCGCGCGCCGACGGTGGCGTCCTCATCCGCGACGTAACCGGCGTGCACAGTGGGGCGAACCCGATCAGCGGTGAGTTCAGCGTGGGCGCCACCGGCCTGCGCATCGGCGGCGGCGCACTCGGCCAGCCACTGCGCGAGATGACGATCGCCTCCACGCTGCCGCAGATGCTGGCGGCGATCACGGGGGTCGGCGACGACCTACGATTCTTCTCGACCGTGGGCGCCCCCTCGATCCTCATCGGCGAGATGACCCTCGCGGGCCTGTGAGTCTCAGCGAACGACGCCGAAGTAGAGGGTGCAGAGCAACCCGACCGTCACACAGTAGACGGCGAACGGGGTGAGGGTGCGGGTCTCGAAGTACCGCATCAGGAACCGCACCGACAGATAGGCTGTCACGCCGGAGCAGAGGCTTCCCACGAGCACCTGGCCGCGGATCCCGTTGCCGAGGGGACCCATCAGGTCGGGCAACTTGTACAGGCCGGCCGCCAGGATGACGGGGGTCGCAAGCAGGAACGAGAAGCGGGCCGCGTCCTCGTGGTCCAGCCCTCTTAGGAGTCCACCCACCATCGTGATCCCGGAGCGGCTGATCCCCGCCAGCAGGGCGAACGTCTGGAAGATGCCGATCACGCCCGCTTCCCGATACTCGAGCGTATCGAGACGTCGAACCGGGTCGGCACCCTCGCCGCCGTGGTCCACGGCGGCCCGACGCACGAGGGAGCGGCGACGCAGTCGTTCACCCGCGAACAGGATGACCCCGTTGATCGTCAGGAGTATCGCGGCTGCCAGGGGCTTAGCGAACACGATCCTCAGTGGATGCTCCAGCAGGAGACCGGTGATTCCTACGGGGACGGTACCCACGACCAAGAGCCACGCGAGACGTTCGTCCGGTGTTTCCGCCCGCCGCGTCTTCAACGTGTGGAAGAAGCCCTTGAAGATCGCCGCCCAATCCCGGCGGAAGTAGATGAGCAGCGCGATCGCCGTTGCGACATGCAGACCCACAACGAACGCCAGGAACTGGGACTCCCCGGCCGATTCGCTCGTCACCAGGTTGTTCCATCCGAACAGCGCCGGCAACAAGACGCTGTGACCCAGACTCGACACGGGGAACAGCTCGCTGACCCCTTGGAACGCACCGATCACGATGGCCTGGAAGTAGGTGAGCAAACGCCCGTCCTTTCGCGATGGCCCGCTGCCCTGGAGGTTCGCGTCATGCTAGCGGCTCCTCGGCGCCGAAGGTGTGGAGATGTCGTTGCAGCGCAGGGAGGGCTAGCCGAACGGCGTGTGCAGGACGGCGTGCTTGACGACGGCGGCATAGCGAGCCGCCCCCCGCGGGTCGAGGTGGATCGCGTCGTAGGTGAGCCCTGGGTGGTCCGAGACCTTGGACCAGTCGGCGAGGACGAGATCGGGGTCGCGGGCGGCGAGGGCTCTCAGCTGTTCGTTCACGTATGGGAAGTACCAGGCGTAGTCGCGGTACTGCCACAACGCGGCAGCCGGCACGACCGATCGCCGGGGCGTTCGGAGCGTGACCCACACGATCTTACGGGCGCCCTGGCGTCGCAGGTAACGCAGCAGGCCGGTGACCTGGCGGTCGAAGTAGTCGGCCCAGTGCGCGTAGTCGCGGCGGCGATGCTCCCACAACGAGTTGTAGCCGAGCGCCACGACGACGACCCGTTCGATCTTGATCGGGTGCGCCTGCAGGTCATCGAGTGCCACGTGGACCATCAGCGCCGGTCGCCCTCGCACGCGCACGATCCAGCCCGCCATGCCGCTTCTGAGGGTGTCGACGGCTCCCAGACCCACCGAGTCGGTGATGAACGTCAGGCGATGGGGCCACGAGGGGTCGAGCGCCTTCGGCTTGGGAGCCGTGGGGGGCAGTGGCGCAGCAGGGTCGCGGTGCACCGGGCCCCGGCCCGCGGTGAGTCGGAACGGCATGGGCACGACCATGACGACGACGAGCAGTGCGACGAGGCCGGTGAACAGGGCGGCGCCGAACCCGCGGGTGGACAGCCGCGCGGCGATGCGGTCGAGGCGCGCGCCGAAGCCGGGCGCCGGGGACTGCTGTTCGGCCATGTGGTCCCTCGCGATGCCGGTGTTCGGGAAGGGTGTGCGACAGGCACCGGGACCCTTCGCGCCGATGCTACTGCGGACCGTCCCTGCCCGCTCAGTGCCGTGGCGGGTGACCCGATGGGCAACTGGATTGGTGTTCGAGGAGTCGGACGATGAAAACGACGCACGCGGCGGGCTCGACGACCGTCGCGCGCGGCACGCCGGTCGGCGACGGGGAGCTCAGGGCCCTCGAGGTCTTCGGACCGCCTCAGGCGGCGGCCAAGACGTAGTCCTCGGCGTCGTCATCCCACTCGACCGTGACGAAGCCATGAGCCTCGGCGGCCTTGCAGAACTGCAAGAAGCCTCGATAGCCGTACTTCTTCTCGCTGAAGTCCGGCTGCACCTTCCGCACCTGATTCTTCAATCCAGAGAGCAGGGGGCCGCCGCCGCGGGACTGCAGGTCGGTGACGACGCTCCGCAGCAGCGCGAACGCCTCGTCCTCGCCGCCGTGTGTTGGCAGCGACACCTCGGGGTCGCCCTTGGCGGAGCCCTCGCTGAGCTCGATGACGTTGCGCTCTTCGAGGTGACGGAGCAACTCGCCGAAGGCCCGGAAGCCGTACTCCGCCTCGCTGAAGGTCGGGTCCTTGCGGAGCAGAGCACGCTTGATCGACGAGGCGAGGACGGCGCCGCCGGAGGTGCGCTCGAGACCCGCCACCGTCTGCGCGATGAGGATCGCGAGCTCCTCGACGTTCCCGGGCTTCGGCGCATCCTCGGCCACCGGCTCGGCCTCCACGACCGCCGTCTCCGCGGGGCGGCTGGATTTGCCCGATTTCCTCGTGCTCCGGCGTGCGACCGGCACCTCCACGCCCTCCAACGTGTCGTAGAACAGGAACTCGTCGCAGGCCGGGGGCAGCAGGGCCGAGGTCGACTCCTTGATGCCGACCCCGATCACCCGCTTGTCCAGTTCACGGAGCTTGTGCACGAGTGGGGTGAAGTCGCTGTCGCCGGTGCCGATCACGAACGTCGTGACGTAGCCGCGTTCGAACGCCATCTCCAGGGCGTCTACCGAGAGCTTGATGTCGCCGGCGTTCTTGCGGGAGGCCCCCATCCGCTGAGGGATCTCGATCAGCTCCACCTGGCTCCTGGTGAGCATGCGACGGTCTTCGTCGAAGTAGGACCAGTCCGCGTAGGCCTTGCGTGCGATGACCCGTCCCCGCTCGGCGAGGGCGTCCAGGACCGGTCGCAGATCGAACTGGAGCCCCGAGAGGTTGTCACGCGCGCCGATCGCCAGGTTCTCGTAGTCCAGGAACAGCGCGATCCGTTCTTCCTCGGGCTCCATAGGCGACCAGGGTAGTCCCACCGGCGGCCGGGAGAGCTCAGGTCGTCGAACTCGCTGGGGGCGGCCAGATCGCGCCGCCCGGTGGGCAGACGAGCAGCCCCGCCGGTCCCATCCCGGGTGGGAAGCACTGGAACTCGAAGTGCATCCCATCCGGCCGCAACCAGTTGCCGCCCCACGTGAAGCCCCAGCGCTTGAAGATCGCGACGAGCCGCGGGTCCTGGTGAGGCGTCGCGCCCACCAGGTTCGGCGCGACGTTGATGTCGATCGCGGCGCCCCAGGCGTGGGCGGAGAGCGCCTCGCCCGGGCTCCCGGGGATCACGCGGGCCGCGAAGCAACCGCCGTAGTCGTTCGTGTGGACCAGGAAGGAGAGCCCGCGCCGCTCGACCTCGCTCAACGCCGCGTGGAGCTGCGCGACGATGCCCGCGTTACACCGGACGGTACCCAGGATCGGGACGTACGCCGTGGCGATGTGCGGGGACTCCCACGCCGGATCCATCCGGAGCCACTCGCCGGGAAGCAGCCGGGGACTCGCGGCGAACTCGCCGAAGGCCGCCTTCAGCATCACCGGGGGCAAGACGGCGTCGGCCTGTCTCAGGTAACGCTCGGTGTCCGGCTCGCGGATGCGCAGGAGCGTCCCCGGGGGAACGAGCCGCCGGATCGCGCCCCACGATATCCCGGTCGCGGGCTGCAGGAGGACGTACCGATCCCGGTCGACGCCGAGCGCCGCGGCCTCGCGCCGCGAGACGAAGACCTCGTGCGCGCCGACCACGGCATCGGGCACGACCCCCGCCACGCGCACGGTGCCGCCATCGAACACCAGCACTCCTCCCGGGCCGAGCCGGCGCAGACGCGCCGAGGTCGCTCCCAGGATCGCCTCGCCCGCGCGAAGGCTCGCGACCAGGTGCCGGTCGGCCGGAGGAAGGAACGGCTCGAGACGCGCCCGCGTGGCGCCTGCGAGGTCGAGCGGGATCGCCATCGTGGGGGCAAGGCGATCGACGATGGCTCCGCTCGCGGATCGCGCCTACGTGAGCCACACGGTCCCGGCGACGACCGTCACCGATCTGCGCACGCCGGGCATTCCCGCAACCCGTTGTGCGAACCCCGGCGGCAGACCGTTCTGCGTCCAGATCAGCATCGCGGGAGGCATCGTTGCCGAGGTGGTTCGAGGCGACGGATGGGTCGAGGGACTCGCGGGTGCAGACCGGCCTGCGAGGCCCCGCGAAGCGGGGGTCACCGGGCTGGTGCACGCCACGAGCAGCCCCAGGACCACGACCGGTGCAACGAACCGCATGGTCTCTTCACCCTACGCCGCGTTTGCGCGAGAATGGCTGTCAGCGTGCGCGCATCGGTCACCATCGCGGGGACCGTGCGGCGGATCGTGGGTGATGATCTGCCGATCGCGGTCGAGACCTACGAGGGAGGTCGGATCGGGCCCGCCGACCCACCGGCCACGCTCGCCGTGCGGTCACCCGATGCCCTCCGCCGGCTCGTCACCGCGCCGGGTGAGCTCGGCCTCGGTCGTGCCTACGTCGCGGGCGAGTTGGACGTGGAGGGCGACATCTTCGCGGCCCTCGCGACGCTGCGCGACCGGCTTCCGGGCACGCGCCTGAAGGGCCGGCAGGCGCTCGATCTCGCGCGGATCCTCGGCGCCGACATGCTCCGCCCGCTCGCGCCCCCTCGGGAGGAGGCTCGACTGCACGGGAGGCGACACTCGAAACAGCGGGATGCACAGGCGATCGCCTACCACTACGACGTCTCGAACCGTTTCTACGAGCTGGTCCTAGGCCCGTCCATGACCTACTCATGCGGCGTCTGGGCCACGACCGACGGCACGCTCGAGGCGGCGCAGGCGGCGAAGTACGACCTCATCTGCCGCAAGCTCGATCTCCGGCCGGGGATGCGCCTGCTCGACGTCGGATGCGGGTGGGGCGGCATGGCGATGCACGCCGCGCGCGGATTCGGCGTCCGGTCCGTGGGCGTCACCCTGTCGCGCCGCCAGTGCGAATGGGCGCAGAAGGCCGTCGCGGAGGCCGGTCTCGGTGACCTCGTGGAGATCCGGCTGCAGGACTATCGCGACGTGCGCGACGCACCCTTCGAGGCCATCTCCTCGATCGGGATGTTCGAGCACGTGGGGTTGGTGAACCTCGCCCTGTACTTCCGGAGTCTGCACCGGCTCCTACGACCGGGTGGACGGCTCCTCAACCACGGGATCAGCCGGCCGGCCCGGATGGGCTCGGCGACGCGCCGAGGCCCGCTCCCCACGCGGACCCGTTTCAAACGGGGGAGCTTCATCGACCGCTACGTCTTCCCCGACGGCGAGCTCCACGAGGTGGGATCGGTCGTGTCGACCATGCAGGGTTCAGGGTTCGAGGTCCGGCACGTCGAGGGCCTGCGCGAGCACTACGCCCTGACCCTTCGCGCATGGGTCGCGAATCTCGAGGCGAACTGGGACGAGGCGGTCGCAGAGGTCGGGGCACCTCGAGCGCGGATCTGGCGCCTCTACATGGCCGCCTCGGCGCTCAACTTCGAAGGCGGGCTCACCCAGATCCACCAGGTCCTCGGTGTGCGGGTCAAGGGCGAACGCAGCGGGATGCCGCTGCGCCCGGCGTTCTAGGCCTTGCGGACCTTCCAGATGTGCTCACCGGGGAAGTCGCGCGCCCACGGGAGCGTCGCGTAGCCCTCATAGGTCGTCGTGGCGCCCTCCTCGGGGCGCAGCTCGATGAGGTCTTCGACGGTGAAGCCGGCCGATCGGAACAACCTGATCCACGCTCCGTACGTGAGCTGCCATTCGACGCTCGTGCCTTCGTCGTCGTGGATCTCGTCCCTGCCCAGCTCGAAGTAGGGGCGTCGCAGCGTTCGTGACGGCGGCTCGTCGTCGCTTCCCCACGCGGTCCAGATGTAGGGCGTCGACATGTCGAACACCAGGAGCCCGCCGGGGCGCAGGACCCGAGCGGCCTCCGGGATCGTGATGTGAGGATCGGTGAACGACGTCGCGCCGTGATCGCAGAAGACCAGGTCGAACGACGCTCCTGCGAACGGGAGCTCTTCGGCGCTCGCGCGCACGAGGGGGAACCGGAGGCCGGCCTCGGCCATGTTGGCGAGTCCCGCCTTGAGCTGGTTCGCGGAGAAGTCGAGGCCCGTCACGCGCGCGCCTCGCATCGCGACCTTGATGCCGAACTGGCAGGCGCCGCAACCGAGCTCCAAAGCGTCGAGACCATGGACGTCGCCGAGGGCGTGGACCTCGTCTTCGGGGATGTCCCACGTGCCCCAGCCCAGCCGATCCCATCGGTTGAGCTGTGACGCGTTGCGCTCCTGGTAGGCGGCGGAGTCTGCCTCCCAGCTGGCCAGGTTCGTGCGCACGTCGTCTCTGCTCATGATGGTATGCAGCGTAGATGCTCCCCCGGCGCTCAGGCGAGGCCGTAGGCCAGCCCGGGGTCAGCGGGGTCCCACGTCTGCTCGAACTGCGAGCGGTTCCCGTTGCGGCGGGCGCGCTCGAGCGCGGCCCTGCCCACCACGAGCTGCCGCGCCTCCCACGTCGGAAGCGCCCCGACGACGTCGCCCCCAGTCGCCTCAAGCGCCTCGGCGAGCGCCCACGCATCGGCGGCTGCTTTCGCGGTCCCGGCTGCGATGTGAGGACGAAGCGCGAAGGCGGCATCGCCGATCAAGCAGACCCGACCGAAGGCCATCTTCGGGACCTCGATGTCGAAGATCACCTGCACGAAGGGCTGCCCGGCGGACTCCACCACCTCGGCGATCTGCGGCGCGAGGTTCGCGCGCGCGAAGGTTCGCATCTCCTCGACGTGCTCGCTCCGCACGGTGCCCGGCGGCAGCGTGATGTCGTGGTGGACGCCGGTGAAGTCCGTCATCAACCCCTCCAGCGCCGCCCCCGCCGCGTAGTTGCGGTACCAGACGAAGTTCAGGAGCCGCCGTCCCGGCTGGGTCGATCCTTCCACGCTCGGGATCGGGTAGAGCAGGATGTGGCTCTGCGGGAGGACCTCGTAGACGAGCGCGTCGGCGAAGACCTCGAGGGCGTCGGGACTCAGACGCTCCTCCGCCACGGTCCCACGCCAGGCGACGTAGCCGGCGTAAGCGGGACGCGTGTCGGGCAGCAGGAAGGAACGGGAGCTCGACGCGATGCCGTCCGCACACACGAGCAGATCGCAGAACGCCGGGGGCCCCTCGACGAAGGCGAGCTCCACCTCGTCACCGTTGCCGACGAATCCCGTCACCTCCCTCCCCAACCGATAGTGCTCAGGGCCGAACCGATCGAGCAGCGCGCGATAGATCGTGTGCCATCCCGAGTAGCGGTAGGGACGGGGCTCGTCGAAGACGACAACACCGGTGGCGTCGAGATAGCGGAGATCTGAGGTCCCGATCGTGACGTCTGCGAGGTTCACGTCGGTGCGTTCGCGCAGGTAGCGGGACGTCTCGTCGAGCACGACGATGCCGGCGCCGCGCGCCTGGAGCTCGGCCGTCGAGCGTTCGTAGACATCGACCGCGTACCCGAGGTCACGCAGCAGGAGGGCCGAGGTCAGGCCGCCGAGCGACCCGCCCACGACGGCGACACGAAGCGGATCCGTCACCGCGACGCTACGGCTTGCCGAAGACGGCGACGCGATCGATGGAGCACTCGAACAGCACGCGCTTCTCGTCCATCGAGGGATCGCGCAGCCCGTAGGGCGGCTCCGCACCCGTGTACTTCGTCCAGGCCGCATCGATCGTCTCGGTGGCCTCGTGGCCGTTCACCGGATCGTCCTCGCGGACCTCGCGCGTGACGGTCACCTTGATGCTGACCCAGTGATACGGGTTCTGCGGGTTCAGCAAGAGCACGGTCAACCTCGGGTCCTTGCGGATCCAGTCCGTCTTGCGACGGTGCTCGGCGAAGTTGAACAGGACCTTGTCGCCCCGGTAGTTGAACCACACAGGGGTGAGGTTCGGCCGGCCGTCCCCGCCCATCACCGCCAGGACCGAGGTCACGGGCTCGTCCAACAGCTTGCGGTAGCTGGGTTCGAGCTCGTCGAGGGAGTCGATCTCCTCGCGCGAGCCCACGGTGAACTGGGCGGGGGTGACCCCTTCGGACACATCGATGAACTTGGCAACCGTGAAACTCATGCCATCCTCCCTCTTCAGTCGATCAGCTCCACCGTGACGAAGCGGAGCATGGTGTCGCCGGCGTTCTCGAGGTCGTGGACCATCGGATCGCCGGGGCCATGCTCGGAGAACCGCGTATCCCCGACGGCGTAGCGACGCACCTTGACGGTGCCGTCGGGCGTGCGTTGACGGCCAAGGCCAGCCTCCACGCACGTCCAGAAGTAGGGAGCCGTGTGCGCGTGGAACGGACCGCGCTCCCCCGGCGCCAGACGTACCTCCCAGACCCGGACCCGCTCGTTGTCGAACCAGAGCGAGGTTCCGACCTGGAGGTTCCCGGCAGCCGCCACCAGCTCGTCCGCGTACGGGCGCGTGTCGAACGTCCCCTCCTCGACGATGTCGGCCATGATCGCTGACGATAGCCCGAAGCCCCGGCGTCTACACTCGGCCCGTGCCCGACGCCACGATCGCCGCCGCGAGGGAGATCCTCGACGGATCGTTGACCGCGCTGCGCGCAACGGTCGAGGGCCTCCAGGCAGATGCCCTCAACTGGCGCCCGGGAGAGGAGACGAACACGGTGGCCGTCCTCGTCACGCACGCGCTCAGCAGCACGCGCTGGTGGCTGAGCCTGACGGTGGGAGAGCCACTGCCGGAGCGTGACCGCGCCTCGGAGTTCCTCGCGACGACCGAGTATCCAAGCGATCTGCTGGCCTGGTGCGACGAGACGTCCGCGCAGTGCCGCTCCCTTCTGGTTCTGCGGACGCCGTTCGATGCGTCGGCGATCCGCGAGACGCCGCCTCACTCCTCGGGAGTGTCGGGCCCCTTCACGGCTTCGTGGGCGCTGCTGTTCGCGCTGGGTCATCTTCAGGAGCACGTCGCCCACGCGCAGATGACCAGACAGCTCTGGGAGCAAGCGCCGGCCTGAGCGTCGCACCGGATCCGCCCCACCTCCCGCTCAGCCGATCTCCAGCACGAACTCCCCGACTGACGGAGGTTCCGCACCTCGTAGACACCGTGCAGCAGGTGGCGTAGACGCTCTGGAGCGAATCGGTCGTGTCCCAATCCTCACGCGGCTCCGGGTTCAGCCAGTAGATCTTCTTCGCGCGGCCGCGGATGGCATCAAGGGTTGAGGCCCGGACTCCCTGTAGTTGTTTCGCGCGTCGCCCGTGATGATGATCGTGGACCGCGGATCGAGAGAGGCATCGCCGTAGCGAATCCCAGAATCGCGCGAACACGGCGCCGTAGTCGCTGTGGCCGTCGCCGGCCACGGCGTCGGTGCCGATGAAGCAGGTTGCGCGGGCGCGAGCGCGGCGATCCTCGCCCATGAGTCGACGTCACCTCGTCGATCCCGTCGACGAAGACGAAGAGACCGGATCTTCGAGAATTCGTCCTTCATCGCCTGGAGCAGGGAGATGGTGAAGCGGGCGAACTCCGCCACGGATCCCGAGATGTCGGCGAGCAGATAGAGATCGGGCCTCGAAGGGCGGGGCCGCCGGAAGACCGGGTCGATCGGGACGCCGCCGGAGGACAGAGACCGTCGGAGCGTTCGACGAACGTCCAGACGCCCTCGACGGCGGCGCCGGCGGCGCTGCGCCATGCGGACGGCGAGCGAGCGAGCGAGGGGACGGATCGCCTCTTGCATCTGCCGCAGCTCGGTGGGTGAGGCCGCATGAAGTCGACGTCTTCGATCGTAGAGACATCCGTGAACGAACGTGCCGCTTCGGCCGGCCCCCTGATCTCGGAGAGCCGGCGCCGGATCTCTTTCGCGATCAGCTGACGGAACTCCTCGATGCGGCGGAGCTGCTCGTCACGCGCGAGTCGCTCCTCGAGCGCGGTCCGCTCACCGGAGGCGCTTCGCTCCTCCTGGACCGCGCGCTGCAGGATGGCCCACAGGTCTAGCTGCCGCAGGACCCGGTAGAGGTGGTAGCGCTCGGCCGTCTGCCCGTCCGGTCGGATCCCGGCGAACCGATCCACCGCGTCGCCCGCCGCGCGCGCCATCGCGTCGGGGTCCCCGCTGCGGAGCGCCTCCAACAGCGCGTCGAGCATCGCCGGGGAGACGCTTGCCTTCCGCGGGTGCGACGGATGGTCCGACGTCCAGCCCGTCGCGAGGTCGGAGCGCTTCGTCGGTTGGATCCCGCCGCGGCGGCGGCAAGATCTCGCGAGGCCGCGAAATAGATCTCGAACAAGGAGTCGAAGATCTCCGCGTGTTCCGCGCGCTTGACCAGGGTCGATCCCAGCGCGGCCTTGAACGAGGACCGGTCCCCGATATCGACAGCGAGGACCGCATCGATCGCGTCCATCGTCTCCACCATGGACACGGGAACCGAGCGCCTCGCGAAGCCGATGGACGAAGCGCGAGCAGAGAGCCTCCACGACATCGCGGGTTACCCCCGCCGGCGTCCGTTGCGCCGCTCACTGGGCCGCCCATATGCTCATGTCTGCACAGAGAACGCAAGTTCGACATGCGAACCCGGAGTGAGGATCCCCGTGCCACCCTTCAGGCCTACGACGGCTCCGCCCGGGCGGCTCGCCCGGCTCGGCGTCGTGCTCGACTCGCGCAACTCGGTCCCGCGCCTTCGCGAAGTCGCACGCATGTGCGAGCGGGCCGGGATCGACGCCCTATGGGTGAACGAAGGGTGGGACACCGCCGCGCTCGCAGGGGCCGAGACGAGCCACGTGCGGATCGGCGCGCGGCTATCGGCCGGGTTAACGCCGACTCGCGAGCTCGCCGCGATGGCGAGGGCGCTCGACGCCGCGACGGGGGGACGGCTGGAGCTGACGTTGACGCCGCAGGACGTCGAGTCACTCCGTGCGTATGCGGAGATCGCGACTGTGCCCCTCTCCGTCGTGGTGGGAACCCTCGCCGAGGTCCGCGCAGGCGTCAGGATCGCCGACGACCTCGTGATCTCCGCGGCGCCGGCGGACGAGGTCGTGGCGCTGGCGGGACGCATCCGCGGAGCGTGCGAGGATGCGGGCCGTCACCCCGACACGTTGGGGATCGCCCTCGAGGTGCCCGTATCGATCGGCCGCACCTCCGCCGAAGCCGACGCCCGGGCCGACGCCGAGCCGCTCTTCGCGGCGAGCGGCCATCCCGAGCGCATAGGGATCTTCGGAACGCTCGAGCGGTGTCAGGAGCGCGTGATCCGCCTCGCCTACGCGGGGATCACGGACCTGCGATGCCGGCTCCCCAACACGCCGGACGTCCACGACGCCATCGCGCAGCTCACGGCCATGGTGGTGGGATCGACCGACGTGCTGGCTCCCGATGCCCCGAGGTCCCCCGACCCCGAGCCGCCGCAGGGATGGGGCGGCCGCCGCTGACGCTGCGAGCGGGACCCCTATCGCTGGGCGATCTCGCCGCCGATGCGCTCGGCCGTCGCCTGCGCCATCGGCAGGAACTCCTCCATGATCCGCTCGTCGCTCACGCGGAAGGCGTTGGAGCAGACGGTCAGAGCGGCCCGCACGCCTCCGTCCGGCCCGGTGATCGGGACCGCGATGGACCGGAGCCCCTCCTCGACCTCCTGGTCCACGAGCGCCCACCCTTGCTTCCTCACATCGGCGATGATCCGCCGAAGCCGCTTCTCGTCGGTGATCGTGCGGTGGGACAAAGGCGCCAGCGTGGCCGCGTCGAAGTAGGCGTCGAGTGCCTCGGGTGAGAGGTCCGCGAGGAGCACGCGCCCCATCGCCGTCGCGAACGCGGGAAGCCGGGAGCCCACTCCCAGGGTCATGTTCATGATGCGGCCGGTCTCGATCCGTGCGACGAACACGATGTCGGTGCCTTCCAGGACCGAGGCGGACGTGGTCTCGCGCACCTTCTCGGCGAGCTCCCCCATATGCGGTTTCGCGATCTCCCACACCGGGAGCGAGGACAGGTACGCGTAGCCGAGCTCCAGGACCTTCGCGCGCAGGAAGAACTTCCGGCCTTCGCTCTGAACGTACCCGAGCCACTCGAGCGTGAGGAGGAATCGGCGAGCCGCGGCTCGCGTGAGCCCCGTGCGCTCGGCGATCTCCGACAGCGTGAGGCTCGGAGTCTCGGGCCCGAAAGCCGTGATGACCGAGAGGCCTCGCTCCAGGGACTGGACGAACTCGGGTCGGCGACCCTCGCTTGACATCCGTCCTCCTCGCGGATTAAATCGCGATCACATAGCGTACATGTGTTCGCATCCCGTTACTATCGGGGAGCGACCGGGCTGCGTCAAGTCTACGAGGGGGGAAGATGGCCGAGTACGTGACCCGCTTCGCATCGCTCGAGGACTACGAGCCGGGGATCCTCGAGATCATCGACGACGATCCCAAGAACTACGTCTACTCGAACATGTTCGAGGTCGCGGCGAACGCGAAACCCTACGAGAAGATCGCCGTCGCCAAGAACATCGAGTACGTGCTGGAAGCCATCCGCGCGGAGGGGACGTCGCAGTGGCGCACGTGCGCGCACGACGAGTTCGCGCTGGTGATGGACGGCACCGTTGAGATCCGCCTCGTCAAGCTCGACGCGCCGACCGCTCCGGCCGACAAGGAGGGGTCCGTCGCCGTCGGCGGCGAACCCGTGGGCCGGAAGATGGGCGTGGTGCGGGCGAGCCGAGGTCACATGACGCTCCTGCCCGCGAACTCCGCCTACCAGTTCCATGCGGAGCGGCCGGGCGTGATCTTGCTGCAGACCGTGGGCGGGGACGACACGGTCTACAAGTGGGCCGAGATCTGCCGAACGCAGCCGTAGCCGACGCCAAGAGGGAGGGAGACACGCGATGAGCATGGACACCGATCCAGGGCTCGACGTTGCGGCGAGCGACGCGAACGAGCATGGCTACCGCAGCTTCTCGCTCGGCGAGTTCACGTTCTCGAGGGACGAGTACTTCGTCTATGTGCGCTGGCCCACCGGCAGCCATGTGATGTCGGCCGACGCGTTCTTGCGCGCGTTGCAGCGCGACGTCGCTTGGGACTTCTTCTACGGCATCGTGAACTTCGACGGTGTCGTGGGCACGATGAATCACTACGGCACGGTGGATCTGTTCGGTGGTCGCTACAACGACGCCTACCGCAAGGCCGAGCTCGACCACCAGGAGAACTTCGAGACCCCGCTGATCCGCGAGACGTTCAAGGCGATGCTGGACGACTGGACGAACGACGGGTTCGATCCCTTCGCGAGCCCGACGGAGACGGGGTCGGCCTTCGGGCCGAAGCAGGGTGAGAACCGCCGCGCCATCACGCGCCACCGCGTCGCGGCGAACCGGATGGTTGGCGTCGCAGGCGACGAGCAAACCCGCAGCGACGAGAACGGGTTTCCGATCAACCGACACTTCCTCGACGTGCCGCAGGACGAGCCGCAGATGCTCCCCGAGCCCGGCTTCGAGGACGAGGTCGTGTCCTTCAACCTGTTCGCGTACCTTTCGCGCTCCGATGTGACGTGGAACCCCTCTGTCGTGTCCGTATGCAAGAACAGCCTCTACTGCCCCACCACGGAGGAGTACATCCTGCCGATCATCCACGGGAACGACCGAGTGGAGTGGTTCGTGCAGCTCTCCGACGAGATCTGGTGGAACGTCGAGGACCGCGACACCGGCACGGCGAGGTCGAAGGTGGTCATGAAGCCCGGCGACGTCGCCTGCATGCCGGCCGACATCCGACACCAGGGATACGCGCCGAAACGCGCCATGCTTCTGGTGTGGGAGAACGCGAGCCCAGAGCTTCCCGAGCTTCTGTCGAGCGGCAAGCTGCCCGTGACTCCCGTCCAGTTCTGACGGAGGGCCGCGCCATCGAGTCGAGGCTGTTCATCGGGGGAACGTTCGTCGACGCCGAGGAGGGCGGCACGTTCGAGGTCTTCGATCCGCACGACGGGAGCAAGCTCGCCGACGTGGCGGAGGCGTCCCCAGAAGACGTCGACCGCGCGGTCGCGGCGGCCAAGGACGCGTTCGAGCCCTGGGCCGCGACCGCCGCCGCGGAGCGCGGCCGGCTGCTCCTGCGTCTCGCAGACGCCGTCGAGTCGCACGCCGAAGAGCTGGCGCTGCTGGAGACGACGGACACGGGTCACCCGATCCGCGACTCGTCCCTCCTCGACGTGCCCCGGACCGCGGCGACGTTCCGCTACTTCGGCGGCATGGCGGACAAGCACCAGGGCAGCGTCGTACCGGTCGAACCCGGCTTCTTGAACTACGTCACGCGCGAGCCGCTGGGGGTCGTGGGCCAGATCGTCCCCTGGAACTTCCCGCTGATGTTCACATCGTGGAAGATGGCTCCCGCGCTCGCGGCCGGGAACACCGTGGTCTTCAAGCCGGCGGAGCTCACCCCGCTATCCGCGCTGCGGGTCGGGGAGCTGATGGCTGAAGTCGGATTCCCGCCGGGTGTCGTCAATGTCGTCCCCGGGTTCGGCAACGTCGCCGGCGCGCACCTCGCGTCGCATCCTGGCGTGGCGAAGATCGCGTTCACCGGCTCAACCGCGGTCGGGCGGCGGATCGTGGAGGGGTCCGCCGGCAACCTCAAGCGTGTCCAGCTGGAGCTCGGCGGCAAAGGGGCGAACATCGTCTTCGACGACGCCGACATCGAGGCTGCGGTGAACGGTTCGGCGTTCGCGATCTTCCATAACCAGGGCCAGGCGTGCATCGCGGGATCCCGCCTGATCCTGCACGACGCGATCGCGCAGGAGTTCACGGAACGCTTCGTCGCGCTGGCGCGGTCGCTGCGGCTGGGCGATCCCAAGGATCCGCAGACGGAGATGGGGCCGCTCACGTCGCCCGAGCACCGCGACCGCGTCCTTGACTACGTGAAGATCGCCCTCGACGACGGCGCCGAGATCCTCACCGGGGGCAAGGCTCCCGACGATCCCAGCCTCGCCGCTGGCTGCTATGTCGAGCCAACCGTCGTGCGTGCCGACCCCACCTCGCGCGTCTGCCAGGAAGAAGTCTTCGGACCGTTCGTATCGCTCACGACGTTCGCGCACGAGGACGAAGCCCTGGCGGTCGCGAACGGGACCCAGTACGGGCTCGGTGGCGGGTTGTGGACCCGCGACCTCAGCCGCGCGCATCGCGTCGCGTCGCGGATCGCGAGCGGCATGGTCTGGATCAACACCTACAAGCGAGTTAACCCCGGCTCGCCCTTCGGAGGCATCGGCAGCTCGGGCTACGGACGCGAGATGGGGTTCGAGGCGATGCACGAATATACGGAGGCGAAGTCCGTGTGGGTGAACGTCGGCGCGGACCTCCCCCCCTGGTATCCGCGGATCTAGCGAGTGAGGACGTTCACCTACGACGCGCTGCCGGGCCGGGTCGTCTTCTCCGTCGGTTCGTTCGGCCGGCTCACAGCGGAGATCGATCGGCTGGGCGTCCGGGCGGTGTTCGTCGTCACGGGTCCCCACAGCGCGGCGACCGCGCGCGACGCGATAGAGCTGATGGGCGACCGCTTCGTGGGAAGGTTCACGGACCTTCAGCTCCACGTACCGGCCGAGGTGGCCGAGCGAGCGAACGCCGCCGCCTCCGAGTCGGGTGCGGACTGCGTCGTCACGATCGGCGGCGGCTCGGCGATCGGCTACGGCAAGGTGATCGCGTTGGGGTCGGAGCTCCCCCTCATCGCCGTGCCGACGACGTACTCCGGGTCGGAGATGACCCCCGTCTACGGCATCACGTCGGGGGGCCACAAGCGCACGACACGCGACCTTCGCGTGCTTCCGAAGGTGGTGATCTACGACCCCGGCCTCACCACCGAGCTCGCGCCGTCGGTGACCGGCGCCAGCGGGATGAACGCGATGGCCCATTGCGTCGAGGCCCTGTACGCGGAAGGTGCGAGCCCCATCATGTCGCTGATGGCGGAGGAAGGGGTGCGGGCGCTCGCCAGTGGGATCCCGGCCTCCGTGCGCACCCCGGAGGACCTCGTGGCGCGCGGCGAGGCCCTCTACGGGGCCTACCTCGCGGGCGCCTCGCTCGCCGTCACGGGCATGGCCATCCACCATCGCGTGTGTCACGTTCTCGGGGGCACCTTCGGCCTCGCCCACGGGGACGTGAACTCGGTGATCCTGGCGCAGGCCGCGAAGTACAACGAGCGGGACGCGCCCGACGCTCTGTCGAGGGTCGCGGAGGCGCTCGGGGTCGAGCACGCGCCGTCGGGCCTGTTCGACCTGGTCACGGAGATCGGCGCACCGACCAGCCTGAAGGAGCTCGGGATGAAGGAGACGGACCTCGACGAGGCCGCGCGGCTGAGCGTCGACCCGCCGCCGTGGAACCCGCGTCCCGTGGACGAACAGACCGTGCGGGCGCTCCTGGACGACGCCTATCACGGCCGGCGTCCGGCCTCGGACCGATGAGCCGATTCGCGTCTCCCGCAGACGTCAAGGAGCGCCTCGCCGGTGCGACGTACCTCGCGGACGATCACGTCGCAGTGACGGCGTTCCTCGCCGATCGGCTCGAGAAGCCGATCCTGTGCGAGGGACCCGCCGGGGTCGGCAAGACCGAGCTCGCGAAGGCCCTTGCCACGGCCACCGGCCACCGACTGATCCGGCTCCAGTGCTACGAGGGCCTGGACGAGGCCAAGGCCCTGTACGAGTGGAACTACAAGAAGCAGCTCCTGCGGATCCAGGCCGACTCGGGCGAGCTCGATTGGGACCGTGTGGAGCACGACATCTTCGCGGAGGAGTTCCTCCTGCCGCGCCCGTTGCTGATGGCGATCCGTTCCGCCGACCCCGTCGTGCTTTTGATCGACGAGGTCGACCGCGTGGAGATGGAGACCGAGGCGCTGCTGCTGGAGGTGCTCTCGGATTGGCAGGTGTCCATCCCCGAGCTCGGCACGATCGAGGCGAGGGAGACCCCGCTCGTGGTGCTCACCTCGAACAACACGCGCGAGCTCTCCGAGGCGCTCAAGCGCCGGTGCCTGTTCCTGCACATGGACTACCCGGACATCGAGCGCGAGAAGGCCATCATCCGCATACGGATCCCGGAGATCGACGATGCGTTCGCCGAGCAGATCGCGCGGGTGGTGGGGTCGATCCGCAACTTCGACTTGAAGAAGGCTCCCTCTGTCTCCGAGACACTGGACTGGGCCCGAACACTCCTCCTGCTGGGGACGGATCGCGTGGACAACGCCACCACCCGGGACACGTTGTCGTTGCTCTTGAAGTACCAGCAGGACGTCGAGAAGGTCCGTGCGGAACTCGTGCTCGGCAACGGGTGACCCTCACACGATGCTGGTTCGACCCGTCGTTCCGTCGGAGTGGCGGGAGCTGCGCGCCCTGCGGCTGCGCGCGATCGCCGATGCCCCCGACGCCTTCGGCAGCACGCTGGAGGACACGCGCGCGTATACCGACGACCACTGGCGACGGCTCGTCTCGGGCTCCGAGGGCCCCGTGTTCGTCGCTGTCGACGGACCGAGCTGGATCGGCATGGTCCGCACCTACCCCGATGAAGACGACGCGACGCCCCATGTCGGCGGGCTCTGGGTCGCGCCCGAGGCTCGAGGCCGCGGGGTGGGCCGTCTGCTCGTGGAGACATTCCTGGCGTGGGCTCGCGGGACGGGTGCGGTCGAGGTGCGCCTGTGGGTCACGGAGACGAACGCGCCCGCGGTGGCGCTCTACCGCAGCATGGGCTTCGCCCCCACCGATCGACACCAACAGCTGCCGTCCAATCTCGCCCTGCGCGAGGTGATGATGCGCCTCGGGCTACCCTGAACCGATGCAACCGTTCGACGGACAGCTCCGCTTCGGGATCCATGCGGGCCAGCAGAACACCGACTACGCCAGCTACGCGGCGCTGTGGGAGCGGGCGGAGGCCCTCGGCTTGGACTGGGCGTCGGTCTTCGACCACTTCCTGCCGATCTTCTCCGACCCGCAGGGGCCGTGCTTCGAGGGCTTCACGCTGCTCGGGGCGATGGCGGCGCAGACGTCGCGGTTGCGGTGCGGGATCGTCGTGAGCGGGATCACCTACCGGCACCCGGCCCTGCTCGCCAACATCGCCGTGACGCTCGACCACATCTCCGGAGGCCGCTTCGAGCTCGGCCTCGGCGCGGCATGGTACGAGCTGGAGCACGAGCGGTACGGCATCGCCTTCCCACGCTTCCGCGAGCGGGCGGAGATGCTGCGCGAGGCGTCGCTCATCGTGAAGCAGATGTGGTCGCGCGAACGCACCACGTTCGAGGGCGAGCACTTCCACCTGATCGACGCCCCGTGCGAACCCAAGCCGGTGCAGACGCCGTCGATCCCCCTGTGGATCGGCGGCGCTGGCGAGAGGGTGACGCTCCGCGTCGTGGCCGAGGTCGCCGACGGCTGGAACACGTTCCTGATCCCCCAGGACGAGTACCGACACAAGCTCGACGTCCTCGCCGAGCACTGCGCGGCCTTCGGGCGGGATCCGCACGACATCCGGCGCGCGCTGGTGACGGTGGCGTTGCTGGCGGACACCGAGGGCGAGCTCGACGACCGCGTGCGTGAGCGGGCGTCCGCGTTGGGGATCGAGCCTGTCGCCGTGCGCGAACGGTTCGCGGTGGCGACCGCAGAGCGCTTCATCGATACGCTCCGCCCGTTCGTCGCGCTGGGCGTCGGCGACTTCCTGCTCCGCGCCCGTGCCCCTGCGGACGAGCGCACCTTGGAGCTGTTCGCAACCACGGTGGCGCCCGCCCTGCGGGGGACGTGAGTCAGGTCATGTGGATCTTCTGTGCGCAGGCTGGCCGGTCCTCATGACTGGCCATTCCGAAAGGAGGTCCCCCGACGACTAGCGACGTCCGCTCGCCTCGGCACCAGAGGCGGTCTTCCCATCGCTGGGCGGGAGTGGCGATCCTCGCCCTCGTCGCGGCGTCGTGCGGGGTGACCCATCGGATCATCGCATCGGGGAGCCCGAGGTACGTTTCCGGGTCCCCCAGCTCCGCGACGACTCCGATCGACACGGCCCCCGCACCGCTCGCCACGCAGCTCGAGACCGTCGATGCGCAGCTCGTTCGCTCCATCGAAGCGTGGGCGGCGAGCGGTGGCACGAGATCGTGGCCGCCCCCATCAACCCTGGTCGAGCAGGCCGTCACCGAGCAGCGGATCTTCGGGACGCTCGCGCTGCATCCGGCACTCCTCCGCCACGTGCTGGCGAAGCTGCCCGCCGGGCTCAAAGCCGAAGCGCTCGCGAACGCCACCGCGGCCGAGAAGCTCCTGTCGCTCGTGCAGCCGTCGAGCCACGCGGTGACGTTCAAGACGCGGGCGCCACTGCCCGCGGACGCGCTGCTCGCCGACTACCGGACCGCCCAACGGCGCTTCGGCGTCCCGTGGCAGGTCCTGGCCGCCGTGAACCTCGTCGAGTCCAGGTTCGGCCGGGTGATCTCGAACAGCTCGGCGGGGGCGCAGGGGCCGATGCAGTTCATCCCGGCGACCTGGGCTGCCTACGGCCTGGGCGGGAACGTGCACGATCCGCACGACGCGATCATGGGCGCCGCGAACTACCTACAGGCTTCGGGGGCTCCCGGAGACGTCGCGGGCGCGCTGTATCACTACAATCCCGCGCCCTCCTACGTCCGCGCCGTGCTGCTGTACGCGCACGAGATGATGCGGGATCCGCGGACGTTCTACGCGTACTACAACTGGCAGGTCTTCGTGCTGACCCCGCAGGGCCTGAAGCAGCTCACCGGTCCGGGGAGCTAGCCGGGGCCCGTAGCCACTCCGCGACCGCGCTCATGTCCCGTCCCGCGAACCCAGCGGCCAGCGCGCTCCGGACGATCCCCCGGTTCTGTTCGGCCTGCTCCATCCGGGCGCCGACCTCCTCCGCGAGGGCGAGGATCAGGTCGAGGTCCTTCGCCATGAGGTCGAGCGTGAACGCCGGCGGCGTCTCGTCGGGATGCTCGAACGCCTGGCGTTTGTACAGGACGAACGGCGCGGCGGCCGCCCCCGCCGCGAACACGTCGTACGCGACGCCCCGCTCCACGCCCGCCCGCTCCGCCAACACGAGGGCCTCCGAGAGCCCCACGTCGATCGCCAGGACGAGCGCGTTCACGGCGAGCTTGACGGTGGCACCCGCTCCCGACGCGCCAACGTGGATCACCTTCGCGGCGAGCGCCTCCAGGACGGGACGCGCTCGGTCGAGCGCGTCGGCGTCGCCCCCAACCATGACGATGAGCTCGCCTCGCTCGGCAGCCGGGACGCTGCCCGACACCGGAGCATCCAGGAGTGCGGCGCCGATGGCCTCCAGGACCGGATGGAGGCGATGGACCGTGGCGGGCGAGATCGTGCTCATCTCCACCACGACCTGGCCGCCCCGCAGCCCCGACAGGATCCCCGAAGGCTCCGTGTAGGCGGCCAGGACCGCCGCGTCATCGGCGAGGCTGGAGACGACCACGTCGGCGCCCTCGGACGCTTCGGCGGCGGAGTCGGCCACTTCGGCTGCGATGCCGGCCGCCACCTCCTCGGCCCTGGACCGTGTGCGGTTCCACAGGCGGACGCGGAACCCTGCGCCGCTCAGCGTGCCCGCCATCGCCCCACCCATGCGACCGGTCCCCACGATCGCGACCGTCGACGGGGTCACGGGAGCGACCAGCCTCCGTCCACGCGCAGCTCGGCGCCGTTGATCGATGGGTTCTCCAACAGGAGCACGGCCGCCTCCGTCACGTCGCGCATCTGCACCAAGCGGCCCGTCGGCGTCCGTTTCTTCACGGCCTCCAGGGCCTCGGTCTTGGGGGCCCAGAACGGACTGTCGCCGACGATCCCGGGGTGCAACGCGTTGACCCGGATGGGCGCCAGCTCCGCTGGCGAGCGTGCGTACGAGACCGTCGACCGCCGCGTTGACCGTCGTAACGGTCGTGGAACCCGGGTAGGGACGGAGCTTCGCAAGCCCTCCATAGACGACGATCGAGGCGTCCGGACTCATGCGATCGACGAGCGTGTGCACGACCTCCGTGTAGCCGACCAGCTTGAGCGTCGCCAGGCGCAGCGCCGCGGCGATGTCGTAGTCGCGGACGCTGTTCTGGTCCCGTTCGAGCGCGGCGAGCGCCAGCGAAACGACCCCTCCGACGCTCGCCAGTGCGGGCGCGACGCTCGCGGGATCCGCCAGGTCGAACGCCACCGCACTCACCGAGCCGCCGAGTTCCGACGCGATCTCCGCGGTGCGGTCGGCATCGCGTCCCGAGATCACCACCATGCGCCCCTGCCCGGCATAGTGGCGTGCGAGGTCCCTCCCCAGGCCGGACGTGCCGCCGACCACAACGACCGCCCGCTCATCCATCCTTGCCTCCTGTTCGATCGTCGTCGGACAACCCGGCCGCCAGATACTCCCAGTCGCGCGCGAACCGGTAGGAGTGGCGCGCCGGTGGTTGCGGCGCCTGCGTCTCGAGCCAGCGCACCACCCCGGGACCCGGATTCGTGAACGCGTGGACGCACCCGGCGCCGGCCCACGCAACATCGCCCGTCTCCAACCGGACGCGCTCCCCCTCGAAAGAGGCATCGACCGCACCGGCGAGGATCAGATAGGTCTCCTCGAACGGATGGTCGTGCGGGCCGGCCACGCCGCGCTCCTCGTACTGCACCATGAACATCGTCGAGAGCTGCGCCCCCAGCTCCGAGTCGACCATCATCTTCACGGTGATGCCGCTGTAGACCAGCAGCGCCGTCCGCATGCTCGCCGAGACCGCCAGCATGTCCTGGGTCTGCCGGTCGACCTCCATGTTGGACGGCTCGATGTGGCCGAACGAGCGTGTACGCGGGTCGCGCACGTCGACGCGGACGGGCGCGCGTGCCGGAGGCGCCTCCACGCCGAACGTGTCGTACCCGTGACGCGCCCTCGGCTGCGGCGCCGCCATCTCGGCCCAGCGGGCCGCGACGTCGCCGAGGTTGCGCACCGCGTGGGGCGATCCTACGGACAGGACGCCGTAGTCGCCGGGACCGAGCGAGAACGACCCCTCACCGGTGTCGATCACGACGTCGCCGGCGAGCACGAAGACGCTCTCCTCGAAACTGTGGACGTGTCCGGCGGCGGCCGAGCCGGGCGGCAGCTCGCAGATCGCGAAGCCCGTATGGACACTCCCCGTGTCCTCGCCCACCACGGTGTCCCGGCGCGCGCCGTCGTCGGGTCGACCCGCAGGGGTGGCGAGATCGAGCTCGCCACCCCTGCGGACGAGGAACCGGGGGCTCACGATCCCGCGGACTCCTGCTGCTTCTCGGCCAGCGCGTCCCGGAGGTAGGCGCTGGAGGCCTCGACACCCTTGCGGGCCGAGTCCCAGTCGGCCGTGAGCTTCCCGCCGCGCTTGCGGACGGTCCCGCCGATGATGACGGTGTCGACGTTCGCGGTGTCCGCGGCCAGGACCACGGTCCCGACCGGGTCGATGACCGGCGCCGTCCCGGGCGCGTTCCCGTCGATGACGACGACGTCGGCCTCTTTGCCGGGCGTGAGCGACCCGACGCGGTGCTGCAGGCCCGCGACGTGCGCACCGTCGAGGGTGGCCATCGTGAGCATGTCGCGGGCGGTGAGGGCGTTCTCCGGCAGCGGCTCCTCGCTCTCCCACACCTGGTCGTTCGACTTCCACCGCTCCTGGGCGAACCCGCATCGCATCTCGGTGAACATGTCGCCAGGCACCGTCGTGACAACGTCGATCGACAGCCCCGGACGCAACCCGTAGGAGCGCGCCTTCATGATGGGCGGCCAGCCGTGACCCATCTGCATCTCTACCTGCGGCGCAACCGAGATGGTGCCCTTGCTCTTCGCGACGAGCTCCCATTCCTCGTCACTGAAGTAACAGGAGTGAACGTAGGTGGTGTCGGAGCCGAGCAGGCCGAGACCGTCGAGCTGCTTCACCATGCCCCACTTGCCGGCGAGCTTGCCCATCGCGATGTGGATCGTGATGGGGAGCCCCAGGTCGCGCGCCATCCCCCATTCCGCCCGGACCACGTCGTCCTGACAGAAGCCGGGGCCCCTCGTCGCGAGGCCCATCGTGAGCAGGCCGTCGTCGGAGGAGAAGTAGGTGCTGCGGACCCGCTCGACATCGTCGCGCGGGATCGCGATCGAGCTGTTGAACCAATAGTCGGCGAGCGAGGTGTTCGCACTGCCGTAGGCATACAGCGAGCGGATGCCGGACTCCTTCAGCCCCTGGATCGCGGCGTCGGGATGCTCGGGGGTGTTGTTGATGTGCGACCAGTCCACGAGCGTCGTGATGCCGGCGTTGACGCATTCGAGCGCGCCGGCGAGGTCGCTGGCGTACACGTCCTGCGGCCGATAGAGGGGCGCGAAGCTGTCCAGCACCTCCACGAAGTAGTCGTCGAGCGTCGCGTTCGGAGCGCAGCTGCGGATCGCCGCTTCCCACGTGTGCCGGTGGGTGTCGACGAACCCGGGGATCACGACGCTCCCCGAGCAGTCGATCACCTCGGCGTCGGCGCTGAGATCCTTGCCGACCTGTGCGATGGCGGTGCCCTCGATGAGGACGTCGCCTCCCTCGATGTCGCCGATCTGCGGGTCCACCGTGACCACGTGGCCGCCCTTGAGCAGGATCCGATCCGCCATGTTCGCTCCTCCCCTTCCCTTGCTCCCTGCACGGTTCACTGGATCGCCCGGTGCACCCCTTCGACGATGCGCTCCACCGAAGGGATCGCCAGGTCCTCCAAGGCGTCGGCGGCCGGCAGCGGGAGGTGCGGCGTGGTGACCCGCACGATCGGCCCGTCCAACGAGTAGAAGCTCTCCTCCGCCACCGTCGCAGCGACCTCGGCGCCCCAGCCGCACACGCGGGGGTTCTCCTCCACCGTCACGAGATGCGAGGTCCTCCCGACGGACTGCAGAACCGTCGCCGCGTCGAACGGAACGAGCGAACGGACGTCGATCACCTCGGCCGAGACGCCGTCGGTTCTGAGCCGGTCCGCGGCGTCGAGGGCCTTGGGCACCATCGCCCCGAGCGTGCAGATCGTGACGTCGTCGCCGGCACGCAAAACGCGGGCCGTGCCGAGTCGGTCAACGATCTCGCCGTCGGGCACGTCGCCCTTCGTCGCGTACAGGATCTTGGGCTCGATCACGATCACCGGGTCGGGATCGCGCACCGCCGCCGCCATCAGGCCGACCATGTCGGCGGGGTTAGACGGCACGACCACCTTCAGGCCCGGGATCGCCATCACCCAGTTCTCCACGCTCTGCGAGTGCTGGGCTCCGAAGCGGACGCCGCCGCCGTTCGCGGTGCGGATGACGAGCGGCAGCGCCACCTGTCCGTCCGTCATGTACCGGGTCTTGGCGATCTGGTTCGCGATGAGATCCCAGCAGACGGCGAAGAAGTCGCTGAACATCAGCTCGGCGATGGGACGCAGGCCGTTCATCGCCGCGCCCATGACCGCGCCGATGATCGCCTCCTCGGAGATCGGCGTGTCACGCACACGGCGGGGCCCGAAGCGCTCCAGCAGTCCTTCCGTCGTCTTGAACACGCCGCCGGCGGCGGCGACGTCCTCGCCGATGAAGTAGACCGTGGGGTCGCGCTCCATCTCTTGCGCGATCCCGCGCGCGACCGCCTCGCGGAACGTCAGTTCCGCCATGCGGACCCCCCGTCCGACCAGAGCTCGGTGGTGAGCGCGCCGGGTCCGGGGAACGGCGCGGCACGCGCCTCCTCGGTGGCTTCGTCGACCCGCGCCAGCGCGGCCCGGTCGATCTCGTCGAGCGACGAGGCGTCCACGCCGGCCACGAGGAGCCGTTCCCGGTACGTGGGGATCGGATCGCGGGCGAGCCACGACTGCACCTCGTCGTCCGGCCGGTACTTCGCGGGGTCGGCGCGGGAGTGGCCCCCGTGACGGTAGGTCTTCGCCTCCACGAGCGAGGGGCCGTCACCGGCGCGGGCTCGGTCCACCACCTGCTCGGCCATCTCGTGGACGGCATCGGGATCGTTACCGTCGACGATGAGGGAAGCGAGCCCGTACGCCGACGCGCGGTCGGCGGCAGGATGCGCCACCGCCGTTACGCTCGCGATCGGCGTGTACTCCATGTAGAGGTTGTTCTCGCACACGAAGACGACGGGGAGCTTCCACACCGCCGCGAGGTTGAGCGCCTCGTGGAACGCGCCGATGTTCGTGGTGCCATCGCCGAAGAAGCAGACGACGACCTGGCCGGTCCCCCGCTCCTGGGCGGCCCATGCCGCGCCCGCCGCGATCGGCAGGTGCGCGCCGACGATCGCGTAGGAGCCCATCGCCCCGTGCGCCACGTCGGTGAGGTGCATCGAGCCGCCCTTGCCGCCGCAAACGCCGGTGGCGCGTCCGAGCAGTTCCGCCATGAGCCCGGACATGGGCGCGCCCCGCAACAGGGTGTGGACGTGCCCCCGGTACGTGCAGAAGACGAGGTCCTCCGGGCCGTAGCGCCGCCGCGAAGCCCGCCGCGACTGCCTCCTGCCCCAGGCCCAGGTGCGAGGTCCCCTTCACGAGCCCTTCGAGGAACAGATCCTGCGCGCGCCGTTCGAACAGGCGGGCCTCCTGCATCATCCGGTACATGTCGAGCCGCGACGTTCACGTCCGCCACCGTCGTCGCGTCAGCGGCCACCGGCACCCCCCTTCTTCAATACTCGTTGGCGACCATCAGCTCTTCGCACGGGAAGAGCGTGATGACCCGCGGTCCATCGGCGGTAACGACGACCTCCTCCTCGATCCGCGCGGCGGATCGGCCGTCGGTGGCCGGGCAGTAGGTCTCGAGGGCGAACAGCATGCCCTCCTTGAGCTCGAGCGGATCGTGGAAGGAGTTCAGCCGGCAGATGATCGGCCGCTCGTGGAGGCCGACGCCCACACCGTGACCGAACTGCAGCCCGAAGGCGTCCATCTCGTCGACGAACCCGAACTCCTCGGCCTTCGGCCACACGGCCGCGATCTTGTCCGTCGAGACGCCCGGCTTCACGAGCGCGAGCGCCGCGTCCATCCACTCGCGCGATCGCTTGAACGCGTCGCGCTGCGCCTGCGTCGCGCGCCCCACCACGAAGGTCCGGTAGTAGCACGTCCGGTAGCCGTTGTAGACGTGGATGATGTCGAAATACGCCTGGTCACCGGGCCGGATGAGTCGGTCGGAGAAGACGTGCGGGTGGGGGCTACACCGCTCACCGGCGATCGAGTTGATCGCCTCCACGAACTCCGAGCCCATCTCGAAGAGCCGCTTGTGGGCAAGCGCCACGATGTCGCTCTCGCGCACGCCCGGCTTCAATGCCTCGAAGATGTCCTGGTAGACGCCGTCGACCATCGCGCACGCCTGCGTCAGCAGCATGATCTCGTCGGGGCTCTTGATCTCGCGCGCGTCGGCACATCACCTGCTGGCCGTCGCGGACGTCGACGCCGGCCTTCATCAGCTCGAGGAAGACGGACGTCTCCGCGACGTCGACGCCGAGCGGCATGGCGGCGACCCCTTCCTCGGCAAGGATCGACTTCAGCTCCGCGACGGCGCCGGCCTGCAGTCCGACGCGAGGGTGGATCGCGCCCTGCAGCCCGGTGTTGCCCCCCGATCGAGTTCGTCTCGTCGTACAGGTGAGGGAGCTGGCAGGCGGTGCGCCTTGGCCGCGGATCCGAAGTCGAAGATCCGGGGTCGTCCGGTGCGCGTCAGGAGCGCGTAGCGCTCGCCCTTGTTGAACGCCCAGTACCCGATGTGGGTGCCCGTCACATAGCGGATGTTGCTCGTCTCGAACAGCAGGAGCGCGCCGAGGTCGGATCGCTCGAGCGGCCTCCTTCGTGCGCCGCAGTCGGTGCCCGCGCAGACGCTCGAAATCGACCCGGACCTCCCAGTCCACGGCCTGGATGCCGGGCGCCGGCGTCGTCGCCACCGGGAACTCGTCGGTCATCGGCCCTCCCCGCGGGGGTCTTCCAGTGCTGATGGACAGCTGTGAACAGCGTGACTTTACATCGTCTCGCGGACGGGCGTATCGTCGCGTTCTCGCTGGGAGGAGCAGCTGATGGGTCGCTACGAAGACGAGATCGACGTGTTGGAGCGCGAGCTGGATACCGTGCTCGATGTGTTCGGCTCGGTCGCCGGCGACGACTGGGCGAGGCCGACACCGCTCGTGCCCCTGGACCCGGCCCTTCCGCACTGGACGGTCTTCGAGCTGGCGGGGCACTTCGACATCTCGATCGGGCTCACCCGCATGCTGATCGCGGACCCCAAGGAAGGTCAGGTGGGCCGCGACCGCGTCAGTTTCTTCATCTTCCCGCGCTCCGAGGTGGCGCCGGAGGTCTACGACTACGCCTACACCATGGTTGAAGGCAAGGTGCCCGAGGACATGCCCGGCGTGCTGCGCGAGACGTTCACGAGGACGATCCAGGAATCGCGCGCGAACCCGCCGTCGTTGGTGGGATCCGGCTACTACGCGCTCATGGAGCTGGGGGAGTTTGCGCCCAGCCGCATCGTGGAGGCGGTCGTCCACGGGTTCGACCTCACCGACGGCCTCGGTCGCGAGACGGTGGCGACGCCCGAGGGGGTAGCGTTCACCGCCGGGATCCTCGACGAACTGCTCGCACGGCGCACCGTCGGAGCGCGCCCGGCGGACCTCGCCGACGACCTCGCGTGGGTGCGCGCCGCCTCGGGGCGGGCGCCGCACGACGATCCACGCCTGCCGCTCATCGGCTGATCGGCGGGTGACCGGCGTTGTCCGAAGAGCTCGCCGACATCGGCGCACGTCTGCGGACCGAGCGCGAGCGCGCCGCGATCAGTCAGCGCGAGCTGGCTCGCCGCCTCGGCGTCTCGGCGAGCCTCATCTCGCAGATCGAGAACGATCAGACGAGGCCCTCGGTGCGCACCCTCTACGCCATCGTCACCGAGCTCGGCACCTCACTCGACGAGCTGTTCCTCGACGGCACGCCGGCGGCGACCGGCGGACCCGCGCCGGTGGTCCGCCACAGCGAACGCCACGTCCTCGAACTCGACTCGGGCGTGCGATGGGAGCGCCTCACGAGCCACCAGCACGAGGACGTCGACTTCATGCACGTCGTCTACGACGTCGGTGGATCGTCGGCGGCCGAGACGATGTTGATGCGCCACCCGGGCCGGGAGTACGGGGTGGTGCTCTCGGGCCGCCTCGGTGTCCAGCTCGGGTTCGATCAGCACGAGCTGGAGGCGGGCGATTCGATCGCGTTCGACTCGACGCTCCCCCACCGGTTCTGGAACCTGGGCGGAGAGCCGGTGCACGGCATCTGGTGCGTCGTCGGCCGCGACGGCTAGTCCCACTAGCCCGCGAACCGCTCGACGAGCGCCAGCTCGTCGGGTTCCAACCTCCTTCCGTCGCCGGCCACGACGTTGGAGGCGGCGTGGCGGGGGTCGCGGGTCGCCGGGATCACCACGTGGATCCGTTCGTCCGACAGACACCATCGAAGGAGCGCCTCCGACCACGAGCCGACACCGAGCTCGGCCAAGATCTCCGGAGCGGGCGCCCGCCGCAGAAGTTCCCCTTCGGCGAACGGACGCATCGCGATGACCCCGATCCCCAGGTCGTGGGCGAGCGGCAGGATCTCCGGTTCGGCCTGGCGCTCCCGTGGGTTCCATGGGACCTGGATCGCGCCGATCCGGCCGGTGCGCATGACCTCGGCGAGCTCACCGAACGCGTCCACGCGATAGTGGGTGGCGCCCAGGATCTCGATCCGGCCCTCGTCGCGCTCCGCCTCCATCCAGTCCAGGTGCGCACGCCATGCCACCAGGTTGTGGACCTGAAGGACGTCGACGCGGCCGCCGTAGAGCCCGAGCTGTGCCGCGAACTGCCGTCGCCCCTCGTCCTCGGAGGGCGTCCAGACCTTCGTCGCGACGATCGCCTGCGCGCGCCGCAGGCCGAGCGCACGCCCCAGCACCCCTTCGGCTCGTCCGTACATCGGCGAGGAGTCGACGAACCGGGAGCCCCCGTCGAAGGCGGCCGCGAGCACCGCGCTCGCCTCCGCCTCCTGATCCGCCGGCAGGTCGAAGGTCGACCACGTGCCGAGACCGACCACCGGGATCCGCCGACCGGTCGCGCCGAACGGCCGCGTCTGCATCGGCGGTCAGATCGCCTCGAGATCGCGCGGCGCGACGAGGGCGATGATCTCGGCGCTTCCCTCACCGGCCGCCGCCCACGAGTCCTCGGGCAGCACGATCGTCACGAGGGCGCCGGTCGGGAGCCTCTCCGCCACCCGCGCGCGGCCGGGGCCGTCGGTCGCGAGGGTGAGCGCGAGCTCCTGTAGCGCGGGGTTGTGGCCCACCAGCAGGAGCGATGCGACGTCGTCGTCCTCGCGGCGCAGACGGCCCAGCAGCGCACGGGCATCGAACGTGTACAGCGCGGGCTCGATCCGCACGACGAGGGCCTCGCCGAGCGAGGGCAGGACTGTGGCGAGCGTCTGCCGCGCCCGCAGTCCCGACGAGCACAGCACGAGATCGGGTTCGACCCGCTGGGCGGCGAGGTGAGACGCCATCGCGGCCGCCGCACGCCGGCCGCGCGGGGCGAGAGGCCGGTCCTCGTCGGGCAGCGCGGGATCGTCCCAGCTCGACTTCGCGTGGCGCAGGAGCCAGAGGCGCTTCATGCGAGCGCGGCCACCTCCATGGCGTCCAGCCGCCACGTCCCCCTCAGCAACCCGCTCGCGAGCCGAACCAACGGGATCCCGATCCGGCGCGTCTCCACGGACCGATAGTACCGACGCCCTCGGAGGGATCGCTACGGCGGCGAGGTGGGCGTGTACGTCACGCGGAAGAACGCGAGCACGGTTGGTCCCGAGGGTGCCGACGTCACGACGGTGAGTTGGGTCGGGTGATCGACGCTCATCGACAGCGTGACGTCGTCGACGCCCGGCTGGTTGGGGTCGTACAGGTGGAGCGTGAGGTCGCCCCCTTCCAGGTCGTAGCCGTAGATGAGGACCTGATGGTCCTCTTTCAGGTCCATCGGGTTCGTCGACTTCACCGTCACCAGACCGAGCGGTGACGGATGACCGCCGTCGATGTCCCGCCGCACGGCGGGCCACTCCTCCTTCACCATCCGCCAGGCCCGGCCGTGTGGGGTCAAGCCCAGGCGGCTCCACATCGTTTCGCCGTCGGAGAGCAGCGGGCTCATCAGTTCCATGTACCGAGCGGGGCCGAGCGGCAGCATGAAGCTGTCGAAGAGCCGCGTGCACAGGTAGTCGAACAGGGGCCCATGGCCCGGAGCCACGGTGTCCGCCGGCGGCTCGCTCCCGGCCTCGAAGTAGTCGAGGGCCGCGAAGACCATGCCGCCGCACAACCCGTTGGAGGCGTCCCCGATGGGGATGCTCACCACCCCCGGGATGCCGATGTGACGCACCGGCACGTGTGGGAAGTCGTTCGCGAACCGGAACCCCGACGTGCTCGGCAGGAACCCCGCAACGGTGTTGCTCGCGATGATCGCTCCTTCCGTGCGCGGCCCGGGCCCCGGCCGCCCCCGAGCTTAGTGCTCCGGCCGCCCCCTCGTTCGGTTTCGCGTGGGGGTCCACCGCCGCAGGGAGATCACCATGTTCGCCACCTTCGTCGCGAGCACCCTCTCCCCGGCCCGCAGGTCCTGCGGAACGCCCTCGGGACCAAGGCGGGCCCGGTCGAGCGAACGGTCGCGATAGGCGATCGTGACGTCTGCGTACATGACTCCGTGCAGGTTGAACGGCTTCACGTCCACGACCACTGCTTCACGCTCCCCTAGCATCCGCTCAGTGTCTCAGCGTGAGGGAGGGGTGATCGGAAGGCCGTGATCCATCCACGCGACCACGCCGCCGATCACGTCGGTAGCGTTGATGAGTCCGAGGCGCTGGAGCGTGGCGGCGGCGAGGCTCGAGGAGAACCCCTCGTTGCAGATGACGATGATGCGTTGATCCCGATCGGCGACCTCGGGGATGCGGTTCGGACTCGTGGGATCCAACCGCCACTCCAGGACGTTGCGATCGACGACGATGGCCCCGGGGATCTCGCCGTCCCGCCGCCGCTGCTCGAAGGGCCGCGTGTCGATGAGCAGCGCCCCGGCGCCCATCGCGCCGGGGACCTCCTCGGGCTCCAGGCGGCGCAACGAAGCACGAGCTTCAGCGAGCAAACGGTCGATCGAGCTCAACGGTTGATGAAAACCTACAGGAAGTACGCGTCCTGACCCATCGCGCGGAAGGACGAGAGCGCGGAGGCGCTGGAGTCCACGTAGTACGTGCAGTCGGTGTTCTCGTGGTTGTAAGAGACGCCGACGACGTTCGGCCACTTCTTGAGCGTCGCGCGGGCGCCCGTGATCCACTGGGCCTTGCGCCCCGGCTCGCCCTCGACGCAGCCGGTCTCGACCACGTAGAGGTGCTTGCGCTTGCGCGCCGCGAACGTGTGCGCGGGCTGGATGATCTGCTCGAACGAGCGCCAGGAGCGGTGGCGGCAGGTGTACCGGTTGTAGCCGTCGACGCCCAGCAGCCCGTACTCGTACGGCATCCATTGCTCGGCCTGCCCGGTGAGATAGGTCGATGCCATCAAGCACACGACCCACCGCATGTTCCGCACCCCGACGTTGGTGAAGATCTGCCGGACGCGGTGGTAGGCCGCCTTCCAGTCCTCGGGGCTGCCCTCGTCCTCCGGCTCCTTGTGGAAGCAGAAGTAGCCGTGCCAACCGGTCGCCCGCAGCGAGCGGGCCTGCCTGGTGATCCACGCGTCCTGTTGTCCGTCGGCGATCCCCCGCCAGCTCACGAGCCCGCCCTTCGTCCGGGCGAACCACGACAGGATCTGGGTGTGGTTCGAGCCGGCGCTCCAGCGCGTGAACTTGTTCACGAGGGGGGTCGTCCACGGCATCCGGTAATGCGTGGTGTCGAACTTGCGACCCACCCTGAACTGAAGGTTCTGGACCCCCTGCTCCTGGGTGATGCGCCCGGGCGGCAGGCACAGCGCCCCCCACTTCACGCGGCCGGCCGTGCCGGCGGCGAGCGCGGGCTGGTCGGCGCCCTCGAGGGCCCACACGCCCAGGCTCGCGGCGGCCGTCCCGGTGACGGCGGTGCGCTTCAAGAACTCTCGTCGATCGATGCTGCGTGGATCGGCCATCAAGATCCTCCTTCGATCCCGATGTCGATGTGGACGAGTCGGAACCCTCACACATGGACATCGGCGCACGGGCATGGCGCACTTGAGCGCGCCGGGGCACGTCGAAGGGAGGAGGACTACGTCGTCTGCGGTCGCGCGCGCGGAGACGCGGAAAGCACCCGGATCGTGATGCGGCGCGCGCTACGCCGTTTGGGGGGCGGGCTGGCGGTGGTGGGCTCGGCCTCGGTAGCGGCGGCGATCACGTGGATCTCGGGGTCGGTCACCGAGTGGGTGAGAAGCCGGCGAGGCAAGGACCAACAACGGCGGGCGAGGGAAACGATGGTTCCGCCGACAAGAGCGAGGGGGGGAGAGACCTTCAGCTTGCGCATGGGACTGCTCCTTTCCTGTCGTGGGCTACTTCCGTCCGGGATTCGCGATCCACCTCCTGTTCATCGAGGGCCCCTTGAACATGAACGAGCCTCGCGGACTCTTGGATCGAGCCTCGAGGCAGGTCCCCACGGTAGCTAGGGAACACGCCGATGTCCAGTCGGTGGGTCGGCGGCCGGCCGGTCGACCTACAGGATCGTGTCGATATCCGGACCCGCCGGCGGCGGGGAACCATGAACCATCTGCCGGCGGATCCGCATGATCTAGGACCGGCGGCGGCGCGAGAGTGGCCGCGTCCCTTCGTTGACCTCGGTGAGGTACCGATCCACGTCCTCGAACGTCCGCAACAGCCGCCGCCATGGCGACTCGCGCCATCCCGGAGGATCCGTGTCGAACTCGCCGCGGTCCTCCGCCACGGATCCGGAGGGCGCATCCATCTCGCGGCGACGCTCTGCCAGCGCCGACGTGCGGAAGGCTCCGATGAGGTCGTCCGATGCGAGCTGCTGCATCGCGACGTCCTGCGGCGCGGCGACGTGCACGATCACGCCGTGGCCGAGGGTCATCTGCGTCGCGCGCGATTCCAGCTCCGCGTAGTCCTCCGCGCTCGGCACCTCAACGCAGTCCACCCGGCCGGCGGCCGTGTGGAACACGACGCGATGACGGTCGCCCTCGGACTCGTCCTGTTCGGCGTCCAGCAGCTGAAGGATCGTCCCCAGCCGCGCAACGTCCTCGTCGTCGTCGGCGACGCAGACCTCGACGCGATCTGGGGTCAGCGTCGCGCCGTGCGCCACCGCCGCCAGCTCCCCCACCAGGACATAGCGCACCCGGCGCGCATGAAGCTCCGCCAGCACGTGCAGCGGATCGAACGTCTCTTCCTCCATCTCGCTCCCCTCCGGGGGATATATCGGCCGCTGACCGGGCGATCCTTGACCCCAAGACAGGGGGTTGTCTTCTCGACGGGGGTAGGGGAGGATGGCCCGTCGGAGCTACAGCAGGGGAGGGATGTATGTCGGCTGGGCGGATCGGACGTGCGTTGGTGGCCGCGGTGGCAGTGGTCACGGCCGTGAGCTTCGCAACGGTGGGAGCCTCGGCGACCGCGTCCCACACCTATCGGGTCCAGCTGGACGCGCGTCCGCCCGTCGGGGAGCCGTGGGCGTTCCTGCGGATCTTCCCCGGAGGTCTCACTGTCCACCGCGGCGACGTCATCGACTCCGCGTTCATGGGGACGGACACCCCCCACACCGGCACGTTCGTACCCACGGCCCACCCCAACCAGTGGCGTCAGCAGAATCAGGGCCCGACGGGTCACTACGCCCCGATCATCCCCGACACCAATATCGCGAGCGATGAGCCGGGGCTGATCATCAACCCCACTGTCGCGTTCCCCTCGGCGCCCGGGTGCGGCACGACAACGGATCCGTGCACGTTCGACGGCACATCGGTGTTGAACACGGGGCTCGTGAACCCCGGGCCTACCACGTCGGTGTTCACGAAGATCACGGCGCCGGCGGGCACCTACTCGTTCATGTGCCTGCTGCACCCGGGGATGCAGATCAAACTCCACGTCGTGTCGCATAGCACACCGGTGCCGAGCCCGGCTCAGGTCGCATCGCGCACGAAACATCAGGTCGCGCGTGCGGTGAAGAACCTGGGGCCGGTGGCCGACGCCAGCGCGCAACAGGTCAGCTCGTCGTCCCTCAGTGATGGCCGCACGCGCTGGTCGCTCACGGCCGGCGGCTTCTTCAAGAACGTTTCCGCGAACGAGTACCCCGATGCGGGACTCGCCGTCCAGGTCGGAGACCGGATCCACGTGGGAGGGAACTTCGAGATCCACACGGCGACGTCGCCGGCTTCGAGCGCCGCGAAGGTGCCCTTCATCGTGCCGCAATGCGAAGGGCCCGGCGGCGACACGCCGCCGCCGTGCACCGACCCCAGCGACCTGGAGCTGGCCCTGAACCCGAAGGCGATCACGCCCACCTCGCTGCACGGGCTCGGGTTCCCCGATGGGTTCCGCAACACGGGCCTGCTCACGGATCCGACCGCCGGGTACACGTTCGTCGCCCGAAAGGCCGGCACGTACCACTTCGTGTGCCTCGTGCACGGCCCGGAGATGAGCCTGACGGTCACGGTCTCGGGATAGCCCCGTCGAGGGAACGCTGGCCGGTCTCGGGCCGGGGCCGCGCTCCTGCCCGACCTCGCCGTGCGAGACGTCCCGATGCGCACAAGGGTCGAGCGCGGCCGGGAGTCGGGACCCTATGCTTCGGGCTGAGACGATGCGTGCGGTCTTCGACGACGGGTTGATCGATCGGGTTCGCGAGGCGGTCTCCTCGGTGTCCACACTGGAGGAGGCGGTCGAACGGATCGCCATCGAACTGCCCGAAGAGCTGGACGTGTCGCGAGTCGGACTGCGTATCCACGACCGCGAGCACGATTTCATCGTCGTGGCGGGAGTCTGGTCGAAGCTGCCGACGCAACTCAAGGCCGGAGTCTCGTATCCGGCCGCGAGCTCCCTCGGCGAGTCCTTCACCTCGGTCGTCCGCGCGCGGGTCTGCAGCATGCGCATCGTGGGGCGGGACCCGATCGCGCCTCCGGTCGTTCAGGACATGCTGGCGGCCGAGGGGAACGGCGCCGGCGTCTTGATCCCCGTACCACAGGGAAGCGAGATCCCCGCAGTCCTCGCGATCTTCAGCGCGAACGTCGATGCGTTCTCACCGCGCGACGCCGCCTTCTTCGATCGCCTCGGCGCCGAGCTCGCCTCCCCACTCCTTGCCCACGTCGCCGGCCCCCCGTAGGCCGAAGCCGGTCCTCGCCGATAGCCTGATGCGGATGGACGACATCGAAGGCCTCGGGGCGATCGTCGAACGGGTCGGTGGCCCGGTCCGCATCGAGACGATCCGCGTGGAGCCCCCGGGACCGGGCGAGGTCCGGGTCCGGCTCGCGGCCAGTGGCGTCTGCCACAGCGACCACTGGGCGATCGCGAACGGGAACTGGGGTGCACCGTTCCCCATGCTGCTCGGCCACGAAGGGGCGGGTGTCGTGGTGGATGTCGGCGCGGGCGTCGAGGCCTTCGCACCGGGCGCCCGCGTGCTCCTCGCCTGGGGGGTGCCGTGTGGGACCTGCCCGGCGTGCCTGCGCGGCGCGCCGCGCAGGTGCGCGCACGCGTGGTCCCAGCCGGATCGGATCTCTCGCACGCGGACCGGGGACCGGCTCCAGGGAACGCTCTCGCTCGGCACGCTCGCCACTCACACGGTGGTGCACGCCGCTCAGGTCCTCCCGGTGCCGCCCGGCGCCGAGCTCTCGAGGGTCTGCCTCCTGGGCTGCGGAGTCTCGACGGGTGTCGGCGCCGCGGTGAACACCGCAGGCGTCTGGCCCGGCGCGACGGTCGCCGTCGTGGGACTCGGGGGCATCGGTCTCTCGGCCATGCAGGGCTCCCGGATCGCAGGCGCGACGCGGATCATCGCGGTCGACCTGGTGCCGGTGAAGCTCGACTGGGCGCGCACGATGGGCGCAACCGACGCGATCGACGCGAGCGCGGGCGATCCGGTCGCCGCCGTTCGTGCGCTCACCGGCGATGCCGGCGTCGACGTCGCGTTCGAAGCGACCGGCGTGCCGAGCGTCGTCGCCGATGTCGTCGCGATGCTCGCGCCGGGGGGCGTCGCCGTTGCGATCGGCGTCCCACCGCCCGGCAGCTCGGTGACGCTGGACTGGAGCGCCGGTCCCGGTGCCGCCTACCCCAACAAAGCGTCCCTTCTCGTGACAGACGGAGGAGATTCGCTGCACGAGGATCTGGCGGCATGGATGATGTGGGCGGTGGAGGGCTCGCTCGACCTCGATGCCATGGTGTCGCGTGAGGGCAAGCTCACCGACGCCGACATCGAGGAGGCCTTCCGCGCGATGCTCGCCGGAGAGGTCGTTCGCACCGTCGTTCGCCTCGAGGAGGGTGCTTGAGCCGATGAGAGCGATCGTGTACAGCGAGACCGGCGGGCCCGATGTCTTGAGGCTCGTGGAACGACCAGAGCCGGCCCCTAGCCCAGGCGAGGTACTCGTCCGGGTCGCGGTGTCGGGCGTGAACCCCACCGACTGGAAGTCCCGCACCGGCAACGGTCCCGGGCAACCGCCGCCGTTCCCCGAGATGGTCCCGAACCAAGACGGCGCCGGCACGGTGGTGGCGGTGGGGCGGGACGTCGATCCCGGTCGTGTGGGCGAACGCGTCTGGCTGTGGGAGGCGGCCTGGCAGCGCGCCGGCGGCACCGCTCAGGAGCTGGTGGCCCTGCCGGCGTCGCACGCGGTGCCCTTGCCGGAGGGCACGACGTTCGACCTTGGGGCGAGCTTGGGTATCCCCGCCGTCACAGCGCATCGATGCCTCGCGGTCGCGTCGGCGGGTCCGTCCACGCTGCAGCCCGGCGCGCTCAGGGGGCGCGTCGTGCTCGTCGCCGGCGGCGCGGGCGCCGTGGGCCACGCCGCCATCGAGCTCGCCGCGTGGTGCGGCGCAACGGTGATCACGACGGTGAGCTCGCCGGAGAAGGCGGTCCTCGCCTCAGCCGCCGGCGCGCATCACGTCGTGAACTATCGGACCCAGGACACGGAGCACGCGGTGCGCGCCGCCGCGCCGAACGGAGTCGATATCGTCGTGGAGGTAGCGCCCGTCGCGAACGCGCGACTCGACGCGTCCGTCATCGCCCCGAACGCAACGGTGTCGCTCTACGCGAGCGGCGGCCAGGACCTCACGATCGCGGTCAGGGCCGCGATGACGGTTAACGCTCGCTACCAGTTCGTCCTCGTCTACACGATGCCCGCAGCCGCCAAACAGCGGGCGGTGCGCGACGTGAAGGACGCCGTCGCGGCGGGGGCGCTCCGGGTGGGCGCCGAGGCCGGGCTGCCGCTCCATCGCTACCCGCTCGAGCGCACCGCCGACGCGCACACGGCGGTCGAGGGCAACGCGGTGGGCAAGGTCCTGATCGACGTGGAGCCGGAGTAGGCAGCGATCCCATGCCGTCGAATCTCTCGCGTCGCCCCGCCCGAAGGAACGATCGCCGCCTCGCGGCGGCAGTCTCGGCCTTCGCGATCGCGGGCTCGTTGATGGTCTCGGTCTCGGCGGGTGCCTCCGGGGGGTCGCACGCCGGAGGGTCCGGCCGCCGTCCGCCCGTCATCCGCAAGCGGTCGATAAGGCTCGCTCCGGGGCTATGGCTCACCGTGATCCGGTACCCACGTCAGCCGAACGAGGTTCGCATCCTCACCATCACGCCTTCGTTCGGAGCTCGGCTCGACGTCCAACCGGGCAGAGAGTCCTACCCGATCTGGGTGCGCCCGAGCGCCGTCGCTGCACAGCTCGATGACCTGGCGATCGTCAACGCGGGATTCACCTCGAACGGGGTGCCGGTCCACGCCTCGCTCGTCGACGGAGAGCTTTGGACGAGCGGCACGGAAACCGCGGACGCGTTGGCGCTCGCACCGAACGGCCGGCGCGCGTTCATCGGCAAGCCCTCCCTTTCGGTCGTAGCCCGTCCTCGGGGGGGTGCGGCCTTCAACGTGACGAGCTGGAACGCGAGGCCGCCGAAGAAGGCAAGGATCAGCGCCTACACATCCCGGGGAGGCAGCGCCACGCCGCCGCCGGGGGTCAAGCGACCCACCGCGTCGGATCCGGCCTGGTGCGCGGCCCGGTTGGTCCCGACGACCTCGATCGGCTGGACCGGGGCCCTGCGCGCCGGCCTCACGCGCGCTTACGTCGTGGCGGACCGGCCGGACCCATGCCCACAGACGTCAGAGGCCATCGGGCCGGTGAGCGGCTCGGTCGTCCTGGCCGGGCGGGCCGGCACCGTGGGTGGTCACGTCGTGCGGGCGCTCACACCCGGCGCCACCATCCGGCTGACCTGGTCCTTCGCGGGATGGCCAGGTGTTACCGACGTGATCGGCGGGCAGCCGATCCTGGTCAGCCACGGGCTCGACGTGGCTCCGAAGCCGGTCCCGGGCGATCCGTACTTCTACTTCGACAACCCCCGAACAGCGGCGGGAGTGAACGCCGGCTGCTTGGACGCGCGGCCACGCACGGTCTGCAAGGTCACCCTGCTGACGGTGGACGGGCGTCAGAGCGCGACGGGCTGGTCGGTCGGATGGATGCTTCGACAGGTCGCGCGCCAACTCCTGCGGCGCGGCGTCGTCCGCGCGCTCAACTTCGACGGCGGGGGATCAACCGAGATGTGGGTGCAACGGCTCGGTCCCTACTGCCGCTCGCAGCCGGCGACCGGAGGTTGCTTGGTGGAAAAGCCGTCCGACGCGAACGGAGAGCGCGCGACCACGGTCTCGATCGGCGTGTTGCCCGGCACGGATCCGGGCGAGATCCAGCCCGTGCGGACCTAGTCGTCGTCGGCGCGGCGGAGGCGCTTCGTCCGGGCACGCCGCCGCTTGTCCGCGAGCCGACGCTCGACGGCCGAGTGCTTGGCTCGCGTCGGGCGCCGTTGGGGAGGCGGAGGCGCAAGGGCGCCGGCGAGGATCCCGGCGAGCCGATCGCGGGCCGCCTCCCGGTTCTGCAGCTGCGAGCGCTGCTCGGAAGCGGTGACGGTGATGACGCCGTCCACGAGCCGTGCCGCCAACCGCTCGAGCACGCGGGCTCGCTGCACCGGACCGAGCGCCGTCGTCGTCGTGAGGTCGAGGCTGAGCGCCACACGCGAGTCGGCCGTGTTGACCGACTGGCCTCCGGGTCCGGAGGATCGGCTGAAGCGCCACCGCAGCTCACGCTCGGGAACGACGACCGAACGGGTCACGCGAAGTGGACCGGCCATCGCCTCAGTATGCGGTCCGGCAGGCGGAGGTCGCGCTCAGCCCCACTCGCGGTCCAGCATCGCGTAGACCAGCTCGCTCTGCCATTCGCCGCGGACGAACTCGTTCTCGACGAGGTGCGCCTCCCGCCGCATCCCCAGCTTCTCCAGCACGCGCGACGAGCCGACGTTGCGCGGCTCGCGTCCGGCCGACGACCCGATGCAGTTTCAGGTCCTCGAAGGCGATCCGCAGGAGCTCGCGTCCCGCCTCGGTCGCGTACCCGTGCCCCTGGTGATCGGGATGGATGATGTAACCGATCTCTCCCTGCCGATGCTCCTGGCTGACGAACTCCAGCACGAAGTCGCCGATCAGCTCACCGGTGTCCTTCAGGACGACGCCAAGCGCGATGACGTCGCCTTCCGTGCTGATCGCGACGCTCGCGATCTTGCGTTCGAGGGCCTCGCGCACCTCGTCGGGGGTGCGGGGTCCCCAATAGAGCAGGCGGGTGACGTCCTCCCGCGATTGGTAGGCGTAGAGGGCGTCGTAGTCAGCACCCGTGAGCGGGCGCAGCTTCAGACGCTCGGTCTCGATCGGGTACGCGGGTTGCATCCCTCGACGATAACGGCCTTGACCGATTCGGCACCGGCTCCGGGGTGCGAGCCCCAACCGGCGTCCCGATCGACTCGGTGAAGCCTGAGGGTCCGGTCCTATCCGGTCTCCGACCGGGCGGCGTTGATGAGTTTGATCCAAGCCGTCGCTGCGAAGCCGGCGGCGACCAGGAGCGGCAGCCCGATCGAGAAGATCCCGAGGAAGCCGAGGACGAGGAGGCCGCACGTGGCCCCGGCGGCGGACGATGTCCGCGTCCGCACCGTGCGGGACGTGCTCCCTGCGAGTGCTGCGCATATCGCGCAAGCGGCGATCATCAGGAACACCACGGCCACCACAGGGATGTCGTAGGGCGGACCTTGCGACACGATGATGACGACGTAGACCGCGTCCGTGACCGCAGCGATCATCGCGGCGATCCACGACGCGACACACCCGGCCACCAACGGTTCTGGCCGTGTCGGGAGCACATCTCGGTCGGGAACGGGATCCGATGCCATCGGACCGATGCTACGCCTTGCGTTGATACCTTCCCCCGGTGGGCGGCATCGATGAACCGGTCCGTTGGGGGATCCTCGGCACCGCGGGGATCGCGGAGAGCGCGTTCCTGCCGGCGCTGCGAGAAGCGGGAGGCGGCCAAGCCGTCGTCGTCGCGAGCCGGGACGGTGCGCGCGCCGAGCGGTGGGCCGCCGAGCAGGGTGTGACCACGGGCGTGGAGGGCTACGCGAGGGTCCTTGAGGATCGGGAGATCGAGGCGATCTACCTCCCCTTGCCGAACGGACTGCACGCGGAATGGACGATCGCCGCGCTCGAGGCGGGCAAGGCCGTCTTCTGCGAGAAGCCGCTGTGCGCCTCGCCCGAGGAGACCGAGCGCGTGCTCGCGGCGGCCCGCGCCGCGAGCGGTCCACTGTGGGAGGCGTTCGTGTTCCCCTTCCACGAGCAGATGGACCGGGCACGCGGCGCGATCGCGGCCGGCGACATCGGCGAGGTCCGCGAGGTCTCCTCCCGGTTCCATTTCCTCCTCGAGGATCCCGACGACATCCGCCTGTTCGCCGAGCTCGCAGGCGGATCGATCCAGGATGTCGGGTGCTACCCCATCCGGCTCGCGCGACTGCTCTTCGATGGCGAGCCGGACCTCGAGCGCACGACTGCGGACGCCGTCTGGATCGGCAGGGGAGTCGATACGGAGCTCTGGGGAGCGCTCGCGTTCCCGGGCGATCGCCGTCTGGTGCTGTCGTGCGGGTTCCTCAGTGCCCAGGACACGTTCACGCGCGTCCTGGGCACCGCAGGCGAGATCCGCATGACGAACCCGTTCCACCCGGGGCCAGGCGACACGATCGCGATCGTCCGTGACGGGGTTCAAGACACACACCGCGCAGCTCCATCGGGCGAACGCTCCTTCACCCCGGCCATCCGGCATATCCAGCATGTGGTCCGTGGGCTCCAGCCGCCTCGCCACCTCGCGGTCGAGGAAGCGATGGGCAACGCGACGGCGATCGCGGCCCTGCTCCGTGCCGCCGCACGATCGCGGCCTGGTGCATCGCCGCGATAGGGCTGCGGTCCTGCAGGACCGCCAACGGTGGCCACGCGGTCACGCGAAGGGTGTGTCGAAGCGTTCGCGGTGGACGACCTCGCCGAGGGGCTTGCGCTCCTTGCGACCCTTGCCGACGGGGCCGGCCGGGTAGCCGAACGGAACGAGCGCAAGGACGTCGAATTCGGCCGGGATGTCCAGGATCGGCTTCACGGCGTCGAGCCCGCCGAACCCCACCCAGTTCGAGCCGACGCCTTCGGCCCATGCGGTGAGCACCATCGACTGGATCGCGCGGCTCGCGTCCGACACCGCGAACGTCGTCGGTTCGAGCACGACCACCACGGCAGCCGCGGCGTTCTCGACGTAGCGGCCGGACTTCGCGATCGCGGCGAGATCGCGCAGCGTGCCCCGATCCTGGACGACGACGAAGTGCCACGGCTGCTTGTTCTGGGAGCTCGCCGTGAGACGCGCTGCGTCCACGATCCGCCCGAGCACGTCCCCGGGGATCGGCCGGTCCCTGTACGTCCGCACAGCGAGGACGGTGCGTACCGTTTCGAAGACTTCGTTCATGTCCGTCGCTCCTGACTCGGCAGGCCGGGGCTCGTCCCCGGCCGAAGGCTCGGGCCGCAGCGGTCGTGGCCCGATGAGGATAGTTTGAACCCCCCGATCGTGGCCCACGATGGAGGTGCCCGCATGGCGATCCTTGAGCAGATCGAACATGTTGTCGTGGCGATGCTCGAGAATCGCTCGCTCGACAACCTGTGCGGGTGGCTCTACGAGGACCCCGGCTCCCCACCCCACGTGTTCCTGCCCGCCGGCAGCCCCGCCGTCTACGACGGCCTCGATCCGGGCATGTGGAATCCCACCAACGCCTCGTTCTTCACGGGCGAACCACCGTCCAAGGCCCCGATCGCGCGCGGAACGGCGGCAACGACCGAGCCCGACCCCGACCCGGCGGAGACCTTCCGCAACGTCGCGTGGCAGATCTACGGACCCGAAGCGCCAGGGCCGAACCCTCGCTGGCCGATGCAGGGGTTCGTGCTCAACTACGCGGACGCGGGCGCCCAACGCCCGGCCGGCATCATGGAGACCTATGCGCCTCAGCAGCTCCCGGTCCTGTCGGCACTGGCTCGCAACTACGCGATCTCCGACGCCTGGTTCGCCTCGGTGCCCAGCCAGACCTGGCCCAACCGCGCCTTCCTGCATGCCGGGACCTCGAACGGGCATGTGGATAACGGAAGCCCGCCGGATCCGGCCGAGTGGAACGTACCGACGATCTTCAACGTGTTCGAGACCGCCTCCCCGAAGGTCACGTGGTCCGTCTTCAGCGACACGTGCATCGCGCCACCGCTGACGCGCGTGCAGTTCCCCCGGCTGTGGGACTTCGATCTCGACGGGCACTTCCAGCACTTCCGGGCGTTCCAGGACGCCTGCGCCGTCCACGGTGGGCTGCCCCAGTACTCGTTCCTGGAGCCGAGCTTCCTGTTCCATCCCAGCGACCAGCATCCTCCCCACGACGTGGGATCAGGCGAGCGGTTCCTCCACGCGATCTGGCGGGCCGTCAGGGGCTCACCGGATTGGCCCGGGATCGTCTTGCTCATCCTGTACGACGAGCACGGGGGCTGCTTCGACCACGTGCTGCCCCCATGGGGGGCGTCACCGCCCGTGGCCAACCGTCCGGGAGACCAGGGATTCGGGTTCGACCGCTTCGGGGTCCGAGTACCGGCGGTCGTCGTCTCACCATGGGTCGAGGCAGGAACCGTGTTCCGCTCCGACACCGAGACTCCCTACGATCACACCTCGGTGCTCTCGACGCTGAGGGACTGGCTGGGCATCACGGGTGCAGCCGTGCTCGGCGATCGGGTCGCCGATGCGCCGACCCTCGAGCACGTCCTCTCGCGTGTCGAGGCGAGAGCCGATAACCCGGGGATCCCTGCGCCTTCGACTCGGATCTCCCGCACGCCCCTGCATCTGGAACCGAACGATCTTCAGCTGAGCCTGGTTCACGGAACCGTCCAGCGTCTCCGCGGCAAGCCGAGGACGGCGCTGGGTCCGATGCGAACGAGAGAGGATGCCGTCCGGTTCTTCACGAGAAGCCTGCGCGCCACGAGAGGGAAACGAGGCTAGCTCGGTTCTGTGGACCGCGGCCCGTCGGCCCTCGTCCGCTAGACGCTCCCGATCGACGCCCCCTCCCCCACCGCATGCAGGGAGGGCGCGCGTTCCGCCGGACCGAAGCGATCCTCGAGGGAAATCAGCACCTTGCGCAACAACCGGTTCAGCTCTCCAAGCTCCTTGGGCGGAAGCGCCGAGAACAGATCGATCTCCTTGAGCGCCTCCTCGCCCACCGCCCGATCGATCAGTCGGGTGCCCGCTTCCGAGAGCTCGACCAGCACGCCGCGACGATCGTCGGGGTCGGGGAGGCGACGGATCAGCTTCGCCCCCTCCAGCCGGTCCAAGCGGTTCGTCATGCCGCCGGTTGACAGGAGCAAGGCCCGGCTGAGGTCACCCGCCGAGCGCCGACCGGACGGCGCCACCGCGAGCTGGAGGAGGACCTTGTACTCGCCCTGGCTCAGCCCGTGACCTCGCAGGGTCTCCTCGAACTCCTTCGCCACGTACTTCTCGATCATCGCGACGCGGTCTACGACGCCCTCCACCTCGGGATCGATCTCCGCGTAGCGGGGCACCACATCGGCCATGCACCGATCCACAGAATCCGCCTTCGTCTCCATGGCGTGCATCTTAGCTCTCTCTCAAGTGTCTTGACAGAAAGCTAGATCGTAAGTAGCTTGATGTCAAGCCGCTTGGGATCGAGGAAGGAGCCCTCCGCCATGTACGATCCGACACCGCTCGAGATCATGCGCAGCCAACAGGACGACCGACGGCGTGCCCTCGAGCGCGCCGCCCAACGCCGTCATCGCAGCGGCGACGCTCCCTCCGCTCGCGCCCCCTCGATCGCGATCGCACGCCTCCTTCGCCGCGCGGCCGACCGACTGGATCGTCCCATGATCGTCCGTCCCCAACCCAGGGCGATGGAGCAGAGCCGCACGACCGGCTCGTAGAGCGCTAGGTGCCCGCGGCCGTGCCGAGTCGCGCGACCGGCGCGCCGCCGTTGGCCGCGGGCTCCTTCGACTCGTTCTCGATCCGCCGACGGTCCGCTGCGTCGAACCGATAGTCGCAGTATCGGCACCTGCGGGCCGCCACCTGCACCTCCTCCGCGCATTCCGGACACGTCTTCACCACCGGTTCCCCGCCGGCCGAGATGAACGTCGGTAACCCACAGGTGGGGCACCGCGGATCCGTCGCGGACGCCGCCTCGTCGCGAACGACGTTATTGGCGCCCACCGACTGCATCTCCATCTCCACCTTCAGGATCGCCAGCTGCATGCGGTGCTCGTTGACCTGCTTCATCTGGGTCGCGGCGAGTTGCTGGGCTCGCGAGAGCTCCCACCGGAGTTGATCGTTGCGGGCTCGAAGTGCCTTCTTCCTCATCGCTCCACACGCTCCTGGGGGGAGCCGCATCCGCCGCGCCGACCGTCGAATAGAGATGGCAAACCTATACCTGGGGTCGACGAAAAGCCTTCGGTATCTTGCTGTAGCCGAACGACCCTATGTCTCGACCTTGCGCTTCGGGCGTTCGCGCTCGTCCGGCCCCGCGAGAATGGGGTCATGACCGAACGTCGCGCCTGGGTCCGTGTCCCGCCCGAGTGGACGGTGGAGGTCCGTGACGGCGTGGGGCCGTTCGTCACGCGAGAGGTCTACCGCTTGCCGGACGGCACACGGCGGCGCTGGGCCTCGCGACGGCATCGGAAGGGACGCGGCGCGCCGGGTCGCGCCGACGGTCGCCGTCACCACCCTTCCTGGCAACCGATGACGCTCGGCTGGTGGATCGCGGTGCTCTTCATGGTGGGCTCGTTCCTGTTCGCGCTGGGCTCGTTCCCCCCCTACGCGACCGCCGAGGATGTCCGCATCGTGGGCGTCACCTTCTTCGTGGGTTCGCTGTTCTTCACGTCGGCGGGCTACCTGCAGTTCGTGCAGGCGATCAACGCGCCCGGCGACCTGGACGGAGGAACGATCCGCGGCTTTCGGCTCTGGTCGTGGGAACCGGGACGGATCGACTGGTGCTCCGCGGCGGTGCAGTCGGTCGGGACGCTCCTGTTCAACGTCAGCACGTTCGCCGCGATGCACACGGCGTTCACGGTCCCCCAGCAGAACCGGCGCATCTGGGCGCCCGACATGCTCGGCTCCATCGCCTTCCTGATCGCGAGCTCCCTCGCCTGGATCGAGGTATGTCACGCTTGGTGGCGCCTGCGGCCCCGTGAGGTCTCGTGGTGGATCGTTGCGCTGAACCTCGGCGGGTCCGTGGCGTTCCAGGTGTCGGCGATCGCAGCGTTCGTCCGTCCCGCCACCGGCGCTGCGGCCAACGTGTCGGTTGCGGATCTGGGTACCTTCGTGGGCGCGGTGGGGTTCTTCTTCGGCGCCCTGCTGCTGATCCCCGAGATGGAGCTGCCCGCGGCCGCGTGAGCGTCCGGTCGTCGTCGTGGATCAGGATCCCGGCATCGGCGGCAGCGGTGGCGTTCCGCCCGGCGGAAGCGGGACCGGCGCTCGGGCGCCCGCGCTCTGGTCCCAGATCCGGTTGAGGTGTTCCTGGATGTAGATACCGTTGCCCACCGAGAGGAGCACCATGATCACGATCACGAGCGCGGGCTCGAGCTGGGGTTGGGTCGTCATCCGCCGTTCGACCCCTTGAACATGCAGGGCCGTGTTGTACATCGCGATGAACGGCGGCACGATGATGATCCACCCGAAGATCATCGCCATCAGGGAACGCGTGGGGCTGATCGAGGGGTCGTGCTCGAACCGCCTGAGCTCATCGTTCACCTGGTAGTACCAGTAGAGGAAGTAGATCCCGAACGTCACGAGGCTGAGCCCCAGTACGCCCAGCGGGTTCCTCCTGAGGTACGGCTGGCCCTCGATCGAGACGGTCTCGGCCACGTCATCCCCCCTTTGGCCCCAGCGCGGCCCCGACATCATCCATGAATTCCTGGCGCTCGAGCTCGGACGCACGCCACGGCGGTACGAGGATCGAACTCGCGTCCCGGGGAAGCTTCGTGCACAGGTCGGCGTCCTCGTCGCAGGCGAGGTCGACGATCGCAACGTCCGCTACCTCCCTCAAGGGACAGCGCGCCCCCCGCGTTCGGGGGCAATCCAGCGTGAGCCCAGGTCCCACGCACCCCAGCGTCAGATAGCCTGCCGCCCGGCACCACCCCATCCACGTCGTCGCTCGTTCCAGATCTTCCGTGACCACCAGCGCCCGCCGCAGCTGCTCCATAGTGTGCCGCCCCTCCCCGCTCGATCGGAGCATCCCCCTCGCAGGAGCCTCCCGCAGGGGCCGAGCGACCCGGCGTCGGCGGGCCGTTCGCGCGCCACTCCTCCGCGCTGAACTCCTTTGACTCGACCGGGAACGAACACCGGCCCGTGCGGGCCGGGTCGAACGGCCCTGCGTCGGAGAGCGCCCGCCCAAGAGAATCGGTTCATGAGCACGGTCGTGAACAGGACCACCATCCTGCTGGTGGAGTCGGATCCAGACGAGAACGAGCGCTTGGCGTCGGCGCTGGAGCGGGGGGGATTCGATGTGATCACGTGCCCCGGTCCATCGGCGCCCGACTACACCTGCATCGGTGGTCGCGAGAACTACTGTCCGCTCCTGGACCAGGCCGACGCCGTGGTCCTGGACGTCTGGCTGGAAGGGGACGAGCTCGGTGTCGGCACGCGTTCGGAGCAGCTCCTCGACCTGTATCTCGGCGACGGCCGGCCCGTCGTGACGATCGGACCCGGCGACTGGGCAGCGCCCGAGCGCGTCACGGTGCTGGCAGCCTATCCCGACGAGGACGATCTGATTGCTGCGGTGCGCGGCCTTCCTCCATCTGCGGGGTTCGTGGTTCCCAGGCCTGTGGCGGGCGACAACTTCAGCTAGTCGCCGATCCGGTCCCCTGTCTGGAGATCGAAGAAGTGCAGCGCCCCAACGTCCACGTGCACCCTCGCATCGGAGCCCTCGGCCACCGTCGTGCGCGGATCCATACGGGCCACGAACGTCGGCATCACCGGCGCCATCTCCGGCTCCCCCTCGATCCCCACGACCATCGGCGCAACGCCCATGCTGCAGTGCACGTCCACCTCCGACCCGAGCTCCTCGCGCAGGGCGACCGACACCGCCAGCGTCGCGGCCGGATCGGGGTCGTGGATGAACGCCGGATCCTCCAGATCCTCGGGGCGGATCCCGAGGACGACCTTTCGGCCCAGGTAGCCTTCGAGCCCCGGCCCCGAAGCGAACAGATCCGCCGGGACGGGGAGGCGGTGTGGGCCGAAGACGACGCAGGCCCCACCGTCCCCGCGTTCGAGCGTGGCCTCCACCAGGTTCATGGACGGCGAACCGATGAATCCCGCCACGACGAGATTGACCGGCGTGCGGTAGAGCTCCTGCGGCGTCGCCACCTGCTGAAGCACGCCGTGCTGCAGAACCGCCACCCGATGTCCCAGCGTCATCGCCTCGGTCTGGTCGTGGGTCACGTAGATCGTCGTGACGCCGAGCGAACGCTGGATCCCGGCGATCTCGGCGCGCATCTGCACACGAAGCTTCGCGTCCAGGTTCGACAGGGGCTCGTCCATCAGGAACGCGCGGGGTTGGCGCACGATCGCGCGCCCCATCGCAACGCGCTGCCGCTGCCCTCCCGAGAGCTCACGCGGCTTTCGATGCAGGAACGGCTCCAGCTCCAGGATCCGTGCCGCCTCCGCGACCTGCGTCTTGATCTGCGCTTTCGGCACCTTGCGGTATTTGAGGCTGAACGCCATGTTGTCGTAGACGCTGAGGTGCGGATAGAGCGCGTAGCTCTGGAAGACCATGGCGATGTCGCGATGCCGGGGTTCGACGTCGTTCACGGTCCGTCCGTCGATCGAGATCGTGCCCTCGGTGATGTCCTCGAGGCCGGCCACCATCCGCAACGCGGTGGTCTTGCCGCACCCCGACGGACCCACCAGCACCATCAGCTCGCCGTCGGCGATGTCCAGGTCCAGCGATCGCACGGCCTCCGTCCCGTCCGGGTATCGCTTGGTCACACCCACCAGCTCGATCCTCGACAACGCCGGCTCCTCGTCAGCTCAACCGGTGAACCGGGCGACGGCCGCGCCGCGAACCCCGGGTCTCGACACGAACACATGGCCCGCGGAGGGCTCGGCGGCGCGCGCCGCCTCGTCCATGCCCTCCCATGCCGATGTCACGTACAGATCCCCCAGGTCCGCGCCACCGAACCCGGGACAGCTCGGCTGTGAGACGGGGAATGACAAGCGCGTCATCAACTCGCCCGACGGAGCGTACCGTCGCACCGTTGCACCACCCCACAGTGCCACCCACACGCACCCCGACTCGTCGACGACGAGGCCGTCGGGCACTCCGTCGTCCGGGTCGACCACCGCGAGGTCGTGGGCCGGTCCCAACGTCCCGGTGCCCGGGTCGAACGCGAAGGCACGGATGCGGGCCGGCACCTCCCCGGAGTCGATGAAATAGCAGACGGTGCCGTCCGTGCTCCACCCCAGCCCGTTCGACTCGGTGACGCCTTCCAACATCACGGAGACCGTCCCGTCCGGGTCCAGTCGATAGAGCGCGCCGGCGCCCGCGCGACGGTCGCTCGCCACCGTGCCCGCCCAGAAGCGTCCGGCGGGGTCGCACGCCCCGTCGTTGAACCGAACGCCGGGAGCGATCCCCGTGGGCCGGACCGGATCCGCGATCTCGCGCCCGTCGTTCCCGACCAGCCGGAACCCGTCGCCGGCCGCCAGGACGTATCCGCCGTCGCGACGGGGCGCCGCAGCGCCGATCGTGACCTCCAGGTCCACCACGACCTCGTCGACCTCGTCGTCGCCACCCGGCCGGTGACGGTGCAGCCGTCCGGTGGGGATGTCGACCCAGATCATGCAGCCGAGGTCGCGGTCCCACACGGGCCGCTCGCCCAGCTCCGCCGCGGCCGGGACCGCGACCCGCCAGTCCGTAGGCCGCGCGCCCCTCATTTGCCCATCCCCAAGGTCAGGCCTCTCACGAGGTAGCGCTGGAAGATGAGGTACACGACGATGGCGGGCACCGCGCTCACGAACGAGCCCGCCATAAGCACGGGGATACTGGTGGTGCGCCCCGATGACAGCGCCGCCAGCCCGACGGTGATCGTGCGCTGCTCCGGTGTCTGCAAGAAGAGCAGGCCCACCAGCAGGTCGTCCCAGATCTGGATGAACTGGAGCACGGCAACCGTGGCGATCGCCGGCATCGACAGCGGGAGGGCGATGCTCCAGAAGGTCCGCTCGTAGCCGAGACCGTCGATCACGGCAGCCTCGATCAGCTCGTCGGAGATCCCGCGGTAGTAGGTCGCCATGAGGAAAGTAGCGAAGGGGGTCCCCAGGGCCGCGTACACGAGAACGGCGCCGAGGTAGGTGTTGATCAGACCCAACTTCCCGAGGTTCACGTATTCGGGGATGATCAGGGACTGCAGCGGCACCATCATCGCGGCGACGATGAGTAGGAAGACCATCCCGCTCGCTCGGAAACGGAGCTTCGCGAACGCGAAGCCCGCCGTCGTGCTCACGACCAGGATGATCAAGATCGCGAAGATGCAGATCAACGTGGAGTTGATGAGCTCGCGCAGGACCGGAAGCTGGCGAAGCAGCTCGCTCCAGCTCACGGTCGAATGCCCGCTCCGCTGTTCGAACTGCGTCTCGGTGCGGAACGCGTTGTCTAACATGTAGAAGAAGGGGTAGAGCATCACGACGGCGATCAGGCCCATGGTCAGGAAGCGGCCACTGCCGATAACGCGACGGCGCGTCCGCCCGCCGGGCGGGCGGGGGTCGTCGGAGACGATCCGGGTGGAGGCCGCCACCGCTACCAGCCTCCGTCCTCGGAACGGATCACGCGCAGCTGCACCAGCCCCACGACGATCATGATGACGAACAGGATGATCCCGTAGAGGGCCCCCGTACCGAACTCACCCTGGGCGAAGGCGGACTGGTAGACGAAGAACTCCAGGGTCGTAGTCCCGAACCCGGGTCCGCCGTTCGTCATGATAAAGATCAGGCTGAACAGTGCGGAGAACGCGCTGATCACCGTGATCACGAACGAGAACTGGACGAATCGCTTGAGCAGCGGCAGCGTCACGTGGGTGAAGATCTGGCGGCTCGTGAGCCCGTCCACGCGCGCCGCCTCCAGGAGGGTCGGATCGAGTGTCGCCATCCCGGTCAGGAAGATGATCGTGTTCGTGCCCACCATGGACCAGATGAACGTGAGCGCGACCGCGAGGAGCGCGCTGTGCTCACCGGCCAGCATGTCGGTCTTCAACGAGCCGAGCCCGACCCATCCGAGCATGCGGTTCATGAGACCGTTCAGGGCGAAGAACTGTACCGCCACCATCCCGATCACGACCCAGGAGATCGCGGTAGGCAGGAAGTAGATCGAACGGAAGGTCTTCCATCCACGCACGTGCTCGTTGAGGAGCGCCGCGATCCCCAGTGGGATCCCGATCGCGAACGGGATGGCCAGGAGCAGCAGTGCGTTGTTCTCGATCACGCGCCAGAAGATCGGGTTCTTCAACGCGGTGACATAGGCGGAAGGGCCGATCCAGGTCGACGTCAGCCCGTTCCAATCGGTCATCGAATAGTAGACGGCCTGGCCGATCGGAAGCGCCAGGAGGGACAGAACGACCGCGATCGCAGGGAGGCACATGAGGATCCCCGCACGACGGCGGCGACGCGCGAGCGCGCTCGCACCCCCGGGTCGTGCGCGCGGCGCGACCGGAGATCGCCCGGGGCGGGTCGCCACCGGTGCGTCGGTTGCGCTCACGTCACCGCCCCCCCATCGGTCGTGACGGTGCGGCCGGGCACCGCCCGGCCGCACCGCATCGACGCGGCCAGCGTCAGGAGTACGTGCTGCCTCGCTGATCCGCCGGCAGCTGATTGAGCGTCGTCTGCAGGTTCCCCGTCGCGGAACTCGGCGAGATCGTCCCATTCAGGACGGGCGGCAGCTCCTTGTCGCCCGCGGTCGCGACGTTCGGCTGGACGACGTTGTCCAGCATCGGGTAGGCGGTCATGCCGCCCTTCGAGACGAAGTCGAGCATCTGCTGGTTGACCGGGTTGCTGGTGCTCGAGCCCAGCGTCGCCGGGATGAGCCCCGCCTGGTTGACGATCTGTGCCGCCTGGTCGGTCGTCATGAAGTCCAGGAACTCCGCGGCCTCGCTCTGGTGCGTCGAGTAGTTCATCATCGACAACCCGTCGCCGGCGAAGTCCACGACACCCTTGATCGGCGTGTCGGAGAACGGCGGCACGAACGCGGCGACGTTGGAACCCAGGGCCTTCGTGAACTTCTGGGTGTCCCATGTGCCGTCCACCATCATGGCAGCCTTGCCCGTTTCGAAGTCCCCCAGGTTGTTCGTCTTGGTGAGGACGTCGCTATTCGTGCATCCTTGGCTCTTCAGCCTCGCCCACGTGGACAACTGGGCCTGGACCGTCGGCGACGTCCACGGGATCGAGCCGTCGTAGAGGCCCTTCCACTGATCGACGGAGTAGGCCCCGGCCATCATGTAGCTCATGTCGTACCAGGGGTAGAACTCCGTGCCCAGGGACTGCCCGCCGTTGCCGTAGGTCATAGGCGTGTAGCCCGCGGCCTTCAGCTTCTTGCACGCCGCGAAGAGCTCGTTCCAGTCGGTGGGCACCGACGTCACGCCGGCCTTCTTGAACGCCGCCTTGTTGTAGAAGCCGATGTAGAACTGCTTCTCGAGCGGCATCACGTACGGGCCGTTCGCGGCATCGAATCCGTCGGCCGTCCATTTCAGGGCGTCGGGATCGATCTTCGCGAGATCCGCCGCCGGGACGACGCCTTTGAGGTTCTGCAGGAAGCTCTTGTACTGCAGGGTGAACAACCCCGTCCACATCACGGCGAGGTCCGGCCCCGTCTTCGAGACGGCGGCGGCCTGGAGCAGCGAGAAGTAGTTCGGCGCCGGCTGGCTCACCACCTTCACCGTGACGTTCGGATGCAGCGTGTGGAACGCTGTCGCGAGGTTGTTGAGGGCGGTGGCGTTCTGCTCGGTGCCGTAGTTGTGCCAGATCGTGATCGTCACCGGCGCGGCGTTGGTGCCCGACGTTGCGGCGGACGGCGACGATCCTCCATTGCTGCTGCTGCACGCCGCGGCGACCAGCGCGATGACGGCCACGGCCGCCATGAGTCTTCCTCGTGTCACGGTTCTCTCCCCTCGACTCGCCGCCGGCTCCGTGCGCCCGGCGTCCGTTCAGGATCGCCGGACTTGCCCCGCCGATCCCTCCTCGCGTTCCCTCTGCCCATACGCGTGCGCTCCTCCCTCAAGATCTTCCGATCACCGGTTCGACGAACCGGTGATCGGCACCGGCATCGGCTCGCAGGAAGTCCAGATCGCACCCGAGCGGAGCCTGCAACACGTGGTCGCGGTAGAGCGCGGGCCAGCCCCGCACATGCGGCGAGGCCGGCGGCGACCACTCGGCCCGCCGGCGTGCGACGTCCTCGAGCGGGACGTCCAGATCCAGGCGCCCTCCCTCGACGTCGATCGCGATCGGATCGCCGTCCCGCACGAGCGCCAGCGGTCCCCCGACGGCCGCTTCGGGTGCGGCATGCAGGAACACCGTCCCGAAGCTCGTCCCGCTCATCCGCGCGTCCGTGACGCGCACCATGTCGCTCACGCCGACGGCCGCCAGCTTCGCGGGCACGGGGACCATGCCCCACTCGGGCATCCCCGGGACCCCGACCGGCCCGCATCCCGCGAGCACGAGCACGCTCTCGGGCGTCACGTCCAACGAGGGATCGTCGACGCGCCGGCGCATCTCGGCGTAGTCGCGGAAGACGAGCGCAGGCCCCCGGTGCCGCAGGAGCGAAGGCGTCGCGGCCGATGTCTTGATAACCGCGCCGTCGGGCGCGAGCGATCCGTGCACGACACCGAGGGCGCCACCCAAGCGCAGGGCGTGCTCTGCGTCGCGGATCGCCCCCGAGACAGCGGGGGCCGCGGCTTGCATGGCACCGATCGAGGCGCCCGAGACCGTGGAGGCATCACCCTCCAACAGGTCGCCGAGCTCTCGCAGGAGCGCCGGCACGCCGCCCCCCGCGTCGAAGTCCTGGATGAGGCCCGCACCGGAGGGCTCCACGTCCGCGAGCACGGGCACGTCGGTACCCAGCCTCCGCACGTCATCGAGCGGGAATCCCACGCCCACCCGACCCGCGATCGCGGCAAGGTGCACGATGGCGTTGGTGGAGCCGCCGATCGCATGGAGCACGCGAACGGCGTTCGCGAACGCGGCGGGAGACAGGATCTTGGAGGGGCGACGGCCGGAACGGACGGCCTCGACGGCGCACCGTCCTGCCTCCCGTGCGGCGACCGGCGCCCGCGGGTCGCCTGTAGGGATCGTGCTGGAGCCGGCGACCATCAACCCCATCGCCTCGGACAGGATGGCCATGGTCGACGCGGTGCCCATCGTGTTGCAGGCGCCGGGGCCGCACGCGAGACAACGCTCGAGCGCCGCCCAATCCCCGTCGTCCAGGCGGCCGGACCGGCGCTCGTCCCACAGACGCCACAGGTCCGTGCCGCTACCGATCCTTCGCCCTTTGAAGACGGCCGGGGGGCGGGCGCCGCCGGTGACCAGGACCGTGGGCACGTCAGCGCTCGCAGCGCCCATCACGGCGCCGGGCACCGTCTTGTCGCAGTTCGCGAGCAGCACGAGTCCGTCCAGCGGATAGGCGCGCACGGTCTCCTCGATCTCCATCGACAGCAGGTTGCGATAGAGCATCGCGCTCGGCTTCATGAGGTCTTCACCGAGCGAGATCGTGGGGAACCTGACCGCCACGCCTCCCGCCTCGCGAACGCCGTCCTTCACCGCGTCCACGAGATCCCGTAACCCCAGGTTGCACGGGTTCAGGTCGCTGGCCGAATCGGCGATGCCGATCACCGGCTCTCCATCTCCGCGCGGGACCCCGACGCCGGCACTGGCGAACGCGACGCGATGCGCCATCGCGACTTCGTCGTCGCCGTCGAACCAGGCGCGGCTTCGCAGCGGAGTCACGTCGCTCCTCTCAAGGCTCCGGCATCCCGAGGCCCCGGGCGCCGGGCGCGGATTGCGTGAGCTCGCAACCGCTTCGGGCGATCCACTCCAGGGCCACGCCGGCGCGATGCACCTTCTCGCGCGCGATCGCGACGGCCTCGTCGCGAAGATGCAGACCGCTGGGATACAGCGGCCGCGAGTTGCGCAGGCCGAACTTCACGTACATCGGCGCCGCGACAGTGACGAGGTCCGCCGTCTCCTGGCCCCGCACGACGCCTCCCATCCCGTCGGGCGCCTCCACGTAGAGATCCAGCGGAACGGAGGTGACCGCGCGCATCTCCGCCAGCTGGCCGAGCGTCACATCGGAGGGAACGTTCACCGTGGAGCCGCCCAGGCGTTCGAGCTGTCGGAGCGTGAGCGGGTTGGAGGGGGCGATCATGACGGAGACCTTCCACACCACCGATGCGGGGATCTGCCCCTGGGCCTGAAGGTCGGCGAGCAGCTCCAGCAGCCCGGTGTCGGCCACGAGGAACCCCCTGATCCCGCGGTCGACGGCGCGCAGCACGTCGTCCACCGCGTAGCGGAGCTGACGGAACCCGCGCAGGCGCCCGCCGAGGGCCGGGCCGTCGGATGACCGGGCATGCGCCCCCACGTCCCACTCCTCGCGGGGACCCACGAACAAGGAGACCTCGAGACCGGCGTCGGCGCCGATCCGCGCCATCTCGGCGAGCTCCGCCTCCGACAGGAGCATGGCGCCGCTCCCCTGCGACACGCGGTTCACGCTCAGGCCGGTCGCCGACGCCTGGTCGACGACGGCCCGCAGCACTTCGGGCCCCTCGACGCTCGGGATCTCGATCCGGAAGTGCGCCCCGTCGGGGAAACGCCGCTCGCTCGGGGCGGGCGCCGGCTCGGGGACCAGGTGCTTCGCGATGAGAACCTCGGCACCCCTCGTCACGTCGCCACTCCTCCTTGTCTCGTGCTCACGCCGCCACGTCGAGCACCGCCGGGCGGGCGGGCGTCATCTCATCGTTCGGCTCGGACGGCCAGCCGTCGGCGTCCGTCATGCGGTCGACACCGCGTTCGGTCACCACGTACGTGTCCTCCACTTTCGCGCCGCCGGGCAGGCTGGGGTTCCACGCGACCGCGTGGCCGGCGGCGAGGGCGGTGCCGTAGCGGGCGTCGTCCGTCTGACACGGTGCCAGCTCGAACTCGCGTTGCGCATACCCGATGGGCCCTCCCTGGTAGTGCGCGGCCCATCCACGCACGTGACCTTCCCGTTCGTACCCCGCGTCCAGTGCGGTAAGCACCTCGCCGTAGGTGGCGCCCGGACGTGAGGTGGCCAGCACGTCCCGGTCGATGCGAAGGACGCGCGCCCGCAGCTCCGACAGCTCGGGGTCGAGCGGCCCCGCGGAGGCGAACCTTGTCGCCGCGGTGTGCAGACCGTCGCGGCGCGCCACGACAACCGCCATCGCTATCTCGCGCATCGGCGCGCCGGCCGCCATGGGGTGACGGTAGCGCCGCACGCGGTCGTCGCCCCCCACGATCAGCACCGGGGCGTCGGCGCCGGTGGCTTCGAGCTCCGCGGCGATCCGCGCCTGCACGTCGAGGTCGCGCTCACCCGGGATCCAGCTCCGAAGGCCCGCCTGCAGCGCCGCGGCCGCGTCGCGGCCGAGGGTCCGCATGGCTGCCCGTTCTGGCGACGACAGGGCCAGCCGGAGCCCCACGAGCTCGGCGGCGACGTCGGATCCGAACGCGGGGTGGCCGTCGGAGGCGAGCTGGGTGGCCCGTGTCTCGGTAAGGGCCTCGACCGCCCGCACGAACGCGAACGCGTCCCACCACGGGACCTGGACGACCTCGTCGAAGCCGTGGGCCGCGGGATGGTACTCGTCGAGGATGCGCGGGCCCTCGACCTCGGTCGTGACGAGATGCGCCCCGGCGTGAGTGAGGACCGCCCACGTGAGGTCGGTCGCGGCGGTGCGGTCGACCGGCGGCGAGATCCCGCCGGTGAGCCAGGCAACGGCGCCCGGACTCGTGACGACCACGCCGGGCAGAGCCTCGCGGACGTCGAGCCAATCGCTGAGGCGGGCGCGCGCGGCCTTCGCCCGCCCGAGGCTGTTGGAAGGGTGTTCGGTTGCGCCGAACATAGTCCCGTGATATACAACACCTTGCCCCACAGGCTGTCAAGCGGCGCGCCGAGTTGCTGGATGTGGATGACGAAGTTCGGTGAGACCGAACGAGGAGGGCCGCCGGTGCCACCGGAACCAGAGGGCCGCTACACCGTCCGAAGCGTCGCGCGGGCGCTCACCCTCGTCGATGTCGTCGCGGCGGGGCCGCCCGAGGGCCTCTCGCTGAGCGACCTGGCTCGCGTACTGAGAACATCGAAGAGCGCCACCCTCGCGCTCGCCCGCACCCTCACGGACTTCGGCTACCTTCGCGCGACGCGTCCGGGTCCCCGCTACCTGCTCGGCACCGCGGTGATCCGGCTGGGTGACATGGCCGTACGCCAGCTGCCGTTGGGGGATCTGTGCCGCCCGATCCTCGAGGAGCTGTCGGCCGAAACCGGGATGACCGCCCGCGTCGCGATCGCGGATGCGGGATACCCCGTCTTCATCGAACGCGTCGACGGGGCGGGCAGCGTCCGCTTCCACACGCCGCTGGGCCAGCGCGAGGTCCCCTACGCCTCTGCGGCCGGCAAGGCGATCCTCTCGACGCTCCCGCTGGACAACGTCCGCGGCCTCATCTCAGAGATCGGTCTCGAGCCCAGGACGAGCCACACCATCACCGAGGTGAGCACGCTGTTGCAGAACCTCACCCTCACCCGGCGCCGTGGCTTCGCGGTGGACGATGAAGAGGACGCCGAGGGGGTGCTGTGTGCCGGTGCCGCGTTCTTCGACCATGGGGGGACCTGCGCCGGTGCCGTCAGCGTCACGGGGATCAAGGGCGATCTGTCGGCGTGGAGGATCGACGAACTCGGCCGGACGGTGAGGCGCCACGCGGACCGGGTATCTCATCTGCTCGGTGGACCGGCCTACGCGGAGCTCGGCGCGGTCGAGGAGCGTGCCTGAATGGGGCGGGCACTCGTCGTCGAGGGGCCGGGCCAGATCGCGCTCGAACCCCGCGACGACCCATCCGCGGACCGAGGCGAGATGCTCATCCGTCCGACGGTCGTCGGCCTGTGCGGCACCGATCTCGAGATCATCGACGGACGGATCGATCCCGCCTATGTTCACTACCCGATCGTGATCGGCCACGAATGGACCGGGGTCGTCGTCCACGATCCCTCGGGCGAGCGCGCGCACGGAACCCCCGTGGTCGTCGAGGGCATCGTGCCATGCGGCAAGTGCGTGCGCTGTCGATCCGGGGACACGAATCTGTGCGAGACCTACGACGAGCTGGGGTTCACCCGTGACGGCGCCGCCGCCGACGCCGTCGTCGTGCCGGCGGCTTTGGTGCACCATCTCGCGCCGGATGTCGACCACGGCGACGCAGCGCTCGTGGAGCCGTGCGCCGTCGTGCACCGCGCACTGTCCCGCGCCGCGCCGGAGCCGGGCGGCCGAGTGCTGGTCGTGGGCGACGGCACGGTCGCGCTCCTCACCGCCCATCTATCGGGGCTCTGGTCTCCCGAGGAGGTCGTGATACTGGGCCTCCGCCCGGAGCAGCGCGACCTGGCAGAGGCGGTCGGCGCTTCGCGATTCACCGTCGACCCAGTGGAGGCGGGCGCCGGTTTCGATCTGGTGGTCGAGGCCGCCGGGACCGGCGCCGCCGCCCTCGCCGCGATCGCGGGAGCACGACGCGGGGGAACCGTGGTCCTGCTCGGTCTGCCATCGCACGGCGAGACCGTCTCCGTCGCCTTCGACGACGTCGTGAACGCCGACCTTTCCTTGTTGGGGAGCTTCAGCTACACCTCGTCGGCCTGGCGCGACGTAGTGGGGCTCGTCAACGCGGGCAGCTTGACGCCTGGTCGCGTCGTCACGCATCGGTTCCCGCTGGAGGCCTGGGCGACGGCGATCGAGACGCTGCGCGGTGGCGACGGGCCGCGCGGCAAGGTGCTGCTCACGGTCGGGACGCCATGAGCACGATGGATGCCCTCGCTGCGCGGGCGCGCGCCGTCATGCCCGGCGGCGTGAGCAGCGGACAGCGCTGCGTCGGCGGACTCGAGGACCTCGTGATCGCGTCGACGGGACCCACCACGTTCACGGACGCCTCCGGCCGAACGTTCCTGGACTTCCATGCCGCGTTCGGACCCCCGGTGCTGGGTCGTCACGACCCCGACGTCGATGCGGCGGTCGAGGCGACGCTGCGCCGGCTCGACCTGATGGGCGTCGGCGTCACACCGCTGGAGATCGAGCTGGCGGAGCGGCTGGTGGCGCACGTCCCCTCGATCGAGAAGATCCTCCTCACCGTGACCGGCAGCGAGGCGACCGCGCACGCGATCCGTGTGGCGCGCACCGCGACCGGCCGCCGCTACATCGTGAAGTTCCAGGGCTGCTACCACGGGTTTCACGACCAGGTCGCCATGAACGTGATCTCGACCGCCGACCGGGTGGGGCAGAAGGATCCGCTCTCTCAGGGGATCCTGCAGGAGGTTCTCGACACGACCTTGGTGCTCCCGTTCAACGACGCCCTGGCCGTCGAGCGGGTCTTCGAGGAGCGGCCGGAGCAGGTCGCCGCAGTGATCGTTGAGCCGATCCCCCATAACATCGGAGCCGTCCTCCCCGTCCCGGGCTTCCTCTCCGATCTGCGATCGGCGTGCACGCGGCACGGTGCGCTCCTGATCTTCGACGAGGTGATCACCGGTTTCCGCCACGGACTGGGCGGATACCAACGCATCGCGAACGTGATGCCGGACCTCACGACCCTCGGCAAGGCGATGGGTAACGGCTACCCGATCGCCGCGCTCGGCGGGCGCGCGGATGTCATGGATCTATTCAGCTCGCGACCGGGTGGACCGGCGTTCTTCGCCGGCACGTTCAACGGCCATCCCGCGATGGTCGCCGCCGCCCTCGCCACCGTCCGCAAGCTGGAACAGGAGCCGGTCCACGAGCATGTGTTCCGTCTCGGCGACCGGGCCAGGGCGGGCCTCGAGAAGGTATTCGCCGATGCCGGTGTGCCGGCGGTGGTCGCTGGCTTCGGCTCGGTGTTCGTCACGTACTTCCTGCAGGGGCCGGTGATCGAATACCGGGACCTGCTGCGCAACGACGTCGACCGCTTCGTCGGCTATCGCCGCGCACAGATGGACGACGGCGTCTTCGAGCTGCCGTTGAACCTCAAGCGCAGCCACGTCTCGTACGCGCACACGGAGGCGGACATCGACCGGCTGCTGGAGGCGACGGAGCGCGCGATCCGGCGCACCGTCGCCTGAAGGGTGAAGAAAGCGAGGAAGCTCAGATGACCTTCACGAGCGTCAATCCGCACGCGCCGTCGGACGTGGTCGGCTCCTGGGCGGAGTTGGACGCGGCCGGCGTGGACGCCGCCGTCGCGCGCGCGAGCGCCGCCACCACCGGCTGGCGCGCGACGCCTGCCGCCCAGCGCGGGGCCGCGCTCGCCGCGGCCGCGACTGCGCTCGAGCAACGGGCGAACGACGTGACCGACCTTGTGGTCCGCGAGGTGGGCAAGCCCCTCACGGAGGCTCGCGGCGAGGTCGCGCGCGCCGTATCGATCCTCCGCTACTACGCGCAGATCGCCTTGCTCCCCGACGGAGACACGATCCCCGCCGCCGACCCAGACGCGCTGCTGATGTCGCGGCGCTACCCGCTCGGGGTGGTGGCCCTCGTCACGCCCTGGAACTTCCCCGTCGCGATCCCGCTGTGGAAGGCCGCGCCCAGCCTCGCCTACGGCAACGCCACGATCCTCAAGCCCTCGAGCGCGGCCGCCGCGTGCGCGGTACGCATGCACGAGATCGTCGCCGCGCATCTGCCGGAGAACGTGTTCCAGGTCGTGCTCGGTGGTTCGACGACGGCCGGGCCGCTCCTGGATCACCCCGAGGTCGCGGCGGTGTCCTTCACGGGTTCCGTCCCGGTAGGACAGGCGGTGGCGCGGCGGGTGGCAGGGCGCGGCGCCCGCGTCCAGGCCGAGATGGGCGGGCAGAACCCCTCGATCGTCCTCGCGGACGCCGACCTCGATCGGGCGGCCGCGAATATCGCGTACGCCTCCATGGCTTACGCGGGACAGAAATGCACGGCCACCAGCCGGGTGATCGTCGAGGACCCCGCCTACGACGCGTTCCGGGACCGGCTCGTCACGGCGGTTGAAGGGTTGCAGGTGCTCGACCCGTCGAGCCCCGACACGATGGTCGGCCCCGTGATCGACGAGGCGAGCCGTTCGGCGGCGCTCGGCGCGGTCGCCGGGGGGGGCGGACGCGTCCTCACGGGCGGATCCATGCCGGACGCACCGGGCTTCTACCTCGCGCCCACCCTCGTGGAGCTGGATGAGCCGGCGGGTCCGCTCGCGAAGGAGGAGGTGTTCGCTCCGGTCGCGGCCGTCATCCGCGCAACGACGCCAGAGGATGCGGTCGCGATCGCGAACGACGTGCGCTTCGGGCTCGTCGCAGCGCTCTTCACCTCAGACCTGGAGCGAGCGCTGCGGATCACGAACCGGATCGAGGCCGGGATGATCAGGGTCAACGCTCCCACCTCAGGCGTGGACTATCACGCGCCCTTCGGCGGCTCGAAGGGTTCGAGCCTGGGCCCCCGCGAGCAGGGGCTCGCTGCCCGAGAGTTCTACACCGAAACGCGAACCGTCCTGATGATGCCGTAGCTCGCCTGCGATGATCCTTCACTCGGTCCGCCGGCCCCCGCCGGAACCCGGGAGCAGGCACCCGTCGTCGGATGGTCATGCGGAACATGGCGCTCCTTCTCGTGGTGGGCATGACCCTCGCGTCGTGCTCCTCCGCAGCTTCCCCACCGAGCCCAGCCCCCGGCGTGCTCTCCGGCGTGGTGCTCGGCCATCTGAGCCAGGGAGGCCGCCAGACCCCGCTGCCGAACGCTCCCGTCGGCGTCTATCGCCGAGCGGTCTCCAGCGGGGGACCGATCCAGCAGAACCCCCCAGAGCCGGTGGCTACCACGAGGACGGACGGCGATGGGGTGTTCAGGGTCCGGGGACTCTCAGCGGGGAGGTGGTTCGTGCTCGCCATCGATCAGGCCGGGCAGGGCGTCTGGGTGCGTTTCGATCCCGCGAGTGGTGCCGCCGTCACGCTCGTGGTCTGCACGGATTGCCCGATCCCCCTCGTCGAAAGATCTGGCAGCCTCACCGTTCAGTCTCCCGCCACCGCGTAGAGGTGCCAGCGGTCGGGGACGCCCTTCAGCTCGTGCACTCCACGGTCCTCGAACGTGAGTCCCGATCCTGCGGTGAGATCCTTCACGGTCTGGGAGGCGAGCACCTCGGACGGGCCCGCCAACGCCCCCACGCGCGCGCCGATGACGACGGCGAGGCCACCGACCTTCCCCGCGATCGTCTCGACCTCGCCAGTGTGCAGACCGGCGCGCACCTCGATCCCGAGCGATCGCACCCCTTCGACGATCCCGCAGGCGCAGGCGATCGCCCGTGCCGGCCCGTCGAACGTGGCGAAGAATCCATCCCCCGCCGTATCGACCTCGTGACCGCGGTACCGCGCGATCAACGAGCGGACCTTCGCATGGTGCTGTTCGATCAGGCTCTTCCATGCCCGGTCACCGATCGCGGCCGCCCGCTCGGTCGAGCCGACGATGTCGGTGAACAGGACGGTCGCGAGGACGCGATCGAACGCCGCTTCCTCCTCCCGCGCTGACACCGCGAGCCGCTCCACGGCGCGCGCAACCTCGCCGACGTCTCCCAGGTAGGGGTCGTCCTCCTCACCCGGCAACGGGACCAGCTGTGCTCCGGGGATCTGACCTGCGGTCCACGACGCCTCCTCGATCAGCCGAGCCGGCCACCCCTCACGATGCAGGACGACAGCAGGCACCTGGATCGCGGGCAGGGCGCTCCTCGCGTCGGTCTCGAACCACACGCGGCTGAACACCTCGAGGTCGCCCGGAGCTGCGCCGTATCGCTGGAGCTTGGTGAGCCATCCTACGAATCGCGGGTCCCGGGCCAAGGCCTCGCCGGTGACGAGGAACGTCATCCGCGTGGCCTCGGCTCCCGTGGCCTCCTCGCCCCAGAGCTCGATGCGGCGAGCGAGGCGCTCCTCGAACCTCTCCGGACTCATGCCCCACGGGTAGTCGGGCGAGAGGGCCATGCGGCTCCCTCCGCCCCACAGCACCAGCCCGAGCGTCCGCTCCGGATACGTCGCCGCGAACAGGGCACAGAGCGCGCCGCCATCTCCGTCACCGAACAGCACGGCGCGAGAGGAACCGACCGCGTCCATCACGGCGCGAAGATCATCCATCCTCGCCTCCAAGGTCGGTATCTGCAAGAGGCGGTCGGAAAGGCCGACGCCGCGCTTGTCGAAGACGATCACGCGGCCGAAGGAGCTCAGCTCCTGCATCATCCGCCCGAACGCCGGCAGCTCCCAGAACAGCTCCACGTGAGACAGGAACGCGTGCACGAAGACGGTGTCGACCGGGCCCTCGCCCATGACCTGGTAGGCGATGTGAACCCCGTCCTCGGTCACCGCGTAGTGAGTCTTGGGGACGTTCACGAGCGCACGACCCGGAACGGGCACCAGCGATCGGGGGCGCCCTTCAACTCGTGCTCGCAGGCGTCCACGGTCCTCACGCATCGGGTGTCGGGGGTCTCCACGGTGGCATCTTCTCGGTTGGCGCTTGCAAGCCGCAAACCACGTCCATCGACCCGGGCAGCCCTGGCAACTCTTTCCCGAGACTTTGCCGGGACGAGGGAGTCCCGTAACGAACCGCGGCGTAGCTTCTCTGGCATGGGAGCCAGGGGAACCGTGAGCGTGGTGGCCGCCCCCGGTGAGCGGGCCGCCCAGAGCGTGGACCGGAGCGCGACGGGATCCCGGAGCCGGATCGCGTTCCTCGCCTACAGCATCGGGTGCCTCGCGTCGGTCGTGTTCGCGCTCGGCACCCTCCTGCCTTCCTACGCCGTGGATCCCGGGGGCGCGCACATGTCGTTCTACGATTCGGCGATCCGCTTCGGGCCCAGCGGGGTCGTGGCGAAGGCCGGCGCCTGCCTCTTCGTGTATGCCGGCCCCGCGATCGTCCTGCTGCTCGCGATCGTCGGGCTGGCCGGGAACGGACGACGGTCGCCCGGATCCACCGCGTTCGCGGGGGCGAGCGTGGCGTGGGGTATCGTCGCGATGGGGCTGCTGCTGAACCAGGCCAGCGCGGGGGGCCACGGCCTGGGCTACCTGGCGATGGTCGTCGGGGCGTGCTTGGGCATCATGGGAGGGTTGGTGGAGGCGGCCCTCCCGGGCGCTGCCACGGAGATTCCCGGTACCTTGGAGCGTGCACGTTCGAAGCCGGCCTCGAGGTCCGCGCACCCCGCGAGGAGACGCCACAGGTAGCGAGACGTCGTGATCGCACGATCGGGGGCAGCCATCAGGGAACATCGAAAGATCGTGGGCGGGGCGATGGGCCTCGCGATGCTGACGACGGTGCTGGTGGGCGCCGGCGCTGCAACGATACCGGCGGCCTCGGCGGACGCCGGTGCCCAGCCACGGAAGGTTGCCCTGGTGATCCTGGAGAACGCCTCCTACCACCAGTACCTGAGCTGCGGTTCCGACGCGGTGGATCCGTTCATCTGCGCGAACCTCGCTACGGACACGGCGCCCTTCAACGCCACGGTCCTCAGCGGGGGGGGCGCGGACCACACCGGCTACTACGCGGGGGTGAGCGGGTCGGGCGGGTACGGAACCCCGCGGCAGTGCGGGGACGGCACGGCCGGATGTTTCGCCAGCTCGGCGCAGCAGTACGCGTTCCTGACATCGGGCGACAACTGTCACGGCGCGGCCAAGGACGGTGCGTTCAACCGCGGTGAGCCCGCCCTCGCGGCCGGCGCGCCCGACTACTGCGGCACCGACATCTACCGTCAGCTCGACGCCGCGGGGCTCAGCTGGACCGACTACTACGAGGGCTTCGTCGCCAACGACCAGATGCAGGCCAACGGCGGCTGTCTATCGGGGTTCTCCGATTCCCCCAACGAGCACACCGACGTCGGTCACCAGCAATATGCACGCCGCCACGCCCCCGCCACCTTCTATGCCGACGTAGCGGCCGACTGCAGCACCGACGGAACGGGGCACGTGCGCGACTTCCCGCTGCCCGTGGGAGACACCGGCGCCTCGAGCACCAGCCTGGACCAGAACCGCGGCGCGTTCGCGGGGATGGCCGACGGGTGGCCGACATTCTCCGCGATCGTCCCGGACCTATGCCACGACGGACACAACGGGATCGGGGCCTGCGACAACAACGGCTTTCACGCCCTTGCCGACGCCGGTGGGTCGCCCGCCTGCGGGAGCCTCGCAGGGAACCCGCCCGGTGCGGGCTCGGAGGCGACGGCCAAGCGCGGGACCGTGGACTGCTGGCTCCAGGAGAACCTGCGGGATATCGCGATGGACGTCGGCCCCAACGGGGTCGTCATCATCACGACCGACGAGGGAAGCGGCGGAGATACGCAGCTCCCGATGATCATCGTGCCGGGCGAGGACGCGAACGGGACGGCCTCCACGTTGTCGTGCACCGACGGCGCCGCCTGCGCGACATCGACCTTCTACGACCACGGCTCCACGATCCGGGCCCTCGAGGACGCCTTCGCGGCACAGGACACGACCGGGAGCATCGGGTGCTCACAGCTGTCCGGGCTGGTGAACGGGAGCCCCGACACGGGATTCGGCTACGACAACTGCATCCACGCCACACCGCTGCCGATCACGCTGACCCAGGGATAGCGCCCGGCTCAGGCGAGCCGGCGCAGAGGGGTGTCGCGCACGGGGCGATTCCGCTTGTGCTCGTACATCGCCTCGTCCGCGTGGCGCAGCAGCTGGTACGGCTCGGTGGCATTCAACGGATAGATCGCATCGCCAACACTGGCGCGCATCGTGAGCGTGCCGACGCGCAGCAGGAACGGGTCCGCCAGCGCCCGTTCGATCCGTTCGACCACCTTCCTCACCGCGGCCGTCGCCTCCTCGCCCCGAACGCCGAGGGGCAGGTCGGCCACCAGGATGAGGAACTCGTCACCACCCTGGCGCGCCACCAGATCCGTCTCGCGGACCGCGGAGCTCAGCCTCGCCGCCATCTGCCGCAGGACCTCGTCGCCGGTCGCGTGCCCGTGGGTGTCGTTGACCGGTTTGAAGGCATCGAGGTCGAGGAAGATCACGGCCACGGCCAGGTCGTCGCGTCGCGCTCGGGCGAGCGCCAGGTCGAGGTGCTGCTCGTACATCGCACGGTTCGGCAGGCCCGTGAGCGGATCATGATATGCCAGATGCTGCATCCGCAGATGGGCTTCCTTCGTCTGGGTGATGTCGGTCATCACCCCCTGGATGAACAGGGGGGTGCCCTCCTCGTCGCGGATCATCGCCGCGTGATCCCGCACCCACACCACGCGGCCATCCGGCCGCACGTACCGATACTCGCCGTACTCCGGTTGGCCCGTCTGCAAGAACCATTCGTATTCGATGCGGGCACGCTCGCGGTCCTCGGGATGGATCAGCTGGTCCCAGATGTCGTCCCGCTCGATGAATTCCTCCGGCGGAACACCCAGAAGCTCCTCGACATAGGGGCTCATGTGGAACGTGGGCCCGTCCAGTTCGGGCGAGTAGACGTAGATCGCAGCGGGCATCTGACTCATCAGCGCCTCGTACTTGGCCTCGGCCTCGAACCGGGCACGCTCGGCCACCTCGAGGCGCTCCTGAAGGTCGGCGCTCGAAGGCTCCGTTCCGCGGGGCTGCTGTCGGATCGACATACCTTGCGGTATCGGTTCAAAGCATCGCGAGCTGAACCGGCGTGCCGGTTCCCGCAGATCGGTGAGCGCCTTCAGATCGTGGAGGTTCCGCCCAACGCTGCTTCGAGCCGGTCGAGGAACGGACGCTGTGCGGTCTTGATCTTCACGCCGGCCGCCTGCAGGTCGAACCAAGCGACCCGGTCGATCTCTGGAAACTCCTGGATCCGTCCCGACCGGGGCGGCCATTCCAGCTGGAAGGAGTTGCTCGTCGCGGCCGCCGGATCGAGGTCGCCCCGCGTGCCCCAGGCGACCACGGTCTTCCCGCCCTTCTGGCGGATCTCCCCCAACTCGATCAGCGGATGATCCGGGAGCTCGTGTCCCGTCTCCTCAGTGAACTCCCGACGAGCCACGCTCAGCAGGTCGTCGCCGGGCTCCGCCTCGCCTTTGAGCACGGTCCAGTGCTCGGCGTCCCTGCTCGCGAAGTACGGCCCTCCGGGGTGCCCCAGCAGGACCTCGATCCGTTGCTCTCGACGCCGCCACAGGAGGATGCCCGCGCTCGTGCGGCCGGAGCTCCTCGGAGTGCGCTCCCGATCACGCGCCATGGACCGATGATGCCACGGTCGCTCGGGCGCCGAGACCTACTCGGGTAGCTACTCCGGCGTCTTCATCGTGCGCCGACCGCGAACGACGCAAGGGCCCCGACCGGGGTCGGGCCCTTGGTCGACGCGAGGATCTGCTCAGGCCTTGCGAGCCTTACGTGCTTTGCGGGCCTTCCTCAGCTTGAAGCGGTTCGCGGTGCTCTTCTCGTCTCCGACGGCCTTCTTCTTCGCCGACCGCTCGTTCGTGGGGGGCTGCGGGCTGATCTTCTTCTCCGCCATCTTCGGCACCTCCTCCGGGTGGCCGGGGATCCCTCGTGGCTCCCCGCTAACCGTGGCCACATCGTGCCACGAAGGGCGGAGGGCGTGCGTGCCTGCCGTCACCGGATGCGGCGTGTCGTTCGACAGGCGGCGGATGTGACTCCGGTCACTCCATGGCCGGCTCGCGCACGCAAAGTGAGAGCGATGGCCATCTGGACGGTAGGCTTGCGGATCCGAGGCGTCCGGAGGCAGCCACGAACCTCAACCCATACCCTTCGCTGGGCGCCGGAGTCGTGCTGTTCGACGCCGACGGCCGCGTGCTGTTGGTCCACCAGAACTACGGCCACCACCGGTGGACGCTGCCGGGCGGCATGTTCGAGACCGGCGAGAGCCCTGCCGACGCGGCGCTGCGAGAGGTGTTCGAGGAAGTGGGAGTCCGTGTCGAGCTGGGCGCGCTGATCGGCGCGTACTACGTGCGCCGCGCGAAGCCCGGGATCCGTTTCGTGTTCCGGGCTCGGATCGTGGACGACGCGGCGCCCCGCCTCAGCGACGACGAGCTCGACGACATCGGCTGGTTCGATCCGAACGACCTGCCCGACCCGATGACCCCCGCCCTCCCCTACGCCGTCGCCGACGCCGTCGCCGGACGCACCGGCATATCCCATTCGATCGAGGCCGGGATCTGACCGCAAGCGAAACGGCCCGAGCGAACCCGGGCCGTTCGTTCGACACACCTGGATCAGCAGCTCGCCTCGGTGGGGCAGTAGCGGACCCAGGTCGGCCCGGTCTGCATGTGGTTCTGCATCGCGATCCGATCGATCCGTGCCCTCATCAGGCCGCTGTCGCTCTCATCCTGCACGACGACGCCGTAGTCGACCCGCAGGGTCGGGTGCGCGGCGACGAAGTTCGCCCACGCGGAGTGCGTGCCGTCGGACTTCCAGAGACCGCCGACGGAGTCGTAGAAGTTGCAGCCGACCGCGGTCTGACCGGTGAAGTCGGCACGGCTCCAGGTCCCGTCACCACCCGGGATCACGTTGTCGCAGTAGATCGCGGACAGATACGCGACCGTGCCGTCGGTGAACACCACGCTGACGCGGGGTGCGCCGCCTCCCACGTATCCCCCGCCCGACGCGTTCAAGAAGTCGAACGACAGGTTGCGGATGCGCTTGATCGGGATGGAGGTCACGCCGGCGTCATCCTTCGTGAGCCACTTGGGGCTGTAAGCGTTGGTGTAGCCCGAGTAGGTGGGACCGTTCAGGGCCATGTTGAGCGCCCAGCGGTTCGGGTCCAACGGAGAGTCCGGCCCCTTGGCCCATCCGATCTCGGCCTTACCCACAGCCACGAGCCCGAGCCTCGCCTGGCTGGGACTGACACCTTTGGTGCCGGGTGCCGCTCCAGCTGTCACGACGAACGCGACCAGCAGGCTCGCCGACACCAGTGCAGTGATGATCTTCTTCATGACGAGTCCCCTTTCAGTTGAGGACCATCGGCACTGCAGGCAAGAGGTGGCAGCGCCCTTCCCGCTGGAGCCTCCCTCCTCCTGCAGGGCCGGGTATACCGCAGGCCCTGGGCGCGCGACTCCTTGCAGTTGGAATCGTCCCAGGCGTTGCAGTGGGCGCCATCGGCCAAGGGCCCCCCAAGTCTCGGGACCGTGACGGGGCAACCTTGGAGCGAGGACGATGTTGGCTAGGGAACCCCCGAATGGGCGGGCACGCGCTGGCGCGGGTGCTCGAAGCGACCGAAGAGCGCGACGAGGCCCAGCAGGATCGCACCGGGCACCACGAGCCAAATGGGCCGTTCCAGCCACCACCGACCGTGCTGTCCACCTGATGCCCGAACCCGAGGGGCCAGATGACCAGGATCGCCAGGAGATAGGCGGTCATGTGCCAGAGGAAGAGCGTCATGATCACGCTGTTGACCGCGATCGTGAACCGCCACGGACGGCGGAGCTGCAGCCACCGGGAGCCGGTGTCCTCGTAGCAGCATGGCGGCGCCGATCGTGAAGACGCCGTCCAGGAGGAAGCACAGGGTCGGCGGATAGGCGTTCGAGATGGCCTCGACGTCGGTCCCAAGCAGGCTCTTCGGATACGTCCCGATCCCGGGGAACCACGTGAGCCGTACGTCGCCGAAGAGCTTCCACATCGGCGGGTTGGTGAGCAGCACGAGGCCCCCAACCCGACGAGGACCATCGCCCAGAACGCACTTCCGAGGCCATCGGAGCATGCTGCCGTCGCCGTAGAAATGTCCCAACTGATGCGGGAAGAGCAGGACGAAGAGGACGTTGGCCCACCGCACCCCCGGATGACCACCCATGAACCCGATCGCGTCGGTCGGCAAGGGCGCCGAACGCCATCGACCGCGGGCACCCATAGCCCGAACCGGCTGTGCAGCGCGATGGTGACCGGCGAGATGGCGACGACGACGAGGTATACGGCCAGGAACCAGAGTGGACCGAAAGGGATCGTCTGGCCGGGAGGCAGGACGCCCCGCAAGCATGTCGGGTTTCGCCCCAGATCCTCGGGCCCGCCGGGGCGCCGATGTCGCCGAGGTGCAGGACGACGAGCACGATCGCCCAGACGCCCGACGAAGACGAGAGACGGTCGGAGCAACCGCTCGACGCGGCTCTTGACGAACGCGCCGGTAGAGCGACCCTTTGCGCGGTAGGAGTCGTAGGCGACGAGGTTGGAGAACCCGCCGACGAAGAAGAAGATCGGCATGACCTGGAGGAACCAGGTGGCGAGCCACATCCAGGGTGTGACGCCGATGGCGCTGCTGCTCCGGATCAGGCCGTGGTCCCAGGCCAACATCCCGATCGTCCAGTGGCCGATCACGACCGCCAGGATGCTTGACCGCGCGCAGGAAGTCGACGTAGCGGTCTCGTCCGCCGGGGTATTCGCCGCAAGCGCGTCGAGCGAGGCCATCGACCCCGTGTAGACCCGCTCCGCCTTGCGGTCAAGGCCGCCGGATCGCGGACCTCGAGCCGAGGGGCCTTTCGAAGGCCAACGCATACTGGGTGTATGGGCTGGCCCGACTGCGAACGGATCCACCGCTTCGCACTGATCGCGCAGCCGGTCAACGCCTGGTCGAGCTTGGCCTTCGCCTTCGCCGGGAGGATGGATCCTCCTCCGAGCCCTCCGCGGGGATCACGGCCGGACGCCGGAGCTCGTGGTGTTCGGCTTGGCCGTGAGCGCCAACGCGTATCGGGAGCTTCGCGTACCACGGCCTCCATGTCGGTTGGGGTCACTGGGCTCACGACATGGGCATCTACGCGGTCCTGGCCTTCGTGGCGATCCATGCGTTGGGGACGGTGCGTGGCTGGCCCCGCCGGGCAACACTCGGTGCCGTCACGGTACTCCCTCGCGATCATGGGCGCGGCGCGGTGGGCGATGCCGGGGACGGGCGACTCCATCTCCGGCCTTCTCGCCGGGGCGGCGGTCGTTGGCGAGGTCTTCGCTTGGCGTGCCGGTCTGCGACCACGCCGCTCCGACGGGCTCACGCTGCACCTCGCGGCGTGGTCGCTCGCCCTCGGTGCGATGGCGATCGGTTGCGTCTCGTTCCTTCTCGGCTCGAGAACGAGTCCGCTGTGTCACCCCGACAGCCTGTTCCAATGGCACGCACTCTGGCACGTGCTGCAGGCGGTGGCGATGATGGCCTACGCCTACGCCGCGGTCGAGCTCTGGTCTCCGGCCGACGCAGTCGAAGCAACGCGGAGACCCGTCCACGATTCGCCGATGACCCAAGGACGATGAGGAGCTTCGGTCAGCCTTCCTTCAGCGTGGCATACCAGACGCGCTCGGCGACTTCGACGATCATGTCGGACAAGCGGGAGACGCGCCGATACATCTCGCGGCGCCCCATCACCTCACGCAGGTCGTCGACGTCGATCAGGGCGGAGGCCGCCTTACGGTACACGCGCTCCAGGTGCCGCTGCGCTTTGATCGCTGCGTCGGCGGCCGACGTAGCCGGGCCCACCTCTTCCGCGCCCTTGGTCTTCAGCTTCGAGAACGCCTCGTCCAGCTGCTGCACCCCCTCGACGAGGAACCCGGCCATCGCCGCAACGTACTCATCGGGCGCCAGTTCCATCACCTCGGACTCGCGCACGGCGTCCTTCGCGCCGTTCATCACGGCGTCCAATCGCTCGGACATCGTGTAGAGATCTTCCGCGTCAAGGGGTGTGGTGAACGCCTCGCTGAGCGCGTGGAGGAGGTCGCGCTTGCAGTCGTCCGCCGCATGCTCCAGGTCACGCACGCGTTCCGCCTCCTCGGGATCGCCGCTCGAGGCAGCCCAGGCTGCGAGCGCCTCCAGCCCGCGGATCGTCACCCCCGCCTGTGTGCGGAGCATGCCCAGTACGTCGGGGGTCTCGGGGAGGAACCAGGGGAGCTTCAAGCCAGCCACCTCCACAAAGGATAGAGGAGCGCCGCGAGGATCCCGGCGGCGGGAAGCGTGGTAACCCACGCCAGCGAGATGCTTCCCACGAGGCGCCAGTGAACATGGCGTGCACGCCGCCGTCCGATGCCGATCCCCACGATCGAGGACGACACGACTTGCGTCGTACTCACGGGAGCTCCCAAGAATGAAGACGCCAGGATCACCGCGGCCGAGCTTCCCTGACTCACCAGCCCGTCCAACGGGCGCACACGGACGATGCGGCTGCCGATCGTTCGCACGATGGTCCAGCCCCCCATCGCGGTGCCCAGCGTCAGGCCCGACGCGCACAGGAGCTTCGTCCACACCGGAGCCTGCAAGGTCGAGATCTTCCCGGTGGCGAGCAGCAACGCGGCCATGATGCCCACGGATTTCGAGGCGTCGTTGGCGCCGTGGCTGAACGCGAGCCATCCCGACGTGAACCACTGCCCGTTGCGAGCCGTCCCGTCCACGCGGACGGAGGCACGCCGCAGGCCGTGGCGGGCTAGACGGGTCGTTGCCCACGCCGCAGCGAACCCGATCACAGGAGAGACGGTCAGCGCGATCAGGACCCCGAACACGCCGACGGGCCTGCCGCCCTCGATCCCACCCCAGTTCACGGCCTGGGGGCCGGCGGCCACGAGAGTGGCACCCACCAGTCCGCCGACCAGCGCGTGTGATGAGCTGGAGGGCAGGCCCCGTAACCAGGTGAAGACGTTCCAGGCGACCGCGGCTGTGAGTCCCGCACCCACGACCGCCACCTCTTGGCTCGACGGCACCTGAACGATGCCGGCGATCGTGTTCGCGACGGCCGCTCCCAGCAACAAGGGGCCCAGCAGGTTGCAAGCGGCGGCGAGCGTGATGGCGGGCAGAGGCCGGGCGACGCGGGTGGTGACCAGGGTGGCGATGGCGTTCGCTGCGTCGTGGAACCCGTTCGTCAGGGCGAATGCGAAGGCCATGACGATCGCGAGAGCCAGCCCCATCGCCATCCCCCTTCCCGAGGACCTCCCCCGGGCGCGCCTACTCCCTCAAGGACGCCGCGGGCTCGGTTTTCGACGGATCGATGAAGGGGATGACCGCGGTCGTGCCGACGAGGAGGCCGTGCTCGGATTCGACGTCGAGCGAGGTGCCCGGCTGAGCCAGCCCGATCGGGACCCAGACGTAGCCGATGTTCTTCTCCAGGCGCGGAGACCACACCGCGTCGGTGACCCTCCCCACCTCCTTGCCGTCGTGGTGCACCGGCCAGAAGTCGGTGGGATCCATCTCGAGCGCCTCGGTGCCCGGGAACTCGATCCCGACGAGCTTGCGCGAGACGCCTTCGGCGCGGATCCGCTCCAACGCCTCCTTGCCGATGTAGTGCTGCGGCTGGTCCTCGACCAGCCGCTCCAGCCCCATGATCTCGAACGGGTTGTTCGCGATCGTCATGTCCGAGCCGTAGTTCATCATCCCCGCCTCGATCCGCTTGGCCATGCTTGGGGCCGCGACTCGGATACCGAACTCCTCCCCAGCCTCGAGCACGGCATCCCACAGGTCCTCACCAAGGGAGAAGTCCAGGCAGTTGACCTCGAACCCGGGCGCGGCCGTGAAGCCCGTGCGGCTGATGAGGACGGGGATCCCACGGATGTCGAACCACTCGACCCAGTAGTACTTGATGTCGTAGATACCGCGGCCGACCAGCTTCTCGAGGGTCCTCGCCGACGCCGGGCCTTGGACCTGCATCGGGTAGACATCGGGGTGGAAGACCTGGACATCCATGTCGAGCCCCGTGGCCACCCCCAACGCATACAGCCCCGCATCCGCGTCCGCGAGCTGCATCCACCAACGGTCCTCGGCGACGTGGAGCAGCACGGGGTCGTTCACGATCCCGCCGTCGCGCGCGGTGACGAGCATGTACTTGCCCTGCTTGATCGCACACGTGGTCAGATCGCGACACGTCAGCATGTCGATGAGATCGTCGGCGTCGGGGCCGCTCACCTCGATCGTCCATTCGGCGCCCACGTCCCAGACGACGACGCCCTTGAGCAACGCTTCGTACTCGACGTTGGGATCGTCGTAGTAGCCGGGCAGCAGCGTGTGGTTGTAGACGTCATACGATCTACAGCCCGCGCGCTGGGTCGCGCCGAAGTACGGTGATCGTCGATACCAGGGGCCGAAAAGCAGCTCGGAGCTCCCGTCGAACAGCTTGGGATCGTTTCCCATCGCTCCTCCTTCGCGGTTCATGAGGCCCTGCATGCTTGCACCTGACGTCGCAAGAACCAAGACCGATCACTGAACGGACGTATGTCCCCTCGTGGAGCTACCCGAGCCGGGTCTGGGCTTCGCTCGTGTCCCAGAGTCGGCGCGCCGTCTCCGCGTCCTGCGCGGCCGGGCTGGGGACGGCGGGACTCCTGTCCTGGAAGTAGAGGCCGCTCATCCCCTCGACATCGGTGGAATCGACCAGCCACACGAGCGTGTCGGCGCCCTCAGCAGGGCTGCGGGCGAAGGGGCGCACGACGTTCATGCCCAAGCGCATCGGTGCCCCGTTGTTGCGGTTGAATCCGGTGGCGACGAGGCCCGGGTGGAAGCAGTTGGCGGTCACGTCCGCATCAACTACACGTCGCGCCAGCTCGGTCGTGAACAGGATGTTCGCGAGCTTCGTCTGGCCGTATCGACGGAAGCCGTGGTAAGCGCGTTCCGCGTTGAGGTCGTCGAACGGTACGTGCGCGCCCTTGTGAGCGTCGGACGAAGTCGTGACGATGCGCGCCGGTCCACTGGCTTCCAGCCGCGGCAGCAGCAGCGTGGTGAGGAGGAAGGGGGCGAGGTGGTTGAGCGCCCACGTGAGCTCGATACCGTCCGGGCTGAGTTGACGCCTCGAGTACACGGCGCCCGCGTTATTGACGAGCGCGTCGAGCCTCGGATAGCGCTCCAGCACCCCAGCTGCAAGGCTGCGAACGGATGCTTGGGACGAAAGGTCGGCCATCAACACGTCGACCTCGGCGTCCGGACCACCTGCAGCCGTGATCCTGTCCACCGCCCGATCAGCCTTCGATGCGCTGCGGGCCACGATGGCCAGCTTCGCGCCGAGCCCGGATAGGGCTTCAGACGCGGCAAGGCCGATGCCGTCGGTGGCTCCCGTGATGAGGATCCGTTTGCCGGCCGCGCCCTGGCTGTCCACGTTCTCGTCCTCTCGCCGCCCGAGTTCGGTTGGCCGGTCCCGTGGCAGGCACTCTGGCACGTGCTGCCGGAGACAGCACGTTGCCTTGAAAGGTCCCCTTCGCTGCGGGTCGTTCGCCCGAGGGCACGGGCGACTCGGTGCGCCACGCTCCCACGTGAAGGGTCCGTGCTCCCTACGGACGCATCAGCGGGCGCCGGTCCAGGAGCGTCTGTCCTTGCGGAGCGGGTCCCATCGGTCGTACATGGCACGCCTCTCGACCTGGAGGGATCTGTAGAACTCGCGGATGATAAGCAAGTCAACGAGCCGCGGAGGACTCCATGGCGACCGCGATACGAACCGAGGACCTTTCGAAGACGTTCGGCCGGACCCGAGCCCTGGTCTCCCTCAACCTCGAGGTCCAAAGCGGCGAGGTGATCGGGTACCTCGGTCCGAACGGTGCCGGCAAGACCACGACGATCCGCCTGTTGCTCGGGCTCATCGGGGCGACCTCGGGCCGGGCGGAGGTCTTCGGCGTGGATTGCCAAGCGGATCCGGTCCAGGCGCACCGCCGGATCGCCTACGTTCCCGGCGAGGTCAGCCTGTGGCCCTCGCTGACGGGGACCGAGACGCTCCATCTGCTCGGGCGGATCCAGGGGAACGTGGATACCGCTTACCGGGACCTGCTGATCGAGCGATTCGAGTTCGATCCCTCCAAGAAGGTCCGAGCCCACTCCAAGGGAAACCGTCAGAAGCTGATCCTGATCGCGGGGCTGATGAGCCGAGCCGACCTGCTGTTGCTCGACGAGCCGACGAGCGGGCTGGATCCGCTCATGGAGCAGCGGTTCCGCGCGTGCGCGGAGGAGGCACGGGAGCGCGGCCAGACGGTCTTCCTGTCCTCCCACATCCTGGCCGAGGTGGAGGCGCTCTGCGACCGTGTCGCGATCCTGCGCGAGGGCCACCTGGTGGAGGTTGGGACGCTCGCCGAGATGCGCCACCTCTCGGCGCTCTCGATCGACGCCGAGCTCGACGGCACCGTGCCCGACCTGTCGACCGTCTCCGGGGTCAGCGGCGTCGACGTCGAAGGGAGTCGGCTCCGCTGCCAGGTCACGGGTTCGGTCGAGCCGTTGCTCGCCGTCTTGGCAGCGGCCGGCGTGCGCCGCCTCACGAGCCGAGAGCCATCCCTCGAGGAGCTGTTCCTGACCCATTACGGCACCCAGGTGGCACCCGAGGAGGCCGGTGATGGGGCGTAGGGAGATCTACGGTCAGCGCCGGGCGTCCAGGCAGGTGGCCCTCGGCACCGCCCGACGCGCGGGCCTTCAGGGGCTCGTATGGGGATCGATCTTCGGGGCGACGATCGCGGCCACCGAGGCCGCATACCGATCCACGTTTCCGACCGCGGCCACTCGGGCCAAGCTCGCCCTCGCGGTACGGGGGAACGCCGGCTTCAAGGCGGTGTTCGGACCGATCTACCGGATCGACACGGTGGCCGGCTACACGGCCTACAAGACGATGTACTTCCTGGTCATCCTCGCGGCGATCTGGGGGCTGTTGATCGCAACGCGCCAGCTGCGCGGCGAGGAGGACGCCGGCCGGTGGGAGCTGCTGCTGTCGGGGCAGACCACCCGCGGCGGCGCGGCCCTGCAGGCGGCGATCGGGCTCGGTGTGGGGATCGTCGCGCTCTGGGTGCCGACGGCGGTGCTTGCCGCAAGCACGGGCGCGAGCGCGAACGTCGGCATCGGACTCGGAGCGTCGCTGTTCTTCGCGACCTCCGTCGTGGCCGTCGCCGCGATGTTCATGGCGATCGGGATGTTCCTGAGCCAGGTCGCCTCCAGCCGTCACGACGCGAACCTGATCGGCGCCGGCGTCTTGTCGACCTCCTACTTGGTCAGGATGGTGGCCGATTCCGACTCAGGACTCACCTGGCTCAGGTGGGCGAGCCCGCTCGGCTGGATCGAGGAGCTCCGCCCCCTCACCGGTTCGCGGCCGTTCGCGTTCGTCCTCGTCGTCGGATTGGTGGTGGCACTGATCGCCATCTCGGTCGTGCTGGCGGGCCGGAGGGACCTGGGGGCCAGTGTCGTTCCGAGCCGTGACGCGCCGAGGCCTCGGACGCTGTTGCTGGGTGGCCAGTCCGGGCTCTCGGTGCGTCTCACCCGGCCTGTGATCGCGGCCTGGGTCGGGGTGCTCGCTGCAACCGGCCTCGTGTTCGGCCGGTTGGTGGCACAGGTGGGAAGGAACATCCAGCAGGCCCCGACCAGCCTGCAGCACGCGATCAACCGCCTCGGAGGTACCGGTGTCGGGGCCGCCTCGTATCTGGGATTCGTGTTCGTGATCGCGGCCGGCCTCGTCGCGATCGCGGTGGCGGGTCAGATCGCGGCGATCCGCAACGAGGAGTCGGCCGGGCATCTGGACAACCTGCTCGTCCGGCCGGTCGCGCGGTGGCGATGGCTGGGGTTCAGGCTGGGCCTGGGCGCCGGGCTCGTCGTTGTCGCGAGCGCGCTCGCAGGCCTCGCAGCATGGGTCGGAGCGGCGAATCAACACACCGGCCTGAGCCTCGGAGCCCTCATCGAGGCCGGGTTGAACGTCGCGCCACCGGCCGTCTTCGTGCTGGGGATCGGCGGTCTCGTCTACGGCCTGTGGCCCCGGGGGGCGGTCGGCGTCGCGTACGGGCTCGTCGTCTGGTCGTTCGTCGTCGAGACCATCGCGTCGATCGTCAACTCCAACCACTGGTTGCGAGATACGTCTCCGTTGTTGCACATCACACCGGCGCCCGCCGCCGATCCCAACTGGAAGGCTGCCGCCTGGCTCGTCGGCCTCGGCCTCCTCGCTGCGGCGGCGGGCATCACCGCCTTCGGGCGGCGGGACCTGGCCGGCGAATGACCACCGCGTTTCATCCGGTCGCTCGGGGGGTGATGCGCTTTCGAAGCCTCGCCTGATCGGGGCGCATCGTCCGTCTCACGCCGAGGGACGACGGGGAACGACGACGAGACCGGACCGGGTGCCTGAGGGAGAGATCGCGACACACCGCTGGGCCGGCCGGGCCAGGTCGTCCTCACGCGAGGACCGACCGATGAGGCTCGACTCAGGATCGACGGAGCGATGGTTCGACGCGAGCCGGCTCGAGGGGAACGCTTGGGCCGTGAGCGACCCCCAGGACACCACCACGGCGAGGAGCCCTGCCGCCAGGAGGGCCCAAGCGATGATCGCCAGTGCGTGACCTTCGATCAGGATGGAGAGGGCTACGACGACGAGCGTGCCGACCAGCACGAGCAGACAGATCGTGAACATCTCCTCGCTCCTTCCGGGCTGCCGATCGTGCCCCATAGGAAGAAGGCTAGGACCCGGCCCACCAGCGGCAGCCCTCGACGAGCCCAACGTTCGGCAAAGACACAACCGCGTGAACCTTCATCGCCGGTGAGCGGCGGCGGCGGGCGGCGCGATCTAGGCGTCCCGAGAGCCGGGCTTCTCGGCGTGCAACAGCAGGTAGTCGATCACACTTCGACTCCAGAGCAGATCGACCTGCGCAACCATGAAGCACACCCCCAGCTCGTAGGTCATGGGAAGCCGACCCCGCTCGCGGTCGAGTCGCCCGTGCACGAACCGGAGCGCCGGTCCGATCGTGCGGTCGCCCACTCGCTCGGTGTGAACGTCGATGAACCCGGCGCGCTCAGCCGAGGATGCGATCGATTCGGCCGAGGCCGCAGCGTGCACGCCCAATCCCCAGGCGCGCAGCTGTGTGAGCGCGGCGAACGCCTCGCGAGGTCTCCATGGAACGCGGTTCGTTGGGATGTCGGACATGGTGAGGACGCCGCCAGGGCGCAGGACGCGGAAGGCCTCAGCGAAGAAACGATCTCGGGACGCGAAATGGAACGCCGCCTCCACGCTGATCACGCCGTCGAACGATGAGGCGGGAAAGGGCATCCGGGTCGCATCGCCGTTGACCCCGTGCGCGCCCGCTTCGTCCAGGCAGGGCCGCCCCGCCTGCAATTGCGACAAGCTCACGTTCAGCGCGGTGAGGCTGCGAGTCGCGGCGGCGGCAGCGATCACCGGATCCTGTTCGGCAAGCCCGTTCCCCACGTCGAGCACGTCCCCCCTCTTTGGGAGATGGCATGCCAGGCGTTCCACCAGACGCCGAACCGCGATCGGTGCCTCCGCGGGATCGGTGCCGTCGCCCTCCCAAAGGCCCAGGTTCAGCCATCCCGGCGCCAGCGCTAAGAAGAAGTCCGTGCCCAAGCTGTCGTACACGGTGGCGGTGGGATCGCGCCCGTAGTGGAGCATCCCCAGCGCGTGTCGAGCGTTCGCTCGGGTCCAGCGTGGTGCCATGACCCCCACACTAGGCTCGGTCCGACGTCCGAGTGGTCAAGAAATCCGCCGGGTTTTCCGATACGGCGTAGGCCAAACCCGAGCAGTTACTCACCCCCTGGATACGACGCGACTATGCCCGCACCTCAGACCGCTCGAACCCTCGCGATCACGACCTGTGTCGTGACGCTCATCATGATGTTCCCGGCTGCGGCCAACGCGGGTTCGGCTTCTCCGGTCGTACGACGGATCGACACGCGGATCTTGGAGGCAGAGCAGCAGACACTGCGTTGGGACGCACGACTGAACAGATGGCAATCGCTCGTGGCGAACGCCGCTACCCATCTCGAGCATCTGTTGGCGGCCGCGCCGAAGTCTCCTTCTCGGCCCGTCGACTACTTCGTCGAGCGAAGCCCCGGACGCTACCGACTCCCGCCTGACCCGCTGTCGCGGGCCCGAACCGCCCTGCGGACTGCGCTCGACGATCCCAGGGCGCTGGCCGCGCGGGAGCAGGCGACCACCTGGCGGCGCTACATGAACCGGTTGCAGGCGGCCCGGCGTCAGGCACTTGCAGCCGGCCGGGGCGCCGGCGTGTCGGGCTTGCCGCCGGGCCCCATCACCTACGGGACGTGGGGCCGGGCGATGCTGTCCTCCCTGAAGGCGCCGGCGTGCCGGCGCAACATGCAGGTGATCGTCGCCTGGGAGACCGCGGAATCCACGCTCGCCCGCTACAACCCGCTCGCCACCGTGTACTACCTTCCCGGGGCCGTGCCGGCGAACACCTCGGGGGTCCAGAACTATGTCTCGTTCGCCCAGGGCATCGAGGCCACCCGCGATACGTTGCTGGGAGGGTCCGGCTCCTTCAACTACGCGAGCATCGTCGATGACCTGCTCGCCTGCGCTCCGGCACGCAAGACCGCGTACGCGGTGTGGAACTCCTCGTGGTGCAGCGGATGCGCTCGGGGAGGCTACGTCATCGATCAGCTCCCCGCCGTCAAGGGGGATTGGTCTGGTTACGTCAGCCGCCTCGTCAATACGATCTAACAGGAGACGGGCTCCGACCCCCCGATTCTGTAGCTTGAATCCGGTTAGAACCGTTTGACGTCCTTGTCTTGGGCTGGCTAGCCTCCTCAGCAGGGCTCGGGGATCGAACATGAGCCTCTCGCACCTACCCGTTCGAACCCACCGACCCCAGGAGGGCAATGACCAGGGCGCGCAAGAGGCTCGTGGCGGCGGCACTGGCCGTCGCCATCGTCATGCCCCTCACCGTGGTCGCGGCGAACACGACGTTCGCCGCCCGCGTCACGAAGGCCGACGTGGCCTCCGCTCGGGCCAGGCTCGACAGCCTTAACCATCAACTCGAGATCCTCGTCGAGCGGTACGACGGGGCCCGCGTGCTGCTCCAGCAGGCCCAGCAGAAGCTCGCAACCGCTCGGTCCGAGATGCGCCGAGCTCAAGAAGCCGCCGACGTGGCGCGGGCGCAACTCGGCCAGCGCGCGGCCCAGGCGTACACGGATATGGGCTCGCAGCTCAACACCCTGCTCGGCGCGCAGAGCATGTCTCAGCTGTCGGATCGGCTCGAGTTCCTCGGCGCGGTCGCCCAGAGCGACGCCGATCTCGCCACCGCGGCCAACGCGGCGCGTCAGCAGGCGGCGTGGGCCTCCAGGCAGTATGCGGATGCCGTCGCCGGCGCGCGTTCGCAGCTCAACGCCGTCAATGCCGAACGGGATCACATCTCGAGCTTGCTCACACAGGCGCAAGCGCTGTACCGACAGACGACCGCCCACTATCGGTCCTACCTGGCCGCTCAACGCGCTGCCCTGAGGGCTCAGCAAGCCCAGGACCGCGCCTCGACCACCACGACCGGGATCCAAACGAGCGGCGGGAGCGGCTCGGGTGGTGGCGGCGGAACCACGCCACCCCCTCCCAATCTGACGGGGGCGGCGGCCGCGATCGCGGCTGCCAAGTCGGTGCTTGGGGTGCAGTACGTGTTCGCCTCCGCCGATCCGAACGTCGGATTCGACTGCTCGGGCCTCACCATGTGGTCGTGGGCACACGCCGGCGTCTCGCTGCCCCACAACGCGGCCATGCAGTACGCGGTCCTGCCCCACGTCGACATGAGTCAGATCCAGCCCGGCGACCTGCTCTTCTTCTACTCCCCGATCAGCCACGTCGCGATGTATCTAGGCGGAGGCATGATCATCCACGCCACCCATCCGGGCCCCGGCGGCCAGGTGCACATCGAGGCTCTCGATCCCATCTGGCGCCCGCTGATCGTCGGTGCCGCCAGACCCTAGCGTCGCCCCCGTTGCATGGCCTCGACGAGACGCAGCCAGCTCAGAAGGGCTCGCGTCGGACGGTGGCGCCGGGTCGACGCAGATAGACGGCAAAGAAGTCCTTCTCGCCCGGAGCGGTGAAACGCGTCGGCACCTGCTCGGGATTCGCAAAGGTGAGTCTCGGCTCGGCACCCCCCGCGCGCCCGTAGACGATGAAGGCCGGCCACGTGTTGTTGATGTCGAGCTCCATCGCGCGGAGGCATCCAACGTGAACCGCGATGTGCGCCAGGCTCGCCGCCGTCTGATCTGGCGCCTCCATATACAGGACCTGTCCTTCACGGTTCACGCAGATCGCGGTCCGAGCAACCAACGGCTCGTTCGCATACCTGAGACCCCATACCGCATCCCGGCGCGCGAGAGGTGACAGGCGTCCATGGGCGACGAGCATCGGGAGGTTCTGGCGAGCGACGACAACGTCGGGGGCTAGAGATCGACCGGCAGACCACGCCCGGACCTCCACATGGCCGTCACGGTGGACCAGCAGCGTCGCGAGACCGCGCCGCATCGGCGAATAGACGTGGCCGTTCACGGCGAATCCGGCGTGGACGGCACCCGCCTGCGCCCCGTGGACGGTGGCGAGATAGAAACCGCTATTGAAGGTCGCGAGCAGCTTGTGCCTTGCGGCTCGCGGCACCATCGTCGGCCCCCTCGGCTGCCCGGGCGTCTGGGGGGGATTCAGTGTCCCGGGGTAGAGGGCGAGAAAGGTCCGCATCGGGTCGATCCAGGCGACGGTCGCTCGGATCGTGTGCGCGGCCGGCTCGGGGCGATACCAGGCGATCCGGATCGGCGACCCGCGGTGCGCCCATCTCGCCACCTGATGAAAGACCCCTTCGCCGGGAAGGGCGGGATGGATCATCGGGGCGATCCGTGCCGGCTGGGCGAACCCAAGAGGAGGCGCGGAACTTGGGGTGGGGGTGGGCGCGACGACGGGAGAAGGCGTAGCGGACCTCCCGGCTCCGGCCGGCGCTTGGGTCGAGCCGACGGTTGCTCCGCAAGCACCGAGCGCGAGGCTTGCCGCAGCGAAGATCGTGGTCGCGAGCCGTGACGATGACGAGGGCCGCCCGCGCGATGACCACGTGGGGGTTCGATCGGAGGTCATCGCTCCGCCCGGACGAGGAAGATATCCATCCTGTGTCGACGCTAGCAGCACAGCCGGCCGGGGAGGCTCGTCCTCACGAAGTCGCCACACCTCCGCAGGGTGCGCGTCAAGGCAGGTGCGACGATGGTGAGCATGTCGAGGCTCACAACTTCAGTCCTCGTCGTGCTCGCGTCCTTGGCCGCGACCGCCTGCACGGGAACCGTCACTACGCGGCCCGTAACCCAAGTGAGCCCTCACTATGCGGCCCCCTCCGCGTCGGCCTCCTCACCCCCAACGCCTGTCGCACCGTTCGCTGTCGGATGGCGGCGGCTCACCCTAGTCGACCGGTCCCGCAGGGTGTCGGCGGCGCATACCTCCACGGGCCGGCCGGGGCCCCGCGTGCTGATGACCGATGTCTGGTACCCGGCCCTGGGGCGTCGCCGTTCCACAACGAAGCAGGGCGCCGCGCCCGCGACCGGCCCGTTCCCATTGATCGTGTTCGCTCCTGGGTTCGACGCCGACCCCTCCACCTACGCGCCGCTACTCACAGCATGGGCGCGCGCTGGGTTCGTTGTGGCATCACCCTCGTTTCCGCTGACGAATCCGCATGCGATCGGCGGGCTCGACGAATACGACATCGCGAACCAACCGCGCGACTTGAGCTTCATCATCACGCGCCTGCTACGGATGACCCGGGCTCACGGCGGCCCGTTCGCTCATCTCATCGATCCGAACCGGGTGGGGTTGGCGGGGCATTCCGATGGGGCCGACAGTGCGCTCGTGGCCTCCGACGGGGATTGTTGCCGCGACGCTCGGGTCCGGGCGCTCATCGTCATGGCCGGCGCGGCACTCCCCTTCTTCGGGACCTACTTCTCCGAACCCGGGCCGCCGATCATGGTCATGCAAGGATCGGCGGATGGGTCGAACCCCCCTGCTTTCGCGCAGCACCTGTTCGCGAGCGCCGCGCCGCCCAAGTACCTGTTGTGGATGGCGGGCGCCGACCACGCAACGCCGTTCGCGGGGACCGGGCACTTCGATCGGGTGGTGCGGGTCGTCAGCCTGGAGTTCTGGAACCACTACCTCGCGGTCCGGCGGCACGTCGTGATCCGGCTGCCGAGGTTCGGTCGGGGGATCTCGACCCTTCGAGGCCGGCTGCGAGGCTGAGTATGTGAGCTCCGAGCGGCAGATTCGATCTTGGCAAGAAAACGAACGCGGACCGTTGGAGGCAGATCCGTCTGGTTACGCTCGAACCATGCGCGAACGCGTAGATATCCCGCTTCCCACGGGCGACGTGGACGTTCCGTTGCCTGCTGCGCACGGTCGGCGGGCCGACGCCCGCCCCTTCCTGCGCGCGCTCAGGCCCAAACAATGGACGAAGAACCTGCTCGTTCTTGCGGCGCCGGGCGCAGCGGGCGTCCTATTCACCCTCCGGGCGCTCCCACGTGAGGCCGTGGCGTTCGTGGCGTTCTGCCTGGTGGCGAGCGCCGGGTATCTCCTGAACGACGTCACGGACGTCCCATATGATCGGCTTCACCCAGACAAGCGACACCGGCCAGTTGCGTCGGGCGAGCTCTCCTCCAGGGCGGCCATCGCCGGCGCATGCGCCCTGGCGGCTGCGGGGCTCACGTTGTCCGCGGAACTGGGCGCCCCCTTCCTGATCGCCGTGGCCGGCTACGTCGTCGTGACCACCGCCTACAGCCTCGGCCTCAAACGGATCGCCGTCGTCGATCTTCTCTTGGTCGCTTCGTGCTACGTCCTGCGCGCCGTTGCCGGAGGGGTAGCGGTGAGCGTGCCGCTCTCGGAATGGTTCCTGATCCTCACGACGTCGGGCGCGCTTGCGGTCGTGGCCGGCAAGCGCGCAGCCGATCTAACTGCGAACGGCGGTGGCGCGGCCGGCGGGATGCGCGCTGAGTACACGGAGTCGTTCTTGCGTTCCGTTTGGCTCCTCGCCGGAGGCGTTGCGCTGGTGGCGTACTGCCTCTGGGCGTTCAACGTCCCCCACAAGATCGATGGCATCGCGTGGAGCGAGGTCTCCATCCTGCCCTTCGCACTCGCGTTCCTTCGCTACGTCTATGTGATGGACCTTGGAGGAGCCGGCGTGCCGGAGGACGTCGTCGGCCATGACCGGGTGATCCAACTGGCGGTGCTCGTATGGGCGGCGATCTATGCGTGGGGCGTGTATTCGCGGTGAACGTGGGATCCGAGCGTCTGCTGAGCGGCTGGGGGAGAACGTCGCCCTCGCGCGCCCGCGTTGTCGCGGTGCACGACGTCGCTGAGACAACCGCGGTCATGGCGTCACCGACCCTCCGCGGGGTGTTACCTCGAGGACTCGGACGAAGCTATGGCGACGTTGCACAGAACGCGGGGGGCATCGTGCTCGACATGACTGGGCTCGCTGGCATCGAGGCTCTCGATCCCCAGGCCGGGACGCTTACGGCGCTCGCCGGAACCAGCTTCGCAGCGATCCTGGAGCGCATCGTGCCCGTCGGGTGGTTCCTGCCCGTCACCCCCGGCACGCGGTTCGTGACCCTCGGTGGCGCTATCGCCAACGACGTCCACGGCAAGAACCATCATCGCGAGGGGAGTATCGGTGATCACTTGATGTGCTTCGACCTGCTCGTGCCGGGGGGCGAGGTTCGAACGGTCACGGCGCACGAGGACCCCGAGATCTTCTCGGCGACCCTCGGCGGCCTCGGACTGACCGGGGTCGTCCTGAGAGCCACGCTGCGGTTGACGCGCATCGAGACATCGCGCGTGCGCGTCGACACGGACCGTGCCAGCGATCTCGACGATGTGATGGCTCGCATGGAGGCGGACGATGACTCCTACCGGTACTCCGTGGCGTGGATCGACGCGCTTGCAACCGGATCGCGCCTGGGCAGGGCCGTGCTGACGCGAGGCCACCATGCCCTGCTCGACGATCTCACCGCGAAGGATCTTCGCGACCCACTTGGCTATGCACCCAGGGCGCTCCCTTCGGTTCCTCCCGGGATGCCCGGGGTGATCACGCCCCTCACGGCAGGTGCGTTCAACGCGGCGTGGTACCTGAAGGCCCCGAAGTCCGAGCGCGGTCGGATCCAGCCCCTCGAGCCCTTCTTCCACCCCCTCGATGCGATCGGAGACTGGAACCGCCTCTACGGCCGACGGGGGTTCGTGCAGTACCAGTTCGTGGTTCCTTTCGGCGAAGAGAAGGTCATATCCCAGGTCCTCGCCTCGCTCTCGGCGGCTCGATGCGCATCCTTCCTTGCCGTATTGAAGAGGTTCGGACCCGGCCACGAGATGCTGTCGTTCCCGTCGCTCGGATGGACCCTCGCTCTGGATCTTCCGGCGGCCCAGCCGGCATTGGGCGCCTTGCTGAACGGGTTCGATCGGCTCGTGTCGCAGGTGGGTGGGCGCGTGTACTTGGCGAAGGACGCACGGCTCGACCCCGCGATGCTCTCCGCGATGTACCCCGACCTCGACCGGTGGTCCGAAGTGCGCGAGCGGCTGGACCCGCATCACCTGGTGAGATCCGATCTCGCCCGGCGGCTGGGATTGGATGGAGTCCGTTCCCGGGCCGATCTCGTTCACGAAGGGACGGCGGGATGAAGGACGGGCTGGGCCGGCCGCAATCGATGCTGGTCCTGGGAGGTGCGTCCGACGTCGCGATCACCACGGTCAAGGCGTTCGTGGCGCGGGGGACGCGGCGGGTCCTGCTCGGCGCGCGCGAGCCCGATCGGCTAGAGGGGATCGCGAAGGCTCTGGCGAACAAGGCGAACGTCGAACTGGCGCCGTTCGACGCCACGGACTTCGACTCGCACGCAGCGTTCGTGAAAGATGCCTTCGATCGGCTGGGTGAGGTCGACTTGGTCCTGCTGGCGTTCGGCGTCCTGCCCGATCAGTCGGCCGCCGTGCGCGACCCCTCGCTGGCCCTCGAGACCGCCCGGGTCAACTACTTGGGAGCGATGTCGGTGCTCCTTCTGGTGGCCGATCGGCTTCGGGCTCAGGGTCATGGGGACATCGTTGTCCTTTCGTCCGTCGCCGGGGAGCGTGGTCGGCGCAGCAACTACGTGTATGGATCCACGAAAGCCGGGCTCGACGTCTTCTGTCAGGGACTGGGGGACGACCTGGTGGGAACCGGGGTCCACTTGATGGTCGTGCGTCCCGGGTTCGTTCGCTCGAAGATGACCCGGGGCCTCGACCCCCCTCCCCTGGCCACCGACCCCCGATCGGTCGCGATGGCGATCGTGAACGGTGTCGGCCGGGGCGCCGACACCGTTTGGGTGCCCGCGACTCTGAGGCCCGTGATGAGCGCGCTTCGTCATCTTCCCCGCCCATTGTTTCGCCGACTGGAGATCTGAGCGTGAAGAAGCTCGACGCACCTCCCCCCTCGCCTGCGTCCCCCGATACCTCGGCTCCCGCCGATGGAACGCGCGGCCTCACTGGGCACCGCCGGCGACACAGGATCCGCCGCTGGGTCCTCCTCGCGCTCCTCGCCTTGCTGATCCCCGTCGCCTGGTCCTACGTCCATGCGATGCGCGCTCCTGGGAGCGCCCCGCTCTCGGCACGTACGGTCGAATGGTTCAAACAACACGGCGGGGCCAGCCTTGTCGTATGGGTCGAGAAGGAGTGGTACTCACACCACCCGCCGCCGGTGGGGGGCGTGCCCTCGGGTGGTATCCCGGTCGCGTCGGCTCCCACGGCTCCAACCGTTAAGACGTCGCATCTGCCCGAGCACCTGCCGGCCCCACCGCCCCTGGTGCCCATCGCAACTCGGCCCCTGCCGCACGAGGGGATGTGGCAGGTCGTGGGGCGCACCGCGGACGGCCTCCCGACGGTGCGGGTTGCCTACCTCAGACCCGACAAGGTGCACACGAGCCTGCTGGCCGGCGTGATGTGGATGGACACGAAGCTGCTTCACCCGGTGCTGGTGGCAGGTACCCAGGTACCCGGCAGCGGATCTTGGCCCGGCGGCTTCATGGTGCCCAAGACCGACTACCCGGCGCTCGTGGCCACCTTCAACTCCGGGTTCCTGCAGCTCGACTCGGGCGGCGGCTTCTATCTGGACGGGCGAGCGGCCGCGCCGCTCGTGAAAGGCCGGGCCTCGTTCGTGATCTACAAGGACGGCACGGCCGACGTCGGCACCTGGGGGTCGGAGGTGCAGATGACACCGGATGTCGCGACGGTGCGACAGAACCTGTGGCTCCTGGTCGATCACGGGAGAGAGAGCTCGACGCTGAGGAGCGACCCCACCGCCAGCTGGGGAGCCACGTTCAGCGGTGGCGTACTGGTGTGGCGCTCGGGCGTCGGAGTCACGAAAGACGGAGCGCTGGTCTACGCGACCGGCCCCGGGCTATCGGCGACCTCGCTCGCCCAGATCCTGATCCGCGGCGGCGCCGTGCGCGCGATGGAGTTGGACATCAACACCGTATGGACCAACGGTTACTTCTACACGAACGCTCCCAAGACGCCTTGGGGATTCAGCCCGCATCCGCTGCTGGCCAGCCAGTACCGTCCTCCCACGCGATACCTCGTGCCGGACGAGCGGGACTTCTTCATGATGTTGCTGCGGCCGCGATTCCTGTCGAAGGGCTGAGGCGACCGATCGTCCGCGATGAACACGCCGGAACGCACCCGAGAACCGCCTCCCTAGACCGAGCCGAGGACCCGAGGCGAGGGCCGTTGCGCCGCGTATTCGGGCTCCCAGACGGCGGCGTTGACGGCGAGTTCGATCTCGTCGTCGCTGTAACTGCGACCGAGGCCGCTGTCGCGCGCTTCCTTCGCCACCGCGATAGCGATGCGTCGCGAGACGTGGCGAAGCTCCGACGTGGACGGGTACAACGCACCTTCTGCCAACCGATCGCTGTCGGCGCACCGAGCCAACGCATCGGCGGCTACCAGGAACATCTCGTCGGTGATCTCACGGGTCTCGCTCACGATGGCACCGAGGCCGAGTCCCGGGAAGACGAACGCGTTGTTCGCCTGGGCGATGACATGCGTGCGGCCGCGGTAGGCGACGGGCTCGAACGGGCTGCCGGTGGCGACCAGCCCACGTCCGCCGGTCCATTCGATAGCGTCGGCAGGCCGTACCTCCGTCTTCGACGTGGGGTTCGACAGCGCGAGGATCACGGGGATGCGGGCGTGCTCGGCCATCGCGCGGATCGCGGGCTCGGTGAAGGTGCCCGGCGTGCCGCTCGTGCCGATCAAGACCGTGGGGCGCACGTGGCGCATCGTAGTCTCGAGGTCGACGCGTGCGTGCGGTTCGATGCCGTCGAAGCCGTGGTACGCCAGCGCGTCGGCTCCGAGCGCGAACTGCCGCTTGTCGTCGTCGAGCGGGTCCCGTCGGTCGAACGTCAGGCCGTGCGAGTCCAGCATCGCGATCGCGTGGCGGACCGTCGTGTCATCAGCACCCTCGCGGCGCATGGCCATCCGTACGAGTCGCGCGATCCCGATGCCGGCGGCCCCGGCGCCCAAGAACAGGAATCGTTGATCGGCCAGGGGCTCGCCCAACAGCCGCAGGGCGCTCAGGATGCCGGCGACGACGACGCTCGATGTTCCTTGGATGTCGTCGTTGAAGCTCGCGATGCGATGCCGGTAGCGGTCGAGGAGCTGGATCGCGTTGTGCTGCTTGAAGTCCTCCCACTGCAGCACGGCGTGCGGGAAGACCTCCAGGATCGCGCAGACGAACGCCTCGATGAGTTGGCGGTAGGGCTCACCCCGCAGACGCGGGTGGCGCCATCCCAGGTACAACGGATCCTCGAGCAGCCGCTCGTTGTCGGTGCCGACGTCGAGCGAGACCGGCAGCGCGAGCGCCGGGTGGATCCCGGCGCCCGCGGTGTACAGGGCGAGCTTGCCGACCGGGATGCCCATCCCTCCCGCCCCGAGGTCGCCGAGCCCGAGGATCCGCTCGTTATCGGTGGCGACGATGAGCCGGACGTCATCATGGCGTGCGTTGCGGAGCAGTTGGGGGATCCTATCGATGTCCTCAGGCGTGATCCAGAGCCCGCGCGGGCGCCGCATGATGTGGCTGAACTCCTGACAGGCACGGCCGACGACCGGCGTGTACACGATCGGCATCAGCTCTTCGAGGTTGTCCACGAGCACCGCGTAGTACAAGGTCTCGTTGCGATCCTGCAGCGACGCCAGACCGATGAAGCGTTCGAGGTCGTCGCCCTTGCTCCGCAAATGCTCCATCTCCAGGGCGACCTGCTCGTCGATCGTGGTGACGCGAACGGGCAGCAATCCCCGCAGCCCGTAGCGATCGCGCTCCTCTTCGGTGAACGCCGAGTCCTTGTTGAGCGTCGGGTGCTCGAGGAGCTCGACGCCGGTCGGGTTCGGCTCTGCCTCCTGCCCCGTGAGTTCCGTCATCGTCGTGAGCATCGTCCGCTCCTTCGGCCGCGGCCGAACTAGAACGTCCGGCGCTCCTGGTCCAAGGATGCGCGACACGCGCCCACACTCCCACGGCCGGGTGGCCCGCTGCCGGTGGGTCGAACGCCAGCGGTCGTCTCAGCGACGTCGGCGACGCTCCCGACGGTGCATCCCGGCAGCGGAGACCGGTGAGAGCGGACGGCCGAACGGATCGATGAACAGCGCGCACGGCCCGGTCGCGCTCGGAAGGGTGCCGTCGAGCAGCTTGACCCCGTAGCTCAGCTCATCGCCTTCGAGCTGGGGTTCCTGGAGCACCACGACGACATCTTCGGGCGGTCGGTCGCCCGGCTCGGCGAACGACAACACGGCGTTGGGCGGGTCGGTGGCGAAACTGTTCTCGCCCTCGCCCCAGAACTCGACGAAGCTGCGGGTGGACATGTGACCGATCTCACGCTGCGGGCGGTCGGCGAAATACAGCGTCGACGGCGAGAGCCCGTGCAGCACCAGCCGCTCGCCCTCCCCGGTCATGCGTGCCGCAGTCTGAACGAACAATGCCTCGATGTCCTCGAGGCGCTCTTGCGTGATCTCACTCATGGGATCCCCCCCATATCGCCGGTCCCGGCAGACCCGCGGCCTGCGGGCTCATTCGCTCCCCCGACCCGGTGACCGGGTCGGGGGAGCGAGCAAGAACCTCACTCGAACACTTCGCCGTGGGCGGTCAGGCCGTAGATGATGAACGCGTCGATCGCCACGATCATCATCGCCCACACCGGGTAGGCGCCGATCGTGAAGAACCACACGAGCATCGACAGGGCCGCCAGCGTGATGCCCAGCACCCGTCCGATGGGCCTGCGGGTAACGATCAGGTAGCTCGTCAGCACCTGGATCGCGCCGACGACGAGCCAGACCCAACCCACCACCAACAGGTTGTGGTACAGCATCGATGCCGCGTCGAAGTACTCCTTGCGTACCAGCGCGGCGAAGCCAGCGAAGAAGTTCCAGAGCCCGGCCACCAGGAACAGGACGCCCGCGAAGGTCGCCCACCCCGTGCCGACCGTTGGGGTCTGCGCGGGGCCGATGTCCTGAGTGACCTTGGCGTCCGGCACGACCACGGGTCTCGCCGGAGGCTGAGTCACTTGCTGTGACATAGGATGCCTCCCTTCGGTTCTCCCGGATCCGAGATCGGACCCGGGACTCATCCAAGTCTCTCGATACCAATCTTGATGGTGCGCCCGGATCAGGGAGAGGGCCCTTCGACCTCCGTTTCGCGGGCCCAACCGCGAGGCCCATCCCCGTGGAGCGCGAAGGGACCTAGACCTATGACTCCCAAAGGTGTTCCCTCGCAACGGGCACGCTCTCGCCGAGGGCCGTGGGGATGCGATGCCATCTTGACGAAGGGGGCCGTTGGATGCATCGTGCGTCAGTGCCTCATGGAGAGAGGCCGTCCACGGGGGAGGGGAGAGTGAAGGGGAAGCTCTTCGCGGGCGCCATCACCGCAGTGCTGATCGGGGCCATCGTCGTCTCCGGTGCCATCGTGATCCTCCGCTCACAGGAGTCGAACCAGCCTCTCCTGAAGGCCACCGTTAACGGCACGGCCTCCACCAGCCAGGGCACGCTCCCCCACGCCTTCCTCAACCTCTCGACCTATCCGGACAGCCTCGCGGGCGAGCACGGCGCGAACGGCGGGGACCACCCCGATTGGGTGAGCTACTCCACGACGAACCTCCAGGTGCCCGCGCACGCGCTCGTTACGATCACGATCAAGCAGTACGACTCGGGTGAGTCGCTACTGAACTCCTTCTTCGACACCACCCGCGGCCTCGAGGGCACGGCGACCCTCGACGGCAAGCCGTTCACCTCGATCCCGCCCGACGCCGTCGCGCACACCTTCACGCTGCGCGGCATCCCGGGGAACAACCCGCAGGACCTGTTCGTGAGCGTCCCGCTCGCCCCGGTTCCCGACGACGCGAAGCCGCAGGCGAACGGGTACGCGCAGCCGCGGGTGATCACCTTCTCCTTCGTCACCGGTGGCGCCGGCAAGTACCAGTGGAACTGCGAGTTCCCCTGCGGCGCCTTCTACCGCGATTTCGGTGGCCCGATGTCCTCGATCGGATACATGGCCGGCACGATGACGGTGGGCTGACGTGAAGCCCGAGGTTCGCAAGGTCGTCATCCTGTGGGCCGTCATCACCGTCATCGGGATCGGGCTGGCGTTCCTGATCCCCGGGGTGATGCCGAGCGCCGCGGCGAACGACCAGCACGAGGTCCGCCTCACGATGCTCGTGTTCACGATCCTCGCAGCGCCGGTGATCGCCCTCGTCGTCGCGATCGGGGTCTACAGCCTCGTTGCGTGGCGCTCGGGCCCGGGCGACGCTCCCACGCAGGACGGGCCGCCGATCCGCGAGAACACCCCGGTCCTGACGACGTGGATCGGGATCTCGAGCGTACTCGTGCTGTTCCTGTTGGTGTGGGGCTTCGCCGAGCTGCAATCCTCCAACGCGAACGCCGCACCGGGTGCCATCGTCGTGAACGTGACCGGGCAGCAATGGATCTGGAGCTTCGAATACCCCAACGCAACGCAATCCAACCGCCTCGTGCTGCCGGTGAACAAGCCGGTCGTCCTCGACATCACCTCCGAGGACGTCGTCCACGGCTTCTGGATCCCGAACTTCGGCGTGAAGGCCGATGCGAACCCCGGCGAGACCACGCAGATCGTCGTAACCCCCACGACGATCGGCACGTTCCCGATCCGGTGCGCCGAGCTCTGCGGGCTCTATCACGCCTACATGGATTCCACGGTGAGCGTCGTGAGTCAGTCCGATTTCGATACGTGGCTGGCATCGGGCGTCGCCCCGGCCAGCCCCGCCGCGAGCACCGGCGGCTGAGGCGAGGGGGGACGAACCGATGGCGACAGCGACCGCACCTGAGCGCGCCGGGACCGGCGGAGGCTTGATCCGCCGGCTCAACGTATTCACGGGCATCGTCGTCGGGATCGTCTTCGCCTACGGCGGTTGGGCGATCGCCCATCACTTCATCAAGAACGAGGACTTCGGTAACGACGCCACCGACATCATCATGCTCGCGTCGTGGGGCCTGGGGTTCCTGATCGGGATCGGCGCGTTCATCGGACCGGTCCGTTGGGCGCTCGGCAAGGACCTGCACGAGGACGACAAGGAGTACATGGCCGGCAAGGACCAGGGGAAGTTCCGCTACCTCCGGTTCTGCACCGACCACAAGGTCGTCGGCATCCAGTACCTGGTGCTCGGGATGACCACGCTGGGCATCGGCGGGGTCATGGCCATGATCATCCGCACACAGCTCGCGCGACCGGGCGACGCGGATCGTGAATCCGCAGACCTACAACGCGCTCGTCGGACTGCACGGGATCATCATGATCGTCTCCCTGTCGATCATCGTCGCCGGGCCGTTCGGGAACTTCATCCTCCCGATCATGATCGGCGCCCGCGACATGGCGTTCCCCCGGCTGAACGCGCTCAGTCTCTGGACCTTGTTCGCTGCCGTCATCGCCCTGCTGGCCACGGGCTTCCTGGGCGGGATCCCCACGGGATGGAACGCCTACGCGCCGTTGTCCGTTCAGGCCCCGGCCGGCATGGACGCCTACCTGGTCGCCATCATCCTGTTCACCATCGCGAGCGGCGTGGGCGCCGTGAACATCATCGTGACGAGTCTCACCATGCGGACGAAAGGCATGACGTGGTCGCGTGTGCCGATCTTCGTGTGGAGCGTCGTCACGGCGGCGATCCTCTCGCTCTTCTTCCTTCCGGCGTTCCAGGCCTCGATGGTCCTGCTGGGCACCGATCGCGCCATCGGGACAAGCTTCTACGTACCCCAGGCCGGCGGCAGCGCATGGCTCTACCAGAACCTCTTCTGGATCTTCGGCCATCCGGAGGTCTACCTCATCGTCCTACCCGCGATCGGGGCGATCCTGGAGATCGTGCCGGTCTTTGCGCGCAAACCGCTCTTCAGCTACAAGGGTGCGATCATGGGGCTCGTCGGGATCACGACGCTGTCGGCGCTGGTGTGGGCCCACCACATGTTCACGACCGGCTGGGCCCCCGGACTGAACCCCGCCTTCATGCTCACCACCGAGCTCATCTCGATCCCCACGGGCCTCGTCTTCCTCGTCATCCTGGGAACCCTGTGGCGCGGTCGCGTGTGGACCCGGCTGCCCATGCTGTTCGTCTACGCCTTCCTGTGGGACTTCGTGATCGGCGGCATGACCGGGGTGTTCTTGTCGGACGTCCCGGCGAACTACCAGCTACACGGCTCTCTGTTCGTCACCGCGCACTTCCACTTCACGTTGGTCGGCGGCGGCCTGATGGGGTTCTTCGCTGCCTTCTACTACTGGTTCCCGAAGGTCTCCGGCAAGATGCTCAGCGAGGGCCTGGGCAAGGTGTCGTTCTGGTTCATCCAGATCGGCTTCAACATCGCGTTCCTCGCGATGCTCTACGTTGGTCTGCAGGGTCAGCCGCGCCGGGTCGCCGACTACTCGAAGCTCTTCGCCCACGGGAACTTCATCTCGACGATCGGCGCGTACATCCTGGGTGCCGGGATGCTCATATTCCTGGCGAACGTCATCGTGAGTCTGCGGAGCGGCGAGCGCGCGATCGACAACCCCTGGGGAGCGAAGACCCTGGAGTGGACCACGCCCACACCCGTGCCACTAGAGAACTTCGAGGAGTTCCCTGTGGTGACCGCCGACCCGTACGGCTACGGCGAGGCGCCCTCCAGCGAGCCGACTCCGGTACCGGCCCAGGCCGGCGGTAGCGACGAAGGGCGTGGCTGAGATGGCCGAGCGGGCGATGGACATCCCCGAAGCACACGAGGGTCACCTCCAGGCCTCCTTTGGCGAAACCGAGGAGCTGATCCACCGACGCCAGCGTATGGGGGTCCTCCTCTTCCTCGGTGCCGACGCCGTATTCGTTGCGGCGGCGTTGTTCACCTACTTCTACCTGCGAGGGCTGAACACCGAGGGTGGCTGGCTGCCCAAGGGAGTGAAGACCGTCGGCGCCCTCGACACCTGGTCGGTGGCCGGGATCATCATCGTGAGCGCGCTGCTCTACCAGGTGGCCCGGCGCGCGGGAAACGCGGGCAACGGCGGCGTCCTGCGAACCGCGCTCGGGTTGGCGCTCCTCTTGGTCGTGGCCGACATGGTGCTGCAGATCGTGCAGATGTCGAGCCTGCCGTTCACGACAACCTCGGGCGCCTACGCCAGCAGCTACTTCGTCATGGCGGGCTACCACGTCTTCCATCTCGTGGTGCTGACGCTCCTGGGCCTGGGACTCTTCATCCGTGTCATGAAGGGGATGTATGAAGACCCGGCGGACCGCAACCAACTCGATCTCATGGGCCTGGTGTGGACGTGGGCGGCGATCTCGTCCGCGCTCTTCGCGTTCGCGCTCCTGTTCACGGGCGCGCCTCAGCTCTGAGGCCCGGTCCCCGTGATCGCCCACCTCACGTTCGGCAACGCCTGGTTCAGCGGTCGCGGCTGGACGTGGGACCCGGAGCTGTGGGCGTTCAGTCTCGCGGCGATCTGGGCCTATGCCCTCGGACGCCGGCGGCTCGGCGCCGAGGGCGCGGCGGGTCCGACGTGGCGCGCCGCGCTCTTCTACATGGGACTCGGCGTGACGGTGTTCGCGCTGCAATCGCCGTTCGACGCGTTGTCCGACTCGCTGCTGTCGGTACACATGGTGCAGCACATGCTGCTACTCGTCGTGGCGGCGCCCCTGTTCGCGGCATCGACGCCCTGGCCGGAGCTTCGCCGCGCGATGCCGCCACGCGTTCGGGCGTGGCTCGCGCGTGCCTCGCGTGCGGCCGACGGCACGGGCTGGGTGGGCAAGACGGCTCACGTGTTCTGGCATCCCGCAACCGCCCTCGTGCTGTTCGTGGGAACGCTCTGGGTCTGGCACATCCCGTCTCTCTACGACCTCGCCGTGCACGACCAGTTCGTTCACGAGCAGGAGCATCTGCTCTATCTGGCGACCGGCGTCCTGTATTGGTCCCACGCCATGGGCGCGTCGTGGCTCGCCGCGCGGATGCGCCCGAGTCAGCGGATCGTGTTCCTCGTGATCGGGATGGTGGGGTGCTGGATGCTCTCGATCGTCCTCATCACGGCGCAGGCGCCGATCTATCCCGCCTACATCCCGGTCGTCTCCACGGTGAGCGGGCTCACCCCGATCACCGACCAGCGGCTCGCCGCGGGGCTCATGTGGGCCGCAGGGATGGTGCCGTTCAACCTCGGCATCGCCCTCGCCGTGCTGCGCCTGCTGAACGGTGAGGAACAGGCCGAGATCGCCGAGGCCGCACAGCGTCAGGAGGTGCACTGACCATGGAGGCACCCCCCACGGCGCCGCCCTTCACGGCGCCCGAACCGCCCGCGGCCCCTCGGCCGAGGCGCGGGTGGCTCCTCGCCATCGGGATCGGCCTCATCGTGGGGGGCCTCGTTGGCGGATCCGCTGCGTTCGTGCTGGTCCGCAACGCCCACTCCGCGCAGCTGCCGGCGTCATGCCGGGAGATCGGATGTTCGGAGCTGGGCAGCGGAGCCTCCCCGGCGTTCACGCTCTCGGATCAGTTCGGGAACCCCGTCTCGCTCCGCGAGTTTAAGGGCAAGGTCGTCGTGCTCGGGTTCATGGACCCCGTGTGCACGAAGATCTGCCCCCTCGTCTCGGACGAGTTCATCCGAGCCGACCGGATGCTGGGTGCGGAGGCCTCCAACGTTGCGTTCGTCGGCGTGAACGTGAACCAGTTCCACGAGTCGCGGGCCTCGGTTCGTGCGTACTCGCAGACGCGGGGTCTATCGGGGCTCCCGAACTGGCATTTCGTGACGGGAACCACCGATCAGTTGAAGCCGGTCTGGGACGCCTATCACGTGGCCGTCATCCCGAACTCCACCGGCGACGTGGTCCACACGTCGATCCTCTACTTCATCGATCCGCAGGGCAGGCTCCGACTCGACGCCCTGCCGATCCAATCGAAGGTCTCCATCATCACCTGGGCTCGCTCCATCACGGATCTCGTGCGATACCTCCAGTCGCACTGACTACGCGGCCTCCTTGCCGTCGGGTGCGATGAAGGACACGTCGCGTCGGGGTAGGTCGATCGGCTCGACGCCCTGATCCTGAACATAGAAGCTCTTCAATGCTCTCCAGGCTAGGTACCAGACGAAACCGATCGCCCCCAGGACGGGGAACATGAGGAACGCAACCTCTGCGGGGATCCCTGTCGCTACCATCGGTCTACCTCCTCGTTCGTCGCGGGTCTGTCGTTAGAGCCAAGCTAACGACACGCGGCTTAGCGAGAGGTAAGGACCGACCCAAGGTTCCCTGAGGACTTCACCCGCCTTCGCGGAACGTCGTTGCGTTCAACGCCGCTCTAGACAGACTTGTCACTCTCTTGTTATGTTTCGCCTCCGCGAGGCTGCGAGGGGGGGACTTGAGGTGGAGCTGCACACCGCGACGACGTCCAGCCAGGCTTCGGTCGAGCAGAGGCTCGCCGCCGAGTTCACCGGTCGCGTCCCACCCGAGATCATCAAGGAGGTCGCAGCCGAAGAGGTCGCAGTATTCGACTCCGCGCGCGTCCGGGATTACGTCCCGATCTTCGCCTGGCGGCAGGCTCGAACGAGGATCCTCGGTCTGCTGGAGCCGGAAGGTGCTCCAGCCCGGTCTCGGTCTTGATCGTTCGCGCGGATGCGCGCTGCGACGTCCGAACGTCGAGACGGCGCGATCACCCTGCGGGGAACCCCTCCCGAAGCCGCCTGATCTCTTCCACCATCGCGGGCACGACCTTGTGCAGGTCGGCGATGACGGCGTAGTCGGCGTGTGCAAGGATCGGCGCTTCTGGATCGGTATTGATCGCCAGGATCTTCTTCGCGGCCCTGCACCCGACGATGTGCTGGCTGGCTCCGCTGATGCCGCAGGCGATATAGAGATCGGGGGCGATGCGGGTTCCGGTCTGCCCCACCTGCTCGGCGTGGGGTCGCCAGCCCAGACTGGTCACCGCGCGTGAGACGCCGACCGCGCCACCCAGGAGGGCGGCGAGCTCGTCCAGGCTCCGGAACCCTTCGGCGCTCCCCACCCCTCGGCCGCCGCCGACGACGACGCGGGCATCCGCGAGAGAGATGCCCCCGCCTTCGGGAGCCTCCCGCCCGGTAACCCGAACACGGAGGTGATCCTCCGTCAGGGTCGGCACCACGGCCAGCACCTCCGGTGTCGTTCGGATCGTTTCCTCCGGGGCGAGAGCGTGCGGCGCGACGGTCAGCAGTTTGACCCTCCCGGGGAGTCGCGCCTCCTCCAGCAGGCTGCCGCCCCATCGAAGCCGCGTCACCAGGTACGGGTCGGCGGGCTCGACGTCCGTGCAGTTGGCCGCGAGCGCCAGTCCCACGTTGGCGGCGACATGGGCCATCACCTCGTTGCCCCGGTCGCTTCCGGGGGCGAGGATCGCGAACGGATGGGCCGTCTCCATCACATCGACGATGCCCTGCGCCCAGGCGGCGGGCGCGTAGTCGCCCAGCCGATCGTCCGAGATCGCGTGCACCCTGGCGACACCGAACGCGCCGAGGCGGTCGGCCATCGGATCGCTCCCGATCACGACGGCCTCCAGCGAGACGCCGATCGAGCCGGCCACAACCCGTCCGAACGTGAGCGCCTCGAGCGACAACACATCCGGCGCGCCGGCGTCATGGTCAACGAAAACGAGGATCATCGCTCGACCACTCCCAACCCCTGCAAGAGCTCGACGGCGGCGGGCACGGCCTCCGGACCGGTCCCGAGGATCTCTACTTCCCCCTCCTGCTCGGGCGGCAGCTTCAAGCGCACGCGCTCGGGTCCGCCCGGGCGAAACACCGGCTCCAGCCGATCGACTGCCTTCTTCTTCGCTCGCATGCGCCCGGGAACGGATGGGAACCGAGGCAGATTCATGCCCTCCTTGACCGTGAACACCGCCGGCAGTCCCACCTCGAAGAGCTCCCAGCCGCCGGACGCGGTCCCCCGGCGCGCGGTGGCCTTCCCGTCGACGAGCTGCAAACCCTTGATCCCGACCACGCAAGGCAGGCCAAGTGCCTGAGCGACGCGGATACCCACCTGATAGTCACCGGTGTCCGCCGCTTCGTTCCCGAAGAGCAAGACGTCGAATCCGCGACCGGCCGCGCGTTCGGAGCGGATCGCCTCCACGATCGCGGCGGCGGTCGCGACCGGGTCCCATTCGGCGCCGTCGGTCTCGAGCAAGATGGCACGATCGACCCCGATCGCGAGCGCCGAACGAAGCTGCTCCTCAGCGGCATCGGCACCGAGCGTCAACACCGTCGAACCGCCCCCGTGCGCCTCGACGATACGCACGGCCTCCTCGACGGCGCACTCCTCATGCGGGCTGACCGTGAACCCAAGATATCGGGTGTCGATCTCCTGTTCGTCTTGTGTCAGTGTGATGCGTCCGCTCACGCCCGGGACCCGCTTGATGCAAACCAAGACCTCCACGGCTCAGCCTTTCATCCGCACGTTCTCCGGGTCGAAGAGCGGGGTGCTCCCCACCACGACGACCGTGACGGGGTACTGCTCGCCGAAGTACTCGACGGCCAGCCGCTCCCCGGCCCGTGCGCGCTCCGGCGGCAGGTAGCTCATCAGCAGGTGCTTGCCGACCGACGGGCCGGAGCCGGCGCTCGTTACGAACGAGCGGGTACCGGAGGCATCCACGATCGGCTCGCCGCCGCGTGTGAGGATCGGCTCGCGGCCCATCATGTACCGCGTGACGCCGGAAGCAGAGGTGTGGTCGTCGACGGTCAACGTGCAGAGCACCCTTGCCGGATCCTCGGCCCGCTGCTGCAGGTAGGCGTCGCGCCCGACGAAGTCCGCATCCTTCACTGCGGCGCGGGCCATCCCCGCCTGGACCAGGTCGTGCTCCAGGTCGAGCTCGGTCCCGTGCGCTCGGTAACACTTCTCCAGACGCCCGGTAACGGCGTACGCGCCGATCCCAACGGGAACGGCGCCGTATCCCCGGCCCGCCTCCCACAGCAGATCCCACAACCGCGCGCCTTGCTCCATCGGCACGTAGAGCTCCCATCCCAGCTCGCCGACGTAGGAGATGCGCGATGCGAGCACGCGTACCGGCCCGACCGTGATCTCCTTGCATGTGGCGAAGCGGAAGCCGTCGTTCGAGACGTCGTCGTCGGTGAGCGACCCAACGAGATCGCGCGCCGAGGGTCCCCACACCCCGATCGTGGACCACGCCGAGGTCGCGTCGAAGAGCTGAGCCGAGCCGCCGTTGGGGAGGTGGTCCGCGATCCACTTCCGGTCGACCATGCCGCCGTGGCCACCCGTCACGACGCGGAACGAATCCTCGCCCAGACGCATGATCGTGAGGTCGGCCTTGATGCCGCCGGCCTCGTTCAGGAACGGCGTGTAGATGACGCGGCCGATCGGCACGTCGATCTGGGAGACGGACAGGCGTTGCAGCGCGCCGAGAGCGCCGGGCCCCGTCACGTCGAGCACGACGAACGCGGAGAGGTCGACCATCCCGACGCGCTCACGCATCGCCAGGTGCTCGGCATCGATGATCGGCGACCACCAGCGCGACTCCCATTCGGCCTCCCGCGGCATCAACCGCTCGCCGTACTCCGAGAGTAGCGGCGCGTTCGACCCATACCAGTAGGGTCGCTCCCAGCCGACCGCCTCGAAGGATACGGCGCCGAGTTCGCGCTGACGGTTGTTGAACGGGCTCAGACGCACGTCGCGGTTCGAGGACCATTGCTCCATCGGGTGCACGATCCCATAGGTCTTGTTGAACCCCTCGGCCGCGCGAGCCTTGATGTGGGCTGCGGTCCGCTGGTGCGGGTAGAACCGGGCGATGTCGGAGGCGTGAGGATCGATCTCGGGCTTGCCGTCGGTCATCCATTCGGCGACCGCGCGCGCGATGCCCGGCGCCTCCTTGATCCAGATCGCGGCCGCCGACCACAGGCCGTGCACCTCGGGGGTCTCACCGAGGATCGGCATCCCATCGGGGGTGAGAGAGAGCAACCCGTTGATCGCGTAACGGATCCCGACCCGCTCGTCGCCCAGGATGTCGGGCACCAGTTCGAGCGCTTGCTCCATCTGCGGGTCGAAATCGTCCTGGGTGAAGGGAAGCTCAGTGGGCGAGAGCGCCGCCTCATCGATCGAGGGGATGGCGTCGGGGTCCATCAGGATCGGACGATGCGCGTACGAACCGACCTCCAGGTCGCCGCCGTGCTGGCGCTCGTACATGTTCGTGTCCATGTCGCGAACGATCGGGTAGCGGATCTCTCCCACGGTGTCGGCGAACAACGGGACCGGGCCCACGCTGATCATCTGATGGACCGCGGGCGTGAGCGGGATCGACGCGCCGGCCATACGCGCGATCCGAGGGCTCCAGATCCCGCAGCAGACAACGACGGTCTCCGTCCGGATGTCGCCTTCCGTGGTGCGCACGCCGCGGACGCGGCCGCTCTCGACATCGACCCCCAGGATCTCGGCGCCCGGGAACACGGTGAGCGCGCCGAGCTCGGTGGCCCTCTCACGCATCAGCGTGCCGGCGCGGAGCGAGTCGACGACGCCGACACCGGGTGTGTGGAACCCGCCCAGGATGATGTCTTCGGCGACGTAGGGGACGAGCGATCTCACCTGAGCAGGTGTGAGCAGCTCCGAATCGATGCCCCACGACTTGCTCGAGGCGAGGCGGCGCTTGAGCTCCTCCATCCGCTCGGGCGTGCGCGCGACCTCGATGCCCCCGCTTCGGGTGAAGACCTCCAACTCCTGGTACTGACGGACGCTGTCGAGCGTGAAGTCGGTCATCTCCTTCGAGTGATCCACCAAGAAGATGAAGTTCGACGCGTGCCCGGTCGAGCCACCCGGGTTCGGGAGCGGGCCCTTGTCCAGCAGTACGATGTCCTTCCATCCGTGCCGCGCCAGCTGATCAGCCATGCAGTTGCCGACGATGCCGGCGCCGATCACGACGACGTTCGCGTCCTGCGGGATAGCGACCATCCGAACGCTCCTTCTACGAGGCTGAGACTCGCATGATGACCCAAGAGCGGTCCGGCGCGCTCCGGCTAGGTCGCCAGAGCCGCGGAGTGGCGCGGACGGACTTCGGGGCGAGTGTCAGCCATAGGGCTGATGGGCTACAGCAAGATACGGACAGCACGAGGTTGCCTCTGCGGTATAGGTTCGCCACGTCGGCACCCGTCGGTCCGACGGGACAGACCCTCCTTCCCCGCGAGGAGCGTGTCCGAGATGAGGAAGAAGGAACTGCTAGCCGGCAACGACCAGCTCCGGCTAGAGCTCTCGCAGGCCCAGCGGCTGGCTGCGAACCAGACCAAGCAGATCAACGAGCAGCGTATGGAGCGGGCGCTGCTGAGGCTGGCACCGGAGCATCGGTTGGTCGGCACCACCAAGATCGTCTCGCGCGAAGGTGCAGCCATAGGATCGGGTCAACCCTGCCCCCTCTGTGGGCAACCATCGCTCGCCTCGGCCGAAGGGCCGGCCGTGAAGGCTTGTCCGGACTGCGGGGAAGAGGTACGCGTAGCGGCTCGCAAGTGCCGCTACTGCAACTACCGCTTCGAAGGGGTCGAGCGCCCGCGGAACGAGAACGCGCCGAGAGACGTCTCGGCAGGCAACTCGGCGACGGTTGCGAGGCTCGGCACCGTCGCGGGCGCCTAGCCTTCACCGAACGATCCAGCTACCCATCGGCGACTCGAAGTCTGGCTTCTCCGGGGTCGAGACGACGTACTGGTGTTGGGTCTCGATCCAACCATCGTGGCAGCCGCCGGAGCGTTCCAGCTCTGTGAAGATGGGGTAGGAACGATGCGCGAGAGCCCCGCGATGGCGGGAGGGGTCGTGAGCCAGCCGACAAGGAAGCCGCCCACCGAGCGCTTCCTCGCGCGGATCGGGGAAGCCGCGCGGGAGCCGGTCATCCTCATCATGATCGTGGCCGGCGTCGTCGACCTCCTGTCCGGCGCGCCGGTCTCCCATACCGCCTTCCTGATCTCGGGAGCCCTGGTGATCGGGTGGGATCGTGGACGCCGGGGAAGGCAGGCGCGATCCCCGCGGCCCAAAGCATCCGTTGCCGGCGGTGGGCTGATCCACTTCGCACGGTCGGTGCCGACCCCGATCGGGATCGCGCTCGCGGCTGCATATGCCGCGATCGTCGGCGGCTTCGCGAGGTTCTCGTGGCCGATCACCGTGGCGGTCTTCGTTCCCGGCGTGCTCGGCGTTATCGTCGTCTGGCGGGACCGGGCGCCACGACCGGATCGCCCGCACGTCGACCTTGTCGGGGCGCTCGCATGGGCCGCCGTGTTCGTGGCGCTCGGTCTGTGGGAGCTGACGCAGCTTTTGATGCAGCCGGGGCTCACGACCGACTCATACGCGCATCCCACGATCAGCGTCCTGCTCGACCCGTTGCTGAACCCCCATCGGGTGGACCGCTCCATCGGCATCTTCATCTGGTTGGCCTTCGGCTGGTACCTGATCGATCGATGAGCAGCCACGACTTGACCGTGACGATCTACCTCGCGTTCGCGGCCTGCGGGGTGGGCCTCACGCTTCTCAGCCGACGGACCGGATCGCGGATCCCCTCGTTCGGCACACTGACGAGTTGGACCATGAGCACGCGGACCCGCCGTGTCGGCGTCGTCGTGACCTGGGCCTGGCTCGGTCTCCACTTCTTCGCCCGGTGAGCGGCTGCGAGGGCCTGTCAGGGTCCCGCAACAACAACTTCACGAACATCCGACCGATGGGTGAGGATATCCCGCGTCGAGGACCACTAGGCTTCCGAGCGCGATGAGGAGGGCTCGCTGATGCATCTGACGGATCTGGGCTGGTTCGACCTGGTCTCCCTCGTCGTCATGTTCGGAACCTTCGCCTGGATCGACCGATACGCTGCCCGGCATCCCTACGGGACCGGGCACTACGGAAAGATGGAACGCAAGCGGCGCGCACGTGAGGCCCGTCGGCAACATTTCGAGCAGCAGAGCGGGCAGGGCAAAGCACGCAATGAGGCCGTGATGACAGACATGCTTGCCCCGTTGCGACGCGAGGCCGGCACCGGGAGGGCATCGAGCTCTGACGCCGGGGCGGACCATCGTCGAGCACGGGCGGGAGGATCCGATGATGGTGAAGAACACCCGCCGATCGGCTGACCTCGAGGCAGCGCTCCTGCGGGCGCGAAACCGGGACCGGCGAGGCGTGGAGGCTGCCGTGCAACTGACGAGGCCCCCGGCAAGGGGGGCCTCGTCAGTTCGTGTCAAGGAGGATCGGAACGCGACGTCTCAACCCTTGAAGAGGTCGGGCGACGGGGCGTCCTTCGAGTCGCGGCCGTCCTTTGCCCCGTTCCAGGACTCCTTGTAGACGTCCTTACGACTGCGGTCTGCCGGGTGGTCCTTCAGGGCGACGTGCCGACGATCCTTGCCGAGCTCCCGGCGATTGACGTCCCGCGTGACGTCGACCGTCTTGTGCGTCTGCGCATCCATGCTTGCGAAGGCTGCAGTGGTCCCGCCTGCCAGCGCGATCGTCAGGAGACTCGCCATCCCCACCTTCGTGAACCTACGCATCTCGCTGCTCCTTCCCGTCTACGGCTCCGGCCTTCCGGCGCCTTCGTTGAGAGCACGCTAGGCCCGAGCGGATGAGAGGAACATGAAGGGAAGAGGCATCAGCAGGACTCTCATGAAACGCTCATGGAGCACGTGACAGACTTCGAGTCGCCATGAAGATCCTGGTCGTCGAGGACGAACCGAAGATGCTCCGCGCGATCCGACGTGGGCTGGAACGTGAGGGCTACGCGGTGGATGCCGCTGCCGACGGACAGGACGCGCTGTCCTATGGGACCGAATACGACTACGAGGCGATCGTGTTGGACGTGATGCTGCCCGTCCATGATGGGTTCGAGGTCTGTCGGGAGCTGCGCGCCCGCGGACGGCGCGCCCCCATCCTGATGCTCACCGCGCGAGGCGGCGTGGACGACAGGATCCTTGGGCTCGACGCGGGAGCGGACGATTACCTCCCAAAGCCCTTCGACTTCGGCGAGCTGACGGCGCGGCTGCGAGCCCTGATCCGCCGCGGGCCGGTCGAGCGGCCGACCGTCCTGCGCGCGGACGACCTCGAGTTGGACCCGGCCGCACACACGGTGCACGCTGGCGACGTGGCGCTGGACCTCTCAGCCCGCGAGTTCGCGCTACTCGAATTCCTCCTTCATCACTCCGGCGAGGCGGTCACGAGAACCCGTCTGCTCGAGCATGTGTGGGACGTCAACTTCGACGGCGTTTCCAACGTGGTCGACGTCTACGTCGGCTACCTCCGCCGGAAGCTCGCGACCGCGGGTACGGCCGTCACGATCCGGACGGTGCGCGGCGTCGGCTACGCACTCGAGGTCCCTTGATGGCGCTTCCGATCAGGCTTCGATTGACGCTTTGGTACGTCGTGCTCCTCGCGCTGATCTTGGTTGCAGCCGGCGTGTTCCTGGTGATACGCCTTCGAACCGATCTCACCCGGGCGCTCGACCACACGCTCCGGAACAGTACGACCGAGATCGCAGCCGACTTCACCCCGGCGGTCGGTCAGACGGAGACCGAGTTCCGCGACGTCACCGATGCCTCCCTCGCGGGACTCCCACGCGACGCCTCCGCGGCTCAGCTCGTCTCGCCCGACGGGCACGTCAGCGTGAACGCCGGCAACGGCCTGGGCGCTAGGGCGATGCTACCGAACGACACCGTCGCGGCGGCGGCGGCCGGCACCACGATCGTGCGGACCGCCGTCCTGCAGGGCACCGACTACCGCGTGTACGCGGTGCCGTTCGCGATGGGCGGGCAGTCGAACGCCCTGGTCGTCGCCACCTCGCTCGAGGAGGTCGAGACCGCGACCCACCGGCTGATCCTCCTGCTTGGCATCCTGATCCCGTTCGGGATCGCCCTCGCGGCGATCGGTGGCTGGTGGCTGGCCGGCAAGGCACTGCGACCGGTCGCGCAGATGACGGATGAAGCCGGCGCGATCGGGGCCGCGCGACCGGGCGACCGGATCGAGGTACCGACCACGATGGACGAGCTAGGCCGACTCGCCGTCACCTTGAACGCGATGCTTGACAGGATCCAAGCCTCCGTCGACCAACAACGCGCATTCGTGTCGAACGCGTCGCACGAGTTGCGGACGCCGCTCGCCATCATGCGCGCCGAGATCGACGTGAGCCTCGCGGCTCCAGGACTCTCCACCGAGGCGTACGAAACGCTGACGAGCGCACGCGAGGAGACGGACCGCATGCGAGCGATCGTTGAGGACCTTCTTCTGCTCGCTCGTATGGACGAAGGCGCGCTCGACCTGGCATGCGAGCCCGTCGAACTCCGCGCGCTCACGTCCGACGCGCTGCAGGGCATCGCTCCCCTCGCCGTGGGCCGGCGCATCCAGTTGTCGATGCCTGAGGGAGGACCGGTAACTGCGCTCGGGGACGTTGCCAGGATTCAGCAGGTCGTTCGGAACCTGCTCGAGAACGCGATCAAGTACTCTCCGCCGGGCGGCACCGTCACGGTTACGGTCCGTGGCGAACGAGAGCAGGCCGTTCTCGTCGTGGCGAACACCGGCCGCGGGATCCCTGCCGACGCGGTGCCCCGGATCTTCGATCGCTTCTATCGCAGCGACCAGTCGCGGAACCGCGAGGCCGGCGGGAGTGGGCTCGGCCTAGCCATCGTTCGTGAGCTCGTGGAGGCGCAGGGCGGCCGGGTTTGGGCGAACAGCGAGCTCGGGTCCGGAACCGAGATCGGGTGCTCGCTCCCCGCTGCTTCCGCAGACACGCCGCTCGTTCGAGAACGACCGACCTAGCAGGGGTCTTCAACTTCAAAGAGATCAAGCAGCTCGTTGCGACGGACGGTCGGGCCTGTCCTCGTGCTCCTCCTCCGCAGTTGTACGAAGAACGCCGCTCAAGAACGCCCAGCCGAGGATGCAGAGCCATAGCCCTCCCAAGGCAAAGCCGGCGACGATATCGGTCCACCAATGGACGCCGAGATAGAGCCGGGAGAATCCCACGAGCGTCGCGATCACCGCGGCGCAAGCCCATAGCCCTGCCTTCACTCGGGGCGATCGACGAGCTCCCAACAGCACGGCCGCCATGCCCCAGGTCGCCACGACGGCGGTGGCGTGGCCTGAGGGGAAGGCGAAGCCCCAGACGTGGATCAGATGCATCGTCGTAGGGGGACGTGGTCGCGCCACGAGCGACTTCGCGGTCAGGTACCACAGGTCGGCACCCACCAGGGCCGCGACCATGAACGAAGCCGGACGCCAAGCCCGCTCCTGGAGCCAGAAGTAGAGCCCCACCCCAACCACGAGCGGGACGAGGACGGTGTTGGACCCGAGCCACGTCACGATCTTCATCGTGGCCGTAACCCACCCGATCCGATGCGCAACGACGAAGTCCATGACCCGCGGATCGGTGAGCGCCGACTCCTCCTTCGCCACGACATCTTGGGTGATCCCGATGAACACCCACGCGCAGATCGCGCCGGCGACCACCACGAAGCTGAGGATGAACCCCTTCGGCGAGGAGGTGTCTGCACGGCGGGCGGCCCACGCCGATGCGCGCGGGAACCGGTGACGGACCCAAGAGATGCTGGGGCGCCGGGCGAGTCGGTCGGACAAGGGCTCCGCGCCTTGTCGCACGGATCTGACGACCCGAGTAAGGACCAACCCCAGCAACACCACGACGAGCAGTCCCAGGCCGACCCTGCTCGCATCGCTCGCCACGCGATGCCAGGCGGCACCGGCGAAGTAGCCGAGAAGCACGAACCCGGTTCCCCAGATCGCGCCACCCGCGATGTTGTAGAGGGCGAATCGTGAGTAAGGGATCTCAGCCATGCCGGCGAGGCCCGGGATCATCACCCGGAGCGCTCCCACGAACCGTCCGAAGAAGACCGCCGCACCGCCGCGTCGCTTCAGATAGGCGCGCGCCGATGCAAGATGCTCATCGATCCGGCGACCGACGAACGGCACATGGGCGCCCATGCCCCGAAGGAGCTGGTGGCCCCATCGACGCCCCACGAAGTAGCCGATGCTGTCGCCGATGATCGCGCCGGCCACGGCCGCCACGATGACGGCGGCGAGCGGCACCCGCCCGTGGAACGCGAGCACGCCTCCAAGGAGCACCGCGATCTCTCCGGGAAACAAGAAGCCCAGGAACGCAGAGGCTTCCAGAGCGGGCACCAAGAACACGATCGCCAGGGCGAACGCCCCGTTCAGCGACAGGATCCATTCGGTGATGCCGGCCGTCATCGGACTCCGTCCACGGGATGCATCCTCCTACGTACTGGATGTTTCGGGTCCGGCAGGGAGCCGATCGCTCCGGTTGCCCGGCTCGCCTACGCGGGTCGACGACGACAGGTGTTTGTGCTCGATGAGTCACGATCGAGTGTCGAGCCAGGAGGGGGCCTACTCGAGGCCGTTCCAGCTCCAACGGGGCACGGGTAGGCCGGCCGCCACCTGTGACGCCGGCGGCGAGTAGGAAAGGACCTCGCCGACCGCCCACTCCATGTACGCACGGAGGCTGGCTCGGAAGTCGGGGTCCTCGGGAAGGCCGGCATCGTCGGCCGCCCGTACGAAGCAGGCGACGAAGCGAACCCCGAGATCCTCGTCGGCCCCCTGTCCGGCGTGGATCCCGAGCATCGCCGAGTGGCCGCCGGCCGACTCCGAATAGCGTGCGGGCCCCCCGAAGACCTCTGCCCAATACTCGGCCAACCTCTCGATGTGTTCCGGGTTCCCGGGATGGGAGAAGGGATGGTTCAGCACTGGGTCCTCCAGGCACCGCAGATGGTGCGCGGACGCAAGCGCCAGGAAAGCGGGCTCGCCGCCAGCGAACTCGAAGATCGAGGGACGTGCCACGACCCAGAGTCTCGCGCATCCTCGCCGCCGTGCAAAGTCGGATCGGTCCGCAAGCGGAATCACGCTGAGCGTTCAGGGACTCCCCGCCGCATGACCAGACGGTTGGTGGCGGTCCCCTTGCCTGCAACCAGCGCTTCTTGCCTCAGACGAGACGTCGGGCGGTGGCCCACCTCGTGAGCTCCCTGCGATTCGAGAGCTGCAACTTGCGCAGCACCGAGGACACGTGGGTCTCGACGGTTCGCACGCTCAGATGGAGTTCGGCGGCCGCTTCCTTGTAGGTGTATCCCCGGGCGATGTAGCGCAGGACCTCGGCCTCGCGCGGCGTGAGCTGGTCGACCTCAGGATCGATCGCGGGAGGAGGCTCTCCCGCGAACGCGTCGAGCACGAACCCCGCGAGCCGCGGCGAGAACACGGCGTCTCCTTCGTGGATCCGGCGGATCGCAGCGATGAGCTCCTGCGGACCGATCGTCTTCGTGACGTAGCCTCGAGCTCCGGCCCGGATCACGGCGATGACGTCCTCGGCGGCGTCGCTCACCGACAACGCCAGGAAGCGCGTCGCGGGCGAGGTCTCCGCGGTCGACGCGATCACCTGATCGCCGGAGCCATCGGGCAGGTGCACGTCGAGCAGGACGACATCGGGCGCAGTCGCGTTGACGCCCTCGACGGCTGCGGCGACGTCTCCGGCCTCGCCCACGACCTCGAATACGTCTCCCAGCTCAGAACGAACGCCTGCGAGGAAGAGCTTGTGATCGTCCACGAGGAACACCCGGATCGCGGTCTGACTCATGCGGTGCCCGATCCCCGTGTGTCGTCCTCACCCTGGCCAGGGAGCCACAAACGGACCTCGGTCCCTCCCCCGGGCGAGGAGACGACCTCGGCAGAGCCGCCAGCTCGTGCCATCCGGCCGCGGATCGAGTTGGCGATCCCGTAGCGGTCCTCGGGAACCGTGTCGGGATCGAAACCCTTCCCCTGATCCCGGACGAACGCGGATACCCCCTCGGGGGAGGTCTCGACATAGACGGACAGGCGCGGCACACCGGCGTGCACGGCGGCGTTCGTCATCGCCTCGCGCGCGGCGAGCGCCAACGCGCGGGTGGCGTCGTCGAGGTTTCGATCGCCGACGGTCACGACGTCGATGCGGACTTGGTGCGTGCGTTCGATCTCCGCGGCGGCGGCGTCGATGGTGGTGCTGAGCGAGGCGGCGTCCGAGGAGCTGGGGTCACCGTAAAGCCAATCACGGAGCTCACGCTCCTGCGATCGTGCGAGAGAGGCCATCTTGCGGGGCTCGTCGGTTCGCTGGATCAGCGCGAGCGTCTGCAGCACGGAGTCGTGCAGGTGCGCCGCCACCTCCTCGCGCTCCTCGCTCCGGATCCGCTCGCGGCGCTCGTCGGAAAGCTGGCGGAACAGCGCCCACAACCACGGGCCGACGATGACGGCGATCCCCAGGAGGGTCGCGGCAACGGCGAGCACCGTGTTGGATCGGATGCCGCCGGTCGCGAAGAACACCCCGAGCCCCGCCAGCAAGAGCAGCGCGCCTACCGCCAGACGGACGACGTGCCCGCGGCCCGCGACCAGATCCTGCGACCCCTCGGGAAGCCGGGAGATCGCGCGCCGCCACCGGAGGCGCTCTTCCTCGTCGCCTCGGGTCCACAGCACCGCCGAGCCCAGGGTGAGAAGGATCACCGGGAACACCAACACGTCGCCGAACCACAGGCCCGCCTGACGAAGGAGGAGCAGGACGCCGAGCACGACCAGGGCGACGGCGACCGCCTGACGGATGGTGGGACGCCGGACGCGGGGCGGGGATCGCGGATCGGGTTCGGCGGAGACGAGGTACAGCAGAACGTACAGCGCCACACCCAGACCGGCGGCGAGCGAGAGCACCACGAACGAGAGCCGCACGACGAGCGACTCCACCCCGAGCCACTCGCCGAGTCCCCCCGCGACGCCGGTGATCACCCGGTCCCTCGAACTCCGCGCGAACAACGCGCGAGGGCCCTGCGTCGCGTTCTCCATACGGCCATCGTGGCACAGCCGCCCCTCAGCGCACCACGGGGACCGGCCCGGAGCGCGAAGCCCAAGGAGAGCGCCCGTCTCAGGGATCATTCAGGGTCGATCCCCGATGTCGGCGCGCGCGCCGGAGACGAGGCTATCGATATGGACGACACGACTGTACGTGCACGGCTGGTGCGCCGGGCGGATCGACGGCTAATCGCGGGGGTCGCCGGTGGGCTCGGCGACTATTTCGGGGTGAGCGCCGGCTGGTTCCGTGCGGGGTTCCTGCTCGCCGCGATCGCCGGCGGCATGGGCGTGGTCGCCTATCTGCTGCTCTGGTTCCTCATCCCCCGGGAAGACCTGCCTCGTTCGGCGGCGCAGCAGACGGCCGACCACTTCCCCGACGCCCCCGCCTGGATCGGTCTCGGCCTCATCGGGATCGGGATCCTGAGCCTCGCGAGCCAACTCGGGATCCACGTGGGCGCGGTCGGCTGGGCCCTTGTGTTGATCGGCGTCGGGTTCTTGCTCTTCCGCCGCGGCGAGGACGCCGAAATCGAACGCCAGCCGGTGGAGCTCCCCCCGTCACCGACGTCGGCCGTGGCCGAGCAACCCACCGTCGTCCTGCGGCGTTCGCGTCCGCCGCGTGACCGATCCCCGCTCGGATGGTTCACCCTCGGTCTCGCGCTCGCCGCCTCCGGCGTGATCGCGGTCCTGCGCAACGCCGGCACGCTCCATCTGACGCTCGCGCAAACGCTCGCGATCCCGCTCACCATCCTCGGCGTCGGATTGGTGGTCGGTACGATCGTGGGTCGCGCGAGGTGGACCGTGCTGCTCGGGCTGCCGCTCGTCCTGGTTGTGGTGGCGGCAAGTGCGTTCACGGTGTCCTTGAACGGCAGATGGGCCGACATTCGGGTCGTCCGAGCCTCGCAGCTGCACGCCGCCTACGTGCAATCCGGAGGTCGGATCACGCTGGACCTGGCGCGGATGGATCCCTCCCGCCTGCCGTCCCTCATCGATGTGGAGATGGGCGCGGGGACGGTGGAGGTGAGGATCCCGTCGCGCGGCGTGCGCGTCGACGCCTCCGTGAACATCGGCGCCGTCAGCCTGCACGGCACGACCGGCGGCGTGGGCGCCAGCGGATCCTTCGGCGATCCCACCGCAGCCACTGTGGTCCACGTGCACGTCGATGTCGGTCAGGTGAGCGCCTATGTGCAGCGTATCCACCGACCGAAAGGAGGAGGCTCGAGATGAAGCGCCACCGGTTCGATCCGTTCTCACTGCTATTCGGGGCGCTGTTCGTCGCCGTCGGCCTCTCGTTCCTGCTCGGCTCGACGATCGTGCAGGCTCGCCACAGCCTTTGGCCGCTGCTGGCGATCGCCGTCGGCTGCACGTTCGTGGCATGGGCGATCGTCTCGGTCGTGCGCGAACGCGCTTCGGCCAGTACAGCGAGCGTGCCGGCGCCGCCGCAACTGGAGAGCGACGACGACGACCCGGCCAGGGCTTGAGTCCCGCCACCCGCTCGACACCGGGTGAACCGAAGTCGAGCCGCTTACCGCCGACCCTCGTCTCAGTTGACGACGAACCAGGCCACTCTCGCCGCGATGCCTGCCGGCACGGCCCTGTTGAGCTCGATCGAGCTCCTAGGGTGCCAGCACTCGGGCGGCCGGGTGGGCTGCTCGATGCGACCCTTCGCGCCTTCACGCTTCCGTTCGGGCCGAACTGCGGAGAGAATCGATGGCGAGATGACGCCCAGGACCGCCCCCAGGCTCGCTTGGTCGATAGGGACCGTCTCGATCGCGCTCATGACCGGCGCTCTGGTTCTGACGTTCATCGACCGCAACGTCGCACTTCCCGCCTCAGCCTCCTCAGCACAGTGGAACTTCTCGAACGTCCTCAGCGACATGGTGAACCTCCTGGTTCCCACCCTGGGGATAGTCCTCGCGTCGCGGCGACCGCAGAACCCGATCGGCTGGTTGTTCCTCGCCGCCGGGTTCACGCTGGGTATCTCCGGATTCGCCACGTCCTACGGACTCCACGCCCTCGTCTCGGACCCGGGTTCTCTGCCCGCGGGCCGAGCCCTCGCCTGGATCGGCAGCTGGGTCGGGCTGATCCCGCTGGGCGTGCTCGCATTCCTCTTCCTTCTGTTCCCGACCGGTCATCTCCGTTCGGATCGGTGGCGGCCCGTCGCGTGGCTCGTGGGCGGCGCCTTCGCACTCGTGACGGTGTCGAACCTCATCTTCGCGACCCTGGCATGGAAGAACCCCTTCAGCCAGCCGTCATCGGGCTCCATCTTCTTGGGGCTGCTCCTGTTCGCCCTGCCCCTCATCGCCGCGTTGGCGGCCTCGCTCGTCGCGCTCGTCGCGCGGTTCCGGCGATCGGTGGGAGACGAGCGTCAGCAGCTGAAGTGGTTCGTGACGGCGGCAGCGCTCGTCGTCGCCACGTTCATCGCGTCGTTCTTCACCTCCTCCTCCAACTCCTCCAGCCCTCCGGCGGTCATCTCGGTGCTCCAGAGCCTGGCGTTCGTCTTCCTTTGGACGGCGATCGCGATCGCCATCCTGAAATACCGCCTGTACGACATCGATGTCGTCATCAACAAGACACTCGTCTACGGACTGCTCGCCGCATTCTTCACCGCCGTCTATGTCGCGGTCGTCGTGGGGCTGGGAACGGCCATCGGGTCCACGCACAACCCGTTCCTGACGCTCCTGGCCGCCGCCGTGATCGCCCTCGCCTTCAACCCGGTTCGCGAACGGGCCAAACGATTGGCCGACCGTGTCGTGTACGGCAAACGGGCGACACCGTACGAGGTGCTCTCGGAGTTCTCCGAGCGGATGGCGGGGACCTATGCGTTGGACGACATCTTGCCGCGGATGGCACGCGTCCTCGCCGAGGGGACGGGAGGACGTGCCGAGATCTGGCTGAAGGTCGGGCGGGTCGTGCGCTCGGTGGCGCTGTGGCCCACCGAGCGCCGACCCGACGGTTCCCCGACAGAACTGGAGATCGTGGGCGGAGAGCTGCCGAACTTCACAGGGAGCTCCAAGGCCACCGCCGTCATCCACCAGGGTGAGCTCCTGGGAGCCATCACCGTCACCAAGCCTCCGAACGATCCGCTGCGTCCGGCCGAAGACAAGCTGATCGACGATCTCGCCGCTCAGGCGGGGCTCGTACTTCGAAACGTCGGACTCACGACGGAGCTCATGGCCAGGCTCGAGGAGCTCCGCGCATCACGCCAGCGGTTGGTGAAGGCCCAGGACGAGGAACGCCGCCGCCTGGAGCGCGATATCCACGACGGCGCCCAGCAGCAACTCGTCGCGCTCGCGGTGAAGGCCAACCTCGCCGAGGCGATGATCGGCAAGGACGAGGACAGGCAACGAGCCTTACTCGCTCAGCTGAAGGCGGATGCGACCGAAGCGCTTGAGAACCTGCGCGACCTTGCCCGGGGCATCTATCCGCCGCTGCTCGCCGACAAGGGGTTGACGGCGGCCCTTGAGTCCCAGGCCCGGAAGTCCCCCACCCCCGTCGCCGTCGAATCGGATGGGATAGGACGCTACCCCCAGGAGATCGAAGCCGCGGTCTACTTCTGCTGTTTGGAAGCGTTGCAGAACGTATCGAAGTATGCCGAGGCGAGCGCAGCCAGTGTTCGTCTGACGAACGGCGCCGAGACCCTCGTGTTCGAGGTGACCGACGACGGTCGAGGGTTCGATCCGGCTTCCACCGCGTACGGCACGGGGCTGCAAGGGATGGCAGATCGCCTCGACGCGCTGGGCGGATCATTCGACCTGCGAAGTGCACCAGGTCGGGGAACGACGATCGTCGGCCGGGTTCCCGCCCCTGGGCCGCAGGAGCAGGGTCCGGGGCCGGCATGGGCACGCAACACATCCCGTCCGGAAGACTGAACCCGCGGAACAGCGGGTGCCGAGAACGGGAATCCTGGCGTCGGATGGGTCCGGCCTCAAGCGAGCGCTTCTTCATGCCGTTGCCTACCGTGACGCGACGCAGCATCAGACCGGCACAGCCACGAGGATGAGAAGGACACGGACATGGGTGTCGATCAGGGAGTTTCGGCCCCGATGGTTGCAGAACGCTCGGAAGCCCGCGCACCATCCATCACCGAGCTCCTCGGTGTCGCGATCGACCGTGGCGGCTCGGACCTGCACCTGATGGCCGGCTCGGCACCCTTCATCCGCCTCCACGGGGACCTCGTGCGCCTGGATGAGTACCCGGTCCTCACGCGAGAGACCCTGCGGACGATGGTCTACGGGATCCTGCCGGACAAGCTGCGCGAGCGCTTCGAGCAGGACCTGGAGCTCGACACCTCCTACTCCCTGCCCGGCAGGGCAAGGTTCCGCGTGAACGTCTATCAGCAGCGGGATTCGCTCGGTGCCGTGTTCCGGTTGATCCCCTCGGAGATCAAGAGCGTCGAGCAGCTCGGGCTGCCTCCGGTGGTTGCCGAGCTCGCCCGGTTCGCCCGTGGGCTCGTGCTGGTGACGGGGCCGACCGGCTCGGGCAAGTCGACGACGCTTGCCGCGATGGTGAACGTCGTGAACGAGGAACGCGCTGCCCACATCATGACCGTGGAGGACCCGATCGAGTTCCTACACACGAACAAGCGGTCCGCCATCAACCAGCGGGAGGTGGGAAGCGACACGCACGGCTTCGCCGAGGCCGCCAAGCACGTGTTGCGCCAGGACCCCGACGTGATCCTGGTGGGTGAGATGCGCGACCTCGAGACGATCTCGACCGCGATCACCGCCGCGGAGACGGGTCACCTCGTGTTCGCGACGCTGCACACCCAGGATGCTCCACAGACGATCGACCGGGTCATCGACGTCTTCCCCTCAGAGCAGCAGCAGCAGATCCGGGTGCAGCTCTCGACCACGCTTCAGGGGGTGGTGAGCCAGCAGCTGGTGCCTTCAGCGGACGGCCAGGGGCGGGTCGTGGCCGCCGAGGTCCTCGTGGTGACGCCTGCCGTACGAGCCATGATCCGTGAAGGAAGAGCGCCGCACATCCTCGGCACGATGCAGACCGGGGGCACGGTCGGCATGGTGACGATGGACGCCGCGCTCGCGAAGCTCGTGAAGGCCGGCCGGATCACACACGAGGCGGCACTGGACCGGTGTCACGACCCGAAGGAGTTGCAACGGCTCCTGGGCCCGACCGGTTGACGTCGACCTGCCCGCGGAAAGATGGTCATCGCGCTTGTTCGGTGTTCCAACCGTGCGTCGGCTCATGAGCGCCTCCGGTGAGGCTTCCCTCGACGCAACACCGATGTAAGGTCCGAACAAGACACCCAAGTGCGAGGAGGGCTTCATGACTGCCGCGGCCGGGGTCAACGCCACCAGGACGAAGGAGCGTGCAGCGGGAACCCTCGTGAGAGCCATCCTGATCGTTGGTGCGATGGTCCTGCTGGTGGTTGCGGACCGAGCCTTCCAACATATGACCGGTGTGCGCGCCATCACCTACACCACGCCTTGGAGGTCGTGGCTGTGGAGTTTCGGGCTCATGGTGCTCGCAGGTGTCGCGTTCGGGCTCGCGGCCATGCTCCCGGTGCGCTTGCGGTACCGGGCCCTTCGCGCTCTGCTCCTGGCCATCGTGCCGTTGTTGGGGCTCGTCGAGTACACGATGGTGATCGGTCCGGCGGCCCCCTTCACGACGGCGCACTGGCACTGGTTCGAGGGTCACGCGCCGTTCTTCAACGACCTCGCGTCCTTCGTCCCGTTCGTCCTCGCGGTCCTACTGGGGGTCGCGATCGTTGCCGGGTTCCCGCCAGGTGATTGAGCCGACTCCCCAGACCCGGTACGCGAAGGCCCCGGACGGCACCTCGATCGCCTATCAGGTGACGGGCACCGGCTCGGAGGACCTCGTCTACGCGTCCGGGATCTGGTCCAACGTGGACCTGATGTGGGACGAGCCTGCATGGGCGCACTTCCTGGGACGCCTCGCCAACTGCTCTCGGCTGATCCTGTTCGACATGCGTGGTGTCGGTCTGTCCGATAGGGGCCCGAAGCGTCCCTCGATCGAACTGCAGCGCGACGACATCGCGGCGGTGATGGATGCGGTCGGCGTCGAGGGCGCGACCGTGTTCGGCGGCGCCCGTGCGGCGACCATGGCGATGCTATTCGCTGCCACGCACCCTCAGCGGACGAAGGCGCTCGTCCTATACGCACCCGTCGCGAAGACGGTCGCAACGCCCGACTTCCCGCACGGCAAGGGCCCCCAGGAGCAGGAGGATTTCTTCGAGCGGTTCGTGCGCGAAGTGGGCACAGGGCGCAACCTCGCCGTGCAGGCACCGTCGATGGCGAACGACGAACGCTTCGTCGCCTGGTGGGCGCGGTTCGAGCGCCTCGTTGCGAGTCCAAGCGCGTACGAAGAGCTGGGTCGGATCTTCACCGATGTTGACGTCCGTGAGGTGCTTCCAGCCATCCACGTACCCACTCTCGTGATTCACCGCAAGGACGATCGGATCGTCTCCATGGAGCAGGCGCGGTACGTGGCCGACAACATCGAGGGAGCACGTCTCGTCGAGCTGCCCGGCATCGACCACATCCCCTTCGTAGGCGATGGCGACGCGATCGCCGACGAAGTCGAAGAGTTCCTGACCGGTGCGCGGCCGGCACCGATGATCGACCGCGTGCTCGCCACGGTGCTGTTCACCGACATCGTCGGATCGACCGAGCGCCAGGCTGCGCTCGGTGATCGGGGCTGGAAGTCGCTCCTGGAGCAGCACCACGCTGTGGTCCGACAACAGCTGAACCGGTTCCATGGCTTGGAGCAGGACACGGCGGGCGACGGGTTCTACATCCGGTTCGACGGACCCGCTCGCGCGATCCGGTGTGCTCAGGAGATCGTGGGTGCCGTCCGCCCGCTCGGGATCGAGGTACGCGCGGGCCTTCATGCCGGCGAATGCGAGCTCGTCGAGGGCAAGTGCAGCGGCCTTTCGGTATCGATCGGCGCCCGCGTGATGGCCCAGGCCGGCCCCTCCCAGGTCTTCGTCTCGCAGACCGTGAAGGACCTCACCGCCGGTTCCGATCTCATGTTCGAGGATCGGGGCGAGTACGAGCTGAAGGGCGTTCCGGGCCGCTGGCACCTTTACGCGGTGGCGGCGGACTGATCGGGAGTGTCGGCCCGGAAACGTTGGAGGACCTCACCGACGCTTCGGGAACCCAGTAATTCATCGAACGTTGACTTCGTGATATGAGCGGGGCTAGCGTCGGACGCATGAAGGCGATGATCGTCAAGGAGTTCCGCGAGCTGCGCCGGGACCGTCGGACGATGGTCATGCTCGTGGTGCTGCCGGTGCTTCTTCTCGTGATCTTCGGCTATGCCGCGAACTTCTCCGTCAGCTCGCTGAAGACCGTCGTCCTCGGACCACGTTCCATCGCGGTGGAGGCAGGTCTGTCGCCCTCGTTCGATGTCACCTCGGTGCAACCGAACTCCAGCACCGCTGCAGCAACGCAGATCCTGCAGCGTGGTGAGGCCTCGGTCGTCATCGACACGACGACCACGCCCTCCACCGCGTGGGTCGATGGCGCAGACCTGTTCGCAGCCCAGACGGCCATCCGAGCGCTCGCCACGGCCGGCGCCGCCGACGTGCAGATCTTGTTCGATCCGGACTTGAAGACGTCCTGGTACATGGTGCCTTCGGTGATCGGCCTCATCCTTACGTTCATCGGTACCGTCGTCACGAGTATCGGCCTGGTGCGCGAACGTCAGGCGGGCACCCTCGAGCAGCTAGCGGTCATGCCCTTGCGGCCGACCGACGTGATCGCTGGCAAGATCGCACCGTACTTCGTCCTCGCGAGCATCGACTTGGTCCTCGTGACGCTGCTGGGCGTGGGCCTGTTCGGTGTCCCGTTCAACGGCAGCGTGCTCGTATACGGACTCGGCGCGGCGATGTTCCTCTTCGCGGTGCTCGGGCTGGGCGTGCTCATCTCGACCCTGTCGCAGACGCAGGGGCAGGCGATCCAGGGGGCCATCCTCGTGCTGCTACCGCAGGTGCTGCTCTCCGGGATGATCTTCCCCCTGGCCGCGATGCCCTGGGCCGTGCGCTGGATCGGCTACTGCCTGCCCCTGACGTACTTCACGATGATCAGTCGTGGCGTCATGCTGCGCGGGGCGCCGATCTCATCCCTGTGGCTTCCCCTGCTCATGCTGGTATGGATGGCGATCGTCATCTTCACGCTGGCGGTTCTGCGCTTTCGGCGGGACCTCGCCCCGACGCGCAGCGCACGGCACCCAACCGCGTCGGCGGAGGTGAGCGCCGGTGTCTGAACGGGACGGAGGCTGGGGGTTGCGCGACGTCACCGTTTCCTTCGGTGACCGCGTCGTGCTCGACGCCGTGACGTTGGCCGCTCCGCGGGGGAAGATCGTCGGCGTCGTCGGGGGCGATGGCGCGGGAAAGACCACTCTGCTGCGAGTCATGACCGGCCGCGTCGTACCTGAACGGGGCCACGTCCGCGTCCCGGCGCGCGTCGACATCGGCTACCAAACCGCGGCGTCGGGGACATGGGGCCAGCTCAGCGTTGACGAGAACCTGGATCTCGTCGCGGGCGCCTATCGCCTCGACCTCGCGAAGGAGCGGGTGAAACGGGATCACCTGCTCAAGGCCGCCGGCCTCATCGGCGCGCGCACCCGCCTGGCAGCCCAGCTATCCGGGGGCATGCGTCAGAAGCTCGGGTTCTGCATGGCGATGTTGCACGAACCCGTCCTGCTCGTCCTCGACGAACCATCGACCGGCATCGACCCGGTGAGCCGGGTAGAGCTGTGGAGCCTGATCACCGACGCCGCCGCCAAGGGCGCCGCCGTCGTGATGGCGACGACCTACCTTGATGAGGCCGAGCGCGTGCACGACGTCCTCGTCCTGGACGAGGGTGTTCTCCTATTGTCGGGGCCGCCGGCACTCGTCGTGGCGTCCTCGCCGGGCACGGTCGCTCGAGTGTCGACACCCACCGACCCTGCCCGGGCGTGGCGACGGGGGCGCCAGGTACGCCAGTGGCATCCTGGCCCGGCTCGCGCCGAGGACGACGTCGTGGCCCCAGATATGGAGGACGCAGTGGTCGCGGCAGCGTTGGATCGGCGCGCGACCTCACTCACGACCGTGGACGACGCGCCGCTCAGGCGACGCGGGATCGCCTCGGGCTCCCGGCTCGCACATGCCCAGTCGGTGACGCGCAGATTCGGCGACACGACGGCGGTCGACCGTGCGACGCTCAGCGTGACCGCTGGGGAGATCGTGGGGCTCATCGGGGCGAACGGCGCCGGAAAGACGACGCTGATCCGCATGCTCCTCGGCGTGCTGGCTCCGTCCGACGGCGAAGTCACGTTGTTCGATGAATCTCCATCGCGAGATACCCGTCGACGGCTCGGCTACGTCCCCCAAGGGCTGGGGCTCTACGGCGATCTCACGGTAGCCGAGAACCTCGCGTTCGTGGACGCGGTGTACGGCAGTGCCGGCACCCGGACGGGAACCCTCGCACCCGTGGCCGACGAGCTCGTCGACGTGATCGGCCTGGGTGGACAGCGTCGCCTCGCCTTCGTATCCGCGCTCTCTCACGGCCCCGACCTCGTGATCCTCGACGAGCCGACGTCCGGAGTCGACCCCGTCTCGCGCGCCCGGCTGTGGGACACGATCCACGAGCAGGCCGAATCCGGCGTGGGCCTTCTGGTGAGCACGCACGACATGCAGGAGGCCGAACAATGCGACCGACTCGTGCTCATGGACCTGGGCCTCGTTGTCGCCGAGGGGAGCGTGACCGACATCGTGGCTGGCACGACCGCGGTTCAGATCGACACCGATGACTGGGCGGCCGCGTTCGCCGCGCTCGCCGCCGATGACATGCCGGTGGCCCTGTCGGGCACGCATGTCCGTGTCGCCGACACGGCCGCCGACCTCGTGGGTTCGATCCTCGTCGCGGCACATGTGAGCGCGAGCTTGGACGTCGTGCCGGCGACGCTCGAGGAGAAGATGACCACGATCACTCGCACTCGAGCAGGAGAGAGGGAGTCGTGACGCCCACCGACACGAGGCGCAAGGGAGCGACGTCGCCAGCGCGCCGAGGGCGACGGCCTGGTCCTGACAGTGCGCGGTCGTCGGTCCTCGATGCCGCTCTTCAACTGTTCGCCGAGGTCGGATTCGAACGGGCCACGATCCGCGCGATCGCCGCGCGCGCCGGCGTGGATCCCGCGCTCGTGCATCACTTCTTCGGTACGAAGGACGATCTCCTTCGAGCGACACTCGTACTTCCGGTCGATCCGGATGCAGTATTCGCCGGCCTGGAGGAGCACCCAGGTGACGAAGGCCGGGCGCTCGTCGCGCGCGTGTTGGAGCTGTGGCGGCAGCCGCAGGTCCGCGAACAGTTCACGGCCCTCCTGCGGTCCGCGATGTCACACGAGCAGGCCCAAGCCGCGTTGCGCGAGATGCTTACCCGCGAACTGATCCGGCGCCTGGTGGTCCGCGTCGGAAGTGCCGACGCCTCACTACGGGCCGGCTTGGTCGCCTCGCAGCTGGCGGGATTGGGACTGACCCGGTTCATCGTCGGGATCGACCCCATCGTGCGGGCGACAGACGAGCAACTGGTTGCAGCGATCGGACCCACAGTCCAGCGCTACCTCACGGGCGACCTACACGACGCGGGAGTCAAACCGTCGTGATGATGCGCGCGACGGTGTCCTTCAGCCCGGATCGCCGCTCGACCTGATGGTCACGGGGCACCGGCACCGGTCGCTGTGATCACGAACGGTGCGCAGACGACCGGCGTCCAGCTCGTCGTCGCCCCCGCCGCGCCCGGTTAGATCGGCGCGGCGCTCGGCTCATGGGGCCGAACCCGGCCCACCGAGAGCGCGATGAGCTCCTTGCGTCGCTGCGCCTCGATAAGAGCCTCCGCGCGGTCCTTCGCGTGCAGCCGTGCGACCACGTCGGCGAAGGAGAAGGTGTTGGCGGCGGCCCTACGATGCGACTCCCGCCTCCGCCGGGACCACGCGAACAGAGCGACGCAGGTGAGCACGAGAGCGGCCACCGAACCCGCCACGGCGAGCACCCACATCCCTCGCAACGCAGCGACCCACACGACGAACATCGCCACCAGGACAGCAGTGAACATCGATACGAACGGCTTATCTCGAACGATCTCTGGCCATCGGGCCATGCTTGCCTCCTCGGTTCAGGGGACCGGGAAAGGCAAGGTCGCGAAGAAGCTTCGCGCGTGCGCCCCGTCTTGGGCGGCTCCACCAACGGTGGACTCCATCAGTGTACTCGGATGCGAGCCGCTCGCGGCGTTCGCGGTCCCGACGGAATAGACGCACGACGGGTCGTCTCGGCGCCGTCCGGGCCGTCGGTGTCGATACGAAATGGCCTGTGCGAGTGCGTCTCACGCGCAGCTGAGGCACGATAGAGGCATGTCGGTCATCGCCGCGGAAGGGCTGACGAAGTTCTACGGCAGGGCTCGTGGGGTGGAGGAGCTCACATTCGAGGTGGAGGAAGGAGAGGTCTTCGGGTTCCTGGGACCCAACGGAGCCGGCAAGACCACTACGATCCGCACGGCCCTGGACCTGATCCGGCCCACCTCCGGTCGCGTCACCCTCTTCGGCCTCGACCCGCGACGTAGCGGGCCTAAGGTCCATGCAAGGCTCGGATACTTGCCCGGCGAGTTCGCGCTCTACGAACGGCTCTCAGTGGAACGCTATCTGCTGGACTTCGCATCCTTCAGGGGCGGCGTGAGGCAGGAGAGGTGGAACAGTCTCGCGGACCGTCTGGGCCTGGACATCTCGAAGCGGATCCGCGATCTGTCGCATGGCAACAAGCAGAAGGTGGGTCTGGTGCAGGCGTTCATGCATCAGCCGGATCTGCTGATCCTCGACGAGCCCACCCAGGGCTTGGATCCGCTCGTCCAGCAGGTGTTCTACGCCATGGTGGACGAGGAGCGGGCGCGGGGCGCCACCGTCTTCCTGAGCTCCCATGTCATGCCCGAGGTGGAACGGGTCTGCGATCGCGTGGGCATCATCCGCGACGGGCGTCTGGCCACGGTGCAGGACGTGGGCGAGCTCAAGGCACACGCGCGCCGGCGCATCGAGCTGCACTTCGACGGGCCGGCCCCTCGCGAGGCATTCGAGCGGCTACCCAGCGTCCGCGAGTTGCTTGGCCACGGCGACGAGCTATCGCTCACGGTGGAAGGAGCGCTCGATCCGGTGATCAAGGAAGCCGCCCGACACACCGTGGTGAACCTCGAGACGCACGAACCGAGCCTCGAGGATCTGTTCCTTCATTACTTCGGCCCCAACGGGCAGGCTCCCGGGGAGGACGCGTGAGCGGGCTGTTCGCCAAGACGGTGCGGGATCAGAAGCGAGCGCTGATCGGCTGGGGGATCGGGCTCTTCGGAGTGGCCACGATGTACGCGGCGTTCTACCCGAGCATCCTCAAGAGCTCCTCAGCCCTGACGAACTACCTGCAGAACCTGCCCGAGGCCGTCAAGAACCTCATCGGCGGCGAGTTCACGACGCCGCCGGGCTACCTCCGAAGCGAGACCTTCGGCGCGCTCGGGCCCATCCTGTTCTTGGTGTTCGCGATCGGCGCGGGCGCCCGCGCGGTGGCGGGGGAAGAAGAGGCGCGCACGCTGGATCTGCTCCTGTCAACCCCCATCCGGCGCAGGCAGATGGTGACCGACAAGTTCGCCGCGATGGCCCTCACGAGTGCCGCACTCGCGTTGGTGCTTCTGCTCACGATCGCGGTCGTGGGGCCACCCTTCAAGCTGCACGTGGCGGTCGCGAACATCGCCGCTGCGTGCGTGATGCTGTTCCTGCTCGCGCTGTCGTTCGGATCGATCGCGCTCGCCGTCGGCTGCGCTACCGGCCGCCGAGGGCTCGCGATCGGTCTGACCGGGGCCCTGGCCACCGCCGCGTTCATCGTGAACGTGCTCGCACCCTCGGTGAGCGCCCTCGGGCCACTCAGACCCTACTCGCCCTTCCGCTGGTACTTCACCCCGGACCCGCTGCTCTCAGGCGTGCGCATGGAGAACGTCCTCGTGCTCCTGGGGATCACGCTGATCGCGCTGATCGTGGCGTACGTCACCTTCGAACGCCGTGACCTCGCCGCGTGAATCACGAGGCTCGACAGCTAACCGTCAGATCGATGCACGTCGCGTCGGTCCCCGCTCGCGCGACCGAGACGCCAGATCTTGAGCTTTGGCCTTCATCAGTTCAGGCCCGAATGGATCGTGCATCGGTTCTCCAGCCTTCCGCGATCGAAGCGCCGCGATGCTCTGCGGCGGGGTGTCGAGACATCTGATGTGCGACACCGAGCGCCTGGGCAAGGACCCAGTCATCCAGAGGAACGGAGGCTGAGAGGTAGTGCGTTCCTCGACGCCATAGCCTGACGAAGGTGTCCTCGACGAGGTCCGAGGCGAGGTCGGGATCGTGGAGCGTTTGGAGTCCCATCCCGAAGACCTTCGGGGCGAAACGCCGAAACAGCTCGTGGGCGGCCGCCGCCTCTCCCCGCCGGAACGCAGACATCAAGCGGACGTCTGCGCTGCGTCGGCGTCTCGGTCCTCGTTGCACGATCGATACGTTCCTCTCGGCTCGCTCGGTCATCTCCATCGAACCTAGGAGAAAACGCCGGATCCGCAATCCCCGAATGCCGCAGCTTTAATACTTCGTAGGAGGAAGGAGGCGAAGATCGAACATCGCGGAGAAGTCAGGCGCGCCCGGGAGGACTGGAGCTGGAGAGCTTGTGTGAGAGTTCGCTGCGGGACCGGATGCCGAGCTTGCGATAGGTCCGTCGCAGGTTCGATTCAACCGTGCTCACGCTGAGGAAGAGCCGCGACGCAACCTCGCGGTTGGTGAGGCCAGTGGCGACGAGCTCGGCGACCCGGCTCTCCGTTTCGGTGAGCGAGCCGGGTCCCGGGGGCCTACCCCCGATGCGTGCCAGCTCCGATCTGGCCTTCTTCGCCCAGAGCGAGGCCCCGAGTCGATCGAAGACCTGAAGCGCCTGGTTCAGCGAGTCCCTGGCCGGAGCCCACCTCTTCCCTCGGCGAAGCACCTTTCCCCTAGCCAGGTGGGTTCTCCCAAGTTCCAGAGGCTGCCCCAGGTCCCGCTGATGGTCCTGAGCACGATCGAAGGCCTCCAGAGCGCCCGCCAGATCGCGGCGGGACGCGAGGGCAAGACCTCTGCATCGGCCGGCGGCGCCCCGGGCCCAAGCGCGCCTCAGGGTCTCCGCGCCTGCCTCGAACGGCGACAGCAGTGCCTCCGCCTCGTCCAACTCCCCCATCTCGATGAGCGCCTCCACCTCGTCGGGGAGGAACCGAAGCATGCCCGGGTCTGCGGGCCCTCGCTCCTGGAGCGAAAGGACCAGCGGTGAGAGCCACAGGTGGGCCCCTTGAGCGTCGCCATCCGACAGTTGCAAGGAGCCGAGGACCGTACGGGCGAACTCCTCCGCCTGAGCCGATCCGGTCTGCCGGGCAAGGGCGAGGCTCTCCTCCCCGAGCGTCACCGCAAGGTCGGCCGCTCCCCTCAGGCTTTCGACCAGGGCCTTGGAATACAGGGCGAACGCCAGGTAGGCGTGTTGCCCCGTCCATTCCGCGACCGCGCGACTCTCCTCCGCCAACCGGGCTGCCTCCGTCCAGTCTCCTCTCCAGCTATCGATCTGGCTGAGCAGGAACAACAGTACGGAGAGTGAGCTCTCGTCCCCGGTGTCTCGCGCCCGCCGCTCGAGGTCGCTCAGCCTGCCCCGCGCCTGAGCGAGATCGCCCGACCAGGTCATGATGCACGCCTCGTAGAACGCGGGGCTCCGCAACGGTCGCACGGGTGGCCCCGGCTGCAAGGACATAGCTCGCTCGATCTTGTCCCTCGGGACGCCCTTGCCGGACATGAAGTCATAGAGGCCGACCACGGACAGCGACTCGGCCGTGATCGTCGGATCCCCCGAGCGCTCCGCCAGCCGCAGGGCGCGGTGGGCCCGAGCCGTCGCCGTCTTGTGATCCCCGGCCAGCTCGGCCGCGGCCGCCAACTCCAGATTGATGCCTGCTTGAAGCGACGGGTCTTGACTCGCCTCTCGAAGGGCCTCCTCGGCGAGCGCCGAAGCCGAGAGCGCGTCCCGACGGTGATAGTGGACGCGGCTGAGGTACAGCAGAGCCTCCGCACGCATCGGCCCGGTCGAAGCCGCCGCCGCTTCCTGGAGCAGCTCCTCGGCGCGCTCGATCTGCGCCGACTCGAATGCGTAGCGCCCTGCGTGCGAGGTCCGGCGGATGCGCGCTTCGACGCCCTCCGGCGGCGTCAGGACCCGCGCCAGTTCGGCCAGTTCGGCCGCAGCGTCCGGAGCGCCTTGGGACCGAGCCCGTTGCGCGGCGTCCTCCAGGACTTGGGCGACGCCCTCGTCGGGGCCGTCCGCAGCCAGGGCCAGGTGTCGGGCCCGTTCCTCGGAGTCCGAGGCGATGTCGGCGAGCATCAGATGAGCGCCCCTGCGTTCCTCCGGCGACGACTCGGAGTAGAGCACGGTGCCCAGCAGGGGGTTCGTGAACTGGATCCGCTCGCGAGAGATCTCGATCACGTCGGTCTCGAGGGCAGCCTCCACATCTTCTTGGAAACCGGCCGGGTCCCCCAACGCCCCTGAGATGGACGAGAGCGTCGGCTGCGGTGAGGCTGAGACGAGCAACAGCATCTGGCGAACCGGTTGGGATAGAAGGCCGAGCCGCTCGATCACCAACTCGGTGAGGTGCTTCGGTATCGGCAGCGCCTCCCCCGGCTCCGGGTCGATCCCCCTTCGGATGAGCGCTCGGGCCAGCTCCAGAGCGAGGAACGGATTCCCTCCTGATGCCTCATGGACCTGCACCAGAGCCCATCGAGGGAAGCGAGCATCCAGTCTCAACCGCAGGATCTGCCGCAGCGCGTCGAGGTCGAGGGGTCCGATCGAGATGCGGTGGATCCGGTCTTCCAGCGGGCTCCGGTCCAGGCCGAGCGGGCTCGGACCAACTTGATCGGAGCGGCAGGCGAGCACGACCCCCACGGGCACGCCCTCCAGGCGACGAAGTGCGAACTCGAGAACTCGTGCCGAGGACGCATCCAGCCATTCCACATCGTCGACGCCGACGACCAACGGATCGGCGCGAGCCATCGCCTCTAGACCGCCGTAGAAGCCGAAGGCAACTGCTTTCGGGTCCGGGGATACCTCGAGGTCGGTTCGCAGGAGGGCCGCTTCCAGAGCCATCCGCTGCGGAGGGGGGAGGTCGAGGAGGGCCTTGTCGAGTCCATCTCGCAGGAGATCCGCCACGGCCGCGAAGGTGAGCTTCGCCTCGGACTCCACAGGCCGAGCCGATATCACGCGATATCCCTGCTCTTCGGCCTGAGAAAGGACCGCGTTCCACAGGGTTGTCTTGCCGATCCCCTCCTCCCCGCTGAGGATGATCGCGACGGGACCGGAGGGCACGAACTGGAGCACCCGAGAGGTCAGCCTGAGCTCTGAGTCTCGACCCAGACCTCCCGGACCACGGGTCCCCCCTCCGCACCGCATTATCTGGCGAGCGGAAGAGCCTGTCGAGGTGGAGGCCATGGTCGGCCCTGCTCTCGAGGTGCGGCCCGGGCTCTGTCAGCCATCGGCTGGGCGGGGCGCGACTCCATCTCCCACCTAGTGGGGGAGCTGCACGATCCCCAACAGGTTGCCTTCGCTGTCCTTGAACCACGCCGCTCGCACGGGACCCGTCTGCGCGACGCTCGTGGCCTTGTCGAAGCCGGGGAAATCGTAGTCCTCGAACCCGACGCCGCGCTCCTTCAGTTCAGCGACCGTGGCCTCGATGTCGCCCACCGCGAACCCCATCTGCGTGTGCGCCCCGCTGGGACGCCCTTGCGTGGGATAGAGCAGGAACCGGCTGCCGCCGGTCTCATAGAAGTTGCCGCTGGGCGTCTCGGACGTAGGCTGCAAGCCGAGCTTGTCCGCATAGAACGCCTTCGCCCGCGCCGGGTCCTGCACCGGCAGGGTCGTATGCGTGCCAGCGCCGGTCAGCATCGCCGTACCCCTCTCTCGATCATCGCAGGAGAACGCTAGATCTTACGAGCGATCATCCCACCACGCCGAACAAGCGCCAGCGGTCTGGGACACCAGGACCTACCTCAGACGGTTCGGCTAGGGCGCCAGTAGGCACTGTCGATCGTCTTCGCCCAGCGGGTCTTCGGGATCACCGCCGAAGTCTTATCCCCAGGGGAAGCGCCTGCAATCCGTCCTCGAGTGACCACCCCATCCTGCGGATGTCCCGCGAACCAGCCCATGCCCGCCGCGAGCGCGCTCAAGAAGCGAAGAAGGAGCCCACCGCCGTGAGCTCCCTCTTCACTCGACCCTGACGCGGCAACAGCCGCGCCGCGGTCGAGCGTCCGGTTACGGTCAGACCGTCGCAGGCACGCCCTCGAAGAACGCGAGGTCGCCTACCTGGTTCGAGCGCAACTCGACGCGGTCGGAGAGATGCTCGCGCACCCAGGTTGCGGCCACGAGCGAGGCCTCCTCGGCCTCAGCATGGGTCTCCCAGAGGCTGATCGAGCAGCAGGTGTTGTTGCCGGTGTCGGCGAGCCCGTAGCGGATGAAGCCGGGCTGGCTCCTGAAGGTCTTGAGCATGCCTTCCTTCGCCGTGTCGACGATCTCAGGGAAGGTGCCCTGGGTGATCTTGTAGCTGGCGATACGCATGTTCTGCATGATTTCGCTCCTTCGAGCTTCAAAGTGTCCCGAGGCGTCCGAGGCGAGCGATGGACCGGATCGAGAGCTAGAAGGAAGCGCTCCAGAGTATCGGGCCCGTGAGCCTGAGAAGGACGGTGAGACGAGTTAGGAAGAGGCGAACCCCATGCGATCTCTTCTCCCGTCGGGATCGGGGTTCGTGTCCTGATTGCAGTATGCACAGGTTGAAGCTGATCTGTCGCGAGGCTCGCTCTTGGCGGTCGTCTGGAGTTATGAGAAGAAGTGCCGAGCTCACCCGATAGCGATCCGCACCTCGTTCATCAGACCCCTGTAGAGATCCTGCGTCCCGCTCGACTTTCCACCGAGCGACAGGGCCACCCTGTTAGAGATGCTTCCGATCACCGCGTGCCGCATGGCAGAGGCCTTCCCTACCGTCCCGGAGATCGAAGTGGCGGTCTTACGACACGTGATCGTATGCCACTGGCCGTCGGATAGATCCGGACCGAACACGATGCCGGCGCTCCTCTTGGACCCGTGGAACTGGCATCGGGCCTTCCCGGTCGAGGAGATCTCGATCTTATACAAGGCCCCGCTTCCGCCTTTGCGCACAAGATCGTAGTCATGGATGTGGATCGAGTCGAAGTTCACGTTCACCGAGATCGTGATGTCCGCGTCACCGGGATTCAGACTCGAGTCGTTTCCGATCAGGACGCGCGAGCTCGTACCGTTGAACGCATAGGCGCCCGAGGCGAAGGTGATGTGCTCGAGCGTTCCATCGTTGCCGAAACTCGAACTGTCGTGTGCGACGTCGCCACCGGTCTCGTCCATGTGCCAGAGCCCCACCAGAGTGGAGGACCAGGCGGGAGCCGACAGCAACGGCAGGATCAGCGCCGCGATCATGCCGGTGCGCCGCAGGCGCCGTCCGCTCACCGTCACTCCCCACCCTTCGACCTAGGGGACGGCGAGCGTAGCCCGTTGGTATCGGTCTGATATCGGCCGAAGGCCCGAGGCCGAAAGGCCTAGACGCAAGGGCTTCGGTGAACGCGCACCTTTCGGGTGTGTCTTGACGGCGACCTATCTGACGACGCGGTACTTGATGTGGGTAACGCCGGGCGCCTCGATCGCGCGTACCTGCTCGATCCTGAGGTTGTCCAGGTCCTCGAGCAGCCGCTCGCCGTCACCGAGCAGGATCGGAACGAGGTGGAGCTCAAACTCATCGACCAGCCCGGCGGCCAGGTACTGCCGTACGACGTTGGCCCCTCCTCCGATCATCACGTCCTGGCCGTTCGCGGCCTGCCTCGCCTGCTCGAGCGCAGACTCGATCCCGTCTGTGACGAAGGTGAACGAGGTGCCGCCTTCCATCTCCAAGGGTTGACGAGGATGATGCGTGATCACGAAGACCGGGGTGTGGAACGGTGGGTTGTCGCCCCACCAGCCGATCCAAGGGGGATCCTCGATCCACGGGCCGGGCCCGCCCCCGAACATGTTCCGCCCCATCACGGTGGCGCCGACGTGGGACTGCGCCTCCTCGACCACCCGCGTGCTGGCGTTGACCTCGCCACCTTCCTCCCCGTGCTGCTCGCGCCACGCTCCGAGCTCGAAGATCCACTCGTGAAGAGCCATGCCCCCGACCCCGAGCGGGTTCTGCTCACTCTGGTCAGGACCGGCAACGAATCCGTCCAGCGACACGGCGAGGTGGGACCTGAAGGTGCTCATCGAACCCTCCTCGTCGTCGGTGGCTCGGGTGCGGCCACCGATGAGTATCGCCATTCTGTGGGCTCGAAGAGCCCGTGAGATCCGACAACCGCGTGCCGCTGTTCGGTTGATCGTGGCGCTGGCCAGCGTCTTCGCGGGTTCGCGATCAGCTCGAGGAGTCCCTGCGGTGGTCTCTTACGATCTCGATCTCCGGTAGCTCCACCTCAGCGGGCCAACGGATCCTCACCTGAGACAGGAGCCGGCAGAGATCGGGTCCTGGAAGATCCAGCACCTCGGCTGGGACCTCAACGCTCACCTCACGCTGGCCCTCAAGCGGCATCAGCCGGGCGGAAGGTACGTCTTGATCCTTGGAAGGCGTATCGCGCTCCTCGATGTGCGCAGCCACAACGCGTCCATCGAGGTCGACGAGAGCCTGCAACTTGACGGTTGATGACATCCTATACGCCACCTCCCTCGAGTTGGAACCGACACCCAGCCGCTCCGTCGTTGGTTAGCCATACGAGATACTCATAGCTCGATCCGGTACCCCCGCAACTGTATTTCGCTGGTCCGTTTTCCTGTATCTGACCGATCTCACAGATCAACTTCTTCGCAACTCTCTCTGTCACGAGAGGTACGTCAGGTTCTCCTGCGATCGGATGTGCCATCGCCCATTGCGGACCCTTGTCGTCGCCGGGGGGCCACCAGAACCGAATGCTCGTCGTACGGCCAGGGAGTAGAACGAAGACGTTGCCAGCGCGCCAACCCATGGCTGACTACCTCCTATGTCAGAGCGTGGCTCAACCACCTCGAGCCCGGGCGACAACTCGCTGCACTCTTCGATAGTGCTACCGAGCCCGAGGACCACGCTAGCCCAGGGACCTTCTGACGCAATCGGCTCATCGGGTGATTCTGCGCCGGTCGTCTGTCTGACAACCAGAGCTTCCGCGGCTCGTCTCTCCTTCTGGGCTCGAGGGCCACTTCACGGTCGGATGCGGAGCAAGCATCCGGATCCGCTCGACCTGGGTCTGCTCGGGCAGTCGGCTACGCTCGTCCGATGCCCAAGGGTCGCTACACGGTGTTCGCCGACAGGGCCGAGCGTGTGGGGACGGAAGCGTTCCGTTGCGCCCCGGGACCGGCTGGGTGGCGCTACGTAAGCGAGATCGACACGGACGTTCCGACACCTCATCGGGAATCGGTCGACGTGACGGTCGACCGAAGCTGGCGCATCGTACGCGCCCGGATCGACACGGGAGCGCACGACATCCTTCTTGAATCGCGCGGCGACGTCTTGGTTGGTTCCCGCGACAGCGAACCGATCGAGATCCCTTACGGCCTGGCTCTTCACCTCGACTACTTCACACCTGCGACCAACGCGATCACCTGCCGGCGTCTCGCGGGGACCACCGAGATCGATGTGGTGTACCTGGCGGCACAGACGCTCGATGTCTCCAGGGTTCGCCAGCGCTACGAACGCGGCCCCGATGAGTACGTGCAGACGCCCGTCGGGCGTTTCGCCTCGACGCGTTGGACATTCACCGACCTCGACTCTGGCTGGACCGCAGATCTGTGGGTGTCCCATGACGTCGTGGTGGCCTACGAGCGCCTGTTCGATCTGGCCGAGTACGAACCGGGCGCATCTGGAGTGGCCCCGCTGAGCAGCTGAGCAGCCAACCCGCGGTTCGGCGCCGCCTCGCCTGGCGCAACGATGCGAGAGAAGCTTAGATGGTGAGTTGTTCGCGCTGGAGGTCGTGTGATCGGGGGGGTCAGATGTCGACGAACGCTGCGACACCGGATGATCTGCGCAACTTCGAACGAGCGAGAAGCGAACTGGGACCGCTGCCTGGTTTCCTTCGCCCGATCGTGGACCGGGTGGCCCGCGTCAACGCGACGGTGCACGCCAAGCTACTGGCGGGGTTCCTGGTGATCGCCGTTCTTCTCTTAGCCATGGGAGTGCTCAGCGTCGTTGTGCTCAGTCGGGTGAACCGTCAGGTCGATACGCTGACGGCGCTCAACAAGCAAACCGACCTCGCCCGCGAGATGATCTACAAGGTCACCGCGCAGATGCACTACCGAGCCATGGGAGCTCGTGACCAACGACGCCAGCTGGAACGACAAGATCTCCCTCGCCAAGGATGACTTCAATAACTACCTGGCTGAGATACGAGCCTTCCCCCAGCCGAACCGCACAACCTTCTTCGAAGAACTGGACGCCTCCAACGCTCGTTTCGCTGCGTCGAGCGATCGGGTCACGAAGCTCTACAACGCCGGGAAGGTCGACGATGCGCTGGCCATGCACATCTCGCAAGAACACCTGATCTCCCACCAGCTCGAGGGTGCCCTGAACGTGCTCATCGACGACTCGGAGCACCGAGTCGTCGTCGAGACCGCCTCCTTCAAGACGGACCGGCGCTTCCTCACATTCGCGGTGGCGGCGTTCTCGTCGGTAAGCCTCTTCGGCGCTCTGCTGCTCGGAGCGATCCTGTCATGGTCGTTGATCCGCCCGGTGCGCAAGGTGGACCAGGCTCTCGAGTTGATCGCCGACGGCGACTTCGACGCGCGGGTCACGGTGCCTAATCGCGACGAATTCGGCAGCCTCACGAAGAACCTCAATCGCACGACTGAACACCTCGCGACCGTCTACGGGGACCTCGCATCGTTGAACGCAAACCTGCAGCAGACCGTCGACGCCAAGGTAGCGGAGCTTGAGCGCGCCTCACGGCTCCAGCGCTACCTCTCGCCAGCCCTCGCTGAGTCGATCCTTAGCGGCGAAAGGGACATCCAGTTCGGATCGAGCCGGAAGTTCCTCACGATCTTCTTCTCCGACGTCCGAGGCTTCACGGCTTCAGCCGAAAGGATGGAGCCGGAGGAGTTGGTGGACGAGCTCAACGATTACCTCTCGGAGATGACAGACATCGTCTTCAAGCACGGTGGCACATTGGACAAGTACGTCGGGGATGCCGTCATGGTCTTCTTCGGCGATCCCGTCCCTCAAGACGATCATGCCCAGCGGGCCGTAAGGATGGCCTTCGAGATGCGCGAGCGGATGACCGAACTTCGGGAGCGATGGCTCCACAAGTACCACGAGGCGTTCGAGATCGGCATCGGGATCGCAACCGGCTGGGTGACGGTTGGCGACATAGGCTCGGCGGCGCGCAGCGACTACACCGTGCTCGGCAACCAGGTCAATCTCGCGTCCCGATTGGCAGATCGGGCCGATGCCGGCCAGATACTCGTCGCGGAGCGAACGATGATGGCCGTGGACGATTTCGTCGAGGGGGCGATCATCGATGAGGTCAGCCTCAAGGGCATCAATCGTCCCATCAGGATCTACGAACTGCGGTCGCTCGATCGATAGGGAAACCGCCACCCCGGCACCGAGCGGAACGAACCGTCCGATGTTCCGCATCCGCCCCTGCGTCTGCGTGTTCTCGAACAGCAAAGGGGGGCTCATCGGCTTGGGGCGCGGAGAACGGGGCGCGGGACACCAGGCCCGAACCGTTAGACGTGCGGTCGACGCGATCCGACACGCGTCGCCCGATCGAAGGCATGGGCGATTCGCAAAACGCCCTGATCGTCGCCCCAGCGTCCCACGATCTGGAGTCCGATCGGTAACCCATCGTCGGTGAAGCCGCACGGCACCGAGATCGCTGGGCTCCCGGTAACGGTGATGCACCAGCACGACTCCATCCAGTCGATATACGTCGGCATCGGAACCCCCGCAACCTCGGTCGGGTACTCCTCCTCGACGACGAACGGCGGCACCTGCACGGTTGGCAGGACCAGGAAGTCGAACCGTCGGAAGAAGTCGGCGACCCGCTTGCGGATGACGTCCCGGAGCCGGCGGGCTCGCGAGACGTCTTCGGCCGTGAGGCGACGGCCTTCCTCGATGTTCCACACGACGGTCTCCTTGACCTGGTCCGGGTGAGCATCCAGCAGCCCGCCGAACCGCATCGCATACATGTGGGCACGAAGGATCAGGAAGACCTCCCGAACATCGGTGAGGTCCGGGAAGGCCGCCTTGGTCCGGCATCCGATCCTCTCGAAGGAAGGGCGAGCGGCATCAACCACCGCAGACACGCGCGTATCGACGGGCATCGTGCCGCCCGCGGCCGGTGCCCACGCCACTACGGGAGCTCCGAGGTCGACGCTTAGCGGAGGAGCGAACGTGGAGCCTGGGTCGGACAGGGATCGCGGCACCCTCGGATCGGGTCCCGCCAAGGCGGCGAGCAGCAGAGCCGCATCCTCGACCGTCCGGGCGATCGGGCCCTCGACCACAAGATCGTCGCTCGGATCGGTCACCGGCCACGACGGAACGCGTCCGGGGGTGGGGCGGAACCCCACGACATTGCAGAAGCTCGCGGGGTTGCGGAGCGATCCGCCATGATCGCTCCCATCGGCGATCGGCAGCATCCCGCTCGCGACGGCCGCCGCCGCGCCGCCCGACGATCCGCCCGCGGTCCGCCCAAGGTCGTAGGGGTTGCGTGTCGCGCCGAACACCGGGTTGTAGGTGTTCGAACCGGCTCCGAACTCCGGCGTGTTGGTCTTGCCCAGGAGGATGGCACCGGCCGACCGGATCCGCAGGACCAGGAGCGCGTCCTCCTCCGGAACCCAATCGGTGAAGATCGGGGAACCCAGGGTCGTCCGGATCCCGGCCGTTGAGACCAGATCCTTGTGCGCGATCGGCAGTCCGTGCAGCAAGCCCAGAGCCTCGCCGCGTGCCATCGCGTCGTCGGCATCTCGGGCTTGCGCCTGCGCTCGCTCGGGAAGCAGGGTGACGATCGCGTTCACTTCAGGGTTCGTGCGCTCGATCCGAGCGAGGTGAGCATCGAGAACTTCGCGAGCGGAGAGCTGCCCGGATCGCAGGAGATCGACCAACTGGGTCGCCGAGCGGTCGCAGAGCTCCTCGTACATCCGTGACACCCTATCCTCGCGGCTCCGAGGAGCAGAGCTGCACATCTGGTCGCCCCGGATAGAGGTCACCTGTCGAGCAAGGCCCCCAGTCAAACCGGCTGAGTGCCGTAGGTTACGCTCAAGGCGCGACGCTGGGATCGGAGCGAGCCCGCCCGAAGACCGAGCTCTCGATCACCCAGAACAACGCGAACAGCAGGAACACGATCGCGCCCAAGGTGGGGTCGAGGGCTGCGATCAATGTCGCCGCGAGGTAGATCACGGGTCCGAACACAAACGTCTTCGAGATGCCTCGCACGGTGCGCTCATCGGCATCGGTGCGGAGCAATCGGGCTCCTCGAGCCGCATAGAACCAGATCGCGTTGAACATCGCGGCAGTGAGGGTGAGGGTGATCCCGTAGGCGACGGTCGCCGCGCGCGCGCCGTCCTTCCCGAAGTACTCGGCGACCAATCTCGTCGGGAACGGGATGAACGCCACGACCAGGAGGAAACCCACCGTGAGCATCAGCAGCGTCCGGTCCGCTCGATCGATCTGGTTCATCACCGTGTGGTGGTTCGCCCAGATGATCCCGATCGTCAGGAAGCTGACGGCGTAGGCGACGTAGGAGGGCCACGCGGCGAGGAGATGATGTCGAAGGTGAACCCCGCCTGGGGACCCGACCCCGGCATCCACGCTGATGATCAGCAGCGTTGCGGCGATCGCGAACACGCCGTCGGCGAACGTCTCGAGCCTTCCGGTCTTCACGGTCCTTCGGAGGGTACCGTGACGGCGCGGGAACGCCCTTCAGCTCCTGCGCACCTCGGTCCTCGCCAGGCGGGTCGCTCGAAACACCACGTCATGGTCCGGGAGACCGGAACCTAACGGAGGGACCGGCCCCTGCGCCGAATGCCTCCGCATCAGCCGCGCTGCTGGGAGACCAGAGCTGCCCCCACCACGCCGGCTCGTGGACCGATCGCCGCCTGGAGGATCGGCACGTCTCGCGCGACATCAGCCCAGATGGACGACCGCGCCGCGGCCACGGCTGCATCCCAATAGCGGCCGATCGCGGAGCCCAGTCCCCCGCCCACCACCACGGCTTCAGGGTCGAGGAGATTGACGAGTTCGGCCAAGCCGATCCCCAGCGCCCGCCCTGCGGACGTGACAACGTCGCCGGCCGCCGAGTCGACCTCGCAACGATCCAATACGTCTCGTGCGGACTCGGCGGCGCCCCCGGCCGCACGGTAGTGAGCCACGAGCGACGGCCCAGATGCGAACTCCTCGAGCGGGGGTGTGCCGACGTCGCCTCCGAAGGAGCCACGGTCGGCAAGCAAGCCGCTGCCGAGCAGGATGGCTGCACCGTTGGCACCTGCCCATGCGCGACCATCGATCACGAAGCAGTAGCTGATCCCGGTACCGACAGAGACGTAGGCGAAGGAAGCGAACGGAGAGCCCTGACCGAATCGCGCCTCCGCGATTGCGGCGGCACGCACATCCGCCTCCACGACGGTGACTCCGAGATCTCCCCAAGCGGCGAGGAGGTCCCCCGAGAGGCCGGGGATGACGACATCGGTCACGACTGTTCCATCACGCGAGACGATCTCGGGGACGGCGACTCCAACCCCACGAGGCACGACCACCGAGCCCTCGACCATCCGATCGATCACCGGTCGGAGGCGCTGGTGCAATCGGTCGGCGCCCTGGTCGGCCAGCGTGTCGATCTCGCGGAGATCCACTACGTCACCTGAGTCGACGTCAACCAGTGCCACTGCCGACTTCGTACCTCCGATATCGACCCCCGCGGCGATCCTACGGTCGGTACGAGTCACTTGGCCCGCAGCTTGTCTCGTCGTCACTGCTCGGTCAGGGGCCTGGTGTGGTCGTGCATGTGGGTGGCGGCCTCGGCTTCATCGTAATGCAGGTCCAGGTCGCCGAAGCGCGATCCCACCGGCACCGGCCCTCCGCCGTCGGCGGCTGACACGCGACAAGCCTGCAGGACATCCAGGACGTGCAGGTCGTGATCGAGATCGAATCCATCCGTCTCGTCACCACGGAGCTCCTCTACCGCCGTGCGCAAGCCGTCGGTCCAATTCCAGGTTCGATCCGGAGTTGCGTACTCACGCCAATGACCCCAATCGGCCCGAAATACCTCGACACCTTCCGGGTCCCAGTCGTCGCCCAGCAGATTCGCGGAACCCTCGCTGCCGTACAGCTCGATGGCCGGGCGTCGATAAGCCCAGACCGCATGGCTGGCCATGATGACCGAAGTCGCGCCACCCTTGTGCCTGAGCATCACGTGCGCGACGTCTGGATCCGGCCTCCCCCCATGAAGGACCTCTCGCACCACTGCCGACGTGGACTCCAGGCAGTGAGCCTCGGTTGCCGGCCCGAGCAGGGCCGTCAACGACTTCAGATTGTAGATCGCCAGGTCACCAAGCGGACCGACGCCTGAGTTGTGATACCAAGCCGCCCACGACGAGCCCGCATTGCCGTACATGGCGCGAGCCGAGTGGATCCTTCCCAGGCGTCCCGCCCGGACCCACATCCAGAGCATTCGGAACGCCGGGGAAAGTTGCACGAAGGGCGCGATCGCGAGGAGCCGATGCCCGGTGCGGGCGAGTTCCGCCAGTTCGCGACCGACCTCAGGATCCGCCGCGAGCGGCTTCTCTACGAGGACGTGCTTACCCGCCTCCAGGGCTAGGCGCGTGAGGTCTGCATGGCTGCTCGGCGCAGTCGTTATCACGACGAGGTCGACATCGCTGAGGAAGACTTCCTCGTCCGTGGCGACGATATGCGTTGCCGGACGCCTGGCAAGAAGTTCGGCTCGCGTTAGCGCCCGACGATCGCACACCGGACCTTCGATCGCGGCGCCTGAGGTGACGAGCGTGTCGAGCGTCCTGAGATATGCCCTGGAGGCGCTGCCCGCGCCGATCAGACCAACTCGTATCGGATCTGGCCGCGATTCCCGCTGCGGCACTACCCGATCCAGACCTGGCGCCAGTTGTAGTTGTTCAAGGGGGCACCGGTCTTGGTCGGCTCGATGCCATGAACCTGTGAGGAGACGCCGTCGATCACGGGTGGGAACAACGGGATGATGTACCCACCGTCCGTGTAGTCGATCTGTTGCATCTGGTGAACGATGTCCGTCCGCTTGCTCACGTCGACGGTGGACAGCGCCTGGTTGAACAGCGACGTGTACTGCGGATTGTCATAGTGGGTCTCGTTGTACGGACCGGTCGGGACGAAGAACTGCGCGACGGAGGGAAGGTAGTACTGGAAGAACGAGAAGTCCTGGGCGAACACCCACTTGAGGTACTGGGGTCCGTAGAAGTCCGAGACGGTCACCTTCTGAAGGTTCACGGTGACGCCCGCCTGCTTCGCTTGCTGAGCGAGAACGGTCGCCATGGAAGTCGACCCCTGGGCGATGTCCGATGTGACCAGGTCCAAGGTGAGTCCGTCGTGCCCCGCAGCCTTGAGAAGCGACTTCGCTTGCTCGGGGTCGTGCTGGCGCTGCGGGAGGCTGGTGTCGTACGACGGGTCGTAGATCGAGAACACGTCGTTGCCGACCGTGCCGTGCCCACCGAAGACGACCTGCATCATCTGCTCCCGATCGACCAGCAAGCGGAAGGCCTGTCGCACCTTGGGGTCGTTGAACGGGGCGGCGTCGACCCTCATCGTGAACGGAACCCAGCCGCCGCCCGGGGAGACCACGGAGCCGGCGCCCGACGTGGCCAAGGAATCGGCACCCGAAGCGGACAGCTGATTCACCATGTCGGCCTGACCGCCGTTCAGCGCATTGAGTTGTGCGGTTTCGTCGGCGAAGTCGGAGATGACGACCGTGTCCACGTAGGGCTGGCCCGACTCCCAGTAGTTCTGGTTCCGAACGAAGGTGCTCTGTTGTCCGGGAGTGAAGCTCTGGAACTTGAACGGCCCGGTACCTACGGGCTTCTTCGGGTCGTATCCCTCGGGGACGATGTTGTAGTAGTAGTTCGCGACCGTTTGATCGAGGATGGCGTACGGAGTCTTGCAAGGGATCTGCACGGTCAGGCTGTCGAGCTTCTTCATCCCGGCCACGTCCACCGCAGAGAGCGGGGTGGCACCCGGCAACGGAGCTTTGGGGTTGACGATCCGCTGGAAGCTGTAGATGACGTCGTCCGCGGTCAGGGGTTTACCGTTGTGGAAGGTGATCCCCTTACGAAGGCGGAGGGTCCAGGTCTTGGCATCGGATGAAGGCGTCAGCTCCTCGGCCAGGATCGGCACGAGGTGTGCGTCGGCGCCGAATCCGATCAATGGCTCGTTCAGCTGGAAGATCCGTGCGAAATCGATCGTGGTGATCGCCGCCTGCGCATCGAGCGTGTCCGCACTTGACCCCCCGCTGATCGCCGCTCGTAGCGCGCCGCCCCGCTTGATCGAGGCGCTCGCCGAGGCCGATGTCGAGGGGGTGGTCGACCCACTCGTGCACCCGACGGCCCCGAGGATGGGGATCGACACGCCTGCCAGCACGGCCGCGCGCAACAGTTCCCGTCGCGAGAGCCTGGGGCCGCCGTACTCGAACTCTGGTGTGTGGTTACTCATCACGACCTCTCTTCCGAACTCAGGTACGAGGGGGCCACTGCGAAGACGAACCGTGTCGGTCCATCGTGGGCCTGATATCGATGTTCAACTCCCTCGGGTACGTACCACCCGTCGCCAGCATGCAGCTCGAACCATTTCCGTGCATCGGGTCCTTCGACCCCGAGGGCCAACGAACCCTCGAGCACGTATCCGCACTCATCACCGGCGTGCCTTTGCCATTCGCCGCGCTGTCCGAGGGCAAGGTCCGCCATGCCGACCGTGAGGTGCTCGGTACTGGCCAACAGAGCCACCGGAACCGGGTTGGGGCTGCCGGCCTCGAGCCGCCAGCGGAGGTCCGCGGCCCGCAGGACTCGGATCGCATCGTGGCTGAAGGGTTGAGCGCCCGGAACGAACGTCCCGAGCACCGAGTCCTCAGCCAGCGCCACGTCGGTCAACAACGGCTGAGTTCGCGCGTACGCTCCCGATGCGCCTGCAGCCGGCGGCGGGGCGAAGAACTCGAGGACCCGCAGTGGGTCCGCCCCGACGGCATGAGCGTGATGCCAGGTGTCACGTCGGAAGAAGGCGGCCTCGCCGCGCTCGATGCGGTGTGCCTCGCCGGTTGCAGGGTTCGAGAGCATCATCGTGCCGCTCAGCACGTACAGCACTTCGTCCGCAGCGAAGACGGTCCGGAACTGATCGGAGTGACGGAAGGACCCTCCGGGCGACAATCCGAAGACCAGCTGGTGGACCTTGGCGGAGGAGACGAACAACCAGTCCAGAACTTCACCGGACTCCTCATCCCCCCACGCATATCGCGTGACGTCGTCACGACGCAGGGCGGTCGCCTCGTTGAACGAGGGCCGGGGAGAAGGTCGGTAGACGCTCAACGCCGCAACCAACCGAAGGTCCATCGCCGCGCGCATCGGCAGTTCCGGCTGCCCATGTCCCGGACATTACAGACCAGTTAGGGACCAGTCAATGACCAGTGGCGGCGGTATAGCGGGGCACGTCACTGAGCAAACGCCGCGTGTACTCGTCCTGGGGGTGATCGAGTACCGATACGACCGCCCCGCTCTCGACGACACGACCCGACTTCACCACGACGACATGCTGAGCGATGCTTCGCACCAGGGCGAGGTTGTGCGTGATGAACAGCAACGACAATGAGTGTTCCCGCTGAAGCCGCCGAAGCATTCCACGACCGAGGCCTGGACGGACACGTCAAGCGCAGAGGTCACCTCGTCGCAGACGAGCAGTGACGGCCCGACGACGATGGTCCTCGCGATCGCCACTCGCTGTCGCTCGCCCCGGAGAAGCGGTCGGGGTAGCAATAGGAGAGTTCCATCGGCAGCGAGACCGACGCGATGGCCTCCGTACGGCTCGACCATTGACGTCTGTCCAGGCCCGTGAAGTGATCGACCGGCGGCGCTACGAGGCCACCGACGCTGCGTCGACGGGTTCAACGAGGTGTACGGGTTCTGGAAGACGTACTGCAGACGGCGGAGGTCGTCAACGGATCGACGGCGTAAGCCGGAAGTCAGCGGCGTCCGTCGAAACGGATCCACCGGACCATCCCGCGTGAAGCCCGACGATGAACGCGCCAGCGTCGTCTTCCCAGACCCCGACTCGCCGACGACCGCGACGCACTGCTCCCCGGCACCGCGATCCACCTGATGAAGGACCTGGGTCATCCGTAGGACGCATCGAGCTCGGAAACAACAAGCACAGGCTCTGGAACCGTCCGCGGGCCGCCGTGTGATCGGCAGTGATTCGGTCGCTGGTGCGCTCGGCGCTGACGGACCTCGAAGAGCTGCAGGGTTCGGGCTTCCCGACGAAGAGTGCACCGCGCGCGATGACCAGCTTCCTCGGCCGGCATCAGGGCAGGCATCGACGACGATCAACCGTCCTCGGCGATCGGGCAACGCGGCGCAAACGCACATCCGTCGGGCCGATCGCCGGGCGTGGCGGAACGCCGTCCATGCCGAGCAGATGCTCGGCCCGGCCGGCGACGGAACCGCCCGAAGCAATCCGCGCGAATACGGGTGCGAAGGATCGCCGAAGACGTCGGTGACGCGGCCCACCTCAACGACACGACCGGCGTAGAGCACGGCGACCCGGCTCGCCAGTTCCCCGACGACTGCGACGTCGTGGCTGACGTAGACGGCAGCGACCCCGTAACGGGTGCACAGTGCGCGATCGTCTCGAGGATCGTGCGCTGAGTGGTCACGTCGAGTCCGGTGGTCGGGTTCGTCCAGAACGATCAGCGCGGGTCGACATGCGAAGGCCATGGCGATCGCAGCACGCTGCTGCTGCCCGCCGGAGAGCTGATGGGGGAAGACGTCGAGAACCCCGGCGACCGACGCCAGGCCGACCTCGACGAGCAGTTCGGCGACACGTTGCTCGACCTCGTCGCCGTGGTGACCGTGGAAGGTGAGCGACTCGCGGAGCTGCTGAGCCGATCCTTCGGGAGGATTCAGTGCCGTGGCCGGATCCTGGGGCACATAGGCCAACGTGGAACCACGCAACGGCGCAGCTCGGGCTCGGCAGGGTCAGCAGATCGCGGCCGTCCAGCCGAACCGCTCCTCCTGCGAAGCGAAGTCCGCGCCGGACGTAGCCGATCATCGCAGCGCCGAGGGTGGTCTTGCCCGAGCCACGAGTACCCACCAGGCCGAGCACTTCCCCGGCCGCTCGACCGCAGCGAAACATCCTGCAAGATCTCCACCTCCTTCGTGGCGGTGGCGACGTCGAGGGCTTCCACCAGCAGCCGGGCTGCTCCACCGCCGAAGCTGCGGGACGCGTCGGTACTCGGGTTCGGCCCTTGACCGAGGCGGCGACGGCTGCCGAACCTCGGCGGGCCCCGGCGGTGGGACGTGTCTCTGTCGATCCACACCGAGGGCGACCCGGGTGACCGCGTCCGTGAAGGTGTTCAGCCCGATGGTGAGCACGGCGATCATCACGGCGGGGCGACCAACGCGGCCCAGGGGTTCAGCGTCAATCCGATCCGGTTCTCGTTGATCATCGTTCCCCAATTGGGCAGCGGCGGGGGCAGGCCGAATCCGATGAACGACAGGCCGGCCATGATCACGATCGAGTAGGTCATGCGGAGACCCACCTCAACCATGAGGGGGGTCACGAGGTTCGGCAAGATCTCGCCAGCCATGATCCTCGAGGTGGACACTCCCGTGATCTCCACGGCTTTCACGTAGTCGCGCTCGGAGACGTCCAGCGTCGAGGCGCGGAGGACGCGGGCCACCTGGGGCGCATGGGAAAGACCGACGGCCACCACGAGCAGCCAGTCGCTCGGCCCAACGACCGAAACGAGAAGCAGTGCGAACACGATCTGCGGGAATGCCAGCAGGACGTCGACACCGCGCATGACCACGGTGTCAGGCATGCCCCGTCGGTAGCCGGCGTAGATGCCCGCGGTGGCCCCGAGGACGACACCGATCGCGGTCGCTGCGGCTGCCATGAGGATGAGCTGCCAGCCGCCCGCCAACAACCGACTCCAGACATCCCGGCCCAAGTTGTCTCCTCCGAGATGGAAGAGCACGGACGGCTTTGCGAACGGTGAGGTCACGTACTCCTCTGGGTCGTAGGGCGCAAGGAACGGGCCGATGAACGCGACCAGGAGCACGAAGAGCGTGAGCGCCAGGCCTACGCGTCCCCTCGCGGTCCGGGTCGCACCGCGAAGCACATGAGCGAACTCCGAGCGGCGCACGCGTGGCACATCCGCATCGCGGGCGGGGAGCGGCCCTGTCGTCATCGCGGGATCCGTCGGCGCGGAGTGGCCATCAGCGACACGACGTCCGAGGCGATGTTGATGAAGACGTAGAAGGCCGCCAGCAGGATCACGATGAACTGGATCACGGGGATGTCCTTATCGGTAACCGCGTCGACAAGACCCGCCCCGATGCCGGGGTATGCGAACACGTACTCGACGAGCACGATGCCGCCGGCCAGGTAAAGGAAGGTCAACCCGATCGCTTGGATGGTGGCTGGAAGCGCGTTCGGAAGTGCGTGACGCAGGAGGACGGCCGTCTTGGGTAGCCCCTTCAATCGCGCCATCTCGACGTAATCGCTCTCGAGGGCCTCGATGCTCGCTGCGCGCATCATCCGGAAGATGTAAGGCACGACCACGATCACCAACGTCATGACCGGAAGCACCAACATGCGCGGTTCGTCCCACGGCTTCTGCCCGGGTGGGATGGGCGACACCGCCGGCAGAACTCGGAACACGTTGGTCGCAAAGACGAAGACGAGAGCGATCGCCACCGCGAACTCCGGCAGGGACGTGACGGCGAGCGCCGCCACCGACAAGACGTGATCCGAAGGGCGGTCCCGACGCAGCGCCGCGAAGAGCCCGAGAAGCACCCCCAAGACCGACCCGATCACGCCTGCCAATACGACGAGCACGGCCGAGTTCACGACGCGCGGCCACACCAGTGCCCCGACCCGTTGCTGCTGACCAACGAGACTTGTCCCGAGGTCGCCATGCGCCAGCCCGGTGATCCAGCTCCAGTACTGCTCGATGGCGGGGCGATCCAGACCGAGACGATGCTCGAGAAGATGCAAGGACCTTGGCGTGGCCGTCTGCCCGAGTACGGCGTAGGCGGCATTACCCGGCAGCACCTGGGTCGCCACGAAAACGATCAGCGACACCAGGAACAGGGTCAAGAAACCGAGCAGGGTGCGCTGAACCAGCAGTTCCCGGATCGGGTGCGCTGCCTTCGGTGAGCCGGAGGCGACGGTCGGACTGACTGGGTCGAGCGTCGTCACCGCGCTCCTACCTCCTCCGGCGCTACGCCGGCGGTAACGGAGGCGGTGAATCGGTACCGTTCGCCGAGGAACGCTCCCTCGGAGACCTCCACGCGCCGACCTTCCTCGTCCAGCGTCGTGGCTTTGATCAACAACACGCTGGTTCCCCGGGGTACCTCCAGCAGTCTGGCTCGTCGCTTGTCCGCGATGCCGGCGCGAACGTCGTAATCCGCGCGCGCCGGCACGATCCCGTCGGCACGGAATCCGCTGTAGAGGGAGGCGGTCTCATAGTCCTGAGACGGGAGACGGGGGGCCAGCCAGGCGGCCGCGATCGCGCGTTGCCAACCGACGGGGACCCCACCCATGAGCCTGACGCGTTCAAGATCGAGGACCTCAGCGCCCGGGGGGCACGTAGCTCGTCCACCTCCGCCAAGCTGGCCTCGCGAACGGAACACCTCAGCACGCGCGCGGAAGCGGCGAGCCCACGCTGGGCCGCAAGGTCGCTGAATCCCAACAGGGCATTGGGCTCCACCAGAGGCGAGACGAACCACCCACGGGTACCGTCAGCACGTACGTAGCCCTGACCTTCGAGCTCCTCAAGAGCTCTGCGCACCGTTGTCCGACTCACGCCGAACCTGCGACAGATCTCGCGCTCCCCCGGTAGACGGTCACTGACCTGAAGGACGCCGCCGTCGATGTCGGCCCGAATGACCCTCGCCAGCTGAAGGTAGCGGGGCTGCTCCACGGGGCCGAACGTCCCCGAGGACAAGCGGGTCGACGCCATGTTCGGACGGTATAGGACCAGTTAGAGACCAGTCAAGGACCAACGGCGCCCGAGCAAGATCCTTCGAGGGTGCTGTCTGACGTTGGATCGGAGCTCGCGAGACCGGATCGAAGTCAGTCGGTCCGCGGCTTCTCCAGCCGACGCACCCGAGCGGCCATCTCAGCCATGATCGCTCGGGCGATGGCGGGCTCTGAATCGAGCAGCTTGTTGAACCTCGCACGAGTGAGTCGGATGGTCGTCATCGGCGTCTCTGAGATGACTGAGGCCGATCGCGGCCGGCCGTCCAACAACGCCATCTCCCCGAAGAAGTCTCCCGATCCAAGGCGAGCGATCGTTCGATTCGCGCGAACGACCTTCGCGCTGCCCTCGGCGACCACGAAGAAGGCTTCTGCTCGAGCTCCTTCCCGGACGATCACGCGGCCGCCTCCGTACCGAACCTTCTCTGCGTTCGAAGCGATACGACGGAGGTGTCGCCGCGACAACTCAGCGAACATAGGGACACCCTTCAGCAATGTCACACCTCGACGTCCTATCGAAGGGTCTTTGGGAGGCGCAGCGCTGTTGAGAGCTGCCAGGACCCCCCCTGTGCCGTCCTCCATCCCATCACCAGGCATGGCGTGCTCCTGTTCGATCGATCCGCCCGATGATTCCATACTGTTCGATTCGGCGTGGCGCCGGGAGAACCGTCAGTCCTCACCGAACCAGGGGTCTTCGTACGACCCCGCCGTCCCCGAGCGTCCGCGCGAGGCAGCAGCTCGCGCTTGTTCGGAGTCAACGTGGTCGAGGTAACGAAGGATGCCGGCGGCTGCCCGGCGTCCGGCTCCCATCGCCAGGATCACCGTCGCCGACCCCGTGACGATGTCGCCGCCCGCGAACACCCCGGGGAGGGAGGACATCTGGGTCTCCGGGTCCACCTCGATATAGCCCCGGTCGTTCGTGGCGAGCCCTGGCGTGGTTCGGGCTATGACCGGGTTGGCCGATGTCCCCAGAGCGGGGATCACCATATCCACGGACAAGATACGTTCCGTGCCGGGCCTTGGGACCGGCCGCGCACGCCCGGACTCGTCGGGCTCGCCGGGCTCCATGTCGATCACCTCGATCCCGGTCACCCATCCATCCTCGTTGCCCAGCACGCGTACTGGGTTCGTCAGCCACGAACAGACCACGCCCTCTTCGATGGCATGGTGCAGTTCCTCGCGCCGCGCGGGCGCCTCCTCTTGGCGACGGCGGTAGACCAGGCGCACTTCCTGTGCACCCATCCGCAAGGCCACCCTGCAGGCGTCCATCGCGGTGTTGCCCGCGCCGACGACGGCAACCCGTTTGCCCATCCCCACGGGCGTGTCGTAAAGCGGTTGGCGGAAGCCTTGCATGAGGTTCACGCGGGTGAGGAACTCGCTGGCCGAGACCACTCCGTTCAGCGCTTCTCCGGGGATGTGCATGAACTTCGGACTCCCCGCCCCACTTGCGATGAAGACCGCCTCGTAGCCCTTCTCCGTGATGAGTTGAGGGACCGTGAAGATGTTGCCGATCACCTTGTCGAGTTCGAAGGACACCCCCGCGCTGGCCAACGCATCGATCTCGATGTCGATGATGTCGTTGGGCAGACGGAACTCGGGGATCCCGTACTTCAGGACGCCACCGGCGACGTGCAGGCCCTCGAAGACCGTCACCGCCACGCCGCTGCGCACGAGGTCGCCGGCGCAGGCCAAGCCGGCGGGCCCCGACCCGACGACCGCGACCCGTCTGCCGGTGTCTGGCTGGCCGACGGGTTCGTCCCAGCCGCGCGACACGGCGAAGTCGGCGACGAAGCGCTCCAGACGACCGACGGCCACAGGATCCCGCTTCTTGCCGACCACGCAGGCGGCCTCGCACTGGATCTCCTGCGGACACACGCGGCCACACACCGCCGGGAGCGCGTTGGACTCCTTGAGGATGCGGTAGGAGTTCTCCAGATCCTTACGTCGCAGGGCGTCGAGGAACCCGGGGATGTCGACGCGCACCGGGCACCCCTCGATGCACTTGGGCTTCTTGCACTGGATACAACGGTCGGCCTCGGCGATCGCGGCGTCGAGCCCGTATCCGAGCGTCACCTCCCCGAAGTTGAGGATGCGCTCATCAGGCTTCTGCGCGGGCATCGGGTTGCGCGTCGGAGTAACCGTGTTCACGTTCCTGGTCCGACGGAGGTCTTCGGGCGGCTCGGGCACCGGGACCGGGAGGCGCTCGATCAGGAACTCCCGCCTCCGAGGTTGCACGATCGCTGGGTTCGAGCCTTGCGACCCGAGTTCGCGAAGACGCTGACGCTCGGCCTCGTAGCGCGCCAGGCATTCCTTCTCCTCGAACCGGAAACGGCGCATCCGTAGCGCGAGCTCGTCGAAGTCGACCTGGTGTCCGTCGAAGTCGGGGCCGTGGATGCAAGCGAATCGCATCTGGCCCCCGACCGTGACTCGACAGCTCCCGCACATCCCGGTGCCGTCAACCATGATCGAGTTGACGCTCACCATCGTTCGGATACCGAGAGGTCGGGTCGTCTCCGCGCAAGCCTGCATCATCTGCAGGGGGCCGATCGCGATCACCTCGGATGTGTCGGGGTTCCGGGACAGGGCCTGCTCCAATCCGGCCGTGACGAGTCCGTGGATCCCGAAGCTCCCGTCCTCGGTGGTCACGATGCTCTCGTCGGCGTAGGAGTCGAACCTGTCGTGCCAGAAGATCTGGTCGCGCGATCGAAACCCGAGGACTGCGATCGCAGTGGTCCCGAGCTCCTTGAGACGCCGGAGCTGAGGGAAGATCGGAGCGACGCCGAGACCCCCGCCGACGAGGATGACCTTCTCGCTGCGCTCGAGCCTGGAGGGCAATCCCAAGGGCCCGATGAAGTCCATCAGCGAAGACCCCTCCCCAAGACCCATCATCTGATCGGTGGTCTTGCCCACTGCCTGCACGACGATCGTGACCGTGCCCGCATCGCGGTCGAAATCGGCGATCGTCAGAGGTATGCGCTCGCCGGTCTCGTCGATCCGAACCATCACGAAGTGGCCCGGTCCGCACGCGTTCGCCACGTCGGGAGCGAGGACCTCCATGAGGAAGGTGGCGGGTCCGAGCTGTTCGCGTCTCACGATCAGGTACACGCCGTCACCGTCCATGCTCCTGCTGCGGAAGGGTTGATCGATCCCGAGCCATGCATTCGGCCAATCTGACATACCTGGGGAGCTGGCCAACGGGCAGAAGGTCCCTTCCAAAAGGGGACGAAGGCATTTGTCTGATGGATCCGCGTGAGGAGCGACTCCTCATGACCGAGATCCGCTGGCCCAGGTCACCGAGGCATTTGAGGCCTAGGGTGGGAAGGTGAGCGCGCAACGTGACGGATCCGAGGCATCGAGGCTGACGCTGACCGGATCCGCGTGACGATCGCAAGAACGGGGTTCCTCCGGCTCGTCGGACGGAGCCTCGTCCCGCGATGTGTCGGGGCGGTCTCTAGATGTGCTTCTCTGCCGAAGCCGATCTCGTCGCCGGCGTTGTCGTGAGCGCGGTCGGCGTCGACGCGATCCGGCGTGCGCGAACCCCCAGAGAGCTGCCTCTGGCTGCCCTACCCCTTCTGCTCGGGGTTCACCAACTGATCGAAGCATTCGTATGGTGGGGTCTCGCCGGCAGAGTGCCGGCCTGCGTGGGGCACGGAGCGACCTGGCTGTACCTCGTCGTCGCGTTCGCGCTACCTCTGTGGGTGCCCCTCGCGGTTCGTGGAGTGGAGCTGTCTCCCGGGCGGCGCAACGTCATGGCCTTCTTTGCGGCGATCGGTCTCTTGGTGTCGCTCGTCTTGCTGGGCGCCGTCGTGCGGGGCCCGATCGAAGCCGTCGCGGTGGGGCACCACGTCGCGTACTCGCTCCACATCCCGGGCGGCCTCGCCACGGCGGGGCTCTACGCGATCGCCACGTGCGGTGCGTTGCTCGTTGCGAGCGATCGGTTGATCCGCCTCTACGGCGTGTTGAACGTCGGGGCCGTCTGCCTCTTGGTCTGGTTGACGGTTGGAGGACTCACCTCGCTCTGGTGCGTGTGGGCAGCGATCACCAGTGTGGCGATCGACCTCTACCTCCGTGAGGTGAGGCAACGTTCAGCGGTCTTGGTCGAATGAGGCCGGTTCAACGCATCTATGTGTGGATCGGGTCGGTGCACGGGGGTCCGACGTCGCAGGGAAGAGTCCGCGGGAGCGGGGAAGCCCGCCGCACCACCGCGATCGTGTCTCTTCTCCTAGGCACGGTCGTCGCAGTGGTCCTGGGCGTCTATGCCCACGCCCATCCGGTCACGGGTCGCGCGCCGCTCTCGCTCGGCTTCGACCTAGCGGGCCAGATGAAGGTTTGGTTCACGAGAGTCGCCGCGGTCCTCGCCTTGTTCCAACTCGCCTCCGGGCTACGGATCAACGGTCACATCCGCGTGCCTCGTCGGATACCACGATGGTTTCGGATCGCACACCGGACGAGTGGCTTGCTCGCGGTGCTGTTGGCGGCAGCTGTCGCGTACGACTGCGTCTCGGCGTTCGGATTCCAGATCGGCTCTGCTCGGCTGACCCTCCACGGGACCGTTGGCCTCGTGTTCTTCGGGGCCTTCGCCGCGAAAGTGGTCGCGTGGGCTGGCCGATCTCGATCTACTAGAAGCGGTTCAGGCCCGTCGTTCCGATTCGGGGCCGGACAAGATCGTGCACCAGCAGGACCTTCGGTGGCGTCGCCGTGGCCACAGTGTCTGTCGATGTGATCCCATCCCGGGGGCAGGCTGCTGCTCTCGCTCGACCGTACTACCTGCGGTTATCGGGCAAGAAGAGGCAAGGCATGCGGCGCTATCTCATCGTCGGGAACCAATCTCTCGGTTCGGACGCGCTGTACGATGCCGTCCGGGAATGCCTGGCTCGCGGCCCGTGCTCGTTCCATATCGTCGTACCGGCCACCTCTCCGACGGAGCGCGTCACGTGGACCGAAGCGGAAGCGCGGGCGATCGCGCACGATCGGCTGGACAGAGCGCTCTCCTGGATCGGGGAGCTCGAACCCGCGACCGAGGGGGAGGTCGGAGATACGGATCCCATGCTTGCGATCTGGGACACCCTCCGGGAACGCGCGTTCGATCAGATCATCATCTCGACGATGTCACCGGACAGCTCCCGGTGGCTGGGGATGGACCTCCCCGATCGGGTGAAGGCGCGATTCCGCGTTCCGGTCTCCGTCGCCATCGCCGAGGCGTCGCACGAGACAACGCAGTGACCCGGTCACGATCATCGACGCGCTGATGAACACCGATGGGATGCTGCGTGGCAACGATGTGGTCAAGTTCATGTGACCGATCTCGCACCGCGGCGAACGGTCGCTAGCGGCGGCGTCCGGGGCCGGAGGGTGTCAGCTCAGAAGGCCCGACCCGGACGCGCAGCCACTCATTGAGCGGTTCGGCGACTCTCAGCAACCCCACGACCCGATCCCTGGCCTTGGCCGTCCCCAACCAGGCCCCCACAGGCCAATCGCGCCACGCGGCGATGCCCTTGTAGCGCAGGAGCTCGATCCGCGGGTGGTCCTTCGGGTAGCCCCTCGGCGCCGTCTTCAACGCACCGTGGCTTATGACGTCGGCGCCGCTCGCCCTGATGTCGGCAACCACACCCTCCAGCTGCTCGCCGGGCCGATCGGCGTCAACGGCCTCGCGGTAGCGCTCGAGTTGGTCGGGCGCCATCTCCCACATGCCCGCCCCGGCCGCTAGCCCGCGCGAACTCAGCTGCACGTAGCCACCACCCAACATCGCGCCGATGTGTACCTTGTAGGGCGACTTATCGGCGCTGAAGCGGACGTCCCGATAGGGCCGGAAGATACGGCCCTCGCCGAACTCCGGCGCCAGCTCCTCGATCAACGCATCCATCGGGGCGCGCACCGTTGTTTCGTACGCGGCCCGGTTCGCCTGCCAGTAGGCCTTGGAGTTGTCGGCCTCCAGCCCCTCGAAGAACTCGAGTGCCTCCACTGGCCATCCTCGGAACGACATCGCCCCACCTCCCGATCCGGACTTTGACCGGCTGCCACCCGTCGCCCTTGAAAGCGACACGGGTGGCAACCACGCCTGCACATCCTGACAGCCGAACATGTCCGTCGTGTCAGGGTCGATCGCAGCCGCTCAGCATGCGAGCAACCCCGACGCGCGCAATCGTCGAGAGAAAGGAAGTGACACATGGCAGCGTTTCCGCCGCTCACCCACGTGGCGCTCACGGTCCGCGATCTCTCAGCCAGCGTTCCCTGGTACGAGGCACTCTTCGACGCCGAGCCCGTGATCGACGAAGACACGGATCCCGGCTTCCATCACACCGTGTACCTGATCGCTAACGGCACGCTCATCGGGTTGCACCAGCACGATAGGCCGGCGCCGGAGGAGAGGTTCAGCGAGTTCAGGGTAGGCCTCGACCATGTCGCCTTTGGCTGCGCGAACCGAGGCGAGCTCGAGAAGTGGGTCCTCCGACTCGACGGACTCGGCGTCGAGCACGGTGGGATCAAGGATGCGACCTTACGGCTCGGGCGTGAGCTTCCGGGATCCCGATGGCATCGCGCTCGAGCTCTTTGCCCCGCCCGGCTGAGCCATGAACCGCCAGGGTGTCGCATCGGTGGGCGACCAGGCAAGGGCGGCCCCCCGCCGCTGAGGTCGTTCTCCCACGACCGGCGCGCAGCGTCTCAACGCGCCCGTCGCTCGCGGAACGTCTGGTCGATCCGATCGGCTACCACCGGGAACTCGTGACACATCGAGTCGAACTCCCTCGACGCCAGCACCATCAGCCGCATCGGAGACGTGGCGACGACCGTCGCCGTCCTCCGGTCGTCTTCGAGCAAGGCGATCTCGCCGAAGAAGTCGCCCGAGTTCAGCTCCGCCAGCGGTTGACGCTCGCGCACCACCTCGGCCTTCCCTTTGAGGATGACGAAGAACTCGTGCGGCAAGCGACCTTGATAGAGCAGGTGGTAGCCCTCGGACACATCGACCACGTCCGCCCATCGGGCGATGGCCTCGAGATCGCCTTTCGACATGCCCTCGAAGAGAGGCTGTCCTTCCAGATCACGTGTATCCACGGCTCCGCCCCTCCCTCGCCGAGTCTCGTCGCGCCGCATCTTGCCACGGCGATGACGGCAGTCCGACCCTGCACGATGTCGATAGGATTTGCTCGCCTCGTTTCAGCGAGGGACCTCGACAGGTCCACTCGCGTTCGGAGAAGGTGGGACTCATGGAGTCGACGAACTCTCGATGGTCCGTCCGATCCGAGAACTCGATGCTGTCGATCGCTTCGAAGGGGTCCATCCTCTCGATCGGGTCGGTCGCCTCGGTGCTCTCGATCGGGTCCTTTGCCTCGATCGCCTAGACGTTCGATCTGATGATGCCACCGTCGATCTGGTACACGGCGCCGGTGATGTAGGAGGCTTGCTCCGACGCCAGGAACGCGACGAGGTGACCCAGTTCGATCGGATCACCCAGGCGACCCACTGGGATCGACGCAGCAACGTGCGCCTCTATCGTCTTGTCGTCCTGCGCGGTGGGTCCGGCCAAGCTGTGGCGGATGCGATCCGTGAGGAACACGCCCGGCAACACGAGGTTGATCGTGATGCCGTCCCTGGCGAGGTCGGGCATGATCGCTTTCATCAGCCCGGCGACACCTGGGCGGATCCCGTTCGAGAGGTCGAGGTTGTTGACGGGCTCCTTCACGGAACTCGACTGGATCCCGATGATGCGCCCCCATGCCTTCTCGCGCATGTACGGCACGACCTCGCGGACGAAGCGGACGAAGTTCAAGGTGACACCTTCGAATGCTCGGCGCCAATCGTCGTCGGTGAGGTCCTGAAACCTGCCCCGCGCGGGACCACCGGAGTTGTTGATGAGGACGTCGACCCCGCCGAAGCGCTCGGCCGTGGCTGCAACGACGCTCTGGATGGCCTTCGCACTCGTGAGATCGGCCTTCACGGCGAGTACGTCGGTGTGTGTCTCGTCTCGGATCTCGTCGGCCGTCGCCTCGAGATCCGCCTCAGTGCGGGCACAGATCGTGATCCGGGCGCCCTCGCGTGCCATCGCGAGCGCGGACGCCTTGCCCAGACCCTTGCTCGATGCGGCGACGAGCGCGACCTTGCCGCTGAGACCTAGATCCACGTGCCCTCCGAGGTTCGCTGCAAGCCTTCGAGCCGCGAGTGACTCTACCCGTCCGTTCGCCGCCAATCACAGGACGGCCATCACCAGCTGAGCTAGGAGAGGTCCGGTCAAGAGGGTCTCACGCGGTCCAAACGGGGCAAGGGTTAAGACGTTCGGCCGATGTCGAGGTCCCCCACATGCCTTACGTTCAGAGGCATGCAGGCGTCCTCGGATCGGCAGGCTGTGCTTCGGCAGTCCGCCGAGCCACGTCGAGTCATCTGCGCGATGTGCGGGCACACGGAGTTCGTTCACGGCGACCACGAGGCTCGCCGTTGTCTCTACTCCGAGTGCGGCTGCAGCGGATTCGCACGGGGCGCCGCCTAGCCCACGCTCGATCGCAGCCATCGCGGGGGACGCACCATCCCATCTGCGCCCCGGCAATAAGCCCGGATCAGAACCTGCCGATAGACCAGACAAGACTCTCGATCCTTTCAGGCGCGCGTACGGAAGTAGGCCGAGGATGGCGGAGAAGCATGAGCAAGATCTGCTGGAGACCGCGCTGGGCCGCGCCGAGCACGAGGCGAATCATCCTTCGCTCTTCGAGCTGGTCCCCACCATCACCTACACCGAGGAGGTGGATAGCGGCCGAACATTCGCCATCAGCCCCCAGGTAGAGACGATCCTCGGCTACTCCCAGGAAGAGTGGATGGGCGACGCGCACCTGTGGATCGATCGTATCCATCCCGAGGACCGGGATCGCGTCGTCGAGGCCTGCGAACGCGCCAATCGGGCCAGGGCGACGTTCCGCGCGGAGTACCGGATCATAGCCCGCGATGGTCGGATCGTGTGGGTCCACGACGAGGCCGTGCTGGTCGGTGGCTCAGAGGGACAGCCACTGTGCTGGCAGGGTGTCTTGAGCGTCATCGACCTCAGCTGAAGGTCGGGATACGAGGTCACATGCTGGAGGCCAACTCGGCGCGAAGCGTGTCGGTGGTCAGGGCTTCCTTCCGCGCGCGGAGGTCCAGGTAGAGCAGCACGCTCACAAGCGCCGTGAACGGCGACGTGATGATCTCTCCGATCGCAGTGAAGATCCAGCGGAGCACCCAGTTGCTCCCGCCGATCGCGCCGATGATCCCGCCCACGGCGCCCGTGATGATCGCGGCCACCAAGATCACCCCGAGCGCGTGCCAGAAGTGGCCAGAAACGAGGCTCCACGACCGTTTCATCGCCTGGGTTCCCCGGCGGTTCTCGACCACGAGCGCGGGCACGCTCACCACGAAGAACACGAGGAAGATGATCCCCGGGATCACCAGCAGGATGAACCCGATCCCGACGCTGAGTCCTACGAGCAGCGCTACCAGAAGCACGCTCCAGAGGTGCCTGAACCCCCATCGGTAGCTCGCCTCAACGTCGACAGGGTCGTCGATCGTTGCCTGGGCCGCGCCGCGCAGGATCGCCGCCTGCAGGACCGCAGAGATGATCACGGCGATCGCCGCGGCGATGATCCCGACGGTGACTTCGGCGGCGAGGCTCCGCGAGTACTCGATCGTCGCCGGGTGGCCGAAGATGTAAGTTCTGTGCTTCGTCGGCGCGCCCACGAAGTGGGCCGACAAAGCACTGATGAACGACAATGGCACGACGACGACCGCAACGATCAGCAGCAGCTTCCTGGCGTTGTTCTTGTAGACATCGAACGCCGCCGACAGGATATCGCCGAGGCTCCGCGGCCGCATGCCGCCCGGTCCAGGAGGGGTTCCCGGCGGGGGTGGCGGCGGAGGCGGGGTCGGCCCGCCCGGGATCTCAGCCAAGCTGGCCTCCGTCCTCTTCTGTCAGCTTCTTCGGTGTCACTCGCCGAAGCATAGCCTCTCCGTTCGCCCCGGTCCCGCTATGGCCAGGGACGCGTCTTGCGCCAGGACCCCGGCCGGTCGACGCGTCGTTTCGCGAGTCGATCCGAAGGGTTCCAGGTCGAAGATCGGCGGGCATAGACTTCCAGGACACGAACCGGGGGTGCGGATGAGCGAGTACGTCGATCGATTGCTGACGGAGCTGGCGGTGAAGAACCCGCACGAGCCCGAGTTCCGCCAGGCTGTCGAGGAAGTGATGGAGTCGGTTGAGCTCGTGCTCGATCGCCACCCGGAGTACCGAGACACGAAGATCCTCGAGCGGATCTTGGAGCCCGAGCGAGTGATCATGTTCCGCATACCGTGGGTCGACGACGCGGAAGACGTGCAGGTGAATCGCGGGTTCCGCGTGGAGATGAACAGCGCGCTCGGGCCCTATAAAGGCGGTCTGCGCTTCCACCCCGAGGTCGACCTCGGCAAGCTGAAGTTCCTCGCCTTCGAGCAGATCTTCAAGAACGCCCTCACCACGCTGCCGCTGGGCGCTGGCAAGGGTGGGGCCGACTTCGATCCGAAAGGCAAGAGCGACACCGAAATCATGCGTTTCTGTCAGTCGTTCATGACCGAGCTGCAGCGCCACATCGGACCCGACACCGACGTGCCGGCGGGCGATATCGGCGTGGGCCGGCGCGAGATCGGATACCTCTTCGGCCAATACAACCGGATCCGCAACGTCCACACGGGCGGGGTCCTGACCGGCAAGGGCCCGGGGTGGGGCGGATCGTTGATCCGGCCGGAGGCGACCGGGTACGGTGCCGTCTACTTCGCCCAGGAGATGCTGGCGACGCGCGCCGACTCGCTCCAAGGGAAGCGCTGCCTCGTGTCGGGGTCCGGGAACGTCGCGCAGTTCACGTTGGAGAAACTCCTGGACCTCGAGGCCGTGCCCATCACGTTGTCGGACACGGGCGGTTTCATCCACGATCCCGACGGCATCGACCGCGAGAAGCTCGAATGGGTGATGGCTCTCAAGAACGAGCGCCGTGGGCGGATCAAGGACTATGTCCAGGCGTTTCCTCGCGCGACATTCACGCCCAGCGAGGCGAGCGACCACAACCCCCTGTGGGCCGTCCCTGCCGATTGCGCATTCCCCAGCGCGATCGAGAACGAGATCAACGAGAAGGATGCGATCAACCTGGCCAATGGTGGGGTCGCGCTCGTGAGCGAGGGCGCGAACATGCCCACCGTGCCCGCGGGCGTGCAGGCGTTCTTCGACATGGGTGTGATGTACGGACCGGGAAAGGCTGCGAACGCCGGCGGCGTGGCGGTGAGCGGTCTTGAGATGGCGCAGAACTCCATGCGGGTCACGTGGGATCGGGACGTCGTCGATGACCGACTGCGGACCATCATGAAGCACATCCATCAGGTATGCCGCGACACCGCTGAGGACTATGGCAAGCCGGGAAGCTATTTCCACGGCGCGAACATCGCCGGGTTCACGATCGTCGCCGACGCGATGCTGGCTCAGGGCGTGATCTGACAGCGCGATAGCGTCGGCCAGCTGTTGTTCACGATCACGTCGTCGACACCCTGGAGAGTTGAAGGAGTTATTGCGTTGGCATGGGCGATGCGATCTGGAAGAAGTTGCCGTCTGGATCCTTGAAGGTCGCCAGCCAGAAGTCGCCGTCGGCCTCGCCCGGCCGATAGGGCTCCTGCTCGACGGCGGCGCCGAGCCCCTTGATGCGCTCGAACTCGCCATTGAAGTCGGGCGTCTCGAAATTCAAGATGATGCGACCCGGCGTGTCGTTGCTGCCTTTGACCTCCGAGTGAGGACCGATCATCAGCATGCCCTTGCCCGCTTGCCAGCCCACATAGTCGGCGCCCTCCCAAGCAGGCTCACCCAGCACCTTCGTGTAGAACTCGCCTAGGCCCTTCGGTTCTTCAGAGCCGATCATCACGGTGCTCAGGCTCAGCATGATGGTCTCCATTCATCGGGCGGATCGGTCGCTGGATCCCGCTACCCGAGGATACCTGCAGGGCCGAGGGCCGTTCGTCTCAGCGTGTCGCTCGAGACCCTGTTCGCACGGGTCGGCAGAGCGAGCGTCCCCGGTCCGCGACCGGCGGGTGGCGGCGGCCCCGCCAGATCGGCGGACGCCGGGTAGCATCGACGGCGCATGGTCGATCAACTCCTCTTCGATCGGGCGCTCGTCGGCACGCTCCTCGCGTCTCGTTACGAGCTGCGCGCACCGGTGGGCCGCGGGGGCATGGGCGTGGTCTACGAGGCCGTGGACCGACAGCTCGACCGCACCGTCGCCGTGAAGGTGCTGCGTCCCGAGCTAGCGGCGGACCGCCGGCTGCTCGCGCGGTTCCGGCGCGAGGCCCGTACCTCGGCGCGCCTTGCCCACCACGGCATCGTCGCGGTGCACGACGTCGGCGAGAACGACGGCCGCGCGTTCATCGTCATGGAGTTCGTGGCAGGCCGGACGCTCGGCGCCATCGTGCGGGACGCAGGCCCCCTCGCTCCCGCGAGCGCCGCCGGGATCGGCGCCGAGGTGGCCGATGCGCTCGCGCACGCGCACGCGCGAGGTGTGGTGCATCGGGACGTGGCGCCCGGCAACGTGATGGTGACGCCCCTGGGCGAGATCAAAGTGCTCGACTTCGGGATCGCGCGGGCATCGAGAGGGTCGGCGAGATCGGGCTCGCCCACGATGCACGGGACCATCGCGTACGTGGCGCCAGAGCAGGCTCGCGGTGACGCCGCAGACCAACGCGCGGATATCTACGCGCTCGGCGCGGTGCTCTACGAACTCCTCACCGGCAGACCGCCGTTCGAGGCGGCCTCGACGACCGAGCTGGTGCGACGGCTCCAGGTCCACGAGCCGGCCCCGATCCGGAGCGTGGCGCCGGAGGTCCCCGTCCCGCTAGAGGAGATCGTTCATCGCTGCCTCGCGAAGGACCCCGGGGCGCGATTCACCCGCGCCGACGAGCTCGCGACCGCCCTCCGCGATGCGCGGCGAACACCGGCCGTGCGCGCGGGGCAGGCGGCCGCCCGGATGTCCAGCGCGAGATCGGCCACCGTGCCGCTCGCGCCGCTCCCGCGCACCGCGACGCTGCCGACCGGCTCGCCGGTCGAACGGATACCCCGGCGCCGAAGGAGCGCCGGCAGGACGCTCACCCTGGTTGCGCTCGCCCTGGTGGTGTTAGGCGCCGGCTGTTTCGTGGTGCCGGCGCTGGGGCTCCCGGGCGTCGTTGAGCCCATCCTGCACGGTCCGCCACCCGTGCCGACGCCTACGAACCTCACCGCAAGGACCGCCTGCAGCGGATGGCTCTCCACGCACGCGGATCTCACCTGGACACCGGGCGGTCCTTCCGACGGTTACGAGATCTGGCGGAGTCAGCCCGGCGATCGGGCCTACGAACTCGTGGCACGGCTCCCCGACTGGCGCACGACATCGTTCACGGACGCCGGCCTCGGCGTCGACGTCACCTACAACTACGTTCTCCGTGCGGTCCACGGCCCGAGGATCAGCGCGCCCACGCGCGAGGTTGTGGCGCCCACACCGCTCCTCTGCTTGAGCTGATCAGGGCGATGCGCGTTGGATGCGCACCAGATGTCGCCCACAACCCCGCTCCCTCCTGATGCCGGCCGAGCATCGATACGGGCCAACATGGCAAACTGCCCTCGTGGACGACCTGGAGCTCCTGGCGCGAGCGGAGCAGGCCTTGACCGAGATCAAGGTCAACCAGGGCCTGTCCGAGCACAACGCCGCGGTGCTGGCCGCGTTGCGCATCCGGCTTAAGGGCAGCGCCGGGAAGTCGCTGGAGGAGATGCTCGCGGCCGCCGACGACCCCGCGCCCGAGCGCCTCGAGGAGGCGCTCGCGGACGCCGAGCGCCAACCGAAGCCCTCGTTGGACGACCTCTTGGCGAAGGAGCCCAAGCCGAAGCCCGAGTGGCCTTCCCGCTAGTCAGTTCCCAGGGCGGCCTCGGACCGCGGCACCCCAGGACGTAGCCGTTCGCTGCACGGCTGCGGGATAGGCTAAGGCGATGGCCGAGGAGCCGGCGCTCGAGATCCGTTCGCTCACGAAGCGCTACGGCACCACTGTTGCCGTCCAGGACCTGAGTTTCGTGGTCCCCCGCGGCTCCGTCACCGGGTTCTTGGGACCGAACGGTGCGGGCAAGACGACGACGATGCGGGTCCTCCTTGGCCTCGCCGCCCCGACGCAGGGAGAGACGTACGTACTGGGAAGCCCATACGTCGAGCTCGAGCGCCCGCTCCGGCGCGTTGGGGCTGCCTTGGAGGTCACCGGGTTCCATCCCGGCCGCACCGCCAGGAACCATCTGCGCATCGTCGCCATCCAGGGCGGCCTCGACACGGCCAGGGCCGACCCTGCGCTCGAGGCGACCGGGATGTCCGGGTACTCCTCCCGGCGCGTGGGTGGCTTCTCCCTCGGGATGAAGCAGCGGTTGGCGCTCTCGGCGGCGCTACTGGGGGAACCGGATGTGTTGGTCCTCGACGAGCCGGCCAACGGGCTGGATCCGGCGGGCGTGGCCTGGTTGCGCAGCTTCCTTCGCCAGTTCGCGTCCACCGGCGGAGCCGTCCTGATCTCGAGCCACATCCTCGCCGAGGTGGCCGAGGTGGCCGACCGGGTCGTGGTGATCGACCGGGGACGCATGCTCTACGAAGGGCCGATCGGCGGCCTGACGGCCAGCGGGTCCGTGGTGATCGTTCGTGCGCCGGAGGCGGCGCGATTGCGGGCGGCGTTGGTGGCCGACGGCGCCTCCGTGACTGAGAGCGATGGCGCCCTCGAGGTGAGTGGCCTGGCGATCGAGCGCGTGGGTGAACTGGCGGCACGGAACGGCCTGACGCTGCACGAGTTGCGCACCCGGGAGAGCACGCTCGAGCACGCCTTCTTGTCCCTCACCGAGCCACGAACGGCCGACGCCGAGCCGGTCTTCCCCGCGATGCCCCCAAGGGCGGACCAGCCGTGATCCGTCTCATCCGGGTCGAGCTGCTGAAGCTCCGCACGACACGGCTCTGGATCATCCTGCTTTCCGTGACCGTCGCGGTTGCCGCGCTCATCGTGGTCGCGGTCCTGGCCAGCCCGACCCCCGACCCGCAGGCACGCGCTTTGCACGACCTGAGGACCGTGGCCGATGTCCGCCAGCTGCTCTCGATCGGAGGCCTGTCCGCAACATTCGCGCTCGTCCTCGGCGCGACGATGGCTACCTCCGAGTACCGGTACAACACCGCGGGGACCACATACCTGGCGACGCCGCGTCGAGCACGGGTGGTGAGCGCGAAGATGCTGGCAGCACTCCCGGTCGGCGCCCTGTTCGGCTTGATCGGGGGGTGCGTGCCGCTGGTCGTCGCGCTCATCTGGTTCGCCGCCAAGAGCCATAGCGTGCCGCTGGACTCGACGATCCCGCTTGAGATCGTGCAGATGGGGCTGCAAGCCTTGTTCGGCGCCGTGATGGGGGTCGCGGTCGGCGCGGTGCTCCGCAATCAAGTCGCAGCGATCGTCGGGCTGCTCGTCTGGGTGCTCGTGGTGGAGTCGCTCGCGAGCGGACTGATCCCGGTGACGGCGAAGTGGTTCCCGTTCGGCGGCGCCGCCGGTGCATTCTCGTCGCAGGCGAGCGACCGTTTGTTCCGACGCCCCGAGGCCGCGGTCCTGATGGCCGCCTATGTCGTCGCGGGTTGGGCGGCTGCCGTCTGGTTCGAACGGCGCCGGGACGTCTGACGCGTCAAGATCACGAGCCCCGCACCTCCGTTGTCTCGCTCAGTTGGGACACGGTGCCCCGCGACCACAAAGGGTCAGGCCTTCGGTCCTTTGGATCGTCTGCACGAGTAAGGCTCGCGGCAGGAAGGAGATGGCTGCGTCGGCGTCGATGGCAAGAGTGCTGGGGGCGTTGGGGCGGAAGGCGAAGAGGTAGGTCACGCAACCGCCGGGAAACACGTAGGTGCGCAGATCGACGAACCGAGGGGCCAGACTGAGTGGCTTCTCGTACCGCGTGGTTCCGTCTTCGTTCGTGGGCACTCGCTGGGCACCCGAGAGGCTGCACCGGGCGCTGAGGGTGACCGTGACTGCGTGGGTGCCCGCCTGGTCGGAGTCCAACCAGAACCGTGCCGCTCCGGTGTGGATGTCTCCCCCTCCGTAGCTCCAGCCGGAGGGCAGAGAGGCAAGACAAGGCACCAATGCGGCCGATGTCACAGCCTGGGCCGACAAGACGACGGCGCTGTTTCCGGTGCAAACGGGTGGACCCGGGATGGGGAGGTTCTGCCTCGGAAGGAACGTCTGGACGCCGCCGATGAGGGCGATCCCAAGTGCCAGGAGCGCCCCCATGGCGAGGGCCACACGGCGGACGCTCCATCGCTGGATCGCGATCGGGCGGTGCTCGGGCGCAAGGGCACGGAACGTGGCTATCAGATCGCGCCGGTCGCGCTTCATGAAGGCTCGTAGTTGGGTCGGGGTGGCCACGCCCCGCGTGGCCGCGAACGCCTCGGAGATCTCCTCCGGCGTGAAGATGCGCAGCGCCCGCCGATAGACCATCTCCGGATCGGAGCGAAGCGCGAGCACCAGCATCATGTTCGCCAGGTCGACGGCCTGACGCCATGGGGACGGCCGAACCTGGACGAAGAACACGTCGATCAGGAGCACCTTGCCGTCCCGCGCCATCAGGTTGGCGGGCTTGATGTCCCGGTGGGCCACCCCGGTGTCCCACAGCTGCCTGATCAGTCGAAGCCCCTCGTCCACCATGGCTTCGTCGACCTCGACCTCGCCGATCTCGCGAGCCCCTTTGAAGAACTCCATGGCGATCAGGTACTCGCGCTCAGGGGTGATCTCCACGATCCCGTACGGGGCGGGGACGGGGATGTCGGCGTCGTAGAGCAGGCGAAGCGTGTAGTCCTCATACTCCACGAAGCGCCGGACGTTCTGGAAGGACGTCTCGTCCTCCAGGCTCCCGTACAAGATCGTGCGTCCCAGCTTGTACCAGCGGTCCGCTCGAACATGGTTCTTCGCGTAGAGCTTGGCGAAGATGTAGGTCTCCGCCTCCCCGTCGACGCTCAGCCGAAGCGGCGTGGAGCCCCCGGAACCCTCAAGACCCACCGGCTTGATCTCGAGAACGCTCAGGCCGAGTTGGTCTCGCACGGCCTGGCGGATGGCTGCCTCCCGGGGGCCCGTCACGTCCAGATGGGCTGTGCGCCCCTTGCGGTAGACGACCGGGAACACCTCGTTCGGTGTGAACAGACGGAACGCCGTCACCGGGATGGCCACGCCCAGGACCACGGCGTACAACGCATCCCCGGGGTTGTCGACGCCCAGGTACTCGCGGGCCAGCACGAACACGGCCAGGATGAGGAGGATCGAGAGCTTCGCGTAATCCCTGGGACGACCCGGGAGCACGAGCGTGTACGCCATGCCGATCAGCAAGGCCGCGAGGACGGCGACCGGTGCCGAAGGGATGGAGAAACCTCCCCACCCCCCGATGATCGTCACGTCGTAGGGCCGGGGCCTACGCAGCCACTCATAGAACGCCTCGACCACGACGTGCAGCACGAAGACGCTTCCCAGGAAGACGAGCAGGTGCCGCCACCGCCGGAACACCATCAGAGCCGCGACCGTCCCCAACCCCAGCACGGTCACCGCCCATCCCGAGCCGACGATCTTGATGGCTCTGGCTACCTGAGTGAGCCACCCCGTCCGGTGCTCGGCAAGCAGGCGCATCCACCACGCGTCGATATGGTCGACCGCTCGCAGCACGGAGTTCAGGCGCAACAGCGCGAGCGACAACACGGCGATGAGCACGACCATCGCGATCCAGACCTTCCCGCTCGTCCCGATGGCCCTGGGCAGCGGTGGCGGAGCGCCGGTAGGTCGTCGCTGCCGGTGCAGCAGCCGTGTTTCCTGGGTCGCAGGTTCCGCGGCTGGATCGTTGGCCACGCGTATCTCCTTAACGCAATCCGTGCGAAGTGAGCCAGCGCCTGGCAACGGCCCGCAGCGCCTGGGGGGTTCGCATCACCTCGGCATCCAGCCGCGTGAGCTCAGCGGAGGTGAGCTGGGCCGAGACGGAGTTCACCACGTCGGCGAAGGCAGACCCGTATCTGGTCAGCACCGCCCCGCGGACAACCGGCGTGATGTTCTCGGATGGCTGGAGGCGGAGGTTGTCTTCGAGGACCACCAGATGGTCGCTCTGTATGGAGGGCATCGTCGTGTTGAGCTCGGCCACGTCGACATCCCCTCCGAGGAGAGCCTCCAGAGTCAAGGGGCCGTCGGTGTCCAGCCCCACGAACGCATGGAACGAAAGGCCGTAGAGACTCCGGAGCCCGACCAGGCAGAGCGGTCGCTCGGGGCACTCGGGCGGTCCACCGAAGACAAGTTGGGACGCTACGGGAGCCAGGTCACCGATCGTGCTCAGATGGAATCGTCTCGCCGTTGCCTCGGTCACGACGATGGCGTTGGCGTCTTGAGCCGGCGCCGCCGCAAGTGGCACCAGACCGCGCGACGCCAACGCGTGTACCAACGCCACATGTGTGGCTACGGCATCGTGCGCAGTGGGTCTGGCTCCTAGATCGAAGAACCCGAGCGCAGACCCCGCATACTCCGGGACCAGATCGACGAGTCCCCGACCCAGAGCCGGGCCCACAACCTCACGAGCTCCGATGTTGGCAAGCAGGCGCACGGGATAGTCGTGCCGCCGCAAGACCTCGGCGTAGAGCTCCGCCAGGACGACACTCTCGGGGAAATCGAACGATCCCACCGTGATGGTCCCCGATGGGACGGGCGGGCTTCGAGGCTCTGCCTGGATGCACGCGCCCAGCACGAACGCGAGAACGAGGATCGCCGAGACCCGGACGAGACCGGTTCGCACATCGGGCCGCTGAACGCGAGCAGGCAAGTTGAGTGGCCAGAGCGACCGCAGAGGGTGCGCCCTCGGCATCCTCCCTCCCTCCGTCGCCGATCGCGCAGCGGGTCCGCTGTGGGGGCCGCCTGATCAGGCGAACTTGTTCCCATCGAGAACACGCTCTTCAGGAGTAGAAGTCAAGTCGCGCGGCTCGTCCACGGTGCCCGCGAGCCGAGGGGAGATACTGACGTCGATGAAGATGGCAAGCGACGGGACCGGATGAGGCGAACACGTGCTGCGAGCCTGACGGCCATCGGAGGGGTGATGGTCTACCTCCTCTTGGCGAGGTCCCGGCATCTGAGATGGGGAGCGACCGAGGAGGAGGTCGACGAACGGCTTCCTGGCGATGACCTGATCCCGGACGCGAACCTGGTCGCCACCCGCGCCATCACCATTCGCGCGCCGGCAGGCCGGGTCTGGCCGTGGCTCGCCCAGCTCGGGCAGGGCCGGGGCGGGCTCTACAGCTACGACTTCCTCGAGAACCTCGTCGGCTGCGACATCCACAGTGCGGATCGCATCGTGCCCGAGTGGCAGGACATCGGAGTGGGGGACCAGGTCAGGCTCCATCCAGAGGTCCCCCTCGCCGTGGCGGTGATCGACCCCGGACGATCCCTCGTCCTTCGGGGAGGCGTTCCCATGGGGGACACCCCCGCTCCGTATGACTTCACGTGGGCATTCACGCTCAACGACCAACCGCACGCGACGACGAGACTGCTCGTTCGGGAGCGGTACGGGTACACGCAGAGGTGGTCGGTGCTCCTGGTGGAACCCGTCGAGGCCGCGAGCTTCGTGATGACTCAGAAGATGCTGCGTGGCATCAGGGACCGGGCCGAACGTGACGAACTGGGCGAAGGAGCGTCCGGGAGCAGGGCGTCATGAGGGTGCTCTGACGGCGGCGAGCAAGTACGGAGCGACCGGCGAGATCGCGGGCGAGGGGCTGTGGCCATGTGAGGATACCGACCGCACGCGGCGTCATCTGATCCCATCGTGCAGGTTGGCGACCGACTTGTCGATGCGCCGCTGCCGCGTCTCCGGCGTCTTCGCTCCTTCGATCGCCAGCACGTACCGCTGCTTCTGGCTGTAGGAGAAAGACTCGAAGAACTTCTTCGCCTTCGCATCGCCGGCGAGGGCCTTCTGGAAGTCTCGAGGCACGGTCACCTCCCGCGGCGCGGTGTCGAGCTCCAGCGTGACCTCCACCCTGTCCCCCGCCGCGACGCCAGCCTTTGCCCGGACATCGGCGTTCACGCCCAAGAGGAACCGACCACCCATCGAGGCGACGCTGGTTCGGTAGGTATAGCCGTTGATCGTGGCGCTGACCTTCGGATGTTTGGAGCCCAGACCTGCAACGACGCGGTCCGGCACCTGGATGCCCGTCGCGGTCTTGCCGTTCAGCTCGATCGTGCCGCGGAACTTCACCATGTCGCCCCCTCCGAATCAAGCGAGAAGCGTATCGGTGCGCACAGCAAACCTAGGAAACTCTCACGTGCTCTGCTCATCGGGGACCCGTCTTCACGAAGATGTCGTGCCGATCGCTAACCGCGTCGCCAGCCCACGATGGAGTGCGTGGAGCGATCGGCGGCGTGGCGTAGGCGCAGGAACCCCCACGTGTCCTCGATCAACCGGAGTACCGAGTAGTGGTCCAGGGCGGTGGCGATCCGGACACGATGCTTGGCTCCGGGCCCCGCGATCACCGCAGCGACGTGACCGCCGTGGATCCCCGAGCTGCAGCATCCGGCGCCGGAGGATCCTTCGTCGAAGACCACGACCAGCAATCCATTGGACCCCAGTCCGCGGAGGATCCGAGGCGCCCACCTGGCGAGCCACATATCGCCTGTGCCGATCGAGCACGAGTGCATGTCGAAGCACTCGTCGGGACTGATGAACGCGAAGCGCGGAAGTCGGTTGCGGGCGAGGTCCACGCCCAGCTGGGGGAACGGGACGATCCGGTGACAGCGCGCGCGGCTCGATCGGACGTCCGTGTAGTGGATGAATGGATCGTGCTTGGCGGCGTAGAGGTGGGGGGAGGAACCCGCCTCGGCCCCCTTGAAGCAAGGTGAAGGCAGTCCCTGCATGTAGGCCTTCCACGACATGTGGTGCCTCTCGAGCTGGTCCACGATGTTGCGCCCGGTGAAGAAGCAGCTGGTGCAGTCGCTGGTGATGCCGAACGTGCTGCCGCTGGTGAGCGCAAGGTAGTTGGGGAGCGAGGGGTGGCTCACGGCGAAGTCGTTGCTGAGCAGCACGTGCTGGCGAGCGAAGGCGTTGAGGAACGGCGCCTGAGCAGATCCGATGACGCTGGGGTACTCCTTGTTCTCGAGCAGGATCACCGCGATGTGGGCGGGCGGCTTGAGCGCCAGGTGGACCATCGCTCGCTCGCCCGGCTCCATCTCGGCTCCCGCTGCCGACGAGGTCAACAACACCAGCGTGATCGCCGCGATCCACGCACGTCCGCGAGCCAACGCCATAGAGACCGAACGTATCGCACGACGGTCAGCTCTGAGCGATCAGCCAAAGGGAATGGGACATCATCACCGGAACTCGACATGGACATCGTCGAACCTTCACGCAACATCCTCAGCGCCGAGCGTCAAGCTGAGAGAACGCGCAGAACCTCCATGAAACCGCGATGTCCAAACGCCGTGGCGCACAAGAGAATGTCGCCTCGTGAGGCTTGATCGTGCGCAACTCAAGAAGGTCCCCGAAGTCACGTCCCTCTTCTGGATCATCAAGGTGCTCACCACCGGGATGGGCGAGACGACCTCGGACTTCTTCATCCATCGCGTGGGCGTGACGAACACTCTTGCCCTGGCAGGGATCGGTCTTGCGACAGGTGTTGTCCTGGCCGCTTCGCTCGCGTTGCAGTTCCGAGCGCGCGGATACGTGCCGTGGACCTACTGGTTGGCTGTCGTCATGGTGAGCATCTTCGGCACGATGGCCGCCGACGGTGTGCACGTCGGCCTCGGGATCCCCTACCTCGTCTCGAGCACGTTCTTCGCTCTGGTGCTCGCCATGGTCTTCGTGCTGTGGCACGCGAGCGAGAAGACCCTGTCCATCCACAGCATCTACACCCCTCGGCGCGAGGCCTTCTACTGGGCGGTCGTGATGACCACGTTCGCGCTCGGCACCGCTGCCGGGGACATGACGGCGATCACACTTCACCTCGGGTATCTGTCATCAGGGCTCCTGTTCGCGGTGTTGTTCGCCGTCCCAGGGATCGCTTACTGGCGGTTGGGCCTGAACGAGGTATTCGCATTCTGGTTCGCCTACATCGTGACACGACCCCTCGGCGCCTCGTTCGCGGACTGGATCGCGGTCCCGCCGGGCCGGGGAGGACTCGGGGTGGGATATGGGTCCGTCAGCTTGATCCTGGGGATCCTGATCGTGGGACTGGTCGGCTACCTGAGTCTCACCCGCAGGGACGTCGAAGAGGTGGGTGCCATCCCGTCCGGGGACGCGGCGCAGGTCCCCGCCGGCGAATAGCCCGCTGTTCCTGATCCAGCCGGCGAGGGTCGCCTTCTACATCGAACACTTCGGGCTCGGCGTCTATGCGGAGCGGCGGGCGGACCAACAACGGTGCCGAAGCGGCGCGAGCTGGAGCATAATCCGAAGACCGTCGGTGAAAGGGGAAGGCCATGGCACACCCGAACGAGGAGCTCGTGCAAAGGGGATACGCCGCGTTCAAGAGCGGTGACATGGCGACGCTGAACGAGCTCTTCACCGACGACGTCGTATGGCACGCTGCCGGGCGGAATCAGCTCGCCGGCGACTTTCGGGGCAAGGAGGCCGTGCTCGGCCTCTTCCAGAAGACCTTCGAGTTGACGGGCGGAACCTTCAAGCTCGACATCCATGACATGTTGGCAAACGACACCCACGTGGTCGTGCTGGTGCACTCAACGGCCGAACGAGAAGGCAAGACGCTCGATGACAACAGCGTGCAGGTGTTCCACGTCTCGCAGGGCAAGGTCTCCGAGCAGTGGCTCCAGCCCGGCGATGTCTACGCGAGCGACGAGTTCTGGGGTCAGGCTTAGCAGGGCAGGGCCAACACTACTGATGGATCGTCGCATCTGACGATCATGCGCGGGGACTGCACCGTTCCCAGTCCGTCACGAGGCAAGTCGGGCGTGCGAAGGGGCGGGTGCCCGTAGACGGCTCGGCGCGGATAGGGTGCATGGAAGGAGGAGGTACTCGTGAACGACTTGAGACTTCTGGACGTCGAGCGACGGCTCGAGCGCGTGGAACGACTGCTGCGGGCTGCGGCTGACGAAGCGAGGAGCGCGCGCCTGGATCTGGGCCTCGAGCCGACCGTGGAGGATCGTTGGGCACGGATGATGTTTCAGGTGCTCGAGGAACTCGATCGCGCCGGAGGCGAGGTCACGCGTCAACGGTTCCTCGACATCGGCGCCGAACATGGCTACAACCGCCGGGGCATGGCCGGGTTCTACCAACAGCTGGTTGCACCAGCCCCCGCCTACAAGACACGACTCACTGAGGCTGGGCGAGAGCGGCTTCGCTTCCTCCGCGAGCGGTATGCGGCCTGATCGGCGAGCGTTACGCCTAGTCGCAGCTCTTGAACCCGCGACCGAGCCGCGCTACCCAGTTGACCGAGCCGCGCTACCGGTTGCTTCAGATCGGTAACTGAGCCACCCTGCGGCCAGCTCCTTGACGTCGGCCGCGTCCGTTCCGCAACATCCGCCGATGAGGGTTGCACCCGCCGTACGCCAGGCGGGTGCCAGGTCGGACGGACGTTTGCCCTTCGCCCCCAGCCGATGCTTGGCGACGGGGTCCCACCCACCGCCGCGGTTGGGGTAGGCGACGATCGGCTTCGTGGTGAGGCCTCGCGCCATGCGGATCAGATCGCCAACGAATTCGGGGGAGGTGCAGTTCACGCCTACGGCGAGCACCTGGGGCGACTCAGTAACCAACGCAACCGCCTCGGCGAACGGTGTGCCGTCGGCCAGGGTGGCGCCGTCGGCGCAGGTGAACGCGAACCACGCCGCCCACTCGGGCAGGCCCGTGAGGGCTTCGACGAGCGCCTGCACCTCCACGATTCGGGACGGGTGGTTGCGGCCTCCTGGGCGATCGCGTGCTCGGTCAATGCCCGTTCGATCAGATCCATGAACCCAGGCTAACCCGAGGCCTTCTACTCCAAGGCTTCGAGCACGAACACGGGGATCTGCCGCTCCGTCCTCTTCTGGTACTTCGCATAATCGGGCCACGCTTCGACCGCACGCTCCCACCAGACGGCCTTCTCCTCGCCCGTGACCTCGCGCGCCGTGTAATCGCGCTTGGTCGCGCGATCCTGCAGCTCGACGTGCGGGTTCTTCTTGAGGTTGTAGTACCAGACGGGATTCTTCGCATCACCGCCGAGGGATGCGACCACCGCATAGACGCCCCCGCGTTCGACACGCATGAGAGCGTTCTTGCGCAGCTTGCCGGTCTTTGCGCCGACCGAGGTCAGCACGATCACAGGCCTGCCGCGAAGATCACCGCCCTGCTCCCCGTTCGTCGCCTCGTAGAGCTCGGCCTGCCTGCGCGACCTCTCGGATGGGCTCGGTTCGTATTCTCCGCGCAATGGCATATCCCCATCTTGCATCAGGATCGATCCTCATACGATCCCGATCTCGAACCCAGCGGATCAGCTGCCCCTCAGCAGCAAGAGTGGCCCCGCGGAGGTACAGGTATCTCGGGCCTCGGGATCCGGGCTGGGCGCCCGCAGCCGATCCGAGCGCGTCGCTGATCACGCCCGGCGGCGCTGCTGGTCCTCGACGGCCTGGGCTGGCGGATCGTGTCCGCGATGTTCGACCGCGAGCGGCTCATGACGGGGACCGGATCGTGGAGTGCGGAGCCGGTCGGGCAGGCGAGCCAGCCTGCCGTCGTTGCCGACCGTGGCGATGCGTTGGCGCGAGCGGTGACGTAGGTCACGCCCTCAGCTGACATCGAGGAGGTGGCCCGGATCGAGGCCCACGACCCGACCGGGCCCTCTTCAGCCCTCCTTCGGTGGAGCGGGAAGCAGGCCAAGCTGCCCCATCGTCCCCATCATGTCGTAGACGCCGTAGTGCTCGGTGTTCATGCCGGCGTCGTCGAACGTGAAGACGTCGATCGCACCCATCGAGAATGGCTTGCCTGTCGGGGGCATGCCCGGCATGAAGCCCGTGGTGTCGGTGCCGGTCATCGTGCTTCTGACCGCCACCTTGTTCCCGGATGCGATGACATCCTCGACGTCGATGTGCATGTCGGGGGTGTGCTCCCGCATCATGTTGAACATCGCGATCGCTCCCGCCTTGTCGGCAGTGCCGCCGGGCATGGGCGCACGCTCGACGTAGGACTCCGACAGCGTCTTCTCGGCGAACCCGATGTCGCCCTCGTTCAGGACCCGTTGGATCAGCTCTCGGACGGTGGCCGCGTTGTCTTCCGGCGTGGCCATGGGCTCACATCCCTTCCGGGGCCGGCATGGCCCCGACCTGGATCATCATCTTCGGCAGATCCATCTGCGCCCAGGTCTCCTGGATCGTCCCGTCGTCTCCGTGACGCGAGATCTGGATCCAGTCCACGTCGATGGGCTTGCCGTTCGCGGGGACGCCCGCCCACGTGATGCCTCCGTCGTTCGTGCCCGTCATGCGCACATGCGAGACGACGCGATCGCCCTCGGAGAAGATCTCGAGGATCTCCGTAGCCTTGTCGGGGAAGTAACTGAACGTGCCCTCGTTGGCGGCGATCGCGCCTTCGACGCCGGCGGGCACCATCTCCGCGCCCGGCGTGTGAGCGACGAAGTCGGCCGCGACGCACGCGCGGACGGTGTCGTAGTCGCGGTCCCTGTAGGCCTGCTCGAGCCTTTCGATCAGCTCGATGTTCCGTGCGGCATCGCTCATGGATCGATCCCTCCCGCGGATCGGTGAACCCGCAGGCTACGACGGGTGGGAAGGTTCACGCAAGGTGGCCTCGGCGCTAGCGAGGTAGCGGCGAGGCGGGGCCCTCACAGGGCCCCGCCTCTCGCCTGGGATAAGGCTGCTAACCCTTGCAGGGGTTGTAATTCAACACTCCGCGGAAGTCGTTGTACCTCGTCGACACCACCATATGGCCCGAAGAGTTGACGCTCGGGTAGCTGTTGACGACCAACGTCCCGAACTGCTTCACGCCCCCGAACCGGTTCGTCGACCGCAGGTAGCGACCGCCCTCCTGCCACATGCACCGACCGCCCACCGTCGTCGTGCTGTAGAAGGGGTAGAAGCGCGACTGCGGCGGTGGGAGCACGCAATCGCGTCCCGGATGCGGATCGCTCGGGTTCATGATGAACCGCTGACAGCTCACCATCACGCCCCCGAACGGGTCGTCCGGACGGAAGTCCTCGATCCGCGGCAGGTCAGCCTCGAATGCCACCCTCGAGTATTCGCTGCCACCCCCGAACGTCGGGCTCGAGAACATGATCGGGCTGGGCGCTAACGCCTTATTGACCGCGGCGTTCGCCGTGGACCCCGGCCACGCGTGGGCGTCATAGGGCACGCCATCGAAGTCGATGTCGCTATCACCCAGCACACCCAGGCATCCCTTGATCTTGACCAGGGTCGAGTTCGAGGGCGGATAGCCCGGGATCGGTAGGCAGTAGTTGTCGTCCTGGATGTCGCCGTTGTTGGTGTCGAACCCGCCCGGCTTCGCGCAGGACAACAAGCTGTCGGCCCGAACCCGGCTGCAGTACTCGAAGTGTCCGATCTCGTCCGAGTAGGCGACGTTATAGGTGTGCGCCGCCCACGGGACGATCGTCTTCTCGCTCGACGTGCTGTACGCGGGGTGGAACGCGTGCTTGATGAGCGTGCACGAGCTCGCGGAGGGATCGAACTTCACGGAAGCGAAGCCGTTCCCCAGGCTGGCGACCATGCTCCCGCTCGAATGAGCGCTGAGATCGTTCACGACAACTTTGAAGCCGGCCGAGGTATCGAACATGTGGACCTTGACCTGGTCGCCGCTGTTCATGAAGAAGTCCTTGGCCGGATCAAGGTTGAACTTGCCGCCGTTCAGCGGGTCCGCTGAAGACGTCGCGACGCCGTTCTTGGTCAGGAAGGCGAAGTTCACGTACTCCAGGCCCGCAGAGTTCAGGCAGCTGTCGTTGTTGATGGCACCTGTGTTCATGTCCTCGGAGAGGCTGTCGATGTTGAGGGCCGCACACCAGCGCGTGGGATCGCAGCTGTTCCCCACCGGCCAGGGCACCCATCCGGGCGGATAGAACTGCATCTCCATGAACGCCGTGCCGGGATGGGCGCCCAAGTAGGTCGACGCGTCGTGAGGGTTCGTCCCGACGAAGATGTTCTTGTCGCTGTTGGGCGTGCATCCGGTGCTGTTGGGGAACACCGATCCCGACCAGTCGGGGTTGGGAGCCGACTGGTCGTCACAGATCGCCATCCCCAGCCAGAAGGCCGGGCGCAGCTGGAAGTTCCACGTGCTACCGCTCCCGTCCTGCTTGGGCCTCATCTTCGGGTCGGTCGGCAGGGTCATCCGGTAGGTATTGTCGTTCCCGGACCCAGGCTTGGAGGAGTAGAAGAGCGTCGACGGTTCATCGTGGCCGATGTACTCGCCGATGTTCACACGGCTCGCGGTCTTCTTGTACCACGGGAAGTCGTTCCAGTTCTGGAACGGCTCAACGCACGTGACTCCGTCCGTGTTGCACCAGTGCGACAGCGGAGCCGTGTTTGCGCCTGTCTTGCCGACCGGGTCGAGCGCCGGCCTGGAGTTGCGCAGCGCGTTAGCGCCGACGGCAAGCCCGCCCACCAGGGCCAAGCTGGCCAAGACTGCCAGGGTCCTTCTCATGCGGTCCCCCTCCCTCCCTACAGCCTCTGATACATCCGGACGGCATCGTGCACCTGAGGGGGGGTTGAACGCAAGCCGGAGGCGGTGCTCTATCCGCGCTCACCCTATCCTGAGGCAGTCACGTCGTCCCAGGTGACCTGCCAACCCTCGTCGGCCGAATAGGGGTCGCTGAACCGCACCACCGTCGGTTCACCGATCAGGGTGATCCCGATCTTCGCCGCCTCGTGCCTGGCGTCGCGGATGGCTATCTCACGCAGCTCGTTCAGCGAGAGGTCGCGCTTGCCGTCGACGTCATAGACCTTCAACGAGTAGCTCATGGGCGCAATGCTAGCCAGTTCCTAGCGCCGCAGGATGCTCGACAACACTCTCCGTCTACAACCCGGACATCGAGACAGGTGAAAGTCCCGAAGGCGGCTCACGGGCTATTCGTCCGGGCACCCCCTACGATCGCCGTTCCCATTCCGTTCGGGCTGGGCGACCTCACACGGTCCTAGTTGGCCGCCGGCGCGCCCGTCCGGCCCGATCGCCGGTTCCACGTTCGGAGCCGCGTACCCTCTCGCTGTCGAGGCCCTCGGAAAGGAGTCGAACATGAGTCTGCGGCCGAGCGTCGGGAAGGTGGAGCACCCGGCCCTTCTGGAGCACGCGGTCCAACGGAGCAAGAGCGCTCAGAACCGGGTCGCCGATCAGATCACCAAGTTCGCCGGTTCGATGACATTCGTTTACGTGAGCATCGTGTGGTTCGGCCTGTGGATCGGCTTAGGGGTGGAGAAGTACCCATTTGGGCTGCTCACGATGATCGTGTCGTTGGAGGCGATCTTCCTATCGACCTTCGTGATGATCAGTCAGAACCGTGCCGACGAGAAGCGCCAGGTCCTGGCGGACAACCAATGGAAGATCGTCCAGACCGAGGAGGCCCAGAACGAGCAGCTGATCGCGATCACCCAGAAGATCCTCGATCTGACCACCGCGATCCACGAGATGGCCTCGACGATCGCCACGTCACCCTCGGGGCCCTCCGCGGACCCGCCCACCGGCGGGCGTTGACAACTCCCCCACGAGCTCGACGCCCCAGGACGGCAGGTCCTGAAACCGGGCGTCTCGGAATCCGAGATGATGCGGCCCGGCCTGTCATCGCTGCCTTCGACCTCCGAGTGGGGACCGATGAACAGCGCGCTCTTGCCCACCCGCCCGCCCACGAAGTCAGCATCATGCTGGGGACCTTCTGGTCGAGGAGAACGCAACACTCCGGTAGCGTCGCATGAACGATGACAACCGCTGGCTCGCTGCCTGAGCATCCTGCAATGTCTGAAACGGATCGTGAGCAGATCGCTGAGATCCTTGTGTGCCTGCAGGACGTACTCGGCCACGCGCTGATCGGTGCGTATCTCCACGGCTCCGCCGTCCTCGGCGGGCTGCAAGCGTTCAGCGATCTCGATGTGCTCGCGGTCTCGGCACGGCAGATGACACATCGCGAAAAGGAGCGCCTCGTTGCTCGCCTTCTCGCCGTGTCGGGAGCCGATCTTGCCGCAGTGCCACCCCGCCCGGTGGAGTTGACCATCGTCGTCTCATCAGAGATCCGCCCGTGGCGGTATCCGCCGAGCATGGACTTTCAGTATGGGGAGTGGTGGCGGGAAGAGTTCGAGCGCGGCGAGATTGACCCGTGGCCGTCGAGAACCAACCGCGATCTCACGCTGCTCGTAACGATGGCGCTGCTTGGTGAGGCGACACTGGCCGGGCCACCACCGTCTGAGGTCTTCGATCCCGTGCCGAAGGCAGACTTCATCGACGCACTCGTGGCGGGCATCGACGCATCAGTTGACGACATCGACTGGGACACTCGCAACGTCGTCTTGACGCTAGCGCGCATCTGGAACGGCGTTGCCACCGGCGCTGTTCAGTCGAAGGACGCAGCGGCTGAGTGGGCGCTCCCGCGCCTTGCTCCGGAGCACCGGGCTGTCCTTGCTCGGGCTCGTGAGATCTATCTCGGCACCGAAGAGGAGTACTGGGATGACATGCAGGACGCGATCCCGCCGTTCGCGGACGCGGTTATCGCCGAGATCGAAGTGGCTCGCTCCGCGCTTTCCGATCGAGGTCTCCGATGAACCCTGAGGGTTACTCGCAGCGGCGAGGCTGCGGCCGCGCCAGCTCCGTCGATCGGCCCACGGAGTTCCCAACCCCACACCTGGACCACTCGGGCACGGCGGCATCCCTGCTACCTCAACGCCTGGTCGCTCGGACCCTCCAAGCCGACGAGGTCCGTCTCATCGACCCGAGGTCGGATCGATCAGCTCCTGGAACTCCGGCTCGTCGCGGATCGGATCGAAGTCGGAATCGTGCCCAGCGAGCCGGCGGAGTCGCTCGCGGTACGGCACCGTCCGGTCAAGCGCGAGTCGGAGGTGTTTGATCGCCTCGGACGTTGCGCCCGTGAGGCTCTCGCAGCAGGCGAGGTTGTAGAGCGGCTCGGGGTACGCGGTCGCTTCGATCAGGTCGCGGCCGCGGTCGATCACCTCCGCGTAGTGGCGCGACTCGTACGCAGGGTGCAGCGGTCTCCAGATCTCCCAGCCGACCGGCTCGTACGCCTTCCCCGGAACTCCGCCGACCGCGACGATCGTCGTCCCCGGCTCCTCGGCGAACGCCGTTCGCTTCACGCCGGGCGGGACGAAGACGAACGTGCCGGCCGGCGCGTCGACCTGCTCATCGTCGAACTCGAAGCGTGCGCGGCCCCGGTAGACGAGGTAGAGGTCCTCGTTCGCGTCATCCTCCACACCCTCGGCTCGCAGGTGACCCGGCTCGCGCGTCAGCTCGTCGTCCTCGTTGAGGATCCGATCACCTGCGTCTCGGCCCGTCCACGTGCTGACATCGAACGCCGTGATGCCGAGGTGGTGCCGAACGGGCCGCCAGGGACAGCGACCGTCACTGGCCTCCTCGATCTCGTCGACGTGTGCGACCGCGTGACTCGTCATCGCGAGACCTCCTCTCGTCGTTGCTCTCGCACCCCGAAGTATGGATAGCCCATCGGACATGCGACGCGATGGGCCGGTGCCAGGTGAGAGGAGGGGACCGCTGTCAGCGGCGTCCGACTTCCCGTCGGTATTGGGGTCGAAGCTATAGCCCGTCAACGTGAACGCAGGAGTACAGATAACGGGATTTGAAACGCCGGATGTCTACGTATCAAAACGGATCAGGGCGAGTTCATCGCCGTGCACACTTTCCATACCGTCCTGAAGAACGCCATCGCTAGGTGTAGTTCCCACGGACGTTGTTGACATAAGCGAGAGCCCCCCGCTCCGATCCGGGCGCTTAGGGCTAGCGCGCCACGCGGTAGCGGAGGTAGACGACTCTGGAGCTGAACGTGCGGGTCTCGACGAGTTCGAGATCCACCCGGCGCTCGCGCTGAGGAAAGTACGGAATGCCACCGCCAACCAGCACCGGGTAGACCCTGGCCCGGTACTCGTCGATCAGACCCAACGCGGCCGCCTCGGCGGCAAGAGTCGCGCCGCCGATCGCGATGTCGCCGCTCCCTCGGCTCAGCTCGCAACCGCTCGATCTCCTCCGCGAGGCCGCGGGAGGCCAGGCGGGCAGTGCCCTGCACCGCCGACAGCGTGGTGGAGAACACCACCTTCGGGAGCGGCTTCCACAGTGCGGCCCACTCGATCTCTGAGTCGTCGAGCGATGCATCCTGGTCGGCGGTCTCCCAGTACAGCATCGTCTCGTACAGCCGTCGTCCCATCAGGTGGACGCCGACCTCTCGTATCTCGTCGGTGACCAATCGCCAGACCTCCTCGTCGGGCGGCGGCGCAGTGATGTCGCCGTCCGGCCCGACGATGTAGCCGTCAAGTGAGATGCCCATCGAATAGGTCACGCTGCGCATCAGAAATCCTCCTCGGTAACGGGCTCGACAGTACGACCGCCGGACGCCGCAGGACTCATCGCGGCTCGCGGGATCCCCTGGGCTAGTAGCCTAGTTCCGCTCGTTCCGAGGCCCTCCCTCTCCTGCCGCTCTTCCTCGCTGACCATGCGCGTCACGGTTGCATACCTGCCCCTTCCGAGGTGGATCCACCTCCTGCGGCGTTGCGTTTCGCGAGGCTCTATCTATAGACCCGTCAGTGAGAAGGAGTGACAGGCACCAGAGCCGCGCGGGAACACGCCTCATGATGTCCGTGTGTGCAGGTCCCTCTCTCACGCGCGTGCCCATGTCGTCGTTCATGGGTACGGTCAGAGAGTGCCGATGCGGAGTAGGGACTTGATCGCCCGGCGGTCGTCCATCGCCTTGTATGCATCGACAACGCCGTCGAGGTCTGTCTCATAGTCGAAGACTTCGCCCGGGTTGATGCGGCCCTCGAGGACGTCGGGCATGAGTTCGGGGATGTAGCGGCGCACGGGTGAGACACCGCCGCGCAAACCGATGTTGCTGAAGATGACCCTGTCGATCGGGACCACGACATCGTGCGGAGCGCCGATGGCCCCGACGACTGAGCCGACGCGGGAGATGCCGAAGGCGGTGGTCATCGACTCGCCGGTGCCGACGCATTCCAGCGCGGCGTCCACGCCGAGCCCGTCGGTCATCTCCAGCACCCGCTGGATCGCCTCGTCACCACGTTGAGGCAGGATGTCGGTCGCGCCGAAGGCTGTCGCGAGCCTCTGGCGGGCTGGGTTACGGCTGAGGGCGATGATCCGTTCAGCGCCGAGGCGCTTGGACGCCAGGACAGCGCAGAGCCCGACGGCTCCGTCACCAACGACGCCGACGACATCACCCCGCTTGACCTCGCCGCTGACCGCGGCGTGGTGACCCGTGCACATGACGTCGGACAAGCTCAGCAGGGACTTCAGCGTCTCGTCGGAGTGGCCCGAACCGGGGACCTTGACGAGGGTCGCGTCGGCGAATGGGGACCGCACTCCTTCACCCTGACCGCCGTCGATGCCGTGGTTGCCGAAGGAGCCGCCGTTGAGGCAGTTGGAGGGCCAGCCGGCCCGGCAGATCGCACAGCTACCATCGCAGAACGTGAATGGCGCCACCACGAGGTCGCCCTTCGTGAGGCTGCGAACGTCGGCGCCGACGTCTTCGATGACACCGATGTACTCATGGCCGATCGGACCAAGCGCGTGAGGCGACTGGCCGCGGTAATACCAAAGGTCAGAGCCGCACACGGAGCCCAGCACGACCCGCACCAAAGCGTCTGTCGGTTCCTGAAGCTTGGGGTCCGGGCGTTGGCCGACCTCTAGCTCGTACGGACCGTTGTAGATGGCTGCCTTCATGCTCCGTCCCGTCCCTCGTCGTTCCCTCTCTGCCCACGTTCCGAGATACCCATGATGAGTAGCCAGGCGCCCGAGATCATGAAGGCGAGCAAGCTGATCATCGCGATCGCCGCCAGGTATAGACCGGCAACGTATCCGCTGAGCAGGAGGGCAGCACCCACGATCTCGACGATGTGAAGGGCTGTGCCGCCGACGAGCCTGTGAGATCGCAACCCAACGGCGCTCTCACCGAATCGAATCGCCTGGATGTAGCCGTAAACGTAGACGGCCGCGGCGACGACGGAAACGATGAGCCACTCGAGTCCTACCGCTCGATGATCCTGACCCCCCATCACGCCGAGACCGCAGATCACGAAGATCGCGGTGAAGCCGGCCAGTGTGCCGACCGCTCGGTAGCGGTGCGTTGCGTCCTGAGCGATGACACTGAGGTTGAGTGACATCGCCACGAACACCAAGCCGGTCAAAGCGGCGGATGCCCCACCCACGGTGATGAAGAAGTCATGCCACTGATCTGGTCGATAGATGTCAGCCGTCACGATCGCTCTGCATTCTCCCAACACTCGAATCGCGGACGCTCATCATCTGACTCTCTCGTCTCTGAGCGGGGCGCCGCACCCCACCAGGTCCGTCTTGGGAGGCGTGACGGGCCCCGGGCACAGCGTTCGCATCCCGGCCAACTACCCGAGTCGCGACCTACCGACCTGCGCGGCCTCAGGCGGTTGACAAGCGGGGGTCTTTCACGAGTTGGCCATCGAGGAGAACGACGCGGGGATGGGCGAGCGCGACAGGGTCGAGGAGCGGATCGGTGTCGAAGGCGACCAGATCCGCCGGCGCACCTTCCTCGATCCCGGGCAGCCCGAGGAACGCTCGCGCTTCCCAAGACGCGGCACCCAATGCGACCTCGGGTTGAAGCCCTGCTGCGAGCAGCAGCTCGATCTCTCCGCGGATCGACCCATGAGGGCCCATGCCCGCGTCGGTTCCTGCCAGGATCGTGATCCCGGCTTCGACGGCTTCTCGAAGAACCTGGGGCTGGCGATCCAGACCCTCATCGATCATCCCGATGACGTCAGAGGGCGCCCCCATCTCGCGGATCATCCCCCTGATCCCTACACCGATCGAACACGTCGGCACCCACGCGATGCCGCGGGTGGCCACCGAGGAGACTTGGTCTGAGCGGAGGAAGCTCGCGTGTTCGAGGGAATCGAATCCCGCTTCGATCGCGTCCTGGATGACGTCCGGCACGGCGCAGTGGATCGCGATCCGCCCACCCGCCGCGTGGACCCGAGCGGCTGCCTCGACAAGGGCCGCGGCCCCGTACGTGCGCGACAGTCCCGGTCCGGGCAACGGAGAGTCGCCGATCACCTTGGCCCAGGCCCCGCTGGACCGAACCTCCTCCTCGGCGGCATCCGCGAGCTGATCGTCACTGACCTCGCGCGCGAGTCCCGGGAAGTATCGGTCGGGCGGCGCGAGGAACCTGCCGCCCGTGATCGTCCGCGGCAGGCCGATCTGTGGGCCGATGCCGTTCGATGCGTGGTCGGGGCCGCCCGGCTCTCGGATGAGGAGGACGCCGGCGTCAAGGTGTGCCCGCGCGCTCGCCTCCGCTTTCTCTCGCGACGACGTACCGTCGGGAGCGGGGCTTGCGAGCGCCAGGTGAGCGTGGGCGTCGACCAGACCGGGGATCAAGAAGGCGTCCTCGATCAGGGTCGCTGCGTCCTCGACCCCTTCGAAGGTGAAGCGCCCGTCGATGACGAAGACCTCTCGGACGTCGCCGCTGGGAAGTAGCCTGCCGTGGATCCTGTAGGACGCCAAGTCCACCCTCCCTTGACCGATCATGCACCGGCCGAAACCAATCCCGGCCGCCCGCGGATCAACCGCCCTGCATTCCCTCCATGTTCCTCATGATCGCTTGGAGCTTGGCCTCTCGTTCGCGAGTCCCGAATCGTAGCGCGCCGTCGCTCGGATGCGAATGAAGCCGATGACCTAAGGGTGGAACCATCGTCGGTCATCAGCAGTTCCCTAAACCTCCATCAGTTGTTTCGCCTTCGATATGTGCGCACCCGTCAGGCGCGATAGGGTCACGTCGGCAGAGTCTGTGTGATGGTCGAGCGAAGGAGAAGCAATGGCAGATCTGATCGCGATCGGGTACGACGACACGACCACCGCCATCCAGGCGATGGACGAAGCCCAGCGACTGGCGGCAGACCTGGTGATCCAGGCGGATGCGATCGCCGCGATCATCCGCACCGAGGACGGGAAGATGCGCACCGTCACGAACCAGCACACCGTTGGAGCCGGCACGACCTGGGGCATGTTCTGGGGGTTCCTGTTCGGCCTGCTGTTCTTCGTGCCGTTCCTGGGCATGGCGTTCGGCGCCGGCATGGGCGCACTGATGGGCAAGATCGGCAAGTCCGGGATCGACAAGCAGTTCCAGGACCAGGTCCGCGACCTGCTGAAGCCGGGCACCTCGGCACTGTTCATCATGTTCGAGAAGGCAACCCCGGACAAGGCGCTCGCCGCGCTATCGAAGTTCGGCGGGACGGTGCTCAAGACCTCGCTGTCCGACGAGGCCACGGCCGAGATCAACAAGGAGCTCCACGGCTAGGCAAGCTGCACCCGATGCGTTGAGGATCCGGCTACTCGAACGGCGTCCCTTAACGAGACGGATGTCCTCGACCGGGGCGGCGTCGCCACGCTAGCATCGCGAGCCATCGCCCCTCCAAGTCGACCTGAGCGCGCACGATGAGATCCTCGTTCATCCCGGGGCTTTCGACGCTCTCCTCGTACAAGGCCCGGTGGCTCTCGAAGGATCTGGTGGCAGGCCTGGTCCTTACGGCCCTCCTCGTGCCGCAGGGCATGGCGTACGCGGAGCTGGCCGGCCTCCCCCCGATCACCGGGTTGTACACGTCGGTCCTCTGTCTGGTCGGGTATGCCTTCTTCGGGCCCTCCAGGATCCTGGTGCTCGGGCCGGACTCTTCTCTCGGACCGATGATCGCCGCCACGATCCTTCCACTGCTGGGAGCCAACGGGGACCCCGAGCGTGCGGTGGCGCTCGCTTCGATGCTCGCCCTCCTCGTCGGCGCGATCACCGTGCTCTCCGGGGTCGCGAAGCTCGGGTTCGTCGCCGACCTCATCTCGAAGCCAACGATGATCGGCTACATGAACGGCCTCGCTCTGACGATCCTCGTGGGCCAGCTCCCGAAGCTGTTCGGCTTCTCGATCGATGCCAGCGGCTTCTTCCACGAGGTGGCGGAGTTCGTGAAGGCGGTCGGTCGAGGGGAAACGGTGCCCGCTGCGCTCACGATCGGCCTCCTCGGGCTCGCCACGATCCTCCTGTTCGAGCGCCTGTGGCCGAAGATCCCAGGTGTTCTCATCGCCGTTGTCCTGTCGATCGTCGCAGCGAGCGTGTTCAATCTTGCCGAGCACGGTGTGAAGCTCGTCGGGACCCTGCCACAGGGGTTCCCACCTTTCACCGTGCCGCATGTGCGACTGTCCGACATGGGACCGCTCATGGCGGGAGCGCTGGGTATCGCGGTCGTGTCCTTAGCGGACACGATCTCCACCGCGTCGGCGTTCGCCGCCCGCACGGGCCAGGAGATCGACGGGAGCCTGGAGATGGTCGGCATCGGGGCCGCCAACCTGGCGGCCGGGCTGTTCCAGGGCTTCCCCGTCAGCACGAGCGGGTCGCGGACCGCCGTGGCTGAACAGGCGGGAGCAAAGACGCAGGTAACGGGTTTGGTGGGCGCCGCCGCGATCATCTTGATCCTGCTGGTTGCGCCTGGGCTGCTTCGCAACCTGCCGCAGCCGACCCTGGCGGCGGTCGTGATCGCGGCATCGGTGTCCCTGGCCGACATCCCCGCGACACGCCACCTCTATCGCGTGCGGCGGGTCGAGTTCTCGCTGTCCATCGCGGCGTTCCTCGGCGTGGTGCTGCTGGGCGTGCTGCCCGGGATCGCGATCGCGGTCGCGCTCTCGATCGGCAACGTCTTCCGCCGGGCATGGTGGCCCTACCAGACGGTCCTCGGCCGAGTGCCGGGCATCCCGGGGTATCACGACATCGAGAGCTACCCACAGGCCGACCGGCTTCCTGGTTGCATCATCTTCCGCTTCGACGCCCCGCTGTTCTTCGCGAACGTGCGAACCTTTCGGGACCAGGTGCGGACGCTCGCGCGCTCCGAGCCTGAGCCGAGATGGATCGTGATCGCGGCCGAGCCGATCACCGACGTCGACACCACGGCGGCCGACATGCTCCGCGATCTCGACGTGGCACTCAACGAGCGTGGCATCAACCTCGTCTTCGCCGAGATGAAGGATCCGGTGCGAGAGAAGATCGACCGCTACGAGCTAACGGGGACGATCGATCCATCGCACTTCTTCCCCACGATCGACGCAGCGATCCAGGCGTTCCGCGACGAAACGGGGGGCGAGTGGGGTCCTCCCTCAGTCGCTCCGTCCCACTAACACATCGATCCCGTCGGGACACACCCGGTTCCGGTCGAGAGCGTCACCCCAGGGCCGCTTCGCCGGAGCCCGGTGTATGGGTCCGGCAGGGGGGGCATCGTGCGGGCGAACCTGGCGAACGCCAGCCACCAGGAGATGCACCTTCCTTGGGACTCCTCTAGAGTCGCCGCGTTCTCGTGAGAAAGGTTCAACTTGGCTCAACAGATGATCAACGAGCGCACGTTCACGCCGGACGCGATCGCAGAGCTCGGCGTAGGAACGGGTCGCCGGATGTCGGTGTCCGGAACCGTCGTCAAGGGACTCGTGCTCTTCGCCCTCACGTGCGTGTTCGCGGTGATCGGGTGGGACCATGCCGCGAGCGTCATCAGGGCCACGTCGGGGCCGTCATGGCTCCTGGGTTACTTCCTGCTGATCGCTCTGTCGTTCCTCGCGATCGCCAACCCCCGTCTCGCACCGATCGGCGGGCTCGTCTACGCCGTCCTGATGGGGCTATGGGTGGGCGGTATCTCCCAGGTCTACGAACAGGCCTACGACGGGATCGTCGCCCAGGCCCTCCTCGCGACGCTGGCGACGGTGCTGGTCTGCCTCGTGCTCTACGCGTTCGGCGTCGTGAAGGTGACTCGCCGCTTCGTGCTC
>CAWKKN010000004.1:0-234587 GCA_963850315.1 uncultured Actinomycetes bacterium
TATGCATCCAGGTGTGCTGTCGGGAGATCCGCGCGAGGAGTTGATGCACGTCCTCGTCGGGTAGGTCCCCGGGGTTCTCCTTGATGATGAAGCGGCATCGCCAGTGATCGAGCGTGTCGGTGATGGCGCCCGTGGGGGGGAACACCTTCGTGCCCCGCGACGAGATCATCTTGAGCGACAGGCGCGTGTCCTCGTGAGCTCCATCAGCGAGGCGCCGAGCAGCTCGGCGGACAGGGGCGACTCGACGAACACATCCAGCCCCACGACCGCGCGAGAGGACACCTTGACGTAGTCGGGGTCGGGGGAGAGCTGGGCAGCTTCAGCGGCGTCGGCTCGCGGATCGTCCAGTTCTCGGTGCGCCTACCGAGGTTGCCGAAGAACGTCTCCGTGTACCTGCTGGTCGGCGTCCCCGATCGTAGCCCACGACGTCGCCGGTGAGCACACCGGATCGCGCGTCACGAACACCGCGTGCTCGATCGACGCCGCTTCGTCGTACAGGCCGAGGTACCGCAGCATCATGACCGACGACAGGATCACCGCCGTGGGGTTGATCACGTCCTTGCCGGCGTACTTGGGCGCCGAGCCGTGGACTGCCTCGAAGATGGCGACGTGGTTGCCGATGTTGGCGCTGGCGCGAACCCGAGACCGCCGATGAGGGCGCTGGACAGAATCGAGAGGATGTCGCCGTTCATGTTCGTGGTGACGATGACCTCGTACTGCTCCGGTCGCTTCACCAGCTGATGGGCGCAGTTGTCGACGATGACGTGCCAGGACTCGATCTCCGGGTAGTCGGGCGCCACGCGCTCGAACACGCGCTTCATCGTCCCCTCGCTGAACTTCATGATGTTCGCCTTCGTCGCGCAGGCGACGCTGGCCCGCCCCTCCGATTCCGCGTACTCAAAGGCGAACCGCGCGATCTTCTCGCAGCCCTTCACGCTGATCAGCTTCAGCGCTTGCGCCACGCCGGGGGTCTCCATGTACTCGATCCCCGCGTAGAGATCCTCCACGTTCTCGCGCACCATCACGAGGTCGACGCCACGACCCGAATAGGGAGTCGTGACACCCGGCATCTCGCGAACGGGACGGATGTTCGCGTAGGTCTCGTAGAGCTTGCGCAGGGTGACGTTCGCGCTCTTCTCGCCGAATCCGACCGGGGTCTCGAGGGGGCCCTTGAAGCGACCCGCGTCCGTGCGATGGAGTCCATCGTCTCCGCGGGCACGCCGGAAGCGACGCCCCTTTTGAAGACCTCGGCGCCGGCCTCGGCCTCGTCCCATTCGATCGGACGCCCGTGGCCTCGACGATGGCGCGCGCGGCCCGTACGCACTCGGGTCCGATGCCGTCCCCGGGGATCAACGTGACGGGGATCCGGGGTACGTCGGCGCTCACGCGGGTTCGCCTCCTCTTGGGTCGCCGGCGGCGACCGTCATGGCTGGCCCGCCTGGATTCGAACCAAGACTAAGTGATCCAGAATCACTCGTGCTACCGTTACACCACGGGCCATCGTGCTGACCTGGGCTTTCGAGCCATCTTGCTCCTAGCACGTCGCTCGTTCAACGGATAACTCGGCGTGCAGGAGGCCGAGAAGAGTACGTCCCAAGCCGGTCTGAGTGTATCGGAGGCCCTCCAGGGATTCACCCTGTACCTGCAGGCCAAGGGACGCACGCCCGCCACCGTGAAGTCCTACCTCGGTGATCGCCTTCACCGACTGGCTCGCCCTCCAGGGCCGCTCCGATGATCTGGGCGAGGTCACGAGAGCGGACATCCGGGTGTTCATCTCGACGGGTGCGCGCCTCGGTGAGGTAGAAGGGCTGCGGACCCAAGATGTCGACCTGGACCGCGGCCGCATCTGGTTCGTCACGACCAAGGGCGACAAGCCCAGGGAAGTAGGCATCGGCAACAAGACCTCGCGCAGCCTCTTCCGCTACCTGCACGCTCGCCGTAACCACACCGACGCCGATGGCGAGTGGCTATGGCTCGGCCGTCGGGGACGCTTCGCCTCGGTGGGCATCGCGCAGATGATCGGCGCACGTGCTCGCTCGGCCGGGATCGAGAAGCACGTTCATCCACACCTGCTTCGTCACACCGCCGCGCATCGCTGGTTGAGCGCCGGCGGCGAGGAGGGCGACGCGATGCGGATCTTCGGCTGGACCGATAGGACGATGATGGACCGGTACGCCTCCTCCACGGCCGTGGAGCGCGCCCTCGAGGCACAGAAGCGCCTCAGGCTGGACGATAGGCTGTGAACAGATCGTGCCAGAGAACGGGCCTGGATCGGTGCCGAGTTCGTGCCGTTCTCGGGAGCACCTCGGCGATGTCTTTTGCGCCAAGGGTGGCCACATCGGCGAGGTGCGTACGAACCCGGAACGGGGACCGCTGCTTTGGTATCGGATCGACACGCTGCACTCGGCCCTGATGAATGACGCGAAGAAACGAACATGCAGACGTGCGCCCCGGTTGGACGAGATCCGCGCCGTGTTCCCACCTGCTATGGCGACGCCGGGTCACGATCTCACGCTCATCTTGGGCTGCTCGCGTTGCGGCGAGCACGTGTTCGCTGATATCGCCGCGTTGCAGACCGGATTCTGCCATGGCGATGAGAACACCGATCGAGCGAACGTCGCTGCGTACACGCGACACGCGAAGGGTGACACGAAGGGAGCCACCGAGCCCGCACTCGCCGGCAGGATGGCGAAGTACGCCCGCGCTGTCGATCCCGAAGGAACACTGGATCCGGCCGAGCTCCTTCGATCGCCGCACGAGATGACGCAGGGTCAGACGCCGTCGAGGATGCCGCGCAAGGTGGCGGTGTAGGCGTCGAGCGCCTGACGGCCGGCAGGCGTGAGGGTGACCGAGGTGCCGGCGGACGGACCTGCCTCGGTCTTCTCGGTGATCAGGTAGCCGGCGTCTTCGAGCTTGCGGAGGTGGGTGATGAGGTTGCCCGGCGTGAGGTCGAGCATCCGCTGCAGGCGCGGGAAGGACAGGGAGTCTCCCTCGCGCAGCGCTGCCAGCGTGACGACGATCCGCAGGCGGGCCGGCGCGTGGATCAACGGGTCGAGCGCGTCCTCGCTCATAGGCGGCGCAGGTGGATGAACTGGGAGACGCCCAGGACCAGGAGGCCGACGAACCCGGCCACGCCGAGCACACCCCAAACCCCGGCCGGCCCGAAGAACGCCGCGGTGGTCCCGATCACGAGCACCGTGAGTCCTTGGGCCATGCCTCCCCACTGCTCACGACCGGCGGAGAATGCGGCGAACGCCGTGCCGACGACGAGCCACGGCGCGGCGGCGTCGAACACGCCGTACACGATGGCGTTGCTGAAGCCGTTGGCCTTGAGCGCACCGTCGAAGACGTAGACCGCGATCCACGGCACGCCGATCGCGAGCCCGCGGATGGCGTCCTCGCGGCGGGATGGCCCGCGGACGCCATGGGTGGCGCGGCGGTACGTCGTCGCGCTCACCACCACCGAGACCATGACGATGCCGTAGACCCAGCCGATCACGGCCAGGCTCGGCCCGACGTAGGGGTCCTGGTGACGCACGGAGAGCCAAAGCATGCCGTAGGCCGCGCCCACCACCACGGCCGCGCACAGGTAGAGCAGCGGCGTGCGCTGCTCGAAACCCCGGCGCGCCTTGCGGCGCGTGCTGACGAGCAGGTCAGCGGCATCGCTGGGGTCGAAGTGGTCGTCGTCACCGGCGGCCTGAGAGGTAGGGATGTCGTGCGAGTCGTTCATGGTGACCTCCTTACCGGACTTTGCAATGCAAAGTTACACGTCTTTGCGTCGCAAAGTCAAGGGTTCCTCGCCCAGGAGTTCGGTTACATCAAGAAGCCCACCACCTGGCCCTGCTTGGGCCGCCACCCGGTAGATACAACGCAATGCTCCATGCGTTGAGGCGTTGGCAGGACCACTTGCGCCCAAGGGGATCGCCTGTGGCGGCAGACTCGGCCCACACCTTCCTACCTCGTCTTGATCGATCAAGCAAGAGAGCAAAGGGCGGGGACGGTCGATCGTTTCGGCGGGGTCAGGCGACGCGGTGGTGGTGCCACGAGGGACACCCCACTGGTTCGAGGGCTCAAGGGACCGAGCGCCGATCACCAGCATCGCGAACACCGCAGCCCGCATCGCCCTCGGTATGCCCCGCCTTGTTCCGCATCATCTCGCCGTCCGCCGAGCGCGCCCGCTCCGACGCGCCCCGGCTCACCCGGGGAGACACGGGCTGAGGTGCAGGAACCCGAACTTGACGGGATCGAAGAGCTGGTTGGTTACCGCTGGCGGAAGCCTGAAGCCGATCAATGCCGCGGAGTCATTGGACGGTACGTAGCCCGCCCCGACCAGCGCCCGGAAGAGGGTCCGGGCGTCGTCCGTGCTCATCTCTCCGGCCGCGTTGTGCTGTGTGTGCTTGCGTATCTCGGCGGCGGCGACGGCCGGCAGCTTGGACAGGTCCAACCCGCCCCGCTCGTAGGCCACCGAGTAGCACGCGGGCACGAACGCGTGGATCCGTGCGTCGGCCCAGTCCGAACTGGGGAGCCACGAGGCGGGGTCGGCCATCAACCTCTCCAGGGCGTGGAGCGCGTGAAGCTGAGCCGGGGTGGGCGTCCGGTCGCCGGCCGTGTCTGCCTGGAGCCGGACCATGCGTCCTCCGGTCCGCAGGTCGATCGAGTAGCTCATCTTCGTCAGGAAGAACTCGTTGCGGTCGAACAGGCCGCTCGCGAGGATCGTCGACCGCAGCCGGTTCACGCCGCCGGGGGTCAGCCGTTGCCACACGTAGCCGGTCTCGAACCTGGTCGCTCCGTGCGGGATCACGAGGGGCTGAGGCGACGACGGGTACCACCGCACCGGGGGCGACCACCGCTGCCAGATCATCCTGCCGTCGGCGTAGACGCTCAGATCCATCTCGTGTCCGTTGCCGTCGGGCCCGTCGTAGCCGAGCGTCAGCGTGCCGGTGACGGGCTCGCTGGGCTTCGCGCCCGCGGGCGGCAGGCCGGGGAAGGCCATCGAGGACGGCGACGGGGCCGCTGGGCGCAGCTGGCTCTGGTTCGCGCGCAGGAGGGCGGCGATGGCGACGATCGCAACCACGAGAGCCAGCGCGCCGGCGCCGATCCGGCGGTTCCGCTCCCGGCGATCACGGCGGCGGGCGAGGCGATCGAACCCGCCCGGCGTCGGGTCGACGCGCCGGCTCTCCCGCTCGAGCAGGTCGGCGAGCTCAGGCATCGGGCACCTCCGTCCGGCGGAACGACTCCCGCGCGTTGCGGGTCAGGGAACGGATCGTCGAGGCCTGCACGCCGAGAGCCCCGCCGGCCTCCTCGGCGCTGAAGCCGAGCAGCTCGGTCAGCACGAGTGCCGCGCGCTGGCGTGGCGGCAGGGAGCCCAGGATCTGGCGGACGACGTCGCGGTCCTCGACGTCGGCGAAGTCGTCGCGCCCGGGGGCGCGCCCCACCGTGCGTCGCATGGCAAGGACGGCCCGCCGGTAGCGCTTGCGGAACACGTTCATCGCGGTCCGATAGAGGTAGCCGACGGGGTGGTCCATCGACCCGACCCGATCCCATCGCTCCCAGACCCTGAGGAACGCCTCCTGCATGATCTCCTCCGCCTCCGCGCGGTTGCCGGTGACCAGCCAGAGGCGGCGGAACAGCGTCAGGCTCTCGGCTTCGTAGAAGCCCTCGAAGGTCACGGCGGCCTCCGGCTCCAGCGAGCGCACCTCCGCGACGTGAGCAGGCTCCGTCATCTCGTATCCATGAACCCCCGAGAGGTCGCGAACGTGCAGGTGATCTCCGGAAGCTACCCCGTCGGCCACACCGCTCGCAGGGGAGGGCCACCACTCTTTCCGGCGTGCCGGAACTTGACGGACTGGTACGCGGTTAACCCGCCCCGATCTGGAAAGCGGTGCGTCGGCGGCAGTGGCCAAATCAGTGATGGCCTGAGGCGCGTCGTCATCATCCAGGCCAGTCGGCGCGGGGACGAGCAGGGCACGGAGTCGGCGAGCGGTCTCGGCCGGGTCTCTCTCGCCAGCGGCAGGCGATTCGCGGGTCCTCTTGGGCTCTTCTGTCCTGAAGCTAGGGAATGACCCTCTCGATTCGCTTCCCCGGAGCCAGAGTGGCCAAGCTTGATGCTCTGGGCGAGCTGGTAGCGACGTGGCGCGTAGTAGAACCACGCAACCGCGTCCTCGAGTTGGCGCGCGTCTCTTGACCTGACGGCACGACGGAGCTTCCGACGAAACGCCGGAACCCACATCAGCTCCCAACCGGTTTCCTGGGCGATCCAGGCGATCTCCTCTCGCTCCGCCGCCGCTCCGCCTCTTCTTCTTCTGGCGGACACGCTCGTCCTTGGGACCGCCTCAGTTGCCAACGCGCATCACCTCCGCGAGGGAAACGCGGCGCGCGGCGCGGGCCGCGAGCCATCCGCCCACGAACGTCGCCACCACCAACAGCGCGGTCGCTGCGGCCACGGCCTCCCAAGGCCGCACGGTCAGCTGCGCGGGAGGTATCGCCGGCAGCGGATCGAGGGAGCCCAGGATCGTGGGGGCCACCAGCACGCCCACGACCGACCCCACCACCAGCGACACCAGCATCGGCGCCCCCAGTTCCATCGTGAGCGCGCGGCGCGACATCGCGTCGTTGGACCCCATGCGCGTCGACAGCGTGGAAGCGAGGGAACGGGCGCGCTGGCGCACCTGGAGGTACACGACCGCCAAGACGACGACGAGGCACAACGCGACGACGCCCAGCACGTCGAACACGACGAACGTGTTGACCGTCGCCTGCACCAGCGGGATGTCTTTCACCTCGTCGGCGGTGACGATCCGGTCCGCCTGGATGCCGGCGGGGCCCAGGGCGGCGAGGGCGGCGGCTTCGGGCCCGCGGATCCACAGCTCCGTCGTCGATTGCGTCGACGAAACGGTCTCGGGTTGTTGGTGCAGCGCGTGGACCACCTCGTCGCGCGTCATGACAACGATAGGCTTGGTGGACGACGCCCCGGGGAAGCTGGTGGCGTGGCCCACGACGGTGACGGGCGTCGAGGATCGTCCCACGGTGATCGTGGCGGGGTCGGCGCCCGAGTCGTTCGCCAGCAGGATGGGGGTGGCCGCTCCGCTGGATGCGGTCAGCCCCTGGACCAGGCCCTGGATCGATGTAGAGGAGAGTGCGGGGTTCCAGTACGCGGCGCCCACGAACGTCGATGGGTCGATGATGACCAGGTCGAACTCGCGCGCATCGACGTGGTCGAAGAAGCCCGCGGCGAGGGATCGCTGCACCAGCGTGATCGGCAGGGGGAAGTGCGTGGGGGGGAGTTTCCCGCTGGCGCCCTGCAGTCCCACGTCGCTGCCCACGAACAGCCGGGCCTTGGCGTCCACGGTCGCTCGGAGCGATCCCACCACCGCCTGCGCGCCCACGAACGCCGAGACCGCCAGCACGGCCGCCACGAAGAACACGACGGAGATCCGCAGCGAACTCGTGAGCCGGCGTACCGCGAGCCACGAGGCCGAAACGCCCGCACCCCGGCGGCTGCGCGCGCTGCGCAGGAGCAGAGCCGCCGCGATCCGCGCGGTGACGATGGCGGCGGCGAGCCCCACCGCGAGCGGGAACAGCAGCACTGAACCCGCCGGCCGCTGGATCCCGCCGGCAGTGAGGATGCCGCCGCCGGCGTTCAGCCGCCGGCCCAGGGCGATCGCCGCCGCCAGCGCCGGCAGTTCCCACGGGAACCACCAGAAGGCGCGCGGCAGCCAGCCGCGGTGCTCTCCTGCCGAGGAGAAACCAATCCCCGTGACCAGGCCCACGATGACGACGTACGTGAGAGCCGCCGCGCCCGTGTTCACGAGCGCCCCTCGCAATGCCTCACCGCCCACCCGCGCCGATCGTCCGAGCACGCTGACCAGCATCACCGCAAGGCCCACCCCGGCCGCCGCGCCCAGAACGACCGGTGGCAGTGCCTCCAGCGTGCCCTTCAGGGCCACGCGCAGAGGAGACCATCCGCGCACAGTGAGCATGCCGGTCTCCACCGGGCGCGAGGCGAAGGAGAAGCCCCCGGCCACGGCGATCACGACCAAGGCGATGACGAGCCCGGCCAACAGCACCAGCCGCACCGGCCCCTGGACCCCGGCTGTGCGCTGAGCGACCAGCGTGACCACCCCGCTCGCGGCGCTGTGATAGGTGGTGGTGGACATGGCCTGGGCCTCGTCCAGGAAGTACTGGCCGCAGCACGCGAAGGTCGACGACAGCGAGCCGCTCGACATCTGGCGCTCGACGCCGTCGGCGTACGCGGCGAGGCCTCGGGCCTCGACCAGCGTCAGCGGCGGCGCGGCGCGAACGGGTGCCACCCACAGCTGATCCGTCAGCGTGGCGTTGAGCCGGTTCATCACCGACGCCAGTCGCGTCGACGTGGTGATGAGGAACTGCGGCGGCGACGGGCAGTCCAGGCAGGTGGCGTAGATGTCGTCGCTCCACCCCAGCCAGTAGCCATCCGTGGTACCCGCGTCCAGCGCCACGTACACGCCGTCGACGGGAACGGTAACGACGTGCCCAGCGACCTGGAGTTGGATGCGGTCACCCGGTCCCGCGTCCAGCGCCTTCGCGATGGAGTCGGGCAGAAACACGCCGTCGCCCGCGCGCCCCGACAGTATGTGTACGTGGTGAAGGGCGTCGTCGCCGACGAACAGTCGGCCATTCAAGAGGCTGTTCGATGGCACGGTGCCCTGCGCGCCGGTGATCTGTATGGGCTGGCCGACCACGCTGGCGAGGACGGGTCCCAGCGATCCGTTCCCTTTCGCGATGGCGTCGAAGTCGTTGGCGCGTTCGAGGGTGAGCCCGCTCGCGCTGAGGGGGACGCCGGTGGCGCGATAGGAGATGCCTACCCCGTACCGCGTGAAGCTGGGGTTGGCGATGGCGGCCGCAAGCAGTTGGCTCTCGGTGCCCCCCAGGAACAGGGGATAGGCGGCGGCGATGACCGTGACCAACAGTGCCGCGGCGGTGAGCGCCGCGAACAAGGCGGGCCGCCGCAACAGCCGCGTAGGGGCTTTGCGCCACAGCGGCCACCCGCGTGGCACCGTCTTCGCCTTCACTGCCACGGGTCCGCGCCCTCTCGTCCTCGGCGGGGTCGTTGGGCTGCTCGCCCCCTCAGCACTAACTACGTGCGGGCGGCCTTCAGCAGTTCGGCGATCGCCGCGTTGCCCACCGCCTCGTCCACCGCGAGGTGACGCGGGGCCTCTTCACCTCGCAGGACGCGATGGATGTGCCGCAGCGCGGGCGGAATGAGGGCAGGACGATGTCTTCGAGCACCGCCACCCGCAGCACGACGCGGGCGAAGGACGTATCCGAGATGCCGAGGTCATGCATGATCCGAGAGATCACCTCCTGCTGATGTTCATGACGGGGACCGAGCTCTGCGGTGGCGGCCACCATGGTCGAGGTCGGTCCAGCGGTGGGAAAGAGATCGCGATCCTAGGACCGTAGAATACATAGCTGCCATGAGTCAGCGCACAGGGATGCCAACGATCCGTTTTGACGCCACGCTGTTCACGATCGACAGATGGACTATCTTGCGCTTGCCCGAGAAGGCGAGCGGGAAACTGCCGTCGCGCGGACAGGTGGCAGTACGAGGAACGATCGATGGCCATGGGTTCCAGACGGTGTTGGAACCAGACGGCTATCTTGGCCACTGGATGAGGATCGATGGAAAGCTACAACGAACCGCTGCTTTGAGCGCGGGTGACGCCGCGACGCTCGAGATCGAGTCACTCGAAGACTGGCCGGAGCCGAACGTACCACAGGATCTTGAGACAGCTCTGGCAGCTGCCCCGCAGAAGATCCAAGACCTATGGAAAGGTATTACGCCGATGGCGCGCTGGGAATGGGTTCGCTGGGTCGATGCAACCCGAAACCCTGATACGCGCAAACGACGGGTCGAAGTAAGTGTCTCGAAAATGAAGAGCGGGAAGCGACGGCCCTGCTGTTTCAACCTTGCCGCATGCACCGACCCGAACCTGTCAAGAAGCGGCAAGCTTATTCAGCCAGCGTGATTCGTCGTGTGCGGCGTCCTCAGCAGGATCACGTTCAAACGGAACGTGGAAAGGTCGACGCGCTCAGCGGCGCGCTCGAGGACTAGTAACGCTCAACCAGATGGGCACGGCTGGCCGGAAGCTCGTAAGGATCGGGCCAGAAGTCGGTGATATGGGTGATCCGACCGTCCGCTCCAAGCCGATAATCCGCTGCACGCTCAGGTGCCAGTCATACGGAAAGCCTTCCACGTTGAACCGGATATAGGGCTCCCGACCTCGGACCTGCTCCCTCGTTTGGGGACCGCGGTAGACCACGTTATCGGCGAGGACGGCACCGATGGCCTCCCAATCCCTCGCTTCCGCCGTGGCCCAGTGGGCCGCGACCACCTCGGATGCAGGGGCCATGGCGGTAGGGTACGCGCCGGGCGATGTAAGCGCATGCCGCAGAGGCAGGCCATCGCCGCCGCCCCTCTGGCTATCGTGGTCGGCGCGATGTCCTCGGTCTGAACTCCGATCACGGCTAGGGTTCCGAACCCCCCGCGTCGCCCCGCCCCCTAGTATGGACCGCGGAGGATCACGGGCGCGACGGTCCCAGGGTAGGGCCCATCACGGCCGAGGCGTTCGACGTGGAGCTTCCTTGGGACGACGCAGGGGAGTAGCACCGTCAACAGATAACTCGGTCACGAAGAGGATGAGATAGCCACGTCCCAGAGCGCTCTGAGTGTATCCGGGGGCCTCACGGGCTTCACCTTGGCCGGCGGTCTCGCCCAGCTGAACGATGCGGCTCGGAGCAGGGACCGAGCCTGCGATCCGCAGCTACCGATAAGGCCAATCGTTCGGATAGATGCCCCCGCCGAGCGAACATAGCGTCAACGCACGGTCTCGCATCGTGTGCAGCTCGGCCGAAACGCCCGGGTCGTTCGGATCGGTCACCGCGAGGTTGTTCATCTCGAAGGGGTCCGTCGACTCGTCGTAGAGCCCTTCGTTCACCGGCTCCTCCGACCTGTTGTACCGCACGTACATCCAGTGGGTCGACCGAACACCGCAGTACGTGGGAGAGAAGAACTGCATGTTCCAGTGTTCAAGAACGAAGTCCGACCTCGCGACGGCCCCGAGCATGTTGAGCCCCTCGACGGGATGTGTCGTGGCGACCCCGGACAGTCCCTCAAGGGTCGGCAGAACGTCGACGTTCAAGACGATGCGTGCATCGCAGCTCGTGGTGAACGCGTACATCGGGGGGCAGGGATCCGTCCCGGGGGTCAGGGGATGGATCAGGTTCTTACCGACGAGCATCATCGGGATTCGCAGATCCTCGTTGTAGGGCAGCATCTTGCCTTCCCACCTGTGTTCGCCCCACGAATACCCGTTGTCGGACATGAACAGCACGATCGTGTTGTCCGGCAGCGCCTTCCAGAGCTGCCCGATCGAGCGGTCGACGCCGTAGGTGGAGTCCAGCTGATCCCGGTGGAAGTGGGCGATCCTCCTGATCTTGGCGGAGCTCCAAGCGAGATCTTGGATGTAGGTGGGGGCCCCGGCTTCTGCGTGCCCATACGACGGAGGGTGCACGTACCCTCGCAGATCGAACCTGTTGACATCGCGCGGGTCCGGGGTGGCGGGGGCATGAGGCGCCGTCGGGGCGAAGTACAGGAGGAACGGCTTCGCGCTCGGCGCCGCGACGAACGCTGTCGCCCTCGTGGACAGCACCCGGGTGATGTAGTCGGCCGGCGTCGCTCCGAAATACAGGTGGCGGCGGGCACTCGAGGAGAACCAGGGTAACGACACCGCAGCCCAGTAGTCGTAGTACGCGCCCGTGGGCACGGCGAACCAGCGGTCCCAGCCCGGGGGGACGTAGTTCGAGGATCTGGAGTCATAGCCGTTGAGGTACTTTCCGACGAAGGCCGTCCTGTACCCAGCCTTCCGCATGTCCGCGGCTATCGTGGTCGAATCGTTGATCGCGCTCGTGCTGCGTCCCTCGGGTGGAGCCGTGAACGATCCGAACCCGCCCCATCGACCGCCGTTGCCGTAGACCCCGGTCGTGTGGGAGTAGTCCCCGGTCAGCGTGGATGCCCGGCTGGGGCAGCAGAGCGAGTTCGGCACGAACGAGTTCGTGTAGGTGATCGATGGGTTATGGGACAGGATACGCGTGAGTTGCGGCATGTATCGAGAGGTCACCGTGTCCCAGCGCTGGTCATCGGTCATGATGATGACGATGTTGGGGTGGGTCGGGGCTGCGCTCGCGAACCTGTGGAACATCGCGAAGCTGAGGAGCGCTGCAGCGACTAGAGCGGTCGCACGGAGCCCAGCTGTCCTTATCTCTGTTCGTCCTCTGCGCTTCATCGCTCACCCCGGCTGACGATCTCCCCGGTATGTCCCTCGAGGGTGCCGGCGCGGGTATCCTCGCGGAGCAACGGTACTTTACACGCAGCCGTCGCCGGAAGGGGAGATGTCGTTGCCCTGCCGCCGACAGCCCGGATCCTCCATGGGGGGCATACCTCTTGCACTGCCGGCCCGCGGGGCGTCACTCAGGGAACGGCCGTGGGGCCAACGGGGCGATCTCGGCGAGAGCAGCGCCGGGCCCGCTCACGGTTTCACGAACCCACGGTCAAGTAATTCGCATCGGTCAAGCCCACGCACTGCAACCCACCGTTCAGGCAACGAGTGACGAGACCGGCGAGCACGGACTGGTTCCACGTATTCCAGAAGTCCGCGTGAAGCGATTCGCCGTTCGTCATGCCCTTCATGAAGTCTGCGTCAGTGCCCCAACCGGGACCGCCTGTTCCCGCTGCGAAGCGGATGTGGAGGCTGAGCCTCGGCAGCTGGATGTATCCGGCGGGGCACAGCTTCGTCGAGTAGACCATGTTCGCCGAGTTATCCACACCAAGAACCGCCGTGCTCAGCAGGCAGTCGGGGAAGTGGACGTTCATGCCGACCCCATTCTTCCCGGGGCAAAGCGGCGGGCTCGCGTAGTACGGGCCTGAGTCAACGCACGAGTACGACAACGAGCCTTGGACGCCGCCCGCATAGGGCGGATTCAGTGTGTCCCCACCAGCGACCATCCGTAGGTCTTGCGGGAACGGCTGTACGAGGACCCCAACGCGCGAGCGATAGTAGACGTTCACGAGGGTCGGGCGATATACGCATTGCCCCAAGGGGGCGCTGATGCTCAGTGGATCGGGCGGTTCGTAGGTCCCCCTCTGCGCTGCGTTGCACGGAACGGTCGACGGCGACGTGAGCAACGGGAACCAATACCCAGCCGTATCGAACGAGAGCGGACACGAAGACGTTCCCGATTCCATCGAGGGCACCGTGGAGTTCGCGTTGGTGTCGGATGATCCGGCGTAACCATGCTCGTGCGTGGAACCGACGACACCGGGGTGAACGATCGCGTCGTCGAAGTTGGAGTGTGAGAATGCACAGTGGATTGACATCACGCCCCCGCCCACCTTGGCAACCTGGACAGCGCGCACGGGTGCTGCGAGCAGCAACGAACCCAGCATCGCCGATACTGAAGCCAGCCATCCCAGCTTCCTCATCTAGCGCCCCTCCCACATCGTTGAGCATCTCGTTCCCTGGCCACCGTTCGCGCCGTACTCTCCTCCCTCCCGAGGTTGATTGGAAGCAGCAGAGGCGATCCAGCGGCTCCATAGCCTGGCCGAGGGATCGAGGCTCGCGGTGCCCGACGTCCACGTGGCGTCGGCCACCACCACGGGTTCGGAGTCCGCCACTTCTCTTGAGTTTCGGCCGCTGCGGTTGACCTTCTCGTCCTCGTCCGGATACGGTGGGACGCAAGACGCTTCACGGCGCGGGAGGGGAGGCGCACCATGAACAAGGGTGGTCTGGTCGCCGAAGTGGCCGCACGAACCGGACAGAGCAAGGCCGACGTCGCCCGCGCGGTGGATGCGGCGATCGACACGATCCGCGAGTCGGTGGTCCACGGGGAACGCGTCACGCTCGCCGACTTCGGAACCTTCGAGCGCCGGCATCGCAACGAGCGCATCGCCCGCAACCCGCGCAAGCCCGACGTCCCGATCGTCGTGCCGGAGCGCGATCTCCCGGCCTTCACCCCGGGCAAGGAGTTCCGTGAGCAGGTCCTCGGGAGCCGCCGCGGACGGTAGCTCCGCTACTCGAAGGTGACGAGGTGGAGGTCGCGGGCGACGGCTCTCCCCTCGTCCTGTGCCACGTCGAACTTCACGCGCTGACCGATCCGCAAGGTCCGGATCGCGGCGTCGCCGATCGAGTCGGCCTGGATCGCGATCTCCTCACGGGCCTCTGTGAGCAGGCTTCCGGTCCTGGTCGACTCGTCGAACTCCTTGATCGTGCCCTGAGTCACGTGCGATCGCTCCTTTGTCAAGTACGGGTCGAGATACGCGCCGCCGCGTCCATCTGCAGACACACGTCCAAGGTGCGGCCAGGCTTGGCGGCGTCGAGCACGCTGAGGATATCGCCGGGCAGGTCCAGGTCGAACGCGATCTCGGGGATCTCCACGACCGATACGGGCACGTCGCCCTCGGCGGCGCGCTCGAGATGCTTGCGGTACGAGTCGTTGCCGAAGCAGGCGTCGATCGCTTTGGGCGGCCGCCGCACCAGCAGGTTCGTGCCGCCCTCGTCGAGCGACGGTGCCAGCACCACCGGGCCCAGCGTGTGGAGAGCGCGGGTGAGGGCCGCCGCGGTCACGAGCGGCGTGTCCGCCAGCAACACCGCCAGATGGCTCACGTCGCGTGCGATCGCCTCCTCCTCGACCTGGCGGATCGCGGCAGGAAGCGGAGGCTTCTCCTCCGTGATGCCGTGGGCGCCCCGCTGCATCGCGATCTCCAGCACCGCCTCGTCAGGAGAGATGACCCAGGTCTCCCATCCCGGGAGCGTGAGCGTGACGTCGAGGACGTCCTCGAACATCGCCAGGGTCAGGGTGCCACGCTCCATCGGAGATAGGACGGGTCCCAGCCGACTCTTGGCCTCGGCGAGCGACTTCACGGGGAGAGCGATCACGCGCACGTGGCTGCCCAGGGTAGCCGACGGGGCGAGGTAACCTCACGGCCTGCCACGCACGACCGTCCGCGCAAGGAGGCGTAACGACCCTGGAGCCCTGGTTCCACATCGTGAAGGCCGTCGTCTTCCCTCCGGTCAGACTGTGGTTCGACTGGCGGTTCGAGGACCTGGACTGCATCCCGTCGGACGGGCCGGCGATCGTCGCGTGCAACCACATCTCCTATCTCGATCCGTTCGCGAACGCCTACGCCGTCTTGGAGGCCGGGCGACGCCCGCGCTTCCTGGCGAAGGCGGAGCTGTTCCGCATCCCGCTGGTCGGGACCGTGCTTCGCGGCGTGGGCCAGATCCCGGTCGTGCGCGGCAGCAACGACCCGGCACCATTACGCCGCCTCATGAAGGCGCTGACCGAGGATGAGGTCGTGTTGATCTACCCGGAGGGGACCGTGACCCAGCGTCCGGATCATCTCCCGATGGAGGGGAAGACGGGGGCCGTGCGTCTGTCGTTGGCGACCGGGGTTCCCATCACTCCCATGGCGTCGTGGGGCTCTCAGCCGGTGTGGCAGAAGTCCGGCAAGGGCAGCTTGAAGTACGGACGCCCGGTCTGGGTGAAGGCCGGCGCGCCGATCGATCTGTCCGCCAGGCGCGGCGACGCCGACGATCATGCGGCCCTCAGGGAGATGACCGCCGACATCATGGGGTCGCTCACGTCGCTGGCCGAGGACCTGAGGAGCCGCTATCCGCAGCGGTGGGCGACGGACGACGGGTAGGCTGCCCGTGATGGCGAACGGCAAGGGCTTCTCGACGCGCGCGGTGCACGGCGCGACGCCGTCGGTCGAGCAGGAGATGCCGAGCGTCCCGATCTACCAGACGTCGACCTTCCGCTTCGCGACGTCGCAGGCCTACGCCGAGACCATCGCGTTCCGAGCGCCCGGGTACACGTACTCGCGCGGGTACGGCAACCCCACGGTGCAGGCGTTCGAGGCGCAGATGGCCGAGCTCGAAGGGACCGACGCCGCGTTCGGGTTCGCATCGGGGATGGCGGCGATCCACGCGGTGTTCACCACGCTCGCCTCCGCCGGCGACCGGGTGGTGGTGAGCAACGAGCTGTACGGCGGCGCCTACTCGATCGCCACGAAGCTCCTTCCGCGATTCGGGGTCGACGTCGAACTCGTCGATCCGCACGACCTCCACGAGGTGCGTTCGGCGCTGCCCGGCGCGTCGCTGTTCTACGTGGAGACGATCGCGAATCCCAACGTGACGGTCGCGGACCTTGCGGCGCTGGGCGCTGCGTGCCGGGAGGCTGCCGTGCCCGCCGCGGTCGACAACACCTTCGCGTCCCCCTACCTGTGCACCCCGGTCACGTTGGGGTTCGACTACGTCGTGCACTCCACCACGAAGTACATCGGCGGCCACCACGATCTGATCGGGGGTGTCGTCTGCACGACCGCGCCCGGGAGAGATCGTCTGCGCGACACGGCCATCGATACGGGCGGCACGATGGCACCTTTCGAGGCGTGGCTCTGCTTGCGCGGGCTCATGACGCTCGCGCTGCGCATGGAGCGCCACGGCGCGAACGCGATGGCCCTCGCGAGGTTCCTGGAGCGGGACGAGAAGGTCGAACGCGTCTGGTATCCGGGCCTCGCTTCGCATCCCCAGCACGCCATCGCCGCCCGAGAGTTCGGCGTGCGAGGTTTCGGGGGGATGCTCGCCGTCGATGTCGCGGGCGGGGTCGAGGGGGGCCAGCGATTCTGCGATGCGCTGGAGCTGGCATGGGTCGCCACAAGCCTCGGCGGAACGCACACACTGGTCGGCCACGCTGCCTCCACCACGCACCGTCAGATGGATCCTGAAGCCCGACGGGCGGCCGGGATCACCGACGGCCTCGTGCGCGTGTCCACCGGCATCGAGGACGCGGACGACCTCCTGGAGGACTTCGCACGCGCGCTGGAGAAGGTTTGAGCGAGCCGACGGATCCCGCTCCGACGCGGAAGCGGCGCGTGGCGGTCCTGTTCGGCGGACGGTCGGCCGAGCACGAGATCAGCTGCATCTCGGCGCGCTACGTGATCGACGCCCTCGACCCCGAGCGCAACGAGGTCGTTGCCATCGGCATCACGAAGGCCGGCCGGTGGCATCTGCTGCCGGGCCCGGTCGCGTTGCCCGCCGAGACCGGCCGCCTGCCGGAAGTCACCGGTGGCACGGGGGCAAGCCTGGAGCTCGCGTCGGAGGGTGGGACGAGCGAGTTGGTGGCCGCCGACGGCACGCGCGCCCCGATCGATGTCGTCTTCCCCGTCCTCCATGGGCCGATGGGTGAAGACGGTGCGGTGCAAGGGATGTTCGAGCTCGCCGATGTTCCCTACGTCGGGGCCGGCGTTCTCGGCTCCGCCGTGGGGATGGACAAGGCCGTCCAGAAGGTCCTGTTCGCCGCGGCCGGGCTCCCCGTGCTGCCGTGGGACGTGGTGCGTGAGGCGGAATGGGACGAGGACCCGGAGGGCGCGGGTGCGCGCGCCGCGGCGCTTGGGTATCCCCTGTTCGTGAAGCCGGCGACGCTCGGTTCGTCGGTGGGCATCACGAAGGTGCACACGCCGGCGGGGCTGGACGATGGGATCGGCGAAGGCCTTCCGGTATGCGCGCAAGGCGGTGATCGAGCACGGCCTCGATGGCGCCCGTGAGATCGAGTGCGCGGTGCTCGGTAACGATGAGCCGGTCGCGTCGGTCTGCGGCGAGGTGGCGCCCCGCGGCCACGAGTTCTACGACTACGAAGCCAAATACCTCGACGCCGACGGCGCCGAGTTGAGGGTCCCCGCGGAGATCGACGTCCATGTTGCCGAGGGCATCCAGCGGATGGCCGTGACTGCCTTCCGCGCGGTGGAGTGCTGGGGCATGGCCCGCGTCGATTTCTTCCTCGCGCAGGACGGGCGCCTGTGGCTCAACGAGATCAACACGATCCCCGGTTTCACGTCGATCTCGATGTATCCCAAGCTCTGGCAAGCGAGTGGCCTCGCCTACCCGGAGCTGATCGAACGCCTCCTGGAGCTGGCGGTCCAACGCCACGCCGCCGAGCGTCGCCCTCCGCAGTGGGCGGAGGTTCGTCCTTCGGCTAGAGGTGCACGACCGGGCAGGTCAACGTGCGAGTGATGCCTTCGACCGCCTGGATCCGCGCCACGACGAGCTTGCCGAGTTCGTCCACCGTCTGGGCTTCCGCGCGCACGATGACGTCGTAGGGGCCCGTCACGTCTTCGGCCTCGGCAACCCCTCCGATCGCGCGGACCTCGTTCGCCACCGCCGCCGCCTTGCCCACCTCGGTCTGGATGAGGATGTACGCGTGAACCACCGGGACCTCCAAGCCTCGTGAGGGCGCCCATGCTAGCGGGGTCCTCCTCGACGGCGCAACGCGAGTGTGGTGGCATCATCGCGAGATGTTCCGCGATCGCCGTGATGCGGGGGAGCGACTCGCCCAAGCCGTCCTTCCCCTCGTCCCCGATCCGGCGGTCGTCCTCGGCATCCCCCGGGGCGGCGTCATCGTGGCGGCACCTGTGGCTGCGGCGCTGGGAGCACCGCTCGATGTCGTATTGACCCACAAGCTGGGCGCACCCGGGAATCCGGAGCTCGCCATCGGCGCCGTCGCGCCCGGCGTTCGAGTGGTGAACGACCGGACCCTGCGGGCGCTCGGTGTCGACGCGGCCTATCTGGACGACGAGGTGGCCCGCCAGGAGGAAGAGCTGACGCGGCGCGCCGCCGCCTATCGCGCCGGCCGGACGTCGGCCCCCGTCGAGGGACGCATCGCCATCGTGGTGGACGACGGCGTCGCGACGGGGGCCACGGCCGTCGCCGCGTTGCGCTGGGCCCGCGCCCAGGGTGCGGCGGGCGTGGTGTTCGCCGCGCCGGTCGGACCGGAGGGCATCGAGCAACAGCTCGGACAGGACTGCGACGCCTCCGTGATCCTCGGCGACCCCGCCGAACATGCGCGCCGTCGGCGGCTGGTACCGAGCGTTCGGCCAGACGACGGATGCGGAGGTCATGGATGCGCTGCGGAAAGGACCGTCGTGAGGGTGGCGGAGCTGGCGTTGTCGGTCGTGCTGGCCGGGTTCGGGTTGCGGTCGCTGATCCACTGGATCCGGCGACCCTTCGACGGTGCGGATCCGATCGACCATGCGCTCTTCGCCGGCTTCGTCCTTGGCCGCGTCGGGACCTGGTGGGCGTTCGCGGGGCTGTTCGCCATCTCAGCCACCTTGAAGGATCCGAACGGCACCGGCGCGTATCTGGAAGGGAGAGCGTTCGCCGACACCTTCCGGGACCAGTACTCGTGGTACCTCCTCGTGCTGATCGCGTTCCCCGTGCTGCAGTTCCTGAGCGGGTATTTCCTCGGGCGCCGACGTCCCAGCTAGACCAGGACAAGCGTGTGACGAACCTGAGGATTCGCCCCTGGGTCGCGTGCCCGTTCGTCGCGAACGGTGCTACAAGTGGAGCATGGCGATGCGTAGCCGGACCCGGGTCGTGGCGATCGTGGTGGTGCTGGCGATGTTGGCCGTGTTCGGCATCAGCGTGAGCCGCGCCAATCCCGCACCGCCGTCCTTGCCCCACGTCGCCCCCGATCGCCTCCTCGCCTCCTCCCTCGCCGCCTCCGCGAGGCCCTTCTCGATCGCCGGCGACGTTCGGACCAACATCGATCTTGGTCTGCCTCAGATCCCCAGCAGCGTCGGCGGCGGCGGTCCGGCCTCTATCGCCTCGCTGATCGGAACACAGCGCTTCAAGGTGTGGCGGTCCTCGGACGGTGTGCGGGTCGCGCATATCCTGGACTTCGCCGAGCAGACGATCATCGCGAACCGCGCCGCCGCGTGGCTCTGGGATTCCTCGAGTCTGAAGGCCGTGCACGTCGTGTACGCGGACGTGCGCGCGGCGGAGGGTACCGCGGGGCAACCCGCCTGGCTGCGCGACATGGCTCCGGCGGGCAAGGCCGACCCTGCGACCCGCGCACGCGCTCTCGCGACGCTCGGCAACCCCGCCGCGCTCGCCCGTACCCTGCTGGTCCGGCTCGGACCCTACGCCCGGATCACCGTGGACGGGACCGCCTGGATCGCGGGTCGTCCGGTGTACCGGTTGGACCTCTCCCCCCGTTCGCCCCTGACATTGATCGGACGCATCAGCGTGTCGATCGACGCACAGACGCGGCTGCCGCTCGACGTCCAGGTCGTGGCGAAGAACGCGACGAAGCCCTCGCTGGAGGCCGGGTTCACGTCGGTGTCGTTCGGCGCGATCGATCCGTCGATGTTCACGTTCACGCCGCCCGCGGGCGCCACCGTCACGACGCCCTCGCTCCGAGCGCCGCATCCGCCCGCGAGGCCTCCGGTGCAAGGCCGGGCGCCCCAGACGCGCGTCTTCGGAACGGGCTTCGATACCAGGGTGGCGATCCGCCTGCACGGTTCACTCCCGAACGGGACCGAGGGCCTCCTGCCCTACGCGGGTCCGCTCGCGTCGGCACTCGTCGTGCACGAGGGCTCCGGGACGTGGTTGATCGTGGGGTTCGTCGGGCTGGATACGCTCCGCGGCGACGCTTCGCGTCTGACGTGACGGCCGCGATCGCCGCGCGAGGGCTGACGAAGCGTTACGGCGACCTCGCGGCGGTGGACGATCTCGACCTGACGATCGAGCGCGGAGAGCTGTTCGGCTTCCTGGGCCCCAACGGCGCGGGCAAGACCACGACGATCCGCATGGCGCTGGGGCTCATCCTGCCCAGCGGGGGAGAGGTGGAGCTGCTGGGCGAGCCCGTGCGACCCGACCGTGCGCCCCTGGCGCGCGTGGGTGCGCTCGTCGAGGAGCCCGCGTTCTGGAAGTACCTGAGCGGGCGCCGGAACCTCGAGTACTTCTCGCGCGCCGGCTCCGGTACGGACCGAGACGGCACGCGTCGGCGCCTGGGCCGGGTCGGCGAGGTGCTCGAGACCGTCGGGTTGAGCGCCGCCGGGGACAAACGGGTCAAGGCGTACAGCCAGGGCATGCGGCAACGCCTCGGCCTGGCGCTCGCGTTGCTGGGCGAGCCCGAGCTCCTGGTCCTGGACGAGCCGACGAACGGGCTCGACCCCTCGGGCATGCGCGAGATGCGGTTGCTGCTGCGCGCCCTCGCCGACGGCGGCACGACGATCTTCGTCTCGAGTCACCTGCTGGCGGAAGTGGAGGCGATGTGCGATCGCGTAGGGGTCATGGCGCAGGGTCGCATGCTCGCGCTGGGTCCGCCGGGGACGCTTCGAGGCGCCACGAACCGGATCCGCGTGGACGTGGACGACGTCGGGCTGGCGCGGAAAGTGGCCGCTGCGCTCGCAGGGGTGACGCTGCAGGCGGTGGGATCCTCCAGCGACGGTCCCGGCGCGCTCGTGGCTACGTTCGCCGACGGCGTGGCGCCCGCCGATCTGAACGCGACGCTGGTGCGGGCAGGGGTACGAGTGCAGGCCCTCGTGCCCGAGCGTGACAGCCTCGAAGACGTGTTCCTGCACGTCGTTGAGGGCGCCGATGTACCGCGTTGAGCTGGCGAAGGCGTTCCATCGCTGGCGGACCTGGCTGTTGGCGGCCGCGATCGCCGCCATCCCCGCCGTCATCGTCATCGCGACGAAGCTCTCCGCGCCGCCAGCCCAAAGTGGGCAGGACGCGCCGCCGTTCCTCCTGCAGATCGCGGCGAGCGGGATGTATGCGGCGCTCACGGGCCTCGCCGTCGTGCAGCCGTTCTTCCTGCCGCTCGCGGCGGGGCTGTTCGCCGGCGATGCCGTCGCCGGCGAAGCGCAGGCCGGGACCTTGCGCTACCTTCTGGTGCGGCCCGTGCGACGGAGCCGTCTGATCGGCGCGAAGTACTTCTCGGCCATGACCCTGCTGGGAGCGCTCGTGCTGGCGACGATCGCGAGCGGGGTGCTGTTCGGAGGCGTGGTGTTCGGCCTGCGCTCGATGCCCACGCTGTCCGGCACGACCCTGTCGTTGCCGGTTTCGTTCCTGCGGATCTTCGCGAGCGGCGCGTACATGGTCCTGGTGCTCTCCGGGATCGCGAGCATCGGTCTCTTCATCTCCACCCGCACGGACTCGGGCCCCGGAGCGGCCGTCGCCACGATCGTGATCGCGATCGCGAGCCAGATCCTGGGTTCGATCTCCAGCCTGCACGTCATCTGGCCGTACCTGCCAACCTACGGCTGGCTCGCCTTCACCGGCCTGTTCCGCTTCCCGGTGGACTGGGGCGGGATGCGTTCCGGTCTGCTGGGGAGCGGCGGCCTACACCGTCGTGTTCCTCACCCTTGCGCTCTGGGGATTCCGCCGCCGCGACATCACGGTTTGACCGCCGACGCGATCTACCCCACGGCCTTGATGATCTCCTCGGAGAGCTCGGGGAACTCCTGGAGACGGGCGACTCGCTCGGACTTCAGGCGCTCCACGAGCCCGTCGTACTCGTCGATGCGACCCTCGCGCTCGTAGAGGCGGCGAGGCTGTAGCAGCTCGCCGTCGTCGAAGTCGGGCACGGCCGAGGCGGTCTGGTAGCCGAAGTCGGGGTCGTCGTCCCACGTGATCGAGCGCTCCGCGATCCCCTTCACGCAGGCGGACGTGTGCGGGATCTTCACCTTCTTGGACCGATCGTCGTCGTCCTTGCCGCCGACCCGCCCCGTGTTCAGCAGGAAGGTCTCGATGGGCTGGCTCGCGAGAAGCTCCAACATGCGGTTGCCCTGGAGGCCGTGGGGGAGCGGGAAGAACGGGTTCGTGCCCGGAACCCGAAGGAACCTCCCCTCCTCGGCGGCGCCGCCGGCGGAGGTGCCGGTGGTTTCCCCGAGCATGAAATACGCGGCGGCCTGTGTCTGATCCAGCCTCGAGACGGCGGGGATGATGTTCTCGTTGCGGTTGAGGATCAACAGGTAGTCGACCGCGCCGACGTTCCGCGCATCTTCGTAGGCCATCAGTGCCTGCATCTCGAACACGGCCCGCCCGTTCTTCGTGTAGTTCTCGTTGAAGAAGTCCACACTGCCCGACTCGTCCATGTAGACGTTCTCGAGGTAGGCGCTGGGCTTCGTGACCGCGTTGTGGATCGAGGGTTCGAAGCTCGGATCCAGCGCGAAGGTCTTGGCGAAGCACCCGTTCTCGGTCCCGTAGGCGCGCCCGCCCGGCATCAGGCCCACGAAATCGTCCTGGATCGGCCGCGATCCGTTCTGGGTGGTGAAGGTCGTGGTGGTCTTGCCGGTCCCCGAGAGCCCCAAGATCATGACGACCTTATCGCCGTGAGCCGTGGGGATCACCTTCAGTCCGGAGTGGAGCGCGAGCCCGCCCTTGTCGTAGAGGATGTTGTTCCACATGCGCAGGCCGCCCTTCTTGGACTCGCCGAAGTAGTCCGAGTTGAGGACCCGCGTGACATTCTCATCCAGGTCGACCGCGATCACGCGGTCGTCCGGGTGGCCGGGAGCGCGCAGCCCCGGTGTATAGATGACCTGCACCTCGGGCTCGGCACCGTCGTTGCGCTCGAAGTAGAGTTTTCGCTGCATCCCCGCGATGTTCGCGTATCGCTTCTCCATCAGGAGGCGCGCGGCGGTCCGCATCTCCGGGTCGTTGCCGATGAAGCCGTCGATCTGGATCATGTCGTGATCGGCGATGTAGGCCTCCTGCATCGCGGCGACCGAGGCGTAGTCCTCCCGCGACATCGTCTCACCGCTCGAGGGGCGATCCACGACGTAGGTGCTTCCGGCGCTGCGCGAGAGCACGGTCGTCTGCGTGTTGGTGTTGTCGAACTCGGAGACGCGTGTCTCGGGCATCTCCTCCGTGAATGTCCGCAACTCCTCGGGCGTGGGGTTGACGTGGATCTCTGCCACCGTGGGCCTCCTTGCGAGGGGGAACCATCGGGCAGCTCCGCGCCCGCGGTTTGGACACACCGGACTACGGCTAGAGTCTACCCAACGGACATGTGCCCCTTCGGGCCGCCAACCGCACCACGTACGGCCCGCTCGACTGTACGGAACGGACAACTCCTTGGACGTCTCGGAAGACGCGCTGCTCGCGGCGATCCGCAGGGTGCTCTCGGGGGCGGGCCTCGAGGTGCGGGTGGGGCCCGGGGACGACGCGGCGGTCGTCGCACCCGGGTCCGGCGACCTCGTCCTCACCACCGACGCACTCGTCGAAGGGGTGCATTTCGATCGCGCCACGACGACGGCGCGCGACCTCGGCGGTAAGGCCATCGTGGCGAACGTGAGCGACATCGCCGCCGTCGCGGGTTCTCCGCGGTACGCGCTGTGCGCCCTCACACTGCCGAGCGACGTCGACGCGGCCTGGGTGATCGAGCTGTTCGGTGGCATGCGCGAGGCGTGCGGCGAGTACGCGTTGTGGCTGGTGGGTGGCAACCTCGCACGTGGGTCGGAGGTGAACGTCGGCGTCACCGTTATCGGCGAGGTGGCGCCGGGGCGGGCCGTGCTGCGGTCGGGGGCGCGCGTCGGCGATCGTGTGGTGGTAACGGGCGACCTGGGAAGCTCGGCGGCCGGGTTGCGACTGGCGGCCTCCGGGGCGCCCTCGGCGCTCGGCGATCCGCAGCGGCGTGCCATCGAACGTCACCTTCGTCCCGTCGCGCGCGTGGGCGAAGCCGGCGTGCTGGCGCGTCGCGGGGCCACCAGCATGATCGACATCAGCGACGGGCTCACGCTCGACCTGTCACGGCTGTGCGATGCGAGCGGGGTCGGGGTGCGCCTGTATCTCGACGACGTGCCGATCGGGCCTGCCGCGTCCCTGGCCGACGCGTTGGGCGGCGGCGAGGACTACGAGCTGTTGGCCACCCTGCCGGGCGAAGGAGCCGTTGCCGGGGCGGCCTCCGAGATGCGCGAGGCGTTCGGGGTGTCGCTCACCGCGATCGGCGACATCATCGAAGAGGGGCGAACCACGGTCTCCGCCGCGAGGGGGGAGTGCCCGCTCGAGGTAGCTGGATGGGACCACTTCGCCCAGGGTCGCAGCGGATGAGCCTGCACCACGGGACCGAGTCGCATCCGCCGCGTCCGCGCGCCCTCACGATCGCGGGCAGCGACTCCGGCGGCGGAGCCGGGATCCAGGCCGACCTGAAGACCTTCAGCGTCCTGGGGGTCTACGGGATGACGGCGATCACCGCCGTCACCGTGCAGAACACGAAGGGGGTGGCGAGTTACGAGGCACTGAGTGCATCGACGGTGGGTGCACAGATCCGGGCCGTCGCCACCGACATCGGGGTCGACGCGGCCAAGACCGGCATGCTCGCGAACTCCGCGGTCGTCGAGGCCGTCGCGGAGGCCGTGGCGGAGGTGGGCATCGCCCGGCTCGTCGTCGATCCGGTCTCGGTCTCCAAGCACGGCCACGCCCTCCTCGACGAGGACGCGATCGACGCCCTACGAGCGCGGATCCTCCCGCTGGCGGCGCTCGTGACCCCCAACCTGCCGGAGGCGAGCGTGCTGGCGGGGATCCCCGTGGCGACCCGTGATGACATGCGGCGCGCCGCGGACGCGATCTTGGACCTGGGGCCGCGCGCTGTGCTCGTGAAGGGAGGCCATCTCCGGGGGCGGGAGGAGGCCGCGGACCTGCTGGTAGATGCCGAGTCGGGCGTCGTTCGCTGGCTCGCGGTGGAGCGGATCGACACGCCGCACACGCACGGAACAGGATGCACCTTGAGCGCCGCGATCGTCGCCCACCTGGCGATGGGCCGCGGCATGGACGACGCCGTCGATGCCGGCAAGGCGTTCGTCACCGAAGCCATCCGGCACGCGCTCGCGATCGGTGGCGGGATCGGGCCGGTGGACCAGCTGTGGCCGATCAGGCGTGCGGGATCCGCTTGACCTTGTCGGCCTTGATGCACGAGGTGCAGACGTTGATGCGCCGCGGGCTACCGTCGACGAGGGCGCGGACACGCTGGATGTTCGGGTTCCAGCGGCGGTTGTTCCGCTTGTGCGAGAACGTCACCGCCTTGCCGAACCAGGGTCCCTTGCCGCAGATGTCACAGGTCGCCGCCATGGTTCACCGAGGCTACCAGACGGGTTCAGACGATCAGGACGAGGGGCCGATCTTCGCCAGGCCGGCATCCAGCGAAGCCGGGGAGAGGGCCCCGGCCACCGCCTCAACCTGCCGGCCGGCTGCATCGTAGAAGTACGTGTCCGGCTGGCCGAACGCCCCCAGGTCGGCCTTGATCGCGCGCCCGAGGATCGAAGACGCTCGGGTACGTGACCGCCGTAGGTCGTGAGGAAGTTCGCCGCGCCGCTGCGGTCGAATCCAGGACGTCCACCCCGAGGAACTGGACGCCGGGGTTGCGCCTTCGCCGCGGCGACCAGCCGGGGCGCCTCTTGCTTGCAGGGGGCGCACCACGCCGCCCAGACGTTCACGACGAGCGGCGTGCCGCTCAGCTCGCCGAGCAGCGCGTTGAACTGATCCACGTTCATCGACGGCAGCGCGTTCACGGTGGTCGGCAGACCGGGGGCCGGGGTGGCGTTGACCGCCGGGGTGGCGGGGCCGGTGCCCGGCGACGCACCTCCTCCGCTGTCGGTGCAGCGCCTCAGGATGATGGCCACGAAGAGGCAACCGATCAGGAGCCAGAAGCGGGGCAGGAGACCGGCCGGGAGACGAGGGGGCGCGGGCGGGGAGGCATCCAAGGATGGTAGAACGCTTGGCGGATGAGGAGCCCCCGTGCCGCTGACGCTCGACACGTCCGATCGCTCGCCATCAATCGGAGTCTGGCTGCCCGCCGCATCGGCGGGAAGGAAAAGGGGCCGGAGGCGCACCAGGTGCTCGCGGAGGCCTTCGACATCGAGACGGTCGGTGGTCTGCTGCATCACTATCCGCGTCGCTACATCGACAGGTCCCGCGTGCAGGCGATCGCCGATCTGAAGGTCGGCGCGTACATGACCGTCATCGGCCGCGTGAGGCGGTGGAGCCGCGGAGAACGCGCCACCCGCAAGTCCTGGTGACCGTCACCCTCTCCGACGGCGGCGGTTACCTCGATCTCGCATTCTTCAACCAGCCATGGGCACGAGGCGTACCCGGAGGGCCAGGAGCTGGCCGTGACCGGATCGTCTCGCGATACGGCAGGACGCCTGCAGCTGCAGCGCCAGGAGGTCGAGCTGCTTCGTGGCGACGACGGCGACCGGATCCACACCGCTCGGATCACCCCCGTCCACCCCGCCTCCGACGGCATCAGCACCCGAACCATCCGGGAGTTCGTGTATGTGGCGCTGGCAGCGCTGCCGCAGCTCACCGACCCCATGCCCATCAGTGTCGTCTCCGCCGAGGGTCTAGGCTCGTACGACCGCGCGATCCGCGACATCCATTTCCCGGCCGACCAGGCGATGCTCGCCGCCGCCATCCGGCGACTGAAGTTCGATGAGCTGTTCACGCTGGAGCTGGGGGTGGCGTTCCGCAAGCATCGAGTGGCGGCGAGCAAGAAGGTGTGTCGCATCGGACGCAGGGCGAACTGACCGATCGTCTCGCTCGCGACGCTTCCGTTCGTGCCCACCGCCGCGCAGCTGCGAGCGATCGGCGAGATCGATGAGGCGATGGCGGCCGGGGAGCCCATGAACGTCCTGCTCCAGGGCGACGTGGGGTCCGGCAAGACGCTCGTGGCGATGCATGCATGCCTTGCCGCCATCCAGTCTGGGCACCAGGCGGCCATCATGGCGCCCACCGAGGTATTGGCGGGCCAGCACGAGCGGTCGGCGGCGATGCTGCTGGAGGGCCTCGGGGCGGTGCGTTACCTCGACGCGATCGCGGCGAAGGCGACGACGTCCCAAGCCTCCCTACTGGACCCCCGAGGCCGAGCGGGAGGACGCGGCAGCGTCGCTCACGTACGCCCTGCTGAGCTCATCGGTGACCGGCAAGGACCGCGTGCGGATCCTCGAGGGGGTCGCTGCGGGCGAGGTCGACCTCGCGATCGGTACCCATGCGCTGGTGCAGGAGAGCGTGGCGTTCTCGGACCTGTCGCTCGCGGTCATGGACGAGCAGCACCGGTTCGGGCTGCACCAGCGGATGGCGCTCAAGGGCAAGGGCGGGGAGGCGGACGTGCTGATCATGACGGCCACGCCCATCCCGCGGAGCCTTGCCCTCACCTACTACGGGGATCTGGACGTCGTCGTCCTGGACGAGCTGCCCGAAGGGACGCCGGCCGGTGCTCACGCGCGCGGTGCGCTCGCACCGAGGCGGAGCGGGTCGCCGCCTACGGTCTGGTGCGCGGAGAGGTCCGGGCGGGCCGCCAGGCCTTCGTCGTGTGCGCCGCCATCGACGAGGGCAATCGGACGCAGGCGAAGGCGGCGGAGGCCGAGGCCGAGCGCCTCGCCACCGAGGTATTCCCCGACCTGCGGGTGGATCTCTGCACGGTCGAATGCGTCCGAAGGAGAAGCAGGCCGTGATGGACCGCTTCCGCGACGGCGCCACCGACCTGCTCATCGCGACCACCGTGATCGAGGTGGGCGTGGACGTGCCGAACGCCACGGTGATGCTGGTGGAGAACGCGGAGCAGTTCGGGCTCGCCCAGCTCCATCAGCTGCGCGGCCGGATCGGGCGGGGCCCTCGGGCGGCCGGTGCGTGCTGTTCGACGACTCGAGCCCGGCCAATCCCGAGGCCCGCGCCCGCATCGACGCGATGGTGCGGACCACCGACGGGTTCGAGCTCGCCGACGAGGACCTGCGCCTGCGCGGTGAGGGCACCCTGTTCGACACGAGGCAGTCCGGGCATGCCGGACCTGCAGCTAGCGCGCCTGGCCGACGACGTGGACCTCGTGCGGCGTGCCCGGCTGCGGGCATTCGCAGCGTCGCCGAGGACGACCCCGATTGGACCACCACCCCGAACTGCTGGCCAGCTCCGCACGCGGTTCGAGCGCTCGATCGACTGGCTCTTCAGCTCCTAGCGTCCTGGTCCTCGTAGGCTACCCGCGCCATGCGCATCGTCGCCGGCTCCGCGAAAGGCGTGCGACTGGCCCGGTGCCCCCAGGGGTCCGGCCGCTGTCCGATCGGGCCCGGGAAGGCCTGTTCAGCAGCCTCGGGCCCGCTGTCGACGGGCGCGAACGTCCTCGATCTGTTCGCCGGGACCGGGGCCACGGGGATCGAGGCGCTGTCGCGGGGTGCCGACGGGGCCGTGTTCGTCGATCGGTTCGCGGCACGCGGTCGCCGCCGTCACGGCAACCTCGAGCGCGCCCGAGTTGCGGAGGCGCGCAACCGCCGTGGTGTCCGACGTCGCGGCGTTCCTGAAGGGCGCGCGCGGTCGCTCGGGCCCGTTCGACCTGGTGTTCTGCGATCCGCCGTACGCGGCCGACGGCCGCGGACGTGGCGGGCGATCCTGCAGGAACTCGCCTCGGGGTGGCTGCGCGGACACGGGCTGGACGGTCGTGCTCAGCCGGGGAACCAAGAGTTCCACGCTTGTCATTCCGCTACACTTTCGCGCTGCGAGGGAACTGCGATACGGCGACAGCCTCCTGACTTTGTTCCGGTCGAACGACCCGCCGAAGAGCCCGCCAAAAGTGTGATGGGACTGACCGCCCTGTGTCCGGGGACGTTCGACCCGGTGACGAACGGCCATCTCGACATCATCGGACGCACCAGCACGACGTTCGATCAGGTGCTGGTCGCCGTGCTGAAGAACCCCTCGAAGCAGCCGGTCTTCAGCCTCGACGAGCGCGTCGAAGATGCTGGAGGAGGCCTGTGCGGGATTGGTCAACGTCCGCGTGGGCTCGTTCAGCGGTTTGTTGGTGGAGTTCGCGAAGGCCCAGGGGCCTTCGGTGATCGTGAAGGGTTTGCGAGCGGTGAGTGACTACGAGTCCGAGATCCAGATGGCGCAGATGAACCACCGGTTGGGCGGCGTGGAGACGCTGTTCATGTCCACCAACCCCAGATGGAGCTTCCTTTCGTCCTCGCTGGTCAAAGAGATCGCGCGCTTCGGCGGCGACGTCGCGGGCCTCGTGCCCGACCACGTGAAGGCCCGGCTCGCCCTCGACATCAAGGAGCACGTGTGATGGATATCGCGGGCCGGCTCCAACAGCTCGAGGAGATGGTGAACGAGGCCAAGTCCATGCCGTTGTCCTCGTCCGTGCTGATCAACAAGGACGAGGTCATGGAGATGCTCCGCCAGATGCAGGAGGACCTCCCAGAGGAGATCAAGCAGGCGCGGTGGATCGTGAAGGACCGCGAGGAGCTGCTGGCGAAGGCGCGCGTGGAGGGCGACAAGCTCATCGAGCAGGCCCGCGAGGAGCAGCTGCGGATGGCCCGCAAGGAGGTCATCGTCGTGCGGGCCAACGAAGAGGCCGAACGGCGCATCATGGGCGAGACGAACGACAGCACGAACGCCATGAAGCGACGAGGCGGAGGACTACGTCGACGCGAAGCTCGCGCAGTTCGAGATCGCCCTGCGCAAGGTCTTGGAGGAGTCACAGACCGTGACGAAGGGCCTCGCGCGCACGCTCGATCAGGTGGAGATGGGCCGCGAGCGCCTGCGCGCCCCCTCGACGGCGGCCGAGGAGGAGTTCGGCAACTCCCCCGAAGGTGAGCGCCCGGCCCCGCGGCGCGAGACCGCCTTCTTCGACGAGGAGGAGCGATGACCCTCCGATGCGTTGGACGTGCGCGACCTGATGGGCCACCCGGGGACGTCCCGGGTCGCCGCCATGACCGGCACCTGGAGGGGCTCAAGACCGAGGTCGCGTCCGTGCCCGACGACGCCCCGGTCCAGGGGGAGCTGCTGCTGGAGTCCATCGTGGAGGGCATCCTCGTCTCGGGGCGCATCGCCGGCACCTGGCACCTGTCGTGCGTGCGGTGCCTCAAGGAGATCGACGCCCCGTTCGGGATCGACGTCACCGAGTTGTTCGTGACGGAGCCCGACGAGGAGGGCGACGAGTACCCCTTGGATCCCGAGGGTTTCCTGGAGCCCGAGCAGATGGTGCGCGACACCATCGGCGTCGAACTGCCGTTCTCACCGTTGTGCACGCCGCAGTGCCGGGTTTGTGCCCGGTGTGCGGCGGCGATCGCAACCTGGGCGAGTGGCCCGGGGGACCACCCGAAGGTCGACCCGCGATGGGCGGAGCTCGAATCCCTGCTGGAGCAGATGGAGAACTAGAGAGGAACGAACCATGGCCGTGCCCAAGAAGAAACAGAGCAAGACCCGGGGCGACAAGCGCGCCGCGAACTGGAAGGCGAAGGCGCCCGCGTACAGCGAGTGCCCGCAGTGCCGTCAGGCGAAGCTGCCCCACGTCGTGTGCGGCAACTGCGGTTACTACGCCGGACGCCAGGCGATCGAGGTCGAGTGAGCCGTCGTGACGGCCACTCCCGTCGAGGTGCCCGTCGAGGACCTGGACCGGGCTATCGGTATCGCGTTCAACGACCCGTCGCTGCGCGAGGCCGCGCTCACCCATCGCTCCTACGCGTTCGAGCACGGTCTGCGCGTCACGAACGAGCGCCTCGAGTTCCTGGGGGACTCCGTCCTGGGCCTCGTCGTGACCGACATGGCGTATCGCACGTACCCGGACCTGCCCGAGGGCTCGCTCGCGAAGCTGCGGGCCGCCATCGTGAACATGACGGCGCTCGCCGACGTCGCCCGTTCGCTCGACCTGGGGCGCGTCGTGTTCCTCGGCAAGGGCGAGGAGCAGAGCGGAGGGCGCGACAAGTCCTCGATCCTCGCCGACGCCCTGGAGGCCGTCTTCGGTGCCGTCTACCTGGACCAGGCGCTCGCCCTCCGCCACCGAGCTCATCGAACGCCTCTTCCGCCCCCGGATGGAGGCCTACGTCCGCGGTGAAGGCGACCGCGACTACAAGACGATCCTGCAGGAGGTCGCCTCGCAGACGCTGCGCTCGATGCCGGACTACCGCATCCAGGAGCGGGGTCCGGATCACGAGAAGGAGTTCACCGCCACGGTGTTCCTCAGCGGGGAGCCGATGGGCATCGGGACGGGTCGTTCGAAGAAGGAAGCCGAACAGCAGGCGGCCCAGGAGGCGCATCGGCGCATCTCGGAGCGGCTCGCGGGAGACGGCTCCCGTGAGGGAAGGGGCGGGACGTGGAGCTTCCTGAAGTGGAGGTGATGCGCCGCGACCTGGAGAAGGACGTCGTGGGCCGGCGCATCAAGGAGGCGGAGGTCAAGGGGACCAAGAACGCCATGCGGTGCGATCCGTCGCCACAAGACCCGCAAGGAGTTCACGTCGCGGCTTGGTCGGGCGCAAGATCGCGAAGGTCGAACGGCGCGGCAAGTACCTGATGCTCACGCTCGACACGGGCAACGTGCTGGTCGTGCACTTCGGGATGAGCGGCCAGTTCCAGCGTGGCACCGGCCGCGTGGCGCTGCCCGCCCACACCCATGTCGTCGTGCACCTTCCAGCAGGGGGGCGACCTGCGGTTCATCGATCCCCGCACGTTCGGCGAGATGTTCGTCGCACGGCGTCGACGAGGTGGGCAAGATCAAAGAGCTCCAGCACCTCGCGATCGACCCCTCGATCAGGTGTTCACGTGGCCCACGTTCCAGTACCTGCTGGCGCAGCGGGCGATGAAGATGAAGCCGCTGATGATGGACCAGAAGTTCATCAGCGGGCTGGGCAACATCTACTCGGACGAGGTCCTGTTCCACGCCGGTCTCCGCTTCGACCGGTCAGCGACACGCTGTCGTCGCAGGAGGTCCGCCGGCTCTACCGCGCGATCCAGGAGGTGCTGCAGGACGCCATCAAACTACGGGGCACGACGCTGGAGGACGAGGCCTACGTCGACCTGTTCGGCAAGCCGGGCGAGTACCGCACGAGCTGAAGGTGTACGGCCGCGAGGGCCTGCCGTGTCGCCGCTGCCGCACCGCCATCCAGAGCGTGAAGCTCTCCCAGCGCAATTCCTACTACTGCCCGCAGTGCCAGAGCTGATCGTTGCCGATGGCCGCCGAGGGTGTGTCGAAGCGCCGCGCACGGGTCAGACGAGATCGGCGCCGGCGTCGCGCATCCGCGATGATCGCACTGCTCGCCGTCGTCGGGTCCCAGGTTCACAGGCGCGGATGCCGCGCCGCCACCACCTGGGTCGGGTAGCCGAGCGTCCGCGCATCCAGCACGGTCTCGACCACGCAGTAGTCGGTGGCGAGTCCCGCGATGACGAGGCGCTCGACGCCGTGTGCCCTAACAGCTCGTCGAACTCGGTTGTGGACGGTCGCCGCTACGGGGGTCCCGAACGCTGAAGCCCGAGTAGCCGTCCTTGCCGTCGGCGCCCTTGCGCACCACGGGCCCGGCCACAGACAGCCGGGGATGGAAATCGGCGCCCCACGTGTCGTCGACGCAGTGGACCGGCCAGATGCCGCCGTCTTGCGGAAGTGCGGGGTGTGCTGCGGATGCCAGTCCTGGGTGTATACCGCCAACGACCCCGACGCGATGGCTTTGCGCCGTCTCGAGCGCCGATCACCGGTATCACCTCCTCCGCGCCACGGACGAAGAGGCTGCCCGACGGGTCGGCGAAGTCGTTCTGCACATCGACCACGAGCAAGGCCGAGCGCTCATCGTAGGTCGACATGCCGGACCCAACCATATGCCCTCGCCGAAGCCCTGGGTTGCCCTCCGTGCGCGAGACTGACGGGATGAAGCGGGTGCATGTGCTGGTGGCGGGGCGGGTGCAAGGGGTCTTCTTCCGGGCCTCGTGCGCCGAACGGGCACGGGCCCTTGGGGTCGCCGGTTGGGTGCGCAACGCCGTCGACGGCCGCGTCGAGGCCGAGTTCGAGGGCACGGCGTCGGCGGTGGACGACCTGGTGGCGTGGTGCCGCCATGGCCCGCGGCAGTCCCGCGTGGATGTCGTCGAGGTCCGGATCGTGGGATCCACCGGCGCGCGCGATTTCTAGTCCTGCCGGAGAACATCGGGAGATATCGCGGCACCAGAATCACAAGCCTGTTAGCATCCGGCCGATGTTCCTGCGTTCGATCACGATCCGTGGATTCAAGTCGTTCGCGGACAAGACGGTCCTGGAGTTCCAGCCGGGGGTGTCCGTCATCGTCGGGGCGAACGGCTCCGGCAAGTCGAATCTGGTCGACGCCATCAGCTGGGTGCTGGGCGAGCAGGGCGCGCGGGCGCTGCGCGGCGGCCACATGGCGGACGTCATCTTCGCCGGCACTCCCTCACGGCCGGCCCTCGGTATGGCCGAGGTGAAACTGGTCATCGACAACAGCGCCGCGAAGATCCCCGTGCCCATGAGCGAGATCGAGGTCAGCCGGACGATCTTCCGCAGCGGCGAGTCCGAGTACCGCATCAACGGGCAAACCGTGCGGCTGCTGGATGTGCAGGAACTACTGTCGGAGACCGGCATCGGCCGCGCGCTGCACACCGTGGTGGGCCAGGGACAGCTGGAGGAGGTGCTCCTCGCCAAGCCCGAGGACCGCCGGCGCTACATCGAGGAGGCGGCGGGCATCGCGAAGCACCGCCGCCGCAAGGAGCGCGCCGAGCGCAAGCTCGTCGGGGCTCGATCAGGACCTCCTGCGCCTGCAGGACGTCCTGGCGGAGCTGCGGCGCCAGCTGAAGCCGCTGCAGCAGCAGGCCGAGATGGCGAAGAAGCACGAGACCCTGACGGCGAAGGCCGAGGAGCTGTCCCGCAAGCTGGCGGCGGCGCGGCTGCGCGCCCTCTTGCGCGAACAGGACCGCCGCCGATCCGGATGGGACGAAGGGCTCGAGCGGCGCCAGCAGGCGCGCGAGCTGCTGGACACGCTGGACACGGACGTGCTGGCGGCCGCCGACGACCCGGGCCACGGCCTCGGTGGCGCTCGCCGAGGCCGAGCAGACGTTCCGCCAGACCCAGTTGGACGTATCGCGGGCGCAGGAGGCCTTCCGCGCCGCGGTGGCGCAGGAAGGAGAGGCCCGCGAAGCAGCTCGCGGCCCAGTCCTCGCGCTCGGCCCGGCTGGACGCGCTGGACGACGAGCTCCGCCGGCGTGGACGAGGACCTGGCGCGCGTCATCGCGGACCTGGAGCGTGCGCGAACGCGAGCTGGAGGTGGCCGAGGGTGCGTTCCACGTCGCCGAGGAGGAGCGCCGACGCAGCGGAGGAGGCCCGCCGCCAGATGGGCGAGGAGGCCGCCGGCCGCCGCGCGGAGATCGAGGCGCTGCAGCGCTCTATGACCTCCAGCGAGCGGGAGCGCGCCCGGGTGAGCGAGGCGTTGGCGACCGTGCGCGAGCGGATCGCGGAGGCCGAGGGCGAGCGGGACGGTCTGGCCTCGGAGATCGAGAGGTTCGACGACCGTTCCGCGCCGATGAGCGAGAAGCGCGGGCAGCTGGAAGTGGAGCGCCGCGAGCCTGGTCGACAAGATCGAGGAGCTGGAGGACATCCGGCGGCGCCACGAGAGCCGGCGCGACCTGCTGGAGGCCCGCCGCCGCGACCTGGAGGAGACCGCGGGCTCGCGGTTCCTGGTCGGGCACAAGGGCCGCGCGATCGGGCTGCTGAAGGACCTGGTCCGCGTGGAGGCGGGTATGGAACGGGCGTTGGTGGCGGCCCTCGGCCCGCTGGCCGACGCCGTCGTCTACGACGACGCCGACCGAGCGCTCGGACGACGCCCCGCAGGGCGACGGCGCCATCCTGGCGATCGCGGCGGGCGGCCCGTGCCGATGGGGACTGCCCGGCGAGCGCCGGTTCCTGACGCTGATCGACGCCGACCCGCCGCACGCGGCATCGCCAGCACCGTGCTGCGCGACGTCTACCTCGCCTAGTCCGTGCGCGAGGCCTCGGAGAAGCAGACGTCGCCACCCCACCGCGTCGTTCGTCACGTCCGACGGCGTGCTGGTGGGCCCCGCGGTGATCCACACCGCGCGCGGAGGCGGACGCGCGGGCGCGCGAGATCCGCGCCGAGCTCCAGGTGGTGGTCGCACGATCTCGTCGGCCACGTGAACATCCTGAGACCCCGCAAGGAACGGCTGTCGGAGATCGCCGGGCGAGATCGACTTCCTGCGCGAGCAGATCGAGGGCGCAGACGTCGAGATCACGGCGACCGCGGAACGGCTGGGCCTGCTGGAGCGCGACCTCACCGGGATGCGCAAGGAGCAGGAGCTGCACGAGCGGCCGGCTCGCCGTGGTGGACGAGGCCGCGGCGGTGGCGACCGAACGGCTAGCGGAGCTCGGCCCGCCGGTCGGCGGCGACTATCCCGGAGATCCCGCCGAGCCCCCAGCCGCCGATCCGTCAGCGGGTGGCGGTGGAGACGCTGCGGCGCGATCGCATCACCCACGACGAGCGCCGCGTCCGGCTACGCGCCGAGCGCGACGAACTGGCCGCCCACGACCCCGCCCGGCTGCACGCCGAGCTGGAGGGGGCCGAGGCAGCGCGAGGTCGCAGGCCGAGGACGCGGGCGCGCAGCACCGAGGAGGCCGCCGCGCCTTGCGGTCGAGGTGCGGGAGGCGGCGGCGGCGGCCGAGCGGGCCGCCGCCGAGATCGGAGGCGGCCGTCAACAAGGCTTGGCGCGACGCTTCCACCGAGCTCGACCGCCTCCGTGAGCGCTACGAGGAACGAGGACCGGACGCGGGGAGATATCGAACGTCGCATCCGCGAGGCGGAGCGTCTCCTCCGCGAGGGGCATCGGCGCGAACCCGAGGAGATGCTCGGCGACCCTCTCCGAGGAGGACTCCGTCGAGTCGCTCGAGAAGGCATCCGAACTCGTGCAACGACGACTCGCCATGTTCGGGCGCGTGAACCTCCTCGCGACCGGCGAGTTCGAGGTCGTCCAGGAGCGCCACGACTTCATGGCGCGCGAGCTGGACGACGTTCGGAAGGCCCGGCGCGACCTGCTGGAGGTCGTCGCGAAGGTCGACCAGGAGATCACCGAGACGTTCACAACGCGTACCGCGACGTCGCGACCTGCAGTTCGAACGCCTGGTGCGGGAGCTGTTCCCCGGCGGCGAAGGGCGACTGGTGTTGACGGACCCGGCTGAGCCGCTCAGGAGCGGGATCGAGATCGAAGCGAGCCCCGGCCGCAAGCGGGTGCGGCGGATCAGCCTGCTCTCGGGAGGCGAGCGCTCCCTCACCGCGTTGGCGTTCCTGTTCGCGATCTTCACCGCTCGCCCCTCGCCCTTCTACCTGATGGACGAAGTGGAGCCCGCACTGGACGACGCAACCTGCACCGGTTCCTCGGGCTGGTCGAAGGGTTCGCGCGGGAGGCTCAGGTGCTCGTCGTCACGCACCAGAAGCACACGATGGAGATCGCCGGGATGATGTACGGCGTGTCGCTCAACAAGGACGGCACGACGCGCGTCGTCTGCCAACGCTTGGAGCACCCCGACGCCGCGGCTCCCGCCGCGGAGGCATCCTCGCAGGAACCGGCGGTACTCGACGTGCCGCAGGGCGAGCCGGTCGGCTAGCCTGCACGCATGGCCTTCTACATCATCATCTTCGCGATCCTCGCGGTCGTGCTCATCGTCGGAGTGATGGTCGTCATCATCCCCCGTCGCCGCAGGGAGATGGGCAGATGGAGGGCCGGATGCATACGGGCGCGGGCCACACGAAAGCGCCCCCCCCGCCCACCCCGCGAAGCAGCGGCACGCGGCAGGCGTTGCCGAAGCGGGGGCCTCCGGGCGGCGTGTTCCGCAAGGAGGGACTCGGCGCGAAGGTCAAGGCAGCTCTTCCACGGCGGCGTCGGCGACGCCACGTGGAAGGAGCTGGAGGATCTGCTGCTGAAGGCGGACCTCGGGCCGAAGGCTGCCTGCGGATCTGGTGGCCCGCGTGCGGGCCGACTACCACAGCGGTGCCAACCCGGTGACGCTGGTGCGCCAGGAGATCCTGACCGTGCTGGGCCCCGACGAGCCGCTGGAATTGAACGACGGGCTCAACGTCGTGCTGGTGGTCGGCGTGAACGGTGCCGGCAAGACCACCACCATCGGCAAGCTCGCGAAGCGGCTCGGGCACGAGGGCAAGAAGGTCAGTCTGGCGGCCAGCGATACGTTCCGGGCAGCCGCGAGCGAGCAGCTCGAGATCTGGGCGGAGCGCACCGGAGCCCATCTGGTCGCGCAGGAACGAGGCGCGGATCCCGGGGCGGTTGCGTTCGACGCCGTGAAATCCGCCGAGGCTCGCCACGCCGACGTCCTGCTGGTGGACACCGCCGGTCGCCTCCACACCAAGCAACCGCTCATGGACGAGCTGGGGAAGGTCAAGCGCGTGATCGCGAAGGCGGGCTCCGAGGTCGCCGAGACGCTCCTCGTGCTCGACGCCCAGACGGGACAGAACGGGATCGCGCAGGCTCGAGCCTTCACCGAGGCGGTCGATGTCACCGGGATCGTGCTCACGAAGACCGACGGCTCGGCGAAGGGGGGCGTTGTCCTCGCGGTCCGCGAAGAGCTCGGCGTGCCGATCCGGTTCGTCGGCCTGGGCGAGGGGGCCGACGACCTCCGGCCCTTCGATGCGGCTGCCTTCACCGAACGACTCCTGTCGGGGTAGGACCATGGAGAACGCCCGCATCCTCATCGTGGAGGACCACCCGACGATGCGGGAGGCGATGCGGCTGGTGCTCGAGGGCGAGGGATACCGGATCGAGGAGGCCGCGGACGGGACCGGCGCGCTCGAGAAGGTCCGCCAGGACCGGCCCGACCTCGTCTTCTTGGACATGAACATCCCGGGCTCGAGCGGCGCCGACGTGCTGGCGGCGATCAAGGCGGACCCGGCGACGTCAGGCGTGCGGGTCATCATCGTGACCGCGGACGGGGAAGAGGGTCGGGAACACGCGATCGCATCGGGCGCCGATGACTACTTCACGAAGCCGTTCAGCCCGATCGCGCTGCTCACGACCGTTGAGCGCGTACTACGGCTGAGCGACGAGGGAGGGTGACTCGGAACAGGGATCCGGCTCCCGACGTGGACGCCACGTCGACGCGGCCGCCCATCGCCGCCACCAACCGGCGTGTGATCGCCAGGCCCAGTCCCGCCCCGTCGTCATCGTTGCGCGTCGATCCTCGGTAGAACGGTTCGAAGATCCGATCCACCTCCTGCGGATCGATCCCGGGCCCACGATCGATCACGTCGAAGATCACCGAGGACCCGTCTCCCCCTGCCGCCAGGATCACCGGCCGATCGTCCTCCGAGTACTTCAAGCCGTTCTGGACGAGGTTCGTGATGACCTGACGCAGTCGCGCCGCGTCGGCCTCGATTGCGGGCGGAAGGTCGGTGCTGATCCGCAGCTCGATGCGGCTGCGCCCCTTGCCGAAGCTGGCCACGATGTCTTTCAAGAACGGCACGATCAGCATCGACTCCGGGTCGAACGGCATGGTGCCGGCTTCGAGCCGCGACATCGCCAGCAGGTCGTCCACCATGCGCACGAGCCGGTCGGTTTGTTGAGCGATCACGCCGAGGAACTCGTCCATCTCCTCGCCGGTGAGCTCTAGGCGGCGCTTGCGGAGCGTCTCGGTGAACCCGCGGATCGCCGCCAGGGGCGTACGCATCTCGTGGCTCGTCACGGCCACCAAGTCGTACTCGGACAGTTGATCATGCATCTCGGAGGTCCCCTCCTCGAGGCCGGTAGAATCCTATGTCGCGGATAGGCCCACGGGGAAGGAACGGATCAGCCGGATGTTCGACACACTCACCGGCCGCCTGGACGGTACGTTCAAGAAGCTCAGGTCGCGGGGCAAGCTGCATCCCAAGCAGATCGACAACGCCCTCAACGACATGCGCACCGCCCTCCTGGAAGCCGACGTCAGCGTCGAGGTGGCCGACGACTTCCTCGGTCGCGTGCGTGCGCGCGCACTCTCCGAGGAAGTGATGAAGAGCCTCACGCCTGGACAGCAAATCGTCAAGGTCGTCGACGAAGAACTCACGGCCACGATGGGTGGGGAGGCGGTGCCGTTCGAGCTCGGGAACGGGCGTCCGGTCGTGATCCTGATGGCCGGCGTGCAGGGCTCCGGTAAGACGACCGCGAGCGCGAAGCTCGCCCGCCACCTGAAGCAGAAGGGCAAGCGGCCCCTGCTCGTGGGGGCCGACCTCGAGCGGCCCGCTGCCGTCGAACAGCTGCGCATGCTCGGGCGAGAGATCGGGATCCCCGTCTGGTCCGAGGGCAAGGACCCCGTGAAGCTCGCGAAGCACTCGCTCGCGGAGGCGGAGCGGCAGCAAGCCGACGTGGTGATCGTGGACACCGCCGGCAGGCTGCACGTCGACCCCGAGATGATGAAGCAGGCGCGTCGGATCAAGGACGCCACGAAACCCCATCACGTGCTGATGGCCTGCGACGCGATGACAGGTCAAGACGCCGTCGTGCAGGCGCGCTCGTTCATGACCGAGATCGACACCACGGGGTTCGTGCTCACGAAGCTCGACGGCGATGCCCGTGGCGGAGCCGCGCTTTCGATCACGGCGGTGACGGGCAAGCCGGTCTATTTCGTGGGGACGGGAGAGCGTCTCGAGGACCTCGAACCGTTCTATCCGGACCGGATGGCCGGTCGGATCCTGGGCATGGGCGACGTGCTGACACTGATCGACAAGGCCCAGGACACGATGGATACCGAGAAGGCGCGGGCCTCGGCGGAGCGGATGCTGAAGAACCAGTTCACGCTGGAGGACTTCCTCACCCAACTCCAGGAGATGCGCAAGCTCGGCCCCATCCAGGATCTGCTCAAGATGCTCCCCGGCGTGCCGGGGAGCAAGAGCGCCATCAAGGAGCTCGCCGGTGCGGTCGACGAGGGGGAGCTCAGGCACGCCGAGGCGATGATCCTCAGCATGACGCCGGAGGAGCGGCGGAATCCCGGTATCATCTCCGGGTCGCGCCGCCTGCGGATCGCGAACGGGTCCGGGGCCACCACGAGCGACGTCAACGGGCTCCTTAAGGACTTCGAAGGCGCCCGCAAGATGATGCGGGGCCTGGGGGGCGCCGGGAAGCGCGGCGGCCAACGAGCCGAGATGCCGGGGATGATCACCGTTCCCCGAGGACCACGACGGTAGCGGAAGGACGAAGGAACGACATGTCGACCAGGATCCGGCTGCGGCGGATGGGCGCGAGCAAGCGACCCTTCTATCGCGTCGTCGTGGCCGACCAGCGGAGCCCTCGCGACGGTCGCTTCATCGAGAACATCGGCAAGTACCACCCGCTCCAGGACCCCAGCCTCATCGAGATCGACGAGTCGCGGGCCCTGCACTGGCTCCGCGTCGGTGCCCAGCCCAGCGACCAGGTACGCAACCTTATGGTGAAGACGGGCATCTGGGACAAGTTCGTCGCCGAGCGTCCCTCCGCCGCCGGTCTCGTGCCGGACAAGGGGGAGCGGCCCGCGAAGGCGAAGGTTTCCAAGAAGGCCGCCGCGAAGGCCGCAGAGGTGGCCGGCGCCGCCACCGCACCTCCGCCCGAGCCCGAGCCCACCCCCGAGCCCGAACCCACCCCAGAGCCCGAGGCGGCGCCTGAGGTCGAAGCGGAGTCGGCGCCTGAGGTCGAGGCCGCCGACAGCGCCCCGACCCCCGCGGAGTAGCGCGTGAAGGAGCTCGTGGAGTTCCTCGTTCGTGAGCTGGTCGACGATCCGGAGGCGGTCCGCGTGACGGAGGACTCCGACGATCGAGGCTTCCGCCTGAGCGTCGAAGTCGGTCCCGGCGACATGGGGAAGGTCATCGGCAGAGGCGGTCGCACGGCCAAGGCGATCAGGACCGTGGTCCGCGCCGCCGCGGCCCGTCAAGATGCCGGGGCCATCGTCGACTTCGTCGACTAGCGAACGTGGATGAGCCGACCGTTGTCGTCGGCGTGGTCACGAAGGTCCACGGCCTGCGGGGAGAGGTGGCCGTCGAGCTGCGGTCCGACAACCCGGATCGGTTCGTGCCCGGCGCGCGGCTGTTCACCGGCGACGGCCGCCAGCTCACGGTCGAGGGGGCGCACCGTCACGGCGCCCGTCTGCTCGTCCTATTCGCCGGGGTGGGTGACCGCACGGCCGCCGAGGCGCTGCGGGGCGCGTCGCTGGTCGTGCCGGAGTCCTGGCTCCCCGAGCTGCCCGCGGGCGAGTACTGGCCGTTCCAACTCGAGGGCTGCGCCGTGCTGACGGAATCCGGCCGGGCGCTCGGTACGCTCGCCGAAGTGATCCCGAACCCGGCGAACGACCTGTGGCTCGCTCGCGACGACGCCGGCAACGAGACACTGGTTCCCGCGATCCGCGACGTGATCGTCGAGGTGGACCTCGAGGCCATGCGGATCGTCGTACGCGACGTTCCCGGCCTCACCACCTGAACCGATCGGGGCCTCCCCATCTATCTACAGGTCGGCGATGTTCGCGAGCGAGGCGACCTTGCGCAAGACGTAGCGATGACCGTCGCGCAGCACGATGCCGCGTCGCTCGAATTCTTTGAGGATGCGGGTGACGTTCTCACGGCTCCCGCCGCAGAGGCTCGCCAGGTCGGCCTGCGTCACTTCGGGAACCACCGCGCCGTCCTGCGGCAGCTGATCGAGGTCAGGAGTGACCATCTGGAGGAGTCGCTTCGCGACCCTGCCCTTGAGATCGAGGAACAGCAGGTCCTCGGTGAAGGCCTGATGACTCTGGATCTGCCGGGTGAGCGCGGTGATGACGGCGAGCGAGGCCGCCGGTTCGGTGGTGATGAAGGCGACGAACCCGTCACCGGGGGCGGTCCAGACTTCGCTGTCGGTGAGGGCGATCAGACTCGCGGTGCGGGGAAGATCGCCCAACGGCCCGAGCTGGCCGACGAACTCCGGCGTGTCAACGGTGGCGTGGTAGGTCCTCGTTCCGCTCGCGGATACCGAGCTCACCTCGATGCGGCCGTGCATCACGAAGAAGACCTCGGGAGCGGGCTCGCCCTGATGGCAGAGATACGTGCCGCGGCGGTAGTGGCGGATGATGCCGATCGATGCGAGGCGCTCGATCGCATCCTGAGGCACCTCGCGCAGGAACGGTGTCTGCGACATCGCAGTCACGATCGGCGAGGCTGTGGACTTCTTGGGCATGGGCGGTAGCCTGGCACGCTCATCCGCCGCGCGCCACCTGTGGGTCAACGCAAAGGGCCCGGCCGGGGGCCGGGCCCTTGCAGGATCCAACGAGAAGATGTCTCAGGCCTTGCGGGCCTTACGGGTCTTCCTCGCCTTACGGGCCTTGCGGGCCGTGGTCTTCTCGACGCCGGCGGCCTTCTTCTCGGCCGTTCCCTCGCTCGTGGGGGGCTTCGGGCTGATCCGCTTCTCTGCCATCTTCGGCACCTCCTGTGGGTGGCCGGGGATCCCTCGTGGTTCCCCGATAACCATGCCCGCATCGTGCCACGGAGCGCGGGGGGCATGCGTGCCTGCCATCACCGGATGGTGCGTGTCGTTCATCAATCGAGGGATGTGACAGCGGTCACATTCGGGATGTGACGCCCGTCGTCGCTCCTCGAGGTCGGGCCCCACTTCAAGCGTCGAGTTCGGGAAGGTCGACGGGATCGGGGCGTGGCGTGCAGATGCCGCAGAAGAGCGCGTCCTCAACCACGAGGGCCCGCGTGGGACCGCTGCCCCGAAAGAGCTCCAGGATGAAGGGACGCTCCTTCACGTGGTCCTCACAGACACCCCGACCGCAGAAGCGGCAACTTCCCACGGCCGTGCGGTGACAGGTCCAGCAGTCCAGGGCGGCCCCCTCCTCGTGCGCCGCCGGTCAGTGTTCCATATCGCGGTCGGTGGGGGGCAGCAGGATCTCACGCCTGAATGCTCCCGCGATGAGTGCGTCGAAGCCCTCGCGGGTGAGCCGGAAGGCGCGAACCGCGGTGTGAGCCATGACGGTCGCGTTGCGGGGCGCGTCGTTCAGCAAGGCGGTCTCGCCGAAATAGTCCCCCGGACCCAGCGCCGCGACGTGCGTCCCGTCACGGATCACATCCGCGCGCCCGGAGCGGATCGCGTAGAAGGCGTCCCCCTCGTCCCCTTGCCGGACCAGAGCCTCGCCCGCGGGCATCGCGACCCACGTCCCCAGCTCGAGGAGCTCGGCGAGCCGCTCGGAGCTGAGATGCGCGAACGCGGGCAGCTCCCTCAGCTCCACCATGTCCTGCAGGGTCAGCGCGAAGGAGGGGACGTCCATGCTCCCGGCCAGCAACCGGTCGAAGGTCCCCTTGTCCACCTCGAACAACTGGGACTCGACGGTTGCGCGCGCCGTGGCGGAGCGCGGTGTCATCTGCAGCAATCCGAGCTCGCCGAACGCCTCGCCCCGGCCGAGCACCCGGAGCACCTGGGTGTCTCCCGTGTCCGGATGCGCTGCTTCGATCCGCACGGTGCCGGACCGGATCACGTAGAAGGCGGAGGCCCGGTCGCCCTGGCGAAAGACCGGCTGGGCGATCCGCGCCGTCCGAAGGTTCACGCGCCCCGCCAGATCGCTGAGGAGATCCTCGGACAGATCTTCGAAGGCGGGCAGCGCATCGATCAGCTCTGCCGCTTCGATGCGCCATGACGTCTCCAGGCGGAACCGGATCGCCCGCGCCAGGGAGCGCACCCGCCGCCCGAAGCTTGCCGCCAACGCGATCGCGCCTCGGATCAACGGTCCGAGGAGGAACAGGGCCAGCACGATCAGCAGGACACGCGACACCGTTCCTCCGTCCCACAGGCTCGACACGAGCCCACCGAACAGGTGCTTCCAGAAGAAGTACGAGATGTAGAGCGACCCGACCGTGAACGCGACGCCGGCGAGGCCGTACGAAGCGAGGCCCCACTCCTGCAGACTCAGGCGCTCGCGCGTGCGCAGCTTGTGCCACAGGTCGTGTTGCACGAACGCCACGGAACGGGGCCGAAGATCGGGCATCTGGATCAGATCGGAGAAGATCCAGTACCCATCCAGCTCCAGCAGGGGCATGAGGTTGAGGAACGTGATGAACAGGTTCAGCAGGGCGAAGCGGTACAGGATCGCCGAGGGACCCCATGCCGGGAACAGCAAGATGACGAACGACGCGAGCCCCGCCGCCACCAGTTCGGCGCCCGGGCCAGCGGCAGACTGCAGGATCCGCTTCCCCCGATCCATCATCAGGCCGTCGGAGGCGTCGACGTAGAACGTGGGGGATCCGAAGTACAGCATGAACCCGGCTTCGCCGATGCGGCGATCGTCGTGCACCTGCACGAAGGCATGCCCGAGCTCGTGGGCGACCGTCAGAAGCAAGGTGAGGACGATGAGCGCCAGGGACTCCAGGGGCGGCGACTGCGCGCCGAGCGTGTATCGGTGCCACCGCACGATGTCGATGAACGCCACGAGACCGCCGATCGCGATCAGCACGCCGAGCGCCGCCACCGGCGGGGAGAAACAGTAGCGGAATCCCAGCTGGTACAGGCGCCGGATGAGCTTGTCCGCGCCCGACCACTCGACCTTGAGAGTCTTGGCGAAGGCTGCGAGCTTCCCGCGTCGGCTCGACGAGGAGCCGAGGGCCCGCTCGAGCGCCTCCGGAACGTCGATCGCGCGGGGATCGAGCAGCCCGCCCTCGCGCAACGTGCTCACCAGCTGCACGAGCGCGTCGGCGTCGAGGCCTCCTCGTTCGTCGACCCGACCGACGAGGAGGTCGGCGACCGTGCGCGAGCCATCCATGAGCGGCAGGATGTCGGCGGCCCAGGGCGCGAGCTGGAAATGCACGTCGCGGTCGGGCCCGGCCGCCATCACGTAGTCCTCCGCCCAGCGGAACGTGAAGAGCCTCCACTCCACGCCGGCGGCGAGCTTCGGTTTGAACGCTGCGGGGTCCAAACGGTCCCGGAGCGACTCCCAAACGTCGAGGGATGGCACGGCGGCAATGAACATCGCGGACCGCGCGACGTCAAGCGGGCGCACCGTGCTTGCTAGCCTCCAACCGTGCGGATCGATGTGTTCACGATCTTCCCCGGCATCTTGGAAGGGCCCCTGCGCGCGAGCCTGCTGGGGAGGGCCGTCGCCGAGGGGATCGTCGAGGTCCCCGTGCACGACCTCCGAGACTGGAGCACGGATCGGCACCGCAGCGTCGACGACGAATCGTTCGGCGGCGGGCCGGGGATGGTGATGCGGCCCGAGCCCGTGTTCGCGGCGGTCGAGTCGCTCGACCCCGACCGTGGACGGGTGCTGTTGCTCTCCCCGGCCGGCCGTCGTCTCGACCAAGCGTTCGTGCGAGAGCTCGCGGTAGAGCCGCATCTCACCTTGATCTGCGGTCGCTACGAGGGCGTCGACGAGCGAACCGTCGAAGGGCTGCCGGCCGAGGAGGTGTCCGTGGGGGACTACGTATTGTCGGGCGGCGAGCTCCCGGCGTTGATCGTCATCGAAGCGGTCGCCCGTCTGTTGCCCGGAGCGATCGGGAACGAGGAGTCCCATGCGCAGGATTCCTTCAGCGAAGCCGGGCTGTTGGACCACCCTCATTACACGCGCCCGCGCGAGTTCCGCGGTATGGAGGTGCCCGAGGTGCTGCTGTCCGGGGACCACGCACGGATCGCACGCTGGCGGCGCGAGGCGGCGCTGGAGAAGACGCGTCGGAACCGTCCCGATCTCGTGCCATGAGCACGCGCGATCCCGGTCGGGCGGTCGCATCGCCACTGGTACACTCGGTGGCCGCTGCCATGAACACCACCGATCTGATCGAGAAGTCCTACCTCCGCTCGGACATCCCCTCCTTTCGCCCCGGCGACACCGTCAAGGTTCACGTCCGCGTTGTCGAGGGCAGTCGCGAGCGCGTCCAGGTGTTCCAAGGCGTCGTGATCCGCCGGCAGGGGGGTGGCCTTCGTGAGACCTTCACGGTGCGCAAGATCTCCTTCGGGGTCGGCGTAGAGCGGACGTTCCCGGTTCACTCCCCTTCGATCGCGAGGCTCGAGGTCGTGAGCCGCGGCGCCGTTCGTCGTGCGAAGCTCTACTACCTGCGCGATCTGCGAGGCAAGAAGGCCCGCATCAAGGAGCGGCGCATCGACGAGGCGAAGCTCGCCGCCATGGAGGTCGCGCAGCAGGACCTCGACGCGGAGGCCGACGACGAGGAGGCCCCCGAAGCCCGGGCGGAAGGCCCCGAGGCCGAGGCGACGGAGGCCGAGGCGACGGAGGCGATCGAGCCCACGACCGACGATGCGTCCGCCGCGTCGGCGCAGGAGCAGGCCGAGGCCTGATCCGTGGCCCAGCGGCCGCCCGAGTCTGCACCGCCCGAACCGGAGCCCTCGACCCAGGGCCCGGGTACCGGACCCGAGGCGCCCCCCTCACCCGACGGGCGTAAGAACTGGCGTGAGCTCCCGATCCTCCTCGTTTCGGCGCTCGTCCTCGCGATCGTCATCAAGAGCTTCCTGGTCCAGGCCTTCTTCATCCCGTCGCCGTCGATGGAGCCGACGCTCATGCCGGGGGACCGCATCCTGGTGTGCCGGGTGTGCCTGCACTTCGGGTCCATCCACCGCGGAGACGTGCTGGTGTTCTCCGATCCCGCATCCGCCCCCGGGAAGCGGCCGTGGGGTGGTGGGGGGCTTCATGCATTGGCTGGGACAAGGTATCGGCGTCGCTCAGCCGGAGAACCCCGACTACATCAAGCGCGTAGGCGCGCTGCCCGGGGAGACGTGGGAGATCCGACGTGGGGTGCTCTACATCGACGGCCGCAAGATCGGCCGGCCGTTCCTGAGCCCCAACAAGGACACGCGATCCTTCGGACCGCAGACCGTGCCTCGTGGCATGCTGCTGATGTTGGGGGACAACCCGCTCGAGTCGGGAGACTCGAGGTTCCCGCCATCGGAGGGAGGACTCGGCTACGTGCCGATCGTCAAGGTGATCGGGAAGGCGTTCGCCATCGTGTGGCCCCCTTCTCGCATGGGATGGATCCACTGACCCTGGATCTCGACCGCTACGAGCGGCGCCTTCGTGCGCAGGGCTTCGTTCGCGTCGCGGGCGTGGACGAGGCCGGGCGGGGGGCCCTTGCGGGCCCTATGGTGGCCGCCGCCGTGATCCTGCCCGAGGGATTCGATCTGGAGGGCATCCGGGACTCCAAGCAGCTCAGCACGGCACCAGCGCGAGGACGCCTTCCCCGGATCGACGGCCGGCGCGGTGATCGCCGTGTGCAAGGCGGCGCCGGGGACGATCGACCGCCGTGGGCTGCACCGCTGCAACTTCTCGCTGCTCCGCCAGGCGCCGCCGGGAGCTGGATCCCGAGCCCGAGTACGTGCTGACGGACGGGTTCCCCGTGCCGAAGATCGCGTTCCCGTCGCTCGCGATCAAGAAGGGCGACGCCGTGTGCGCCAGCGTCGCTGCCGCCTCGATCATGGCGAAGGTGACGCGGGACCGGATCATGGACCGGCTGCACCGGCGTCTATCCCGAGTTCGGCTTCGATCACAACCGCGGCTACGGGACGCCCGACCACCTGGAGGCGCTGGAGCGCTGGGGGCCCACCGCCGTCCACCGGCTCTCGTTCGCGGGCGTGGGTCAGCCGACGCTGCCCGGGATGGGCCGCCCGGCGACGCCGACGTCCACGGCGAGAGGCGTGCCGGCGCAAGCGTGAGAAGCTCTTTAAGGGCCCATGATGAGCGACGACGACATCGAGCGGTTCGAAGAGGAACGCGAGCTCGAGCTCTACCGCGAATACCGCGACGTCCTGCCCATGTTCACTTACGTGATCGAGACCGAGCGGCGCTTCTACCTGGCGAACTCGGTGAACGTCACGAACCTGGACGGCGGATGGGTGCAGGTGGAACCTGGCGGACGCCTGGGTGTGGGACATGTTCCGGCCCGCGCGATTCGTGGCGAACGTCCGGGTCATGACACGCCGCGACGTCAACGTCGAAGAGCTCGCTCGCCGCGACGAGCCCACCACGATCCCCGACACCGCCTCGGAACCGCCGAACCTCCGCCGGTGTCGTTGCCCGCGGCGTAGCGTCGCCGCGTGACGATGCTCGCCAACCCTGGGCGCGGCCGGTGAGGACGCGGCGTGGCGCTGTACGAGGATCGTGGCTATCGCCTGGTCGCGCGCAACTGGCGGTGCCGGATCGGCGAGCTGGACCTCGTCGTTCGCCGCGGCGACGTGCTCGTGTTCTGCGAGGTGAAGGCGCGGCGCCGCGGACACGACGTACGGCGCGGGTTGGGAGGCGGTGACGCCCCGCAAGCAGGCGAAGGTGCGGGCCGTGGCCGAGGCGTTCCTGCTCGCCACGGGGACGGGCGCCGGCGCCGTCCGATTCGACGTCGCGAGCGTCGGCTCCGGGTGGCCCCGGGCCTCCGGTATCAGTCGACGTGGAGCTCTTCGAGGACGCCTTCTGACACGCGTCGCACGTCGCCAGCATGCGATCGACGTCGTCCTCGGTGCTGAGGTAGTTGACGATGCCGGCGCGCAGGTAGGTGCGCCGCGCAGGACCGTGGTGCTCACCCATGCGTCGCCCGCTCACCTCCAACGCGCGCTGCAGGCCGCATCTGGTAGGCGCCTGCAGCTCCGGCGGGCATCGCATCGTGGCCGGGCGGCAGATGGCGGAGGCAGACGACCGACAGCTCGGGCTCCGCGGGGTTCGACCTCGAAGTCGGCGCGCCTCGGCGGCATCGCGCGGCGAGGTAGGCGGCCAGGTCGATCGTTCATGCTCGACGAGGTCGTCCCAGGCCCTCGGTCCCGAGATGCTTCCACGACATCCAGAGCTTCAGCGCGCGCAGGCGCCGCGTTCCCTCCATCGAGTAGCTGGTACCACTGCAGCGGCTCGTCCTCGGGGCGGTTCGAGCGGTAGTACTCGGGCGAGCGATGGAAGGTGGCGAGCAGGTCCTCGCGGCGGCGCACGAGCAGCGCGCCGATGTCGTAGGCCTGGAAGAACCATTTGTGCGGGATCGACCGTCACGGAGTCGGCGCGCTCGAGGCCCGGCGACGCGGTGCGCGTCGCGCGCGGACAGTCGCGCCGCCCCGCCGTAGGCGGCGTCGACGTGGAGCCACAGCGACTCGCGGTCCGCGACGCTCCGCGAGGCCCGGCACGTCGTCGACCGATCCGGTGTTCGTGGAGCCGGCCACGGCGGCGATCGCGAGCGGCGTGAGGCCGGCGGCGCGATCCTCGTGCGCGACGGCCTCGGCACGGAGGCCGCGCTGCAGCCGGAACCGCTCGTCGGTCGGGAGCGATGCGCGAGCGTCTGCGGCGGGAACCCCAGCAGTCGAGCGCGCGGGCGATCGAGAAGTGCGCCTGGTCGCCGGCGTACACGCGCACGCCCTCCAGCTGCGCGTCCGCGCGGTGGCCCCGGGTGACCCTCGGAGCTTCGGCAGCCAGACGTCGCGCGCGACCGTGAGCGCCATGATGTTCGCCATCACGCCGCCCGACGTGAGGACGCCCCAACCGCCTGCCGGCAAGCCGACGAGCTCGCGGAGCCATCCGGTGACCTCCTCCTCGACGAACGCGCCGACCGGCCCCGCGTGCCACACGTCCACGCCCTTGATGGATCCATTGGGCGAGCACCTCGCCCGCGATCGACATCGGGAGCGGTGGCGGCGTGAAGTAGCTGAAGGACCCGGGATGCTGCGCGTTGAACGTGGCGGGCGCCACGCGCTCGCGGAACTCGCGCAGGATCCGCGCGGAAGGGGTCGGCGACATCGGCGCGGGGGCGGGGCGGTTCGAGGGACCGAAGAACTCGCTGCGCGCTTCGGGGTAGGGAAGGCCCCGGGTGGGCCGTCCCGGGCTTCGCCGAACAGCCAGTCGAGCGCCTCGCGCCAGGTGGCTTCGCCGAGCGCCTCCAGCGCCGCTCGCGATCCAGGGTCGGCGACGTCGAGGAGCTCGGGCTCGGGGCTCCAGTCGAACCGCTCGCTCACGGCCGGAGGCTAACAGCGCGCCGCCCTCGTACACGGCGTGGCGCCCGGTCGATGCGTCCTCGATGTCACTGCCACGGGCGTAACGTCCGCGGCTCATGTACGGGCGATGCGTGGGCGTGACGGTGCTGGGGGTGGGCGGTCTTCCCGTCACGGTGGAGGCGTCGTGGGTCGCGGACTGCCGTCGCTCATCCTGACGGGGCTGCCGGGCACGGCGGTGCAGGACGCGCGCGAGCGGATCCGGCCCGCCGTCGAGCACGCCGGACTGCAGTGGCCGCTGCGCCGCGTGGTCGTGAACCTCGCGCCGGGGAACCTGCGCAAGGAAGGAGCGGGCTGGACCTGCCCATCGCGGTCGCCGTGCTGGTCGCCACGGCCCAGGTGCCCGAGCGCGCCGTCGGGCGTCTCGCGTTCGCGGGAGAGCTCTCGCTCAAGGGCGACGTGCTCCCCACCCGGGCATCCTGTCGGTCGCCATCGCCGCGGCCGGGCGGGCTGGACGGCGTCGTGGTGCCCGCGACGAACGCGTTCGAGGCCGCGCAGATCGAGGGCCTGCGGGTGGTCCCGGCGGCACGCGGTTGGACGACGTGGCGGGTACCTCAGCGGGACGTGGACGCCCGCCGCAGGTGGAAGCCCCGGTGCCGTCGGCGCGCGCCCGGCGTGGTCGGTGGATCTCGCGGACGTCCGCGGGCAGCATCCAAGCGCGTCGCGCCATCGAGGTCGCGGCGGCCGGCGGCCATAACCTGTTGATGGTGGGGTCGCCCGGGCGCCGGCAAGACCATGCTCGCGCGCCGCTTGGCGACGATCCTGCCCGGGCTCACGCGGGAGGAGGCGCTGGAGGCCAGCCAGCTGCACTCCGTGGCAGGGTCTGCTGAGCGGTGAGGGGCTCCTGCGCAGCCGCCCGTTCCGCGCACCCCATCACTCCATCTCCACCGCCGGGCTTCTCGGCGGCGGCTGCACGTCGCTCCGCCCCGGTGAGGTCAGCCTCGCCACGCACGGCGTGCTCTTCCTCGACGAGCTCACGGAGTTCCGTCGCGATGCGATCGAAGCCCTTCGCCAACCCCTGGAGGACGGGCGGGTCGTCGTGACGCGCGCCGCGGGTTCGGTCGAGTTCCCGTCGCGGTTCACCCTCGTCGCGGCCGCGAACCCCTGCCCGTGCGGGTTCGACGGAGACTCGCTTCGGCATTGCCACTGTCCCGGGCATCGGATCCTGCAATATCGCCAGAAGCTGTCCGGGCCCCTGCTCGACCGCATCGATCTGCGTCTGCGCGTGCCGCGCCTCACGAAGGAGGAGCTGCTCGGGTCGCAGCCGGGCGAATCCTCACAGGTCGTGCGTGTGCGCGTGCATGAGGCACGTGAGCGGCAGCGGCGCCGGTACGCGTCGATCGGGGTTCGGTGCAACGCCCATCTGCCGGGGCCCACGGTGCGGCGTGAGGCCCGGCTGGAACCCGGCGCGGAGCGACTCCTCGCCCGCGCTGTGGAGTCGTTGGCGCTCACCGGCCGGGGGTTCGACCGAACCCTTCGCGTGGCTCGCACGGTCGCGGACCTCGCCGGCGAGGATCTCGTCGCCATCCCACACGTCGCGGAGGCGCTCTCCTACCGCACCGGGTTCGATGAGGGGGACGAGGTGGCACGTGCCGGATGAAGCAGGGTGGCCGTCGGGCTTCGCCCGCGGGACGGACGGGCGCCGGGACCTCATACGACTCGCCTGTCTCCGCGGGATGACGCCACGCTCCCTTCATCGACTCGCGTGGCGTGTCGGGACCGCCGGCGGGTGCGTGGAAGCCGTGCGGCGAGGGGACGCGGGGAGCGACCTGGATCGGTCCTGGATCGATCGCGGGGACCCCGACGATGTCCTGCGGGCGAGCGAGGCGTGCGGCGCCCGGTTCCTCGCGTTCGGCGACCCCGGATTCCCGGCCGAGCTGGGGGACCTGCTACACGACCCACCCGCCTGGCTGTTCGTCCGGGGCCGGCCGCTGCGATCCGGCGCGTTGCGTGTCGCGGTGGTGGGCGCGCGGACGTGCTCGGCGCTCGGTCGCGACGTCGCCCACGACATCGGCCGGCGCCTGGCGGGAGCGGGGGTGGTGGTCGTCAGCGGCGCGGCTTCGGGGATCGATGCCGCCTCGCATCGAGGCGCGCTGGCGGCGCCGGGGCCCACCGTGGCGGTGCTCGGTTCGGGGATCGACGTTGCCTACCCCTCATCCAGTCGCGGCCTGCTCCAGCACATCGCCCGAAGCGGCACGGTCGTGAGCGAGTATCCGCCGGGGATGTCCGCCTCGCCGCACCACTTCCCCAGCCGGAACCGCATCGTGGCCGCCCTGGCGGCCGCGCTCGTCGTGGTGGAAGGCGCTCGCAAGAGCGGCTCGCGTATCTCCGTGGACCACGCACTGGACCTGGGCCGGGACGTGTACGCGGTCCCGGGACCGGTGGTGAGCCCTCTGTCGGAGACGCCGCTGGAGATGATCCGTGAGGGCGCCACCATGATCCGGAACGCCGACGACCTCCTTGCCGACCTCGGGGTCGCGGCCCGCATGGCCCAGCAGCCGCCGCCCGAGCTTCCGGAGCACGAACGGCGCGCCTATCAGGCGCTCACGTCGCCGGCGCTGCCCGATGCCGTGGCCCGCCGCGCCGACCTCGCGATCCCTCAAGCCCTCACGGCGCTCCTCGGCCTCGAGCTGCGAGGCCTCGTCCGCGCAAGCGGCGGCCGGTACGAACGGACGCTTGCCGGCGCCGCGGACGGGGATGAGAGCGCCTCCGGTTCGTGAGCCATCCTTGAACGGCACCGCCCGCGCTGATAGACAGGGGGACAGTGATCGATGCCCTCCCTGCGCCCGACGTCGCCTTGATGGAGGCGTTCGCCGAGCATCTGACGAACGAGCGCCGCCTGTCCGCCAACACCGTCGATGCCTATCGGCGTGACGTGCGGCAGCTGGCGATCTTCCTGCACCGTAGCCACTGCGGGCTCGGTGACGCGACGTACCCGATGCTGCGCAGATTCCTCGCCCAGCAACACACGCTCGGCTATGCGCGAGCCTCGATAGCTCGGCGCGTGGGCGCCATCCACACCTTCTATCGCTGGGCAGTCGCCGAGGACCGCCTGCTCGAGAACCCAGCCCTCTTGCTCGGCCGCCCGAAGGTCGTGAGCCGACTGCCGACGGTGTTGCGTCCGGCCGAAGCTGCGGCCCTGTCGGAGGCGCCCGAGTCGGGGCCTCGAGCGACCTCGGAGGCTGGATCCGAACTGGAAGTGGCCGTGGCGCTGCGCGATCGCGCCGTCCTGGAGCTGATGTACGGATCGGGTCTGCGGGTGGGGGAGGTTGCCTCGCTGACGCTGGATCGGATCGATCTCGACCGCGGCCGGGTGCTCGTGCGCGGCAAGGGGGACAAGGAGCGCGAGGTGCCGATGTCCGACTATGCCCTCGATGCCCTCACGGCCTATCTGGGGGGCGGACGGGCGTTGCTCGGCTCCGACGGCTCGGCGCAGCTTTTCTTCAACCGGAAGAAGAAGCCCTTCAGCAGCCGGGACATCCGTACGATGGTGGAACGATATGCAGGTACCCTGCTGATGGGGCGTCGGGTCACCCCCCACACCCTGCGGCATTCGTTCGCGACCCATCTGTTGGAAGGAGGAGCCGACATCCGGGCGGTCCAGGAGCTCTTGGGGCATGCCAGCGTTGCCACCACGCAACGCTATACCCATGTCTCCCGCTCGCGGCTCTTCGAGGCCTACGACCAAGCGCATCCGAGGGCCTGACGTGGCGTCGCCGAAGAAGGCACCCGGGGCCGCGAAGCCGGCCTCGCGAGCGGTGAGGAAGCCCTCGCCGAAAGCCGCCGCCGCCTCCGGGGGCAGGACGGCGACGAAGACGAAGCCAGGGGTGGTGGTCGATCGCACGATCACGGTCCCGCCGCACGTGGACGATGAGCTCGGGGCTCACTGGCACGGGTTCAAGAGCACGGGGGCGATCGACGCCCGCGAGAAGCTCATCCTGCATTACGCGCCGCTCGTGAAGTACGTGGCGTCCCGCGTCGCAACCGGCCTGCCGGCCAGCGTCGAGCAGGCGGACCTCGTGAGCTACGGGATGTTCGGCCTCATCGACGCCCTGACGAAGTTCGAGCCCGGCCGCGGGAACAAGTTCGAGACCTACGCGATCCCGCGGATCAAGGGTGCCATCATCGACGAGCTGCGGGCGATGGACTGGGTGCCACGCTCCGTGCGATTCAAGGCCCGCGAGATCGAGAAGGCGCACACGGACCTCGAGGCGATGCTCAAGCGCCAGCCCACCGAGAAGGAGATGGCCGAGCGCCTGGGGATCTCGCTGCGGGAGCTGCACGACGTCGTGTCGCAGATCTCGTTCGTTTCCGTCCTGGCGCTCGACGAACTGGTGTCGGTCGGGACGGATCGCGGCGAGCAGGTGTCGCTCATCGACACGCTCGCCGACAAGGGCGTCGATCCCACCCTGGGCGTCGAGTCGCAGGAGACGCGTGGATTGCTCGCGGCCGCCGTCAACTCCCTGTCCGAGCGCGAGAAGATCGTCGTCACGCTCTACTACTTCGAGGGGCTCACCCTTGCCGAGATCGGCGAGATCCTGGGCGTCACCGAGTCGCGCGTCTGCCAGATCCACACGAAGGCCGTCGGCAGCCTGCGCGGTCAGCTCTCCGAATACGACTGAGCGTCCGCGATCTCGCTCGAGGCGTGACCGCGGTCACGGTACGGGCAGCCCTGCACGACTAGCGTCCGGCCCATGCGAACTACGATGCGAGTGTTGCGGTTCGTCGCGATCGGATCCCTGGTGTCCGCGGGCCTGATCGGCGTCGCACAGCCCGCGGCGCGTGCGGCGGGGGAATGGACCTGGCCCATCGACGGGCCCATCGTCCGGGGCTACGACCCGCCGGCGGATCCGTATGGCTCGGGCCATCGGGGCATCGACATCGGGGCGCCGGCGGGAACGGTGGTCGTGGCGCCGGCACCTGGGACCGTCACCTTCGCGGGGAGGGTCGCCGGCTACCTGTTCCTCACGATCGACCACGGAGGCGGCGTGTCATCGACGTATTCGTGGCTGAGCGCCCTGCTCGTGCACGAGGGAGACGTCGTGACCCGGGGCGAGCCCGTCGCTCGGTCCGGATACGGCCATCCCGGGGACACCGTTGACAGCTTGCACATGGGCGTGAAGCTCGATGGCGCCTACGTGGATCCCCTGGACTACCTCCTGCCGCTCGACCTCACCACGATGATCCGCCTCGCGCCGCTCACCGGCGCGGCGTGATCGCAACGGAAGCCCAAGAAGCCGGACGGGACGCGGGGCCCCTAGAATGACGCGGCCTTGGACACCCGCCGCGCTCCCACGATCCTCGTCGGGGTCGCGCTGTGTCTGATGGCGGTGATGGGGCCCGCCTCCGCGTCGGGGATCCAGAGCTCGTCGGGGTGGACTCAGTTCCAAGGGGATGCGACCCACGCGGGTGCCGTCGCCGACGCGGCCCCGCCTCCGTACCGTCAGGCATGGGCCTTGCCCGTGGCGCCGGGGGGGCCCGACCGTCAGTTCGGGCTGTCCGCGCCGGTGATCGATCCGAGCGCCGACACCGCCGTGGGTGTCGGTCCCGATCAGGTGATCGGCGTCGACCTCGGTACCGGCTCCCAGTCGTTCGAGCTGAGGCGCGTGTTCGGTCCGTCGGTCTCCTCGGCGTTCGCGGCCGTGAACGGCAAGACGGCGATCGTCTACACGCAAGGGTGGGGCGACCAAACGCCGACCGCCTCGTCTTCGCCGAGCGGCTCGAGCGCGCCGAGCCCCTCGGCTGCCTCCGCCGGGCCCCCGGGCATCTCCCAGATGGTCGCCGTCGACCTGGCTACCCGCCGGCGATTGTGGGATCCGGTGGCGCTCGCTGCGGGCGCGACCGTCCGACCGATCCGGACCGGGGTGACGGTGTCGGGCGACACCGCCTACGTCGCGGACTCGGGCGGCACCGTGTTCGCGGTCGACCTCGTGACCGGGAAGTTGCGGTGGACGGAGCCGGCCGGCGGGCAGGTCGCGACGGCGGTCGCCGTCTCGGGCGACATCGTCGTCGTGACGACCCAGGGGACCCGGACCGTGGCGCCGGCCGTGGTCGGGATGAAGGTGTCCGACGGTTCGGTGGCGTGGCGCTACGACGGCGAGCCGGTGGGCGCGCTCGCCGCCGGTGCGGTCGTTTCGGGCGAGGTCGTCTACGTGGTCTTCTCCGACGGCAACGTACGGGCGCTCGGCCTCAGCGACGGCGCCGAGCGCTGGACGTCCCGGATCAATGCCCCGGTCCTGCCTACCGGAGGTCTCGCCGTGGCCGGCGATGGTGTCTTCGTCCTCGACATCGTGGGTCAGCTCTACCGGTTCAGCACCGCGGACGGCGCCCGCGTCTGGGACTTCGCGCTGAATCAGCCGAGCTTCGGCGCACCGCCTGTCGTGGCGGGAGGCCACGTCCTGGTCGGCACGAACGCCGGCAACCTGGCGGCCATCGATGTCGGATCCGGTCACCTCGTCTGGGAGAGCGGGGCCTCCGATGGACTGCTCCGCGGATTCGCCCCGACCGCCGATCTCATCGTCGCCGTGAAGGGCGGTCACGGGGCCGGCCTGGTCGCCTACCGGCACGACGACGCCGGCGCGCTCATCGACGTTGCGTCGCCCACCGTGTTCGACGCGGGCACCAACGCGGTCAACTTCGCTGCCGCGGCCATCCCGCTGTTCGTGCTGGCCCTGGTCGGCGGGCGGCTGTTGAGCCGCCGCATGGGCCCGGCGTTCATCTTCGACGACGACGCCGCATCCGATCCCATCGAGGACGGTGAGAGCCCGTGAGCAACCGGGAGCCGAGGCGGTCGGCGGGAAGCTTCCGCGCTCCGTCGACGAACGGCGCCAAGGACGCGGCCCCGCAGCGACGCGGCCTACTCGACGGTCTCTTCGCGCCGAGGGTCCCCGGCGCGACCTCGATGCCCCGCATCACCAGCTCCTTCGCTCGTGGGTTCGTGGCGGTGGTGTCCTCCCCCGGGCTCCTGCTGGCGATCCCCATCCTGCTGCTCGCGGAGTGGTTGGCGGCGGTGGCCCTCGGATTCCAGGGACCGTTCACCCTGTTCGCGAGCGCACTGGCGCTCCCGCCGATCGGCACGGCGTTCGACGAGAGCATCGCCACCGGCATCTACGGGCAGCAGACAGGGCTCGCGCTGCTGCTCGCGTTCGTCGTCTTGCGCGCCGTGGTCATGGCGTTGCTCATCACTTCGATCGTGCAGGTCCTCGACGAGGGCCATGTGACGACCAAGGCCCTGCCCAGAGCCCTCCGGGTGATCCCTACGACCCTGGCGGTGGGGATCCTGAGCATGGCGATCATCACGCTCGCGAGCATCTTGCTGGCGTTCCTCGGCAGCGGGATCGGGCTGCTCTTGCAGGTGGGGACCCTCGTCGCCACCGTCTACCTGTTCGTCTTCGCACCGGTGATGGCCGCGGCGGAGGGCCGAAGCATGCCCGAGTCGTTGTCCCGCTCGATGCGGGCGGGACGCATGCCCGGCGCCGGCAACCTCACGCTGGCCGCGCTCTACGTGGTTGTGTGCGTGGTCGTGCTACTCGCGACGGGCCGTCCGGACCACATCGGCGTGAACCCCACCGCGGGCGCTTGGGCGTTCGTCCTGGTCGTGAGCCTGCTCCAGGTGACGTTCATCGCGACGTTCGCGTTCCGTTACCTCTCGGTCACGGACGAGGTTCCCGCGGCGCCAGAGCCTCGGCAACGCGGCTCCCGGCGCAAGTGAGGGCCCCGGGCCTGACGCGCTCCGAGCTTGCTAAACTCCCTGCGCCGGCGCAGCTGCGTCGAGCTCACACGTCCGAGGACCGCATCGCCGGGGTCCCGCGCCGCGAGGCCGGGCCGGTGACGGGATGATCCGGGCGGAGGATCATCAACCGAGGAAGGAGCCACTCCATGCCGGTCGTGACCAGGCGTGAGCTTCTCGAGGCGGGCGTGCACTTCGGCCACCAGACACGACGGTGGAACCCGAAGATGCAACGCTTCCTCTACGGGGAGCGTTCGGGGATCTACATCATCGACCTCGAGAAGTCGCTGTCGGGGATCGAGGAGACCCACGAGTTCGTTCTGGGGCTCGGCCGCCGTCGCGGCATCGTCCTGTTCATCGGGACGAAGAAGCAGGCGCAGGAGGTCGTCGCCGAGCAGGCCGTGCGCGTCGGCATGCCGTTCGTGAACCACCGTTGGCTGGGTGGGATGCTCACGAACTTCACCACCATCTCCAAGCGTCTTGTCCGTCTACGCGAGCTGCGCGAGATGGAGCGTTCGGGCGCGATGGACTACCTCCCGAAGAAGGAGGCGATCCGTCTGCGTCACGAGCGCGACAAGCTCGAGCGCAACCTCGGAGGCATCCAGGACCTCGAGCGACTGCCCGACGCCGTCTTCGTCGTCGACACGAAGAAGGAGCACATCGCGGTCAACGAAGCCCGCAAGCTGGGCATCCCCGTCATCGCGATCGTCGATACGAACTGCGACCCCGATGAGGTCGACTACGTGATCCCCGGCAACGACGACGCGATCCGTGCCGTGAACCTCGTCACGCGCGTCGTTGCCGACGCGCTCGCGGAGGGGTACGGGATGGCGAAGGACGACGCCGTCGAGCGGATCGTGGACCGGGCTCCCAAGGCGCCCTCCGTGAAGTCGACGCCGGCGCCGGCCGCCGTCGACGACACGCCCACGGCCGAGGTCGCAGCCGAGATCGCCGCCACCACCGTGTTCGAGCCGGACCTGCCCGAGGCGCAGGCGGATACCGGCGAGGCAGCACCGGAGCCGCAGGAGGCACACGCCTCCCAGGATGCTGCTCGGTGAGCGGGGTCAGTGCGCAGCAGGTCAAAGCGCTCCGGGACGCGACCGGGGCCGGGCATGATGGATTGCAAGACCGCACTCGCGGAGACCGACGGTGACTTCGACGCGGCGATGGAGCTCTTGCGGCGCAAGGGCCTTGCCGGGGTGGAAAAGCGCGCATCGCGCACGGCGAACCAGGGCCGCGTGGACAGCTACATCCACTTCAACAACACCGTCGGTGCCCTCGTCGAGGTGAACTGCGAGACGGACTTCGTGGCGAACACTGAGGAGTTCAAGTCGCTCGTGAAGGACATCGCTCTGCATATCGCGAGCCCGTCCGCGCCGCGTTACCTCAGCCGAGACGACGTGCCGCAGTCGGAGATCGACCGCGTCCGCGGCATCTTCGAGGTGCAGGCCAGTGAGACCGGGAAGCCCCAGGACATCGTGGCCATGATCGTCGAGAACAAGTTGAGGGCCCACCTGAGGGGCCTCGTCCTGCTGGATCAGCCGTTCGTCAAGGACGAGTCGAAGACGATCCAGGGATTGTTGGACGAGGTCGCCGCCCAGCTCAAGGAGAAGATCGTCGTTCGTCGGTTCGCCCGCTTCAAGCTCGGGGAGGCCGCCGACGAGACGAGCGCGTCCGAGGCTCCCGAGTCGTAAGGTGCAGCCGTGGAGGGGAGCAACCAGACCAGCGAGCGGGCTTCTGGGACCGAGCCGGGAACCCTGCGGGCCCGCTACCAGCGGATCCTGCTGAAGCTCTCGGGCGAGGCGTTCGCCCCCGCCACCGCCGAGTACGGCATCAACACCGAGGCCACGGGGCTCGTGGCACGCCAGCTCGCCGAGATCGTGGACCTCGGCGTGCAGACGTCCGTGGTCGTGGGAGGTGGGAACATCTGGCGCGGTCGCCAGGCTCCCGATATCGAACGCAACCGCGCGGACTACATGGGCATGCTCGCGACGGTGATGAACGCCCTGGCGCTGCAGGACGCCCTGGAGAAGATCCATGTCACGACGCGCGTGCAGACCGCCATCGCCATGACGCAGCTCGCGGAGCCGTTCATGCCCTTGCGGGCCCGCCGGCACCTCGAGAAGGGCCGGGTCGTGATCTTCGCGGCGGGACTGGGGGTGCCGTTCTTCTCCACCGACACGTGCGCGGCCCAGCGGGCGCTCGAGATGGGATCGGACGCGTTGCTGAAGGGGACGAAGGTGGATGGTGTCTACACCGCCGACCCGAACCTCGTTCCCGACGCCACGCGCTTCGAGACCATCCAGTACGTGGACGTCTTGAAGGAGGGCTATCAGGTGATGGACGCCACCGCGGTATCCCTATGCATGGAGAACAAGCTCCCGATCATCGTGTTCGATCTCCGCGAGGACGGGAATATCCGGCGCGTCGTGAACGGTGACCCCATCGGGACGCTCGTCCACTAGGCTCGTCGGCGACAAGGAGCAGTGTTGAGCATCGATTCGAGCCTCAAGGACGCCTCTCACAAGATGGAGCAGGCGGTCACCCACCTCAAAGAGGAACTCGCGGGCGTGCGGACAGGACGCGCCGCCCCGGCGGTGCTGCACCGCGTCACCGTGGAGTACTACGGGGCGCCGGTGCCGCTGAACCAGCTCGCGTCCATCAACGTCCCCGAGCCGCGCCTGCTGGCCATCACGCCCTTCGACAAGAACGCCCTCGGCCTCATCGAGAAGGCGATCCAGTCGAGCGATCTGGGCATCACCCCGTCCAACGACGGCCAGGTGATCCGGCTCGCGTTCCCGCCGCTCACCGAAGAGCGGCGCAGGGACCTCGTGAAACAGGTGCACACGCGCGCCGAGGAGGGCCGGGTGGCGGTGCGCAACGTGCGGCGCCACTCGAAGGAGGGGATGGAGAAGCTTGAGCGTGCGGGCGACATCTCCGAAGATGACCTGATCCGGGGGGAGAAAGAGCTCCAGAAGCTGACGGATCGGTTCGTGGGCGAGATCGACGAGATCCAGGCTCACAAGGAACAGGAGCTCATGGAGGTCTAGTGGCGGACGACACGCACAACGGCGACGACCTGTTCGAGGACCTCGACAAGTTCTTCGCTCCCATCAAGGACGTCGACTGGGACGAACCTCCCCCCCCGCCACACGCGAGGTGCCCAGCGAGGAGCACGTCGCGGTGCGCGCGAGCGATCCCTCCTCACCGACCGGCCCCCCTGAGGAGCCGGCGCGCACCCAGGAGTCCATCCTCGACACCGAGGAAGAGGACGAAAGCTGGTACGACACCAGCGTGATCGATTCCATCGAGGGCCTCGACGAGCCCGAGGTGATCGAGGTGCCCAGCGAGGGGCCTCCTGCGGAGGTGGATCAGACGGATCTGTTCGCCGAGGAGGAGGGCTCCAAGCCCGCCACCGGCCTGGAGCCCGAGGACCGATCGGTCTCCGAACCGGTCCGCGCTCCCTCCGAGGCGGACCTGGAGGCGGCGGCCGAGCACTTCGCCGGTTCGATCCGCGACGAGGACGACGAGGCAGTGGTGGAGGAGATCCCGCCCGCGGGCGCCGAGCTCGGCGCCGAGGGCGGCGCGTACGTCGTGGAGCGCGACATCCTGTCCGACCTGGAGGACACGGGCTCCCAACGCCCCGTCACCGTCGGGGGCGAGGGACTCGGTGGCCCCAGCTGGCAGGAGCCGGCCTCGGTCGAAGTAGGGGCGGATCTCGATTCCCGCCGACCCGATGCCGAACGAGACGTGCCCGCGGCGTTCCTCACCGGGGTGGTGCTGGCGGGACTGGCGGTCGGCACGCTCCTGATCGGCCGTGCGGTCTTCGCGGTGCTCGCCACCCTCCTGGTCCTGTACGCACAGGGCGAGCTGTTCGGAGTGATGGCCAAACACCGCAAGCAACCTGCCACCGCGGTCGGGTTGATCACCGGAGCGCTCATCATGGGGGGGGCCTACTACCACGGGGAGCCGGCAGTCCTGGCGATGTTCGCGCTCGGCACCGCGGCGACGTTCCTATGGTTCATGGCGGTCCCCGCGGCTCATCGTCAGGACACCGTCGTCAACATCGGCCTCACTCTCGTCAACATCGCCTGGATCCCGTTGCTCGCCAGCTACGTGCTCGTCATGTTGCAGACGAGGGACGGCCGGTCGCTCGTGGTCGCCGTGATCGGGCTGACGTTCGTCTTCGACACCGCGGCCTTCCTCGGAGGCTCCATCATGGGCGGGCAGTTCTTCCAGAGGCCCCTGGCACCCACCGTGAGCCCGAAGAAGTCCCTCGAAGGACTCATCATCGCCACGCTCGTGACCGTGGTCGTGTCGGTGGCGCTCGTGACGTCGTTCGTGACGCCGTTCGAGAATATGCGGATCCAATCGCTCTTCCTCGGCCTCGTCATCGCCGTGGCGGCGACGTTCGGCGATCTGGCCGAGTCGCTCGTGAAACGGGACATGGGACTCAAGGACATGGGCAGCGTCCTGCCGGGCCACGGCGGCGTGCTGGACCGGATAGACTCGCTGTTGTTCGTGGCCCCGGCTGCGTTCCTGTTCTTCCGCATCGTCCTGGGCTGACGCGGGCATCCACGCCTAAGCCCACCCACGGGGTACCCTTGAGGGATGAAGGCGCTGACCATCCTCGGATCGACGGGGTCGATCGGCACGCAGGCGCTGGATGTCGTGCGCCGCAATCCCGACCGGTTCAAGGTGGTGGGATTGTCAGCGGCGGGCGCCAACGTAGACCTACTGGTCGGGCAGATCCGGGAGTTCCTGCCGCCGATCGTGGCGATCGCCGACGAGGATGCCGCGCACGACATCGAGACGAAGCTCGGCCAGATCCGCGGTGTGGAGCTCATCGTCGGGCCCGAGGCCACCGAGACCCTTGCCCGCGAATCCGAGACCGACATGGTGCTCAACGCGCTGGTCGGATCGGCCGGCCTCGGACCAACCCTTGCGGCGTTGCAGACGGGCAAGACCCTTGCGCTCGCGAACAAGGAGAGCCTCGTCGTCGGCGGCGAGCTGGTCACGGACCTCATCAAGGGCGAGCCGGAGCGTCTGTTGCCCGTGGACTCCGAGCACGCAGCGCTCGCCATGGCGATGCGGGGCGAGCGGCGCGAGGACCTCAAGCGGGTCGTGCTGACGGGCTCGGGGGGCCCGTTCCGCGGATGGGCGCGCAGCGAGCTCGCACGGGCGTCGGTGAAGGAGGCGCTGCAGCATCCGGTCTGGAGCATGGGACCGAAGATCACCATCGACTCGGCGACGCTCATGAACAAGGGGCTCGAGGTCATCGAGGCGCACTACCTGTTCAACCTCGAGTACTCCCAGATCCATGTGCTGATCCATCCCGAAGGGGTCGTCCACGCGATGGCCGAGTTCCGCGACGGCAGCCTGCGGGCGGAGATGGCGACGCCGGACATGCGCCTGCCGATCCAACTGGCGCTCGCGTGGCCGGAGCGACTGCCGACCGGAGTGGGGCCCGTGCCCCTCACTGAGCGATCGCTCACCTTCGAGCCTGTGGACCGGGAGGCATTCCCCGCGGTGGACCTCGCCTACCGCGTGGGTGGTCTCGGGCTCACGTTCCCCGCCGTGATGAACGCCGCGAACGAGGTCGCCGTGATGGCGTTCCTGGAAGGGAAGATCCCACTCACACGGATCGTGGAGCTCGTGCAGACCGTGGTGGACGAACACGATCCGGGTCAAGTGGTGTCGGTCGTCAACATCGACCGAGCGGACACGTGGGCGCGCGCCCGCGCGGCCGAGATCATCGAGGAACGGTAGCGCCCGCATGAACCTCGCGCTCGGCCTCCTCATCTTCCTACCCTTCATCACGATCGTGATCTCAGTGCACGAGTTGAGTCACTTCCTCGCCGCCAGGCGCTACGGGATGAAGGTGACGGAGTACTTCATCGGCTTCGGCCCCCGCCTATGGTCGCGTCGCCGAGGCGAGCTCGAGTACGGCGTGAAGGGTCTCCCGCTGGGCGGCTACGTGAAGATCGCCGGCATGAACCCGTACGAGCCGGTGGACCCGGTGGATCTGCCGCGCACGTATGGGGCGAAGCCCATGTGGCAGCGCGCCATCACGATCTTCGCCGGACCGGGGAGTCACTTCGTCATGGCCGCGGCCATGTTCGCCGTGGTGGTGTTCTTCTACGGGAATCCTCGCAGCACGGTGCCGGTGGTCGGCTCGGTGGACGCCACGGTAGCCGGCTCCGCATCGGCCGCAAGGGCGGCGGGCCTCCTGCCTGGCGACAAGGTCGTGAAGGTGGGCAACGTCGCGAACCCCACCGAGGCCCAGCTGCGTACCATCACGACGAGGGCGGCCAAGGACGATCCGGGGCAGCCGCTCGCGTTCACGATCGAGCGAGGGGCCCACGATTTCACGGTCAGCCTCGTGCCGAGGCTCGCGAAGATCCCCGGGTCGGACCAGAGGATCGGCCGCATCGGGATCGTGCTGGGGTATGAGCACGTCGGCCCGGTCAAGTCCGTGGTCGTCGGCGTGCAGCTCGTGGGGTGGTCGATCGCCGAATCGTTCCGTGAGATCGGGCATGTCTTCGGACCCCAGGGGGTGGGGCGTCTGTTCAGCCTGCTGTTCACGAACGCCAAACGGACCGACGCCGATCCCGCAAGCGTCATCGGGATCGGCCAGCAGGTCGGCGCGACGTCGAGCTCGGGGGATTGGGGCGGGGTACTCCTGGGGTTCGCGTTCATCACCGTGTTCATCGGCCTGATCAACCTCGTCCCGCTGCCGCCGTTCGACGGAGGCCACCTGTTCGTGCTGTTGATCGAGAAGGTCCGCGGCAAGGCGATCGACATGCGCAAGCTGATCCCGGTGTCCGCCGTGGTGATGGGCTTCTTCATCGTCTTCGTGGCGGCTACGATGTTCCTGGACCTCGCGAAGCCCATCCCCGCCCCCTGATCGGGTCGTTTTGGCTGGTCAGAGGCGGGATCGTCGCCACAAGTTCTCAACACCCCTCCGGTTCGGGCGCAACACGCTGCGGATACGATGCACGACATGAGCGAACAGACCGTGCTGGTCGTCGACGACGAGGAGTCGATCGCCGAAGCTGTACGTGCCCGATTGGAGAACGAGGGCTATCGCGTGGTCGTGGCCTACGACGGGCCTCAGGCGATCGATCTACATCGCCAGCACCATCCCGATCTGGTCGTGCTGGATCTCATGCTTCCGGGCATGGACGGGCTCGAGGTCTGCAAGGCCATCCAGCGCGACGGCTGGACCCCGGTCCTCATGCTCACGGCGAAGACCGAGGAGGCCGACAAGGTGGCCGGCTTCGCAGTGGGCGCCGACGACTACCTCACGAAGCCGTTCAGCTTGCGCGAGCTCGCGTCTCGCGTGAAGGCGATCCTGCGTCGCATCGACCGGATGCGAGCCCCGCAGCACGACGCCCCGCTCGACCGGGGCGATCTCGACATCGATCCGTCCCGCAGGCGGGTGAGCGTGGACGGCGAGGAGATCGCGCTGACTCCCCTGGAGTTCGAGATCCTCCTCACGTTGGCGCGGGACCCCGGCGTGGTGCTGTCGCGCGAGCAGCTCATGGATCGCGTTTGGGGCTACCGGGACTATGCGGGCGGCCGCGTCGTCGACTCTCACGTCGCCCGGATCCGGCGCAAGCTCGGCGAAGACGGCAATGAGCCGCGGTTCATCCGGACGGTCCACGGCGTGGGGTACGCCTTCCAGGAATCCTCGTGAACACGCGTCCGCTCGAGAAGCTCCCCACGATCCGGGGGAAGCTGGGGTTCACCATCGTGTTCGCGGTGGGGATGACCGTCATCCTGATCTTCCTGATCTTGGGCTACGGACTGCGCGGATCGTCTCAGGACACGCGGCGCCTGACCCTGCTGAGGATCGCCCGCGAGCAGGCGAACGACACCCCCAACCCGAGTCCGGTCCCCCCCGGCACCACCGTCGTGCGCGAAACGATCACCGGGGTGCTTCTGGATTCCGCGCCTCCTCCCAAGGGGATGCCGACGTTCACCGACGGTCGCGTGCACGTGGGCACCACGACGCGCCTCGAGTACGCCGTGGTCCCGGTGGTGAACGGGGGTGAGGTCGACTATGTCGTCTACGCCGTGGAGCCCGTTCAGAGCACGGCCGTGATCGCGCGGGTCGCCGAGACGTTTCGGTTCCTCGGCGAGTTCTGGTGGCAGTTCGTGCTGGCGGGGACGCTGGCGTCGTTGATCGCGTTGCTGATGGCGAGGTGGCTCGCGCGTGGGATGACCCAGCCGTTGCGCGACATGGCCGACGCCGCGAAGCAGATGGAGACCGGCGACTACAGCCAGCGGGTGCACACGCGCAGCCGCGACGAGGTGGGCCAGCTCGCGACCGCCTTCAATCGGATGAGCGCCGAACTCGAGAACCTCGAGCGCTCCCGTCGCGACCTCGTGGCCAACGTGTCCCACGAGCTGAAGACCCCCATCACGGCGATCCGCGCGCACCTGGAGAACCTGCTGGACGGGGTGGAGCGGCCCGACCCGGACACGCTGCAGGTGATGCTGACCCAGTCGGAGCGCCTCGGCCGGCTCGTGGAGCAGCTGCTCGATCTGTCGCGTCTTGAGTCGGGAGAGGTGCCCCTGCAGCGGCGCGAGATGCCGCTCGCCCCGGTGGTGTCCCAGGTGATGTCCGAGATCGATGTCGCACGATCCGACCGCGGTGTGCGAGTGAGCGATGAGCTTCCCGAGGATCTCCCGGATGTCGATGCCGACCGTGAACGCGTCCATCAGGTGCTGTTCAACCTCGTGGACAACGCGGTTCGGTTCACGCCGAGCGGCGGCGCGGTGACGGTCTCCGCGCAACGGCATAATGGCTCGGTCGAGATCACCGTGGCGGACACGGGCGTCGGCATCTCGGCCGAGCACCTGCCCCGGCTGTTCGAGCGGTTCTACCGGGTGGATACGGCTCGCTCCCGTGACGACGGTGGGACCGGGATCGGCCTCGCGATCGCGCGCTCGGTGGTCGAGGCCCACGGAGGGCACCTCGAGGCGCGGAGCGAGCTCGGCAAGGGGAGCGTGTTCACGTTCGATCTACCGGTCGCGACCGCGGCCAAGAACAGGAGGGATGCGTGAAAACGACCACTGTCACGGTTCAGGCGCCGGGGCGCTATGAGTTCCTCGACCTCACCGACGACCTGCGGAGGGCCATCAAGGACTCGGGCGTGACCGAGGGCGCCGCGATCGCGTTCTGTGCGCATACCACCTGCGCGCTCCTGATCAACGAATGGGAAGACGGTGCAATGGCCGACTTCCGCCGCCACCTCACCGATCTCGTGCCTCACGACGGCGTCTACTACCAGCACGACGATATGTCCGTGCGCACGCAGAACCTCAATCCCGACGAGCGACTGAACGGTCACGCGCACGTGAAAGCCATGCTGCTGTCGGCGACCTCGCACGCGATCCCCGTGGTGGGCGGGGAGCCCGCCTTCGGGACGTGGCAACGGCTGATCTTCTTCGAGATGGACGAGCCGAAGGACCGCAACATCACCTTCCACGTGTTCGGCGGATGAGTGTTCGTAGACTGGGATCACGATGACCCCACCGCGAAGGAAGGCCCGGGAGATCAACCTCGGCGGCGTCGCCATCGGAGGCGGCGCGCCGGTTTCGATCCAGTCGATGACGACGACGAAGACGGCCGACATCAATGCGACGCTGCAGCAGATCGCGTCGTTGGTGGCGACGGGCGTCGACATCGTGCGTGTCGCGGTCCCGCATCGGGAGGACGCGGAGGCGCTGGAGGCGATCGCCGCGAAGTCCACCGTTCCCGTCGTCGCCGACATCCACTTCCAGTGGAAGTACGCGATGGCCGCCCTCGAGGCGGGCATCCAGGGGCTGCGGATCAATCCCGGCAACATCAAGTACCACGACAAGGTGCGCCTCATCGCACGCGAGGCGAAGGCGCGCAGCGTGCCGATCCGGATCGGCGTCAACGCGGGCTCGCTGGAGAAGGATCTGCTCGCGAAGTACGGTCGCCCCACGCCCGAGGCGCTCGTGGAATCCGCGCTCGATGAGGCCCGCATCCTCGAGGACGAGGACTTCTTCGACATCAAGATCAGCGTGAAGCACTCGAACCCGCTGCGTGATGATCGAGGCGTACCGACAGCTGGCCTCGGCGTGTGACTACCCGCTGCACCTCGGGGTAACGGAGGCCGGCCCCATGCCGTTGGGAGGCGTGAAGTCCGCCGTGGGCATCGGCGCCCTGCTGGCCGAGGGTATCGGCGACACGATCCGCGTCTCCCTCACCGACGATCCGGTCGAGGAGGTGAAGGTCGGCGAACGCGATCCTGCAATCGTCGGGACTTCGCAAGCGCGGCCTCGACCTGGTGGCCTGCCCGTCGTGCGGGCGCGCGGAGGTGAACGTGCTGGAGCTCACGCGCCGGGTGAACGCCGCCATCGAACGCGAGCGGTTCTCGGTGCCCATGCGCGTCGCGGTCATGGGGTGCGTCGTGAACGGCCCGGGGGAGGCGCGCGAGGCGGACGTCGGCATCGCTTCGGGCAACGGGCTGGGGTTCATCCTGCGGCAGGGCGAGGTCGTGGCGAAGGTTCCCGAGGACGAGCTGGTGGACGCGCTGTTGGTGGAAGCCCGCAAGGTGGCGCGCGCAGAAGCGGCCCGAGCCCGAGCCGGCGTCGGGTATGAAGGGCGTTCAACGTTTGGCGCAGCCCGCGCCGATACTGGAACAGCTATGAGGGGGAGGGCGATCTTGTGGCTGTTGGCGGTGGCGCTCCTATCGCCGCCGCGGCTCCGGCGACCGGCGCGACCGTGGGGTCGGTCCCACGCCCTCCCGTGCCGGGCAGCACCTGCCGCGTCTTTCCCGCCGACAACGTGTGGAACATGGACGTCTCGCGGACGCCCGTGAACCCCAAGAGCGCCATGTGGAAGCGTGCGATGCATGCCGCCACCACCAACCTGCATCCCGACTTCGGCCCACCGCACTACGGCATCCCGTTCAACGTGGTGAGCAACGCCCACCCCACCGTGCACGTCCGGTTCCACTACGCGAGCGAGAGCGACAAAGCGCCGTACCCCTTCGGGCCGGCGACGCGGATCGAGGGCGGTTCGGACCGTCACGCCCTCATGATCAACAAGAACACCTGCACCCTCTACGAGCTGTTCGCCGCCGACTGGAACGGCGGACACCCCAAGGCCGGGAGCGGCGCCATCTTCCACCTGGGATCCAATGCCCTGCGGCCCGCCACATGGACGAGCGCCGATGCGGCAGGCCTGCCGATCTTCCCGGGACTCGTGCGCTGGGACGAGGTGAAAGCGGGGTCCATCGGCCACGCGATCCGTTTCACGGTGGATTGCACCTCGTCGCGCTTCGTCTGGCCCGCACGGCACGAGGCCGGGCTCCTCGGACGGCCGGTGCCCGCCGATGGGGGCGCGGTTCCGCCTGAGGTCGGGGTTCGACATCTCGCACTTCGGTCCGTACGTGCAGGTCGTGCTCAGGGCGATGAAGCGCTATGGCCTGATCCTCGCCGACAACGGCAGCGATTGGTATTTCCAGGGCTCCGTGGACCATCACTGGACCTACTCCTTCGTGGACCAGTTGAAGAAGATCCCGGCCGGCGCGTTCGTCGCGGTGGACGAGTCCGGGTGCAAGGTGGGGCCGAACACGGGCCAGCTTCGCCTACGGGCCGAAGTGCCCCGCGCCCTGACTCAGAGCAGCGCCAGGAAGTTGCCGACCAGGGCGGGTCCCTCCGGCGTAAGGATGCTCTCAGGGTGGAACTGCACGCCGAACCGCGGCAACTCGCGGTGCTGGGTCGCCATCACGAGCCCCTCCTCGTGTCCAGGCCGTGAGCTCAGCTCCGTCGGGCAGGTCGTCGCGCATTACGACCAGGGAGTGGTACCGGCCAGCCTCGAACGGGTCGCTGAGCCCTCGAGCACGCCCTGGCCGTCGTGGAACACCAGCGAGGCCTTGCCGTGGACGGGTCGGCACGGTCCACCTCCCCCCGTACTCGACGCCGATCGCCTGGTGGCCCAGGCACACCCCCAGGACGGGAGTGGCGCGGGCAGGAGCTCCAGCAGGCGGTGAAGCATCCCGCCGCCTCGGGTCGGCCGGGGCCCGGCGAGAGGATGACGGCGGCGGGCGCCCGATTCGACCAGCGCCTCGGCCGGCTCAGCGTCGCTCTTCACGACCTCGGTGGCGTGGCCGAGACTCTCGACCAACTGCACCAGGTTGTAGGTGAAGGAGTCGTAGTGGTCGACGACGAGGATCATCGGGCTGCCTCCTCGGCATCGAGCGTAGCGGGCACGCACGGCGGGCAGGAGCGCGTCCGCCTTGCGCGTGGTCTCATCGAGCTCGGTCTGCGGGTCGGAGTCGGCGACCACACCGGCTCCTGCCTGCACGGAGGCGATGCCGTCCGCCACCATCGCCGTGCGGATCGTGATGCAGAAGTCGAGGTCGCCCGCGAACGTGAGGTAGCCGACCGCCCCGGCGTAGGCCCCGCGCGCCGTGGGCTCGTGCTCGGCGATGAATTCCATCGCCCTCCGCTTGGGGGCGCCGGTCACGGTCCCCGCGGGGAACGTCACCGCGAGGGCGTCCAGCGGCTCCATGTCGTAGCGGAGGTCACCCTCGACCGTGCTCACGATGTGCATCACCTTCGTGAAGCGCTCCACCTGCATCAGCTCCGTCGGGCGGACCGAGCCGGCCTGGCACACACGGCCCAGGTCGTTGCGGGCGAGGTCGACGAGCATGGCGTGCTCGGCGCGCTCCTTCGGGTCGGCGAGCAGCTCGTGCTCCATCAGGCGGTCGCGCACCTCGGTCCGGCCGCGCGGCCGCGTGCCCGCGATCGGTCGCGTCGACACGCGGCGGCCCTTCGACCCGCACCAGCGGCTCGGGCGAGGACCCGGCGAGCTCCATGCCGAGCATCCGGAAGAAGAACATGTACGGGGCGGGGTTCGTGACGCGCAGGCGCCGGTAGATCGGGAAGCCGCCGCGCGGATGCCGGGAACGACACGCTGGCGGGACGGCACCCCCTGGAAGATGTCGCCGGCCAGGATGTGCTCCTTGAAGGAGGCGACCGCCGCCCGATAGTCGTCATCGGTCATGTTCGCCGCCGTCGTCCGGCGCGCCGGCGTCCGGGGATCCGGTCGCCAGCGGCGGCGGCAACGCCGAGGCGACCTTGTCGGCGAGCGCCTCGAGCGCCGCGACGCCGTCGTCGTAGCGACCGTGCGGCAGTGGGCCACGAGGAGCAGCCGCTGCCGCCAGTGGTCGAACACCACGGCGCGGTCGATCGACGAGCAGGCCGATCGGCGGGCAAGGCGCGGCTCCCGGCGCCGGCGACCGGGTGCCCTCCAGCAGCGTCGCCGCTTCGTAGGCGAGGTAGCCCATCAGCCCGCCGGTGAGCGGCGGAAGTCTTCGGCCCGCGGGGCGCGGAGGCGCCGGCGCCACGGCCTTGAGCGCATCCCGCGGCGGCAATCGTCGCGACGGGTCCGCCGATCGGGGAACCCCTCGCGCGCCAGATCATGGACATGCACCCCGGAGTCGTCGGCGACCAGGACTGCCGCCGGATCGCCCGCCACGAAGGAGTAGCGCCCCCATCGCTCGGAGCGCTCCACCGACTCCAGCAGCACGCCCGGTCCCGACGCCCGCCAGCGCGGGTACAGGCCCACCGGAGTGGAGACGTCCGCGAGAAGTTCGGCCCACACCGGCACGAACGGCCATTCGCGCGCGAGCGAGGCGAAGGTCTCCTGTCGGGTTTGATGCAGGGCGCCGTGTCCACCGTCTGCAGCCTTCGCCTTTCTCCCTCGGGACGCGAAACGAACCCCGGGCTCGAGCCCGGGGCGTCTGGTCGTTGCCGGTCGGTGCGAAGGGTCAGGCGCCTGCGGCTCCGGGCTCCTTGAGCTCGTGGGCCAGACCCAGGTGGCGCCGTGCGCCGCATGACGGCGATTGTGGGGCCGGCCGGCCGTCGTCAACGACCCTGCGTCACATCGCTGCGGGCGCCGCTATCCTCTGCGGCATGCGGGCCTCCGAACTCTTCGCCCGCACGCTCCGCGAGGACCCCGCCGACGCCGAGGTCGCCTCCCATCGCCTCCTGCTTCGCGGGGCGTTCTTCCGCAAGGTGGCCGCGGGGATCTACACGACGATGCCGCTCGGCCTGCGCGTGATGCGCAACGTCGAGGCGATCGTGCGCGAGGAGATGGACGCGTCGGGCGCCCAGGAGATCCGCATGCCGATCATGCTGCCCGCCGATCCGTGGAAGGAAGACGGGGCGCTGGGACGCCTACGGGGACGAGATGTTTCGGCTCACCGACCGGCACGACCGGGAGTTCCTGCTGGGCCCGACGCAGGAGGAGGTGGCTGCGTCGCTGGTCGAGGCGGAGTTCCCCTCCTACCGCGACCTCCCGGTGAACGTCTATCAGATCGAATGGAAGTACCGCGACGAGCGACGCCCCCGTTACGGGCTGCTGCGCGTCCGGGAGTTCCTGATGAAGGACGCTTACACGTTCGATCGCGACGATGACGGCATGCGGGCCTCCTACCAGGTGATGTTCGACGCTTACCGGCGGGTCTTCGACCGGTGCTGCCTCGACGTACGTGATCGTCGAGGCGGACCCCGGTTCGATCGGGGGCGGCATCAACCACGAGTTCATGGCGCTCGCCGACGTCGGCGAGGACCTCTTCGTGCGATGCGCCAACGGGGACTATCTGGCCGACACCGAGGCCGCAACGCCGCGAGCGCCCGAGCCGGCCGATACCAGCGTTCTCGCGCCGATGACCGAGGTGAGAACGCCCGGCGCCGCCACGATCGACCTGGTGATCCGCTCAGCTCGGCGTGCCGGCGGAGGCGACGATGAAGTGCATCCTGTTCTGGGCTGGGGACCACCCTGTTGCGGTCCTCGTGCCGGGTGACCGCGAGGTGTCGGAGAAGAAGCTCGCGCGGTTGCACTTCCCGATCCCGATCCGGCCCTTCGACGACGCCGATTTCGCGGCACGGGGCTACGCGAAGGGATACGTCGGCCCACAGGGGCTGGGACCGGACGTCACCATCTTCGCGGACCATTCGGTGCGAGGGCGCGTCGACTGGATCACGGGGGCCAACGCAGCCGACACCCACGTGAGCGGGGCGAACGTCGGCCGCGACTTCCGGGTGGACCGCTGGGAGGATCTTGTTCGAGATCCGCGAAGGCGACAGCTGCCCGATCGATGGCGGCGAGCTCCACGTCGGCCGCTCGATCGTCGTCGGCCACATCTATCAGCTGGGGACGAGGTACTCCGAACCGCTCCAGGCCACGTTCCAGGACGAGGACGGAGAATCCCGTCTGTACGTGATGGGCTCTTACGGCATCGGGATCAGTCGGATCGTCGCGGCGGTCGTGGAGCAACGCCACGACGACGACGGCATCGTCTGGCCGAAGGCGCTCGCCCCTTTCCAGGTGGCGGTGATCATGGCGAACGCAGACGACGAGCGTGTGATCGCCGAGGCCGAGCGGATCTACGGGGAGCTCGGCGCCCTGGGGATCCAGGCGCTGCTCGACGACCGGGGGGAGCGCGCGGGCGTGAAGTTCGCCGACGCGGATCTCGTCGGCTACCCGGTTCAGGTCACCGTGGGCAAGCGTGGGGTCGCGGCGGGGACGGTCGATCTCAAGCTCCGTGACACCGGCGCCCGTTCCCATGCGGCGCTCCGCGGCGCAGTCGCGGCGGTCATCGACCTGCTCGACTCCGCGCCGTAGCCTCCGCAAGAACCCGATCCGGCGCCAGCCGCTATACTGAACGGCGTACAGCGAACTACAGGTGTGTCCGAAGGTGGGCTCGCGCCCACCTTTTCGTTCGAAGGGGAGGGTCGGCCTTGGACGCGGAAGCGCTGGTCAGGCCCCTGATCGAGGCCACCGGGCTCGAGCTCGTCGAGGTCGCGTTCGCCCGTTCGGACGGACGACGGACGCTCCGCGTGACCGTGGATCGCCCCGGCGGTGTCGATCTGGACACGCTGAGCGAGGTCTCGGAGCGGGTAGCGCGCGAGCTCGAGGGCTTGGAGGCCCCAGGGCCATACGTGCTCGAGGTCTCGTCGCCCGGGATCGAGCGGCCGCTCCGGCGCCCCGAGGACTTCCGTCGCGCGAGCGGTTCGCGGGTGAAGGTGAAGACCACGGTCGCCGTGGCCGGGTCCCGGAGCCATACCGGCACGCTGCGCGAGGCCGACGACGAGGGCATCACGCTCGAGGTCGACGGCGGGGAGCTGCGTGTCGCCCACGCCGACATCGAGTCGGCGCGAACGGTGGCCGATTGGGACGCCGAATTGAAGAGGAGCAACGCATGAACGCCGAGATGATCGCCGCGCTGCGGGAACTGGAACGGGAGAAGGGCATCGCCTTCGAAACGATCCTCCAGGGGCTGGAGGAGGCGATGTCGTCTGCCTACAAGACGTGGTGGAAGCAGGAGAACCCCGACGCCGACGACGATTTCGTGGGGTTCCGCGCCCTCATCGACCCCGAGACCGGCGACCTGAGCATGTGGAAGCAGACCCTGGAAGAGATCGACGTGGCGCCGGCCGAGGAAGGCGGCGAGCCCGGTGTGGAGATGAAGGTGATCTCCGAGGAGCCCGTCGAGGTCACCGACGAGTTCAAGGGACGGATCGGCGCCCAGACGGCGAAGCAGGTCATCTTCCAGAAGCTTCGGGACGCCGAACGCGAGATGACGTATGAGGAGTTCGCGGGACGCGAGGGCGACGTCGTGACCGGGATCGTGCAGCAGCAGGAGCGCCGTTACACCCTCCTGGATCTGGGCAAGGTCGAGGCGCTCTTGCCCCAGGCCGAGCAGGTTCCGAGCGAGCCGTACCGCCATGGAGAACGTCTCAAGGCCTACATCACGGAGGTGCGCCGCGGTACGAAAGGTCCGCAGATCGTCGTGTCGCGGAGCCACCCGGGGCTCTTGAAAGCGCTGTTCGCCATGGAGGTGCCCGAGATCGAGGAGGGCATCGTCGAGATCAAGGGCGTCGCGCGCGAGCCGGGCCACCGCTCGAAGATGGCCGTGAGCTCGAACGAGCCCGGTGTGGATCCGGTCGGCGCGTGCGTGGGGCCGAAGGGCTCGCGGGTCCGGATGGTCGTGAACGAGCTGCGAGGCGAGAAGATCGACGTCGTTCCTTGGTCGGACAACCCCGCCGAGCTCGTGGCGAACGCGCTGCAGCCCGCGAAGGTCAAGGAGGTCCGGATCGACGAGTCGACCGGCACCGCCATGGTCATCGTGCCCGACTACCAGCTGAGCCTCGCGATCGGGAAAGAGGGGCAGAACGCGCGTCTCGCCGCGCGGCTCACCGGTTGGCGTATCGATATCAAGTCCGAGACGCAGGTCTCGGAGGATGCACGTGCCGCGGCGGCGGCGCCCGCACCTGCGCCGGAGCCGGATCTGGAGCCGGACCCCGCACCCGAGGCCTCGGCCGGAGCGGCGGCCGAGCCGGTGGCTGAGGCGACCGAGGCCCACGCGGAGAGCTGATTGGCGCGCGCCCCGCAGCGCACGTGCGTGGCGTGTCGCCGTGCGGTCCCCAAGTCGGAGCTGCTGCGCATCGTACGGGACCCGCAGGGGCGGATCCGGGTGGACCCGCTGGGGTCGGCGCCGGGGCGGGGTGCGTACGTACACCCCACGCCTGCATGCGTGATCGCGGCGCTCGACCGGGGTGGGATCGAGCGGGGCCTGCGGACGGCCTCGGGCGAGGATGAACTCGGTAGGCTTAGGAACGAGATCGAAGAGCAGATGGGAGCACGTTGAGGGTCCACGAACTCGCCAAAGAGCTGGGAGTCACCAGCAAAGAGCTGTTGGGGACGCTCGAGCAGATGGGCGTCGCGGGTAAGTCCGCGTCTTCGAGCGTGCCGGAGGATCTCGTCCCTCGTCTCCGCGCATCGGGCGGCAAGGCCACCGAGGCGCCGAAGCGCCGGGAGGTGCTCGAGCCCGCCCCGCCCCCCCGCAAGGCGAAACCGAAGCCCGCGACGAAGCCCTCCGCGAAGGCATCCGCTCCCGCGCCGGCCCTCGCCGCGGTCCCGGCCACCCCCGAGACGACCCTGGAACCGGTGCCCGCGGTCGCGCCCGCCGAGAAGATCGCGGGCGCCCCCGCAGGACGAGCCGCGCCGCGTGCCCCCAGGCGCGCGGTGGAGGCCGTCCGGCCCTCCAACGTGCTGCAGCTCGTGCGCGGCGCCACACCGCAGACGATCGCGGACAAGGTCGGGCGTTCGCCCGCCGAGATCGTCAAGGTGCTGTTCATGGCCGGCGAGATGGCGACGGCGACCTCGTCGCTCTCCGACGAAGCGATGGCGCTCGTGACCGACGACCTTGGCTTCGAGCTCGAGATCGTGGGGATCGAGGACGAGCTGCAGTCGGAGGACCGGGACGAAGGCGTCGACGAAGCGCAGCTCGTCCCTCGCCCGCCCGTGGTCACGGTGATGGGTCACGTCGACCACGGCAAGACCAAGCTCCTGGATGCGATCCGGGAGACCGATGTCGTCGCCGGGGAGTTCGGGGGCATCACGCAGCACATCGGTGCCTATCAGGCGCACGTGGACGGACGTGAGATCACCTTCATCGACACGCCGGGCCACGAGGCCTTCACCGCCATGCGCGCCCGCGGTGCCGAGATCACCGACATCGTCGTGCTCGTGGTCGCTGCCGACGACGGCGTGATGCCGCAGACGGTCGAGGCCCTCGACCACGCGAAGGCGGCCGGGGTGCCCATCGTTGTCGCGGTGAACAAGATCGACAAGGAAGACGCCGATCCGAACCGGGTGCGAACCCAGATGGTCGAGCGCGGGATCGTGCCCTCGGAGTGGGGCGGCGAATTCGAGTTCGTCGATGTCTCGGCGAAGGCGGGGACGAACCTCAGCACCCTGCTGGACACCCTGTTGGTGGTGGCCGACCTCGCAGAGCTGAAGGGCGATCCCACGGGACGCGCGCGCGGGACGGTCATCGAGGCGCACCTCGACAAGGGGCGCGGTCCAGTCGCCACGGTACTCGTGGACAAGGGGACGCTCCGGATCGGGGACGCCCTCGTCTGCGGCACGACCTACTGCAAGATCCGCGCGATGCTCGATGAGAACGGCGCGACCGTCACGACGGCGGGCCCGTCGAAGCCCGTTCAGATCCTTGGGTGGGCCCACGTCCCGGCGTCCGGCGACGACTTCCACGAGGTCGAGGACGAACGTGAAGGACGCCATATCGCATCCGAGCGCGAGGCGCGGGTCCGTGCCGCCGACCTCGTCACCACGAGACCACCCACCCTTACCGATCTGCTCCGCCAGCAGGAGCGGTCGGAGATACCCGAGCTCAACCTGATCCTGAAGGCCGACGTCCAGGGGTCGCTCGGTGCGCTCTCCGACGCGCTGCTGAAGCTGCCACAAGACGAGGTACGGGTGAACATCGTGCACAGCGCCGCGGGCGCCATCACGGAGAACGACATCTCGCTCGCGCTCGCGTCGCGGGCGATCGTGATCGGCTTCAATGTGCGCCCCGACAAGCAGGCCCGCGACCTCGCGGAGCGCGAGCACATCGATATCCGGCTCTACCAGGTGATCTACGACGCCATCGACGAGATCAAGACCGCCCTCTCCGGCATGTTGAAGCCGGAGCAGCGCGAGAAGATCACGGGCGAGGCGGAGGTGCGCCAGACGTTCCGCGTTCCTCGGCTCGGCGTGATCGCCGGTTGCTACGTGCGAAGCGGCCAGATCAGGCGCAACGGGAAGGTCCGGCTCATCCGGGACGGCGTCGTCGACCTACGACGGCAAGGTCGGGTCATTGCGGCGCTTCAAGGATGACGTTGCCGAGGTGCGCGAGGGCTTCGAATGCGGTATCGGGATCGAGAACTTCCAGGACATCAAGGAAGGCGACTCCATCGAGGCCTATGAGGTCGAGGAGTTCGCGCGCACCATCTGACATGCTCGTTGCGCTGGCGCGGTTCGACCTGAAGATCCCGGGATGCCGTTCCCTGAAGGAGAAGCGTCACGTCGTGAAGGGCCTCACCGCCGCGTTGCGTCAGATCTTCAAGGTGAGCGTCGCGGAGGTGGATCACCAGGAGCTATGGCAGCGCGCGGCGCTCGGTGTCGCCGCCGTGGGCGGCGAGGGCCACCACGTTCGCGCGGTGATGCACGAGATCGAGCGGTTCGTCGAACGGTGGCCGGGGGTCGAGACGATCGCGTGTGAGGTCACGCTCCACGGCCCCGAGGACTGAGTGGGAGCGCGGGTAGGCTGGTGGCATGACCCAGGGCGCGAGGACGGAGCGGGTCGGCGAGGAGTTCCGCGAGGTGCTTGCCGAACACATCCAGAGGCTGAAGGACCCGCGGGTCGGCTTCATCACGGTCACCGGCGTGAAGGTTACGCCGGACCTCAAGCGCGCGATGGTCTACTACACGAGTCTCGGCGACGATCGGGCGCGCGCCGCATCGCGCGCGGCGCTGCGCTCGGCGACGCCACATCTGCGCGCCGTCTTGGGCCGTGAGGTTCGGCTGAAGTACCTGCCCGAGCTCTCGTTCGAAGAGGACGTCACGCCCAGAGCGAGCCGAGCGGATCGAGGCGCTGTTGGCCGAGCTCCACCGGGAGGAGAAGTGATCGAGCTCGATCGCGCCGCCGCGGTGCTGGCCGAGGCCCCCGAGGTGGCGCTCGCGTGCCACGTGAACCCTGACGCCGACGCGCTCGGATCGATGCTGGGCCTCGCCGGGTTCCTGCGCGATCGCGGGCACGGCGACCACAGCCAGCTACCCGAACGATCCCCTGGAGCCCCCGCGTTGGGCGGCCCTCCTGCCCGGGTCGGAACTGCTCGTCCCTCCCGGCGCCTTCCCGAGGGCCCCGCGGTCATGGTGACGTGTGACTGTGCTTCCTTCGACCGACTCGCGATGTTCGGGAGGAGCCGCCACGCGCGCCGGTGAGGTGATCTGGATCGACCACCACCGGTCGAACGACGGGACGGGAGTCACGATCTCCCTGGTCGAGCCCGCCGCGTCGTCGACGTGCGAGATCGTGTTCCGGCTGATCGAGGCCATGGGAGGCGGGATGTCCGCGCGGCACCGCAACATGCCTGTATGCGGGGTTGGTGACGGACACGGGGCGCTTCCAGTACGAGGCGACGAAGCCCGAAACCCTGCGGGTGGCGGCGGCGCTGCGCGAGCACGACTTCGACCACGCGCGGCTCGTGCAGGCCCTCTACGAGGACAACCCGCTCGCCTACATCCGTCTGGTGGGGACCGCACTCGAACGCCTCGAGCACCTTCCGGAGGCCGACCTGGTGTGGACCTACCTCACGCAGGCAGACCTGCGTGAGGCCGGTGTGCATCCCGGCGAGACCGACGACCTCATCGATGCGATCCGCAGCGCCCGCGACGTCGACGTCGCCGCGGTGCTCAAGCAGCAGAAAGACGGCCGGTTCAAGGTGAGCGTCCGCTCGCGCGGAGACCACGATCTCGCCGCGATCGCGGCGTCGTTCGGGGGCGGCGGGCACCGGCTCGCCGCCGGCTACACGTCGAAGCACGGTCCCGCCGGGACCGTCGAGCGGCTCGTTCGGGCGCTGCGGGGCGAGCCCGTGACGCCGTGACCCTCTGACGGGATCCTGCTGATCGACAAGCCGCCGGGGATCACGTCGCACGATGCGGTGGCGGCCGTGCGCCGAGCGCTCGGGACGAAACGCGTCGGGCATGCCGGGACTCTGGATCCCATGGCGACCGGCCTCCTGGTCGTCGGCGTCGGTCGCGCGACGCGCCTCCTGCGGTTCCTGGGAGACCTGCCGAAGACCTACGAAGGAACGATGCGACTCGGGGAGGAGACGACGACGCTCGACGCCGAGGGCGACGGTCACGCGCCGTTCGAGCGTCACGGTCACGGACCCTGAGATCGCCGGCGCCATGGCGTCGCTCGTGGGGGAATCCATGCAGACACCCCCCGCGTACAGCGCCGTGAAGGTGGGCGGTCGCAGGTTGTACGAGGCGGCGCGCGAGGGAGAGGTGCTCGAGGCCCCCGCGCGCCCCGTCCATGTGGACGTGTTCGATCTGATCGCACGCAACGGCGACGACGTGGACTTCCGCGTGGTCTGCGGAGGGGGGACGTACGTTCGCGTCCTGGCGGCCGACGTGGGTGCTGCGCTGGGGTGTGGCGCGCACCTTACCCGTCTACGGCGCAGCGCCATCGGTTCGTTCTCGGTGGAGCGAGCCGTCGCGCCCGACGTACCCGGGACACCGCTGCCCCTCGGGGAGGCGGTGGCGCACTTGCCCCGGCTGACGGTCGATCCCGAGGAGGCCGTAGCGGTTTCGCACGGAAGGATCCTTGGTCCCGCAGGTATCGCTGGGCCCTACGCGGTGATCGCTCCCGACGGGCGGGTGCTGGGGGTCTACCGCGATGACGGCATGAAGGCGCGACCGGAGGTCGTGTTGTCCCCGGCCTAGGGCAACCCGGCGATGAGGCTGTTGACCATGATGTTGATCGCGATGTAGACGGCCAGGATCGCGACGAGGATCAGCCCGATCCTGCGCGGGCTCCATCGCTGGATCGACACCTTGTGGTGGGGCGGAGCGAGCTCGCGGAACCGTCCCAGCAGGTCGCGCCCGTCCGCCTTGAGCTTCGCCTGGAGCTCCGTGGGGATCGCCATCCCCTGAGCGGACGCGAATGCCTCCGCGAGCTCTTCGGGGGTGAACGCTCTCAGCGCATGCCGATACACACGCTCGGCGTCGGTGCGAAGCGCCAGGACAAGCAGCATGTTCGCCAGGTCGATCGCCTGCCGCCAGGACGTGGGACGCACCTCGAGACCCGATACGTCGATCACCTGCATGTGCGCGTGCACCACGAGCAGGTTCGCGGGCTTGATGTCGCGATGGCTGAGTCCCTCGTCCCACAGGCGGCGGACGAGGGCGACGCCGCCGTCGATGACGGCGTCGCTCACCTCGGCATGACCCAGCGTCTCCGCGTCTTCGAAGAACTGGGTGACGAGCAGGTATTCACGGTTGGGTGTGAGCTCCACGATGCCGTAGGTCCTGGCAACGGCGAAGCCATCGTCGTCGAGAACGCGCAAGGCGTAGTCCTCGTATTCGACCAACCGGCGCACGGAGGTGAACCGCGTCTCGTCCTCTAGTTGCCCGTAGAGGATCGTGCGACCCATGCGGTACCAGCGGTCGGCGCGTAGGTGCTGGGTGGCGAGGATCTTCCCGAACAGGCGCGTGCCGTCGGTCGAGCGTCATCAGGAGCGGCGTCGAGCCGCCCGACCCCTCGTCGCCGAACGGAGCAACGTCCGTGACCTCGAGCCCGAGCTGCTCCCGCATCGCCGTCTTCACGGCGTCGGCGCGCGCGCCGCCCAGGTCCAGGTGCGCGGCGCTTCCCTTGCCGAGGTCCGAACGTCACGGGGAACGACTCCTCCGGAGCCAAGCCTTCGAACGACACGTACGCGATGGCCGCTCCGAGCGCGAGGCCGTAGACGCCGGCCATGAGGTAGCTCGACGCGAGCAGGAGCCGGGAGAGCCCACGCTCACGAGCACGATCGACGAGATCGTGAGCCCTATCCGACGCGGCCGACCCTTGGGCAGGATCGCGCGGCACCCCGTGAATAGGGTGACGGACATCGCGACGGCGGCGGGGGCCGGGAAGTAGAAGCCCGAGACCCTTGCCAGAGTGGGGGTCGACAGCACGACGACGGTGGGAGGAGGGAGCTTCACGCGCAAGAGAGCGGCGATCAGGTCGGACGCCGCGAAGGCGAACAGCGCGACGGCGAACAGCCTCCAGCGCCGTTCGCCCCCCAGGACCGCGAGGACGATCGCGCGCAACGCGAAGATCTCCCACGTGCCCGCGAGCACGTTCAGGTCCCTGGCGGTGTCGACGGTGAGGTGAGTTCGGAACTTCGTGGACCAACCGAGGGCGCTGCGGTCGAAGTGGAGCAATCCACCCTCGCGACGCACGTAGGTTGCGATCAGCAGCCCGATCACGAACAGGCCGATCGCCAGCAGCAGCCATCGATTCCAATGCGAGCTCCTCGGCAGGGGCGGCGGCTCGCCGGAGGGGCGCCGATACCGCTTGACGCGCCGGGGTGGGCTGGTGCCGACGGCCATGGTTGCGAATGCTACTCGTCTCGATCTCCGTTCTGCGCACGGGGTCGGGTAGCCTCCTTGCACGATGGAACTCGTGCGAGGCCAGGAGGCCCTTCCGTTGTCAGACGAGCCTGCGGTCGTGACCGTCGGGTTCTTCGACGGGGTCCATCTGGGCCATCGCGCCGTGCTCTCCGCGACCGTGTCGGCGGCCCGGGAGCGCGGCATGCGTGCCGTGGCGATCACGTTCGACGTTCATCCACGCGAGGTGTTGAGCCCCGGAACCGAGCCGCGCCTGCTCACGACCGTGGATCGCAAAGCGTCCCTGATCGCGGGCGCGGGCATCGAGGTGTTGGTGGTGCTGAGGTTCGACCGCGACTTCTCGCTCATCCCGGCCGAGGATTTCGTGCGTGACGTCCTGGTCGGTGGCGTGCATGCGCGCCACGCGGTGGTGGGCGATAACTTCACCTTCGGGTATCGAGCCGCGGGCACGGTGGATCGGCTGCCGGCGATGGGCGCTCCGTTCGGGCTGACAGCGGAGACGGTGGCCCTTACCTCGCGTCACGACACCTTGGTGTCGTCCACCTCGATCCGCGAGGCCCTGTCGGCTGGCGACCTCACCTGGCCGCGGGAGGCCCTCGGACGTCGCTTCCTGCTGGACGGCCAGGTCGTGACGGGCCACGGCCGGGGGCGCGGACTGGGATTCCCCACCGCCAACCTCCGGACCTGGCCCCGGCTTCTCCTGCCGGGGCAGGGGATCTATGCGGGGGTCGCGGACCTCAAGGAACGACGTCTCCGTGCTGCGATCGATGTCGGCACCGAACCCCACCTTCGGGGTCGAGCCGCTGCACGTGGAGGCCTTCCTGCTCGACTACGACGGGCCCGATCTTCCGGGCGAGCCGCTTTCCATCGAGTTCTGCGCCCGGTTGCGCGACGAGGTCCGCTACGACGACGTCGAAACACTCGTCGCCGCCATCGCCGCCGATGTGGACCGGACCCGCGAGCTCGTGACCGCTGCCGACCTCGCCTGAGCGCCCGCGCGGGATCGGGTCAGGCCCCCGTTTGCGCTGGTAGCCTTGGTGTTCGAACATGACGACTCTTACCAAAGACGAAAAGACCCAGATCATCTCGGAGTACGCCCGTGCCGACGGCGACACGGGGTCGGCGGAGGTCCAAGTGGCTGTGCTGACCAAGCGCATCGCCGACCTCACCGAACACCTCAAGCTGCACAAGCACGATCATGCGTCGCGTCGCGGGCTGCTGAAGATGGTCGGTCGACGCCGTCGGCTGCTCGACTACCTCAGGGATGAGGACATCGAGCGCTACCGCGACCTGATCGCACGTCTCGGCCTCCGTCGGTGAGGCGAGCGGCGGGTCTGCGAAGGATGTGATGCGAACGACCCACTAGCTCCGACACCCGCGGAGGTGGGACCACGGTAACCACCCTCGGCCGGTAATCAGTAGCGAGCCTCCGAACCCACAGCGCCGCAATGCGCGCGTCGGAAGCTCACCACTGAGGATCGGCCATTCCACCTCCGTCCAACGGCTCGGGCGGGCCACGACGCCCCCGACCCACGACTTCACCAAGGAGGAACGGCCGATGGCCACCACCCTTTCCCGCACCATCGGGAAGCAAACCATGAGCCTCGAGACGGGCCGTCTCGCGCGCCTCGCCGACGGGGCCGTCATGGTCACGTTCGGCGAGACCCAGGTGCTGGGCACCTGCGTCAGCTCGAACCCCCGCGAGGGGATCGATTTCTTCCCGCTCACGATCGACGTCGAGGAGCGGATGTACGCGGCCGGGAAGATCCCCGGCTCGTTCTTCCGTCGCGAAGGCCGCCCATCGGAGACGGCGATCCTCACGGCGCGCCTCATCGACCGCCCGCTGCGGCCCTCGTTCTCGGACGGCTACCGCGACGAGGTCCAGGTCGTCATCACCGTGCTGGGAGTCGACGGCGAGAACCCGTACGACATCCCGGCGATGAACGCCGCCTCGGCCGCCACGATGCTGGCCGGTCTGCCGTTCGAGGGCCCGGTCGGCGCGGTGCGTGTCGGGCTCATCGACGGCGACTGGGTGGTGAACCCCACCTTCCAGGAGGTCGAGGGCGCCACGTTCGACGTCGTCGTGGCAGGTCGCCGTAACCGGTCCGGCGAGATCGATGTCCTCATGATCGAAGGGGAGGCTCCCGACAAGACGTGGGAGCTGTTGGCATCCGGCGCCCCGGCTCCCACCGAGGAGAAGGTTGCCGAGGGTCTGGAGGCCGCCAAACGCGCCATCGCCGAGGTCATCGACTTCCAGACGGAGTTCGTTGCCCAGGCGGGCGTGACCGAGCAGCCCTGGGAGCCGAACCCGCTGTACGCCGACGACGTCTTTCAGACGATCAGCGACTTCGCGAAAGCGAGGTTGGAAGAGGCGATCGTGCCCGACAAGGCCGAGCGCGAGGCCAAGCTCGACGCGCTCAAGGCCGAGGCCAAGGCGCACCTGGAGACCACACTGGGCGAGAGCTTCGCGGCGCGAGCCTCGGAGTTCGGTCCGGCCTGGAAGCAGCTGCAGAAGAAGGTCATGCGCGCGCGTGTCATCGCCGAGGGGATCCGGCTCGACGGCCGCACGCCCACCCAGATCCGGCCGCTCTCGGCCGAGGTCGGCATCCTCAAGCGTGCGCACGGCTCGGCGCTGTTCAGCCGTGGCGACACGCAGGTGCTGAACATCACCACGCTCGGCATGCTCAGGATGACGCAGATGATCGACACTCTCGACCTCGAGGACACCAAGCGCTACATGCACCACTACAACTTCCCGCCGTACTCCACGGGTGAAACCGGCCGTGTGGGCTCTCCTCGCCGGCGCGAGATCGGCCACGGGGCGCTCGCCGAGCGCGCGTTGATCCCCGTGATCCCCGACGAGGACGAGTTCCCGTACGCATTGCGACTAGTGAGCGACGTGTTGTCGTCCAATGGATCCACGTCCATGGCATCCGTGTGCGGGTCGACCCTGTCCCTGATGGACGCCGGCGTGCCGATCAAGGCGCCCGTGGCCGGCATCGCGATGGGGATGATCGCCGACGACGGCAAGTTCGTGACCCTCACCGACATCCTCGGCGCCGAGGACGCGCTGGGGGATATGGACTTCAAGGTGGCGGGCACGCGTGAGTTCGTCACGGCGATCCAGCTCGACATGAAGGTCACCGGCCTGCCCGGGCAGGTCCTCGCGGACGCGTTGAAGCAGGCGCGCGAAGCACGGTTCACGATCCTGGATGTGATGGAGGAGGCCATCCCCGCACCGCGCGAGGAGGTCAACGCCAAGGCGCCACGCATCATCAGCATCCAGATCCCCGTCGACAAGATCGGCGAGGTGATCGGCCCGAAGGGCAAGCGGATCAACGAGATCATCGCGCTCACGGGGGCCGACATCGATATCCAGGACGACGGAACGGTGCACATCGGTTCATCCGAGGGCGGTCCCGGCGCCGACGAGGCGGCTCGCATGATCGAAGAGATCGCGAACCCGCGGCCCGTGCTGGTGGGGGAGACCTACGAAGGCACCGTCGTGAAGACGACCACCTTCGGCGCCTTCGTGAACCTGGTCCCCGGCCGCGACGGACTCGTGCACATCTCGAAGCTGGGGCGCGGCAAGCGTTTGCAGAGCGTCGAGGAGGCCGTGAAGGAGGGCGACAAGATCACCGTCGTCGTCGAAGACATCGACGGACAGGGCAAGATCAGCCTGAAGCCGGTGGGCGACGAGTGGGCCATCCCCGAGGGCCAGGCCGATGAGTCCGGCGGCGGGTCGCGCGACCGCGGCGAGCGCGGACGCGATCGTGGGGGGCGCGATCGAGGGGGCCGTTCCCCGGAGCGCGGCGGCGACCGAGGCGGCGACCGGCGCGGGAAGCGGTTCCGCGACGAGCAGCCGGCGGGCGGGACGGTGACGGCTCCAGAGGTCGTGACCACGCCGGACGCCGAGTAGCCCGTGCCCATCCGACGGACCGAGTTCGGCTCGGGCCTTCGGGTCGTGACGGAGCGGATGCCCGGCGTCCGCTCCGTCTCCCTGGGCTTCTGGGTGCTGGCGGGCTCCCGCGACGAGGCCCACCGCATCAGCGGCGCCAGCCATTTCCTGGAGCACCTGCTCTTCAAGGGCACGAAGCGGCGCACCGCCGAGCAGATCGCGCAGAACTTCGACGCCGTGGGCGGCGATGTCAACGCGTTCACCGGCAAGGAGTACACGTGCTACTACGCACGCGTGTTGGACCGCGACCTCGATATGGCCGTCGATCACCTCTCGGACATGCTGCAGCACAGCGTGATCCGCACTGCGGACCTGGACGCCGAACGGCAGGTGATCCTCGAAGAGATCAACATGCACGAGGACTCTCCCGAAGACGTCGTGCACGATCTGTTCACGGAGACGCTCTGGCCCGAACACCCGCTTGGGCGCCCCATCCTGGGCACCGTCGCGACCATCAACGCGGCGACGCGCGCCTCGGTGGCGCGGTTCTACCGGGCCCACTACGTGCCGGGAAACCTCGTCGTAGCGGCTGCCGGCAATCTCCGCCACGAGGATCTGCTGGGGATGCTCCGTCGCCGCATGTCCACGGGGCGCGAGCTCAAGCCCGGAGGGACGTCGGGGTGGAACCTGCGGGCCGCCAAGCACACGCCGGATCCCTCGGGGCGCAACCTGGTCAAGCGCCGCAAGACCGAGCAGGCGAACATCTGCCTCGGCACGAACGGCCTCACGCGCAGCGATCCCGAGCGCTTCGCGTTTCTGGTCGTGAACACCGCGCTCGGGGGCGGCATGTCCTCGCGACTGTTCCAGGAGGTGCGGGAGAAGCGGGGGCTCGCGTACTCGGTCTACAGCTACCACGCTCAGTACACGGAGGCCGGGCTGTTCACGTGCTACGCGGGGTGCACGCCGGGACGCGCGGAGGAAGTCATCGGCCTGCTGCGCCGCGAGCTCGCGAACATGCGGGACGGTGGTCTCAAGCTCGATGAGTTCGAACGTGCGAAGGGCCACGTCAAGGGTTCCATGGTGTTGTCGCTCGAAGACCCGGGCGGGCGCATGAGCCGTCTGGGCAAGTCCGAGATCTCCCACGGCGAGATCCTGAGCGTCGACCAGTCCCTCAAGCGCATCCAGGGCGTCACGCTGGAGGACGCGCGCCGGGTGGCCGAGCGGGTGCTGTCCCAGCCGATGACGCTCACGGTCCTGGGCCCGTTCGGCAAGACCGCGTTCCGGGAGTCCATGGCGTGATCCGGGTGGGGGTCGTGGGGGCCACCGGCAAGATGGGCCGCGAGGTTTGCCGCGCCATCCATGACGATCCGGAGCTGGAGCTGGTGGCTGCGGTGACGCGCTCCAGCGCCGGCCGCCCCCTCGCCGAGCTCCTCGGTCTGGCCGGCAGCGAGGTCGTGGCGGCCGACCGCCTGGCGGCGCTCCTGCAGGCGCGAGCCGAGGTGGCCGTCGACTTCACCGGGCCTTCCTTCGCCCCCGCGCACGTCGAGTGGTGCATCGAGAATGGCGTGCACGCGGTGATCGGAACGACCGGCTTCGAGATCGACCCGGCGTGGGGAGGCCAGCGGGAGGTGGGGGTCCTCGTGGCGCCGAATTTCGCCGTCGGCGCGGTCCTGATGATGCGCTTCGCCGAGGCGGCAGCTCGGGTGCTCCCCGATGCCGAGATCGTGGAGCTGCATCCGCCCAGCAAGCTCGATACGCCGAGCGGCACGGCGAAGGCGACGGCCCGGCGCATCGAGGCCGCACGCGGCGGGGATCGGGGAGACGTCCCGATCCACTCCGTGCGACTCCCCGGGCTGGTGGCGCACCAGGAGGTCGTCTTCGGTGCACCGGGTCAGACGCTCACCATCCGACACGACACCAGCGACCGTTCGTCGTTCATGCCGGGAGTCCTGCTGGCCGTGAAGGCGGTTCCCGGGCGCCCGGGATTGACCGTCGGGATCGACGCGCTCTTGGAGGGGGCGTGACCCCACGAGGATCTTCGAGCCGGTGCCTCGCCGCCGTCGTTGCGCATCCCGATGACGACACGTTCGGCTGCGCGGGCTCGGTGGCCCTGCATGCGGATGATCGCGACTTCCGATTCGTACTGATCCACGCAACCAGCGGTGAGGCGGGGAAGATCTCGGACCCGGCCCTTGCCACCCCTCAGAGCCTGGGCGCGGTGCGCGAGGAAGAGGACCGGCGCTCGTGGGTGGCGCTTGGGCGAGAGCCGGAGCGCCATGAATGGCTCCGGTACCCCGACGGCGGCGTGGCGGACGTTCCGTTCGACGACCTGGTCGATCGGATCGCCGGCATCCTCGCGGAGGAGCGACCGGCCGCCGTGGTCACGTTCGGGCCAGACGGCGTGACCGGGCACCCCGATCACATCGCCGTGGGGCGCGCCACCACCGAGGCGTTCCATCGGTTGCGCGACACCGACGGCGGCGGCCTCACGCGGCTGTTCCACACCGCGATCCCGCAGTCGACGATCGACGCATTGAACGAGCAGATGGTGGCCGCCGGACGCGAGCCCTTCGACCCGGACCGGGTCTACGACCCACACGGCGTTGCCGATGGGACGATCGGCATGACGGTGGACTGCCGGTCGGTCGCGCCCCGCGTCTTGGCGGCGCTCCGAGAACATCGCACCCAGGCAGAGGACTTCGCCGATCTGTCGGAGATGTCCCAGCTCGAGGCGCTCGCCTTCGAGCACGCCGTGGTGGCGTGGCCGGCATGGGGACCCGGCGATCCCCTCGTCACGGACGTCTTCGGCCACGCGAGCTGATGGATCCACACATCCGTACCATCCGGTCCGAAGAGCTGGAGGCGTTCGCGCGCGCGAACGCCTCAGCGTTCAGCTCGACGGTGCTTCCCGGCGAACTCGAACGCGATCGCGCCGTGATGGAGCCGGAGCGCACGCATGCGGCCTTCGACGGCGGGGCGATCGTGGGCGGCGCCGCCGCAGCCGCGTTCCGCATGGCGGTCCCCGGCGGACGCGTGGTCGCGACGGCGGGCATCACCGGCGTCGGCGTGCTCCCGAGCCATCGCCGGCGGGGGATCAACACCGCGCTCATGCGTGCGCAGCTCGACGACGTGCACGAACGCGGCGAGCCGGTGGCGGCACTGTACGCATCCGAGGGCAACATCTACGGACGGTTCGGCTACGGCTTGGCGTCGTTCAGGGGGAAGTTGGATGTCGACGCGGGCCGCACGAGCTTCGTTCGCGGCTACCGTCCCTCGGGTGAGGTCCGGCTGCTGAGCCATCACGACGCGCTCGCGTCGATGCGGTCGATCTATGATTCGGTCGCGCCCACGTGGCCGGGGATGCTGGCGCTCGATGACCGCTGGTGGACGTGGAGATGGACGGAGCTCGACCTCGACGACGAGGGCCCCGCGTTCTACGCGCTGCACACATCCGAGACCGGCGAGGCGGACGCCTACGCGGCCTACCGCGTGAAGCACGAATGGCCCGACGGGATGCCCCGGCTCGAGCTGTCCTTGCGGGATCTGCTCGCGACGTCCCCGCAGGCCTACGCGGACATCTGGCGGTTCGTGTTCGACATCGACCTCGTGGGCCGCGTGACGGCGTGGAACCGGCCCGCCGACGAGCCCCTCCTGCATCTGCTCGCCGAGCCGCGACGGTTGCGCCTCTCGCTCGGGGACGGCCTTTGGGTGCGCCTGGTGGACGTGCCGGCAGCGTTGGCGGCCCGTGGCTATCAGGGCACGGGCACCCTCACCATCGATGTCAGCGACGAGTTCTGCCCCTGGAACGAGGGCCGCTTCGCCCTCGAGGTGGCCGAGGGCATCGGGGTGTGTGCGCGCACCTCGCACGACGGCGATGCCGACCTGCGGTGCAGCGTCAACGATCTGGGAGCGATCTATCTCGGCGGGACGAGGTTCAGTGAGCTGCAACGAGCCGGCCGCGTCTCGGAGATAGTGCCGGGGTCGATCCGGCGAGCCGACGCGTTGTTCGCCTCCGCTCCGGCCCCCTGGTGTTCGATCACGTTCTAGCGAACAGCCCCTGGATCACGAACGCCATCCCGATGCCGAGCAGGACGACCGCGAGTACGACGCGGATCGATCGAAGACCTCGCTCTCCGAGCAACGCTCGGCCTCCCGTGCCGATCAGGGTCGAGAGGAGGTCGGCGGCGGACACACCGATCGTCATCGCGGCGGCGACCACGAGGCCGGACGAGCGGCCGCCGTCCGCGGTCGCCTGTGCCACGAGCGTGGAGGCCGTCGTGGCGAAGAAGATCCACGAGCCGGGATTGGCCACGACCGAGACGGCGCCGCGTGCGGTGGGCCCGAGCCGCGCGGCCGGGAGCGTCCGCGCCGTGTCCGTGCGGGCTTCATGGCGGAGCGTGCGGAGCTCCTCGATCGCCACGTAGATCAGGAACGCGCCCCCCACGATCCGCAGGATCCTCAGCACTCCCGCCCCCGGCGAGAGCGCGGAGAATCCCAAGGCCAGGGCGGCCACGATCACGAACAGGGTCCCATTCGCGCCCAGCATCACCCGCAGGCCCATCGTGAACCCTCCTTTGGCCGTCTCCGCCAGGATGAGCAGCTGCACCGGGCCGGGTGCGCTCCCGAGCGCGAACCCGAGGGTCGCCGCCGCGGCGACGTGGTCCCAGGGCGAGCTCATCAGGCGTGCCGTCGTGCCTGATCTCTTCGATCGCGACGGTGCCGTCTTCGCCCAGCGTGACCAGGATGCCCTCGCACTCGCGCATCGGGGCCGTCTCCTTCCCGGTCAACCCGAAGGCGGCGCGTTCGACGAAGGGGGTGTGGCTGACCGCGAGGCCGCGGGAGCCGTCGGGGACCAGCTCCAGCAAGGCGCGGACGCCAGCCGCCATCGCCTCGGGGGATCCACCGCTCGCATCGCGGCCCGCGAGCCCGGGGATCACCGAGTGATCCGGGAGTGGGTGGCCGGCGCCGCGTAGGATCCAGGCGGCCGTCTCGGCGGCCCGCGCCGCGGGCGAGACGAACACCGCAGCATAGGGGGCGCCGGCGGCCCGGCCCACATCCTCAGCTTGCGCTCGGCCTGCCGCGGAGAGCCGATCCGCATCCCCGTCCCGCTGCGCGTGACGCCGGAGCTCCAGCTGCCGCACGGGGTCCGCTCAGGGCTCGCGACTGGCCGGTTCGCTCTCATCGGCCTGCCATCGGGCCAGCACGAACACCAGGTCGCTGAGACGGTTGAGGTAGCGACGGATCTCGGGGTTGACCTCGCGGCCGGTCGCCTCCAGCTCGACCACGCGGCGCTCCGCCCGCCGCACGACCGAGCGGGCCACGTCGAGGGCGGCGCTGCCGGGGTTCGCTCCGGGAACGATGAACGCCTCGGGCAGGGGGCGCACGCCGACCAGGTCGTCGATCCGACGCTCGAGCCGGCCCACCATGGCCTCGGTCACCAGGGAGACCTCCTCCTTCAGTTTGCCGCGCTCGCGCGGGTTCGTGGCGAGGTCGGCGCCCACGACGAACAGCTCCCGCTGCAAGGTGAGCAGGTCCGCGCGCATCGTGTCGTCGTCGCAGAAGGCGCGCGCGAGCCCGAGCACCGCCACCGCCTCGTCGGTGGTGCCGTACGCCTCCGTGGCGGGGTCCGCCTTCGACACCCTGCCGCCATACAGAAGGCCCGTCGGTTCCGTCGTCGCCGGTCTTGGTGTAGATGCGCGGCATGGGGAGCTAGCATAGGGCGCGTCAGCCCCCGGCGAAGGAGGGAGCCTCGATGGCCGGCCAGAACACTCACGGAACCAGGAGATTCGGGTCCCTCGTCACCGCGATGGTGACCCCGTTCCGCGAGGACCATGCCGTCGACCTCGACGGAGCGCAGGATCTGGCCTCCTACCTCGTGGATCAGGGCTCCGATGCCATCGTCGCCGTCGGATCCACCGGCGAGTCGCCCACCCTCACGTTCAACGAGAAGGCCGAGCTGTTCCGCGCCGTCGGCGAGGCGGTCCGGGGCCGCGCGAAGACTGATCTGCGGAACGGGCACGTACTCCACGGCGGAGACCCTGGAGCTCACGCAGGCGGCCGAGGACGCGGGCGCCGACGGTCTGCTGGTGGTGACCCCGTACTACAACAAGCCGCCGCAGCGCGGGCTCATCGCCCACTTCGAGCGGATCGCCGACGGCCACCGACCTGCCGATCATCGCCTACAACATCCCCGGGCGGACGGCGACGCGGATCGAGCACGACACGCTGGTCGCGCTTGCCGAGCAGCCCAACATCGTGGCGGTCAAGGATTCCACCGGCGACTTCAAGGGCATCAGCCGCCTCGTCGCCGAGGTGCCGGACTTCGAGGTGTACTCCGGCGACGACTGGGCCACGTTCGGCTACGTGTGCCTCGGGCGCCGTGGGCGTGGTGTCGGTGCGCCTCGCACCTGGTGGGTCCGCAGATCCGCCAGATGATCGAACTGATCGAAACGGGCGACGTCGCCGCCGCGCGCAAGATCCACGAGTCACTCAGCCCGCTGTTCAACGCCCTGTTCATCACGTCGAACCCGATCCCGGTGAAGGCGGCGCTGGAGATGCTGGGCCGCAAGGTGGGCGCGCCTCGGCTGCCGCTGCGTGCCCGCCACCGCGGAGGAGCGGGAGCGGGTGCGCAAGGCGCTGGAGGATGCCGGTCTCCTCTGACGCCGCCCCCGCGAAGGTCGTCTTCCTCGGGGGCGTCGGCGAGGTGGGTCGCAACATGGCCTGCATCGAGCTGGACGGACCGACTGCTGATCGTCGACGTCGGGCTCTCGTTCCCCTCGGCGGACCTGCCGGGGATCGACCTGGTGCTGCCGGACTTCGACTACGTGCGCGGCCGCGCCGACGAGATCCAGGCGATCGTCCTCACGCACGGACACGAGGACCACATCGGCGCCGTGTCCTACCTGCTGCGCGAGCTGGACGACGTGATTCCGGTCTACGGCACGCCGTTCACCTGGCGCTGCTGCGAGGCAAGCTGGAGGAGCACGGGGTCGCCGATCGATGCGAGCTGATCACCGCGATGCCCGGCGAGGGCGCCTCCACCGGCCCGTTCACGATGCGGTTCCTGCGGGTCACGCACTCGATCCCCGACGGGATGGCGGTGGCCGTCGATACGCCGCTACGGCACCATCCTGCACACCGGCGACTTCAAGATCGACCAGACCCCCCTGGACGGCCGCCCCACGGACCTGCACGGCCTCGCCGAGGAGGCGAGCGGCGGCGGCGTGCACCTGCTGCTGTCCGACTCCACGAACGCCGAGGAGGCCGGCTACACGTCGTCGGAGCGGAGCGTGGGGCCGGTGCTGCAGCGCATCGTCGCCAGCGCCCCCGAGCTCGTGGTGGCGGCCTGCTTCTCCAGCCACATCCATCGGATCCAGCAGATCGTGAACGCCGCCGTCGCGACCGAGCGCGTCGTGGCGTTCCTCGGCCGATCGATGCACACGAGCGTGGCGGCGGCGCGGGAGCTGGGTCTGCTGCACGTCGACGAACACAACGTCGTGGAGATCGAGGAGGTCGCGGATCTCGATCCGGGCCGCGTCGTCGTGATCTGTACGGGGTCGCAGGGCGAGCCGTACTCGGCGCTCAGCCTGATGGCCAGCCGGCAGCACAAGTGGGTGAAGCTGGAGGCGGGGGACACGGTGGTGCTGTCGTCGTCCCTGATCCCCGGAAACGAGCCGGCGATCCACCGGGTGGTGGACGCCTTGTATCGCACGGGTGCCGACGTCTATCACATGCCGGCCGATGCCGTGCACGCGAGCGGCCACGCGGCCCAGGAGGAACTCCGTCTGATGCTCTCGCTGGTGCGGCCCCGCTGGTTCATCCCGATCCACGGCGAGCGGCGCCACCTCCAGCACCACGCCCGCCTCGCGCGAGGAGGTCGGGCATCCCGCACGACCATGTCGATCGTCTGCGAGGACGGTGACGTCGTCGAGGTGGGGGAGTCGGTCGCGAAGGTCGACCGCGTGCAGGCGGGCATGACGTTCGTCGACGGCCTCGGTATCGGAGACGTCGGGCGGCGAGGTGTCTGCGCGACCGGCGCAAACTCGCGGGCGACGGCGTGGTCGTGGTCGTGGTCACGGTGGATTCGCAGACCGGCGAGCTGGTGGCGGGGCCCGACATCGTGAACCGAGGCGTTCGTCTACGACGAGACCTCCAGCGACATCCTGGAGGAGGCGCGGGTGCGCGTGGTGTCTTCGATCGAGGACAGCGCGCAGGCCGACGTCATCGACCCCTCGGCGCTGCAGCAGAACATCCGCCGCGTGCTGGGCCGCTACTTCAACGAGGTGACCCAGCGCAAGCCGGTCATCCTGCCGGTCATCATGGAGATCTGAGCCGCAGCGGCTGCTTGAAGCGTCCTGGGAACCCGTCATGCTTAGGGTCTATGGCGACGAAGACTTCCCCGTCGCGGCGCTCGTCGTCGCGTCGATCGGCCACCCGCCGGGCGCCTGTGAAGAAGAAGCGACCGGCCAGCCGGGAAGACGCCGCGCACGCCCACGCGGCAGATCCTCTCGCCGCACGCGCGCGACGCGGCCGGCATCGCGCTCGTCGTCCTCGCCCTGCTCGCCGTCCTGAGCCTGTGGTTCCACGCGGCGGGTCCTCTCGGCCATCGGTTCTCGTGGGCGCTGCAGGGGGGTTCGGGGTCGGTGCGTACCTGTTCCCCTTCGTGGGGGTCTTCTGGGGTGTCGTGCTGCTTCGGGACATGAAGCGCGAGGATCGCGTGCGGATGTTCATCGGCTTCACGATGTTGACGCTCGGCGTCTTGGGCATGCTCTCCCTGCTACGCGGCAACCCGAGCCCGCTCGGCTCCTACGGGCAACACCGGCACCACGCGGGCTACGCTCGCGCGGGGGGCTTGGTGGGAGCGGTTGCGGCGTACCCGCTGTCGCAGGTCCTGTCCGACTACGGCGCCTTCGTCGTCACCGCAGGGCTGGCGGCACTCGGGATCCTGATCTTCACGGGCACGTCGTTCGCCACCTTGCACCGGCGGCTCCTCGCGGTGAGGGTTCCGCGCCGATCTCCCAAGGCGGTTGCCCCTGCGACCGCCCCCATGGTGAGCGTCCCCGAGCCCGCCGAGGCGAGGGCCGCGAAGCAGCGGCCGTCGCAGCGCGCGAAGGCGTTGCTCGACGCGCTCGGCCTCCTCGACGACGTGGTGGTCGCTCCCCGAGCCCGAGCCGCCGCTCGGATCGGCATCCGATGAAGAGGAGCCGCTGCGCCCGACGTCAAGAAGGCCGCGCCGAAGCCCCGAACCATCAGCACCTCGGCAGGTCCCTACCAGCTCCCGTCGCTCGACCTGTTGCGCACCGCCCCGAAGTCGACGAACGACGGCAGCCACGAGGCCGAGGTAACGCAGGCGCTCGGCCACACGCTCACCACCTTCGGCGTCGATGCTCGGGTCGTGGCGGCGCACCGCGGCCCCACCGTGACGATGTACGAGGTGGAGGTGGCGGCGGGCACGAAAGTGAACAAGGTGCTCAACCTGTCCAGCGACATCGCGTACGCGCTCGCGACACCCGACGTGCGGATCATCGCGCCGATCCCCGGCCGCTCGGCGATCGGCATCGAGGTGCCGAACCGGCACCGCGATTTCGTGATGCTCGGCGACATCCTGCGTTCGAGCCCCGCGAAGGAGGCCACCCATCCGCTCACGGTCGCGCTCGGCAAGGACATCCACGGGCGCGCGCAGATGGTGAACCTGGCCGACATGCCGCACGTGCTGATCGCGGGGGCGACCGGCGCCGGGAAATCGAGCCTCGTCAACTGCTTCGTCACGTCGCTGCTGATGCGCACGACGCCCGACGACGTGCGCCTGGTGCTGATCGACCCGAAGCGCGTGGAGATGTCGCATTTCGCCGAGGTCCCGCACCTCCTCAGCCCTGTGATCGTGCACCCCAAGCGCGCCGCTGAGGCGCTCGAGTGGATCGTGCGTGAGATGGAGCTCCGGTACGAGACCCTCGCGACGGTGGGCGTCCGTGACATCGACGGCTACGAGGAGGGCCTGAAGAACGGCACGCTGCGGCTCCCGGTCGGGATGGAGGACCGCTACCAGCACCTGCCCTTCATCGTCGTGGTGATCGACGAGCTCGCCGACCTGATGATGGTGGCGCCCCGCGCCGTGGAGGACGCCATCTGCCGCATCGCCCAGATGGCACGCGCGGTGGGCATCCACCTGGTGGTGGCGACCCAACGCCCGTCGGTCGACGTCGTCACCGGCCTGATCAAGGCCAACATCCCGAGCCGGATCGCGCTCATGACGTCCTCACAGGCGGACTCCCGCGTCGTCTTGGACCAGAACGGCGCCGAGAAGCTGGTGGGCCACGGCGACATGCTCGTGGCGCCCGCGAACGCGTCGAAGCCCGCCCGGCTGCAGGGGGCCTGGGTGACCGAGGCCGAGATCCACGAGGTCACGTCCTTCATACGGGGTCAGCGCGAGGTCGTCTACGAGCAGCACGTCGAGGGGTTGGGCCTTCCGCCTACCGACGCCGAGATGGGGGGTGGGGCCGGGGGGCTCGGGGGCGACGACGAAGATCTGCTGAACCAGGCAGCCGAGCTGGTCGTGCGCTCGCAGCTGGGCTCCACGTCCATGCTGCAGCGCAAGCTGAAGGTCGGGTTCGCGCGCGCGGGACGCCTGATGGACCTGCTCGAAGAACGGGGGATCGTGGGACCCAGCCAGGGTTCGAAGGCGCGCGACGTGCTCCTCAGTGCGCAAGAGTGGGAGGACCGCCGCAGCGCGTGAGCGCTACAGGGCGCCCACGCGGCGCGCGACGTGGAACAGCGTGTCCGCGTGTTGCTGCGGGTCGATCATGACCTTGCCGGCCATCCCAACTTGCTTGCGCCAATACGTGTAGACGCGTTCGGCGCTCCACTCGCGACCCAGGGCGCTGCGGAAGCTGCGCACCATCTCGCTGCCGGTCCAGATGCCGGAGGGAGAGACGATGAACCCGCCACGCTCGGCGTCGATCGAGAGCCAGTAGGCGCCCACCAGGCCCCAGCGGCCGTCATCGAGTTGTCCGGAAACGAGCAGGAACTTCACGGGGCCCTCGGAGAGGGCGCTCGGCTGCGTCAGTGGCTCTTGCACCGCTGCAAGCGGCGAGACCTGCCAGGTTCCTGTGTCGCTCACGTCGTCCACATCTCTTTCCATTCGGCGCCCCCCTCGAACGGCAATGTAGTCACCCGGCTGGGGGACTCCTAGTGGGCGGAAGGCCCTATCTGTCGCGTCCTTGGGCCTAGGCTCTGCGCCGCGAACGGTTCCCGACCCGTCGGTCCCAGTGACCGAGACAGGGAGTCCGCTGACGGGGCGGCTATCATCCCTGCCGACCATGGTCGGCGGACCTTCCCACGACGAGCTGATCGGGGTCGGCACCGCCTTGCGGAAGGCGCGGGAGCACCGCGCCCTCACGCTCGACGAGGCCGCCCGCGACACGAAGCTGCGCGTCCTCCAGCTCCAGGCCCTCGAGACGGAGGACTTCGAGGCGCTGGGAGGCGAGGTCTACGCGCGCGCGACCCTTCGGACCTACGCGGCGTACCTCGGCCTGAACGCCGAGAAGGTCATGGGCGTCTACGCGCGGCACGCCGACGACCCGGAACCGCCCCCGCCGCCGCGCAAGCTCGGGCGCGTCGAGCGGGCGATCGCGGCTACGCGCGTCCGCGACAACCAGCGGTTCCTGCTGATCGCCGCCGCCGTACTCGTCGTGGTGCTGTTGATCTTCGGCCCGCTCTCGCGCAACCACGGTGCACCACCCCCGGCGGCGATCCCCACGCAGACGCCGTCCGCGTTGCCGAGCGGACAGGTCTTCGACGTCACCTTGACGGCCCTGGTTCGCGCCCGCGTGATCGTGAAGGTGGACGAGCAGCAAACCAGCTACACGATGCCGAAGGGCGAACAGCTCTCGTTCACGCCCGCGATGCGGTTCGTGGTCGCGGGGGCGCAGGGCAAGACCGTCGACCTCCTCGTCGCCGGCCACGACCTCGGCGCACCGGGGGCCCCCGGACAGAGCTGGATCCGCAGCTTCACCTATCAACAGGTCAGCGGCTGGCCCTCTCCGTCTCCGTCGCTTCCGCCGACATCCTCCGGCACCGCCTCGGCCTCGGCCTCGGCCTCGGCCAGCGCCTCGGCGTCCGGATGAGGGGGCGCCGCACGTGAGGGCCGAGGTCGTCGGTGTCGGCACCGAACTCCTGCTCGGTCAGATCGCGAACACGAACGCGCGCTGGATGTCGGAGCGGCTCGCCGAGATCGGCGTCGACGTTCTGTATCACCAGGTGGTGGGAGACAACATGTCGCGGATCGTCGAGGTCATCGAGCTGGCGGCATCGCGAGCCGACGTCGTGCTCGTGACCGGCGGGCTCGGGCCCACGCAGGACGACATCACGCGGGACGCGATCGCGGAGGTGATGGGTGTGCCGATGGTCCGTCACCCCGAGATCGAGGCGACGCTGCGAGAGCGCTTCGCTGGGTTCGGACGCGGGGAGATGCCGCGCAACAACCTCCGCCAGGCCGACGTTCCGGACGGGGCTCGCTATATCGCGCCGCAGCGCGGGACGGCGCCCGGCCTCATCGCGGAACTCGCGGTCGGCGCGCGCCTGTATGCGGTTCCGGGCGTGCCCGCCGAGATGGTCGAGATGATGGAGGGCACGATCCTGCCGGAGCTCGTCCGGCTCGCGGGGCGGGGCGTGGTGCGGTCGAAGGTCCTGCGTTGCACCGGGATCGGCGAGTCGCGGGTGGCGGAGCTCGTCGCGGACCTCTTCGCAGGATCCTCGAACCCCTCTGTGGCCTACCTCGCCTCGGCCGGTGAGGTGAAGGTTCGGCTCACCGCGAAGGCGGAGACGGACGAGGGCGCCGCGGCCCTCATCGAGCCGATGGCTGCCGAGGTCCGGCGCCGCCTGGGCGATGTCATCTTCACCGAGGACGACGAGACGCTGGAAGCTGCCTTGGGCCGGCTCCTGCAGGCGGCAGGCGCGACGCTGGCGTGCGCGGAGTCGCTCACCGGCGGAAGCGTCGGCGCGCGCCTCTCGAGCGTTCCGGGGGCTTCGGCGTACTTCCTGGGCTCGGCAGTCGTGTACTCGGCGGAGGCGAAGCACCACCTCCTGGAAGTCAGCCGTGCGACGCTCGATGGCCCGGGCGTCGTCAGCCCGGAGTGCGCGCGCGAGATGGCCGCGGGGGCCCGCCGCATCTTCGGCGCGGACATCGGGGTGTCCCTGACGGGAGCGGCGGGGCCGCAGGCGCACGGCGGCGCGCGGCCGGGCACGGTGTGGCTCGGCCTCGAAGCCCATGACAGACACCACGTGCGAGGCCTCGCCGTGACCGGGGAGCGCGACCGGGTGCGCCGGTGGGCGGAGCAGGCGGCGCTGGACCTCGTCCGCCGCCATCTCGCGGGCCTCCCGCTCCCCACGACCGATCGCGTGATCTAGTGGCCCGCGATCGGGCTTCACGTCCGGAGGCGAAGCCTCTGCGGCTGTTCGTCGCGATCGAGATCCCCCTGGGGGCCAAAGACACGATCGCCGAGGCGATCGCGCCGCTCCGCACGGAGTTCCCGAGGGCTCGCTGGGCACCGCAGGAGAACTGGCACGTGACCGTGAAGTTCCTCGGCGCCACCTATCCGCGCCTCACCGACTGGGTGGTCGAGCGAGTGGCCTCGGTCGCCGCAGATGCCGCCGCGTTGCGGACGCGCGTGAGCGCGCTCGGTTGCTTCCCCGCTGCGGGCCGTGCGCGGGTGCTGTGGGCGGGGCTCGACGACGCTGACGGGCGCATCGCGCAGCTCGCCCTGGGCGTGGACGCGGCGCTGTCGAGGGAGTTCAAGCCCGAGACGAGGACGTTCAGCCCGCACCTCACCGTCGCCCGAAGCGATCCTCCGCTGCGCCTCTCGGAGGCGTTCACCCGGATCGCTCTGGTGACCGAGCCGTTCACCGTGCGGGAGCTGGTGCTGTTCCGCAGCCATCTGCGGCGCCCCGCCCCTCGCTACGAGGCGCTCACGCGGTTCCCGTTCGAAGGCTGAGAGGTCCTTGCCTTCGAACATCTGTTCGACTAGCCTCGTGCACCGCGAGGCCCTCGTTGACGGGCCCGAATGACAAGGGAGTAAGTTATGTCAGACGCGCTCGCTAACCTTCGCGGTCCGTCGGGGATGCAGGTCCGCCGGCACCTCCCCGCTGGGGGGACCGTTGATCAGAAGGAGGGAACGGTGGATCGCGACAAGATGCTCGACGTCACGCTCCAGCAGATCGAGAAGCAGTTCGGCAAGGGCGCGGTCATGAAGCTGGGGGACCATCCGGCGGGCGCCGGGTTCACCGTGATCCCTACGGGATCCCTGGCGCTCGACATCGCGCTCGGGGTGGGCGGCATCCCGCGCGGCCGGGTCGTGGAGGTCTTCGGGCCCGAGGGCTCGGGCAAGACCACCGTGAGCCTGCACATCATCGCCGAGGCCCAGCGCAAGGGCGGCATCGCAGCGTTCATCGACGCCGAGCACGCGCTCGATCCAACGTACGCACGCGCCCTCGGTGTCGACATCGACGAGCTGCTCGTCTCCCAGCCGGACTCGGGGGAGCAGGCGCTCGAGATCGCCGACATGCTCGTGCGGTCCGCGGCGCTCGACATCGTGGTCATCGACTCGGTGGCGGCACTCGTGCCCCGCGCGGAGATCGAAGGCGAGATGGGCGATACCCACGTCGGCCTGCAGGCGCGCCTCATGTCCCAGGCCATGCGCAAGCTCTCGGGCTCCCTGTCGAAGTTCGACACCACGGCGCTGTTCATCAACCAGCTCCGCGAAAAGATCGGGGTCATGTTCGGGAGCCCCGAAACGACCCCGGGAGGGCGAGCACTGAAGTTCTACGCGTCCGTACGACTCGACGTTCGCAAGATCGAGAACCTCAAGGACGGCACGGAGGTCGTGGGCTCGCGGACCCGGGTCAAGGTGGTCAAGAACAAGGTCGCTCCCCCGTTCCGTCAGTGCGAGTTCGACATCATGTACGGCAAGGGCATCTCGAAGGAAGGCTCCCTGATCGACGTGGGCGTGGATCTGGAGATCGTCAAGAAGTCGGGGGCGTGGTTCACCTACGAAGGCGAGCAGCTGGGACAGGGCCGGGAGAACGCGCGGGCCTTCCTTGCCGAACACATCGAGCTGCGAGATGAGATCGAACGCAAGATCCGGGAGGCCGTGGGCCTCACGACCTTCGGCCCCGAAGGCGACGAGCCCCCCATCGAGATCGTGCCCGACCTGGTCCTGGCCGACGAAGACGCGAGCGCGAAGGCGAAGCCCGCGAAAACCGACGCCTAGCCCGTGGTCGCGAAGTCGTGCCACGAGCGGGCGCTCGGCCTGCTGGCGGCGCGCCAGCGGAGCCGCAAGGAGCTGCAGACGCGGCTCCTGCAGGCCGGATTCGAGCCGTCGGAGGTGGACGACGTGCTCGAGCGGCTGGCCCGCGTCGGTTTGGTCGACGACGAGGCCTTCGCTCGCGCGGTGGCCGCCCACCAGTTCGGATCCCGTCACGCAGGGAGGCGGGCGGTGACGGGTGCGCTCCGGGCCAAAGGGGTGGCGCCGGACCTGGCGGCCGTCGTCGTCGAGGAGGCCGAGGGCGACGAGGAGAGCCGCGCCCGAGCGCTCGCTTCGGCGAAGGCTGCCCGCATGGGCGGCGTTGAGCCGGTGAAGGCCTTCGGGCGGATCACGTCGTTGCTGGTCCGCCGGGGGTATGAGCCGGACGTCGCCCGCAGCGCCGCGCGACAGGCGCTGCACGGGGAGGCAGGGGAGTAGGTCCTTCGACGCTCTTGTGTTCGTGATGCCGCCCCACGTAGCATCATGAACACAAGAGGAACACTTCGGATACCCATCGCATCGACGACACGACCGGCCGACCGTGACCCACGACCTCATGAACCCGATGATCGACCCAGGACGCGCGCGACGACGTCGCCGCACCTGTTGACCCGGCTGCGCCGTTCGCCCTGATCGTTGGACCCGCAGGACCCTCCTCTTCGCGACGTCGATGAGTTGTAGGAGGAACCATGGTTCCCGTGCTGGTGGGGATCGCGGGGCTCGCGCTCGGAGTGGGTGCGGGGTTCTGGATCCGCAAGACGATGGCGGTCTCGAACGCGCAGAGCGTGGAGGCTCGTGCTCAGAAGATGCTGTTAGAGGCTGAGCGAGATGCCGATGCTGCTTCCAAGCGGGCGCTCGCTCGAGGCGAAGGACGAGATCGCCGGGATGCGGCGCGACCTGGATGAGGACGTCCGCACGCGTCGGGAGGAGATCGGGCGGCTCGAACAGCGGATGACCGACGCGGAGACGGACCTGAAGCGCAAGACCGAGAAGGTCGAAGCAGATGGCGCCGAGCTCGCGGAGCGTGAGGAGAAGCTCACGTACGTCCGGGGCCAGCTGGAGAAGGCGGCGGAGCTGCATCGTGCGGAGCTCGAGAAGATCGCAGGTATGACCTCGGCCGAGGCTCGGGATCACCTGATGGGTCAGGTGCTCGACGATGCGAAGCGGGCAGCGATGAGCCAGGTACGGGAGATCGAGCAGCGGGCCCGGGAAGAGGGAGAGGAGCGTGCCCGCAAGATCGTGACCATCGCGATCCAGCGCGTGGCGTCCGAGCAGACCGCGGAGTCCACGGTGAGCGTGTTCGCCCTCCCCTCGGAGGACATGAAGGGACGCATCATCGGCCGGGAGGGCCGGAACATCCGGGCGTTCGAGGCGACCACCGGGGTGAACCTCATCATCGACGACACCCCGGAGGCGGTGGTGCTCTCGTGCTTCGACCCCGTGCGGCGCGAGGCGGCGAGGATGACGCTCGAGAAGCTCGTGGCGGACGGCCGGATCCACCCGGCGCGGATCGAGGAGGTGCACGAGCGCTCCCTGCGGGAGATCGAGGAGCAGATCCGTCATGCCGGCGAGGACGCGGTCGCCGAGGTCGGCATCACGAATATCCATCCGGAGATGATCAAGCTCCTGGGACGGCTGAAGTACCGCACGTCCTACGGTCAGAACGTGTTGAAGCATCTCGTGGAGTCCTCGTTCATCGCGAGCGCTCTCGCCGCGGAGATCGGAGTCGACCCCGCCATCGCGAAGCGGGGAGCGTTCCTGCACGACATCGGCAAGGCGGTGACGCACGAGGTCGAGGGATCCCACGCCATCATCGGTGCTGAGATCGCGCGCAGGATGAAGGAGGATCCCGAGGTCGTCCATTGCATCGAGTCGCACCACGGCGAGGTCGAACAGCACTCGGTCCACGCGGTGCTGGCCCAGATCGCCGACGGGATGAGCGGCGGGCGGCCCGGTGCCCGCCGCGAGTCGCTCGAAACCTACGTGAAGCGCCTGGAGCGGCTCGAAGAGATCTGCAGCTCACATGCAGGCGTCGCCAAGACCTTCGCGATGCAGGCGGGCCGGGAGGTGCGCGTGATGGTGGAGCCGGATCACGTGGACGATCTTCAGGCCCAGGTGATCGCGCGCGACATCGCCAAGCAGGTCGAAGAGGAACTCCAATACCCCGGTCAGATCAAGATCACGGTCGTGCGCGAGACGCGATCGACGGAGTATGCGCGATAGCGCCTACCTCCACTCCGAGACGTCCTTGGCGGGCTTGGTCTTCTTGCTGGCGGCGGCGCCGGCGAGACGGCTGCGCAGGCTGAGGGCGCCGTTCGCGGCCTCGTCCTGCAGCTCGTCCGTGGCCGGAACGGCGGGCGGCTCGGCATCGCCGTCGGGTGTCTGGTCGCTCAGGTCCCCGAAGGCCGGCGAGGTGGCGAACGGAGCCGGCTCCTCCGCGGGGGACGGGGTCTCGGCGAGGGGATCCCTCAGCGCGTCGGGCTCCACTCCGGCACGAAGCGCGGCGACGTCGGCGAGCGCACGGGCCTTCCCGTCCTCGGCCTCGGCGAGCTTCTTCATGAGCTCTCCGACCTGGGCGCGCAGGCGGCCGACCTCGTGCTCCATCTGAGGGTCGCTCGCGATCACCTCGCCCCGATCCTTCGCGAAGCGCAGCGCCGCCTCGGCTGCTTCTGCGGCGGCGTACGCGCGACGCGCGCGCATCTCCGTCTGCTCGAGCCGGCTCTCGAGTTCGGCCACGGCCGCCTCGAGCCCGAGGGCGCCGGTCCCGGCTGCCGCTGAGATCGTCGACGGTTTGGGGGCCTGCTCGGCCCTCGCCACGGCTTCGGCGAGTTCCCGCTCCAGCGAGGAGATGCGGGCCTGCGCCGACGTCAGCTCGGACCGCAGGGCTTCGTCGATCTCTGGCGACGGCGCGGACCGCTCGGCGGCCACCCGCTCGGCCTCGGCTCGTGCGGCTTGCAATTCGGTTTCCAGGGACGTCGAGCGTTCGGTTGCCTCGTCGGTCCGCGACCGCGCCTGGGCGAGTTGGGACTCGGCGTCGGCGGCCCTTGCCTCCGCGGCCACGGCCCGGTCCTCTGCGTCCACGATCGCAGGCTGGGTGGTCTCGGATGCGACCGAGGCAGCCAACAGTTGCGCCTGGAGGTCGTCGATCCGTGCTGTGGCGGCCTCCAGCTGGACGAGGAGCTCTTCGGCGTGCTCGCTCGCGGCCTCGTGCGCTGTGCGCGCCGCCGCGAGCTCCGAGGCCATCCCCGCATGGTCGGTGTCCAGCGATGCGAGCCTGCCTTGCATCTCAGCGGCCCGTTGTTCGGCGTCGTCGGCCCGCGCCGCGGTGGCGACCCGGTCCGTCCCGAGAGATTCCAGGCTCGTGCGCACGGTGGCGAGCTCGGCGTTTGTCGTGTCGAGCTCTGCCTGAACCGCGTCGACACGGCCCTCCGCCTCGGCCAGCCGCTGCTCGGCCTGGGCGATCCGCTCCTGGGACTGGGCTGACTCCTGCTCGGCGGCTGCGCGGGCCGGCTCCGACTCCTGGAGCTGTGTGCGAAGGCCGGCGAGTTCGGTCTCGAGCTCCATGCGGGTATGGTCCTGGGCGCTTCGCTCCTCGCCGAGGCCGGCGAGCGCCTGTTCCAGCTCGGTGATGCGCGCAGCCGCCGAGTCGGCGTGGCCCTGCAGCTCCGAGATCCGGCCCTCGAGGGCGGCGTTATCCTCGCGCGCAAGTTCCGTCGCGGCTACGGCGCTCTGCAGGTCGCGCTCGATCGCGGTGGCCCGCACCTCGGCGTCGGTCGCCCGATGCTCTGTCTGCCTCATGCGGTCCTCGGCCTCGGTGACACGATCTACGGCCTCGGTGGCGCGAGCCTCCGCAGCCTCCAGGGCTGGTCCCAGCTCCTGAGCACGGGCCGACGCCACGGAGAGCTCGGCCTCGAGCTCCTCGACCCTGTCGGCAGCGGCGGCATGCTGCGCGTGCAGTTCGTCGGCGCGAGCGGTCAACGTCGCGTGCGCGTCCTGGAGCTCGGTGAGCTCCCCGCGTACGCCAACGAGCTCTCCGTCGAGCGACAGCGCTCGTGCGTCGCTGGCGTCGGCACGGTCCGTCGCGGTCGTCGTGGCTCCTCGGGCGTCCTCCAGCTGGGCATGGGCCTCGTGGAGCTCCGCGCCGAACCGGCGGGAGGTCTCGTCGAGCTCGCGGCGGACGTGGTCGACGTCCAGGCGCGCCGCCTGGATCGCCTGCTCGCTCTCGCTCATCGTGCGCTCCAGCTCGATCTCGAGACCCGTGATCCTCGCGGTGAGGGTCTGCTCCTCCTCCATGTAGCGCATGAGCTCCTCACGGGCACCGTCGCGCTCCAGGGTGGTAACCGCGAGGGTCTCTTGCAGATCCGCCTCGCGGGCTCCGGCGGCGGCCAGCCTCTGATCCACCTCGGTTGCCCTCGCCGCGGCCTCCGCCAGCTGTTCCAACGCCTCCTGGAGCTCGCTGCGGACCTCGGAGATCTCGGTCTCCAGCGCCTCGACCTGGTCGGCCACCTCGCCCAGCTCCGCGAGGCGCACTCCGACCTCCGCCATGATGCCGTCGGCGTGGACCGTCTTCGCGGTGAGCTCCTCCTCGCGGGCGCGTGCCGCCTCGAGCTCGATCCGCAACGTCTGGATCTGCTCGACCAGCTCATCGACACCGGGCTGCATCGGCGTGCTGCCCGAGGGGTCCGGCGTCGGCTGGGACGAGAGACCGGCGCGCCGGGTCTCCAACTCCGCCACGCGCACCGCGAGGCGGCGTTCGCGCTCGATGGTCACACGCAGCTGGGCGTCGAGCGCCGCGGTCACGTCGTCGACCTGCTCGGGATCGAAGAAGGGGAGCTCCGGTCGTCGCTCGAGCTCGGCCTCCAGCTCCCGGGCGCGTGCGGTCAGTGCCTGCGCGGCGGCCGCCGTCTCGGTGAGCTCGGCCCGGACCGTCACGAGGTCGGACTCGGCCTCCCGAAGGGCTGCTTCCAGTTCACGGCGTCGATCTGAACCCATCTCCATCCTTCTTCTCGTCTCGGTACCGGCTTCACACGACCTGAGTCCTTCGGCCTACATCCATCTCCATCGGCGTCCCACGGGACGTCTTTACCCTCGCTTCGCGGGTACGAACCGTCCGGTTGGCGATACGCTCGGACGCATGGACCGTGCCTACCTGATCCGCACCTTCGGATGTCAGATGAACGAGCATGACTCGGAGCGCATCGCCGGCCTGTTGAGGGCGGACGGCATGACCCCGACGGACGACGTCGAGCGTGCCCGCGTGGTGGTGCTGAACACATGCGCGATCCGTGAGAACGCGGACAACAAGCTGTACGGGAACCTGGGGCACCTCAAGCCCGTCAAGGATCGTGACCCCTCGCTCAAGATCGTGGTCTCGGGCTGTCTCGCGCAGAAGGATCGCGGCGAGATACAGCGCCGCGCCCCATGGGTGGATGTCGTCGTCGGGACCCATGCGGTGCCGAAGCTCCTCGAGCTCCTGCACCGATCCGACGTCGACGGGCCGCAGATGGATGTGGAGGAGTACACGGAGGTGTTCCCCGGAGCGTTCCCCGCGGCGCGTAAGGATCCCTACCGGGCGTGGGTCTCCATCGCGCCGGGATGCGACAATGCCTGCACGTTCTGCATCGTGCCGCTCGTGCGGGGGCCGCAGCGGTCGAGGCCCTTGGGCGACGTTCTCGCGGAGGTGCAGACCCTCGCGCGCAGCGGCGTGGTGGAGGTGACGCTCCTCGGGCAGAACGTGAACACGTACGGTCGCGACATCACGGTCCCCGGTGCTCCGAGCCGCCCGCTGTTCGCCGCCTTGCTGCGTGAGGTGGGCTCGGTGGACGGCATCCGTCGCGTGCGGTTCACATCTCCGCACCCGCACGACTTCACGCCGGATGTGATCGAGGCGATGGCGGAAACCCGGTCCGTCTGTGAGCACATCCACTTCCCGCTTCAGTCGGGGTCGGACCACGTCCTCAAGGCGATGCGCCGGTCGTACCGGCGTGCGCGATACCTCGATTGGCTGGAGGCGATCAGGGCCGCGATCCCCGGGATCGCGGTTTCCACCGACGTGATCGTCGGGTTCCCGGGCGAGACCGAAGAGGATTTCGCGGAAACGCTTCAGGTGGTCGAACAGGCGACCTTCGACAGCGCCTACATGTTCCAGTACTCGCCGCGTCCCGGCACCAGAGCCGCGTCGTTCGAGGACCAGGTGCCGAAGGAAGTCGTGCAGGAGCGCTTCGAACGGCTCGCGTCGTTGCAGGAAGGGGTTTCGCTCGATCGCTCGCGCCAGCAGATCGGTCGCACGCTGGAGGTCCTCGTGGAGGGTGTCGACAAGAAGGGCCTCGGGACCCAGGCGCGCACGCGCACGAACCGGATCGTGCATCTTCACGAACCGCTCGCTCCCGGGACGTTCGCGCACGCGCGCATCGGGGCCGCCGCCGCCCACCATCTCACGGGCGAGATCGTGCCGACGCCCACGCCCGCCCTCGTCTGAAGGCCGAGACCCCGCCGAATGCCCAGGCCCGTGCTGGCGCTCGTCGGGCCCACCGCCTCCGGTAAGACCGAGACGGCCATCGAGCTCGCGGCGTCGCTCGACGCCGAGATCGTGAGCGTCGATTCCATGCTCGTTTACCGTGGGATGGACCTCGGCACCGCGAAGCCGACCGCGGAGCAGCGGGCGCGAGTGCCGCACCACCTGATCGACCTCGTCGAGCCGTCGGAGGCGTTCAGCGTCGCTCGATACCAGGAGCTCGGTCGCGCCGCCCTACACGCGATCGACGGGCGCGGCCGGCCCGCGTTGCTCGCGGGTGGTTCCGGCCTGTACTTCCGAGCGCTCGCCGATGACCTGTCGTTCCCGGGGACGGATCCGGCCACGCGCGCCCTGCTCGAGGCCGAGGCGGGAGCGGGGGGCGCCCAGCCGCTCTACCGGCGCCTGGTGGAGCTCGATCCCGTGGCGGCGTCCAGGATCGAGCCGGCCAACGTTCGGCGCACGGTGCGTGCGCTCGAGGTCGCGGCGATCACTGGCCGGCCATTCAGTGACTTCGCGGCCGCGTGGGATCGATTCCCGCGGGGCCGCGTCCGTGCCGCAGGGCTCCACGTGCCGGGGGAGCGACTGGTCCCCAGGATCCGTTCGCGGGTCGAGCGGATGCTCGCCGCGGGATGGATCGAGGAGGTCCGCGGGCTCGCGGACCGTGGGCTGGGGGATTGGCTCACGGCGAGCCAGGCCATCGGCTACGCTGAGATCGTCCGACACCTGCAGGGGCGGATCACGCTGGAGGACGCCGTCGATCTGACCGTGAAGCGCACGAAGAACCTCGCCCGTCGTCAGGTGGCCTGGTTCCGGCGCGACCCTCGGATCTGTTGGTTCTCGGTGCCGGACACGGGTGCGACGGCACTCACGGACGAGCTTCGCGCGTTCCTGGAGGGCGGCGCGTGAGCTTGCTTGCGTTCGCGAAGTACCAGGCGGCGGGCAACGACTTCCTCGTGGTGGAGGATCTTCCGGTCTGCTGAGGATATCCGCGGACGACGCGATCGCTCTGTGCGACCGATGGTTCGGGGTGGGGGCCGACGGTGTGATCCGCGTAACGCGGGCCCTGGACGAGCGGCTCGCGTTCGAGCTCACGAACGCCGATGGGTCCCTGGCGGGTATGTCGGGCAACGGCCTTCGGTGCTTGGCCGCCTTCGCCTTCGAGCGTGCGCTGGTCGACGAGCCCGCATTCGAGATCGTGACGCCCGCGGGGCCTCGTCGGGTCGAGCTCACCCTGCGGGACGAGCGTGTCGTCGGCGCCGTCGGTCTCGATGGGGGAGCCGGGGTTCACGAAGGCGCAGATCCCGATGAAGGGTCCCGCGTGGGAGACGTTCCTCGAGCAACCCTTCGACCTTGGGGCAGGGCTGAGCCTGACCGCGAGTGCGGTGTCGATGGGCAACCCGCACCTCGTCTTGTTCGTGGAGGAGGATCCCGAGGCGTTCCACGTGGAGCACATCGGGCCGGCGCTCGAGCACCACGAGCTCTTTCCGGAGCGTACGAATGTGGAGTTCGCCCGCGTGGGTCCGGAACGGATCGACGTGCGCGTGTGGGAGCGCGGCGTCGGGGAGACGCTCGCGTGCGGCACCGGGGCGTGCGCCGTCGCGGTCGCGGCCCACGAGGCGCGGCGGGCGCCGGCCAAGGTCTCGGTCCGCTTCCGCGGCGGCGATCTTGAGGTCGAGCGGCGCCCCGACGGCGAGGTCCTGCTGGGTGGTCCCGTGATGCACGTGTTCGACGGCAGCGTCGATCTCTCCGGCCTGTGAGCGACGCGGAGCTCGCCGAGCGTCTCGCCGCGAGCACGCTCGAGCTGGTCGAGCATCCCGTCGGTGAGTGGCGAGGAGTCGGCCGTCCTGGCCCGGATCCGGACCGCGATGCCGCCCTCGGGGTTCTTCGAGCTCGTGGAAGACAGGGACACGGTCCTGTTCTACCTGCCGGAGGTTCGCCGTCCCGGCGTCCCATTCGTGGTGCTCGCCGGGCATGTGGACACCGTCCCGGAGGTCGGCACACCACCGAGTCTGCTCGCGGACAGGAGCGGTCGTGGGCCGCGGCGCGGCGGACATGAAAGGCGGCCTCGCCGTGATGATGGAGATCGCGCACGCTCTCGCCGCCGGCGCCGTCGCGAGCGAGCTCGACGTGGGCTTCCTGTTCTTCGGGCGCGAGGAGCTCCCGATCGCTGAGAGCGCCCTGGTTCCCTTCTTCGAACGCAACGCCCTGGCGGCCACGGTCGACCTCGCGATCGTGATGGAGCCGACCGCCAACGCGCTGGAGGTCGGGTGCCTGGGGAACCTCAACGCGAAGGTCATCGCGCATGGGGTTGCCGCCCACAGCGCGCGGCCGTGGCTCGGCGAGAACGCGATCCACACCGCGATCCGAGCCCTCAGGCCGCTCGCCGATCTGCCCGTCCGCGACGTCGAGATCGACAGCTTGGTCTTCCGCGAGGTGGTGAGCGTCACGACGATCAGGGGCGGCGCCGCGGCCAACGTCGTACCCGACCGGGTGGAGGCGCACGTGAACTTCCGCTACGCTCCGAGTCGCACGCCCGCGGAGGCGGAGGCGCGCCTGCGCGAGCTCCTGCGACCGCATCCCGTGGAGCTCGTCATCGTGGGCAACGCGCCACCCGGTCCCGTGAACGTCACACATCCATTGGTGACGCGCTTGCGCCGTGCCGGAGGTCTCCGCACCGGGGCGAAGCAAGCCTGGACGCCGGTGGCCGAGTTCGCCGCCATCGGCGTGGACGCGATCAACCTCGGACCGGGCGACCCGCAGTACGCTCACCGTGACGACGAGAGGGTCGAGGTGACGGCGCTCGTGCGAACCGATGAGGTGCTGCGCGCGTTCCTGTCGGGCGCGGCGGAGGGATGAAGACCGACGTGGTGCACCTGTCTCCGGCGATGCGCGCGGTAGCCCCCTATCCCTTCGAGGAGCTCGACAGGCGAAAGGCCGCCGCGCTCGCCGCGGGCCGGACCCTGATCGACTTCGGCGTCGGCGATCCACGCGAGGTGACGGCCCTCTTCATCCGGGACGCTCTGACGCGGGCCGTCGAACCTGTGTCGTCCTATCCGAGGGCGGCGGGAGTGCCGGAGCTGCGCAACGCCGTGGCCGGGTGGCTCGAGCGCCGGTTCGGGGTGTCGGTAGATCCGGACCGCCACGTCCTGCCGATCCTCGGCTCGAAAGAGTTGGTATTCGGCCTCGCGCAGCTCCTGATCGATCGGGCCGGTGGACGCGACCTCGTCGTCGTGACCGACCCCGGGTATCCCATCCCCGAGCGTGGGGCGCGGTGGGCGGGGGGCGAGGTCCTGCGGCTGCCGCTGCGCGAGACGCAGGGGTTCCTGCCGGATCTGGACTCCGTCGCGCCGGCGACCTGGGGGCGCACCGCCCTGCTGTGGCTCAACTACCCGAACAACCCGACCGGCGCAACGGCACCGCCTGTGCTCTACCGGCGGGCGGCCGAGCTCGCGCGCAACCACGGGTTCCTGCTGGCCTCCGACGAGGCCTACAGCGAGCTCTGGTTCGAGGGGACGGCTCCGGGGAGCGTCCTGCAAGCGGGGGACCTTCGTCATGTCGTGGCGATCAACACGCTCAGCAAGCGCTCGTCGATGACGGGCTACCGCAGCGGCTTCGTGGCGGGCGATCCCGACGTGATCGACGCTCTCAAACGGCTGCGGCCGAGCGTCGGCGTGACGCCTCAGGAGTTCGTTCAGCGAGCTTCGGTGGCAGCCTGGAACGACGAAGCGCACGTGGAGGAGGCCCGAGCTCGCTACGCGGCGAAGCGCGCGGTGTTCCTCCGGCTGTTCGAGCGGACGGGCGTGACCGTGGCCGCCTCGCGAGCCACGTTCTACCTGTGGGTGAAGGTGCCCGGCGCCCGGTCGTCGTTGGATTGGGCTCTGCACCTGCTCGATCGGGGGGGCTTGATCGTTGCCCCCGGTTCCTTCTTCGGCTCCGAGGGCGAGGGCTACGCGAGGATCGCCATGGTGCCGACGCTGCGGGAGTGCGAGACCGCCTCCTCCATCCTGGAGGGGTTGCTCGCCTCGGAGGTGTCGGCGTGAACCGCGAGGAGCTCGCGGAGCGGATCCGGGCCTCCTATGCGGACGTGGAGGCTCCGCCCGACGCGGAGGCCGTCGAGGAGGCGGTTCGGCTCCTCGACGCCGGAGAGCTGCGGGTCGCAGAGCCCGACGGCGAAGGTGGGTGGCGCGTCAACGAGTGGGCGAAGCAGGCGGTCCTACTCTTCTTCCGCGTGCGGGGCCTCGCCACCACGGGCGCCGGACCGTTCGAGTACCACGACCGTCTGCCGCTGAAGACCGGGTTCGCCGCGGCGGGTGTGCGCGTCGTCCCACCGGCGGCGGCCCGCTACGGCGCCTACCTCTCGCCGGGGGTCGTGATGATGCCCAGCTACGTGAATATCGGTGCGTGGGTGGGGCCGGGGACGATGATCGATACATGGGCGACGGTAGGCTCCTGCGCGCAGATCGGGGCGGACGTGCACCTGTCGGGGGGTGTCGGGATCGGAGGTGTCTTGGAACCGCTGCAGGCGGCGCCGGTGATCGTGGAGGATGGCGCGTTCATCGGCTCGCGATGCGTGGTCGTGGAAGGCGTCCGGGTAGGCGCGGGTGCCGTGCTGGGGACGGGCGTGGTCCTCACCGCCTCCACGCCGGTCATCGACGTGACGGGTCCGACCCCTGCCGAACATCGGGGTGAGGTGCCTGCGCGGGCGGTGGTGATCCCCGGGACGCGCTCCAGGGAGTTCGCCGCCGGCCCGTACGGGCTGCCGTGCGGGCTGATCATGGGCTACCGGGGAGACGGGACCGATGCGAAGGTGCGCCTGAACGCCCTGCTGCGCGATCACGGCGATCTCGATGAGCTGATGGCGCCGTCGGACCGACGCCGCGTGCTCGAATCGCCCCTGTCGGCGACCTGGCGGCCGTCCGTGCCGCGAGCGGGCGGCCTTGGTGGGCATCGGTCCCGGCATCGCGGAGGAGGACCTGGATGAACTGGCGGCCCTCTCCGACTCGGCGGGCGCCGAGCCCGTGGCACGGGTCGTCCAGTCCCGGGCCGAGCCCGATCCCGCAACGTTCATCGGCAAAGGGCGCCTCGACGATCTCCACGCCACGGTCCACGCGAACGGGGCGGACATCGCCATCTTCGACCACGAGCTGACGCCCGGGCAGCTGCGCTCGCTCGAGGAGCGGCTCGGCGTGAAGGTGATCGACCGCACGGCGCTGATCCTGGACATCTTCGCGCTCCACGCACGAAGCCGCGAAGGCAAGGCCCAGGTGGAGTTGGCGCAGCTGAGCTACCTGTTGCCGCGCTTGCGCGGCTGGGGCGAGGCGATGAGCCGGCTGGGGGGCGGCATCGGCACGCGGGGCCCCGGCGAGACCAAGATGGAGGTGGACCGCCAGCACATCCGCAGGCGGGTCGTCGAAGCTCCGTCGGGACATCGAGACCCTGGCGCGCACGCGGGACACGAAGCGTGCGCGCCGCCAGGACAGCGGGATGCCACAGGCGTCGATCGCGGCTACACGAACGCCGGGAAGTCGACGTTGATGAACCGCCTGACCGGCGCGGACGTCCTCGTCGCCGACCAACTCTTCGCGACGCTCGATCCCACCGTGCGCCGATTGAAGCTGCCCGGGCGGGCGCCGCTGCACGCTGGGCGACACGGTGGGGTTCGTCGAGCAAGCTGCCGCACGATCTGGTGGAGGCGTTCCGATCCACGCTGGAGGAAGTGTCGATCGCCGAGCTCGATCGTGCACGTCGCGGACGCGTCGTCTCGCCGAACGTGGGCGCGCAGATCGACGCCGTGCGCCGGGTGCTGGGGGAGATCGGCGCGGGCGAAGTGCCGGAGGTCCTGGTGCTGAACAAGATCGACCGGCTGAGCGGGTCCGAACGGGTCCGCCTGGCACGCCGCTACCCGCGGCTCGGTGCCGGTGTCGGCGCTCACCGGCGAGGGACAGGAAGGGCTCCTCGCCACGCTGGACGACGCGCTGCCGCACCCGCCGGTGGAGGTCACGATGCTGGTGCCCTACGGCCGGGAGGACCTGATCGCGCGGCTGTACCGCAACGCGGAGGTGCTGTCGACGTTCGCCACGACGGGGAGGGGACGCTCGTGCACGCGCGGGTGGGTCTGCGGGACCTCGCGGCGGTGCGGGAGTATCGTGCGGACCGAACGCCGCCGCGGAGCGCGAACTAGCCGGGCGGCGCCCCGTGCTTCCAGAGAGCGTCGCCCTGCCACGGCCCCGACGATGACCTGTGTCCGGGTTCATCCCGCGCTGCGGCGCGAGGCGGAGCGCCAGCATCTGGAGCCGCGCGGTCAGCGGGATCTGGGCGAGCAGCAGCGGCAGGGGCCAGGGCTCGTGGAGGTCCGTGACGCCGATGCCCGTCGGCCCGGCGCCGCCGCCCCGAGCGCCGAGACGAAGCCGTCGGCGTCGGGGGGCGTTAGCGTGATGAGATGGTCGCCGCCGCGCAGTGGCACCGCGGAGCCGTGCAGCAGGTATTCGGCGTCGTAACCCTCCGGCGAGGGCGCGCGCGCCCTCTCTCGACCTTGAGCGCCCCTTCGCGGGCGGTGACCGAGGCGGGGCCCGAGCCGGTGATGACCAACACGCGCGCGTCCGCGGGGACGGACTCCGATGCCGGGGCCGTCGATCGCGCTCGCCACGGCGTCGGGCAGGTCGCGAAGGGTGTCCGGCGCGAAGGACTGCGCGCCCAGCTGCTGCGCGAGCAGCGCCAGCACCAACAGGCTGGCGGTGTAGCTGACGGTGTAGGTCTCGGCCGACTCCTTCTCGACGGTCTCGATGGAGTCGGGGAAGCCGGCACCCCGCCGCGTGACCGTGATGACGTCGAGGCCGGCGTTGAAGGCGGTGGCGCGCGCGGAGAGGGCGTAGGCCGTCTCCGCGGTGTGGGTGATGACGATGACGCCGTCCTGCGGGCCCCACGAGCGGGGCCCAGTCGACGAAGTGCATCGACGGCACGGCCTGGGCGGCGCGGCCCGCCTCCTGCAACATCGAGGCGCCGAGCTCGGCGGCGTGCAGGCTCGTGCCGGTGCCGACCAGCCAGATGCGGTGGGCCCGGTGCAGGCCCTGGGCCGCCGGCGTGGACCTGCTCCTGGGTCTGGGAGGCGGAGAGCAGCCGGGCGAGCTCCTCGGGCTGCGAGCGGATCTGCCGTTCCAGGGCGGTGCCACCCGTGTCGCCGGCGCTCATCGTCGCTCCTTGAGGATGTGGTGGCGCACAGACGTAAAGCCCGGATGGGACGCCCATCGCGTGCGGACCCCGAGGGCTGGTGGCCTCAGAGCTTGCGCAGGACGGCGACGACCTTGCCCAGGATCCGGCCGTCGGCCATCTCGAACGGCTTGAGGGCCGGGTTCTCCGGGATCAGCATCACGCGCTCGCCGTCGTGGCCGAGCCGCTTGACCGTGGCCTCGTCCTCCGCCGGGCCCGGCAGCAGCGCCGCGACGATGTCTCCGTCCTGGGCGTGGGCCTGGGCTGCAACGACCACCACGTCGCCGTCGAAGATGCCTGCGCCGATCATGGAGTCTCCGCTTACGGTGAGCGCCAGGTGGCCTTCGTCGCCCGCGAGCTCCCGCGGGACGGTGACGTAGTCCTCGGCCTGCTCTGCCGCCAGGACGGGCGCCCCAGCAGCGATACGTCCCAGCAGCGGGACCGCGACCGCGTGCGCCCTGGGGCGGTCCAGCGCCACGGCTCTGGGCTTCGTGGGGTCCTTGTGGAGCAGGCCCTTGCGCTCGAGGTTCGCGAGCTGGGCATGCACGCTGGAGGAGGACGTGAGCCCGACCGCCTCGCCGATCTCGCGCACCGTTGGGGGATAGCCACGGTCGCGGACCGTCTCGGCGATGAAGTCCAGGATGCGCTGCTGCCGCGGGGTGACGGCTGCCATGTCAGACATGCTCACTAACCTCCTGATCGATGAGCGTGACGCTAGCAGGCAGCCGGGAGGCATGCAAACATATGTTCGACTTCAACCTTGACATCGAACAGCGGTTCGGCCACGATGAACGTATGCACCGAACGTACGTTCGCCGCCGCGTCGTGGCCACACTGGCGGCCTCGCTGCTCGCCGCGGCCATCATGTTGCCGTGGCCCCCGCCGTCGGTGGCCCACGTCCGTGACGAGCGTGTCGCAGCGCACCTACGTCGTGCGCAGCGGGGACACCCTGTGGTCCATCGCCACCAGGGTGTCGGCGGGAGCGGACCCGCGGCCCCTGGTCACTGGCGATCGAGCGGATCGAATCACATCGACGGCCGGCGGCCATCGTTCCGGGCGAGCGCCTCGTCATCCCGGTCCTCGCCGGCTGAGACCCACCCGTGAACGCCTACCTTGACGCTCCCACATCCTGCGGGTACGGTTCCCGCGCACCACAACATGTTGTGGGAGCCATCCCGATGAGATGTCCCTGGTGCAGCGCGGACGACGACCGCGTCGTCGATTCACGGCCCGCCGAGGCCGGCGGCTCTATCCGCCGTCGCCGGCACTGCAACGCCTGTGCGACCGCCGCTACACCACGTTCGAACGCGTCGAGGACGTCGGGCTCGTGGTCATCAAACGCGACGGATCGAAGGATCCGTTCGATCGCGAGAAGGTCGCCGGCAGCGTCCGCAAGGCCATCAAGAACCGGCCCGTGTCGCCCGAGCAGGTGGAGCGGCTCGTCGACCGGGTAGAGGAGCGTATGCGCCGCAAGGGGCCCGAGGTTACCTCCGAGCAGGTAGGGGTTGGCGGTCCTCGCGGGCCTCGCCCGGCTCGACCAGGTCGCCTACATCCGCTTCGCGAGCGTCTACAAGGACTTCCAGCAGATATCCGACTTCCAGCAGGAGCTGGTCTCGCTGCGGAAGAAGGAACCCGCGAAGCGCCGCGAAGCCGCAGGTAGCGCTGATCCGCGTGAGATACTAGATGTAGTGGGTCAGGAGATTTCTAAGCCACATGATGTTGACGAGCGCGCGCTCGCGGTCCACAATCCGCGGAGCGTGCGAATGACAGGGATGTAGTTCCTCCCCCGCCCTGAAACCGCACGAAGCCGAGACGAGGAGGGGGCGACAGTGGCGACCAAAGAGGGAGACGTCGAGGTCATCCGTGAGGGCCTTGCGTTCAAGCGCTACTTCACCATGGAGGAGCGCCATCCGTTCGACGACGTCGACTGGGAGATCCGCGACGCCGTCATCCCGAACTACAAGGAGGGTGGCAACGCCTTCGAGCAGCGCGACGTCGAATTCCCCTCCACGTGGTCGCAGAACGCCACGAACATCGTCGCCCAGAAGTACTTCCGCGGCACGCTCGGCACCCCGCAGCGCGAGACCTCGGTGCGCCAACTCATGGGGCGCGTCGTCGACACGATCCGCGGCTGGGGAGAGAGCAGCGACTACTTCGCCTCGGCCGAGGACGCGCAGGTCTTCGCCGACGAGCTGACGCATCTGGTCGTGACGCAGAAGGCGGCGTTCAACTCACCGGTGTGGTTCAACGTCGGCGTGCCGAACACGCCGCAGCAGTGCGCGGCGTGCTTCATCCTCGCCGTCGAGGACCACATGTCGTCCATCCTCAACTGGTACGTCGAGGAAGGAACCATCTTCAAGGGCGGCTCGGGCTCCGGCATCAACCTGTCGCGCATCCGTTCCTCGAAGGAGGCGCTGGCGGGCGGCGGGACCGCGTCGGGGCCCGTCAGCTTCATGCGGGGCGCCGACGCCTCGGCCGGCACGATCAAGTCCGGCGGCAAGACGCGCCGCGCCGCGAAGATGGTGATCTTCGAACGTCGATCATCCCGACGTCGAGGACTTCATCTGGTGCAAGGCGCACGAGGAGCAGAAGGCGCGTGCGTTGCGCGACGCCGGCTTCGACATGGACCTCGACGGTCAGGACAGCCACTCGATCGCAATACCAGAACGCGAACAACTCCGTGCGCGTCACCGACGAGTTCATGCGCGCGTTCGAGCAGGACCAAGACTGGAAGATGAAGGCCGTCACCACGGGGGAGACCGATGCGGACCGTCCGTGCGCGCGAGCTCATGCGCCAGATCGCCGACGCCGCGTGGCGCTGCGCCGACCCCGGCATGCAGTACGACACCACAATCAACGAGTGGCACACGTGCCCCGCCAGCGGCCGGATCAACGGATCCAACCCGTGCTCGGAGTACATGCACCTCGACAACAGCGCGTGCAACCTCGCGTCGCTCAACCTGATGAAGTTCCTCGATCCGACGGCTCCTTCGACGTCGCCAGCTTCAAGCACGCCGTCGAGATCGTGCTCACGGCCCAGGAGATCCTGGTCACCGACTCCAGCTACCCGACCGAGAAGATCGGCGAGAACGCGCGCGCGTTCCGCCAGTTCGGGCTGGGCTACGCGAATCTCGGCGCGCTGCTGATGGCGCGGGGCCTTCCCGTATGACTCCGACGGCGGGCGGGCCTGGGCCGGCGCCATCACCGCCCTCATGACCGGCCACGCGTACCGGACATCGGCGAAGATCGCCGAGGCGATGGGTCCGTTCGACGGCTACCGGCCCAACGCCGACGCCATGCTGCGCGTGACGCGCAAGCATCGTGCGGCGGCCGAGGAGATCGACCCACGAGCTGGTGCCCGGAGGGGCTGCTCACGGCCGCGAAGCAGTCATGGGACGAGGCGGTGTGGCTCGGGGAGAAGCATGGCTATCGCAACGCCCAGGCCTCCGTCCTGGCGCCTACCGGGAACGATCGGCCTGATGATGGACTGCGATACCACCGGGATCGAGCCCGAGCTGGCGCTCGTGAAGACGAAGAAGCTCGTTGGCGGCGGCACCATGCAGTTCGTGAATCAGACCGTGCCGCGAGCGCTGGGCCGGCTCGGCTACACGCAGGACCAGGTCGAGGACATCGTGGGCTACATCGCCGAGCACAACTCCGTGGTGGATGCTCCGCACCTTTCCGCCGAGCACTACGCGGTGTTCGACACGGCGATGGGCGCGCAGCCGATCGACTACATGGGCCACGTGCGGATGATGTCGGCGGCGCAGCCGTTCATCTCCGGCGCCATCTCCAAGACGGTGAACATGCCCGAAGAGGCCACCGTCGAAGAGGTGGAGCAGCTCTTCATCGAATCGTGGAGGCTGGGGCTGAAGGCCGTCGCCATCTACCGCGACAACTGCAAGGTTGCCCAACCGCTGTCGGCGGACAAGCGGAAGAGCGCCGAGGATCGGCAGAACCCGCCGAGCCCGCGCACCTGCCCTGGTCGGCGAAGCGTCGCCTGCCGCAGTCACGTCCCGCCCGGACGACCTCGTTCAAGGTCGGCGACGCCGAGGGCTACGTCACCGCCGGCTCCTATCCGGACGACGGGCTCGGTGAGCTCTTCCTCAAGGTCTCCAAGCAGGGCTCGACCCTGTCGGGGATCATGGATGCGTTCTCCATCGCCATCTCGGTGGGGCTGCAGTACGGTGTGCCGCTGGAGGACTACGCCTCGAAGTTCATCAACATGAAGTTCGAGCCCTCCGGCATGACGAACGACCCGGACATCCGGTTCGCTTCCTCGATCGTCGACTACGTGTTCCGTCGTATCGCGCTCGACCATCTTCCCGAGGAGACGCGTGAGGGGCTGGGCATCCGTTCGATCGTCGAGCGCAAGGAGTCCGCGGAGCTGGAGGTCGCCGCCAAGGCCGAGCTCGCGCCGGCAGAGTCTGCCCCAGCCGATCGAGGCCTCGGAGCGGTCGAGCGCGAAACTGCTCGACGCGCCGTTGTGCTACCAGTGCGGCTCCAGGATGCAGCCCGCCGGCTCGTGCTACGTGTGTGCGAGTTGTGGAAGCACCAGCGGCTGCTCCTGACGCGTCCCGCTAGGATGGGCGCCTGAACGAACGGGTGAGCTCGCGGGAAGGCCGGCTGGTGGGTTTGCACCACGTCCAGCTCGCCATGCCCGCCGGCGAGGAGGAAGCCGCGCGTCGCTTCTACGGCACGGTGCTCGGCCTCGGCGAAGTGCCTCGTCCGCGGTCGTTATCACCGGCGGGAGGCGTGTGGTTCGCTCAGGGTCGGCTCGAGGTGCACCTGGGCGTTGAGGAGCGGTTCAGTCCAGCCCACAAGGCGCATCCGGCGTTCCTCGTCGATGGGATCGAGAAGCTCCGCGCGCGCATCGAGGAGGCCGGCTACCGCGTCTCAGACACGGTGCAGCTGGAGGGCTTCCATCGGATCTACGTGCGCGATCCGTTCGGCAACCGGGTGGAGCTGATCGAGCCCGAGTGAGCGGCGGTGAAGGAGCGGGCCGGCCCATAGAAGACGACACGCAGCTCGACGACCGCCATGAACGCCTCTACGTGCGGGATCGGCTCGAGCTGACCGAGGAGCGATAGCCGAATGGATCTGCCGTTCAAGCGTCTGGGTCCCAGCGCGGAGCTCCCCGCAGCGCAGCATCCGGGCGACGCGGGTCTGGATCTGCGCTCCACGGTCGATGTGGTGGTCGCTCCGGGGGAGCGTGCGATGGTGCCCACCGGGGTCGCGGTCGCGATCCCTACGGGTCATGCCGGGCTCGTGCTCCCGCGGTCCGGACTCGCGAGCCGTCACGGGCTCACGATGGCGAACGCGCCGGGCCTCATCGATGCGGGATACCGAGGCGAGGTGATCTGCGCGGTGGTGAATCTCGACCCATCCGAGGCGGTGACGATCGCGAAGGGCGACCGCATCGCTCAACTTGTGATCGTGGCGCTCCCCACGGTGTCGCCCGGATGGGTGGAGGAGCTCCCCGGGAGCACGCGAGGTGACGGCGGCTTCGGCTCCACCGGCCCGCGGTGAGCCGTATCTCGGTCCGCGTTGAGGAGGCGGAGGACCGCCGGGCATCGATGGAGGTGGAGCGACTCGCCTTCGGCGAGGACACAGAGTCGCAGATCGTTGAGGCCGTCCGCGAGAACGACGGCTCGTTCGCGCTCGTCGCCGCCGAGGAGGGCCAGGTCGTCGGACACATCCAGTTCAGCCGCGGGTGGGTCGGCCCGGAGCCGGTCATCGCGCTGGGTCCTCTGAGTGTGCGGCCCGACCGCCAGGGCCGCGGGATCGGATCGGCGCTCGTCCTGGCGGGACTGGCCGAGGCACTCCGCCGCGGGGAGCACGCCGCCATCGTTCTCGGAGCCCCGGCCTTCTACGTTCGGTTCGGCTTCCGCCCGGGGATGAGCTTCGGGCTCCGCAACCCCTTCACGGGTCCGCAGGCGAGCGGGTTCGTGGTCGACGAAGAGGACTTCATGGTGGCGATCCTGGGTGGCGCCGACCGATCCCTGGCCGGGACGGTTCGCTGGCACGCGGCCTTCGGCGGACGCGGTTGAAGCGCTTGCGTCGCTCGCCTACCATGGATGAACACCACGCGGACGTGGCTCAGTTGGTAGAGCACCACCTTGCCAAGGTGGGGGTCGCGGGTTCGAATCCCGTCGTCCGCTCCAGCCCACGGCCGCCCTCAGGGGCGGCCGTCGCCTTGCCTCACGTAGACTTGGGGCTCGCCAGCCACGAGGGCGGCGCACGGCGGGGTGGCCGAGTGGTTAGGCAGAGGCCTGCAAAGCCTCGTACACCGGTTCGATTCCGGTCCCCGCCTCCGATCAGCGACTATCATGCGTCGTGAACCCCACGGCGGGCGCTTAGCTCAGGGGGAGAGCGCTTCCCTGACACGTATTCCGCGCCGAACGGTGTGCTGACCTGCGGAAATGCACGTCAGAGCCGAGCGGAACCCCGAAGTTATGCGCTCTCAGAACGCCTCTCGTGGCTACCGATACCCCGATCCGTACTCCAGGGGCTGGCGAAGGGCTTCGATCGCATCGGGGCGGAACTTCGTGAGTCTCGTCCAAGGAAGAGCACGCCGTGCGTCGCGAGTGTTCGCGAATGTACCTCGGCCCCCACTACCGAATCGGCGGTCAGACGAGTCGCGAACGCTACTTGAGGTTGCAGTTCTGCGACTGCGCCGTCGTCTTCAGGTCGGATAGCGAGGTCTTCAGCGCGCTGAGCGCGGCAACCACCGTCGCCAGCTGGCCCGTGACGGGGGATCCGTTCTCAACGGTCGTGAGGGTCACGCCGAGCTTCGTCAGCTGAGTCTCGATCGCCGCGACTTGCGTGCCGAACGTCGACTGTGCCTGTGCCTTCAGCGCGTCGGCTGCCGTCTTTACGTTGTTCACGTCGGTCCGTAACGAGCCGACAGAGTACGTCTGAGGATCTATCTGCGTGAGCGTCGTGAGCGAGTCCTTCAGGTTCTGCGCGTCCGTGCATACCGCCGACTGGCTCTTCGTGCAAGACCCCAAGAGAACCAGCGCCGAAACCACCATCAATGCGACAATTCGGGTGATCGAGTCGCGACGCTTGAAGATCGACGTGAACATGGACGCTGCCTCCCTCATGTGGTTGACCTCAGCCTATGTCGAAGGGACACGAGGACGCTCGGCCTCAGCGTTCTCATCGCCCTTGGAAGCGCCACGCCTCTCGACGCCTTGCGAGCCACCGTCACGCGCTGCCAGGGGCCGGCACGGGTTGACGCGTCGTTCTTCCCGCCTCGATGACGCCAACGAGAGTGCGGAGGAAGTCGATCAACGCCATTGCGAGGAACGCGGCCCGATCAGAGAGAGAATCTCGTCCTCTGATCGCCCCGTCCTCCGGGCAATCGATCCCGCAATCGGACGAGCGACTTCGCTCGTCCACCCCGTCAGCCCCGCTTGGCCCATCGCCAAGACATTCCATCTTGCCAACTGAAGCCATCCCCTCCGGCAGCGTCCAGGACGGAGTCTAGATGCGACAGGCCATCGGGAACATGGTCTGGCTCACGTGAAGTCGCCTTCCTCGGACCCCGGCGGAGCCGTCGAGCGATCGATGAAAAGCCCGATGAAGTACAAGACCGGGACTGCCGCGTAGATCGCAAGGCTGGCTGTCGGTGCGCTGCGGGCGATCAAGATCGCGAGCACGTAGAGGGCTGCTGGTACCGCGGTGATGAGCACCCCCACGGTCCTAGCGCGCCGATCGATGGGCTCGAACAGGAGGTGCCCTCGATTCGTCGCATACAACCAGACGGTCAAGCGCGTCAAGGCGATGAGCACGAGCAGAACCCCATATGCTCCGAGTGCCACCGACTCCTGGTCGTAGCGCGAGATGAGTGCTGCACCGAAGGGCAGCAAGGAGAGCGGAAGCAGATACAGGAGATTCAGCCACACCAGAGTGCGGTCCGTCCTTTGTATCAGAGCGAATAGGTCGCGGTGTCCACTCCAAGCGATCGCGGTCACCACGAAGCTGATGAGGAACCCGATGAACGATGGGCGGACCTCGCGTAAGGCATCTCTGAGGCTCTGGCCTCCCGCGAGATCGGGCACATGAATCTCGAGCACCAGCAACGTGATCACGATCGCGAAGACCCCGTCGCTCAGGGCCAACACGCGTGCCGGGTCGTGCTGGCGATCATAGCGTTGGAGTTTCCTCTGTTGATCCATGGTCTCCCCTTCCAGATGCCACTCTTCCAGTCGACTCAAGGGATGAATCACGCCCACTCAGGAACCGGATGGCGGGATGACCATCCATCCCCATTGACATGACGAGCTCGGAATCGTACGTCGAACCCTTGCGGGCGGCGTGATGCATCAAGTGGTGAACGCCTCGATGTGAATCAGCCAAGCAATGCCGGACCTAGAAGCCGTCGAGATTGGGCGCATGAAGACACTCGCCACCATCGCAGCGACGCTGATCCTCGCTGGCGTCGTGAGCGCGTCCACACCGGCCACGGCCAACAGTCCGCAGATCCGCTACGTGGGCACGATCCACATCCTCAAGGGCCATCGGTGCGGCAACGTGCTGATATAGATGCGTCCGGGACACCCTCACTCCAACCCGGATGGGAGATCTTCGCAACCGAGTCCCTCAAGGTGCCGGCCAATCAGTCCGTCACGGACGTACCTCTCGGGACTACGTCGTGACTCAACGGGCTCGGCACTTGGCGGGGCTACATCCAGCCTAAGGTCTGCCTCGCCGCGCCAACTACGGAGGACAGAACGTCAACTACATCATCATCGGTTAGGCATAGGTCGGCTCACGGACGCCTGCGGCCACCCGTAGAGCTTGCAGATCGCGTCGGAGGTGGCGTTGTTGGCTCTTGACCTGAGATCGGCGACAACCTGGACGTGCTCCGCGACCGCATCGCGTCCGAGAGCGTGGACCTCGTGTACCTGGACCCGCCGTTCAACTCGAACCGTTGCTGCAACGTCCTGTTCGGTGCACAACATGGCGACCACGCCTCGGCCCAGCGCGACTCCACCTCCTGCGGGTCGTACTGGGGCGGCATCTCGCCGGTGGCATCGCTCATCGGGCACGGAGTCTAGGAGAAGCGCAGGGAACCGGGCGTCCTCGGCAATAGACTTCGCGCGTGATCTGTCCGAACTGCGAGGCGCCGAACATCGAGGGCGCGCGGTTCTGCGCGCGTTGCGGGGGCGAGCTGGGCCTGCGCTGCGCGAACTGTGGCTCGGCGCTCGCATCGGGCGACCTCTTCTGCTCGGCGTGCGGGACGCCCGTCGGTGCGTCCCAGACGGGGGCGCCCGGCCAGGAGCGGCGGATCGTCACGGTCCTGTTCGCCGACGTGACGGGCTCGACGTCGCTCGGCGAGCAGCTCGACCCCGAACGGCTCAGTGAGGTGATGGACGCCTACTTCGCCGCGATGCGCGAGGAGATTGAGGCCGAGGGAGGCACGGTCGAGAAGTTCATCGGCGACGCGGTGATGGCCGCGTTCGGCGTGCCCACCGCACACGAGGACGATCCGGGCCGGGCCCTCCGCGCCGCCCTGCGGATGCAGCGTCGGCTGGACGACGTGAACGCCCGGCTGCGCGAAACGCACGGCGTGGCGCTGCAGATCCGGATCGGCGTGAACACCGGCGAGGTGCTCGCGACGGTCGACCCGGCCCCCGGCGAGGCGATGGTGACGGGCGACCCGGTGAACGCGGCCGCGCGGCTCGAGCAGATGGCCGAGCCGGGCCAGGTCGTCACGTCCGAGCGGACGGCGCGCGCAGCTCGCGGCTTCCGGTTCCGTCAGCTCGGCGCGGCCGAGCTCCGTGGCAAGTCCGCGCGCGTGAACACGTTCCTCGTCGAGGAAGAGGGCATCGGCTCGACCCGCGGCGTCCCGGGACTGCACGCCCCGATGGTGGGTCGCGACGCGGAGCTCGCCGTCCTTCAGAGCGTGTACGAGCGCGTCGCCTCCGAAGGACGCCCGCACCTCGTGACGATCTACGGCGACGCCGGCGTCGGGAAGAGCCGCCTCACCCGCGAGTTCGCTGACTGGACCGAGGGGCTGGCGCCGGCGCCAAAGATCCTTCGCGGCAGGTGTCTGCCGTACGGCGACGGGGTTACGTACTGGCCCCTGGCCGAGATCCTCAAGGGTCACGCGGGTGTCGTCGACACGGATCCGCCGGCTTCGGCTCTCGAGAAGATCCGGAAAGTCGGGCGCGAGCTGCTGACCCCCGAGGTGAGCGCCGACCCCCTGCGCGCGACGGCCGCGCTGGCCTTCACGGTCGGGCTCGAAGATCCCGACGTCCCGATGGCCGGCCGGGACCCGCACGACGTTCGGGCCGAGGTGCACGCCGCGTGGCGCTCGTTCTTCTCCGCGCTCGCGTCCGAGCGTCCGGTGGTGGCGATCGTCGAAGACATCCATTGGGCGGACGAGGTGCTCCTCGATCTGCTCGAGGTGCTCGCCGACCGCATCCAGGGCTCTACGCTGATCGTCTGTCCATCGCGTCCCGACCTGCTCGCGACGCGACCGGGGTGGGGCGGGGGGCGCCGGAACGTGTCGTCCGTCGCGCTCGATCCGCTCGGCGCCGAGGATGCCGAGCGACTGGTGCGCGAGCTCCTCAGCATCGACGACCTTCCGGCGTCGGTGCATGCAACGATCCTGGAACGGGCCGAAGGGAACCCGTTCTTCCTCGAGGAGATCGTCCGGCGACTGATCGATGAGGGGCTCGTCGTCTACGAGGACGAGCGGTGGCGAGCGACCGCCGACATCGAAGGCATCGAGATCCCCGACACCGTCCAGGGTGTGCTCGCAGCCAGGATCGACCTGCTCGATCCCGCCGACCGCCACGCGCTGCAGGCCGCGGCCGTGGTGGGCCGGTTCTTCTGGGCCGACCCGGTCGCGTTGCTGACCGGGTTCACGCTGGGCGAGCTGGAGGGTCGCTTCCGCCGGCTCGAGGACCGAGAGCTGATCGTGTCCCGTCTCGGGTCGTCGATCGCCGGACGGCCCGAGTTCCTGTTCAAGCACATCCTGACGCGGGACGTCGCGTACGAGTCGATCCCGCGCCGCGACCGCGCTGTCCAACATGCGACGGTCGCCACGTGGATCGAGGAAAGCGCCGGCGAGCGCTCGGGTGAGTTCGTCGAGCTGCTCGCGCACCACTTCGGTACGGCGGTCCAGCTCCAGTCCGAATCCGGACGGCCAGACGAGGGTCTGCGTCGAAGAGCCTTCGAGGCGATGGTCAGAGCCTCTGTTGGATCGCGGGATCGGGACGTGATGGCGAAGGCCGTGCGTCTCGCGGACGACGCCCTCTCGCTCGCCGCGGACGACGCGGAGCGCTCGGTCGCGCTCGAGACGCTCGGCGACGCCTGCTTGCGCGACTACCGCGGGGATCTCGCGTGGCGGTATCTGCGGGAGGCGGCGCTCACCGAGCTCAAGGTGCGTCCGCTCGACGGCGCGCGTGTCGCCTATCTCGCCGCCCGCGCGCTCGAGATGCCGATCCGCTGGCCTGGGTCGATGAGGATGGTGCCGACGCGTGAAGAGGTCCAGGACCTCCACGACGTCGGGATGAAGCACGCCCCGGAGGGCGACTCGGCTGAGCGCGCGAGGTTGATGGGCAACCGGGCCGGCTGGCCATTCGCGTTCCCCGAGCTCGCGGACGATGAGACAGAACGCATGTCCTCGGTGCGCATGGGACTCGAGGCCGCCGACATGGCCGAGCGTCTCGGCCTCTTCGACCTCGCCTCGGCCGCTCTCGACAACACCCAGGGGGCGGCGACGGCGCAGGGTCTCTACGGGCAAGCCCTGACGATCGCGTCGCGGCGGGGCGAGATCATGTCCAAGGTGGAGGACGCCCTCGAGATCGGCGACTTCTTCGCCATGAACAGCTGGGCCAACACGGAGATCGGGAAGTACGCCGAAGCGGTGCGCAAGGCATCGGAGGGGATCAAGCGAACGAAGGGGCGCGGCGGGAACGCGGAGATCCACTCGCTCGCCTGGCGTACCGCTGCGAATTTTCGGTTGGGTGAGTGGGCCGACGCGCTGACGGACTTCGGCCGACTGAACGACCTGCTGGACGAGCGACGCGACGATCCGCCCAGCTTCTCGGCCCACGCCTACGCGGTGGCCGGGATCATCGCGCATTCGCGCGGCGAAACGTTCGAGGCCGATCGCCTCCTCGAGATCGCGCGCCAGGCCCGATCCGCGGGCGGTCGCTCGCCTCGGGTGTTCCCCTGGCTCGTGCTGTTCCTCGTCGAGCGCGGGGAACTCGAGGAGGCGCGAGCGATCCTCCTCGACCCTCCCGAAGCGTGGCGTGTCCACCGACCCACGGTCGAGGAGGCCCGGCTCGAGCTCGCCGCAGCCACGGACGAGTGGAGTCGGTCGCTCGTGATCGAAGCCCGGGCGTACGCGACGGAGGGGGAACTCTTCGCCCTCCCCGTCACGATCGATCGGTACGAAGGGCGCGCGGCGGCGGCCTCGGGCGATGGCGCACGAGCACGGACGCTGCTCACGGCCGCTCGCGACGGATTCGAGGACCTCGGGGTGCGACGCGAACGGGCCCGCACCGAGCTCGACCTCGCACGCCTGGCACGTGCCGAGGGTCGCGACGCGGAGGCGCGAGCGCTCTTGGCGTCGGCGACGATGGTGTTCACGGAACTCGGTGCCATCATGGACGTCGAGGCGGCGCGGGGACTGCTGGAGACCTAGGCCGAGCGCTCGCGGCGTTCGCGCTTCGGCGTCGGTGAAGCGGACCTCAATCGCGAAATCCCCTGGCCGCTTAGGCCGGTCTCCGTAGCCTTCGTCTCTGCGGCCCGACAAGCGTCCCGTCCATTTCGACGGACCGTCGCTCTCCGGCCTCCTGCTCCTGGCCGCGCGGCTAAGAATCAGTAGCGCAGTCCCGTTGAAGGTCCTCGATATCCCAGTCTGGCCCCAACTCGTGGAGAGTCGCCAGGATGTCCTCCTGCCGCACACCGTAGCGAACGAGTTCGCCTCGGCTGACCGCCCCCAACGAGTGCCCCGCACGCGTGGGACCTAGTGGCTTTCCTGTCAGTTGGCGATAGTCGCCTGTCCCGGTTTCGCGGCCGTTTCGCCCCCCGTCCTCTCTCCCTTCGCGAGTGGCCTTTGACGCAGGGTTGGAGGGCTTGTTGGATGGCGACCCGGCCTTACTTCAAGGAGAGGGGCCCCGAGCTCGCGTCGCCACTCTTAGGCCACCGGCCGGCCCCTACCGGAACCAGTACCGGCGCAGCGCCCAGGGCCGGGATCAGGCGACCCCAGACGCGCTGCTCGGACTCCGACCATCTGGAGGCCTTCGAGGTCGGAGGTCGGTCATCCAAACGGATCCACTGAAGTGGGCGTCGTGGCTCGAAACGGCCCCGGACACACCCTCGAGTTCGGCGTCGGGTGCGGCCTCGAACAGATCCGCCATCTGCTTCCGCAGGAACGCGACGTGGGAGGCACGGGCGTCGACGATGGTGCCGGCGCTCAACGCGATCATCGCCTTGCCCTGGGGCCCGCGACGCCCTGGATGGTGTATCTAGTCACTCGCAACCCAACGGGTGTACCGGCACCACGAGGTTAGAGGGACGTCTTGGCCGTGGACGTGGTGCTTCGACGGTCACCCCCCCCCGGTCCATCCGGTCACGGCCGGCCGGCGATCCAATCTCGCCGCCTGGGCCATCTACGTTTCACAACCGATCACCTGGGGAGAGGCGCCGATGTTCGTCCCGTACCCGCTCCGCCCGCGTGGAGGCCGCGTAGCGCGTCACCATCGTCCGAGTGCGCCATCCCGCCTGCATCATCAGCCCGCCCTCAGAGCCGCCCTCAGCGAGCCAGGCGTGCGCGAAGTAGTGCCGCAGCTGGTGCGGATGCATCCGGGGGATACCAGCGTCGGTGGATCGGCGCCAGAGCATCTGTCGGACGCCGCTACCCGTGAGCGGTCCCTTGAGTCCGAGCCAGAGCGCCGGCGACTCGGCATCGACGTGGCTGCGGCGAGCGCGGAGGTAGCGGTCGATCGCCTTCGCGGTCTTGGTACCGAAGCTCGCGGTGCGGTAGCGGTCGCCCTTGCCCGTGACCCCCACGAGTCCCGCGCCGAGGTCCACATCGTCGATCTTGAGCCCGGTCAACTCGGCGAGGCGGATCCCAGAGTCGACGAACAGCCGGATGATAGCGGCGTCACGCCGATCCTCCATGTTGTTGCCCGAGCACGTCGCGAGCAAGGCCTGGAGGTCGACGACGGTGGGAACGTCCACAAGCTGCTCGGCCACCTTCGGCGGCTTCATCTTGCGCATCGGCGAGAAGGTGATCTCGCCTTCGGACTCGGCCCAGGAGAAGAACTGGCGAAGGCCCCGATAGCGCGTCTCGGCGGTCGAGGCCGAGCGGGTGTCGATGACATGCAGTAGGAACGACTCCACGTGTTCCCTCGCGATCGAGGTGACATCGGTTGGCATCCCATTTGCTCGCAAGAACGCCGAGAACTGCGTGGTGGCGTAGCCGTAGGCGGTGATCGTGGCGGGGGACTTGTGCTCGGCGCGGAGCGAGAGCTGCCAGGAGGGAACCAGGGCGTCGATGTCCGATATGCTCCGCGCCGTGACCTGTGCCATGCCCCTCGCCTCCGTCGTCGTTATCCGTCTGTCTACGTTCGAACAGCCTGTCATTAAGCGCTGTGCGAGCGTTGTGCAACGGGGGTTTGGGGCAAACCCGCAGGTCAACGGGCGCTTAGCTCAGTCTGGGAGAGCGCTTCCCTGACACGGAAGAGGTCAGAGGTTCAAATCCTCTAGCGCCCACCATACATAGCCGCTGGTCAGAGGCCAGATTAGCCTCCCAGCCCGTTCCCGGCTGTCGTTGTGGCTCTATGCCACCTGCGTGCCACATCAGGATCCGCCCGCCCGCTCGCGGACGTGAGCGCGCACGTCTTCCAGAAGGCGATCGGCCTGGTGGCGCTGAGACCCGAAGGGGATTCCAGCGCCAAGTTCAAGTGGACGCCGGCCGCCTCGAAGATGGTGCCATCGAGTTTGGACTGCGCACCGCCGGCGTCTGCCAGGGAGCATTCGTAGTCGCCTCCTCCCTGATGTACGTTTGAGGTAGCCTCGCCGGCGTGACGGTCCTGGGTGAACGAAGCGGCTGGATAGGATCAGGTCATCGATGGGTGAGATCCGAGACACCGACACGTGGGTCAGGCGGGTTAGTAGCGTCGGGGCGCTCTTCATCTTTGCCGGGGTGATCGTGATCCCGTACGCGTGCGACCGCGCCTACCGGCGATGGGAGAATGACATCGATCTGTTTGTCGCGCTAGGGGAACGCCTTGAGGGGGCGAGGACGAGCTACCAGGTGAAGCGGGCAAGCGGGGCCGAGTGGGCTGTGCTCATCTTCGAAGCTCTCGGCGAGGTCGCTCGGGGTAGGTCGGAGGCACGCGTGGCATAACGGCGGGGACACGGCGGGAGAAATAGGCGCTCTTGTCAGACGGCCGCGAGTTCGACCTCACGGCCGGGCCGCCATCTCCGGACCTCGTTCGGGTGATCGGGCGGCAGTAGGGGAGTAAGACCCACGCACGTGCCACACCTACAGCCACAACCGCTCTCTACTTCTTGCGACTCGTTCTTCTAAGTTCGTAGCTGGCGAACAGGGCATTTAGGGCCGGCAACGCCACGACCTGCGGTTCCGCAAATGGCCGAGTTATCCGTGACACGGAAGAGGTCTTGAGGTTCAGATCCTCCACCGCCCACCAGGTGATCGCGGTTCTCATGTGTCTGCGCCGTCGCCCGGAGCTGAGACGTGGCGGGGCGCGCCCGGCGCCCGCCACGTCGCTCCGCTTACGGCAGCACGGTGAAGACGAAGTCGAAGTTCCCATTCGGTTGCCCGCGCAGGACCATCGTCCCTCGAGCGTTCGCGTATCCGCCGGTCCCACCCGTGATCGCCAGCGTCGTGGCCCGCGTGAAGGAGAAGAGCCCTTGCACGCTGAGCTGGCCTCCGGGCAGGAACGTGTTCCAGCTGCAGTAGTAGGAACTTCCGGGCACGACCAGGGTGCACACGCCGAGGTCTCGCCCGATCAGATGCGAGTTCGTGGCGTCGTAGATCTTGTTGTGAAACGTCAGCAGGTCGCCCGCGGAGTCCGCGCTCCCCCCGCTCCCGTCCGTGTCGACCCCCGTGTCCGATGTCTCGTGCTCGATCACCTTGAACCGGATCGGTGACCGGACCCTCGGCGACGAAGCGCTCGCCGCCAAGGCTGCCACGAGCAGGATCGCGACAACCACCCCTCCGAACGCCAGCGATCTCCGCATGGTTCCTCCCTCCAGCGGGCATCCCAGCGGGCGACGGCCCGAGTCTATGCGCACTCCGCCCATCCGCGCTGGCGTCCTGCAGGGGACTATGGCGTCATAGATCCGGGTGGGCGATCTCCAGGTCATCTCCCCGAACGGCCTCGCGCCCGATCGGGGGGCCGCGTCCAACGAGATGACCGGGCGTCCGATGCTTGGGCGTTGAACCGTACTCGTCCGGCGGGCGACGTCTCCCGCGCGGTCGGCGCGGGACGGCGGAGGCCATGGAGTCCCCAATGTCGTGGGGTTCACGTCGTATACGCAACAGACGCAGAAAGTGATCGACGCCATGGCCGAGGTGATGCGCGGCGGTGGTTGTGATCTGCACCTTGGGCGTATCGAGTTCACCGACCCCCGCTATGACCAGCGATTCAAGGTGTTCCCCATGCCGCACCCGTTCCGAGAGGTCCTGGGGATGCTCCCCGTCGAGGCACGCCGGGGGACGGGAAACGATCAGCTTCCCGGATGTGGTGACCGAGCCGGACTACGACCTGGTGTGCATCGGTGCCCCCACGTGGTGGCTCTCGACGAACGTTCCCATCCGTTCATTCCTCGAGTCCGAGACCGCGAGCCGCGTCCTGAAGGGGAAGCGATTCGCGGCAGCCGTCTGCTGCCGGCGCTACTGGAAGCACAACCTGAAAACGATCCGAAGGCTCGGCGCGACGCGGCGAGTTCGTCGACGCCACCCAATTCCGATACGAGGGGGGTCAGGTTCGCTCGTTCCTGTCGTTGATCGGCTACCTCGGCTCGGGGGAATACCGCGAGAAGTACCTGGGCGTGAGGATCCGACCCACCAACCCGCGGGATCACCACCTAGAGCAGGCGAAGGGCTTCGCGGGAAGGCTCGCCGATGGGCTCTCCTCTACGGATGCGGCGAAGGAGGCATCATGAGCGGCCTGGGATCCTCTATCACCGTCGCCCTTGATCCCGGACCTGGCCGAACCGGCCGGCATGGGCGGCTGACCCTGGATACCTTGGCTCCGCCCCGGCTCGGGAGACCCGGATGACGAACGTGGATCTGGCTCGGCTCCAATTCGCGACAACCAGCATCTACCACTTCCTCTTCGTCCCTTTGACGATCGGGCTGAGCTTCCTGGTGGCCCTCCTGCAGACCGCCTGGCACCGAAAGGGAGACGACGCCTACCTCCGCCTCACGCGGTTCTTCGGAACCCTCCTCGTGATCAACATCGCGATCGGCGTTGTGACCGGTCTGGTCCAGGAGTTCCAGTTCGGGATGAACTGGTCCGCGTACTCGAGGTTAGTTGGCGACGTGTTCGGTGCTCTGCTCGCCATCGAGGGCCTCGCCGCGTTCTTCCTCGAGTCGACGTTCCTTGGACTGTGGGTCTTCGGCTGGGGACGCCTGACGAAGCGAGTGCACCTCGGCGCGATCTGGATGGTGGCGCTCGGGGCCTCGCTTTCCGCGGCGTTCATCATGGCGGCGAACTCCTGGATGCAGCATCCAGTCGGCTACTCGCTCAACCCTCAGACGGGCCGGCGCAGCTCACGAGCATCTGGGCCCTCCTCACGAACCCGGTGTTCCTGTGGGGCTACCTCCACGTGATGCTCGCGTCGCTCGTCACGGGGGCCCTCATCATGCTCTCGGTCTCGGCGTGGCACCTGCGACGTGACTCCGACGCCCAGCTCTTCCGCAAGACCACGTCGCTCTCGCTCCTGGTGCTGGTGCCCGGTACCCTCGCCGCCTTGATCGTTGGGAGTCACCTGGGCATCATCGAGACCACCTACCAGCCCGTGAAGATCGCCGGGGCCGAGGCTCAGTGGACGACCTGTCAGCCGTGTTCGTTCTCGCTCTTCCAGATAGGCGGCGGGGACAACGACCAGACCCCGACGAAGATCATCGCGGTGCCCCACCTGCTGTCCCTGCTCGCGACGGGAACCTGGAACGGGAAGGTGGTGGGTCTCGATCCGAGTCAACTCCCAGTACCAACAGCAGTACGGCCCCGGGAACTACGTCCCCAACGTCTTCGTCCAGTACTGGTCGATGCGGGTGATGGCCTACATCGGGTCCATCGTGTTCCTGATCGGGCTGTGGGGTGCGTGGGTGGTGCGCCGCAAGAAGGTCGCCACGTCCAAGTGGTTCCTGCGCGCCGCGATATGGGCCGCGGTGCTTCCCTTCATCATGAATACGTCCGGGTGGATGCTCACCGAGAACGGCCGCCAACCATGGATCGTGCAAGGGCTGCAGAGGACCAGCCAGGGCATCTCGCCGTCGGTGAGCACCTCATGGATCGGTATCAGCCTCGGTACCTTCGTCCTGCTCTACCTGGTGATGGGAGTCATCGACGGAGTGTTGATGATCCGATATTCGCGAAAGCCGCTGGATGACCCACCTTCCGCCGACGGCGAAGGTGCGCAGGCCATGACGTACTGAGGAGCGATCGATGCAGCTGGGCTGGTTCATCGTCATCGCGATCTTCTGGACGGGGTTCTTCGTCCTGGAGGGATTCGACTTCGGTGTCGGGATGCTCCACGGCGTGGTGGGCAAGACCGATGCCGAGAAGCGCGTGGCGATCAACACCGTGGGCCCGGTGTGGGATGGCAACGAGGTGTGGCTGATCGTGGCGGGAGCCGTGATGTTCGCGGCGTTCCCCGGCTGGTATGCGACGATGTTCTCTGGCTTCTACCTCGCCCTCGTCGTCTGTTGGTGGCGCTGATCTTCCGCGGCGTCTCCTTCGAATATCGAGGCAAGCGCGAGGGCACTGGGTGGCGGCACAACTGGGATCGGGCGATGACGGCGAGCAGCCTCGTGGCACCCCTGCTGCTTGGTGTCGCGTTCGGCAACCTGCTGCGTGGCGTGCCGATCGGCTCGAACCAGGAGTATGCCGGCAACTTCGTCGATCTCCTCAACCCTTATTCGCTGTTCGTGGGTGTCACGTTCCTGCTGCTCAGCTCGCTCCACGGCGCAACGTTCATGGCGCTGAAAGCGAACGGGATCGTGCGCGAGCGTGCCAACACACTCGCCCACATGCTGGGCCCCGTCGCGGTGATAGCGGTCCTGGGCTTCGCGGCGTGGACCCAGTCGCTGGCCGACCGGGATCTCGCGCGGGCGGCGGTCCCTCTCGTGGCTGTGCTCGCCGTGATCGCCGGCATGGTGCTGGTGCGACGAGGGCGCGAGGGGCGTGCCTTCGCCATGACCGCGATCGGCATCGGAGCGGCCGTCGCCACCATCTTCGTCGACCTGTACCCGCGCGTCATGGTGTCCAGCACGAACGCCGCCAACAGCCTCACCGTCACCAACACGTCGTCGTCTCCGTACACGCTCAAGGTCATGACCGTGGTGGCGCTCATCTTCTTCCCGGTGGTCCTGCTGTACCAGGGGTGGACGTATCACGTGTTCCGGCAGCGCGTCGGCGCGTCCGGTCATGAACCGACCGCGCCCGCGGTGGGAGCCGGCGCGGCGGCGACCGGCGATCCACCCGTCGCCAACTAGACTGACCCGGCCGTGCGCGTGATCGATCAACGTCTTCTCCGCCGCTCTGCGGCCGTGCGCCGGATCCTGATCGGCGACGCCGCGTTGGGCACCGTCGCTGCAGCGCTGGTGCTGACACAGGCCGTGTTGATCGCCCACATCGCCGCCTCCGCGTTCGGTGGCGCGGCCCTCGCGCAGGTCCGTGTGTCCTTGGTATTGCTGCTCGGGGCGATCCTGGGGCGGGCGGGCGCGGTCTGGGGTTTCGAGATCCTCGGACGTCGTGCGGCGATCGCGGTGATCTCGGACCTGCGGATCGACGTGGTGAAGCGCAGACTCGTCGATCATCCCGCCGCGCTCGACGACGCCCATAGCGCCGAGATCGCCACCGCTGCCGTGGATGGAGTCGACACGCTGGAGCCCACGTTCACGCGTTACCTGCCTCAGTTCGTCCTCGCCGTGTTCGTTCCCGTCTCCGTGATCGCGGTGGTGACCTTCGTCGACCCCCTTTCGGCGGTCATCCTGCTATTGACGCTGCCCCTCGTGCCGGTCTTCATGTGGTTGATCGGCAGCTCCACGCAGCGCCGAGCGAACGAGCGTTGGCGATCGCTGTCCCTGTTGGCGTCACACTTCCTCGACGTCGTGCAGGGGTTGCCGACGCTGAGAGCCTTCAACCGCAGCGAGGCGCAGGTGGATCTCATCGACGAGGTCGGCGACCGCTACCGGCGGGCGACGATGGACACGCTCCGCCTCGCTTTCCTGTCGGGGGCCGTGCTCGAGCTCGCGGCGACACTCGGCATCGCGTTGGTAGCCGTGACGGTGGGCGTGCGGCTGGTCGAGGGCGGCATCGGGTTCGAGGCGGCCTTGATCGTGCTGCTGCTAGCGCCGGAGCTCTATCTGCCGCTGCGGAACCTCGGGACGCAATTCCACGCGAGTGCGGACGGCCTCGCCGTGGCCGATCGTCTGATGGATCTCACCGACGATCCGGAGACCCCCCGCCGCGGCACTCTTCGGCCGCCAAGCCCGTGCAAGAGGCCGATCCGTCTCGAGAGGGTGTCGTTCGCCTATCCGACGCGCCCGGCAAGCGTGCTGCAGGGCGCGGACCTCGAGTTGGCGCCGGGTGAGACGGTGGCGCTGGTCGGACCCAGCGGGGCGGGCAAGAGCACCGTCGCCTCGCTCCTCCTGGGACTCGCCGACCCGTCAGACGGTCGGATCCTCGTGGGTCCGGTCGACCTCGCCGAGTGCGATCTGGTCGCTTGGCGGAATCAGATCGCCTGGGTACCCCAACGCCCGACGTTGTTCCGCGGGACGGTGTCTCAGAACATCCGGATCGGCGACCCATCGGCCTCGGAGGATCGGATGTGCGAGGCAGCCAAGCAGGCGGGTGTCGACGCGTTCGTCGCAGGCTTGCCGGAGGGATACGACACGTTGATCGGGGACGGAGGACGCCCCGTGTCCGCAGGTCAGCGGCAGCGGATCGCCCTGGCGCGCGCGTTCCTTCGAGACGCCGCGCTCGTCATCCTCGACGAACCGACGGCGAACCTCGATCCGTCCCGCGCCGCGCTCCTCGGCGCGGTGATCTCGACGCTCGGCGCGGGACGGACCACGCTGCTCATCACCCATCGGCCGGAGCTCGCCCGCGGCGCCGACAGGATCGTGCGTCTCGATGGCGGTCGCATCCTCGATCCCGCTCCAGTGGGCTCACCGTGACGACGCTGCGCCGCCTGTTGGCGATCGCTCGGATGCCTCGCGGCCGGACGGCCCTCGCCGTGCTGCTCGGTGCCTGCGCCGTCCTCTTCGGCGCCGGATTGATGTCGACCGCGGGCTACCTCATCTCGCGGGCCGCCGAGCACCCGCCGATCCTCTCGCTCACGATCGCCATCGTCGCCGTTCGGTTCTTCGGGCTCAGCCGGCCGCTGGCCCGCTACGCGGAGCGCCTCGCGTCGCACGATCTTGCCCTCCGAACGCTCGGCAAGATCCGCGCCCGGGTCTACGCGGGCATCGAGCCCCTCGCGCCCGCGGAGCTGACCGAGTTCCGGCGCGGAGATCTCCTCACCCGTATGGTGGGGGATGTCGACGCCCTGCAGGGGCTCTACCTTCGCGGCATCGGACCCCCGCTCGTGGCCCTCCTCGCCGGCGGGACGTGCGTCGTCGCCGCATGGCTGCTGCTCCCAGCCGCCGGCGTGGTCCTAGCTACGGGTCTTCTCACTGGGGGCGTGGCTCTACCGGCCCTCGCAGTGGCCCTGAGCCGCTCCTCCGGCGGACGGCAGTCCCGCGTACGCGGCGACCTCACGGCCGAGTTGGTCGAGCTGCTTCGGGGGGCGCCCGAGCTCGCCGTGTACGGCCAGGAGGACGCGACGTTGGACCGGGTGCGCGACTGCGACCGTCGACTCACCGCCCTCGCCAGGCGGGATGCACGTCTCGCGGGCCTCGGGGACGCGCTCGGTGTGGTCGTGGTTGGGATCACGGTGGTCGTGATCCTGGCACTCGCGGTCGGCGCCCACCACGTCGGCGGGCTCGATCGAGTCCTGATCGCCACGGTCACGTTGCTCGCGCTGTCCTCCTTCGAGTCGGTCGCGCCACTTCTCGCCACCGCCCGTGAGCTCGCGGTCACCCTCGGCGCCGGGCGCCGCGTGCTGGGGATGATCGATCGGGAACCGGAGGTGCGCGATCCTCGACATCCGCTGCCGGCTCCGGTCGGTCCCATCAGCGTCGAGCTTCGGGATGTGGCGGCGCGGTATCCGGGTGCACCGTGGCCGGTGTTCGCAGGGCTGGACCTCCGTTTGGATCCGGGAGCCCGCATCGCGCTGGTGGGAGAGAGCGGGATCGGCAAGACGACGGTGACGAACCTGTTGCTGCGCTTCCTCGACCCGGTGGCTGGACGGATCACGATCAACGGGCACGATCTGCGCTCCTATCGTCAGGACGACGTCCGGCGTACGTTCGCCGTGGCCGGCCAGGACGCGCATCTGTTCGATTCAACCATCCGCGCGAACCTCGCTTTGGCGCGCCCCGACGCAAGCGACGCCGACATGGATGAGGCCCTTCGACGCGCCAAGCTGGACGGGTGGGTCGCAACGCTGCCCGACGGGCTCGGCACGTTGGTGGGAGAGGAAGGGTCGCATCTGTCAGGGGGCCAGCGCCAGCGCCTCGTGCTCGCGCGGGCGCTGCTGACGGACGCGCCCGTCCTGATCCTGGACGAGCCCACCGCTCATCTCGAACCGGCGACCGCCGCAGCACTGGTCCGCGACGTCTTCTCGAGCGCCGGGGATCGAACGGTGCTGCTGATCACGCACCGCCCAGAAGGGCTCGATCTGGTCGATCGGGTGGTGACGCTGGGAACGTGAAGGGCGGACCACCCCGCTCGGTCGCGTCCCGCCGTTGCGCCGGCAGCAAACCTCCCGCCGTTCGCCCTAGGTCCGATGAGGGTAGGCTTGCCGGCGTGGTAGGGGTCTCGAGCGTGAGACCGTGGCAACCGGAGACGAGGGGTGTGGGGCATGAAGCGTCTGGGCACCGGGCTTGGCATCGCAGCAGTGTTCATCGTCATCACCGCGACCGCGGCCTTTGCCAACCATGGCATCGGCTCGGGATCGGCGGCGTGCAACGCCGATGGGACGATCACGTACACCTTCAACGTTGTTTCGTCGGGGCAGACGCCCGGCGACGTGACCACCCGACTCGGTGACGGGACCACGCCGTTCACGGCCACCGAAACGGTTCCCGGCTCGCAGACGACGGACTCGCTCGAGTGGCACATCACCTTCCACGAGAACAATGGCAACGTCATCCACGGCCACGGCACCATCACGGTGACCTTCGGCGGCACCTGTGCTTCGCCCTCACCCACACCGTCGCCGTCGAACACGACCCCGCCGCCGACCACCACTCCGCCGACCACCCCGCCCCCGAGCCACGGATCGCCGACGCCCACCACCCATGTCAAGGGAACCGGCGGCGGCAGCAATCACACGCACGTCGGTGGGACCGCGTTCACGGGATCGAACGCGGCGCCGGCCGCGGCTGTCGGTGCGGCCTTGTTGATCGTCGGACTCGGGCTCATGTGGGTGGCACGGCAACGGGCGCGCTGACCCGACGGGCTGGTACAACCACGGTCACTGTCGACCACATGGGATGGCGGCCGATCATGAGCGGTCGGTCGAGTCGCGGGCCCGCGCCAGCCGTCCATCGGCCCGCTTCGACGCGCGCTCTGCCTCCCGGGCCTCAACTTCATCCGTCCGAACCCGGGTCCGGGCGTCCTTCAGCTTCTCCTCCAGCTTCTGCAGACGCGCCTGGAGCTCCGCCCGATCGCGGGCGAGGCGCGCGACCAGATCCTGGTCCTTGCGAAGCCGGCGCACCGCGTCGTCGCGATCACGCCGCAACCTCGCGACCTCGGCGTTGAGGATCGAGTCCTGATCCGGCCGGCGTGGCATCGGCTCGGGGGCCGGGGATCTCCCGCGTTTCGTCGCTGGTGCAGCTTCATGCGAGGCTCCGCCCGTTGGCACACTTGCAAGCGCGAACACCTCGCCAAGCCCGGCGGTCGGTAGCGCGGGGCGCTCGAACGTCCCGGCGCGCAGGTGCTCCGCGGCGTCCTCGTCGACCGAGGCCGCCTCCAGCGCGGCCATGACCTCGTCCAGGTGCGCGCTCGAGGAGCGCCCTGACTCGCTGAGGACCGAAGACGCCACGCGCCCCAGCCGCCCCGCGGCGCGGCGCCTCTTCTCCGACGCGTCGCGCAGCCTCCCGGCGTTCCGCGGCGACGACAGCGTCGCTCGCTGCGCCGCCCGCAGCTCCGCGCCGGATGCCAGTAACGCGGCAACTCCTTCGGGATCCCGCTCGGCGAGCTGGTTCAGGGCCCATGCCGGAACGGTCGGCCTTCGCAACGCCTTCACGGCCTTCGCCTCGTCCACGCGACCTTCCTCGCGCAAGCGCTGAGCAAGGTCGTCCCGGGCGCTGATGAACTCCTCGGGCGGTCCTCGGAAGAGCACCGGTATCGGATCGGGCGTGCGGTCCGTCATCCCCAGATAGTGACGCCTGTCGATGACGAACGCGGAGAACGGCTGATCACAACGGCCATGCTAGCCGGGGCCCGCGGGGCGATGCGGAAGGCTAGGTTCCAGCGGAGATCACGAGAGCCGCTCTTGCGCTACGCCCAGACCCTCGCGCAAGCGGCCGATGCCCTCGAGGCAGCGGCTCTTCACCGTGTCGACGGGAACCCCGAGCCGCTCTGCGGTCCGCGTGAGGGACAGGTGCTCGAGATAGATCAGCTCGATCACCCGCCGCTGCACGTTCGGGATCTTCGTGAGAACGACCCGCGCCTTCCAGTTGTCGCCATGGTTGTGCATCGCGGCTTCCACCTGGTTCGCGAAGTCCTCGGAGGAGGCGTCGTGCGCCGTTGTGTCCGGTCCTGCGGGTAACCGGCGTGCGATCTGCACCGGCCCGACTTCCTTCATGTTCTCCGGATCTGGCTGCGGAGGATCCGGGCGGGTAGGATCCGGAAGGATGGTCGGCATGGTGCCTCCCTGTTGCTTCGGGGGGCTACCCACGGCCTCTTCGCAAGCGTCCCGCTGATTGGGGCTTCTCCCTTCACCATCTCACAACGCCGCACGGGCCGCGCGTCCCGCGGACGGATCGGCGCACGTCACCTTGCGGATGCTTGGTCGCCGTGTCAGACTCACCGTCGTTCAAAGGCGTTCGGGCCCTGCGCCCGGGCGACGACGGCGGCACGACGCGGGCACGTGCCGCCGTCCCCTTTTCCGCAGTATCGTGGGGCGCTCGGGCGCGTAGCTCAGCGGGAGAGCGCTCGCCTCACACGCGAGAGGTCGCAGGTTCAAAACCTGCCGCGCCCACCAACCGGACCAGCGATGAGGTCGATCATGCCCGACGCGCGTATCGCCGGCCTCACGGCTCTGCACGAGCCTCCATCAACCGGTCCGGCAAGAGGCCCGATCGTGTTCCTCCACGGCCTGTGGGCCGCGGCCTGGCTCTTCCAGGACTGGCTCGCGCCGGCGGCCGCCCGCGGCTGGGACGCATGGGCCCCCAACCTGCGCGGCCGCGCCGACAGCCGGCCGGTCCCCGACATCGGGCGGATCGGGCTCGCCGATCTCGCCGGGGATCTGCACGGACCTGCTGGAGTCGGTGGGCCCTTCGGCGGTCGTCGGCCACTCGACGGGTGGGCTGCTGACCCAGATGGTGATGTCCGATCCCTCGACACGCGACCTCGTTCGGTCCGCCGTGTTGTTCTGCCCCGTGCCGCCACGCGGCATCGTGGCGCTCTCGGGCCCCATGTTGAAGGCCTCCTGGCGGTACCTCCCCGCGATGGCGCGGGGTCGGCCGATGCTTCCCTCCCGTGACGACGCCGACACCATGCTGATGAACGACCTTCCGCCGGACGAGCGCGACCTCCGATACCCGAGCCTCATCCCCGATTCCGGGCGCGCGGCGCGCCAGATCGCGACGGGAGCGGTGAACGTGGACGCAGACGCGGTGCGCTGTCCCGTGCTGATCGTCTCGACGCAAGATGACCGGATCTCGCCCGCGGGGATCCAGCCGGCATTGGTGCGACGCTACCGCGCCGACCACATCGGGGTCGCCCGACACGCACATCTCATGCCGATCGAACCCGGGTGGGAGATCGTCGAGGCGATGATCCTCGACCGACTGGAAGCACATCCCTGAACACCGGATGACGGATCCATGACGTTATGGTCGTCGTGGTCGCATCCGCAGCACCCTGGTTAGGGTGGCGGACCTAGGCCGCCGAGGAATCTGCGAAGCATCAGGAGGGAGCCGATGGACCACGCGCCCCAGGGTCGAGCCGGGGAGCCGCTTCCCATGGGAACGGCGCCCCCCCGCACCGGCGTCGATGCCGCGCGTGCCGTGGAGCTCACGAAGACCTACGGCGAGGGCGATGCGGCCGTGCACGCCTTGCGCGGGGTGACGGTTTCGTTCATCGAGGGAGAGTTCACCGCGATCATGGGCTCCTCGGGCTCGGGCAAGTCGACCTTGCTGCACTGCCTTGCCGGTCTCGACACGCCGACGTCGGGACGCGTGCTGATCGGTGATACGGATCTCACCACGCTCTCGGAGAAGGAGCTCACGAGGATCCGGCGCGACCACGTGGGGTTCGTCTTCCAGGCCTTCAACCTGATCCCGACCCTTTCAGCCGAGGAGAACATCACGCTCCCGATGGACATCGCGGGCCGCGACGTCGATCGAGCCTGGTTCGACGAGGTCGTAGACACCGTGCGGCTGCGCGATCGCCTCGACCACCGGCCCGCCGAACTCTCGGGCGGCCAGCAGCAGCGCGTCGCCGGTGCCCGGGCGCTCGTCTCAAGGCCCGCGATCGTGTTCGCGGACGAGCCGACGGGGAACCTGGACTCCAGGTCGGGCGCGGAGCTGCTCGCCTTCTTGCGCGACGCGGCCACGAGCCACCGACAGACGATCGTGATGGTGACTCACGACGCGAACGCCGCAAGCTACGCGGACCGGATCGTGTTCCTCGCCGACGGGAGCGTCGTGGACGAGATGCGCGAGCCCACGGCCGATCGCATCCACGACCGTCTCAAGTCGCTCGAGGCCTGAGCTTCGTGTGGCGCGCCACCTTCAAGAGCCTGTTCGCTCGCAAGGTGCGCTTGGGCCTCACCGCGCTCTCGATCGTGCTGGGCGTTGGATTCGTTGCCGGGACCTTCGTCTTGACGGACACCATGAACAAGGCCTTCAACGACTTGTTCAAGCAGGTGGGGGTGGGCACCGACGTCGTGGTGCGCGGGGTGTCGGCGTTCACGCCCGGCCAGAACGGGCCCGGCGGCGGCGGAGGCGAGCAGCGCAGCCCGGTCCCGGCGACGCTGCTCCCGACCGTGCGAGCCGTCGCCGGTGTCTCCGAGGCTCACGGCGAGGTCACGGGCTACGCTCAGATGGTCGACCCGGTCACGGGCAAGGCCATCGGGGGTGCGGGGCCTCCGACCTTAGGAGCGAACTGGACCGCCGGCGGGGGGGCCGTGCAGCTTCGGGAGGGGTCGGCCCCCGGCGCGGCGGACGAGGTCGTGGTGGACGCCGGCACCGCCACGAAGTACCACCTTCGGGTCGGGCAGCTGATCCGGATCCTGTTCCAGGGGCCGCCTCGGACGTTCACGATCAGCGGCATCGCCGGATTCGGCTCCGCCGACAACCTGGCGGGCGCCACGTTGACGTTCTTCCAGACGTCCACCGCTCAGCAGGTCCTCGATCGCGTCGGCACCTTCGATCAGATCTCGGTACGGGCCGACGACGGTGTGTCGTCCGCGGACCTGCGCGGGCGGATCGCCGATGTGCTGCCCAAGGGCGTCGAGGCGGTGACGGCGACCACGGTCGCGAACGAACAGTCGAAGACTCTGCAGGATAGCCTCAGCTTCTTCCGGGTCGCCTTGCTCGTGTTCGCGTTCATCGCCCTGTTCGTGGGCGCGTTCATCATCTTCAACACGTTCACGATCATCGTTGCCCAGCGCTCTCGCGAGCTGGCGTTGCTCCGCGCGATCGGTGCCAGCCGGCGGCAGGTGATGACGTCGGTGGTCGTCGAGGCGATCGTGACGGGACTCGTTGCCGCCGCGGTGGGGATCGTTGCCGGCATCGGGATCGCGGTCGGGCTCAAGGGCCTGTTGAAGGCGTTCGGCGTCGATCTGCCCAGCACCTCGCTGCAGCTCGAGGCCCGCACGGTGATCGTCTCCCTCGTGGTGGGTGTCATCGTGACGGTTGTCTCCTCGGTGCTCCCAGCGCTCCGAGCCTCCCGCGTGTCCCCGATCGAGGCCATGCGGGAGACCTCGGACGCACGACCGGGTTCGGGACTGGGGTGGCGCCGGCTCCTGCCCGGCCTCCTCGTCACGGTCCTGGGGGTCTCGGCGCTGCTCGTTGGGCTTTTCGCCCACCCCTCGGATGCGGCGGCGTTGGTCGGCGTGGGTGCCGCGCTGACGTTCATCGGGGTCGCGATCTGCTCGCCGCTGTTCGCTCGTCCACTTGCGGGCGGGATCGGCCTACCCGTCCGAGGCCTCGGGATGCAGGGTCGGCTCGGGCGCGAGAACGCCATGCGCAATCCTCGGCGCAGCGCGTCGACGGCGTCGGCGCTGATGGTCGGCCTGGGACTGGTCGCCATGGTCTCGATCCTGTCGGCCTCGCTCAAAGCCTCGATCAGCGACACGCTCCAGAGCTCCCTGAAGGCCGACTACGTCCTCACGACGTCGTCGTTCGCACCCTTCAGTCCCGACGTCGCCGCCCGCGCGAAACACGTGTCCGGTGTGAGCGCCGTCAGCGAATTCCGCCAGGGGGGATTCCGTGTGAGCGGGAAGGATGCGTTCCTCACGGCCGTCGACCCCGCGACCGTCGAACAGGTCGCGGAGCTGAAGCTCTCCGATGGGGCTCGTCTGGCACTCGAGGACGGGAAGATCGTCGTCTTCGACAAGACGGCGCAACAGGAGGGCTGGAAGATCGGTGACGCGCTCCCCGCCGCGTTCGCCGCTACCGGGAGCACGCCGCTCGTCATGGGGGGCACGTTCGGTGAGAACCGGCTCGTGGGCGGGGACTATCTGGTCTCGCTCGACACCTACGACCGGTACTTCCCGGAGCAGCTCGACTCGTTCGTGATGGTGCGGACGGTGCCCGGGGCCGACCAGGCGACGGTCCAGCGCGACCTGCAGACCGCGGTGAAGCCCTTCGCCAACATCGAGGTGCAGGATCAGGCTGCCTACCGCGAACGACAGGCGGGCTTCGTGAACCAGCTCCTCGGTCTCGTGACGGCGTTGCTGGCGATGGCGATCCTCATCGCCCTGTTCGGGATCGTGAACACGCTCGGCCTGTCCATCTTCGAGCGGCGGCGCGAGCTCGGATTGCTGCGCGCGGTGGGCATGGGGCGGCGACAGGTGAAGCGGATGATCCGGTGGGAGTCCGTCATCATCTCGGTGATGGGCGCGATCATGGGGATCGCGATCGGGACCTTCTTCGGGTGGTCGCTCCAACGGGCACTTGCGCCCCAGGGGGTCGACGTGCTCGCGTTCCCCGTGGGGCAGCTCGTGTTCTACGTGATCTTCGCGGGGTTCGCCGGGGTGCTCGCCGCGATCTGGCCGGCACGGCGGGCCGCGAAGCTGAACGTGCTCGAGGCCATCTCCTACGAGTAGCGGGCCGGGCGCCGCAGCCCGGCGGATATCATGGCGCGCATGCCCACCCTGACCCTGTCTGACGGCACGAACGTCGAGCTCCCCGAAGGGGAGCCCGTGGGCGCCGGCCTGCCGAAGGGCGCGGTGGCGGCGCGGGTCGACGGGGTCCTTCGCGATCTATCGTTCGTGCCCGCGCGGGATTGCAAGGTCGAGCCGGTCACGATCGACTCCGACGACGGCCTGCAGGTGCTCCGTCACTCCGCGGCACACGTGCTCGCCCAGGCGGTGTGCGCGCTGCATCCCGGGGCGAAGTACGCGATCGGGCCTGCCATCCCGGACGGCTTCTACTACGACTTCGAGCTCTCCGAACCATTACACGCGAAGGAGCTCGCCGCCATCGACCGGCGGATGCGTCAGATCGTGAAAGCGAACCAACCGTTCGTGCGCGAGGAGGTCACTCGCGAAGAGGCGCGCGAGCGGCTGGCGGATCAGCCGTTCAAGCTCGAGATCATCGACGGTCTTGCGGAGGCGGAGGGAGAGATCGGGGGCGGCGATACGGTCACCCTGTACCGCAACGGCGATTGGGCGGACCTGTGCACGGGCCCCCACCTGCCGTCCACCGGGAAGATCGGTGCTGCGTTCAAGCTCACGAACGTGGCCGGCGCCTATTGGCGGGCCGACGAGTCCCGCCCGATGCTCACGCGGGTCTACGGGACGGCGTGGGCGGACCAGGAAGCCCTCGACGCCCACCTCCACCGCCGGGAGGAAGCCGAGCGCCGCGACCACCGGCGGCTCGGGGCGGAGCTGGACCTGTTCTCCTTCCCCGATGAGATCGGCTCGGGACTCGCGGTGTTCCACCCCAAGGGCGGTCTGATCCGCACGATCATGGAGGACTACTCTCGGCGCCGACATCAGGAGTCGGGGTACGACTTCGTCTTCACGCCTCACATCACGAAGTCGGAGCTGTTCGAGACCTCCGGGCACCTGGAGTGGTACGCGGACGGGATGTTCCCGCCGATGGAGCTCGACGGCGGCACGGACTATTACCTCAAGCCGATGAACTGCCCGTTCCACGTCCTGATCTATCGCAGCCGGACCAGGAGCTACCGGGAGTTACCGCTGCGGCTCTTCGAGTTCGGCACGGTGTACCGCTATGAGAAGTCGGGCGTGGTGCACGGCCTGACGCGCGTGCGCGGCATGACCCAGGACGACGCGCACATCTTCTGCACGCAGGAGCAGATGCGAGAGGAGCTCCGGTCCCTGTTGACCTTCGTCCTGGACCTCCTTCGCGACTACGGTCTCGAGGACTTCTACCTCGAGCTCTCGACGAAGCCCGACGTGAAGTCCTTCGGGTCCGACGAGGACTGGGACACGGCAACCGAGGCATTGCGGGAGGCGGCCCAGTCGATGGATCTCGAGTTGGTCATGGACGAGGGCGGGGGCGCGTTCTACGGGCCGAAGATCTCCGTGCAGGCGAACGATGCGATCGGCCGCACGTGGCAGATGTCCACGATCCAACTGGACTTCCAGACCCCGAAGCGCTTCGACCTGCACTACGCAGGCGACGACGGTGCCCGCCATGGGCCCGTCATGATCCATCGCGCGCTGTTCGGTTCGGTGGAGCGCTTCATCGGGGTGCTCACCGAGCACTTCGCCGGGGCGTTCCCCTTGTGGCTCGCGCCCGAGCAGGTGCGGGTGGCGCCGGTCGCCGACCGCCACGTCGAAGCCGCCCACGACGTCGCCGGCCGTCTGCGCGCTGTGGGGCTCCGCCCGTTCGTAGACGACGCGAAGGAATCCGTGGGCAAGAAGATCCGCGTCGCCCAGTTGCAGAAGGTCCCCTACACCCTCGTGGTCGGGGACCGCGAACTGGAGTCCGGCCGCTACACGGTGCGCGACCGCGCCGGCGACGAGCACCCGGACGTCTCGTTCGAGCGCCTCGTCGAGCGGCTGGAGGAAGAGGCCCGCACGCGTCGGGTCACTCAGTCCGTCTTCGCCGAGCGGTGAGAAGGTGGATCACCTGTGGAGTCCATGGCGGATGGAGTACATCCGGGAGGCCTCGGGTGAGGCACCGACCGCCGACGACCGGTGCGTGTTCTGCGCCCTCCCGGATGGCAACGAGGCCTCGCGCGTGCTCGTCCGAGGCGAGCTGGCGTACGTGGTGCTCAACAAGTTCCCCTACAACCCGGGGCATCTACTCGTCGTGCCACTCCGTCACGTGGGCGACCTGGAGGACCTCACGACCCAGGAGAGCGCGGAATCGCAGTCGCTGATCCGACGGGGCGTGCGCGCGCTACGCGAGGAGTCGGATCCCCACGGCTTCAACATCGGGATGAACCTGGGCCGTGGGGCAGGCGCTGGGATCCCTGCCCACCTCCATTGGCACATCGTTCCGCGCTGGAACGGCGACACCAACTTCATGTCGGTCGTGGGGCAGACCCGCGTCCTGCCCGAGTTGCTCGCTGAGACCGCGAGGCGGCTCGCGCCGAGGTTCGCGTGACGCAAGGAGAAGTTCGGACTCCCGGCGGCCCGCTGGCCTACGAGATCGACGGCGTGGGGCCGGCGGTGACGTTCCTTCACCCGGGCCTTTGGGACCGTCGCACGTGGGACCGCGAGTTCGTGCGTCTCGGCGGTGCGGGATTCCGAGTGCTGCGCTACGACGCACGAGGCTACGGTCGCTCGAGCTTCCCCGACGCGGAGTTCTCGCGTGCGGGGGACCTGCTCTCCGTCCTCGACGCTCTCGAGATCGAGCGCACCGCCCTCGTCGGTTGTTCGATAGGTGCCAGCACGGCGGTGGAGTTCGTGCTGGATCACCCAGATCGCGTCTCGGCCGCCGTTCTCGCGGCGGCCGGGCTCCCGGGCTTCGAGTGGTCCGACGAGGTCTGGGAACCGATCTTCGCGCCGATCGAGGCGGCGATCGAGCGGAAGGATCTCGTCGAGGCGACGGATCTCGCGCTGAGCATCTGGGCGCCGCTCGGCACTCAGGATGCCGCCGGCCGGGTTATCCGCGCGATCGCTCTGGACAACACGCGCAACTTCGAGCTGGATGCCTCCGGACTCGAGATCGCGTCCGACCCCCCTGCGATCACGCGTCTGCACGAGATCGACGTGCCGGTGCTGGTGGTGCTCGGCGACGCGGATGTCGCAGAGGTCACACAGATCGGTGAGTTGCTCTCTTCGCAGATCCCCGGAGCGGAGCTGGTACGGATCGAAGGGGCCGACCATGTCGTGAATCTGCGTCAGCCCGAGGCGTTCGAGCTCGCCGTCTTGCCGTTCCTGAAGGCCACGAGCCGACGGGCGCCGTGAGGTCTCGGATCGCCGGCGCTGCGGCCGCCACCATCAGGGCGAGCTCGGCGTCGAGCGCCGGCGGAGAAGGACCGAGGCCCCGGCCGGGCAAGATCGAGGCGTCCCCGGCTGCCCCGGGGCGCTACTTCTTCTGAGCGGCCTCGCGCGCCTGGAGGTGCTCGTCGATGACCCGCTGGGCGAGCTGGGCCGGCATGTCCTCGTAGTGATCGAACGCCATCGTGAATGCTCCCCGGCCGCCGGTCATCGAGCGGAGGTCGATGACGTAGCGTGCCACCTCGGCTTGCGGCACGAGCGCGCGGATCCGCTGCTTCCCCCCTCCCAGCTGATCCATACCGGCGATCTTGGCTCGTTTGCCGTTGAGATCGCCCATGACGTCGCCGGTGTAGGACTCTGGCACCACGACCTCGAGGGCGACGACCGGCTCGAGCAGCACCACCCCCGCCTGTTCCACGGCGTCCTTGAGCGCGAGCGAACCGGCGATCTGAAACGCCATGTCGGAGGAGTCCACCGGGTGGAACTTCCCGTCCACCAGCGTCACTTTCACGTCGACCATGGGGTTCCCGCTGATCACCCCATCGGACATCGTGCGCACGATGCCTTTCTCGATCGAGGGGATGAACTGGTGCGGGATCGCGCCACCGAAGATCTTGTCCTCATAGACGAACCCCTCGCCGCGCGGCAGCGGCTCGATCTCGATGTTGCACACGGCGTACTGGCCGTGCCCGCCCGTCTGCTTCACGTGGCGACCCTGCGCCTTCGCCTTGCCGCGGACCGTCTCACGGTAGGCGATCTTCGCGGGCGCGGTGGAGACCTCCACACCGAACTTGCGCTTGAGCCGTTCGATCATCACCTCGAGATGCGCCTCGCCCATGCCGTGCATCACGGTCTCGTGCGTCTCCTCGTTGCGCGAAACGCGAAGCGTGGGGTCTTCTTCGCGCAGCCGCGCGAGGCCGGTGGCGAGCTTGTCCTCGTCCCCCTTGGTCTTCGGGGCGATCGCGTACGCGAGGAGCGGCTCCGGGAGCGCGATCTCGGGTAGGTGCACGGGATCGTCCTTCGTGCTGAACGTGTCTCCGGTGTGGGCGTGGGCGAGCTTGGCGACGGCTCCGATGTCTCCTGACGAGACCTCGGGGAGGCCGTCGTGCTCCTTGCCGCGCAGCGTGAACAGCTGGCCGATGCGCTCGTCCGTCCCCTGCGTGGCGTTGTGCACGCTCGAGTCGGGGCGCACGGTGCCGCTGAAGACGCGGAACATGGTGATGTGACCTACGAACGGGTCCGACACCGTCTTGAAGACGAACGCCGTCGTGGGCGCAGCGGGGTCGCAGGCACGCTCTTTCGTATCGCTCCCTTTGCCGATGACCTCCACCGTCCCGCGCTCGATCGGCGAGGGGAACTCCTCCACGATGAAATCGAGGAGCCGATCGACGCCGATCGCCTTGGCCGCCGAGCCGAGGATCACGGGGGCGAGACGCGCCCGAGCGAACCCGTCCTTAGCGCCGGACACGATGTGCTCCACCGGCAGCGTGCCCTGCTCCAGGTACTCCTCGATGAGGTCGTCGTCGGACTCGGCGACCGCTTCCATCAGCTTCTCGCGGGCGGGATCGGCGAGGGTGTGCAGATCCTGCGGCCAATCGGATTCCTCGGCCCTGGGGCCGTCGGGATACAGGTCGGCCTTCTCATGCAAGAGGTCCGCCACGCCGTTGAACTCGTGCTCGCGTCCGATCGGCAGCTCGAAGGGAGCCACCTGGCTCCCGAACGACGAGACGAGCTGATCGAGGGTCCCCTGGAAGTCCGACCGCTCCCGGTCGAGCTTGTTGATGAAGATCGCGCGTGGGAGCCCGGCCTCCACCGCGAGCTCCCAGGCCACCTCCGTCTGCACCTCGACGCCGTCGACGGCCGACACCACGATGATCACCGCATCGACGGCTCGGATCGCCGACCGCAGATCTCCGATGAAGTCGGCGTAGCCGGGGGCGTCCAAGACGTTGATCTTCGCCCCGTTCCACTCGATCGGGGCCATCGACAGCGAGACGGAGATCCCCTTGCGTTGTTCGTCGGGGTCGTGGTCGGAGACCGTCGTCCCGTCTTCGACGGTTCCCATCCGGGTGATGGTCCCTGCCGTGAACAGCATGGACTCGAGCAGCGTGGTCTTGCCGGATCCACCGTGGCCGACCAGCAGGACGTTGCGGATGTCCTTCGCGTCGTAGGTTTTCAAACGCGTACTCCTTGGGCTCGGCGAGCGGTAGGGCATCCTAGCCGGAATCTCCTCGGCGGATGCGAATCCGCTAGGCTGCCGCAGTCTCATGGCGCGCTTCCAACGACTCCAGATCCGCTTCCAGCGCCAGCCCCCCGGCACCGCCATCACCCGCACGGTCCTCATCGTGGGTGGTGTGCTTGCCGCGACCGCCGCGTGGTTGGTCGTCGCGAGGGAGCCCCGGGCGGCGGCCGTGGCCGCTGGGGCCTCTGGCACCCTCCTGCTGGTCGGAGGGCATCGCGCGAACCACGGCGCGGGCGGCCCCACCGACCGCATGCTCGACGAGTTGCTGGACCGGGCGTGGGACGGGTGCCTCTTCGGCGCGGTGGCATGGGTGGCACGAGATCCAGCGCCGCACACTGCCGTCGGCGCACTGGCCGCCATGTGCGCCAGCTATCTCTCGGCGTACGTGCGTGCGCGAGGAGCTGCGTTGTCGTACTCGGTCGAGGAGAGTCACGTCACGCGTGGTATCCGCTACGGGCTGGTGGTGATCGGTCTCGGGTTCGGGTGGCTCGCCTGGACCGTGTGGGTCGCGGCGGCGATGTCCGTCCTCGCGGTCCTCGTGCGCACGACGCAGGTGGCGCGCGAGGAGCGAGCGTGATGGCGGGGGATGCCGGCGGGCCACCGGAGGCCGAGAAGGAACCCCGGGAGAAGGAGACCTGGAAGCAGACCGCGGCGTTCTGGGGGTATCGGCTCGTGGCGTGGCTCGGGCGAACCCTGCCCGAACGCGCCGGGCGGCGCATGTACACGTGGTTCGGCCGGCTCGGCTATCACGTGATCCCCTCGGTTCGCTCCACGGTGGCGGCGAATCAGGGTCGTGTGCTGGGCCGTGAGCCCGACGACCCGCTCGTACTGGCCTCGACGAAGGAGGCGTTCGCACGCTACGCCCGGTACTGGTTCGACACCTTCCACGTAGTCGGGTGGTCCGACGAGGAGATCGGCGGGCGCCACGTCGTCGACGGTCGCGAGCACATGGAGGCGGCGCTCGCGAAGGGTAAGGGTGTCATCTTCGCCTTGCCTCACATGGGGAATTGGGACGTGTCCGGCAAGTGGGTCGCGTCCACGGGGAACCGGATCCTGTCGGTGGCTGAGCGGCTGGAGCCCGAACGCCTCTACGAGCTCTTCCTTCGGCACCGGCGTGAGCTGGGCATGGAGATCGTCGGCCTCGACGACGGAGGCGTGGGTCAGCAGCTCGCGGCCTTCCTCGCGCGCAACGGCGTCGTGGCGCTGGTGGCGGACCGGGATCTCACGGGACGGGGCGTGGAGGTGGAGATGTTCGGGGCGACCCGTCGCGTGCCCGCCGGGCCGGCGCTCCTGTCCATCTCGACGGGCGCGCCCCTAGTAGTGGTCTCCGTCTACGAGACCCGGGACGGCTGGCGCTGTGTCATGTCGGCCCCGATCGAGGTGAAGGCCTCTGGGAACCGACGCGCGGATATCACCCAGCTCACCCGCCGGATGGCGGCGGGGTTCGAGCGCGCGATCGCCTCCTCGCCGCCCGATTGGCACATGTTCCAGCCCGGCTGGCCCGCGTGAGGATCGCGCTCGTCTGTCCGTACGCGTGGGACGATCCGGGGGGCGTGCAGGTCCACGTTCGTGAGCTCGCCGAGCACCTGCTGGGGCGAGGCCATGACGTGGTCGTGCTCGCCCCGGTCCGGCGCCACGCCCCGCAGGCCTATGTACGCGCCGTGGGCCGGCCCATCGATGTTCGCTACAACCGATCGAATGCGCCGATCGACCCCCGACCCTGGTCGCGACGCTCCGTCGACAAGGCGCTCCGGCGGTTCGGCCCGGACGTCGTGCACGTCCACGAGCCCCTCGCTCCCAGCACGTCGATGTGGGCCACGCTCGTGGCGACCGGGCCCCTCGTCGCGACGTTCCATTCCAACGCCGAGCGTGCCCGGATCTTCGACGCCACGGCGCCCCTGCTGCGCCGCATCGCGGCTCGTATCAGGATCCGGATCGCGGTGTCGGCTCCTGCGGCAGCGTTCGCGCGTGCGCGGATCGGGGGCCGCTACGAGATCGTGCCGAACGGGACCGACGTCTCGCGCTTCGCCGATGCCGCGGCGGCCGACCTCGGCCCCGGCAGGAAGCTGCTGTTCGTGGGAAGGCTGGACCTGCGCAAGGGGTTCCCGGTGGCCCTCGCGGCGTTCGCGCGCCTCGGCGCGAGCCGCGAAGACCTGCGGCTCATCGTGGTCGGGGACGGTCCAGAGCGTTCCGCGGTGGAGGGTCTTCCTGCGGGGATCCGTACGCGGGTGGAGATGCTCGGCGCGGTTGCGAACGAAGCCCTGCCCACCTACCACGCGGCCTGCGACGTCTACGTCGGGCCGGCGCTCGGAGGTGAGAGCTTCGGGATGGTGCTGGTGGAGGCGATGGCCGCGGGCCTCCCGGTGGTCGCCAGCGCGATCGAAGGCTACCGGGAGGTGGTACGTGACGGCGTCGACGGACTCCTCGTTCCGCCGAGGGACCCGGTGGCGCTGAGCGACGCGGTGGCACGGATCCTCGACGACGAGGTCCTCGCGGCGCGCCTGCGGGCGGCGGGTCGTGCCCGTGGCTCGACCTTCGACTGGACGAACGTGGCGCCCAGGCTCGAGGCGCTCTACGCGCGCGCCGTCGAACCGGGGCCTTCGTCGCTACGATAGGCGCCGTGGCCGGGCTGTGGATCCTCGTGGCGATCGTGGTCGTGCTCGTGCTGATGTTCGTCTTCGGCTACAACCGATTGGTGCGGGAGCGGCAGCGGGTCGAGAACGGTTGGTCCCAGATCGACGTCCAGCTGCGCCGCCGGTACGACCTGATCCCCAACCTGGTGGAGACCGTCAAGGGGTACGCCGCCCACGAACGGGAGCTCTTCGAAGACGTCGCGCGGGCGCGCTCGACCGCGATGGGTGCCAAGGGCGTGGGGGCGCAGGCGCAAGCAGAGAACCAGGTGACCGCGGGACTCAGCAAGCTCATCGCGGTGGCGGAGAACTACCCGGACCTCAAGGCGAGCGAGAACTTCCTCGCGTTGCAAGAGGAACTGACCGGCACCGAGTCGAAGATCGCTTACGCGCGCCAGTTCTACAACGACCAGGTCATGCGGTTGAACACCGCGATCCAGTCCTTCCCATCGAGCGTCGTCGCTCGCGCGTTCCACTTCGCGCCCCGCGAGTTCTTCCAGATCGATGAGCCCGAGCGCGGCCCCGTCCAGGTGGACATCTAGCGCTCGTGTACGAGCAGATCGCAGCGAACAAGCGCAAGAGCATCCTGCTCGTGGTGGGGGCCGTGGTGTTCCTCGGCCTGATCGGCTACGCCATCAGCTACCTCTGGCTTGGGGGGCCGGCCGGGATCGTGATCGCCCTCGGCATCGCGGCCGTGCTGTCGTTCGGTTCCTACCGCTATGGCGACCGGCTCGTCCTTGCGTCGACGCGCGCTCGCGAGGTATCGGAGGAAGAGCAGCCTCGTCTGCACAACATCGTCGAAGGCCTCGCGATCGCGGCCGGTGTGCCGAAGCCACGCGTCTACGTCGTCCCAGAACAAGCGCCCAATGCCTACGCCACGGGGCGCGATCCGCAGCACTCCTCCGTGGCGGTCACCGAGGGTCTGCTCGCGACGATGAACCGGGTGGAGCTCGAAGGCGTCATCGGACACGAGATGTCCCATGTCGTCGACCGCGACATCCTGTTCGGAACCATCGTGGCCACCCTCGTGGGGGCCGCGGTCCTCCTGTCGGAGTTCTTCATGCGCAGCTGGTGGTGGGGAGGGTTCCGAGGCCGCCGGGGCAACGACAGCGGGGGCGGCGTCGCCGAGCTGGTGATCTTCCTGGTGGGGTTCGTCCTCATGGCGCTCGCGCCCCTGTTCGGCCAGCTCATCAAACTCTCCGTCTCCCGCAACCGCGAGTACCTCGCCGATGCGCAGGGCGTACTGCTGACCCGGTACCCACCGGGGCTGATCTCCGCCCTGCAGAAGCTCGAGAACGCCCCCACCGCGATGCGCTCCGCCAACAACGCCACCGCTCACCTGTGGCTGGCGCAGCCGTCCCGGGTGCAGGGGGACGGGACCTCGAGGATGGAGCGGCTGTTCCAGACGCATCCGCCGCTCGAAGACCGGATCCGCCGGCTACAGGAGATGTGACGATCCCATCCGGATGGGCCGGAGTGTTTGAGACCGGCCGGGGCCACCGTTAGCATCTGTTGTCTGGGTCCCCAACGGGGACCCTTCCTCATCCCTAGGCTTCAGTCTCAAGGAGGTTCCCGAACTTGGCTCTCACCTCTCGCGGGAAGACGGTCGTGATCGCGAGCACCGTCGTGGCGCTGCTGGCGGTGGGCGTGGGGGCGATGGCCGTCACGGGACACACCCCCGCCCCCATCCGCAGGATCACCGACGCACTGGGTGTCACCAAGCCGCCGCCGCCCACCTGTCCGCTCACGGGGAAGCCGACCGCCGGCGGCAGGGCGGCCCCGCACCATCCGGTGCTCGCGGTGAAGGTCGAGAACACGCCCGAGGCCTACCCGCTCGCGGGACTCGACAAGGCGGACATCGTCTACGAGGAGGTGGTCGAGGGAGGCATCACGCGGTTCGCGGCGATCTTCGACTGCGGGACGGCCCGGCGGGTCGGTCCGGTGCGCAGCGCCCGCACCACCGATCCGAAGATCCTGCTGCAGTTCGGATCGCGACCCCTTCTGGGATTCTCGGGAGCCTCCGGCCAGGTCCTGCACCTCGTGAAGCAGGCGGGCGTGGTGGAGATGGTGGAAGGCGCGCCCGCCGCGGCTTTCGCCCGGGACGCCTCGCGGCAGGTGCCGCACAACCTGTTCGCCGACACGACGAAGCTGTGGGAGGCGGGCAAGAAGCTCGCGAAGCACGCGGCCCCGCCCCGGCCCGTGTTCACCTATTCCTCGGACGTGCCCTCGCCCAGCCGCAAGGGACGCTCGGCCACCATCGTGTTCTCGAGTCTGGCCACGGCGGACTGGCGGTGGCAGGGTGCCCGCTACGTGCGCTACCTGAACGGCCGGCCCATGAAGCTCGAGGACGGCGCGCCCATCGCCACCGACAACGTCGTGATCCAGCAGGTCAGGACGACCCAGAGCACCCTGCACGACGTCCTCGGTTACCCCTCACCCGAGGTGGCGATGATCGGCAGCGGGAAGGCATGGGTGCTGCGCAACGGGAGGCTCATCACGGGGAGGTGGTCCCGGGCAACGTTGCGGGACGCGACGACGTTCACGACGAGGTCGGGCGATCCGATCGCTCTGCAGCCCGGCACGGCATACGTGGAGCTCGCCCCCACGGGGATGTTCAGCGCCACCATCTCCTTCAACAAGTAGGTCCGGCATCGAAGTAGGTCCGGCATCGCCCCGTGTCCCTGCCGGTACACTCGGAGTGATGGCTCGTGAGGAGGGACACCCCATGGAGCGCGAAACCGGCACGTTCCGTGTGAAATCCGGCCTGGCGGAGATGCTCAAGGGTGGCGTCATCATGGACGTCACCACCGCCGATCAGGCGAAGATCGCCGAGGACGCGGGCGCCTGCGCCGTGATGGCGCTGGAGCGGGTACCCGCCGACATCCGGCGCGACGGCGGCGTGGCGCGCATGGCCGACGCCACGAAGGTGGAGGAGATCCAGCAGGTCGTCACGATCCCGGTTATGGCGAAGGCGCGCATCGGTCATTTCGTCGAAGCTCAGATCCTTCAATCCCTCGGCGTCGACTATGTCGACGAGTCCGAGGTCCTCACCCCGGCCGACGAGGAGTTCCATATCGATAAGTGGGCGTTCACGGTGCCGTTCGTGTGCGGCGCCCGTAACCTCGGCGAGGCCCTGCGGCGCATCGCGGAGGGCGCCGCCATGATCCGCACCAAGGGCGAAGCCGGCACGGGCAACGTCGTTGAAGCCGTCCGTCACGAGCGCCAGATCCTCGGCGACATCGCCGAGGTCACCACGTTGCGACCCGAGCAGTACGTCGGCAAGGCGAAGGACCTCGGCGCACCGGTGGAGCTCGTGCGTATGGTCGCCGAGCTCGGTCGCCTGCCCGTCGTGAACTTCTCCGCGGGCGGGATCGCCACCCCGGCGGATGCCGCGCTGATGATGCAGCTCGGGGTCGACGGGATCTTCGTGGGCTCCGGCATCTTCAAGTCCGAGGATCCGGCGTCGATGGCACGCGCCATCGTGGAGGCCACCACACACTTCCGGGATCCGGATGTGCTCGCGAAGGTGTCGCACGGTCTCGGTGACCCGATGGCGGGCCTCGAGATCGGCTCGCTGGAGACGCGCCTACAAGATCGCGGCTGGTAGCGGCGCGAGGCCGGGTCCCCGATGAAGGCGGGCGTCCTCGCGTTGCAGGGCGACTTCCGGGAGCACGCGCGCATGCTCGAGGCGGCCGGTGCCACGCCGATCGAGGTGCGAACCGCCGAGCAGCTCGCCGGCGTCGAGTGCCTCGTGGTCCCCGGCGGGGAGTCCACCACCATGTCGAAGCTCGCCCGGGCCTACGGGCTCGTCGAGCCGGTGCGCGAACGCATCGCGAACGGGATGCCGGCGTTCGGCACGTGCGCCGGCATGATCGTGCTCGCCCGCCGGGTGCAGGGCGGCGAGCCGCTCTTCGGCGTGATGGACATCGGCGTGCAGCGCAACGCGTACGGGCGCCAGGTGGATTCCTTCGAGGCCGATGTAGACGTGCGGGGGATCGGTCGTCGCATCCGGGGCGTCTTCATCAGGGCACCGAGGGTTGTCGAGTGCGGACCCGGCGTCGAAGTCCTGGCCGAGTACGAGGGCGCTCCCGTCGTCTTGCGGCAAGGGAGCCTGTTCGTGGCATCATTCCATCCGGAGCTGGTCGGGGAAGACGGCCTGCATCGGTATCTGCTGAGCACGATCTGACAGGAGCGTCACGATGTCCGGCCACTCGAAGTGGGCGACGATCAAACGGAAGAAGGAAGCCACCGACGCGAAGCGCTCGAACATGTACGCGAAGCTGTTGCGGGCCGTGGAAGTGGCGGCGCGGGAGGGTGGCGGAAGTGTCGACGGCAACATGACGCTCGCCTCGGCCGTCGAGAAGGCGAAGAGCTTCTCGGTTCCCAACGAGAACATCGACCGTGCGATCAAGCGAGGTACAGGAGAGCTCTCGGACGGCGCGCGGTACGAAGAGCTGTTCTACGAGGGCTATGCCCCCGGCGGAGTGGCGCTGTTGGTGGAGGTCCTCACCGACAACCGCAATCGGACCGGGCAGGAGATCCGGCACGCCTTCACGCGCAACGGGGGCAACCTAGGCGAGACCGGCAGCGTCGCGTGGCAGTTCACCCGCAAGGGCTTGATCGTGGTGGACAAGGACGTGGCACCCGACGAAGAGCGCCTGCTGGAGCTGGCGCTCGAGTCCGGCGCCGAGGATCTGCGCGACTCCGAGAGCTCGTGGGACATCGTGACGGAGCCCCACCACCTTGCGGGCGTGCGGAAGGCCCTGGACGCCGGCGGCGTCCCCGTCTCCTCCGCGGAGATCACGATGTTGCCGCAGAGCGCGATCCCGGTCGGCGACGGTGAGGCGAAGCAGGTCCTCACCCTGATCGGCTCGCTCGAGGATCTCGACGACGTTCAAGCCGTCTACGCGAACTTCGACATCTCCGAAGAGCTCATGGCCTCCCTCTAGGGGCTATCGCGCCATGCGGGCGGGCCGAACGTGGTGGTTGTTCGGCCCTCCCCCGCCCCGTAGACTCAGCGAACGGATGTTCGATTCCCTCGTGCTCGGCGTTGACCCCGGCGTGGCGCGCCTCGGGCTCGCGGTCGTGGGCCGCGCCGGACGCTCGCCGTGCCTCGTGTGGTCGGACACGGTGCTCACCGACCCCGGGGTCGAGGACTCCTTGCGGCTCCTGCATCTCGCCCGATCGGTGCGGGCCGCCATCGCGGCGCATCCCCCGTCCGCGGTCGCGGTGGAACGGGTCGCCTTCAATCGGAATGCCGTGAGCGCGCTCCAGGTGGCCCGGGCGACGGGTGCGGTGATGGTGGTGGCCGCGGAGGCCGGCGTCCCGGTCCAGGAGTACAGCCCAACCGAGGTGAAGAGCGCCGTCACCGGGATGGGGAACGCGGACAAGGCGCAGGTGCTGCGCGCGCTCGTCAAGGTGCACGGGCTGCTCGATGTTCCGACGCAGCCGGATGCCGTCGACGCCGTCGCGGTCGCGCTCACGCACCTGACGGGTGAGCGCCTTCGAGCGGCCGCGTACGCCTCGCGGGGCGGCCGGTGATCTCGTTCCTGGAGGGCCGGGTGGCCGACAAGGGCCCGGATCGCTTGGTCCTGGACGTCGGGGGTGTCGGCTACGAGGTGCTGGTGCCGACGTCGATGGTGGGAGGGCTACCCGTCAAGGGCCGGTCCACGCGCGTCTTCACGCGCCTGGTCGTGCGCGACGACGCCATGCTCCTGTACGGCTTCCGCTCCACGCAGGAGCGTTCCTTGTTCGACGAGCTCACCGGAGTGTCGGGGGTGGGACCCAAGGTCGCGCTGTCGTTCCTGTCGGCGTTGTCGGCCGATGCCCTTCAGCGTGCGGTGATGGCGGGCGACGCCGACGCGCTCACGGTCGTACCGGGCGTGGGCAAGAAGGTGGCGCAACGCGTGATCGTGGACCTTCGCGACCGTCTCGGGGGTGAGGGTGAGATCACGCTCAAGGGTCCGCTCGCCGAGACGCGTGAAGCGTTGATCGCGCTCGGCTTGTCGTCGACGGAGGCCGGCCAGGCGCTCGTGGGCATGGAGTCCGACGGCCGGCCGGTCGAGGATCTCCTGCGCGACGCCCTCCAACGGGTGGGTCGGTAGATGGACGACGACCGTCTCATCGAGGCCGCCGCAGCCGATCCCGCCGATCGGGAGTTCGACGTGGCCCTGCGCCCGAGGACGCTCGATGAGTTCGTGGGCCAGGAACGGGTGAAGGAGCAGCTCGCGCTCCTGATCGACGGCGCGAGGCGCCGCGGCGAGCCCGTCGATCACGTCCTGTTCAGCGGGCCGCCGGGCTTGGCAAGACCACGCTCGCCCAGATCGTGGCGATCCGGATGGAGGCGGGATTCCAGCCCACGTCGGGTCCGGCGCTGGACCGCCCCAGCGATCTGGCCGCGATCCTCACGAACCTCGAGGACGGGGACGTCTTGTTCGTTGACGAGATCCACCGCATGCCGCGGCCGGTGGAGGAAGTCCTGTATCCGGCCCTGGAGGACTTCAACCTGGACGTGGTACTGGGCAAGGGTCCCACCGCACGCTCCATCCGTCTGGAGCTTCCCCGGTTCACGCTGGTCGGGGCCACCACGCGACCGGGGCGCATCACCTTGCCGTTGCGGGAGCGCTTCGGCTTCTCGCCCCGCCTCGACTACTACTCGGTCGAGGAGCTCACGCAGATCGCCGGACGCTCGGCGGGCATCCTCGGCGTCGGGATCGACGAGCCCGGCGCGGGAGAGATCGCGCGTCGCTCGCGCGGTACCCCACGGATCGCGAACCGGCTGTTGCGGCGTGTCCGCGACTTCGCCGACGTCCGCCACGAAGGCCACGTGACGGTGGAGATCGCGCGTGCCGGACTGGAGCTGTTCGAGGTGGACGACGAAGGGCTCGACCGTCTGGACCTCGCGATCCTACGGACGATCGCCGAGAAGTTCGGGGGCGGGCCGGTCGGACTATCGACCCTCGCGGCTGCGGTGGGGGAGGAGACGGACACCGTCGAAGACGTCATCGAGCCGTACCTGTTGCAGCTCGGCTTCCTCAAACGGACCCCCCGGGGGCGCGTCGCCACCGAGCGCGCGTACCGTCATCTCAGGATCGGCGTGCCCGGCACGCTCCCGCTCTAGCACCATCGGCGGAGGTCCCGCCCTGTAGACTCGCAGGTCGCATCGACCGCGAAGGACGTGACCATGCTCGGCGCCACATCGAACAACGGCAATCCGCTCACGCTGTTCCTGCCGTTCCTCCTGCTCGGCGGCCTGTTCTACTTCATGTTCCTGCGGCCCCAGCAACGGCGCGCCAAACAGCAGCAAGCGCTGATCAACTCGGTTGAGGAGGGCGACCAGATCCTCATCGCCGGCGCCGGGATCTACGGGGTCGTGACCTCGATCGACGACGAAGAAGGCACGGTCGTGGTCGAGATCGCGCCGGGAACCGAGATCAAGATGTTGCGAGGCGGCATCGCGCGGCGGATCGTCGAAGATGAGGACGGCGACGAAGAGGACGAAGAGGACGATCCGGACGGGGACGCCGATCACCAGGAGTACCCGGACCAGCCAGGGCAGATCAAGGAGCTGTGAGCGCGCCCGAGGCCCCCGTGCCGCCCGCGGTGCCACCCGCACCCCCGGTCGAGGAGACGCCGGCCGCATCCCTTATCCTCAGCCTCGAGGCCGTCCAGACCAACGAAGAGCTGTCGCTCTACATCGCCTCGGCCGACCGCGTCATGGAGGCGATGGGGTATACGGAGCACGGGTTCCGTCACGCCAACCTCGTGGCCAAGATCGCGTACCAGGTCCTGTCCCGTCTCGGCTTTCCGGAGCGGGAGGCGACGCTCGCGAGCGTGGCGGGCTACCTGCACGACGTCGGCAACGCACTCGCGCGCGATGCGCACGGCCAGACGGGCGCCATCCTCACCTACCAGGCTCTGCGTGACACGATCCCCGGCCTGGAGCTGATGCCGGTCCTCGCCGCGATCGCGAACCACGAGGAGACGGAGGGGATGGCCGTGTCACCCGTGTCGGCGGCCGTCATCCTCGCCGACAAGACGGACGTGCATCGCAGCCGTGTCCGCCGCTCCGGAAGTCCCGCCAGCGACATCCACGACCGCGTCAACCAGGCCGTCGAGCAGTCGTTCCTGCGGGTAGACTCCGATGCCCGAACGGTCAGCCTCGAGTTGACCATCGATACGCAGATCAGCCAGGTCATGGAGTACTTCGAGATCTTCCTCGGTCGCATGCAGATGTGCCGCCACGCCGCCGGCTGCCTCGACGCCCGGTTCCGACTCGTCATCAACGGAGCGGAGCTGGCGTGAGGCACACCCGCGGCCTGTGGGCCAGCATCATCTTCGTGGCCATCCTCGTGCTCGCATCCCTCGTCGGCTTCGCCACCGGCTCCCTCAAGCCCAAGCTCGGGCTGGATCTGGAGGGCGGACTCTCGGTGATCCTGCAAGCCCCCGCCGGCACCCCCCCCAGCGTCATGAACCAGGCCCTGGAGAACATCCGCAACCGCGTGGACGCGTTCGGAGTCGGCGAGCCACAGATCGCCGTCTCGCAGAACACGATCGAGGTCCAGATCCCCGGGGCCGCCAACGGCACGGTGGAGAAGCGAACGAAGGTCCAGTACTGCTTGGTGGGCCAGAACCAGACCAACTACGGGTGCGCGCCGACGCAGGAAGCCGCACAGAAGGCGCTCGGCAACGTGAAGGTCGCGCCGGAGGCGTCGAAGGTGTGTTTGGAGGATGCCTCGGGCGCACAGCTCGCCTGCTACGACAGTGTCGCGGCGGCCGAGACCGCGAAGGCGTCCATCACCGTGGGCGCGTCGAGCGCCACCCCATCTTCGAGCGCGTCGGCGTCGACCACACCGTCCGCCTCCGCATCCGCTCCGTCGGGCGGGCAGTTCTGCCTGACCGACGCGAACGGGACGCAGCTGGGCTGCTACCCCTCGCAGAAGGCGGCGCAGGCCGTCCAGAAGGCGCTCGTGGCGAAACCGACCACGTTCAAGTACTGCGTCGTTGCCCCCACGACGGTTGCGGGCAAGACCCCGGCGAGCCCCACCCCGTCCCCGACGATATCCTCCAGCGCGTCCGCGACGTCGTCGCCCTCTGCCTCGCCCACACCGACGCCCGTGCCCAGCGCCTACTCCCAGCTCAGCTTCGACGGGGCCACGAATCTGTCGACGACGGCGCTCTGTCAGCCGTCCAAGACGATCGCGGAGTCCACGCTGGGCGGGATCAAGGTCACGCACGAGACCACGCAGTACTGCGTGATCAGCTCGGGTGGCAAGAACCAGGGCTGCTACCTCACGCAGCAAGCCGCGAAGACCCAACAGCAGGCGACGGGCCAGGACGCGCTGCTGAGCGTGATCGGGAAGACAGCGAGGCTCGAGCAGCGGCCGGTGCTGTCTGCGATCCCCTCGGGCGACCCCACCTTCGCGACCACGCCCGTGACGTGCGCGACGACCGCTCAGCAGGCGACGAAGGCATGCTCGTTCGACGCGCTGAAGGGCCAACAAGTGGTCTACCTGGACAAGGCCGGGACCACGAAATACCAGCTGGGGCCGGTGGTGCTCACCGGCGATCAGGTCTCGGGCGCGACGGCGGTCCTCGCCACAGGCACCACTTCCGGCGTCGGCGGCTGGCAGATCAACTTCACGCTCAACAGCTCGGGTTCCAAGGCGTTCGCGGCTGCGACGACCGCCGCCGTCGGCCTCCCGGCTCCCCGCAACGAGATCGCGATCGTCGTCGACCGCCAGGTCATCTCGAACCCTGTGGTGCAGAGTCCCATCACCGGCGGGTCGGGGCAGATCACCGGCAGCTTCTCCGAGCAGGACGCGAAGAACCTCGCCACGGAACTGAAAGCCGGCGCGCTGCCGGTCGACCTCACCTTGCAATCGGTGACCACCATCAGCCCGACTCTCGGCAGCCAGTCGCTCAAAGAGGGCATCGTGGCCGGTGTGGCCGGTCTCCTCCTGCTCTTCCTCTACATGCTCTTCTATTACCGGCTGCTCGGGGTGGTCGCCATCATGGGGATGTCGATCTGGGCGATCCTCGCGATCGCCCTGGTGTCGGTGGCGGGGAGCTCGTTCGGATACGCGATGACCCTCGCGGGCGTCGCAGGGCTGGTGATCTCGCTCGGCGTCACGACGGACTCCTACATCGTGTTCTTCGAACGTTTGAAGGACGAGGTCCGCAACGGCCGGTCGCCGCGCTCCGCGGTCCAGCCTGCGTTCAAGCGTGCGTATCGCACGATCGTCGCCGCCGACACCATCACGGGTATCGCGGCCGCGGTCCTGTACCTCACCGCGGTGAGCTCGGTGCGCGGCTTCGCTCTCACGCTGGGCGTGGCCACCCTGCTCGACCTGTTCGTCGTGTGGTTCTTCAAGCGGCCCACGGTGTTCCTCATCGCGCGGAACCAGCGCCTGGTGGAGCTGCGGGGCTTCGGGCTCACGAGCGGCGTGGCCGGCGAGCAGGAATCCGGCGAGATCCCGGTGCCGGCAGGGGGCGAAGCGTGAATCTCCGTCACGCCGTCGCGACCTACCGTGGCCACACGATCCCGCACTTCCACTTCATCGAGCGACGCAACATCTGGTTCGCCTTCTCCGGCGTGTTGATCGTGCTCTCGCTGATCGGGCTCTTCGTGCGTGGGCTGAACTACTCCATCGACTTCGAGGGTGGTGCCCAGATCGGGTACACGGTCGCGAAACCCGTCACGACCGCCCAGGTCCAGGCGGTCCTGGCGGCGAACGGGCGGCCCGACGCCGAGGTGCAGCTGTTGAACGGCGGTCAGCAGGTCCTGATCCGCACCACGGCCCTCACCTCGAACGGCACCACGCAGCCGATGATCGACGTGCTCGCGAAGCAGGCGGGGATCGCCACCAGCGACGTCAATATCCAAGACGTCGGTCCGACCTGGGGAGCCGAGATCTCGAAGAAGGCGATCCGAGGCCTCATCGTGGTCCTCGTCGCGATCGCGCTCTACATCACTCTGCGGTTCGAGTGGAAGATGGCGGTCGGCGCGATGGTGGCCCTCGTGCACGACGTCGTCATCACCGCCGGGATCTACGCGTTGGTAGGAAGGTCGGTGACGCCCGAGACCGTGATCGCGATCCTCACGATCCTGGGGTTCTCGCTCTACGACACCGTCGTGATCTACGACAAGATCAAGGAGAACACCGAGTCGAGCGTCCTGATCTCGCGCCTGGGGTTCAACGGCGTCGTCGACCGTTCGTTGAACCAGGTGTTGATGCGCTCGGTGAACACCTCGCTCGTCGTGCTCCTGCCGATCGCCTCGCTGCTGCTGTTCGGCGGGCAGACCTTGAAGGACTTCGCGTTCGCGATGTTCATCGGGGTCGCGATCGGGGCGTACTCCTCGATCTTCATCGCGGCTCCCGTCCTCACGATCTTGAAGGGCCGCGAGCACAGGTACCAGCAGCTCGAGGCCCGCCGCGCGGTGCGGGCGACGCGCGCGCCCGCCGAGGTTGCGGCGGTCGGCGCAGAGACGGAGGCGGTGGCGGCCGCGAGGACCTCTGAGGTCGCCGCGCGGCGGGCCACCGCGCGGCAGGCCGGGTCGGCCCGCCCGCGTCCCAAGTCCAAACGCAAGCCGCCCGCGAAACGCAAGCGGAGATAGCCCGGTGGAGCTGGAGCAGATCAAAGAGCTGATCCGCGACGTGCCGGACTTCCCCCAGCCCGGCATCGTGTTCAAGGACATCACGCCCGTGCTCGCCGACCCCATCGCCTTCTCCACCATCACGGACACGATCGTGGTGCATTTCGGGCGCGGCAACGTGGACAAGGTCCTGGGGATCGAGGCGCGCGGCTTCATCCTGGCCTCACCGGTGGCGTACCACTTCGGCGCCGGTTTCGTCCCGATCCGCAAGCAGGGCAAGCTTCCGTGGGAGACCGTGGGCGCGGAGTACGAGCTCGAGTACGGCACGGCCACGCTCGAGCTCCACGTGGACGGCATCCGGCCGGGAGAGCGCGTACTGATCGTCGACGATGTGCTTGCAACGGGCGGCACGGCGAGGGCGGCAGCCTCGCTCGTGGAGCAGGTGGGGGAAGGTCTGCGGCATCGCCTGCATGATCGAGCTCGATGCCCTCCACGGCCGCGACCAGCTCGCCGGTCACGACGTCTACACGCTGATCCACTACTGACCGGCAGGCCCGCGCCAACGCGGCCCGGGCGAGTCCCGCCGGTACACTGGCTCTTCGAGGAGGCGGGCCGCGTTGGACAGCCGCGAAGAGGTCAAGGTCGAGCAACGACGCGCCAGGATCCTCTCACGGCTGCGGCCAGGCGGGTCTGGGCCCGCCTCGCCGGTCGACGGCTTGCTGAAGACCGTCCGCGGCTACAACCCGAAAGCCGACGTCGAGGAGTTGCTGGCCGCCTATCGGTTCGCTGAGCTCTCGCACGAGGGCCAGAAGCGTTTGTCGGGCGAGGACTTCATCACCCACCCCCTTGCGGTGGCACGCATCCTCGCCGACCTGCGTCTGGACACCACCACGCTCGAGGCGGCGCTGCTGCACGACACCGTCGAGGACACGGACGTCACGCTCGAGGTCATCGAGGAAGAGTTCGGCGACGAGGTGGCGCGCATCGTGGACGGCCTCACGAAGCTCGACCGCTTCAAGTTCCGCACGAGGGAGCAGCAGCAGGCGGAGAACGTACGCAAGATGATCGTGGCGATGGCGGGGGACATCCGCGTGCTGCTCATCAAGCTCGCGGACCGGCTCCACAACATGCGAACCCTCGCAGCGCTCCCGGTCTCGAAGCAGCGCGTGATCGCCACCGAGACCCTCGAGATCTACGCGCCGCTCGCGAACCGTCTCGGTGTCCAGGAGATCAAATGGGAGCTGGAGGATCTGGCCTTCAAGTCCCTGCACCCAGGCCCGTATCACGAGATCGCCGCACTCGTCGACGCACGCCGCGGCGAACGCACGGCCCTGATCGAGGACGTCACCTCCTCCCTGCGCGCGAAGCTGAAGGAGCTCGGCGTCAAGGCGGAGGTCGAGGGCCGTCCGAAACACCTGTACTCCATCTACGAGAAGATGGTGATCCGCGGGAAGGAGTTCAACGAGATCTACGATCTCGTCGGTGTCCGCGTCCAGGTGGAGTCGCTCCGTGACTGCTATTCGGCGCTCGCGGCGGCCCATGCCCTGTGGAAGCCGATCCCGGGCCGCTTCAAGGACTACATCGCGATGCCCAAGTCCAACATGTATCAGTCACTGCACACCACGGTGGTAGGCCCCACCGGTAAACCGCTCGAGATCCAGATCCGCACCCGCGACATGCACCGGACCGCACAGTTCGGGATCGCCGCACACTGGCGCTACAAGGAGGGCTCGAAGCAAGCGAAGGAGGCTGCGGACCTCGCGTGGCTCGGACAGATGATGGACTGGCTGAAGGACATGGCCGACCCTCGCGAGTTCATGGAGGGGTTGCGGATCGACCTGTCCGGCGGCCGGGTGTTCGTGTTCACCCCTAAAGGGGACGTGGTGAACCTTCCGCAGGGCGCAACCCCGGTCGACTTCGCGTACTCGATCCACACCGATGTCGGCCACCGAACGATCGGCGCCAAAGTGGGTGGCAAGCTCGTCCCGCTGGACTACGAGCTGCGCACCGGAGATGCCGTCGAGATCCTGACGTCGAAGGCGCAAGGGGAGGGGCCCTCTCAGGACTGGGTGCGATTCGTAGCGACGCCTCGGGCGCGCAACAAGATCCGGCAGTGGTTCGCGCGCGGGCGTCGGGAGGACTCCGTCGAGCACGGGAAGGGTGCGCTGCAGCGCCTCATGCGCAAGCAGAACCTACCGTTCAAGCGGCTCGCCACGGAAGACGCGCTCACCCAGGTGGCCGAGGAGCTGAAGTACCAGGACCTGGAATCGCTCTACGTCGCGGTGGGCGAGGGGCAGGTCTCCCCCCAATCCATCGTCGCACGGCTGTCGCGCTCGATCTCGGCTGCGGGGGGCGAGGAGGACACCGGCGAGGACGTACCCCTCGCGCGCCCGGTGCGGATCGGGTCCGCGGACATCGGGCAGGGCGTGGTGGTGCGAGGTCTGCCCGATGTATGGGTGCGGCTCGGTCGCTGCTGCACGCCGGTCCCTGGTGACGCGATCCTCGGGTTCGTGACCCGCGGGCAGGGCGTGAGCGTGCATCGCACCGACTGTCCCAACGTGAAGTCGCTCGAACGAGAGCCTGAGCGGCTCATCGACGTCACGTGGGCGGAGGGCAAGCCAACATCCTTCACCGTGGCGATCCAGGTGGAGGCGCTCGATCGCACGCGCTTGCTCTCCGACGTCGCGACGGTGCTCTCCGACCATCACGTGAACATCCTGTCGGCGAACTCCTCCACCAGCCGGGATCGCATCACACGGCTGCGCTTCACGTTCGAGATGGCCGACATCGCGCATCTATCCAGCGTGCTCGCCGCCGTGAAGCGCGTGGAGAGCGTCTTCGACGCGTTCCGGGTCCTGCCGAGCTAGCGGACGCGGGATGCGCGTCCTGCTGCAACGCGTGGCGCACGCCTCGGTCAGCGTGGAGGGCCGGTCTTCATCGAAGATCGATCGCGGACTGCTGCTGCTCGTCGGCGTGGGCGCGTCGGATGCGGCGGGGGAGGCGGACGCGCTCGCCGAGAAGGTCGTGCACCTGCGGATCTTCCCCGACGCCGACGGAAAGATGAACCGCTCGCTGCTCGACGTCGGCGGGCAAGCCCTCGTGGTGTCGCAGTTCACGCTGTATGGGGACGTGCGTAGAGGCCGCCGCCCGTCCTGGACCGGCGCGGCCCCCCCGACGTCGCCGCCGAGCAGGTCGAGGCGTTCGCTCGTGCGCTCGAGGCGCGTGGTGTGTCCAAGGTCGGTCGCGGCGAGTTCGGCGCGCACATGGCGGTGGAACTCGTGAACGACGGGCCCGTCACGATCTGGCTCGACGCCGCGGCGCCCTGAGGACAACGTCAGCGCCAGGCCGCGAGCCAGTGGGTCGCACGCATCCAGCCCGGTCCCACCTGAAGGGCGAGCCACACGGGAAGGAACAACACGAACGCGGCGCAGGTCGCCGAGAGCACGCCGACCGCGCCCGGCGCCCTTACAGGCCTCGGGAGCCCTCGAACCGCCGCCGTCAACGTCAGGGCCATGAACGGAACGGCAGCGGTCATGTAGTAGATGAAGACCTGACGGCTCACGAGCAACCACGGCACATAGGCGACCGCGAACCCGGCCAGCACCGCGCGCTCGCCCCACGCGTCGGCCCGCCGAGCCTTCCAGACGACGAGGGGGACGGCGAGGAAGGCGCCCCACCACACGACGGGATTGCCCAGAGCCATGATCCGAGGGGTCGTGAGCGTCACGGATCCGGTCGTCCTGGCGTAGTACGTGATCGGGTGCGACATGAACGGCCAGGACAGGGCGCTCGAAGCGTTCGGTTGCGCCTCGTTGTAGTGGACGTGGTAGCTGAGCATCTTGAGCTGGAGGCGCAGGAATCCGATCACATCCGGTCCTCGCGTGATCCAAAACGGCGCATACGAGAGCAGGTACACGATCGCCGGAAGCAGCAGGAACGATCCCATCACCGTCACGGCTCCGCCGGGACCCGGTTGCCGCAGCTCGCCCCGGGCGGTCCAGATCGCCGCGAGCACGATGCCCAGCACCAGGAAGGGCACGCCGGTCCATTTCGTCGCAACCGAGCATCCGAAGAAGAAGCCGGCCCACCAGCGCGAACGCGTGCCGAACCAGGTGGCGAGCCGGCGATCGAAGAACCGCCCGAGGATGGACGGGGGCCGCCGGCGCGCCGGCTCACCCACCCGGTCGCGCACGAGGAAGAAGATCCCGGCGAGGGCGAACGTCCCGGCCATCATGTCGAGCATCCCGATCCGGCTCATCACGAGGTGAAGGCCGTCGAGCGCCGTGAGCGCTCCGGCCACGGCCGCCCACCACGGCGATCGCCAGATCAGCAGGCCGAGTTGGTAGACGAGGAGAACGGCGAAGGTGCCCGCGATGGCGGAGGGGAGGCGCCAGGCGATCGGGAGGTAGCCGACGGGCCCTTCGAACGCCGCGATGAGGTCCTTGCCGAGCGGGGGATGGACCCACGACTGTTCTCCGTCGATCGCTTCGAGCGGGGTGTCGGGGAACGGGGGAGTCCCACCCAGGTACGCGTAGGCGTCGAGGGCGTAGTAGGACTCGTCGCCGATCGTCTGCGGCGGCTGGCTCAGGCGCCAGAAACGGATGGTTCCCGCCATCGCGACCACGAGGACGGGGAGTACGATCCCGGCACGCCTGAACCAGGGACGTGCCACGCGTATCTCCGCCTCGTGTGACGGCTCGGTCCGGACCGGCTCCGTCAAGGTCTCCATCACTCCCGGTCTCGGCGGTCCGGTGCGCCCGCTGAAGTGGGGACGGGACGCACTTCGTTAGCATGGGCTGCCTATGTGGCTCGAGGTCTTCAACGCCAACCCGTACGGGACGAACTGCTGGCTGCTGTCGGCCGACGGCACCGACGAGGCAGTCGTCGTCGACCCCGGGTTCGCGCCCGCCAGCCTCCGCCGGATCCTGCTCGCTGCAGGGAAGGAACCGGTCGCGGCGATCGCCACGCACGCACATCTCGACCACGCCGGCGAGGCGGGGGACTTCGCTGAGGATCTGCCGCTGTTCGTGCACGAGGCCGACGCCGTCGCGTTCACCGAGGAAGCCGCGTGGCACGCCGGTTTCCCGAATCCGCTCGCACCGGTGAAGGATCTCCGCGCCGTCGCGGACGGCGACGTCTTGCGTTTCGCCGGTTTCGCGATCGAGGTCATGCACACGCCGGGCCACACGCCCGGCCACTGCTGTCTGCGGACCGACGCGCTCGTCTGCTCGGGCGATCTGGTGTTCGCCGGGTCGGTGGGCCGATCCGACTTCCCGAACTCGGACCCGGACGCGATGCGAGCCAGCCTGCAACGCTTCCTGACCCTTCCCGACGATCTGCCGGTCCTTCCGGGCCATGGCCCGGACACCACCGTGGGACGCGAGCGGGTGTCGAACCCCTTCCTGGCGAGGCTCGGCGGGGAGCCCGGCTGATGGAGCTCGCTCCGCCGCGAGGGACCCAGGACCTGCTGGGCGAGCGTGCCGACGCGATGGTGGATCTCTACGAGGAGGCGCACGTCATCGCGCGGATCTTCGGATACCGCTACGTCGAGACGCCGACGTTCGAGCACACCGAGCTGTTCGTGCGCACCAGCGGGGACAGCTCCGACGTCGTCGCGAAGGAGATGTACACGTTCGAGGACAAAGGGGGCCGCTCGATCACCCTGCGGCCCGAGGGGACGGCGGGCGTGGTGCGTGCCTATCTCGAGCACGCGCAGGAGCTTCCCAATCCCTACAGGGGCTACTACGTCGAGACCTTCTTCCGTCACGGGCGTCCCCAGGCGGGGAGGCTGCGTGAGTTCCGTCAGTTCGGCATCGAAGTGATCGGCGACGCCGGGCCCGGATCCGACGTGGAGATCGTCACGGTAGCCGACCGGTTCCTGCGCGCGCGCGGCCTCGCCGATCTCACGCTCCACCTGAATTCGATCGGCGACGAGGTCTGCCGGCCCGCGTACCGGGAACGGCTGACCGCGTACCTCGAGCCGCACGAAGCCGAATTGGACCAGGACTGTCGCGCCCGCCTGCGCACGAACCCGCTCCGGGTGCTCGACTGCAAGGTCGACGGCGGGAAGGACTTCGTCCTGTCTGCACCCACGATCGTCGATCATCTGTGCGAGCCGTGCGCGTCCCACTTCGCGGGCGTGCGTGCGGGGCTGGATGCGGACGGCATCGCCTACGCGCTGGATCCTCGGCTCGTGCGCGGGCTCGACTACTACACGCGCACGGCGTTCGAGTTCGTATCGGGCGCGCTCAGCCCGGGTCAGGGGACGGTGTGCGGGGGCGGGCGGTACGACGGTCTCGCCGAGTTGCTGGGAGGCCGTCCCACGCCGGGGATCGGCTTCGGGTTGGGCCTCGATCGCGTGCTGCTGGCCCGGCAGGGCGAAGGGCTGCCGCAGGCGCCCGCTCGGGGACCCCGCTGCTTCGTCGTCTCCATCGGCGACCGAGCTCGCTCGGTGGCCGCCTCGCTGCTCAGGGACCTCAGGGCGTCCGGCGTCGCGGCCGTGTCCTCGTTCGAGGAGCGGCCGCTCGGGACGCAGATGAAGATGGCGGCGCGATCGGGTGCGACGTTCGCGGCGATCGTCGGCGAAGCCGAGCTGGCTGGCGGCACGGTGACGTTGCGCCGTCTCGACGACGGCGTTCAGGAGTCCGTCCCGATAGCGGAGGTCGCTGGCCGGGTCGCCGAGCCGAGGGACGCAGCGCGGCCGTGACCGACTTCTCGACCACGATGCGCACGCACGCCGCCGGCGCTCTGAGGACGCAACACGAGGGGACCGCCGTCGCACTGTGCGGGTGGGTCGCGCATCGTCGCGACCACGGCGGGATCACCTTCGTCGACCTGCGCGACCGCGAAGGAGCGGTCCAGCTGGTGTTCCATCCCGAGGACGCGCCGCAGGCGCACGCGGCCGCGCAGTCGCTCGGGGCCGAGGACGTGATCCGTGTGACCGGCGCCGTCCGGCCGCGCCCCGAAGGCATGCGCAACCCGAACCTGGGGACGGGCGACGTCGAGGTCGTCGTCGATGGGATGGAGGTGCTCGCCGAGGCGGCGACCCCCCCGTTCCCGATCGAGGACTACACCGAGGCCAACGAGATCCTCCGCCTGCGCTACCGCTATCTCGACCTGCGGCGGCCGGAGATGACGCGCCGATTGCGCCTGCGCCACGACGTGACCCGGATCACGCGCACCTACCTGGAGGAGCGAGGCTTCGTCGAGATCGAGACCCCGGTGCTCACGCGGAGCACGCCGGAGGGTGCGCGGGATTTCCTCGTCCCGTCGCGCCTGTCGCGCGGCTCCTTCTACGCGCTGCCTCAATCGCCACAGCAGCTGAAGCAGCTCCTGATGGTGGCCGGCCAGGACCGCTACTACCAGATCGTGCGTTGCTTCCGCGACGAAGATCTGCGCGCCGACCGGCAGTTCGAGTTCACGCAGCTCGATATCGAGATGGGGTTCGTCGGCGAGGAGGACCTGATCGCGCTGATGGAGCCGCTCATGGCGCAACTCCTCAAGGAGCTTCGCGGCGCCGAGGTCGCCATGCCGTTCCCGCGGATGACCTTCGCGGACATGATGGAGCGGTTCGGATCCGACAAGCCGGACCTTCGCTACGGGATGGAGCTGGTGGACCTGGGAGATGTGTTCGCGTCCACGCGGTTCAACGCGTTCGCCGCGGTCGCCAGATCGGGCGGGCGCATCAAGGCGCTGTGTGCGCCGGGCGGCGGCAGCGCTCTCCCGCAAGGAGCTCGACCAGCTCGTTCAGGACACGCTCGGGCGAGGGGCCGCCGGGCTCGTGTGGATGGTCGCCGAGGAAGCCGGCGCTCTTCGCTCACCGATCGAGAAGTTCCTCGCCCCCGAGGAGCTCGCCGGGGTGGTGATGGCGACGGGCGCGTCCCCCGGCGACCTCATCCTTATCGTGGCCGACCGCGAGGATCGAGTCCACGTCGCGCTCGACGGCCTCCGCCGCACGATGGCGGTCCGCCTCGACCTGATCCCTCCCGATGCCTGGGAGTTCTGCTGGCTCGTCGAGCCGCCGTTGTTCGAGTGGGATGAGGCGGAGGGGCGGTGGTCGTCGGTGCACCACCTCTTCACGTCGCCCGTCGACCCCGAGATCCCCGATCCCTCCACGGCCGTCGCCCGTGCCTACGATCTGATCCTCAACGGCTTCGAGCTCGGAGGTGGCAGCATCAGGATCAACAGGCCTGACGTGCAGCGTCGCGTCATCGAGCTCCTGGGCCTGGGCGAGCGCGAGATGCAGGAGAAGTTCGGCCACATGCTGGAGGCCTTCCGCTTCGGCGCGCCCCCCCACGGCGGCATCGCGTTCGGCTGGGACCGCCTCGTCATGCTGCTCGCCGACCAGGTCAGCATCACGGAAGTTATCGCCTTCCCCAAGACGCAGTCCGGGGCCGATCTGATGACCGGGGCTCCGGCTCCGGTCCCGGCCTCTCAGCTGGACGATCTGGGGATCCGCCTCATCGAAGCACCCGCCGACCAGGAGCACTGACGTGGATCACCTCACACCGAAGCAGCAGGCGCTCTTCGCACCGCCGAACCTCGCGTACCTCGCCACCGTCATGCCCGACGGCTCGCCGCACCTGTCGCCCCTGTGGGCGGACTTCCGGGACGGGATGATCGTGCTCAACACCGCCGACGGCCGGGTGAAGGTCGAGAACATCCGCCGCGACCCGCGGGTCGCGGTCTCGATCCACGACCGCGACGACCCGTGGCCGCCGCTCGCCGTGCTCGGAACCGTCGTCGAGATCACGACCGAGGGTGCGGACGAGCACATGGATGCGTTATCTCGCCGCTACAGCGGCGAGGGCTGGACCTCGGTCGAAGGGCAGACCCGGATCCTGTTGGTGATCCGTCCCGATCGCGTCCTCGGCTGGACGTAAGTGGTCCATCAACCTCTCGCGGCCCGGATGCGTCCTCGGACGTTCGAGGAGTTCGTCGGGCAGGGGCACCTGGTCGGGCAAGGCAAGGCCCTGACCCGCATCCTCGCTGGGGGCAACTTGCCCTCCATCGTCCTGTGGGGTCCGGCGGGCTCGGGCAAGACCACGCTCGCGCATCTGTTGGCCGCCGCCGTGAGCGCCGACCTGATCCAGCTCTCGGCGGTGAACTCCGGGGTAGCCGACGCGCGCAAGGTGATGGAGGGTGCGCGCGGAGGGATGTTCCGCACGGTCCTGTTCGTCGACGAGGTGCACCGGTGGTCGAAGGCGCAACAAGACGTCCTGCTCCCCGCCGTGGAAGAGGGCATCGTCACGCTGATCGGCGCCACGACGGAGAACCCCTACTTCTCCCTGAACACGCCGCTGCTGTCCCGCTGCCTGCTCCTGCGGTTGGAGCCGCTCGACGACGACGCGGTCGCGACGGTGGTGCGTCGCGCCCTCGCGGACGAGGACCGCGGCCTCGGGCAGATGCAGCTCGCCGCCGATGAGGACGCCGTCGCGCACCTGGTGAGCGTGGCGGGGGGCGACGCGCGGGTGGCGCTCACCGGGTTGGAGGCCGCCTCGCAGGCGACGAAGGAGGCGGGACTCACGCTCATCACCAGGGACATCGCCGCCGATGCCGTCCAGAAGAAGGCGGTCGTCTACGACCGGCAGGGCGACGCGCACTACGACGTGATCAGCGCCTTCATCAAGTCGATCCGGGGCTCCGACCCCGACGCCGCCCTGTTCTGGCTCGCGCGGATGCTGGAGGCGGGGGAGGATCCTCGGTTCATCGCGCGCCGGCTCATCGTGCACGCGAGCGAGGACATCGGGATGGCGGACTCGCGAGCGCTGCTGGTGGCGGTCGCGGCCGCACAGGCCGTGGAGCACGTGGGGCTCCCCGAGGCGCGTCTCAACCTCGCACATGCCACCGATCTATCTCGCCGCCGCGCCGAAGTCGAACAGCGTGTACCTCGCGCTCGGTGAAGGCCCAGCGAGGATGCCTCCTCGGCGGCGCCCGTGCCGCTGCATCTTCGCGACGCCAGCTACCCGGCCGCACAGCGACTGGGCCACGGCAAGGGCTACCGATACCCGCACGACTTCCCCGGCCACGTCGTCGACCAGGAGTACCGGCCGGCGGCGTTCGATGGCCATCGCTACTTCGAGCCCTCGGGCATGGGCGAGGACGTCGAACCGTCCGTGCGCCGCCCCTCCCCGCGCCCGGCACCCCCCTCCGAGTAAGCTACGCGGACCGCGGATCGACACAGAAGGGACCTGTGATGACGCTCCTCGCTCTCTCCGGCGGCGACTCCGCCCTCATCATCATGTCCGCCTTCTGGGGTCTGCTCGTCCTGGTCCTGTGCGTCGTGCTGATCAACACGTTCCGGGTACTGGAGAGCACCCGCATGACGATCGACGCCTTCCGTCAGGAGACCGTGCCGCTCCTGCGCGAGGTCAAGACCTCGGTGGAGAAGGCGAATCGGGAGATCGACCGGGTGGACACGATGCTGGTGTCGGCCAACGACATCCTCGGCCGGGTGGAGAAGGTCACCGCGCTCGCGCAGGAGGCCGCGTCCAGCCCGCTCGTGAAGGTGATCAGCTTCGGCGCCGGCCTGCGCAAGGGCGTCGGACCAAGGCGAAGGGCGGCCGAAAGCGGTGAGGCGCGGGTTCTGGGTCGCGCTCGGCCTGGGAGCCGGGGCCACCGGGGCGATCCTCGTCGGGCGCTGGACGAAGAAGCAGGCGCGGCGCGTGGCGCCGCAGACCATCGCGCGGGAGGCCAAGGGCGGCATCATGGACCTCTCGAAGCTGGTCAGCGAGTCCATCGCGGAGGGCAAGCGCGCCAGGGACGAGCGCGAGGAGCAGCTCCGCCGCGACCACGGCATCGACCCGCCGGCCGCCTGAGCCTGCAGGGGGTCGCCGGCCGGCGCACCGATAGACTGCCCCGCGTGGACGGTGCCCAGATCCGCGAGCGATTCCTGGCGTTCTTCGAAGAGCGCGGTCATACACGCGTTCCCAGCTCGTCTCTGATCCCGCCGCCAGAGTCCGGGCTGCTGCTCGCCAACGCCGGGATGAACCAGTTCATCCCGTACTTCCTGGGACAGGCCGTGCCGCCGTATCGCCGCGCCACCAGCGTCCAGAAGTGCTTCCGGGCGAACGACATCGAGAACGTCGGCCACACGGATCGCCATCTCACGATGTTCGAGATGCTGGGGAACTTCTCGTTCGGGGACTACTTCAAGGCCGAGTCCTGCGCCTGGGGCCTGGAGCTCGTCACGGAAGGGTTCGGCATCGAGCGCGACCGGATCTGGGTGAGCGTGTTCGAGAACGACGACGAGAGCATCGGGATCTGGCAGGACCTCGGGATGCCCGCGGGCAGGATCGTGCGGCGCGGCAAGGCCGACAACTTCTGGTGGACGCACGCCGCGGGCCCCGCAGGCCCGTGCTCGGAGATCTTCGTGGACCGCGGATCCGCCCACGGCCCCGACGGCGGGCCCGCCGTGGACGAGGAACGCTTCATGGAGATCTGGAACCACGTCTTCATGCAGGACGAGGTGGACGACGCATGCGGAGGTCCTGCGCGAGCTTCCCGCGAAGAACATCGACACGGGGGCGAGCGTCGAGCGGCTGGCGGTCGCCCTGCAGGGCGTGGGCAGCTTCTTCGAGACCGATCTGTTCCGGCCGATCCTGGACCGGGTGCAGTCGCTTTCGGGCAAGCGCTACGGAGCGGACGAGCGCGACGATGTGTCCATCCGGATCGTCGGGGAGCACGCCCGTGCGACAGCGTTCCTGGTCGCCGACGGCGTGCAGCCCTCGAACGAAGGACGCGGCTACGTCCTGCGCCGCATGCTGCGCCGCGTCGTGTCGCACGCGCGGCGTCTGGGCATCGAAGGGCCCGTGATGGCTCCCCTCGTCGAGGTGGTGCAGCGAGGGTTCGGCGACGCCTACCCGGAGCTGCGCGAGAACCTCGCGTTCGTCGAGCAGGTGACCTCGAACGAGGAGGAGCGGTTCGCCTCGACGCTGCGCCAGGGAGTGACCTTGTTCGAAGAGGCGAAGGGACGGGCGGTGGAGGGACGGTTCAGCGGAGACGACGCGTTCCAGCTCAAGGACACGTTCGGCTTCCCCCTGGAGCTGACCCTGGAGCTGGCGGAGGATGCCGGGCTCACGGTGGACACCGATCGATTCGACGAGCTGCTGCGCGAGCAGCGGGAGCGATCGCGGCGCGACGCGAAGAAGGTGCCGATCGGGCTGGACTCGGGCGCCGTCCCGCCGACCGAGTTCGTGGGTTACGAGCAGCCGGAGGCCGAAGGGCCGGTCGTCGCGCTCCTCGATCGGGAGAATCGCGAGCTCGACGTCGCCGAGGAGGGGCAGGAGGTCCGGATCTTCCTGGCCCGCACGCCGTTCTACGCCGAGGCCGGCGGCCAGGTGGGCGACCAGGGAGAGATCCGCACCCAGACGGGGTCGATCCGGGTCCTCGACACCCAGTGGGCGGGGCCCGACGCCATCATGCACGTCGGCGTCGTAGGGACGGGCGAGGTCCACGCCGGCCAGGACGCGATCGGAGAGATCGACCGGCTCCGCCGCGAGGCCACCGCGCGCGCCCACACCTCGACGCACGTCGTGCACTGGACGCTGAAGCATCTCCTGGGTGAGCACGCGCGGCAGGCGGGGTCGCTGGTCGCGCCCGGCCGTCTCCGGTTCGACTTCCCCCATCCGCAGGGCGTGCCTACGGAGCTGCTCCAGGAGGCGGAGCTTGAGGCGAACCGCCGACTCGCGCGCGACGACGCGGTCCACATCTTCGAGACCTCCATGGACGAGGCGAAGGCGCTCGGCGCCGTGGCGCTGTTCGGCGAGAAGTACGGCGACGTCGTTCGGGTCGTCGAGGTGGGCGACTACTCGCGGGAGCTCTGCGGCGGCACCCACGTCGCGCGCACGGGCAACATCGCCGTCATCCGGATCCTGGGCGAAGGGTCGATCGGCGCCGGGATGCGCCGGGTGGAGGCGCTCGTGGGTCCCGACGCACTGCGCGAGATCAACGCCGAGCGCGAGCTCCTGCGTAGCCTGGTGGACGCGCTCGGCAGCAAGGACCCTCAGGCCGCGGTCGATCACGCACGCCGTGTGGTCGAGGAGAACAAGCGGCTGAAGAACGAGCTCGGGGCGCTGCGCGCCGGGGACCGAGGATCGCAAGATCGACGGGCTTCGTGGGGCGGGCGACGGCGGTCGACGGCGTCGTGCTCGTCGTTGCGGAAGACCCGGGTGAGGACGCGGGCGGGATGCGCGACCTCGCCCAGAAGGTCAGGGACAAGCTGGCGGCCGGGCCCGCCGCGGTCGTGCTCGGCAGCGGTGAGGGAGGCAGGGCGCAGCTCGTCGCCGCCTGCTCGCCCGCCGCGGTCGCGCGGGGGATCACGGCGCCCGCCCTCCTGCAACCGCGGCGAAGAGCGATCGGGCGGCGGGGCCGGGGGCAAGGACATCCTCGCGATGGCCGGGGGCACGCGGCGCAGACGCCGTCGCCGAGGCGCTCGCGGTCGATCCCCGCGCGGCTCTCGGAGCTGCTGCGCGCGGTCTGACATGACGCCCGCGACGTCGCCGCTGGGACGGGTTCTCGGTCTGGACCTGGGCGACGCGCGGATCGGGGTGGCGATCAGCGACCCGGAGCGGCGGCATGGCGCTTCCGTTCGGCACGATCCATGTGGGACAGCCGCCCGGCGAGCTGAAGGCGATCGCGGCGATCGTGCGCGGAGCAGGCGATCGCAGCCGTCGTGCTGGGGCTGCCGCTGTCGCTGTCGGGAGCCACGGGTCCGGCGGCCCGGCACGCGCAGGGGTTCGCACAGACGCTCGCAGGCCCTGCTGGACGTGCCGATCGCACCTGCAGGACGAGCGGCTCAGCACGGTGGAGGCGGAGCGGCAGCTATCCGTCCTCCGGCGTGGGAGGGCGGGAGCGCCGGCGCGTCGTGGACCGAACCGCCGCGACGGTGATCCTCCAGGCGTGGCTGGATGCCCGCCCGACCTGAGGGCGCTGCCGAGCGGACGGCGGAGGTCCCCGTGCGACCTGTATCCTGCAGGACCGATGCAGGACCAGCTCACGCCGCGCCGGACGGCACGCCACGATCGTCCCGACCGGCCGCGCAAGACGAGGCTCCTCGTCCTCCTCCTCGCCTTCCTGGTTCTGTTGGGCGGCGTCTACGTCGGCGCCCACTACTACGAGAACTGCTCGAGCCCGGGACCGGCGACCACGCGGCCGGTGCGCTTCACGGTTGCGCAGGGGGCGAGCGCCAGCGAGGTCGTGGGCCATCTCGCGGACGCGAAGCTGATCAATTGCGGCGGCTTCGTCGGGAATCTCCTCATGCGCGGGACCGGCAAGGCGGCCGCCCTGCGCGCCGGCACCTACACCCTGCGCGGGGGGATGTCGCTGGAGGAGATCGTCGGCCTCTTGTCGACGCCGCCCAAGACCGTGGCCACGGCCGACGTGCTGGTCCCTCCCGGCTACCGCGTGGACCCCCAGATCGCCGATCGTTTGCAGCAGGCGCTCGGCATCCCGGCCACCCGTTCGTCGCGGCCGCCCAGAGCGGCCGATTCTCACTGCAGCCGTACCTGCCCAAGGGTACGCCGACGGTCGAGGGGTTCCTCTATCCCGACACGTACCGGCTCGCCGCGCACGGCGAGACGCCTCCGCCGTGATCACCACACTGCTCGACGAGTTCAGGCTCAGGACGAAAGGCCTCCCTGGAAGGACGCGAAGGCACTCGGCGTCACGCCGTACCAGATCGTGGTGGTGGCCTCGATGATCGAGAAGGAGGCCGGCATCGACGCCGACCGACCGAAGATCGCGGCCGTGATCTACAACCGGCTGCGCCGAGGGATGCCGCTGGGGATCGACGCGACCGTCGCCTACATCGACCCCAACCCTACCGACGGCGCTCACCGACGCCGACCTCGCGATCGACAGCCCGTACAACACCCGGCTGCAGCCCGGGCTGCCGCCCACGCCGATCGCGAGCCCCGGCCATCGCCTCGTTGGAAGCGGCGCTCGCGCCGGCGCACGTCCCGTACCTCTACTACGTGGCCTGCGGCTCGAACGGCGCCAGCAGGTTCAGCTCGACCTACGCCAGTTCCTGCGACGACAAGGCGCGTTGCCTTGGCTGAGCCGCCCGGGCCGCCGATCGGCGGGGCGAGCCGGACCGTGGGGATCATCGGGTGGCCCGTCGACCCACAGCCTGTCGCCCGCGATCCACAACGCGGCGTTCGCGGCGATGGAGATGGAGTGGGTGTACGTGCCGCTGCCCGTCGGCCCCGGCGACCTGCCCGCGGCCCTCGACGGGCTGGCGCCCTGGGCTTCGCGGGCGCGAACGTCACGATGCCCCACAAGACCGACGACCGCCGGCCGTGCCGACTCGCTGTCCGAGGACGCCCGCCGCCTGCGGGCCGTGAACACGCTCGTGGTCGAGGGCGGGGAGCTCCACGGTCACAACACGGACGCGCCCGGGTTCGACCGATTCCTGCGCCGGGACGCAGGGTTCGAGCCGTCCGGACGCTCGGCGCTGCGTGTTCGGGGCGGGGGGGCGGCGCGCGCCGTGGCGCTCGCCCTGGCGCGCGCTGGCCTCGCGCGAACTCACGTCGCCGTGCGCGATCCAGCCGGTGCGGCGGGTGCTCGTGCCGGCCCTCGAGGGGCTCTCGACCGAGCTACGGGTCGTGGCGTTCGACGACGCGACGGTCGTGCGACCCGACCTCGTCGTGAACGCCACGCCGGTGGGGGCGCACGGGCGAGACGCTCCCGGTGCCCCCGCTCGGGCCGGGCCAGCTCGTCGTGGACCTGCTGTACCGGCCGGCCGTCACGACGCCGCTTCAGATGCGAGGCGCGGGCAGTCCGGAGCCGCGGCCTTCGGGGGGCTCGGGCTGCTCCTGCACCAGGCGGCGCTGTCGTTCGAGCTGTGGACGGGAGCCCTGCCGCCGCTCGACGGTGATGTCGGCGGCCGCCCTGGCGGAGCTCGCCGAGCGCGCCTAGCGGTCGCCCGGTCGGCCTCGCCGCTTAAGCGCTTGGTCGCACGCGTCGATGCTCGTTGCCTAGAGATGGATGACTATTCCGCGCTTGCCCAGCGGATCTCTCTGAACGTCCCAGAGGTGCGGGGCTGCCTGCTCCTGTCCGCGACGGGCTGGTGCTCGGCGCCTATCCCGACGAGGAGGAGGGCATCGCCAAGTCCGCCTGGCTGCGCTTCTGCGTGCTCGGGGAGCCCGAGCGGAGCTTCGTGGAGTTCGCCGACCAGGTGTGGGCGTTCGTCCATCGCGGCGCCTACGGCGCGTTCGCGGTCGCCGAGGCGGGCGTGCGCCCGGCATCCTGGTGGACCAGCTCGAGCAGGTGCTGCTGAGCGCGGACGAGGAGCCGGGCGGCGCGCCGCGACACCCTGCGGGTGCCGGAGGCGACCGTCGGCTCCTTCGGGCAAGCCGCGCACGAACCTCCACCCCCCGCGCGGTCAAGGCCCCGCAGGCCACCGAGCGAACGCGCGCGCAAGCGGCCGGTCCGCGTCCGTCACGGAGGCGGCCGCGGAGGTCGTCGGCTGCGCCAGAGCGCGACGCCGGAGGCGTACGAACGACCGCGGCACCCCGGTCGATGCGAGGCGATCCGGCGCCGTCCGCCGCCGATCCGCAGCCCCGAGGCGCTCACGGTGGCTCGAGGCCAAGTGCCGCCGGCGCCGCGATCGCGGCCGCCGGCAGACGGCCCCGACGGACGCCTCCGGCGGATCCATGGCCCCGCACGGCGACCGCGACCGACCTCGGGAAGGAGCCGATGAAGCTGGTGGGAGGGGCCGGAACACCTCCGAAGAGAAGAGGTCGAGGTCGATCGCGTGCTGCTCGCCAAAGAGTTCTCGGGTCTGCTTCAGGTGGACACGGGCGATGACGAAGCTAGTTCCTGACGACCTAGACCGAACGGACACGTGACGGCCGCATGACGACGGTGAAGCGTAAGTCCAAGCAGCTCGGTCAGATCCTGATCGAGCAGGGCTTCATCACGCCCGAGCAGCTGGAGACGGCGCTCGAGGAGCATCGGCGCACGCCCGAAGTCCCTCGGCCGCACCCTGATCGACCTCGGGATGATCAAGGAGGGCGATCTCGTGCGCGCCCTCGCCGAGCAGGTGGGGCTGGAGTTCGTCGACCTCACCGAGTATCCGGTCGACCCGACCGCCACCACCCTGCTGCCCGAGGCGCTCGCGCGCCGCTACCGCGCCATCCCGATCGGAGAGCGCGACGGGAAGCTCCTGGTGGCGATGTCGGATCCCGCGAACGTCTACGCGCTGGACGACATCCGCACGATCACGAACCGCGACGTCCAGCCGCTCGTGGCGACCGCCGCCGACGTTGAGCGGGCGATCCAGAAGTTCGCCAGCATGGACGGCCAGGTCGAGGCGCTCGCGAGCGTCGCCGCCGACGCGATCGAGGGCGAGGACGAGCACATCGAGGCGGCGCTCGAGGACGCCCCCATCGTCAAGCTCGTGAACGCGATCATGACCCAGGCGGTGGGGGACCGCGCCTCCGACGTCCACATCGAGCCCGCGGAGAAGAACGTCCGGATCCGGTTCCGCGTGGACGGCGTGCTGCACGAGCCCATGCCGCCGGCTCCCAAGAACATCCAGGGCGGCCTCATCAGCCGCCTCAAGGTCATGGCGGACCTGAACATCGCCGAGAAGCGGATCCCCCAGGACGGCCGCATCAGCATGAAGGTCGGCGGCAAGCGCTCGACCTGCGTCTCGCGACCCTGCCGACGGTGTTCGGCGAGAAGGTCGTCATCCGCATCCTGGACAAGTCGAACGCGCTGCTGGCGCTGGAGGACCTCGGGCTTCCTGGAGGAGTCCTACAAGAGCTTCGCGAAGCTCGTTCAAGAAGCCGTACGGCGCGATCCTGGTGACCGGGCCCGACCGGATCGGGGAAGTCGACCACGATGTACTCGACGCTCAACATCCTCAACGAGGTGGACAAGAACATCATCACCGTCGAGGACCCGGTGGAGTACCGCCTGAACGGCGTCGAACCAGATCCAGGTGAACCCGAAGGCCGGCCTGACGTTCGCGCTCGGCGCTGCGCTCGATCCTGCGTGCCGACCCCGACATCGTGCTGATCGGTGAGATCCGCGACAAGGAGACGGCCACGATCGCGATCGAGGCCGCCCTCACCGGTCACCTCGTGCTCTCGTCCCTGCACACGAACGACGCGCGCCAGCGCGCATCACGCGCCTCACCGAGATGGACGTCGAGACCTTCCTCGTCGCCTCCGCGATCGACTGCGTGGTGGCCCAGCGCCTCGCGCGCAAGCTCTGCGAACGCTGCAAGGAGGCCTACGCGCCCGAGCAGTCGGAGCTGGTCGAGGCCGGCTACCCCGAGTGGCTGTGGTCCGAGATCCACGAGCTGTATCGGCCCGCGGGCTGCGCCGCCTGTTCGAACACCGGCTACCGCGGCCGGATCGGGCTCTACGAGGTCATGCCGATGACCGAAGAGATCGAACGGCTCACGGTGGAGCGTGCATCTGCCGAAGCGATCAAGGCGGTGGCGATCCAGCAGGGAATGATCGCGCTCCGCGACGACGGCCTGGAGAAGACCCGCATGGGGATCACCTCCATCGAGGAAGTAGCAAGGGTGGTGAAGTGACGATGAGCATGACGACTCAGCACGAAGACGACACGCAGATCCCGATCCCCGAGCTCCTCGGTGCGCTCCTGGATCTGGAAGGCTCCGACCTGCACCTCACGGCGGGCTCCCCGCCGGTCGTGCGCGTGCACGGCGAGCTGGAGCGAGTGGAGAACTACCCCCCGCTCTCGCCGCGGGCGCTGCAGGGCATGATCTACGCGATCTTGCCGCAGAAGCTGCGCGAACGGTTCGAGCAGGAGCTCGAGCTCGACATGTCCTACTCGCTGCCCGGGCGTGCGCGGTTCCGCGTGAACGTCTACATGCAGCGGGACTCGATCGGGGCCGCCTTCCGCGTGATCCCCTTCGAGATCAAGGACATCGACGACGCTCGGCCTCCCGCCGGTGGTGGCCGACCTCGCGCGGTTCCCGCGTGGATTCGTCGTCGTGACCGGGCCCACGGGTTCGGGCAAGTCGACGACGCTCGCCTCGATGGTCGACGTCGTCAACACCGAGCGGCGCGGGCCACATCATGACCGTCGAGGACCCGATCGAGTTCCTGCACAAGCACAAGAGCTGCATCGTGAACCAGCGCGAGGTGGGGGCCGACACGCACGGCTTCGGCCAGGCGCTCAAGCACGTCCTGCGCCAGGACCCGGACGTGATCCTCGTGGGTGAGATGCGGGACCTCGAGACGATCTCCACCGCGATCACCGCAGCCGAGACCGGGCACCTCGTGTTCGCGACGCTGCACACGCAGGACGCGCCGCAGACGATCGACCGCATCATCGACGTGTTCCCGCCGCACCAGCAGCAGCAGGTGCGGGTGCAGCTCGCGACCACGCTCCAGGGCGTGGTGACGCAGCAGCTGATCCCCACGGCCGACGGCAAGGGCCGCGCGGTGGCATGCGAGGTCATGGTGGCGACGCCGGCGATCCGCAACCTCGTCCGCGAGGGCAAGGTGCACCAGATCTACTCCTCGATGCAGGCCGGCGGCCGGTTCGGCATGCAGACGATGGACATGTCCCTCGCGAGCCACGTCAAGACCGGACGCATCAATCAACAGATGGCGTTCGAGCGGTGTCACGACCCCGAGGAGCTCCAGCGGTTCGATGGGCGGCAGCCTCGGCGCGCCGCTCAACGACGGCTACGCGTCGGCGGGGATGTCCATGGGTGGGCCCATGGGCGGCCCATGGGCGGAAGCTAGGAGATCGAGATGGCGCAGACGTTCGCATATAAGGTTCGCGACCGGTCGGGCAACATGATCAGTGGCACGCTCGTCGCCGACAACGAGATGCTGGTCCTTCAGCGTCTGCGCGAGCAGGGCTACACGCCGCTCGAGGTGGGGAAGGAGAAGAAGGGCCTCAAGCTCGAGATCAACATCACCAAGAAGAAGGTCAAGCTCAAGGAGATCGCGGTCTTCTCGCGGCAGTTCGCCACGATGATCAACTCCGGCCTGCCGATCCTGCGCGCCCTCGCGATCCTCGCCGAGCAGAGCTCCAACAAGACGCTCGCCGAGGCTCTCACGGCCTCCCGCCTGGACGTGGAGCAGGGCGCCTCGCTCTCGCAGGCCCTGGCCAAGCACCCGAAGATCTTCAACGACCTCTACATCTCGATGGTGCCGCTCGGGTGAGACGGGCGGGTCGCTCGACGACACGCTCATGCGCCTCGCCGCGATGCTGGAGCGCGAGGTCCACCTTCGCGGCAAGATCAAGTCGGCGATGACCTACCCGGTCGCCGTCGTGGGCCTCGTCTCCCTGATCATGGCCGCGATGCTGCTGTTCGTGGTGCCGCAGTTCAAGAGCATCTACGCGCAGCTCGGCGGCGTGCTGCCGCTGCCCACCCGGATGCTGCTGATGGTGTCCGACGCGCTGAAGAACTGGTGGTACATCGTGATCGGGATGATCTTCCTGGCGCGCGTTCCTGCTACGCCGCTACAAGAAGACGGAGCACGGGCGCGAGGTCGTCGACGCCATCAAGCTGCGCATCCCGGTCTTCGGCAACCTGTTCCACAAGACCGCCCTGTCGCGCTTCTCCAGCACGCTCGCCATGCTCCTCAAGTCGGGCGTGCCCATCCTGCAGGCGTTGGACATCGTGATCGACACGGTGAACAACCGCGTGATGGGCAAGGCCGTGGAGGAGGTCCAGGACAGCGTCCGTCAGGGCGAGTCGATCGCGAAGCCACTCTCCAAGAGCCCGGTGTTCCCGGCCATGGTCGTGCAGATGATCGCCGTGGGCGAGGAGACCGGCCAGGTCGACATGATGCTGGAGAAGGTCGCGCAGTTCTACGACCAGGAGGTGGAGGCGTCGGTGGACGCCCTCACGTCGCTCATCGAGCCGATCCTGATCGCCTTCATGGGCGGGTGCGTCGGCGCCGCGGTGATCGCGCTCTACATGCCGATGTTCCAGGTCATCAACCTGATCAAGTAGCGGCGGCGAGCGACCATCCGGGCGTACCTACCGGATTCCGGGTAACTGCGCTCGCACCGCGGATTCTCACGGTTCGGCTGCTTCAGAAGCGAACCACGAAGGCCGAAACAGATAGGGATCGCGCGTCAGTGGGATGCGCGCAGAACACAGGAAGGAGGCGAAGGCAGAATGCTCAAGCGCTTCATGAAGCGTTCTGATGAGGAGCAAGGCTTCACCCTCATCGAGCTGATGGTGGTCGTTCTGATCATCGGCATCCTGATCGCCATCGCACTGCCGACGTTCCTCGGTGCCCGTGCACAGGGCCCAGAACCGTGCGGCGCAGTCGGACCTCCGCAACACGTTGGTCGCCGCGAAGACCTCGTACACCGACAACAACAGCTACTGGGTGCGACAACGCCAACGCCACGGGGCTGCGCTCGATCGAGCGGTCGCTGACCTACCAGGCGGCTGCGTCGTCGAGCGCTACGAACTTCGCCGTCTCCATCGCGGTGAGCAGCACGCGCCGCGAACCCCGTGGACAACCAGGTCTTCGGCGCGGCACGCATGTCGGCCTCCGGTACCTGCTACTTCATCAAGGACGTAGCGGCCACCGGTGACGCGGGTGCGGGCAAGACGCCGGCGAACTTGGTACGGCTCCAGCACCACGGTCGCCTGCACCGGCGCCAACGCCGCCGGGGCTGCCGGCCCCGCGACCGCGACGTCCTTCCCGTAAGGTCGAACCGGTCAGTAGCACCCTGTGGGGGGCGGCCTTCGGGCCGCCCCTTCCAGTTCCTGAGAGGTCCGTCGAGGTCGACGAGGTCCCGCGATGTCGAGCAACGCGAAGGAAGGAGGTGATCGGCATGCGGAAACGATCGTGCGCCGCGAAAGCGAGGGAGGCCGGATTCACCATGGTGGAGCTGATGGTGGTCGTGCTGATCATCGGCATCTTGATCGCCATCGCGCTGCCGCTGTTCCTCGGAGCCAGGGTCCGCGCCCAGAACCGAGCGGCGCAGGCGGACCTTCGGACCGCGCTGATCGCGGCCAAGACGTCGTACTCGAGTGCGAACAGCTATTCCCAAGCCACGACGGCTTCAACAGGCCTGCCCTCGATCGAGGCTTCCATGAGCTACGTGACGGCGTCGACGCCATCGCAGCTCGGCAACAACTACGCGGTGTCGATCAACGTCGGGGACGTGACTCCCGGTGATAGCCAGGTCTTCTCGGCCGCCCGTATGTCGGCGTCCGGCACCTGTTACTTCGTCGAGGACGTGGCAGCGACCGGCGGCAGCGGTCCCGGCAACACCCCGGGCACGTGGTTCGGCAGCGCCACGGGCGGAACGCCCACGTGCACCGGCGCCAACGCCATGAGCAACTCGACCCTCACCAGCTTCCCGTAGCAGGACGCCGGATAGGGAACATCGCCGGGGATAGGCTGCGAAGGGTGAGCGACTCATGGGTCCGCGCGCTCGTCATGCTGCCCTTCGGGTTGGCGGTCGGGAGCTTCATGACCGTCGTGACGGATCGGATGCCGAAGGGCGAGTCGGTCGTCGCCCCGGGCTCCCGGTGCCCGTCGTGCGGCGCGGAGATCGCGAATCGGGACAACATCCCCGTCCTCTCGTGGCTGCTGCTGCGCGGGAAGTGCCGTAGTTGCGGGTACCGGATCTCGGTGGAGTACCCCCTCACGGAGCTCGTGACCGCGGCCCTCATGGTGGGCGCGGTCGCGCGGTTCGACCGCATCGGGATCGGCATCATGGTGGCGCTGCTGCTCGCTCTCATGCCCGCCGTCTCGCTGATCGACATCCGCTACCGCATCATCCCGAACCGGTTGATGTATCCGTCGCTGATCGGGTTCCCCCTGTACGTCGTCCTCGTCTGGGTCTTCCACGGCGGCACCGATCCCGTGCGCGCGGGCCTCGGCTTCCTGATGTACGGGGGCGGCCTGTTCCTCGTGGCCCTGATCAGCGGGGGGATGGGGATGGGCGACGTCAAGCTCGCGAGCGTGATCGGGATCGTCTTCGGGGCCGTCGGCCTGCGCTACGTCGGCGTGGCGGCCGCATCGGCCATCGTGATGGGCGGCGTGGGGGGCATCCTCGCTCTGATCCTGGGCCGCGGGCGCAAGGGCGCGATCCCGTTCGGACCCTACCTCGCGGCCGGCGCCGTCGTGGCGGCGTTCCTCACCGAGCCGATCGCCGGATGGTACCTGCGGGCGTTCCTTTCCCGCTGAGCCCGAGTGGGGCTCCAGGCCCTCTCGCCGCGTCGCCGAGGAACTACCGCCGAGATGTTTGACATGACCTGCTACCTAGTGTTTCGTGAGCACGCTCAACGGGGCGAAGGTGCCCTGACGAGTACGGCGTTGCAGATGTGCAACATGTGCCACGTGTGACACACGAGACCGACCGGCAGAGCCGGCACAACCGAGAGAGGGCAGCGAGCGTGGGCCAGCCGCAGGCGTTCGTGACGGGAGGGCTCCTCACCGTCTCCGAAGTCGCCGCGGCGATGCGCGTCTCGAATATGACCGTGTACCGACTCATCAAGAACGGGGATCTGCCCGCCCTGCGCGTGGGCAAGAACTACCGGATCCGCGAGGGCGACGTGGGCCGATACCTGAGCGAGCGATCCGTGCGGGTGGAGGATCGATAGTGGCTCGGAGTCGCATCGGCCTCGACATGGGCTCCACGGCGGTGCGCGCCGTCGAGCTGGCCGGAGGTGACACTCCCACGGTGGTCCACGCCGCTCAGGTCCCTCTGACGCCGGGCGCCGTGGAGAACGGCGAGGTCCGCGATCCCGAAGCCGTCGCCGGCGCCCTGCGGGAGCTCTGGCAACGCGGCGGCTTCAAGCAGAAACGCGTCTTCATGGGTGTCGGCAACCAACGCGTCGTCGTGCGCGAGATCGCGTTGCCGTACATGCCCGACAAGGAGTTGCGCGCCTCCCTCGGCTTCCAGGTGCAGGAGTTCATCCCGATGCCCGTGGAAGACGCGGTGCTCGACTACGACCCCGTCGGGGAGTTCGAGCAGGACGGGCGGCGCATGCTGCGGATGCTCCTCGTCGCCGCCCAGCGCGGCATGGTGGACCAGATGGTGGCGGCCGCCCTCGCGGCGAAGCTGGAGCCCGTCGGCCTGGACCTCGTCCCGTTCGCCATGGTTCGCGCCGTGGGAACCCCCAGCGCCGGGATGAACCTGGAGGAGGGTGGGGACGAGGCCGTCATCGACGTGGGGGCCCAGGTCACGAACATCGTCGTCCATGCGAAGGGGACGACCCGGTTCGTTCGCATCCTGCCGTCGGGAGGTCGCGACATCACGGTGGCGGTTGCCCGCGGTCTAGGCGTGGACGACGATGCAGCCGAACGCCTGAAGCGCGGCGAGCCTGTGGACGCCGTGATCGCCCCCGCGGTCGAGGAGCGTCCCGATGCCGATCAGATCCGCCAGATCACGATGCAGCGCGCCACCGCGTTCGTCGATGAGATCCGTTCGTCGCTCGAGTTCTACACCGCCCAGTCCCAGGGGGCGCAGATCGAGCGCGTGATCGTCACGGGCGGCGGCTCGAAGCTGGACGGCTTCATCGAGCTGCTCCGCCAGAGGATCCCTGTGCAGGTTGAGCCCGGCAAGGTGTTCGAGCACGTCGGGCACAACCTGGCGCTGTCCGATGAGGCTCTCGCGGAGGCGGAACCCCTGCTCGCGGTCGCCGTCGGCCTCGCGATCCCCGGGAGGGCGGCGTGAGCCAGGTCAATCTCCTTCCCCAGGAGATCCTCGAACGTCAGAAGACGAGGCGCACGACAGCGCTCGTCGCCTTCGCGGGCGTCTTAGTGCTGCTCGGCATCGTGGCCTTCTACCTCGTGCAGAACGGGAAGCTGGGTTCGGTGAACGACCAGATCGCCGCGCAGGACGCCAAGAACCAACAGATCCAGACGAAGATCACCGGGCTGCAGCACTTCGCCAACCTGCAGACGGAGGCGCAGCAGCAGCAGCAGCTGCTGAACACTGCCTGGGCGGGCGAGGTGTCGTTCTCGGGTCTTCTGATGGATGTCTCCCGCTACATCCCGCCCGAGATGGTCCTGTCGTCACTGGCGATCCAGCTCACGCCGCCCACGACCACGCCGACGACCACGACCACGACGTTCGTAGGAACCGTCGCGACGCAGGGGGAGGCGCTCGATCCGGGAACGATCGCCACCTGGCTGGTGCGGCTCGAGTCCATCAAGGGCTGGGTGAACCCTTGGAGCACGAACACGACGCTCACCGCCGACCCGGGGCCCTACACGTCCAGCACGTCCGTCGATCTCACCAGCGACGTCGTCACGGCCCGCGGGCGGGGAGGGACCTAAGGTGCGGGGTCGACTGGGACCGTTGATCGCCGCAGCGGTGGGGCTCGCCTTGGCGATCCTGTTGATCGTGCTCCTCGTGCTGCCGAAGATGCACTCGGTCTCCGACGCGAAGACGACGCTCGCGAGTGCGGTCTCCCACCAGGAAACGCTCAACACGCAGCTCAGCGCCCTGCAGCAGGCGGAGGCCCAAGCGGCACACGACAAGGCGGTCATCGCGAACGTGCACCGGCAGATCCCACCGACTGCGGACGAGCCCGGGATGCTGCTGCTGATGGCGAATGCCGCGACGCAGGCGGGGATCAAGCTGTGGCAGTTCACGCCCTCGACACCCACCGTCGTCACCGGGGCGACGCTGTCGTCGATCCCGGTGTCCTTCACCGTGAAGGGCAGCTACTTCGCGCTCGCCGAGTTCCTCTACAACGTCGAGACGCTTCCGCGGGTGGCGAAGGTGCAGAGTGCGTCCTTGAGTTCCAGCGGATCGACGGCGAGCGGCACCACGTCGGCCATCCCGTTCCTGCAGATGACCGGCTCGGTCACGTTCTACACGACCGACACGAGCGCCGGACCCGGCTCCCAGCCCGGACCCACCGTCACCGGCGGATCGACCTCGACCGCCCAGGGGACCTGACCGATGCCTCTATCGCCACGCGACCGTCGGACGCTCATCATCGGTGGGATCGTCATGGGGGGTATCCTCGTCGCGTTCCTGCTGTTCAACGTGTTGGTCAACGGCTCCACCTCGGCCGGGCCCTCCTTCGCACCGATCGGAACCGGCTCCGGCTCGCCTTCCACGATCGGGCCCTCCGTCGTTCCGAGCGTGACGCAGACCCCCAGCGGGCTGCCGACGGTGCCGCCGAACCAGCCCTTCTCGGGCCGCGATCCCTTCTCGGTGCCGCCGGCGCTCGTTCCGACGACGAGCGCCTCGGGGTCCGGCTCTGGATCGGGCTCGACCTCACCGACGGGCACCGGATCGCCCACGGGCACCTCCACGTCGCCTCCGCCCAGCAATCCCGGCGGCGGGTCGAGCATCGTGATCGGCGGGCACACCGTGGTGCTTCTCGACACGTTCCAACGCGGCGGCAAGGCCATGGCCCAGGTCGAGGTCGATGGCACCGTCTACGAAGTCGCGGTCGGGGCGAAGTTCGCGGCCGGGGAGTTCGAGTTGCGCTCCACCTCGGGGACCTGCGCCACCTTCCTGTTCGGCGATCAGCCGTTCTCGCTCTGCGCCACAGCCTCGAAGTGACGCGCAGCGCCTAGGGACCCCGGCGATCCGCCCACGGGGGGAGCGGTCGCCGGCACGCGGGGGTGGCCCCGTCTGGGGCCGCCCCCGCTTCATCCTCCGCCTCCGAGCCGCTGGGACCGCCCATCCGGCGTGGTCCCTATGATGTCCGGATGCTGCGCGTGCTGACGGCCGGAGAGTCGCACGGGAAGGGCCTCGTGGCGATCCTGGAGGGGCTCCCCGCCGAGGTAGAGATCACGTCTGAGGGCGTGGCATCCGAGCTCGCGCGCCGCCGGCAGGGGCACGGCCGCGGTGGGCGGCAGCGCTTCGAATCGGACCGCTTCGAGATCGTGGCCGGCGTGCGCCACGGGCGCAGCCTCGGCTCACCGGTCGCCATCACGATCCCCAACCTTGAGTTCGACACGAAGTACCGAGAGCTGATGGCGATCGATGGGGACGCCGATCCGAACGATCGACTCACGCGACCGCGCCCCGGCCACGCGGATCTGGCGGGGGTCCAGAAGTACGGGTTCGACGACGTCCGCAACGTCCTGGAGCGAGCGAGCGCCCGCGAGACCGCAGCCCGGGTCGCCGTCGGGGCCTGCTGCAAGGCGTTCCTGGAGCAGATCGGGATCGCCGTCGTGTCCCACGTGGTCCAGATCGGCAAGGTGAAGGCGCCCGCGCGGACGGGCGTCCCGGGACCCAGAGATCAGGCGAAGGTGGACCGCTCGGCCGTGCGGTGCCTCGATGCGGAGGCCTCGGCGGCCATGGTGGGAGAGATCGATCGCGTGCGCAGGGCCCGTGACACGGTCGGAGGCGTCTTCGAGGTGCTCGCGTACGGGACGCCGCCCGGTCTCGGCTCCTACGTGCAGTACGACCGCAAGCTCGACGCCCGACTCGCGCTGGCGTTGATGAGCATCCAGTCCGTGAAGGGGGTGGAGGTGGGAGACGGGTTCGCCACGGCCGGGCGGCCCGGGTCCAAGGCGCACGACGAGATCGTGCTGCGGGGCGGCGCCATCACGCGGCGCACCGCACGCGCCGGCGGCATCGAGGGCGGGATGAGCACGGGTCAGCCGATCCGGGTCCGCGCCGCGATGAAGCCGTTCTCCAGCGTCCCCAAGCCGTTGCGGACCGTCGATCTTGCCTCGCGGACCGAGGCGGTGGCCATCAAACAGCGCACGGACGCCTGCGCCGTTCCCGCGGGAGGCGTCGTGGGAGAGGCCGCGGTGGCGTTCGAGCTCGCCAACGCCGTGCTCGAGAAGTTCGGAGGCGATTCCGTGGGTGAGACGAAGCGCAACGTGAGCGGCTATCTCGAGACGCTGCTGTGATCGTCTACCTCGTCGGGATGCCCGGTGCGGGGAAATCGGTCGTGGGCCGGGCGCTCGCGGGGCGGCTGGGGGTGCCGTTCGTCGACCTGGACACCGAGATCGAGCGCCGGGAGGGCAAACCCGTGCCTGAGATCTTCTCCGACGTGGGCGAAGCTGGCTTCCGGGGGATGGAGGCGGCGGTCCTCACTCACGCTTCGACGCAGGATCCTTCGGTCGTTGCATGCGGCGGCGGGATCGTGCTGGAGCCGGCGAACCGGATCACGCTGCGGAACACGGGCACCACGGTCTACCTGGACGTCCCCCTCGCCTTGTTGAAAGAGCGGGTCCCCCCCGGCACCGACCGGCCACTCATCCACGCCGAAGGCGACCTCGAGCGCATCCTCGCGGCGCGGGAGCCTCTGTACCGGGAGTTCGCCGGGCGTGTCGTGGACGCGAGCGGCACGCCGGACGAGGTGGCGGAGGCCATCGTCGAGGAGCTCCGTTGGTCCGGGTGAGCGTGCCGATCCCGGGGCGTGCCTACGACGTGGTCGTGGGCTCCGGGATCCTTGCCGAGGCGGCCGCACACCTGCCGCGCATCCCGCAGGCCGCCACCGTCTTCGTGATCGCCGACGACGGCGCCGCACGGTACTTCGAGCCCCTCGCGGCCGCCCTGGGGTCGGCAGGCCTGGAGCCCGTGCAGCTCACGGTGCCTGCGGGGGAGCAGGCGAAGTCCTTGGAGGTCTACGGCACGCTGTTGCACCAGCTCGCCACGCAGGAGGCCCATCGCGACGACGTCATCGTGGCCCTCGGCGGCGGGGCGACGGGCGATCTCGCCGGCTTCGTGGCATCCACGTACATGCGCGGCATCCCGTTCGTCCAGGCGCCGACGACGCTGACGGCCCAGGTGGACGCCGCCATCGGGGGCAAGACCGGCGTCAACCTGCCGGAGGGTAAGAACCTGGTGGGAACGTTCTCGCAGCCCAGGGCCGTCCTGGCCGACGTCGATACGCTCGCGACCCTGCCCGAGCGCGACTACCGATCGGGGTTGGCGGAGGTGGCGAAGTACGCGCTGACGCTGGACATGGAGCTGCTCGCCCAGCTCGAAACCGATCCCGGCCCGGTGCTGCGGCGCGAGGCGAGCGCTCTGGTACCGCTGGTCGGCCGCTGCGCCGCCGCCAAGGCATCCGCGGTCGTCCGCGATGAGCGGGACTCGGGAGCCCGCCTGGTCCTCAACTACGGCCATACCCTGGGCCACGCTCTCGAACGGATCGACGGCTTCTCGGGGCGCTCGCACGGGGAGGCGATCGCGATCGGCATGGTGTTCGCGGCACGGCTCGCCGAGGTCCGAGGGCTCGCCGAGCCCGGTCTGGCCGCCCGGACGGTGCGACTCCTCAGTTCGCTCGGTTTCCAGACCGATGGGCCGCTTCCGCCCGCCTCGTCCATCGTGGCTGCCTTCCGGCTGGACAAGAAGTTCCGAGGTGACGTGCGCTTCGTGTTGCTGGAGGCCGCCGGCCGACCGGTGATCGTGGACGCTGTTCCGCCACCGCAGGTGTTGGAGGCGCTCGAGCAGATGGGAGCGAAGGCATGAAGGTGTTGTTCCTGTTCGGCCCCAATCTCGGGGCGCTCGGGCGGCGGGACCCCGGCTTCTACGGGTCGGCGACGCTCGAGGAGATCATGGGCGAGGTGCAGGGTCGCGCGGCCGGGCTCGGCCACGATGCGTCATGGCACCAGTCCGACCACGAAGGTGAGCTCATCGGGCTCGTGCTCGGCGCGGGTGCCGACGGGATCGACGTCGTCGTGCTCAACCCCGGGGCCCTCGCGCACTACTCCTACGCGTTGCGCGACGCCGTCGAAGCGAGCGAGGTCCCCGTCGTCGAGGTCCATATGTCGAACATCTACGCACGCGAGGGATTCCGGCAGCACTCGGTGATCGCAGAGGTGTGCCGGGCGACCATCACCGGCCTGGGAGCCGGTGGCTATCATCTGGCGCTGGAGGCCTTGCCGTGGATCATCAACTGAGACGGAGCGTGCTCAGCGCCTGGCTGGACGACCTGGGGGTCGACGCCGTCCTGGTGACGCACCTGCCGAACGTTCGCTACCTCACGGGATTCACGGGCTCGAACGGCTGGGTGGTCGTGGGGGCCGAGCGGTCGGTGTTCCTCACCGACGGGCGCTACACGGAGCAGTCGCGTCGCGAGGTGCCCGATCTCGAACGCGTCACCTGCCTGCAGGGGCTCGAGGAGCCGCTGCAGGAGCACTGCAAGCGTCTCGGCACTCGCCGGCTCGGCTTCGAGGCCCATGCTGTGACCGTCCGTCAGCGCGAACGCGTCGCGGCGGCGTTGAACGGGGTCGAGCTCGTGGCCGTGGCAGAGGTGGTCGAGCGCCAGCGGTGGGTCAAGGACCTCGACGAGCTCGACATGCTCCGCTCGGCGCAGTCGGCCACCGACGGGGCGTTCGAGGAGATCCTCGGCTCGCTGGCGATCGGCCAGAGCGAGCGTCAGGTCGCGCTGGAGTTGGCGCGCTTGATGCGGCGCGACGGCGCCGACGGCCTGGCCTTCGAGCCGATCGTCGCGTTCGGCGCCTGCGCCGCGGAACCCCATCACGAGCCGGGACACACGCTGCTCGAAGAGGGCGATGTGATCAAGATGGATTTCGGGGCGCGGTGGGAGGGATACCACGCGGACATGAGTCGCACGGTGGCCTTCGGCGCACCGGCGCCCGAACTCACGAAGATCCACGATGTCGTGCGCCAGGCCCAACAGGCGGGGATCGACGCGATCCGGGCCGGTGTGCGAGGCGAGGACGTGGACGCAGCGGCGCGCGCCGTGATCGACGACGCCGGGTACGGAGACCGGTTCACCCACGGACTGGGCCACGGGGTGGGTCTGGAGATCCACGAAGGTCCGCGGCTGGGGAAGGGCATCGATCACGTCCTGCCGGCAGGTGCCGTGGTGACGGTGGAGCCAGGCATCTACATCCCGGGTCTCGGTGGGGTCCGCATCGAGGATGCCGTCGAGGTGACCGAAGACGGGTGCCGGGCGCTTCCGGCGTCCACCCGCGATCTGATCGAACTGTGACCGACGTCCCGACGACCCCGAGGAGCTGACGAACGCGTGAGCGTGTCCACGAACGACTTCAAGAACGGCATGACCCTCGAGCTCGACGGCACGCTCTTCCAGATCATCGAGTTCCAGCACGTGAAGCCGGGCAAAGGCGGCGCCTTCGTGCGCTCGAAGCTGCGTAACGTCAAGACGGGGGCGGTGCTGGAACGCACCTTCAACGCCGGCGTGAAGGTAGGCCTGGCGATCGTCGAGCGCAAGGACTACCAGTACGTGTACCCGGACGGCGAGGACTTCGTGTTCATGGACCTCGAGACCTACGACCAGATCCACGTGCCGGCGGCGTTGGTGGGCGACGCCTCGGCGTACCTCGTGGAGGGCGGGGAAGCACAGGTGGCGCTGCACGAGGGCGTTGCGATCTCCGTGGACCTGGCGGCGTCGGTCGTAATGCGGATCACCACGACGGACCCCGGCGTCAAGGGCGACACCCGCACGGGCGCGATGAAGCCCGCGACGCTCGAGACCGGCGCCGTCGTCAACGTTCCGCTGTTCGTCGAGGAGGGCGAGCGGATCAAGATCGACACGCGGACCGGCGAGTACATCGAACGCGTGAAGACTTGACCACTCGTCGCGACGCCCGGCGCCTCGCGATCGACGTTCTCTATCAGGCGGACATCACGTCCCAACCTCCCGACGACGTGCTGGCCGGGTGGATCGACGCAGGCCGTGACATCCCGGAGTTCAGCCGTGAGCTCGTCGAGGGCGTCGCCGAACATGAGCCCGAGATCGACCTGCTGTTGGAAGAGCATGTGAAGGGGTGGACGGTGGCCCGCATGACGGCGCTCGACCGCACGATCCTGAGGGTGGCGGTGGAAGAGTTGCTGCACTGTCCCGACGTGCCCACGTCCGCCGCGATCAGCGAGGCCGTCGAGGCCGCGGCGGAGCTGTCCGCCGAGGAGTCTCGCGGGTTCGTGAACGGGGTGCTGGGGCCGATCGCGCGCGAAGTGCGCGGGAACGACTCGGGGCCCTAGTCGGCCTCGGGGTTCTTGGGCTTGTCGGCGGCGGGCTCGTCGTCGACGGCACCCTCCTTGAGGCCCTTCTTGAACTCCCCTTGCGCCTGGCCGACACCTCGTGCGATCTCGGGGATCTTCTTCGCGCCGAAGATCACGGCGATGGCGATGATGGCGACGATCAGGATCCCTGGGACATCCATGTCAGGATCCCTTCGGCTCGGTTGACGTGGAGGGGGTGTCGGACTCGTCCTCGACGGCGCCCTGACTCAGACCCTTCTTGAACTCTCCTTGGGCCCGACCGATGGAGCGCGCCATCTGAGGGATCTTGTTGGCGCCGAAGATCACCGCCGCGGCGATGACAGCGACGACCACGCCATCCATCCCGAAGATCTCTGCCTGCATAGCGTTCACCTCGAAGTTGCCGTCACGTCCACGCTGCTGTTCCTAAGTGTACGACCGGAGGCGCAGGGGGTGCGTAGGCGCCGTGGTGATATCCTCGGTCCAGCACGACTTCCCCTTTAAGTCCGGTCCCGCGAGGCCGGGAAGGGAGCGACAGATGAACGTCCATCCAGACGCCTTCTTGAGCCTTCGAGAAGGCGTTCGTTCTTGAACGACCCCAGGATCACCGAGCGGGCCCGGCGTCTGATGGACGCCGAGGCCGTCCGGCGAGCCGTGACCCGGATCGCGCACGAGATCCTGGAACAGGACCGGGGCGGCGAGCACGTCGCGCTCGTCGGGATCGCGAATCGCGGGGATCATCTGGCACGCCGGCTGGCGAGGGAGATCCTGCGGATCGAGGGCCGCGAAGTGCCCGTGGGCGTCCTCGACATCACCTTCTATCGGGACGACATCGGGATGCACGCCGAGGCGCCGGAGGTGCACGAGACCCGGATCGGCTTCGACCTCAACGGCATCACCGTGGTGCTGGTGGACGACGTTCTGTTCACGGGGCGCACCATCCGAGCTGCGATGGACGCGCTCATGGACTTCGGCAGGCCCCGGCGGATCCAGCTTGCTGTTCTCGTCGATCGCGGCCACCGCGAGTTGCCGATCCGCGCGGATTTCGTCGGGAAGAACGTACCGACGCGGCACCCCGACGACGTCCGCGTCCTGGTGAGCGAACTGGACGGAGAGGACGCCGTCATGGTGGAGGAGGCTCCCTGAACCGTCATCTCCTGTCCATGAACGACGTCACGGCCGACGACGTCGTGCGGATCCTCGACACCGCGGACTCGTTCCGTGAGGTAGGGACGCGCGTGATCAAGAAGGTGCCGGCGCTGCGCGGCCGCACGGTCGTGAATCTCTTCCTCGAGAACTCCACACGCACTCGGATCTCGTTCGAGCTCGCGGCGAAGCGTCTGTCCGCCGACGTCATCAACTTCTCGGCGGGGGGTTCCAGCGTGAGCAAGGGCGAGTCGCTGAAGGACACTGCCCTCACGCTGCAGGCGATGGGCGCCGACGCGATCGTGATCCGGCATTCGTCCAGTGGCTCGCCGCTCCAGCTCACGAGGTGGGTGGACGGCCACGTGTTGAATGCCGGGGACGGCACGCACGAACACCCGACGCAGGCTCTCCTGGATCTCTACACGATGCGCGAGAGGCTCGGCCAGCTCGAAGGACTGCGCGTGGCGATCGTGGGCGATGTGTTGCATTCGCGCGTCGCGCGGTCGTTATCGTTGGGGCTTGTGAAGATGGGGGCCGAGGTCACGCTGGCGGGGCCCCCCACGCTCATCCCGCCGGACGCCCCCCGATGGGGTGTCAACGTCAGCTACGACATCGATGCCGTGCTGCCCAAGCTCGACGTCTGCTACATGCTCCGTGTACAAACGGAACGCCAGCGCCTGGAGTACTTCCCCAGCGTTCGCGAGTACCACCGCCTGTTCGGACTCACCCGGCGCCGGGCGAACCTGCTGGCGGACGGCTCGGTCATCATGCATCCCGGACCGATGAACCGCGGTGTGGAGATCGACTCCGACGTCGCGGACCTCCCCCAGGCGCTCATCGAGGAGCAGGTCACGAACGGGATCGCGATCCGGATGTCGTTGCTGTACCTGCTGCTGGGCGGGGCACCGTGGGGTGAGGATGCATAGCCGCGTACGTTTCGCTGGGGCGCGCGTCGTCGACCCCGTGGCCGGGTTTGACGAGGTGACCGACATCGTCGTGGACGGCGGTGTCATCGTCGCGCCGGGAGGAGATGGAGGCGGCGGCGAGACCATCGATTGCTCCGGTCTCGTGCTCGCGCCCGGCCTCGTTGACCTGCACACGCACCTGCGCGAACCCGGGTTCGAGCAGAAGGAGACGATCGAGACAGGAACGCGAGCAGCGGCGCTCGGTGGGTACACCGCCGTGTCGTCCATGGCGAACACGGACCCCGTCACCGACCATGCCGGCGTCGTGGCCGAGATCCGCGAGAAGGCGGCCGCCGCGGGCTCGTGCGACGTGTTCCCCGTCGGCGCGATCACGAAGGGGCTGGGCGGCGGATCGATCGCGGAGATCGGCGAGATGGTGGACGCGGGCGTCCGGGTGTTCAGCGACGACGGCAACTGCGTTCCCAGCGCGCGGATCCTGCGCAACGCCCTCACCTATGTGAAGGCGTTCCCGCAGGAGATCGTGGTCGCTGACCATTGCGAGGACGCGTCGCTCGTGGAAGACGGTCACATGCACGAGGGTGCGAACTCCTACACCATGGGGCTCGCCGGTCGGCCCGGGGAGGCGGAGTCGATCATCGTGGCGCGCGATCTCGCCATGGCGAAGCTCACCGGCGGTCGCTTGCACATCTGTCACGTCTCGAGCGCGGCCTCGGCGGACCTGATCCGCCGGGCGAAGGCCGACGGCGTGCGGGTGACCGCAGAGGTGACCCCCCATCACCTGGTGTTCACCGACGACGATCTTCGGACCTACGACACGAACCTGAAGGTGAACCCACCGATCCGTACCGCAGACGATCGCGACGCCCTGCGCGCGGGACTGCTCGACGGAACGATCGACGCGATCGCGACCGACCATGCGCCCCATGCTGTGGAGGAGAAGGAGGCGGAGTTCGACCGCGCGCCGCCGGGGACGATCGGCCTCGAGACCGCCTTGTCGGCCGTGCTCACCTACCTGGTGGCTCCGGGTCACCTGAGCCTCCCGCGGGCGCTCGACGCGATGTCGGTTTCGCCCGCCCGGATCCTGGGCGCCGGCGGCCACGGCGGCTCCCTCCAGCCGGGCGAGCCGGCGAACCTCGTCGTCTTCGATCCGCTCGAGGGCTGGACCGTGAAGGTGCCCTTCGCCTCGCGGGCCCGCAACTCGGCCTTCCTCGGCCAGGAGCTCCTGGGGCGGGTGCGCTTCACGATGCTCCGGGGCGTGCTCACCGTCGCGGAGGGGAAGTCGACACGGTGAACGGTCCCGCGCTGCTGGCGCTCGAGGACGGCGCGGTGTTCCGAGGCGTCGCCTTCGGCGCCGAGGGTGAGACGTTCGGCGAGGCCGTGTTCAACACTGGGATGGCCGGCTATCAGGAGGTCCTCACGGATCCCTCCTACGCCGGTCAGATCGTGACGATGACCTATCCACATCAAGGGAACTACGGCATGAACGCCGAGGACCCGGAGTCGGCGCGTGTGCAGGTAGCGGGCTTCGCGGTGCGAGAGGCGTCGCGTCGCGCGTCGTCATGGCGTGCCGAGGGCACCCTCTCGGCCGCTCTGGCGGAGGCGGAGGTCGTGGGGATCGAGGGTATCGACACGCGGAAGCTCGCGCGCCGCTTGCGCGAACGAGGGGCGATGCGCGCCGCGATCTCCACGGTGGACCTCGACGCAGGATCCCTCGTGTCCCGTGTGGCGGAGACGGCCGGGATGACGGGCGCCGACCTCGCCAGCACGGTTTCGACCGAGCATCCCTACGAGGCCACAGAGCTGGCGGGCCCGCCGCGTACCGACCGCGGACGAGTGCTTCGGGTGGCCGCCTACGACTTCGGGATGAAGCGGAACATCCTGCGGTTGCTGGCGGATACGGGGATCGCGACCACCGTCTTCCCGGCCCGGACCCCCCCGCGGGAGGTTGCCACCGGCGGGTTCGACGGGGTGTTCCTGTCGAACGGACCCGGCGACCCGGCCGCCACCGCGTACGGCGTCGCCGCCTGCAAGGAGCTCCTCGGCACGGTTCCGCTGTTCGGGATCTGCCTCGGGCACCAGTTGCTGGCGTTGGCGCTGGGGGGCGGCACCTACAAGATGCCGTTCGGTCACCGCGGTGTGAACCAGCCCGTGCAGAACCGGCGAACGGGCATCGTCGAGATCACGAGTCACAACCATGGGTTCGCCGTCGATGCGCACGGGTGGTCTCGCGACGAAGGAGGTCGCGCGCTCACGGACCGGGGCCGTGCCGAGCTCACGCACTGGAACCTCAACGACGACACACTGGAGGGCCTCGCGTGCCTCGACGTGCCCGCGTTCTCCGTCCAGTACCACCCGGAGGCCGCCCCGGGGCCTCACGATTCCCGCTACCTCTTCGAGGACTTCCGGTCCCTCATGGGTGGTTCCTAGATGCCGCGGCGCACCGACCTCCGCAAGATCATGGTGATCGGATCCGGGCCGATCGTGATCGGACAAGCCTGCGAGTTCGACTACTCGGGGACGCAGGCGTGCAAGGTGCTGCGCGCCGAGGGGTACGAGGTCGCGCTCGTGAACTCGAACCCGGCGACGATCATGACCGACCCCGGGTTCGCCGACCGGACATACATCGAACCGCTGGAGCCCGAGTCGGTGCTTCGGATCCTCGAGCGCGAGCGCCCGGACGCCCTCTTGCCGACGCTCGGCGGCCAGACCGGGCTGAACGTCGCCGTAGCGCTCGCGGAGTCCGGCGACCTCGACCGCCTGGGCATCGGGCTGATCGGGGCGTCCCTCGAGGCGATCCACCGCGCCGAGGACCGCAGCGGCTTCAAGGAGGCCATGCTGAAGGTCGGCCTCGACGTGCCGCGCGCCGGCGTCGCGCACACGCTCGACGAGGCGATGACGATCGGTGAAGAGCTCGGCTATCCGCTCATCGTGCGCGCGTCCTTCACGCTGGGCGGGGGCGGCAGCGGCTTCGCCGCGGATCCCGGACGGCTGGCGACGCTCGCGGCACGCGCCCTCGACATCAGCCCGGTGAGCGAGATCCTGGTGGAGGAGTCGATCGCGGGATGGAAGGAATTCGAGCTGGAGGTCATGCGCGACGGCGCGGGCAACGGCGTGATCGTGTGCTCGATCGAGAACGTCGATCCCATGGGCGTGCACACGGGCGATTCGATCACCGTGGCTCCCCAACAGACACTCACCGACCGGGAGTATCAGCGGATGCGCGACGCAGCCCTGGCATGCATCCGTGCGATCGGGGTTGAGACCGGCGGGGCCAACGTGCAGTTCGCGGTCGAGCCCGGCACGGGCCGCCAGGTGCTGATCGAGATGAACCCGAGGGTGTCGCGGTCCTCGGCGCTCGCGTCGAAGGCGACGGGGTTCCCCATCGCGAAGATCGCCGCCCTGCTCGCGGTCGGGTACCGCCTCGACGAGATCGTGAACGACATCACGGGCGAGACGCCCGCTTCGTTCGAGCCGACACTCGACTACGTCGTCGTGAAGATGCCCCGCTTCGCCTTCGAGAAGTTCGCCGAGGCGGACCCGCTCCTCACGTCCACGATGAAGTCGGTGGGTGAGGTGATGGCGATCGGCCGCACGTTCAAGGAGGCTGTGGGCAAGGCGTGGCGCGGCATGGAGAAGGCGGGATACGACCTGGGCGCCGAGTACCTCGCGGGGTTCGAGGTCGACCTGCTCGCGGCGCTCGCCGACGGTACGGAGGGCCGGCTGCATCTCATCGACCGCGCACTGCACGCCGGAGCCACCGTCGAGGACGTGGCGGCGGCGTCACGGATCGACCCGTGGTTCGTGGATCAGATCGCGCAGATCGTGGAGGTCGCCTCGGCGCTCAGAGGTCGTCCTCTCTCTGCGGTGTCGGCGTTGGAGCTGCGGGATGCGAAGCGGGCCGGCCTCTCGGACGCGCGCCTCGCGCTGCTCGCCGGCGCCGCCGAGGCGGCGGTCCGCCGCCGCCGCGAGGCCCTGGGGGTAGAACCGGTGTTCAAGACGGTCGACACGTGCGGCGGCGAGTTCCCCGCCCGCACGCCCTACCACTTCTCCACCTACGAGGAGGAGACGGAGGTGGTCCCGGCGACGCGGCCACGCGTCGTGATCCTGGGCGCCGGCCCCAACCGCATCGGACAGGGGATCGAGTTCGACTACGCCTGCGTGCACGCCGCCTTCGCGCTGGAAGAGGCGGGATTCGAATCGGTGATGGTGAACTCGAACCCCGAGACGGTCTCGACAGACTACGACACCTCGAGCCGCCTGTACTTCGAGTCGTTGTCGCCCGAGGACGTCCTGGCAGTGTGCCGCGCCGAACGGCCCGTGGGCGTGATCGCGCAGCTGGGCGGCCAGACGCCCCTGAAGCTCGCCCGCATCCTGCAGGAAGAGGGGTTCGCGATCTTGGGTACCTCGCCGGACGCGATCGACCTTGCCGAGGATCGTGGCAAGTTCGCGCGGATCCTCGACGAGCTGTCCATCCCGGCCCCCGCACACGGGGAAGCGCGCACCATGGAGGAAGCGCGCGTCATCGCCGAGCGGATCGGCTACCCGGTGGTCGTGCGGCCCTCGTACGTTCTGGGAGGTCGGGCGATGGAGATCGTCTACGACGGAGAGGACCTCGAGTCGTTCGTGCGGACGGCGGCGGAAGCCTCGCCCGATCACCCGGTGCTGATCGACCGGTTCCTGGAGGGGGCCATCGAGGTCGACGTGGATGCGGTCTGTGACGCCGACGGCACCGTGTTCATCGGCGCCGTGATGGAGCACATCGAGGAGGCGGGCGTGCACTCGGGGGACTCCTCGTGTCAGATCCCGCCCGCCACCTTGGCCGACGACGAGCTGGATGTGATCGAGGAGATCACCCGCCGGCTCGCGCGACGATTGGGCGTCGTGGGGCTGTTGAACCTTCAGCTCGCGGTGAAGGACGAACGGATCTGGGTGCTGGAGGCGAACCCGCGAGCGTCGCGCACCGTGCCGTTCGTGTCGAAGGTGATCGGAGTGTCGCTCGCGCGCGTCGCCACCCTGGTTGCGGCGGGGCGTGGGCTGGGTGAGCTCGCGGAGGAGGGCGTGCTGCCGGCGGGACCTCATCACTACCGGCATCTCCCGTACACGAGTGTGAAGGCCGCCGTGCTCCCGTTCGGTCGCTTCCCGGGCGTCGACACGGTGCTGGGGCCGGAGATGAGATCGACGGGTGAGGTCATGGGGATCGACGCCGATTCCGGCATGGCCCTCGCGAAGGCTATGGTGGCCGCCGGACACGCGCTCCCGCGTGGTGGGACCGTCTTCGTAAGCGTGTCGAACCGCGACAAGCGGGCCATCGTGTTCCCGGCGAAGCGGCTGGCGGACATGGGGTTCCGGCTCCTCGCCACGGGCGGCACGGCTGGCGTGCTCCAGCGCGCGGGCATCTCCGTGCAGCGCGTGGCGAAGGTGAGTGAGGGGCCGGACAACGTCGAGGCGCTCATCCGTGAGGGCGGGATCGACCTCGTCATCAACACGCCGTTCGGACGGGGTGCCCGCACGGACGGGTACTTCATCCGGACGGCGGCCGCGACGGCGGGCGTGCCGTGCATCACCACGCTCCCGGGTGTGTTCGCGGCCGTGCGGGGGATCGAGGCGCTCAGTGGCGATCCGACCGAGCCGCGGTCGATCCAGGAGCATCACGCCGACGCGCTGCGTGAACCGCTGCAGGCGCGGCTCACCTTCGACCAAGCGTCCACGTCGGTGAACGGGCCGGGGAGGGAGAGCGCGTGAACGACGTGCGCGCAGAGGTGCTGTCGACCCGCAAGATCGGCGATTACTGCTCGCTGACGATGGTCGCTCCGGCGATCGCTGAGAAGGCCCGCCCGGGACAGTTCATCGCGGTGAAGATGCCTGAGAACCGAGAGTTCCTGCTGCGCAGACATTTCGCGATTCACGACGCGTCGAGTCGCGGCGGGTGGGCCGGCACCCTTGAATTCGTGGTGGACCCCACGGGTCCCGGCACCGAATGGCTCGCCTCGGCGAAAGCCCACGAGTTCTTGGAGGTGATCGGTCCGCTCGGCAAGGGGTTCTCCTACCCGAAGCGGCTCACGAACTGCCTCCTCATCGCCGAGGGGCACGGTGCTGCATCGCTGTACTTCCTGGCGCAGGAGCTGCTGGCTCGCGGCAAGCGGGTCGACATGCTGGTGGGGGCGGAGACCCTGGAGCGCGTCTTCAAGCCCATCGAGGGCAAGCGACTGTCGCAGACGATCTCCATCCTCACCCAGGACGGGAGCCTGGGTGAGCACGGCACCGTCCTGGACGCCATGCCCGACCTCGTGGAGCGGATCCACGCCGAGGTCGTCTACGCGGCGGCGCCACCCTCCACCCTGCACCGGGTGGCATCGTTCTGCCGCGACCGCTCGATCCCGGCGCAGATCGCCGTGGAGGAGCGGATGGGGTGCGGCTTCGGCTTGTGCCACACCTGCGTGGTGCCGGTGGCGCGCAGGGACGGCAGTGGGTACGACCATCTCCGTGCCTGCGTGGACGGTCCTGTGTTCAACCCCGCACGCGTGCTGTGGGACCGCTGGTTGAGCGAGGAAACCCGCATGCTTCCCACGCCTCCCGAGGGACTCCCGGTGGTGCGCTCATGGCCGGGGTGAAACGCAGCCTCTCCGTGGACCTGGGCGCCGGCCTCGTGCTCCCGACCCCGGTCATGGTCGCGTCGGGATGCGCCGGCACGGGACGGGAGCTCGGAGGTCTGGTCGACCTCCGCAAGGTGGGCGCCATCGTGAGCCGAAGCGTGACCGTGCGACCGGAGCGCGGAACGCCGACCCCAAGGATCGCGGAGACGGCCTCGGGCATCGTGTGGTCGACCGGCCAGCAGAATCCCGGGATCGACGCGTTCGTCGCCGAGGAGCTCCCGCGGCTGGCGCGCGGTGGCACCCACGTGATCGTCTCGGTGGTGGGGACCACCCTCGAGGAGTATGTCCGGCTTACCGGCGTGCTTCAGGGCCGCCCCGAGGTCGCCGCTATCGAGGTCCATCTGTCGGCGCCCGACACCGAGTTCGAGCACGAGGAGCTGGGGTTGCACGCCGATCGCGCCGCCGAGGTCGTCGGTGCCGTGGCCAGGATGTCTCTCGTCCCCACCTTCGCGAAGCTGCCGCTGCACGCGCCCTCGATCGGGGAGCTCGCACTGGCCGTCGTGCGTGCCGGGGCGCACGGGCTCACGGTCGGTGGCCCGCCGCCGGCCCTCGGGGTGCAGACGGCTCGCCTGCGTCCGGCGCTCGGCGCCGTGACGGGCCGGCTCTCGGGACCGGCGGTGAAGCCGATGATGCTGCGCGCCGTCTTCGAGGTGGCGAGGGCCGTCCCGGACACACCCTTGATCGCCTCCGGGGGTGTCCGCACGGGTGAGGATGCCGTCGAGGCGATCCTGGCGGGGGCATGGGCTGTGCAGGTCGGAACGGCGGTCCTCATCGATCCTGTGGCCCCGGTGACGGTTGCCCAGGGCATCGCGGAGTACCTGAAGGCCAAGGGCGTGGCCGCCCCCAGCGACATCCGCGGCCGGCTGCGGGTGCCGGCGTCGTTCGGCTCTTCGCAGGACGGAGACGAACTGGGGGCGCCTGTGTGATCCCGCGTCCGGAGAACCCCCTCATCGTGGCGCTCGACCGTTCGGATCTGGAGGGCGCCGACCGGCTCGCCGCGACGCTCGCGCCGTGGGTGGCGATGCTCAAGGTTGGTTTCGAGCTCTTCTGGGCCCACGGACCCGAGGCGGTCCGCCGCGTGCAGCGACATGCCCCGGTGTTCGTGGACTCGAAGCTGCACGACATCCCCGCCACCGTCGAGGCCGCCTCAGCCAACATCGCGAAGCTCGGGGCGGCGATGTTCAACGTGCATGCGTTGGGAGGCGAAGCGATGATGCGGGCGGCGCTGCGCGGTGCGGAACGGGCGTGCGAGGAGACCGGCCAGCCGCTCCCGCTGGTGATCGCGGTGACGGTGCTCTCTTCCCTCACCGGAGAGGATCTGGCGAGTCCGGCGTCCCTGGCGTATGAGGCCAAGTGCGCCGGTCTGCACGGCGTCGTCGTCTCGGGCGAGGACGTCGAGGACGTCCGCACCGCGTGCGGGGACGAGTTCGTCCTGGTCGTGCCGGGCATCCGTCCCGCCGGCTCCAACGGGGACGATCAGGTGCGCGTGCTGACGCCGGAGGGAGCGGTGGAGCGAGGAGCGGACTACCTCGTGGTGGGCCGACCCGTCACCACCGCAGAGGATCCCGCAGGGGTCGCGCGCGGGATCGTGCGCGCGGTCCGCTCTCGATAACCGCAGGCAGCGCGCCGTGTCAGCATTGTGCGGTCTCGGCGCGGGTGCGTATACTCCCCCCGCGTTCAGCCTGGCTTCCCCTCGCCCACTTCCCCGGGATCCGATCGAGTAGAAGGAGCACACGATGGCACTACCCACCCTCACCCCGGAGCAGCGCCAGCAAGCACTCGCGAAGGCCGCGGAGGCTCGCAAGAAGCGCGCGGAGCTCAAGGGCGAGTTGAAGTCCGGCAAGAAGTCCCTCAAGGACGTCCTGGCAAGGTCGGACGACACGGTGGGCAAGATGAAGGTCTCGAACGTGCTGGAATCGCTCCCGGGTGTGGGCAAGGTTCGCGCTCAGAAGATCATGGAGGAACTGGACATCTCGGCGAGCCGTCGCGTTCGGGGCCTCGGGGCGAAGCAGCGCGGGCTGCTCCTCGAGAAGTTCGCGAAGTAGGCGCCCGTCGTCGGTGCCACAGCGACGAGGCAATCTCTTCGTGATCGCCGGGCCCTCGGGGGTCGGCAAGGGGAGTGTGGTGAAGGAGCTCCTCGCCCGCGAGCCGCGCGACCTCGCGCTGTCGGTGTCGGCCACAACACGGCCGCCGCGGGCGGCAGAACGAGAGGGCGAAGATTACTTCTTCGTCTCCAGTTCGCGCTTCGAACAGTTGGTGGACGAGGGCGACATGCTCGAATGGGCCTCCGTATTCGGCCACTTCTACGGGACCCCGGCCGGCTTCGTGCAGGAGCAGCGTGAGGCGGGCCGCGACGTCATCCTGGAGATCGACGTCCAGGGCGCGGAGCAGATCCGCGATCGTGTCCCCGAGGCGATCATGATCCTGTTGGAACCCCCCTCCATGGAGGAGCTCGCGCGACGGTTGCGCGAGCGCGGCACCGAGTCCGAGGAGAAGGTCGAGCAGCGCATGGTGGAGGCGGGCCGCGAGCTCGATCAGCGTGGCATCTTCGATCACGTCGTCGTGAACGACGACCTGGAACGAGCGTCCTCCCAGGTGGCTGATATCATCGACTCGTCGCGCTAGCGACCCGTCTCCCCTTACGTGAGGACACGTTCCCATGATCGAGCCCAAGATCGACGACCTGCTCGCTGCGGTCGACTCCAAGTACTCACTGGTGATCCTGGCCGCCAAACGGGCGCGCGAGATCAACAGTTACTACAGCCAGCTGGGCGAGGGTCGAGGCGAGTTCGTTCCACCGCTCGTCGAGACCGGATTCAGCAACAAGCCGCTGTCGATCGCCCTCGAAGAGATCGCCGAGGGAAAGATCGACTACGAGCGCACGGAAGATCCCTCCGCCGAGTAGTCGCGTGGACGGCCGGGTCCTGCTCGGCGTCACCGGCGGCGTCGCCGCGTACAAGTCCGCGCAGCTCGCTCGCTCGCTGAGCGGAACCGGACTCACGGTGACTGTCGTGATGACGGAGTCCGCGACGCGGTTCGTGGGCCCCGACACCTTCGCCGCGCTCACCGGGTACCCCGTCCACACCTCGCTGTGGGAACCTTCGGGCGACGTCCTGCACGTGCGCCTGGCCCATGAGGCCGACGTCGCCGCCGTGGTGCCCGCCACGGCGAACGTGCTCGCGAAGCTCGCGCTGGGCCTCGCGGACGATCTGCTCACGTCGGCGCTGCTCGAGTACTCCGGTCCTCTCGTGCTCGCTCCCGCGATGCACACGGGGATGTGGGAGTCGGCCGCCACGCGGGCGAACGTCGCAACGCTGGCGGGTCGCGGAGCGCGATTCGTCGGACCGGTCGAGGGACCACTGGCGCACGGCGACGAGGGGATCGGCCGGCTCGCCGCACCGGAGGAGATCCATGACGCGGTTCTCACCGCACTGCGCGGGGCGGCGGCCGGCGAGCTTTCGGACCGCACCATCGTGGTGACGGCCGGCCCGACGTTCGAACCGATCGATCCGGTCCGATTCATGGGCAACCGGTCCAGTGGCAAGATGGGCGTCGCCATCGCCGCCGAGGCCGCGGCACGCGGGGCCGCCGTTCGGTTGATCCTGGGCCCGGGAACGGTGTCGCCACCGTCGGGGGTGCACGTGACATCGGTCGCCACGGCCCAGGAGATGCGCGATGCGGTGGTGGAGGCGGTGGGGGATGCCGACGCCGTCGTGATGGCCGCGGCGGTGGCCGATTTCCGCCCCAAGGTGGCGGCCGCCACGAAGCTGAAGAAGGATCAAGGGCCTCCCGACATCGCCCTCGAGCCCACCCCCGACATCCTGTCGGAGCTGGCAGAGCGCCGGCGCCACGATCAGGTTCTGGTGGGATTCGCGGCCGAGACCCGCGACGTCGAGGCGGCGGGGCGCGTCAAACTCGAGCGCAAGCGGGTGGACCTTCTCGTGGCCAACGAGGTCGGCCGCCCGGGCACCGGCTTCGGCGCCGACACGACCCGCGCCGCCATCCTCAGCGTCGGCAACGACGGAGTGCCGCTCCGGGATTGGACGAAGACGGCGCTCGCCGAAGCCGTCGTCGACCGGATCGTCGCCCGGCTCGGGTAGAGGGCCGGCTCGGGCGCGAAGTGTGGAGGCCCGGTCGGACGGGGATGACTGACGGCGTCATCCGGGACGGATAGACTCGCCGACATCATGAGCCATGGGTACCTGTTCTCGTCGGAATCCGTCACCGAGGGGCATCCGGACAAGCTCGCGGACCAGATCTCCGACGCCATCTTGGACGCGCTGTTGAGCGTGGATCCGGACAGCCGGGTCGCCTGCGAGACGCTCGTCACCACGGGCCTCGCCTTCATCAGCGGGGAGATCACGACGAAGGGGTGGGTCGACATCCCCAGCGTGGTTCGCCAGACCATCGTCGACGTCGGCTACACGGATGCGAAGTTCGGTCTGGACGGCGAGACGTGCGGTGTGATGACCGCGATCCAGGAGCAGTCGCCCGACATCGCCCGAGGTGTCGAAGACTCGATCGAGCACCGCGAAGGTCATTCGCTCGACGACCTCGACACGCTGGGAGCCGGGGACCAGGGCATGATGTTCGGCTTCGCCTGCCGGGAGACGGAGGAGCTGATGCCGCTCCCGATCGCTATGGCTCATCGCCTGTCTCGCCGCCTCGCCGACGTCCGCAAAGCGGGCGTCGTTCCCTATCTCCGTCCCGACGGGAAGTCCCAGGTCTCCATCGCGTACGTGGAGGGGAAGCCGGTAGGCGTGGACACTGTGCTCATCAGCGCGCAGCACCGCGAGGAGGTCGACGTCGAGACGCTGCTGAAGCCCGATATCGAGGCCGAGGTGATCGATCCGGTGCTGCGGGAGTTCCCCGAGCTCGAAGCCTCGAAGACACGGATCCTCGTCAACCCCACCGGGCGGTTCGAGATCGGCGGACCGAAGGCCGACACCGGGCTCACGGGGCGCAAGATCATCGTCGACAGCTACGGGGGCTACGCACCTCACGGAGGGGGCGCCTTCAGCGGCAAGGACCCCACGAAGGTCGACCGATCCGCCGCCTACATGGCGCGCTACGTGGCGAAGCAGGTCGTCGCCGCCGGACTCGCCGACAAGTGCCAGCTGCAGCTCGCCTATGCGATCGGCACGGCGCATCCGGTTTCGCTCGCACTCGATCTGTTCGGCACGGAGCGGGTGGACCCACTGAGGCTGGGCGCGGTCCTGCCCGATATCTTCGACTTCCGACCCGCGGCGATCATCCGCGACCTGGACCTGCGCCGGCCGATCTACCGCGAGACCGCCGCCTACGGTCATTTCGGCCGCAAGGAGTTCCCCTGGGAGGCGACCGACCGCGTCGAGGACCTCCGCAGCGCGGTCGGATAACGCCGTCGTCCTGACGGGACCGGTCGCCGTCTGCGTCGACCGCCCGCTCCTCGCCCTCGATCGGCCGTTCACCTATCGGTTGGCCCCCGAACTGGGCGCCGGTGTGGGCTCGCTCGTTCGCGTGCCGTTCCACGGTCGCGCCGTTCGCGGCTGGGTGCTCGGGGGCACCGAGGAACGGCCGGGTCGCGTGCTGCCCGTGAAGGGGGCGATCTCGCCCATCCGCTTCTTCGACGAGGACATGCTCGGGCTCGCGCGCTGGATGAGCGAGCGCTATGTGGCGCCCCTGGCGGCAGTCCTCGGGCGGATGACGCCACCGCGCGTGGCGGCCGAAGAGCCGACGGTCCAGATGGTCGGGGCTCCCTCGGACCGGTCGACGGCACCGGAAGACGAGCCGAGAGACGCGTCGAGCGACGCAGTGTCGTCGTACGCGGGAGGTGCCGGCCTGCTCGCGTCGCTGGAGAACCCACGGGTGCAGGGGGCGTCCTATCTGCTGCGACCGGCGCCCGATCGGGAGGCCGCGGACGCCGTCGACGTCGTCGGGGCATGTCTGCGATCGGGGCGGCGCGCGATCGTGATCGTGCCGGAGGCGCGGCCCGTCCCAGCCACGGCGCGTGCGGTCCTCGACGCGTTCGGGGATCGCGCGGCCCTCTTCTTGGGGGGGTCGAAACGGGCCCGATATCGCATGTGGCTGGATGTGCGATCCGGCGCCTACGACGTCGTGGTCGGGACGCGGCCCGCTGTGTTCGCCCCGGTGACGGGCCTGGGTCTCATGCTCGTGTCGCGAGAGTCGCACCCTGCGCATCGGGAGGATCGTGCCCCCTACTACCACGTGCGGGACGTCGCGATGGAGCGGTCGCGGCGGACGGGGGCCGCCTGCGTGCTGTCGGCCCTCGCGCCTTCCTCCGAGGCAGCGGCGCTGGGGTTGCCCGACGTCGCTCCTGCTCGCCGGATCTGGCCGCCGGTCGAGGTGGTGCGACCCGGGCCGGAGGGGCGCGCTCCGCGGCTCCTGCGTGCGCTCAAGCAAGCGCGGCGTACGTTCGTGCTCTCGCCGCTCCCCGGCTACGGGGTCGCTGCCGTCTGCAAGAGCTGCGGAGATCCGGCCACCTGCGCCGTCTGCGGCGGCCTCCTTCGCGCGGGAGAGGGCATGGTGCGGTGCGTCGTGTGCGAGGCGGTCGGCCGCTGCGCAACGTGTGGGGGAACCACCTTCGGCTTGCGGAGGGGCGGGGCCGAGCGCGTGGAAGAGTGGGCATCCCGCGTGGCCGGCGCCCCCGTACGCCGGCTCGGAGCCGGCGATCGGCCACGGCTGCCACGCGAGGGGGAGGTGTTGGTGGGTGGACCCGACGACATCCACGACCTGGGCCCCGGCGCGCTGGACCTGGTCGCCATCCTGGATGCCGACCTGGCGGAGCGTCGCCCCGGCCTCACGGCTCGCGAGCGGGCGGTGACCACCTGGATGGAGGCGGTCGCGTGGGCCTACCCCAGAGGTCGCGCCATCGTCCAGGCGTCCCGTACGAACGACCCGGCCGTCCAGGCCCTCGTCCGCGGCCGGCTCGATCGCTTCCACGTCGAGGAATCCGCTCGCCGCGCTGCGGCCGGATTCCCCGTGGGCTCGGCCGTGTTCCGCGTGGCGGGAACCGAAGCCCTCGAGGGAGAGCTCGCGCGCCTGGAACCAACGACATTGCTGGTCACAGGGCCACCGGAGCAGACGGTATGCTTGCTCGCGCTCGACCCCGAACGGGTGGTCGTCTTCGGGCGCGTGGTGCGAGAGCTCGCCGCTCGAGACGTCGTAACCCGCGTCGAGGCCGAGCCCCATCTGTGAAGCGAGAGCCATGATCCTGCCCATCCGCACGCTCGGCGACCCCGTGCTGAAGATGCCGTCACGACCCGTGACCGTGTTCGACCACAAGCTGCGCAAGCTCTTCGACGACATGGTCGAAACGATGAAGGCAGCCCCCGGCGTGGGCCTCGCCGCGCCGCAGGTGGGGCTCTCCCAACAACTGTTCGTCTATGACGACGGGGAAACGGGGCCGCGCTTCATGGCGAACCCGGAGCTCTCTGGGGGAGAGGGGGAGATCGAGGTGGACGAGGGTTGCCTGTCGATCCCGGGCCCGTATCACCTCACGAAGCGCTTCGCCGCCATCACGTGCCGGGGCCAGGATGTCGACGGCTCCTGGTACGAGATGAGGGCCGAAGACCTGCTCGCGCGGATCTTCCAGCACGAGACGGATCACCTCCACGGCCTCCTCTTCATCGACCGTCTCGACGACGAAGGGCGGCGCGCCGTGATGGCGGAGCTTCGCCGGATCGAGCTGGGCCTGGAGGAGCAGCGGAGCCGGCGCCGGTTCCTGCGGCGCGGCGACGGGGCGCGCGCGAGATCCGTGGAGGGCTGAGCGGCGGCCGGCCTTCGCCTCGCGTTCCTCGGCAACGACCCGTGGTCGGTGCCGTCCCTGGAAGCGCTGCACCGCGCCGACGGGGTCGACCTGAAGCTCGTGGTGACGAACCCTCCGCGGCCGGCGGGCCGGGGTTCGAACCTGAGGCCGACCGCGGTCGCCGAAGAGGCCGGACGCCTCGGCGTGCCACTCACGGAGTCCGAGGGCGTGCGGACGGGTGCGGGGTCCGATGCCCTGAGGACGCTCCACCCCGACGTGATCCTCGTGGTCGCGTACGGCGAGTTGCTCACCCCTGCCGTGCTCGGGCTGCCGCCGCTCGGCTGCGTCAACGTCCATCTCTCCCTGCTGCCGCGATGGCGCGGTGCCGCTCCCGTGCAACGCGCGATCCTCGCCGGCGACAGCGTCACCGGCGTGAGCGTCATGCGGATGGATGAAGGCCTCGATACCGGTCCGGTGCTCGCCCAGGTCCGGGAGCCGATCGGCCGGGACGACGACGCGGGTTCCCTGGGGTCCCGCCTCGCGCGGATCGGTGCCACATCGGTCGTGGACGTCCTGAACGGGCTGGCTTCGGGAGACGTCGAGGCCCGAGCCCAGGACGAGGCGGGGGCGCTCTATGCACGCAAGCTCGCCCCGCTGGAGCGGGTGATCGATTGGGGTGGGACCGCCGGAGCGATCGACCGGCTGGTGCGCGCCCTGTCGCCCGAGCCGGGCGCCACGACGACCTTCCGCGGGCAGCCCCTGAAGATCTTGAGGGTCCGTCAGCGGGTTGCCGAAGGGGTCCCCTCGCCGGGGCGGATCCTCGCGCAGGACCTCCCGGTGATCGGCACGGGAGCGGGTGCGGTGGAGCTCCTGGAGCTCGCCCCGTCCGGGCGCCGCCGCATGTCGGGGGCGGACTGGGTCCGGGGTGCGCGCCTACTGCCGGACGAGAGGTTCGGGTGACGCGCTCGGCGCCCGCGCCCCTCCGGTCGGCCCGCGTGGTGGCCCGGGACGCGATCCGCCGGGTGGTCGATGACGGTGGCTACTCCAACCTCGTCGTGCCGGCGGCGTTGTCGCGGTCGGGCCTGGACGGGCGCGACCGAGCGTTCGCCGCGGACATGATCTACGGGACGGTGCGTCACCTGCGCTCCCTCGACTGGGCGATCGAGCAACGCGCGAACCGTACGGTGAACCGGATGAGCGCGGGGGCGCGCGACGCCCTTCGTCTCGGCGCGTACCAGCTGCTGTTCGGTCACGTTCCCGCCCATGCCGCGGTGAGTGAGTCCGTGGCGCTCGCGGGTCCGAGCGAGCGCTCCTTCGTCAACGCGGTGCTGCGCAAGCTCGCCGCCGATCCACCCGAGTGGCCGCGCGGCGACACCGACGGTGCCATCGCCGTGCGCACCGGGCTGGACCCGTGGGCCATCGACGAGCTGCGCCGCGTCCTGGACGGTCCCGAAGACGTCGAGCGTGCGGCCGAGGCGTTCGCCGAGCGCGGCCCCCTCTGCTTGCGGACCAACCGTTGCGCAACCACGCCTGAGCGCCTGCTCGACGCCTTGCGCGACTCGGGGCTCGACGTCGGTCCCGCCCACGTCCATGCGGACTGCCTGCTCGTGGCCCACGGTGATCCGACGACGTTCCCCGGTTGGCGTGAAGGATGGTTCGCCGTGCAGGACGAAGCGTCGGCGTTCGTCGTGGGGGCGCTCGACGTCAGGCCCGGCCAGCGGGCGCTCGACGCGTGTGCGGGCCCGGGTGGGAAGACCGCCCACCTCGCCTGCGTCGTGGGAGGAGACGGAGCCGTCGTCGCCGCGGACCTCCATCCGCAGCGGGCCGCGCTGGTGGCGAGGGGGGCGGCGCGGCTCGGCGTCACGCCGTTGGTGCTCGCGCACGACGCGACGATGCCGGCGCTCTCCGGGATGTTCGACCGCGTGCTCGTGGACGCTCCGTGTTCGGGGATCGGCTCGGCGCGGCGCCGTCCCGAGCTGCTGTGGCGTGCCGCCCGCGGCGAGCTCAGCCGGCTCGCCCGCCTGCAGGTGGCGATCACGACGGCATCGGCCGAGCTCCTGCGGCCCGGCGGGCGGCTCGTCTACTCGGTCTGCACGTTTCCCCGCGCGGAGACCGACGCCGCGTGCGACGCGATCCTGCGTCACCGGCCGGATCTGGTGCCCGCCGACGTCACGGCTCCCGACGGCTCCGTGGCGCCGCGCGTCCGTCTGTGGCCGCACCGGCAGGGGTGCGACGCGATGTTCGTGGCCGCGTTCACGAGACGCGGGTGATGGAGCGGCGGGTACCATACGCGCCGTGGGAATGCTCGCCGCCTCCATCCTGTCGGCGGACCTCGCCCACCTCGCGGCCCAGGTCAAGCTGGTCGAAAGGTATGCCGACATCATCCACATCGACATCATGGACGGACATTTCGTGCCACCGATCGCATTGGGTACGGTGGTGGTGGCTTCACTGCGACCGTGCACCGACCGCACGATGCACGGTCACCTGATGGTGGATCGACCCGAGTCCTTCTTCGAAGAGCTCGCCCGGGCCGGGCTCGACACCGTGTCCTTCCATCACGAGGCCGTCGGCGATCCCGGAGCCGCCGTCGCGAAGGCGCGAGGGGCGGGGCTCAACGCCGGCATCACGATCAATCAGGAAACGCCGGTCGCCGACGTGTTCCCCTACCTCGATCAACTCGACGACGTGATGCTGATGAGCATCCGCCCGGGCTGGTCCGGTCAGACGCTGAACCCGGAGGTCTACCCGCGGCTGGAAGCGATCCGCAACGAGGTCGACCGCCGCGGACTGCAGATCGAGATCGAGATCGACGGTGGCGTCAAGATCTCCAACGCGCAGCGCGCGGTGGACGCCGGGGCCTCCGTGCTGATCGCCGCCTCGGGCATCTTCCAAGCGCCCGACCCCGCCGAAGCCGCCGCTCAGCTGGCGGCGGTGGCCAGGGGAGGTGTCTAGGCCGGTGGCCGAGACCATCCTGGTGGTGGACGACGACCCGGACATCGCCCGCTTCGTCGAGGTGAACCTGCGTTCGGCGGGGTACGACGTCGCGGTGGCGGGGGACGGAGAGGAGGCACTGGAGCGCGCCGGGGAGATCCGGCCCGACCTGGTGCTGCTGGACGTCATGATGCCGCGCATCGACGGCTTCGAGGTGGCGCAACGGCTTCGGAAGAACCCCCAGACCGCCAATACCTCCATCATCATGCTGACGGCGAAGGCGCTGTCTGCCGACAAGGTCACCGGCCTGCAGTCGGGGGCCGATGATTACATCATCAAGCCGTTCGACCCGATCGAGCTGCTGGCGCGCGTCAAAGGGACGCTCCGGCGCGCGAAGGAGATGCGGAACCTCTCGCCCCTCACCGGGCTGCCCGGCAATATCCGGATCCAGGAGGAGATCGAGCGTCAGGTGCGCGAGGGCCGCCCGTTCGCCGTCCTGTACTGCGATCTGGACAATTTCAAGACCTATAACGATCAGAAGGGCTTCGTGCGCGGCGACCGTCTGATCCAGGCCACCGCGCGGATCATCCAGGATGCGGTGGTCGAAGCCGACGGTTCAGAGGCGTTCGTGGGCCACGTAGGAGGGGACGACTTCGTCGCCGTGGTCGATCCGGAGGCCGCCGAGCAGGTGGCGAGGGGGATCTGCCAGCGGTTCGACGCGAACCGGGTCGAGTTCTACGAGGCCGAGGATCTCGATCGCGGGTTCGTGCGCATGGAGGACCGCAAGGGCGTCATGCAGGACATCCCGCTGGTCGGGGTCTCGATCGGCATCGCCAGCAGCTCGCGGCGGTCCTTCGCTCACTACGGGGAAGCGGTGGCGGTGGCCACTGAGATGAAGCAGTTCGCCAAGCGCGAGGGCGGCTCCAGCTACGCCATCGACCGCCGCACCCCCTGACACGTCCCCTTCGTCCTGGCGTAGACTGGTGAGCCAGAACAGCCTGTTTCCGGGGCGGGGTGCGATTCCCCACCGGCGGTGACAGTCCGCGACCCCGCGGCCTCCAGTCGTGGGTGGACCCGGTGAGACTCCGGGACCGACCGTACAGTCGGGATGGGAGGAGACGGGCGTGACGGCTCGGCCGCGTGTGCGGCCGGATGGAGCCGTGACGCATCGACCCTCGCCACCGCCGCCCCCGTAGGAAAGGGATGCGGTGGACGAGCACGAGACGCACATGCGACGGGCCTTGGAGCTCGCCGAGCGCGGCTGGGGCCGCGTGTCCCCGAATCCGCTCGTCGGCGCCGTGATCGTACGGGACGGCGAGGTCGTGGGGGAGGGCTGGCACGAAGGCCCCGGCACCGATCACGCAGAGGTCATGGCGCTTCGCGCCGCCGGCGCCCGGGCGAGCGGCGCCACCGTCTACAGCACGCTGGAGCCCTGCAACCTCGTGGGCCGCACGCCGGCGTGCACGCGGGCCTTGATCGCGGCGGGCGTCGCCCGGGTGATCGCCGCCACGACGGATCCACACCTCGGCGAGGACGCCCCCGGCCTTCGGGAGCTCCGGGATGCCGGGATCGATGCCGCGATGGGCCCGTTCCGGGAGGAGTCTCGCCGCCTCAACGAGGCCTTCGAACGACAGATCGTGAGCGGCCTGCCGTTCGTGACGCTGAAGATGGCCGCGACGCTGGACGGCAAGACGGCGGCAGCCGACGGCTCGTCGCGATGGATCACGGGTGAAGAGGCCCGTGCGGACGTGCAGCGCCTTCGCGCCGCGGCCGATGCCGTGATCGTGGGCTCGGGCACGGTGCTGCAGGACGATCCGTCGCTCACCGTGCGCGACACCCGCTTCGCCGATGCCCGGCCCCCGCTGCGGGTGGCCGTCGACGCCTCCGGACGCATCGACGCGGCTGCGCGGCTCTTCGATGGGGCGGCGCCCACGCTGATCGCGACCACCGAGGGCGCGCCCGATACGCGCGTCGAGGCGTGGTCCGCCGCCGGCGCCGATATCTCGGTGCTGGAGCCCGACCCCGCGGGGGGAGTCTGCCTGCCGGAGTTGCTCCACACGCTCGGCAAGCTCGACGTTCAGGGCGTGCTCGTGGAGGGAGGCTCCACGCTCGCTTGGAGCTTCGTGCGTGATGATCTGCTCGACAAGATCGTCCTGTACCTCGCCCCCAGGATGGTGGGAGGCGCCGGTGCGCCGGGCGTGCTCGCTGGCCCCGGGTTCGCCCCGATCGCGGCCGCGCGCGAGCTCGACCTGGCGTCGGTCGAACGGATCGGGCCGGACCTCAAGGTGGTGACCTATGTTCACGGGCATCGTTGAGGAACGGGGCGAGGTCCTGGAGATGGCGGATCACCGGCTGCGGATCCGCTGTCAGGTCGTGCCGGCCGACAGCGACATCGGAGCGTCGATCGCCGTGAACGGCGTCTGCCTCACGGTGGTCGAGCGCGCCGATGATGGCCTGTCGTTCGACGTGTCCGACGAGACCATCGCCCGGACCAGCCTGCAACGTCTCGCCGTCGGCGCGCCCGTGAACCTCGAGCGCCCCGTGAGCTTGGCTGCGCGGCTGGGCGGCCACCTGGTCCAGGGCCACGTCGACGGTGTCGGTGAGGTCGTCGGCGTGGCGCCCGACGGTCCGGGTGGCGCTCGGCTTCGTCTGCGCATGCCGAGCCAGCTGATGCGCTACGTCGTGGAGAAGGGCTCGATCAGCGTGGACGGCGTGAGCCTCACCGTGGCGGGCGTGCACGAGGATGGCGTCACCTTGGCTCTCATCCCGCACACGCTCGCGGTGACCACCCTGGGGACGGCGCGCCCGGGCGACCCGGTGAACCTGGAGGTCGACATCATCGCGAAGTACGTGGAGCGCAATCTTGCCGAACACGTTGTCCCGGTCGCAGAGCCCGGATCCTGATGAGAGCGGAAGGACGGTCCACATGAGCGAGCAGGTGCAGCGGAGCGGGACCGTCGAGGGAACGGTCTTCGCGACGATCCCGGACGCCATCGAGGACGTTCGGCGGGGCCGCATCGTCATCGTCGTCGACGACGCCGATCGAGAGAACGAGGGCGATCTCATCATGGCCGCGGAAAAGGTCACACCGGAGTCCATCGCCTTCATCGTGCGGTATTCGAGCGGGGTGATCTGTATGCCGGTGCTCGGCGACCGCCTCGACGAACTCGAGATCCCGTTGATGGTCGCCGCGAACACGGACCTGCGCCGAACGGCGTTCACCGTCTCGATCGACGCGCGGCGCAACGTGACGACCGGCATCTCCGCCGCGGACCGGGCCACGACGATCCGCGCTATCGTCGACGCCGAGACGAAGCCCGAGGACCTTTCCCGCCCGGGCCACATCTTCCCGCTCCGCTACCGTGAGGGAGGCGTCCTCAAGCGCGCGGGACACACCGAGGCCTCGGTGGACCTCGCGCGCCTGGCCGGCCTCTACCCGGCCGGTGTTCTGTGCGAGACCGTCAACGACGACGGCACCATGGCGCGCCTTCCGGATCTCGTCGCCTTCGCGGCGCGAGCACGATCTCAAACTCATCTCGATCGCCGATCTCATCGAATACCGGCGCCTGCGCGAGGTGCTGGTCACCCGCGTCGCCGAAGCGACGATCCCGACGCCCCACGGCGAGTTCCGCTCGTACGCTTACGAGAGCCTCGTCGATGGTCGCACGCACGTCGCGCTCGTGGCCGGCGAGGTGGGCGACGGCGACAAGGTGCTCACGCGGGTGCATTCCGAATGCCTCACCGGCGACGTGTTCGGATCGCTGCGCTGCGACTGCGGGTCGCAGCTCGAACGGGCGCTCGAGCTGATCGGCGAGGAAGGGCGTGGCATCGTGCTCTACGTGCGAGGCCACGAGGGACGCGCGATCGGCCTCACCCACAAGCTCCGAGCCTACGAGCTCCAGGACCATGGCCGCGATACCGTCGAGGCCAACCTCGAACTGGGCTTCGCGGCCGACCAGCGCGACTACGGCATCGGGGCGCAGATCCTCGTGGACCTGGGCGTCAAGACCATGCGCCTGTTGACCAACAACCCGGACAAGCGCGCGGGACTCGAGGGCTACGGCCTCGCGATCGACGAGCGGATCCCGCTGCTGGGTCGCCAGACGCCGGAGAACATCGACTACCTGCGCACGAAACGAGAGAAGATGGGTCATCTGCTCGAGGTCCCCGACGTCCCCGAGGCGAACGTGTGAACGTCAGGGAGCATCGGGGCGCACCGGAGGGCTCCGGCGTGCGCGTCGCGATCGTGGCGGCGCGCTTCAACGAGGGGGTCACGAAGGAACTGGTGAACGGCGCGCTCGCGGGCTTCGCGAAGCATGGCGTGCCGGTCGACGCCGTCGAGCTGGCGTGGGTGCCCGGGGCCTTCGAGATCCCGATGGTGGCGCAGCGCTTCGCGGCATCGGGCCGCTACGACGCCGTGGTCTGCCTCGGGGCCGTCATCCGCGGCGACACGTCGCACTTCGACCTCGTGGCCAACGAGGCGGCGCGCGGCATCGCGCAGGTGGCGCTCGATACCGGCGTGCCCGTCATCTTCGAGGTGCTCGCCACCGACACCCTTGCCCAAGCAGCGGCTCGCGCGGGCGGCACGCACGGCAACAAAGGCTGGGAGGCCGCCGAGGCGGCGTTGGAGATGGCGGCGCTCATGCGAACGCTCCCCGGCCGATCCAACGGGCCAACGACCGGGAAGGAGCCCCGATGATCGTCGACAAGCCCTGGGGCCAGGTGGCCACGTATGCGTTGAACCAGCCGTCGTCGGTGCGCGTGATCACCGTCGAACCCGGGCAGGAGACGAGCGTGCACTACCACAGGATGCGGGATGAGATGTGGGCCGTGCTCGACGCCGATCTCTCGATCGAGATCGGCAACAAGGTCGTGCAGGCGTCCCCGGGCGAGGAGTTCATCATCCCGGCCGAGGAGACGCACCGGATCCGTAACGTCGGGGACAGACGGGGGCGCATCCTGGAGATCGCGTACGGCTACACGACCGAGGACGACACCCAGCGGCTCGAGGACGCGTACGGGCGCCCCCTGGAGCCCGACTGGTAGGGCCAGGATCCGTCGGGGGCTCCGCGCGTCGTCCGTCGACAGGTGTCCGTCCGGCCCCCTATACTGCCTGCTCGTAGTGTTTGCACGTGTGTCCACCATGCGCCGGGCAGACCGGCGCTTGTCTTTCGACGGAGGTGATGCGGGGTCTCCACCGATCCACGCATAAACGACCGGATCCGTTCCTCCCAGGTGCGCCTGGTGGGGCCCGACGGCTCGCAGATCGGTGTGGTCTCCACCCAGGATGCGCTCCGCCAAGCCCGCGAACTCGATCTGGACCTCGTCGAAGTCGCGCCACAGGCGAGCCCGCCCGTCTGCCGGATCATGGACTATGGCAAGTTCAAGTACGAGCGAGACGTCCGTCAGAAGGAAGCGCGCAGGAAGCAGTCGCGCTCCGGTCTGAAGGAGATCAAGTTCCGCCCCAAGATCGACCCGCACGACTACGCCACCAAGATGGGCCACGTCACGCGGTTCCTCAACAGCGGGAACAAGGTGAAGGTGACCATCATGTTCCGCGGGCGTGAGATGGCGCACACGGATCTGGGTCGCAAGATCCTGGACAGGGTGGTGGGGGATCTCGCCGAGTCCGTGATCGTGGAGTCCATGCCGAAACAGGAGGGGCGCAACATGATCATGGTGATCGCGCCCGAACAAGAAGTTCCAGGAGGCTCGGGCCAAGGCCGAACGCGCCGCGGTCGGATCCCCCGAAGGGGTCGACGATCCGGGCGATGACCCCGGCGATGCCGCCGGGATCCAGGTTCCGGTCGAGGTGATCGAGGCCGTCGAAGGATCGACAGCCGAGGTGCCGGCGGCAGGAGAGCCGCCGGCCGGGTCCACGGACGAAGGATAGGTTCCATGCCGAAGATGAAGACCCACAGCGCCACGGCGAAGCGGTTCCGTGTGACCCGCAAGGGCAAGGTGCTGCACCGCAAGGCCACCGGGAACCACATGCTGACGAAGAAGACCGGCAGCCAGCGGCGCCGGATCGAGGGCATGACGCAAGCCCAGGGCAACGAGGCGAAGAACGTGAAGCGCCTGCTCGGAAAGGGTTGAGCGATGGCCCGGGTGAAACGATCGGTGCACGCCAAGAAGAAGCGCCGCGAGATCCTCGACAAGGCCAAGGGCTATACCGGCACGCGTCGCAAGCGCTATCGCGCGGCGAAGGAGCAGGTCCAGCACTCCGGTATGTACGCCTATCGCGACCGCCGCGATCGCAAGGCGCAGTTCCGACGGCTGTGGATCGCCCGCATCAACGCCGCGTGCCGGCCGCTTGGACATCTCGTACTCGCGGTTCATCAACGGGCTGAAGGAGGCGGGGATCGAGCTCGACCGCAAGATCCTCGCCGATCTCGCGGTGCGCGATCCCAAGGCCTTCGCCGCGCTCGTCGAACAGGCGAAGGCCGCGCTGGGGGCCGCCGCCTAGCCTGAAGGCCTCGTGCTGACATCACCCAAGAACCCGAAGGTGGCCGCCGCCGCCAGACTGAAGAAGCGGGCGTTCCGCGAGGTGGAGCGCGCGGTTCTTGGTGGAGGGCGCGCAGGCGGTCTGCCGAGGCGCTCGGAGGCCGGGCGGCTCGACGACGTTGTTCGTGTGCGACGAGACGGCCCCGCTCACCGCGCGGGCCCGCGCCGAGGGCGTGGAGGTGCAGACCGTCACCGAGGACGTGATGCGCAAGCTCACGTCCACCGTCACGCCTCAGGGGATCGTGGGCGTCGCGCCGTTCCTCGACGTCGGCGCTGGACGAACTCCCCGCGAAAGGATGCGTCGCGATCCTGCACGAGGTGCGGGACCCGGGGAACGCCGGTACGGTGCTGCGCTCGGCCGACGCCTCCGGCGGCGGCGGGGATCGTGTTCACGTCGACCTCGCGTCGATGTCTACAACCCCAAGACGGTGCGCGCCTCGGCCGGGTCGTTGTTCCATCTGCCCGTCGTGCGCGAGGTCGACGACGGCGGAGGCGGTAGGGACCGTGCGGACGCACGGGCTTCCGGATCCTGGCGATGGCCGCCGACGGTGACGCGCGATCTCTATCGCACCGATCTTACGGGTCCGTGGCGTTCCTGTTCGGCAACGAGGCGCACGGGCTGCCTCCCGATGTCCTCGCGCTGGCCGACGCGTCCGTGCGGGTCCCCCAGGCGGGGCGTGCCGAGTCGTTGAACCTCGCCGCCGCGGCGACGCGTATGCCTGTTCGAGCGGGCCCGGCGCGTGCGCGCGCCAGGGCGAGGCCCTCGAGTCGATCATCGCCGCCGCCGCGCACGACCTGCGTTCGCCGCTCACGGCGATGAAGGGGTTCGGCTACGCCCTGGAGAAGCGCTCGGTGCAGATGACGCGATGAGCAACGCGTCATGATGCTGCGCGGCATCGTCCACGACGCCGACCGGATGGACACGATCCTGCGGCTGCTCCTGGACGCGGCGCGGTTGGTCGGCGGCACGTTGGAGCTGTTCCGTGAGCAGGTGGATCTGCCCGACACTCGTCGCGGGCATCGCGGAGGCCGCAACGCCGCGACCCCGATCATCCGGACGATCGAGTGGGTCGGGCCTCGGACATCGGCGCCGCTGTTCGTCGGATCCGGCGCGGCTGAAGACGGCCATCCTGGCGTTCATCGAATCGCTCGTCTGGTGGACGCGGAGGGGCCCGTGCAGGTGGATGCGGCGCGTGCGCGAAGACCGGCTGCATCGTGTGGGTGTCGCGCGCGGGTGACCGAGCTGGACACCGAGACGCGCGGAGGCGCTGTTCGTGCCCCGCCGTCCGGGCGAGGGCGCGGGCAGCAAGATCGGCTTTTCGTCGCGCGGGGCGTCGCCGAGGCCCAGGGCGGGCGCGCGTGGGCAGTGGCCGAGGGCGACGCCTCTCCTTCCACCTCGAGCTGCCCGTCGGCGTCGACCTCGCTTACCCCTTGGCGACTCGGTTCCGGCGCGGATCGCCGAGGCTCGGCAGTAGACTCGGCACCCTGATGGATGCCCGGGAGCTGCGCGTGTGTTCGAGGACGAGCGCGACCGCGGGCTCGCGCGCTTCGCGGAGGCCTCGACGACGCGAGGAGCTGGACGCCGCCCAGGTGGACGTCTTGGGCCGCAAGTCTGCCCTGTCGGACGGCGCAGAAGGCGCTCGGCGCGCTGTCGGAGGAGGAGCCGGAGCGTCGTCGGGCGCGTGGCGAACGAGGTGCGCGATGCGCTCGACAGCGCGCTCGCGGAGCGACGCGACGAGCTGGAGCTCCGCGCCGAGGCCGCGCTGTCTGGAGGCCGACCGCCTCGACCTGACGCTGCCGGGCCGCCGGCCTCGCACGGGGTCGCTCCACCCGCTCACGATCGCGGAGCGCGAGCTCGTGGACGTCTTCACCAGCCTCGGGTTCCCGTCGCGGAGGGTCCCGAGATCGAGGATGAATGGCACAACTTCGAGGCGCTCAACATCCCGCCCGACCATCCCGCACGCACGATGAAGGACTCGCTCTACGTGGACGTGCCCGGCCACCCGGAGCTGCTGCTGCGAACCGAGACCAGCGCGGTCCAGATCCGGACGATGCAGTCGCAGCCGCCCCCCGTCTACATCATCGCGCCCGGGCCGCGTGTTCCGCAGGGAGACCGCCGACGCCACGCATTCCCCGGTGTTCCACCAGCTAGAGGGGCTCGCCGTCGACGAGGGCATCTCGTTCGCGGACCTCAAGGGCACGCTGGAGGTGGCGGCGAAGGCATTGTTCGGACAGAGCCGGCGGATCCGGCTGGGCCCCGCGTTCTTCCCGTTCGTGGAGCCCGGGTGCGAGGTGGGGGTGTCCTGCTTCAAGTGCGACGGCGTGGGGTGCAACGTCTGCGGGAACGGCTGGATCGAGCTGATCGGCGCCGGGATGGTGCACCCGCAGGTACTCGAGAACTGCGGGTACGACAGCGAGCGCTACACGGGGTTCGCGTTCGGGATCGGCATCGACCGCGTCGCCCTGGTCCAAGTACGCCATCCCCGGCATCCGGATGCTCTTCGACGGCGACGTGCGGTTCCTCGAGCAGTTCGAGGGGGTCGCATGAAGATCGTGCTCTCGTGGCTACGGGAGTTCGCGCCCACGGACCTGGGAGCCGACGAGCTCGCCGAGCTGATCACCCGACGGGGGGTGAAGGTCGAGGAGGTCCTACGGCCGTGGGAAGGGCTCGAGGGCGTCGTCGTGGCGCGGGTGGTCGACGTGGCGGACCACCCGAACTCCGACCGGTTGTGCGTCGCGCGCGTGGATGACGGCTCCGGTGAGCAGGTCGTGTGCGCGGGCGTTCGGAACTTCGCCGCGGGGGATCTCGTGCCGTGGGCAAAGCCCGGGGCGCGTGTGCCGGTGCTCTCCGAACCGCTCGCGCCCCGCGCGCTCCGCGGCGTCATGTCCAACGGCATGTTGTGCTCGCCCCAGGAGCTCCGCATCGCGGACGTCCACACCGGCATCCTCACGCTGAACGACGAGGGCCTTCCGATCGGCGCGGATCTCAAGGCGGGGCTGGGTCTGGACGACGCGGTGCTCGACATCGAGGTCGAACCGAACCGGCCCGACTTCCTGAGCGTCCTGGGCGTGGCCCGCGAGGTCGCCGCCGCGACCGGGGTGCCGCTCATCGATGCGAACCCGCAGCTTGAGGAGCGCGAGGAGGCCGCGAGCTCGGTCGCCACCGTGCGCACGCAGGCGACCGGGGGGTGTCCCGACTACCTCGCGAGGGTGATCCGTGACGTCGACGCCACGGGGCAGAGCCCTCTGCGGGTCCAGGCCCGGCTCACGGCGTCGGGGATGCGCCCGGTGTCGAACGTCGTGGACGCCACCAACTACGCCATGTTGGAGCTCGGGCAACCGCTGCACGCGTTCGACTTGGACCGGCTCGCCGGACCCGGCATCGTGGTCCGGTATGCCACCGAGGGAGAACGACTGACCACGCTCGACGACATGGATCGGATCCTCACCGCCGAGGACCTGCTGATCTGCGACGTGGAGAGACCCGTCGCGATCGCGGGCGTGATGGGCGGAAACAGCTCGGAGGTCTCGGAGCGCACCACCGACATCCTGTTGGAATCTGCCTACTTCACCCGGACCGGGGTCCTTCGCACGGCCAGGCGGTTGCGGTTGGACACAGAAGCCTCCCACCGGTTCGAGCGCGGCACGGATCCGGAGGGGCTCGAACGCGGCGCCGCCCGATGCGCCGCCCTGATCGTCGCCTGGGCGGGCGGCGGGGCCTTGCGCGGCGTGGTTCGAGACGGTGGACCGCCCCCGCGGCGCTGGGTCTCGATGCGTCCGTCCCGCGCCAGCCGTCTGCTCGGCTACGACGTGGGGGCCACCGACGCCACGGCCGTCTTCGAGAGCCTCGGTCTCGCGCACCGGCGGGACGGAGAGCGTATCGATGTGGAGGTGCCCGGCTACCGCGTCGACCTCGAGCGGGAAGTCGACCTCATCGAAGAGGTCGCGCGGATGCAGGGATACGACCGCATCGGTTCCTCCGTGCCCTCCGGGGGCCGGGCGGGGGGCGTGCCCCCGCCGTACGCGTTCCGAGAGCGCGTCCGGGAGGCGCTCGTCCGCGCGGGCCTGCGGGAGGTGAAGCTCCTGTCCTTCGCCTCGGCTGAGGATCTCGCACTCACGGGGGATACCGACGGCATCGCGGTCGCGAACCCGATGGCGGCGGAGGAGGGGTTCCTGCGGACCCGGCTCACGCCGGGGCTGCTGCGTGCCCTGGCGGTGAACCAGCGTCGCGGCTCCGAGACGGTCGCCATCTTCGAGATCGGCACGGTGTTCCGCGTCGGCGACCCCGTTCAGGAGCGACAGAAGGTGGCCCTGCTGTTGAACGGATCTGCCGCAGGAGGGTGGTCCGCGGATGGGCGGCGGCTCGACGTCTTGGACGCGAAGGGCGTCGTCGAGGCGCTGATGGCGGAGGTGGGCGTCCTCGGATGGAGCCTCGGCGGATCCTTGGGCGACCCGTTCCATCCCGGCCGTTCCGCGTTCGTGCTCGTGGGGGGCGAGCGCGCGGGCGTGGTGGGAGAGCTGCATCCTCGCATCGCGGCCCGGCTGGAGCTGGAGGGCCGCGTCGCCGTCGCGGAGCTGGAAGTGGAGGCGCTGATGGGCGCCACGCGGAAGGAGTTCACGTTCAAAGAGGTGCCGCGGCTGCCGCCGGTCCGCCGCGACCTGGCCTTCATCGTTCCAGAGGACGTGCCCGCCGGCGACGTGCAGACCGCCCTGGAGGACGCGGCAGGCGAGCTCCTGTCCGCGTGCGAGCTGTTCGACGTCTTCCAAGGTGATCCGCTGCCCGGGGGGACGAAGAGCCTCGCGTTCGCGCTCGAGTTCCGGGCACCCGATCGCACCCTGACCGGCGAGGAGACCGATCCGGTGGTGGAGCGGATCGTGACGAGGATCCGGGACGACTTCGGCGGGGTGCTGCGCGCCGGATAGCAGAACACTAGACTCCGGCTCCTAGTGGACGACTATCTCTCCGTCGACGATCTTTCCCCCGCGAGCTCGAGGACCTGCTGGCGCTGTCGGCGAAGGTGAAGGAGGACCCCGGAACCTACGCCGGTTCCCTTGCGGGCAAGACGATCGCGCTGATCTTCGAGAAGCCGTCGACCCGTACCCGCGTGTCGTTCGAGGTAGGCGTCGTGCAACTGGGGGCGCATCCGGTCGTGCTGAGCAGCTCGGAGCTGCAGCTCGGCCGCGGCGAGACGATCGAGGACACGGGCCGGGTGCTCAGCCGCTACGTCGACGGCATCGTCCTGCGCACGTTCGAGCAGGAGCGTCTGGAGATGCTCGCGGAGGCCGCCACGATCCCGGTCGTGAACTCGCTGTCGGACTTCGAGCACCCGTGCCAGGCGCTCGCCGACCTCCTAACGGTCCGGGAGCGACTCGGCGGGCCGGGGGGACACGTGCTCACCTATCTGGGCGACGGCAACAACGTGGCGCACTCGCTGCTCCTTGCGGGCGCGAAGGCCGGGATGGAGGTACGCGTCGCGACGCCACCCGGATTCGAACCGATCCCCAGGTCGTGCATCGCGCCGAGGAGATCGCGGCGGAGACGGGGGGCGCGGTCGAGGTGACGTACGACCCCCAGGCCGCGGCCACGGAGCGCCAGCGTCTTGTACACCGATGTCTGGGCGAGCATGGGACAAGAGGCCGAGTCCGAGGAGCGACTCCTCCTGTTCCCGGCGTACCAGCTGAACCAGAAGCTCCTTGACCTCGCGAAGAGCGACGTCGTGGTGATGCATTGCCTGCCGGCTCACCGAGGGCAGGAGATCACAGCCGAGGTCATCGACGGCCCGAGCTCGGCGGTCTGGGATCAGGCCGAGAATCGACTGCACGCGCAGAAGGCGCTCCTGCTCCGGTTGTTCGATCTCGCGTAGGCGGGCCCGGGTGCCGCGATCCAACGACGACGTCGAGGCGGTCCTGCTGGAGTACGCGGATCTCCTGTCCATCCTCAGCTCGAGATCCGTTCAAGCCCCGCGCGTACGAGAAGGCGGCCCGCGCCGTCGGTGGCTACCCGGCCGACATCCAGGGGATGGACGTGAAGGAGATCCTGCAGATCCCCGGAGTGGGCAAGTCCATCGGGGAGAAGATCCACGCCCTGCTCACGACCGGGTCGGTGCCCGAGCTGGAGGAGCTGCGCGCGCGGATCCCTCCAGGGCGTCCGGGAGATGATGTCGGTGCCCGGGCTCGGGCCGAAGAAGGCGATGGCGCTGTACGAGGAGCTTGGGCTCGCATCCGTCGATGACCTCGCCGCCGCGGTCGAGGACGACCGGATCGCGGGGCTCAAGGGGTTCGGGGCGAAGACGCAGGACAACATCGCCCGGGGGATCCAGCAGCTCTCGGCTGCGGGCGGCCGCGTGCAGCTGAACGTGGCGCTCGACGTCGCGGAGACGCTGCTGGCCGAGCTCGATCCGATGCGGCAGGTCGCCCGCTCGGCGTTCGCCGGGTCCCTGCGGCGCATGTGCGAGACCGTCGGCGACGTGGATCTCCTGGTGGCCTCGACCCAGCCGGGGCCGATCATGGAGCGCTTCACGGCGCTCCCGCTCGTGACGCGGGTGCTCGCCCGCGGCGATACGAAGTCCTCGATCTTGACGGACCGAGGGCTTCAGGTGGATCTTCGGGTGGTTCCGATCGAGGCGTGGGGCGCCGCGATGATCTACTTCACGGGCTCCAAGCCGCACAACGTCCGGATCCGGGAGATGGCGGTCCGCAAGGGGCTCAAGCTCAACGAGTACGGCCTGTATCGAGCGAAGACCGGCAAGCTGCTGGCCGCCGAGACCGAAGGAGACGTCTACGAGCGGCTCGGCATGGCGTTCGTCCCGCCCACCCTGCGGGAGGACCGTGGCGAGGTGGAGGCGGCCCTCTCCGGCGAGTTGCCGGAGCTACTGGAACCCAGGCAACTCCGCGGAGACCTCCACACGCACACGAACCTCACCGACGGCCTCGCATCGTTGGAGGAGATGGTCTCGACGGCCGCCGGGTACCGCTTCGCCTATTACGCTGTCACCGACCACGCTCCGAACCTCGCGATGCAGCGCATGACCGACCGCAAGATCCTCGCGCAGCGCCGCGAGCTGGCGGCGCTGCAACCGACGATTCCCCCGGATGCGCCTCCTCCACGGGACCGAGCTGAACATCGCCATCGATGGGACCGTCGACTGGGACGAGGACTTCCTGTCCGGGTTCGATCTCACCGTGGCGTCCGTGCACTCCTACTTCACCCTTCCCAGGGACGAGCAGACCCGGCGGGTGATCCGCGCGATCGAACACCCCTACGTGAACGTGATCGGCCACCTCACCGGGCGCAAGATCGGATCCCGCCCGCCGATCGACCTCGATCTTCAGGCGGTGTTCGAGGCCGCGGCGCGGACCGGCACGGCGATGGAGATCAACTCCCATCCGGATCGGCTCGACCTGAAGGACGAGCACATCCTGTGGGCCCGCCGTCTCGGGGTGCGATTCGCGATCGACACGGACGCTCACGCACCGGTCCATCTGCCGTTCGTACGGTTCGGCGTCGCCACCGCGCAGCGGGGGTGGCTCGGCAAGGACGACGTGATCAACGCTTGGCCCCTCAAGCAGCTGCAGCGGTTCCTGCGCAAAGGACGCCGAGTCTGAGTCGCCGGCGGCTGTCGCGCTCGTTCTTCGCCCGCCCCGCGGTCGAGGTCGCGCCGGCGCTCCTGGGACGCACCCTCGCGCGCCGCCTGCCGGAGGGGACCCGGTTGGCAGGACGCATCGTCGAGGTGGAGGCCTACGAGCCGGGAGATCCGGCCAGCCATGGGACCCGTCCCCGCAGCGCCTTCAACGACACGATGTTCGGACCGCCCGGGCGGTTGTACGTGTACTTCACCTACGGCAACCACTGGATGATGAACGTCGTGACGCGGGAGACCGGTCTGGCGAGCGCGGTCCTGCTGCGCGCCGTCGAGCCGCTCGAGGGATCGGCGGAGATGGCCGCGCGACGGGGACGCACGGGGCTCACGGACCTCTGCTCGGGGCCGGGGAAACTCTGCCAGGCCTTCGACGTGACGCGAGCCGACGACGGATCGGACCTCGTCCGGGGCGCGAACGTGTGGATCGAGCACGGGACGCCGGCGAGCTCCGCAGAGATCCTTGCCGGGACGCGCGTCGGGGTACGGGTGGGGCTCGAGCGCCCGTGGCGCTTCCGGGTCCGCGACGATCCGTTCGTCTCTCGCGGCCGGCCGGGCCCTCCTAGCCGGAAGCGGCGGGCGCCCGAGCGACCGTGATCCGCACCGTGGAGGAGGACGGTGCCGTGGTGCCCGCCGATGGCGTCTGGTACACGACGGTCCCCGGGAGCTGGTTGGACGTCATCTCGCCCACCTGCACGTTGAACCCCGCCCGCTCCAGCACCGAGATCGCACCCCTCGTGCGGAGCCCGATCACCGACGGGAGGATCAGCGGCTGAGAGGCGGTGGGCGTCGTGCACACCTTCGTCGGCTGGGTGCCTTGGAAGAACTGCATCGTTCGGATGTTGATCGGCAGGGTGTAACGGTTCGGCAGGCAGTACGGGTCCTGGGTCACGTCGACGGCTTCGCTCACGTATCCAACCTGCGGTACGGGGAACGGACTCGGGGGCATCCCGGCCGTCGCACGAAGCATGAACAGGCGCCAGATGTCGGCGGGCCACGTGCCGCCGTAGACGGCGATGCGGGTCGTGGGTGGGACCATGTCGATGTTGCCCTGGTGAAAGCCCACCCAGACGGCCGTCACGAGCTGCGGCACGGCCCCGATGAACCAGGCGTTCGCGAAGTCCTGCGCGGTACCCGTCTTGCCGATCTGGGGCCGCCCGATGTTCGCGGCCTTCCCGGTCCCGTACAGGACGACGTTGCGCAGGATGCCGTCGGCGACCGACGCGATCTTCGGGTCGATGACCTGCTGAGGATCGGGATGAGCCTGCCAGACGACGTCTCCTTCCGCGTCGGAGATGCTCACGGCCGGCACCGGCTCTACGTGCTGCCCGCCGGTCGCGAGCGTCCCGTAGGCCGATGCCATCTCCAGCGAGTTGACCTCGTTCGTCCCCAGGACCGCGGAGTCGAAGGGGTGCAGCGGCGTCTTCGGCTCGCCGACGTTGGTGCAGCAGCGAAGGCCCATCCGCTGCGCGGTCGCGACGACGTTCGCTGCGCCGAGCTCGTGGATCACCTGCGCGTAGACGGTGTTGACCGAATAGATCGTGGCGTCTTCCAGACTCATGCTGCCGTAGCCGTTGCCCTCTGCGTTCGTGACCGGCCAGATCACGCCGCCGGGCTCGAGGATGTCGATCGACGCCGGCGCGGGGTAGATGGTGCTGGGGGAGATGCCGCGCTCGAGGGCGGTGACGAGGGCGAAGGGCTTGAAGGCCGAGCCCGTCTGGCGGCCCGACCCGCCGGCCCCCGTGGCGAGGTTGACGCGGCCCGCGTCCTTGCCCGACCAGTAGTTCGCATCCTTGCCGCCGATCATCGCGCGCACGTAGCCGGTCGTGGGATCGATCGCGGTCATCGCGGCGTCGGGGTCGCCCCGATATGCGAGCACGGACCGCACCGCCGATGCCGCCTCGCGTTGCAGGGTGGGATCGAGCGTGGTCTGCACGCGCAGGCCACCCGTGAACAGCAGCTGCTTGCGGTCGCCGTACGTTCGCCCGAACGCCGGGTTGGCGAGGAACCAGCGCTCGAAGTAGTCCATGAAGTACGGATCGGGATAGCGGGTGATCGCCGTCGGACGACGTTGCACCGCCAAGGGTCGGCTCTGGGCGGCGAGCTCGCTCGCGCGGCCGATGTACCCCTGTTGGTGCATGAGCCGGAGCACGACGTTGCGACGTCCGAGGGCCGAGGTCGGGTTCAGGTAGGGATCGAAGTGGTTCGGCGAGGTGATGAGTCCGGCGAGCATCGCAGACTCCGCGAGCGACAGATCCTTCGCGTTCCTCGCGAAGTAGGTCTCGGCGGCTGCCTGGACGCCATAGGCCCCCTCGCCCAGGTAGACCGTGTTCAGGTACTTCGTCAGGATCTGGTCCTTCGACAGCCGATCTTCCAACTGCCAGGCGAGGGCGGCCTCGTCGATCTTGCGACGAAGCGTGAGGGCGCCCCCGACGTAGAGGTTCTTCACGAGCTGCTGGGTGATGGTGGAGCCACCTTCCACCGCTTGACCGGCCGCCGCATCGTCGACGGCGGCCCGCGCGATCGCCCGAAGATCGAACCCGTGGTGGAGATAGAAGCGACGGTCCTCGATCGCGACGGCCGCATCGCGGATCGACTGCGGCATCTGAGCGTAGGTGAGGACGACTCGATCCTCGCTGGCGTGCAGGGTCGTGATGAGGGAGCCGTCCGCGGCGTAGACGAAGGTGGTCTGTTCGAGCGGACGCCGGTGGTAGTCGCTCAGCCGCGGCAGCCCGCAGGCGGCGGCCACGAGCGCGAACAGCACCGCGCACGCTGGGAGGGGAAGAGCCCGGCGCCTCATCGCGCGGAGCATACCCCTGGTACCCGGCCGTCCTCGGTATCTGCGCTGGTAGCATCCGCCACGCCATGACCGCCGCCGAGAGCGCCGACCCCCTCGCGACCTTGCGCAGCGGGACGGTCGACATCGTTCCGCGAGGCGAGCTCGAGGCCAAGCTGGGTCTCGCCCGGCCGTTGCGCGTCAAGCTTGGCGTCGATCCCAGCCGTCCGGACCTCACGCTCGGTCATGCGGTCGTGCTGCGGAAGCTCCGTCAGTTCCAGGATGCGGGGCACACCGCGGTGCTCATCATCGGGGACTTCACCGGCCGCATCGGCGACCCCTCAGGACGCTCGGACGTTCGTTCCATGCTGACGCCCGAGGAGCTTGAGACGAACGGGCGAACGTATTCGAGCAGGCGGGCAAGGTCATCGACGTCGACAGCGCCGAGCTGCGCCACAACGCCGAGTGGCTGGGCACGATGGACATGGGCAGCCTGATCCGCCTGGCCAGCACCGCCACCGTCGCGCAGATGCTGGAGCGGGAGGACTTCAAGACGCGCTATGAGGCCGGCAGGCCGATCAGTGTCGTGGAGTTCCTCTACCCCCTGTTCCAGGGCTATGACTCCGTCGCCGTCGAGGCCGATGTGGAGCTGGGTGGGACCGATCAGACCTTCAACCTGCTGATGGGTCGCGAGGTCCAGCGGGCGCACGACATGTCCCCCCAGGTGGTCGTCACGGTCCCGCTCCTGGAGGGAACGGACGGCGTGCGGAAGATGTCGAAGTCTTTCGACAACTGGGTGGGCCTCAGCGAATCGCCCGACCAGCAGTTCGGCAAGCTGATGTCGATCCCGGACGAGCTGATCGTGAAGTACCTTCGGCTCTGCAGCGCGCTCGCCTCGGCCGAGGTGGATGTCGTCGAGGCGGGCCTCGCTGAGGGCTCCCTGCACCCCAACGACGAGAAGCGACGGATGGCGCGTGCGATCGTGGATCTGTATTCCGGACCCGGCGCCGGCAGAGGGCGGAGCGACGGTTCGATCTGGTGCACAAGCAGGGTGAGGTGCCCGCGGACGCCCCGCAGATGACCGTGCCGCCGGATACGTTCTCCGAGGGTCGCGTATGGCTGCCGCGGCTGCTCGTGATACGGGCCTGGCGACCTCGAGCGGGGAGGCGCGCGCGCCGTGGCCCAAGGCGGCGTGCGCCTGAACGGTGAGGTGCTCCGCGATCCCGACGCCGAGTTGGCGCCCGAGGATCTCCAGGGTGGAGTGCTCCAGGTGGGCCGGCGCAGGTTCGTTCGCCTCTCCCTGAGCTGAGGACGCTCAAGTTGACGGCCTCGGCGGTGCTGCTACTATCTAGTTGCCGGCGCCGAATCACCTCTGCGCGGTCCAGCAACCGAGCCCGGGGTGGCGTCGGGTTCGCTGTCGCACCTTGAGAACTGAACAGTGTGACAAAAGCCAGTGCCTTTATCCCGTCAACGGGTGAAGAGCGGTTCGCCGCCACTCACCTGCGACGAGTAGCACAACAAGGCCGGTGAGGGGGCAGTGCCTGCCCACGGCCGGCCGAC